>CAVRQP010000010.1:0-575873 GCA_963723445.1 Vulcanimicrobiota bacterium
GAAACGCAAGATCGAGTGGAAGAAGTCGACCAGCTCGCCCGCGCATTCGCACCCCGTGTAACCGCCGCCGACGACGGCAAACGTCAGCAACCGCTCGCGCTGCGCGCCGGGCGGCGTCACGACCGCTTGTTCGAGCGCCGCGACGACGCGATTGCGCAAGGTCTCCGCATCCTCGAGCGTCTTGAGCGCGAGGGTGTGCTCCGCCACGCCGGGGATCCCGAACGTCGACGTGACGCTGCCCAGCGCGAGGACGAGATGATCGTACTCCAGCCGCGTCGTCGCACCGGTGAGCGGATGCCGCGCTTCGACGCAGCGCGCCGACAGGTCGATTTCGCCGACCTCACCCAGCACGAATTGCGTGCGGCGCAGTTGCGCGCGCACCGGCGTCGCCACGTGACGCGCTTCCAGACCGCCCGAGCTGACCTCCGGCAGCATCGGCGTGAAGAGCGTGAAGTTGTCGCGGCTGACGATCGCGATCTCCGCCTCATCGCGGCGAAGCTTGCGCTCGAGCCGGCGCGCGACGGCGACGCCGGCGAACCCGCCGCCCAGAACCACGATCCGCTTCATCTCATCACTTCCGTCCGGAGCATTACCCGTCTCAGCCACCCGCCGCCTCGCGAATCATGCCGGACCGAGCGAGGATCTCCGCGGCGCGCGCGGCGTAGCGAGGCGCGCCGCCGACGTCGCCGGGGATGCGGTCGCCGTGCCGCGTGGCAACGTACCAGGCCAGGGTGGCCGCGCGCCGCAGCATCGCCTCGGCGACGAGCTCGCGTTCTCCCGGCGCGAGCGGCGCTTGCACGACGTACGCTTCGACGACGGGCGCGATGCGGGCGACGTCCAGCGGCGCGTCGTCGTCCGCCCGGCAGAACTCGTCGAGCAGCGTTCCCAGGTCGTAGACGCGCTCGGTTTCATGGGCGAAGTCGAAGTCGATCAAGCCGCGCACCTCGCCCGCCTCTCCGGAGACCACGTTGGCGGGATTGGGATCGCCGTGCACGACGACGAGCGGCAGCCCCGCGGCGCGCGGCGCGACCCGCGCCGTCGCCGCCGTCACCGCCACGATCAGCGCGTCCCAGTCGACCTTACGTGCCGTCAGCGGGTCGGCGGCGAAACGCGCGAAACGTTCGCGCAACCACGCCAGCGCCCCCAAGAAGCGCGTGCTGCGCATCCCGCCCGCGACGTGCACGTCGCGCATCGCGCGATGGAAGCGCGCGAGCACGCCGGCGGCGGCGCGCGCGCTCGCGAGGTCGCGCCGCCCGGTCCGGCCGTCGATAAACGGCAGCACCGCGGCCGGGCCGCCGTCGGGCGCCGTCACGATCGAGCGCCCCGTGCCGTCGCGCAGCGGGGCAACGACCTCGCGCATGCGCGCCGCCGCGTGGCCGGCGACGGCGTGCTCGAACGCGATCGCGGCCCGCGTCACGTGCAAGCTGCCGTAGCGCCGGACGACGAACCGGCCGGCACGCGCGTCGAGCCGCACATCTGATTGGAATAGCCACCGTGCAACGGCGTAACGGCTGCGCCCCGGGTGTCGATCCCGAACGCGGCCGCGACGGACAGCGCGTCCGCCGCGTTCAGTGCGCGCGCACGATCAACTCGGCGATACGGCGGCGAAATACGTCGCCGGCCGCGGTGGCTTCCGCCGGCTCGAGCGGCTCCGGCGACGGATGGAAGCGCGCGATGTCCCAGCGCAGCGTATTGTCGCCCGCGCCGAAGTAGCCGTCCTGGAGGGCGGCCTCGGCATGCGTGCGGATCGCGGCGACGTCTATGCCGTAGAACTCCGGCCAGCGTCGCGGCGACCCGGCACAGGCCCTCGATCTGCCCGGCGGTGATCGGATAGGGTCCGAAGTCCGCCGGCGTCGAGCCTTGCATCGCGGCGACGGAGAGGCCGATCGACCACGCATTGCGGCCGCGCGTGTGCGGCGCATAGGGGCGTTCGGGCTCGAGTTTCACGTCGCGCATGTTCTCGCGCAGGTCATGGGTGTGGTGCACCAGCACGTCGTCGGGCCGGCTGATGCAGAAATGGTAGGCCGGAAAGACCTCGTCGTAGTCGTGGGCGGTCCAGTGCAAGGAGATCGACGCAAGTCTCCTGGCGGCAGTTCCGGGCGCCACTCGCGGAGCGGGACGGCCGGAGCGAGAACTAGCGGCTGATGCATGATGACGACGAGCGCCTCCGGCAGCCTCGGCAGCCGCACGGCCGCCCCGGTGCGCGAACCGCCGGGGGGATCCTGGTCGCGCTCGGCGCCGCGGCGTTGAAGTTCAAGGCGGCCCTGCTGGCGCTAGGCTCGCTGAAGTGGCTGGTCTTGGCACCCAAGCTCCTGGTGAGCTTCGGGTCGATGTTCTTGTCGATCATTTTCTACGCGCTCTTCTTCGGCTGGAAGTTCGGCATCGTCCTCGTTGCGCTGCTCGCGGTGCACGAACTGGGCCACTATCTGACCTTCCGCAACCTCGGCATCCCGGCATCGCTGCCGGCCTTCATCCCGGGGCTCGGCGCGTTCGTCAGCTCGCCGATGTCGAGGGACCCGGCCAGTAACGCGTTCGCCGCGATCATGGGTCCGGTGTTCGGCGTCGCCGCGGCGGCGATCTGTTGGGGTTACGGGTTGAGCACCGGCGAGAACTTCTGGATCGCGGCCGCCTACTTCGGCTTCTTCCTGAACCTGTTCAATCTGATCCCGGCGATACCGTTGGACGGCGGACGCGTCGCGGGCGCGATCGACGGACGCATCTGGCTGGTCGGCGCGGTGCTGCTGGTCGGCGTGCTGGTGTACCTGCGGCAGTTCTCGATCTTCACCATCGTGATCGTGCTGCTCGTGCTCGTATCGTCGATCCCGCGCGGGATCGCGGCGTTTCGCGGCATCGTCGATCCGACGATCCAGATCGTCTCCGGGCGGCAGCGCCTGATCATCGCCGTCGCGTACTTCGTGCTGCTCGGAATCGCCGGCGCCGGCGCGGCTGCGACGAACCTCGATCCGCATCATCTCACGAATCACACGTGAAGCCCGACGAGGAACCGCCGCAACCCGCGGCGCCGGATTTCGCGATGCAGCGAGCGGTCGAGATCCTCGCCCGCGTGTACGAGGCGAACCGCGCTCGGCGCAACGTGCCGCCGGCGCCGCTCGAGCGGCCCGTCGTCCTGGCCACCGAGCGCCTCGTGTTCGCGGTCGGCACGACGACGCGCGCTGCGGTCGAGCACGCGTTCGGCGTGGGCTTTGCCTACCCGATACGCGGCTGGCACACGTACGCGGCGCGCGACGGCGGGCAACGCATCTTCTTGAGCCTGTTCTATTCCGCCGCGGTCTTGGTCGCGCTCGAGTGCTATCTCCCGAAGCTCGATCGCGCGCCGACCTTGGCGGCACGCGACTTCGGCGCACTGCGGCTTTCGCCGGGCGACGTCGCGCTGGGTGCGTCAACCGCCGCGCTCGACGCACGGTACGTTACCGCCGTCGGCGGGCCGGCGCCGGTCATCTTCGCCGAAACCTACGAAGCGCGCTTCCCCGGCGGGGTCGCCTACGTGATGGGTAACGACGGCCGGGTCGAGCGGCTCGGGCTCTACGCTGCGACGTAACCTCGCACTGGCCGGCGCGCTGCTCGCCGCCGTGCTGGCGTACTCGTTGCTGCGCCCACCGCCGACGCAGGGTCCCTTCGGGCGCGACTTCGAGGCCTACTACGCCGCCGGCGCCGTGTGGAATGCGGGCGGCGATCCGTGGTCGCGCGCGGTGTGGAACGTCGAGCGACGGATCGACGGCGTCGACGCGGCCCGCGACGAGCTCTTGCCGTACGTCGGGCCGGCGGCCGCGCTCCCGCTGTTCGGTGCGCTCGCCCGGCTGCCGCACCCGATCGCGCTGCGCTGCTGGTACGCGATTCTGGCGGCGGGATACGCGGCGCTCTTTCTGGCCGTGCTCGCGCTCGCCGGCACGCGGCGCGTCGGCGCGCTCGTCGCGCGCGGCGGCGTTCGGGATCGCGAGCGGGCCGGGGACGAGTGCGTTCGCGCTGGGCCAGGTCGCGCTCGTCGCCGCGGGCGGGATCGCCGGCGCGCTGGTCGCCTACGAGCGCCGCTGGATCGTCGGCGGGGCGCTCGCGACGCTGTTCGCGGCGGCGCAACCGAACCTCGCGCTGGTGCTGATCGCGCGCATGCGCGACCGCACCGCGCTGCTCTGCGCCGCGCTGGGCGCCGTCGCGTTCGCGGTGCTCACGCTGTGGGCCGGGGGCGGTCTGCACGGCGCGTCGGCCTACGCGGCGCGGCTGGCGGATCACGCCCATGCCGAGCGGTTCATCACGATCCAGCACACGCCCGCGGCGATCGCGGCGGCGTTCGGCGCGGCCGATCCGGTCGCGACGCGCGACCGGCTACGGTTGCGCGCTGCTCGCCGTCGCCGCGACGATCGTCGTCACCGTACGGCTGCGGCTCGCGCCGCGCGACGGCACGCTGCTCGCGATCGCCGCGTTTCCGTTCGCGGTCCCGTTCTTCCACGAGCACGAC
Organism: Vulcanimicrobiota bacterium; assembly: GCA_963723445.1. Classification (GTDB taxonomy): domain Bacteria; phylum Vulcanimicrobiota; class Vulcanimicrobiia; order Vulcanimicrobiales; family Vulcanimicrobiaceae; genus Vulcanimicrobium. The sequence goes on from CAVRQP010000010.1 coordinate 4,475, forward strand.
TTCGTCGCTCGAGCTGATCCCGCTGTATCTGCTCGCGCTGTGCGCGCGCGGGCGCGGCGCGCGTCTGGGCCGGCGTCGCGACGGCGATGATCGCGGTCGACTGGCTGGGGATCGCGCAGCGTCCGGCGGCGGGCGCCCAGATCCTCGCGCTGGCCGCCGCGGCGGCATGCACGTTCGTGGTGATGGGGCGCGGCGACCGAACGACGCGCGCCGATCTCGCGCCGTTCGTCGCGTTGCTGGTACTGGCGTGCGGCGCGATCCCGCTGGCCCGCGCCTTTCCCGCGCCGACTTGGCCCGACGCGCTGCCCGCCGCCTATCGCGCGCCCGCCGGCGCCGACGCGAGTCGAGGTCTGGGCCGCGCGAACAGCACGCGGGCGGCCTCGACGCGCGCGTGCCGGCCTGGGGCGCGTTGCGCGCGATTCCCCTGGCCGGCTGCATCGTGCTCGGCGTCGCGATCGTGCTCGGCCGCCGGCGACGCCCTACCTAGATGTCGACGTTGAGGAAGTCGTCGTAGGGCGTCGTGTTGTTGGGGTGCCAGCCGGTGAGGTCGCTATTGTACGCGTGCACGTCCTCGAGGCCGTACAACACGAAGAAACCGGTGTCGTCGACGATGATCGGCGCCGCCTTGGCGATGACCGCCTTACGTTTGGACTCGTCGTACGCGGTCTTCTCCTCATCCAGCAACGGCTGAAGCTTCCGGTCGCACAGCCGCGAAAGGTTCTGGCCGTTGGGCGGAAAGAGCGTGCACGAAGTCTGCGGGTTGAGGTCGCCGTCGGGCGTCATCTGCCACGAGAACGTGGTCACGTCGAACTTCCCGCCGTAGACGATCCCGCCGGTGACTTGAAAGTACAGCCCGGTGTTGTAGTGCTTGACGGTGATCGCGACGCCGATCTGCTGCCACATCGTGCGCATCTGCTCGATGCGCGCGTCGACGTCCTGATTGCCGGCCGCGGCCGCGAAGTCGAGCGCCAGCTTCACGCCGTTCTTGGCCCGGATCCCGTCCGCGCCGCGCTTCCAGCCGGCCTCGTCGAGCATCTGATTGGCTTTGGCGACGTCGTACGGAATCAGCGGCAGCTTGGGGGCGAGCGGGCTGGCCTGGGTGACCATGCTCTCCTGCATGATGCCGATGCCGTGGTTGATCTTGTCGCGCAGCAGCTTGCGGTCGGTGGCGAGCCGCAGGGCCTGGCGCACGGCTTTCTCTCGCAGCGCCGGGTGACTCGTGTTCAAGGTGACGTGCGCGTACAAGAAGCTCGGACCCGCGGAAGGTGGCGACGTTGGACAGCGCGTGCACGCGGTCGTAGTAGGCCGGCGGCACGTAGTTCCACATGTCGACCTCGCCGGTCTGCAGCTGGGTGAGCAGCGTGTTGCGATCGGGGATGATCTTGTAGATGATCTTCTTGATCTTCGGCTGGCCGCGCCAGTAATAGGGGTTCGCCTCGAGCGTGAGGTGGTCGCCGCGGATCCACTCGACGTAGCGGAACGGCCCGATCCCGATCGGCTTGCTGTTGTACGGCGCGGTGTTGATGTTCGGCAGGCCGCCCAGGATGTGTTTGGGTAATACGCACGGGTTCGCGCCCGCCGAGCCGAAGAACGTCGGCAGATAGCCCGAGTACGGCTTCTTGAGATGATAGATGACGGTGTACTTGTCGGGTTCGTCGATCTTCGTGATGAGATCCCAGCCGTCGCGACCGACCTCGTTGTTGGCCGGGTTGTTCACCACGTTGGTCGAGAAGACGACGTCATCGGCGTTGAAGGGCGCGCCGTCGGACCATTTGACGCCGTGGCGCAGATGCCAGGTGATCGTCAAACCGTCTTTGCTCACGCCGCCGTTGGCCGGGGTCGGAACGATGGTCGCCAGCTCGGGGATCGGGCGGTTGTCGTGGCCGTACCGCACCAGATACGCTTCGGTGAGCAGGCTGAGGTTGCCCAAGATCAGCGCCGTCGCCAGGTGCGGGTTGAGGTTGTCGAAGTCTTGAGTGTCGCCGATGCGCAGCGTGTGCGGGATCGTGTACGGGTTCTTGTGCGTTACGGACTGGCCGCCGCCCGCGGTGCCCGATCCCTCCCCGCCCGTCTTGGTGCAGCCGGCCAGCAGCAGCGCCGCCGTCGCGATCGCGAGTGTTCTGTTCACCGAAGGCTCCTCATATGTCGGCGTCGACGAGGTCGTCGAACGGGGTGACTTGGTTCGGGGCGAAGCCGTGCAGGTCATCGTTGAACGCGTAGACGTCCTCTCGCGCGTCGAGAACGACGGTCGGCACGTCGCGGACGAGGTCGATCTGGAGCGTGCGCGATGCGGCGCGTTGCTCCGCCGCGTCGTAGCTGCGCGAGAAGCGGTGCATGGCGCGGTCGGCGTCCGGATTGCACCAGCGCACCAGGTTCTGACCCTTGGGCGGCACGCGGTCGCAGGCGAAGAGGTTCGCCACGTCCCCGTTGGGCGGCGTGAACCACGCATAGAACGCGACGTCGTATTTGCCCGCGTAGATGATCCCGCCGGTGTTCGCGGGCGCGAAAAAGAGCGGCGAGGGATAATGCTTCACCTCGAGGCGCGCGCCGATCTGTGCCCAGGCCGGGCGGATCAGCTCGATGATCGCGTCGGTGTCCTGGATGCCCGCCACGGTCGCGACGTCGAAGTCGAGCCGCCGCCCGTTCTTCGAGCGAACTCCGTCGGGGTCGCGCTTCCAGCCGGCGGCGTCGAGCAAACGGTTCGCGGCCGCGGTATCGAACGGGACGCGCGGAACGTCGACGTGCAGCGGATGGCCGGGCGGAAAGATCGTCTCTTGCAGGAAGCCGACGCCGTGACGGATCTTGGCCAGGATCGTCGCCCGGTCGGTTGCCAGCCGCAGCGCCCGGCGCACCGTCAGATCGGCCAGCGCACCGTGCTGCAGCTCGAAGTCGAGGTGGTTGTAGGCGTACGAGGCTTGGCGCAGCGTTCGTATCCCGGGCAGCGTTCGAACCCGATCGTAGTACGCGGCCGGCACGGGCAGCCAGAGGTCGAGCTCGTGCGTGCTGAGCAGCGTCACCATCGTGTTGCGGTCGGGCACGATCTTGAAGATCACCCGCTGCAGCTTGGGCTTGCGGCCGAAGTAGTACGGATCGGGAACGAGCTCGACGCTGTCGGCCCGCTTCCAGGATGCATACTTGAAGGGGCCGATCCCGACCGGCAGCGCGTTGTACGGTGCGTTGTTGATCGACGCGAGGCCCGACAGCAAGTGTTTGGGCAGAATGCACGGATTGGCGCCGCCCGAGCTGAAGAAGTTGACGTAGAAACCACTGTACGGGCCGGACGAGATGGAACACGACCGTGTACTTGTCCGGCGTGTCGAGCGCGCGCGATCTGGTCGAAACCCTGGTGCGTTCCCTCGTTGTTCGCCGGGTTCAGCACGACGCCGACCGAGAAGCGGACGTCGTCGGCGGTGAACGGCACGCCGTCGGACCATTTCGCGTCGCGTCGCAGGTGATAGGTGATCGTCTTGCCGTCGGCGAGATCCCGCCGTTCGCGCGCGACGGCACGGCCAGCGCCAGCTCCGGGACGGGCCGGTCGCGGCGATCGTACTTGAGCAGCCATGCCATCGTGTTCGACGACATGAACGAAAGCGTGAGCTGTTGGTTGAGGTGCGGGTTCAACCCGACGATGTCCTCACCGGTCGCATAGCGCAGCACGTGCGGGATCGTGTACGGATGGCGTTGTTGATCGCGCGGCGCGCACCGCCGTCGGTCCGGGCAGCGCCGCGCACGCGAGCAGCGCCAGCGCCGCGATCGCGAAGCGCGCTGCTCGCCGGTCAGAAATGGTACACCCAAGGATCCCAGAACGGCGTCGTGATCACCGGCGTCGAGGTGAAGTCCTTGAGGTCGCTCGGGTAGCTGATCACGTACCGGCGGAACCACAGGATGATCGACGGGTCGTCCTTGGCGAACTCTTGCTGCACGATCTTGTAGTCGGCGATCTGTCGCGCGGGATCGACCGTCCCGTTCGCGTCGTCCATCGCCGCCGTCGCCCGGGCGTTCTTCCAGCGCGGATAGTTCTGGCCGTGCGGGGGCATGAAGTGCGCCGAGTAGATCGCACTTTGATCGACCTCAGGGGCGCCGGCCCAAGCGTAGAGGGCGACGTCGTACTTTCCGCCGCCAAGACGCCGCGCACGGTCTGGTCGAAGTACAGTGACGACGGGTAGTTCTTGACCTCGACGTCGGCGCCCAAGGTGCGCCAGTACGCTTGCACCTGCGTTTGGATCAAACGCCCGGTCGTCGATTCGGCGTTGACCGCCACCTGGAACGCCAGCCGCTGTCCGTCTTTCGCGCGGATCCCGTCCCGACCGCGGTGCCATCCGGCGCTGTCGAGCAACGCTTCGGCCCGCTTGAGGTCGTACGGGTACTTGACCACGCTCGGGTCGTACGCGTCCTTGTAGAGCGTCGGATCCAGAAACGTGTCGGACAGCTCGCCCAAGCCGTGCTGGAGCTTGTCGAGCATTCCGGGGCGATCGATCGCATACGTCAACGCGCGGCGGACGCGGACGTCCGCGAACAGCGGGCGCGCCAGGTTGAAGTCGAGATGATCGAAGATGTAGACGACCGGCGCGATCGCCGTGACGCCCGGAGCCGCTTTGAGCCGGCTGTACTGCGCCACGGGGAGGTTCCATGCGATGTCGATCTCGTGCGTCTGCACCTGCGTCGCGAGCGTGTTGCCGTCGGGGATGATCTTGTAGACCATCTCGGCGATCTTCGGCTTGCCCAGGAAGTAGTCGGGGAACGCCTCGAGCCGGATCTCGCTGCCGCGCTCCCACGACACGAACTTGTACGGGCCGCTGCCGACCGGTGCCGAGTTGAACGGCGCCTGATTCATGCTGCCCTTGTCGTCGTTGTACTTGTCGATGATGTGCGCCGGCAGAATCGGCGAGTTGCCGTTGACGCTCCAGAGCTGCTGCAGGAACCACGCGTAGACGTGCTTCATGTGCACGATCGCCACGTAGGGGTCGGTGCAGTCGACGCCCTTGATCGCATCCCAGCCGGTCGTCGTGTCGATGACGTTCTTCGGGTTGACCATCATCTTCCAGGTCGAGCGCATGTCGGTGCAGGTCAGCTCGCCCTGTCCGTCGTGCCACTTGATCCCGTGGCGCAGCTTGTACTTGAGCGTGAGGCCGTCTTTCGACACGTCGCCGTTGGCGAGCGTCGGAATCTCGCTCACGGCGTCCGCCACGGGCCGCGCATGATCGTCGTAGCGCACAGTGTACGAGAACAGCAGCGCCGAGAGCTCGAGCGTCGGCGTCGCGCTGGCGAACGCCGGGTTGAGTCCCTTCGGATCCGCGATCGTGCCCAGCACGAGCCGATCGGCGTGGCCGCTGGCGCCTCCTCGAGCGCGCCCGTGTCGCCGACTCGCGTGCAACCGGAAAAGGCGAGCGCTATAAGAGCGCCCGCCGCGAGGAGCCTCCGGGCGCTCACCGCATCGACTCCGGGTCGAGGCCGAAACGAGCGCAGAAATCGCGATACGCCTGCGGCGCGATCTCGGACGGTTTGATCTCGCTGCGCCCGCCCCAGAACACGTTGGTGTAGTCGAAGCCGATCCCGGCTTCGCGCAGGTGCGCGTCGATCGCGGCCTTGTGCGCCAGCATCGTCTCTTTCTCGGTGCCGTGCGCGACGCCCATGATGTTCACCCCGCGAAACTCCGGCCCGCCCTCGCGCCAGTACGCGTGAGTCATGATGTAGTGCCGCCCGATCTCGCGTCCGGCGTCGATCTCACGACCCGGTTCCACCTTCCAATGGAACAGCGCGTTGTAGCGGGTCACGCTCTGACCGCCGGCGTTGGCGTTCGGCTTGACGTGCTCGAGGAAGGTCGAGAAGCGACCGATCACTCCGCGCGCGTTGAGGTCCTGCCCGATCCGCTCGAACTCGTCGAGCGCGACCTCGGCCTCAGCCGCGCGAGCACGCCAAACGTCGCGCACGATCTCATCGGCGGCGAATTCACGTTTGATCGCCGTCAGCACGCGCCACTCGAGCGGGCTGAGCTCGACGACCTCGGGGACGATCACCTCGGCCGGCCGATCGGCCCGTGCGCCGGGCTCGAGCCCGCGCCGGCGCACGTGCCCGACCCCGAGGGCGAACAACCGGTGCGCGGGCATCAGCCGGTACGCTTCCGCGCCGATCGTGCGCGCCAAGAACGCCGCGTGCTTGTCGATCGCGTACCCTTGCGGGACCTTGAGCGTCGTCCAGAGCCGATAATTCGAACCGGGCGTCGCAGCATCGGTCGTGCGAATCACGACGTGTCCCGAAAACGGATCCTCGTTGAAGAGCCAATCGAACGCGTCGGACAGCCGCTCGGCCGGGACCTGCCAGGCGCATAGCGCGCCGGCGGCGAGGTTGGTCGCCATCAGCGTCTGGCGCACGCGGCGAATGGTCCCGGAACGCAGCATCGCGACGATCCGCTCCAGGACCGTCGCGACGTCATGCCGCTGCGCTGGGCGACCTCGCCGAACGGATCGAGTTGGAAGCCCGCCAAGCGATCCTCGCTCACCGCGAGGATCGCTGCGTTGATCGGATCGTCGATCCAAACCGGGACGGTGGAAGTCATGATCGCGGGACTTCACCCGGCGGCGTTGGCGCCCTCCGCGAACAGCAGCGACTGCTCGGCCTGCCGAACCGTATAGACCGCGGTGACTTCGTCGGTCAGCGCTTGCGTGATCCCGACCTGGGCGTTGAGCAGCAGCGGCAGCGTCGTGACGCCGGCCCGATACTGGGCCTGGGTCGCCCTGCAGCACGTCTTGCGCCTTGGTCAGCTCCGCGTTGGTCTGATCCAGCGCCTGGTAGGCGGCGATAAGGTTGACCAGCGACTGGCGAATGTTGAGCTGAATGCCCTGCAACGTGATCAGGTACTGCGCGTTCGCTTTGTCGAGCTGGCCCTGCGCCTGCTCCGTCTGCGCGCGGGTGACGCCCTGATCGTAGATCGGAATCGTCAGCTTGACGCCGATCGAGCCGCTGTTGCGAAACGAGCCGCCGGACGGATCGGTCGACGCCGTCCCATAGTCCGCCGAGCCGCTCAGGTTCGGGAACGTGCCGAGCCGCGCGGCCCGCAAGCTCTCCTGGCTGGAGACCACCGCGTAGTGCTGCGCCGTCAAGTCGGGCCGAAACGCGGTCGCCCGGATCATCGCCGTTTGATAGGTGGGCGTCGGGAACGACGGTGCGACGGTAACCGTCCCCGAGGTCGCGCTCAACGCCGGGATGTCGTCCTTGGGCTGCACGTTCGCGTCGGCATCGATGCCGAGAGAGTTGGCGAACGTCGCGAGCTGCACGTATTGGTTCGCCTGCGCTTTGACGACCGCGACGCGGGCCTGCGCCGTCGGGAGCTGCGCGGTCGACAGATCGGTGCGAGCCTCGGTGCCGGCGCGAATCTGCGCCGTGACGAGCGCTTCTTGCACCAAATCCAACTGCACCGTCGTCAACGCGACCTGCGTTTGGCGCTCGGCGGCGAGCGTGTTGTAGTACGCCGTCGCTACGTTGAAGGCGACGGTCTGCAGTTGGCGCTGATACGTCGCGATCGAGGAGGACTGCGTCGCGCGCGCGCTCCTGATCTGCGCGGCGACGCGGCCGCCGTCGAAGATCAGCTGCTGCAGCGCGATCGAGAGGCCGTTGGACGTCGACCACGGCGGGGCCGACTGGCTCGGACCGTGGTCGTCACCCCGGTGATGGGATTGGTCTGGGTAATGGTGCCGCTGCCGTTGCCGCTACCGATGCTGCCGGGCTGACGGTAGTCGCGCGAGCTCGGTGGCGCTGCCGGAGATCGACGGGAACAGCGCGCTGCGGGCGAGCCCAACCGGAGCGGTGGCGATCGCCACGTCCGCTCGGGCCGACGCGAGCACCGGCGAGCGCGCGTAGGCGATCAGAATCGCTTGCTGCAGCGTGACGACCTGCGGGACGTCGGAGACCGGCACCGGCGACGATTGCGGCGCCGGCGTGCCGTAGGCGGGGAAGGGGAGCGGGGCGGCTTGATCGGCCGGCGCCAGGGTCGGAATCGAGTTCGGGCCGGTCAGCGCCGTGCCACCGGTCGGATTGGTCGGGCCGGTGGGCGCGCCGGGCGGCGGCGTCCCGGCCGCACCCGGCAACGCGCTCGGCGTCTGCGAGCGCGAGGTCGAGGTGGGAGCCGGCGTCGCGGCCGGTGCGGTGGTCGAGGTCGCTCGCGGGGTGGCGGCGGGCGCGGGCGCCGGGGCTTGCGCGAACGCCGGTTCGGCGGCGGCGGTGAGGCCGACCAGCGCGACGACGCCGAGCGCGCGCATCGATCGAAGACGCCATCATTGCGCCCCGCGCGGCCGGCGGCAGGGCCGCCGATGGCGACCGTGCTGTGATCCTGCAACGCGTCGGGCCGGGTCGTGATGACCGTCGAGCCGGGCTTGATCTCGGGGCTGCGCACCTCGGCCAGCGTATCCGTTTGCAGGCCGACCTGCACGGTGACGACCTTGGCCTGCATCAGCTTGACCGGCGGGCCCTTCTGAGCGCCGGCCGGAGGCGCGCCGGCGCCCGGCGCGCCGCGCCGGCGGCGGCGGCAAATTCGTCACGGTGAACACGTTGGAACCCGTCTCGGTCTGGAATACCGCGGCACGCGGAACGACGATCGCACCAGGATGAAACTCCTTGCGTACGGTCACGGCGACGAGCATGCCGCCGCGCAGCAGATCGTTCGGATTCGCGACGCGCACGCGCGCGCGATACGAGAGCGTCCCCTGCGTCGGCGTCGCGTTGACGTCCATCACCGATGCCCGATACGTTCTGTTTCCCAAACTGCTGGTGGTGAACGAGACCGGCGTTCCGCGGCGCACGAACGTGAGATCGTCGTCGGGAACGTTGACGTTCACGTAGACCGCGTCGACCTGCGAGACGCGCACGACCGGCTGATTCGGACTCGCGAACGCGCCGGGGTCGAGCAGCCGCTGGGTGACCACGCCGTTGAACGGCGCGACGATGTTGGTCTGCGCGATCTCGGTTTCGAGCAAACGCACCTGCGCCTGAGCGGCCGCCAGCGATCCACGGTTCGCCGCGATCGCCTGCTGCTGGATCGGTTCCGCGTTGGTGCCTTGCGAACGCGCCGCGCTCAGCGCGACCACCGCCTGGCGCTGCGTCTCGCGCGCGGTGTTGAGCGCCTGTTGCGCCTGAACGTACGCCGAACGCGCCTGCTCGAACTGCGTCTGCGCGACGTAGCCGTTCGTCAGCAGTTGCTTGTCGGCGTTGTACGTCGCGAGCGCGCTTTGATACGCGGCCTGCGCCGTCGCCACGCCGTTTTTCGCCGCGGCTAGCTGCTGCTGCGCGCTCACCACGGTGTTCGACGCCTGCGCGGCGGTAACGGGAGCCTGCAGCGTCGACGAACCCAGCTGCGCCACGCCCTGCTGGACCATCGCCTGCTGCTGCGCGAGCTGCGCGCGCAACGTCGCGTCGTCGAGCTTGGCGACCACCTGTCCGCGAACGACGTGCTGGCCTTCGTTGACGTACACCGCGGCGACGTTGCCCGACTGCTGCGAGCTGAGCGTCGACTCCTGGACCGGCGCGATCTGGCCGTCGAGCGTGACGTACGTCGCGATGTCGCTGCGTTGCGCGCGGGCCGTGTCGACGGCGAGCGGCGGAGAGGCCGGCGGCGCGGCGGCGCCTCCACCCTTCCCACACGCGGTCGCCGCCACGGCGAGGACCGCCGCGGCCAGCAACGTGCGCTGACTCCGTCTCATGGTGCTCCTTCTTAATCGAGTAGTTTTCTGCTAACAGGCTCGGGACGGCCATACCTATACGCCGCCGGCCGCCGGTACTACCGCGTGGAACGTGAAAATGATTCGCCCGGTTGCCGGTCGTAAAAGGCCCCCGGGATGCGCGGCAAGATCGAGGTCGGGACGACGTATCAGAGCCAGACGCGGGTCGAGGAATGGATGACGGCCGAGAAGGCCGGTAACAAGGGCGTACCCGTGCTGTCGACCCCGATGCTCTTACAACTCGTCGAAGAGGCGGCCATGCAGTGCGTCGCGCCCTTGCTCGACGCGGACGAGCTGACCCTGGGCACGCATGTCGATCTCGCTCACCTCTCGCCGACGCCGGTCGGACTGATCGTGCGAACCGAGGTCGAGATCCTCAAAGTCGACGGCCGGCGGGTCGAGTACGCCTTCACCGCGTTCGACGAGCGCGAGAAGATCGCCGAGGGCACCCACGAGCGGTACGTCACCTCGCGCGAGAAATTCCGCGAGCGGCTCGAGGAAAAGCTGGGCTGAACGGCCCGGCCCGGGCGGACCCGGGCGACCCGGTGTGTAAAGGGATCCTTACGGCGAGGGTTCGCCCGACGTCGACCGGCCCCGGGGGGAACCCAGGGCTACCGAGCGGCGTTGAGAGGACCAGAAGCGGGGCGGTGGCTCCGCCTCCGTGATTAAGGCGTCCGACACGTGGGTAGGTCCGAGCATGGCTGAGCAAGCGAGTACCCTCGTACGCTCCCCGTACTCAATCAGGCCGGCCAAGCCGGCGCCAAAAAAAACGCCCTTCTCGACACAACACCTTAGCTAGGGAGTATTACGTGAAACGACTGAGCACCGGGCTTCTTGCCGCGCTGGTCGCGGTCGGAATCGGTACGACGTCGGTCTCGGCCCAGGGATCTGCAGCGCAAGGCAACATCGGACCCTACGCGCCCACGCAGATCGCCCAAGCCGGACCGGCGCATGCCGCCCGCTGACTTCGGCACGCCGCCTTCCGGCGAGGTCCCGATCCTCTTCAACGACCGGCACGTCTACACGAAGCCGGACCGCCTGAAGGCGAACCGCGTCCTCGCTGCGCTGGTGCGCGGCAATACCATTCTCATTCCGCTCCGCTCGATGTTCGAGCAAATGGGCGCGACGGTCTCGTACGACCCCGCCTCGAAGACGGTCGACGTCTCGAAGCCCGGCTCCGACGTCAAAGTGACGGTCGGACGTCCGGAGGTCGTCATCAACGGAGAGAGCCGTCCGCTCGACGTCCCTCCTGAGATCTACAAGGGCTCCGTCGTGGTTCCCGTTCGCGTCATCTCAGAGGGCATGGGAGCATACGTCCAGTGGGTTCCGGATCGTCGCATCGTCGTCGTACGCTACGTGGCTGCGCCGCCGCCGTCGACTCCGCCGCCGCCGGTCGTAACGCCGCCGCCGCCGGTCGTAACGCCGCCGCCGCCGGTCGTAACACCGTCGCCGTCGCCGACCCCGGTCGCGAAGAACCCGTACGAGCACTTCATCGTCGGTGATTACATCTTCAATCCGAAGGTGTACAACGAGTTCTCGCCCGGTAACTCCGGCCGAGGGCGGCTCGTACTCGGTCCGCGGCGCCGCAGAGTTTCCGCTCTTCGGTCTGCCCTGGATGCTCGAGGGCGACTACCGCTCGTACAGCTATCCGCACAACAGCGGGATCACCCCGGGTGAAATCGCCGCCGCGCCCGACGGCAACCCGTGCCCGCACGCCGGCATCCCGTCAGCGGCCGCCGGCGACCAGGGCTGCGTCACCGTCATCGGTGCCTACGGCCAGACCGCCGTCCCCTCGTTCACGGCACGCGATACCGACTTCGACGGTCGCTTCGCGCTGAGAATCGCAGAACCGCGCATCTACATCGGCGTCGGCTACCTGCACCGTGAGGAAGACTACGGCTATCCGAAGCAAAACGGCTTCGGCTTCGGCGCCGAGAAGCTCCCGGATCTCGACCAGCCGCTGTCCGTCTACGGCAGCGTGTGGTACTACCCGAGCATCTCGGGCAACTTCACCTACCCGGCAGGCGCGCCGCCGGCACTCATCGGCACGACCGCTGACTTCCAGCAGCGCTTCCTCAAGTACCAAATCGGCGGAACGTTAGCGCTCGGCAACTCCGGGCTGTTCCTCGACGCCGGTTTCCTGGGCGACACGATCCGCGGCAAGAACCTCTCGCCGTCAGACGCGTCGCACGCCGGAGGCTACGTCGGCCTCGGTATCAAGTTCTAAAGCTCGACCGAGCTCCAAGAACGAGAAGAAGCCCCCGGCTCACGCCGGGGGCTTCTTCTCATCAGGTTAATGTGGCGGGGGCGTCGCCTGGTGCTGCTGCGCGTTCACCACGCTCGCCGGGGCGGTTCCGGGATACGGCGTCGGCGCGGCCCCACCGCCCGGCAGGGTCGCCGGCTGCGGACCCGGCGGTGGGGCGGCTACCCCGCCGTTGACGACGGTCGCAGCCGCCCCGGTGTCGGGCACGGTCGCCATCGCCGGCGAGAGTCGCCGAGGCCGAGCCATCCTCCCGGCGAGCGTTCGCGACGAGGCGGTGCCTCGGAAAGTCGTGGCGCAGCCAGGCATAGGTCGCATGGACGTGGCGCACGCCGTCCGCGGTGTGGATCTTGGTATAGAAGTGCTCGATCGCGAAGATTGACCCGGGGATCCACGAATCGCACGGATACTTGTGCTCCCAATCGTGGATTGCGTCTTCGGTCAGGGCGATCGCATTGAAGGTCGAGGACGCCTTCTCGGGGTCGACGTCGACCTTGAGTCCCTGGTCCTTGATCGTGTTGCGAATTCCGAGAATGCTCAGCTTGAGCTTGCCGAAGTATTCGTCGGCCGGGGCGACCTTGCACTTCGCCCTCGCCACGGTCTTGGTCTTGGGCTTGGCTTTGGCGTGCGGGTGCGGCGCAGTCTTCGGCACCGTGGTCGCCGCGCATCGCCGCAGTGGTGGCGGCGACGACGAGCGAAACACAGGCGATCAATCGTTTCACTCAGGCGTCCTCATATGGCCCTGATATGCGAATGTTGCGAGAGACGAAGCGGCCTTCGACCTCGAGCTTGGAGACGGTAATTAGGTGAGTGCTCGTCCGACACCCGTCGCTGCCGTGCAGACGCGTGCGCACGATCGTGCTGAATTCGTAAAGTGCTGGCCCGACCTCGTGGCACGGATCGCGGCCGCGGCCGAATCCGGCGCGCGGCTGATCGTCGTGCCCGAGGGCACGGTGCCTGCCTATATGATCGGCGCGGAGCCGCTCGACGCTCAGCTCTTGGAGGCCGCCGCGCGAGACGTGATCGCCATCGCATCCCGTACCGGCGCCACGATCGTCTACGGCGGAGCTCGTCCGCGGCGAAGACCGGCCCGGCCAACAGCGCCTACGTCGTGACGCCGGCCGGGATCGCCGGCTATGCCGACAAGTGCTTCTTGTGGCACTTCGACCGGCGCTGGTTCAGCGCCGGCGAAACGATCGACCCGGTCGATACCCCGGCCGGTCGCCTGGGCGTGTTCGTCTGTGCGGACGGCCGGATCCCGACGATCGGCAGCGCGCTGGTGGCCCGTGGCGCCGAGATCCTGGTCGTGCCCACGGCATGGGTGACCAGCGGTCGCGATCCGCGCGCGCTGGAGAACCTGCAAGCCGACTTGATGATCGCGGTGAGGGCGCGCGAGAACGGCGTCCCGCTGGTCGTCGCCAATAAGGTCGGCGTCGAGGCGCGCAGCGTCGCCTACTGCGGGAAGAGCCAGATCATCGCCGCCGACGGCAGCGTCGTCGCGCTCGCGGGCCAGGACGAAGAGACGATCTTGCAGGCGACGGTCGCCGTCGGCGCGCCGGTCGTCGACCGCCGGCCCGAGCCTCCCGCGGTCGTGCGGCTCGCCGGCGAACCCCTGCCCGAAACCGTTCGCATCGCCATCGCCTGGCACGCGGACCCCGAGCTGCGCGCGTTGGCCGCGGTGGCCGACGCCGGTTTCGTGATCGACCCGCATACGCAACCGGCCAGCGACGACGTCGCGCTCGTCGGCGACGAAGCGATGCTCGATCCGCGCGCGCTCGTCGGGCCGAGGTTGAGCGGCGTGAGACTGTTCGTCTGGCGTGCTTCGACAAGCTCAGCACAGGCTGTCGACGCGCGCTGGGTGCTCCCGTTCGCGCGCACACGCGCCGCCGAACTGCGCGCGTACGTCGTCGTCTTCGATTCGCCGCGCCGGCGCGCGCTCGCAATCGATCCCGACGGGACCGTCGTCTGCGGCACGTTCGACACGTTCGAGCTGGCGGCGTTCGCGTTCGACCGCCGTCGCACCGACGCGTGGAGGGTTGCGCCCGAAACCGACGTACGAGAGGCCCTCGTGCGAGTCGGACACCTCACCTCCGCGGCCCCGACATGAGCGCCGCGCCCGGCTTCGAAGCGGCGCACGAGCAACACCCGCACGGCCACGATGCACCGCGCTGGGTGCCGATCGCCGCGGCCGTCCTCGCGGTCCTCGCCGCGGTCAGCGGATACTTCGGCAACCGGCATTCGACGCAAGCGCTCTTCGCGAAAAACGAAGCGATCGTCGCGACGACGCACGCGTCCGACACCTTCGCGCAATATCAGTCCGAACGCCTCAAGTTCTACATCTCGCAGTCGGCGCTCGATCAAGGCTTGAATCCGGGCGGCAAGGCCGCCAAGCTGCGCTCGAACGCGAAGCGCGAGGCGGCGAAGGGACCACCGCTGCTCGAGCGCGCCAAACGGTTCGATGAAGAAGCTGACCGCCAGAACGCACGCTCCGAACGACTGCTCGGCCGAGCCGAGACGATTGAGGTCGGCTCGACGCTGTTCGAGGTCGGGATCGTCCTGGTCTCAATCACGGCGCTCGTCGGCAGCCGTCTGCTGCCGATCACGGCCGGAATCGCTGCGCTGGGAGGGATGCTGTTCTTCATTTTCGGGCTACTCGGCTCGTAGGGGGGCGGCACCTCCGCCGCGCCGCATGTGCGCTCGCATGCATGCTGGGCGTGGCGGGCAGCGCGTCCGGCGCGATGCCGCCCGGCGCTCTTGCTCCCGCGCCACCGTTTCCGGCGGTGCTCGCGTCGAGTAGCGAACGCGAGCCGGTGGCACCGGGCGTCGCGCGCGCGACGTATCGCTTGGTGACGGCCGCCGGTCCGTTGGTCGTATCGGTCGTCACGGTCGATCCGAAAGAGCCCACCGTTCGGCTGGGCACCGTGCTCGCTCACGACCGCATCGTCTCGAAGGACGAGACGACATCGTCGATGGCGCGCCGGACCGGCGCGGTCGCGGGGATCAACGGCGACTATTTCGACATCAACGCCAGCGGCGCGCCGCTGGGCGTGCTGGTGCGCAACGGCAACCTCGACCGCACGCCGAGCGGCCGCATCGCGCTGACGATCGCCCGCGACCGCGCGGTTCGCTTCGAAGGGGTTCGCTTCGCCGGCAGCGTCGTCGCCGGGGCGGTGACCGTACCGATCGCGTCGGTCAACGAGTGGCCGCCGCAAAACGGCGTCGCGCTGCTGACGCCTGCGTTCGGAACGCCGCCGGCGACGCCCGGGGTCACGCTGCTCGCGCTCGAGCCGTTCGAGCACGAAGCCGGCGCGGCAGCGCGCTATCGGGTCGCGTCGGTGACGCTCGCGCCGCCGTGGCCCGCGGCGCCGGGCCTGCGGCTCGCCTACGGTCCGGCGGCGCAAGGATTCGGGCCCGTGCCCGACGTCGGCGACGTCGTCACGGTCGCCTACGACACCGATCCGCCGCTGGAGGAACTCGCGGCGGCGATCGGCGGCGGTCCCGAGCTGCTGCGCGCCGGCGTCGCGATCGACGATCCCGCGTCGCCGAACTACGCTGAACGCGACCGGCGCATCCCGGCTTCCGCGGTTGCTCGCCTCAGCGACGGAACGCTCGCGCTCGTCGTTGTCGACGGCCGCCATCCCGCGACGTCGATCGGCGTGGACCGCGCGGAACTCATCGCGCTGCTGCGCGCGCTCGGCGCGACCGACGCGATGCTCTTCGACAGCGGCGGCTCGGCGACGCTCGTCGCGCGCGTCCTGGGCGAAGTCGACGCCGGCGTGCGCAACGACCCGTCGGACGGCATCGAACGCCCGGTGGCGGACGGTCTGTTCGTGTACAGCGACGCTCCGGCCGGCCCGCCGGCGCGGCTCGTCGTGCGTCCCGCGCGGATCGTCGCCCTGCCGGGCGCGCGCGTCGTGTTGCGCGCGCGCGTCGTCGACGCGAACGATCACGCGCTCGGCGACGCGCGCGGTAGCTGGCACATCGCCCGGTCACCGTTGGTGGACTCGCTCGGCGACGACGACGTGCTGCGCGTCGCGCGGTCGACGGGCAGCACGCACCTGCACATCATCCGCGGCGGGGTCGCGGCCGAGGTCCCGCTCGAGGTCGTCGAGCATGCCGCGCGACTGGTGATCGGCCCGCTGCGCGCGAATCCCGACCCGCACGCCGCGCTCGCGCTGAACGTGACGGCATTCGACGCGCAGGACCGTCTGCTCGCGATCGACGGACTGGTTCGTTGGAGCGCCAAAGATGCAACCGTCGACGACGGCGGCCGGCTCGTCACCGGCGAACGCAACGCGCTGGTCACCGCGACCGTCGCCGGAACGAGCGCCACCGTGACGATTCCGGTCGGACGGCACGTCGCACCGCTCGCATTGTTCGATGACGCGCACCGCAATGGTTGGAAGCTCGTGACGACGCCGGCGAACGGGCTCGGATCGCTCAGCGTTGCCGCCGGCCGCATGGACTTGGCGTACGACTTTACCGCCGGTGAGCGCGCGGCGTACGCGGTGAATCAGATCGCGCTCGGAGACCCGCTCGCGCTATCGTGCGCGATCGACGGCGACGGTGCCGGCGAAGCGCTGCGCGCCACGCTGGTCGATCGCTACGGTGATCGCACGATCGTGACGTTCGCCCGCAGCGTCGACTTCGGCTCGACCCGGCGGCTGACCGTCGCCGTTCCGCCCGCGCTCGCGCCGCCGATCGCCGTGCGTAACTTCTACGCCGTCGGCTCGCTCGCGAACCCGCCGATCAGCACGGCCGGCACGTTGAGCGTGCACGACTGCACGGCCACGTTCCCCGGCACTCAGGCGCCCTGAGCGCGCTGCTGCGCGCCGCTCATCGCACCGCCGCGAGGCCGCAGCACGCTCCAGATGCAACCCGCCGCGAACAGCGCGATGCCGGCGTACAACGCCCAGACCGGCGGCGCCGAAGCAATCGCCAGCGCCGGGTACGTCCCGATCGTAGCGCGGATCCGCAGTCCGGCGAACGCGATCTCCCGTCCCGAGGGCGCGACGGTGATCCCGAGCGGTCGTCCGCCGTCGTCGGCGGCGTATAGGATCAGCGCCGGATTCGACGGCGTCGAAGTGCGCGCCGGCATGATCGAACTGCGCGAGATCGTGCGCGGTGAAGTAGAGCGCGCGCACGACGCGGTGGCGAGCCGGGGTCGCAAAGGTGTCGAGCGGAACATCGAGCGCACCGATGCGCTGACGCTCGCGAAAGAGCAAGACCGGTGAGAGGAACGACGCGTTGGTGGGTTGCGTCACGGTGAGGTGCGCGCCGCGCTCGTCATACACTTCGAGATAGGCCGCCGGGCGCGGCTCGAGGTACACCAGCGACTCGCCGAGCACGCGCCGCGTGGGAGCGGCGAGCGCGACTTCGCCGGCGTTGCGGCGGCGCAGCGTAACGCCCGCCCGGCCGTCTGCGATCGACGCCGCGTCGGCGGCACCGAAGAAGGCCGCCGCACCGAGGGCGGGGATCGGCGTGACGGTTCCCGGCGTTCCGATCACCCGCGCCGTGTCGGGCCCGAGCAAGCCGGCGGCCAATCCGGCGAGCGCGACGATCGCGGCACCGATCATCGCCGGCACCAGGCGCCGGCCGGCCACGCCGTCGTCACCGCGGCGCGCACCGTTGGCGTACGCCAGGATCACGGCCAGACCGATCGCCAGCGCGAGCGCGTACTGCCAGCGATGATAGAGCGGGGTCGCAGGATACACGTCTTGCGCGAGCACCAGCGCGATCGCGATCGCGCCGACCGCGACCGCCGCGGCGCGTGCCGTCACCGCGTCGCGGGGCGCGGTGCGGCGCCGGCGAGCGCCGGCGCGACCGCCGCCCGCATCTGCTCGATCGTCATCGCGCCGTCGATGCCCTTGACGATGCGACCGTCGCGACTGACGATCACGCTGGTCGGCAGACCGATCCCCTCGTAGGTCCGGCCGTATTGCTGCTGTTCATCGATCAGGATCGGAAAGGTTACGCCATGCTCGCGCGCGTACGCCGCGGCGGCCGTCGCCGATTCACCTTGGTCGACGCCGAGCACGACGACCTTGCCCGCGCTCTCGCGCGCGAAGCGTTCGAGCGCGGGCATCTCTTCTTGGCACGGCGGACACCAGGTCGCCCAGAGGTTCAAGAGCACGACGTGTCCGCGGTGCCGCGCGAGCGAGTCGGGCCGGCCGTCGGTACGCTGCACGTCGAACGATTGCGCCGGCGCACCAGCGAGCGCACCCGGCCCGCCCGACGCGACGCCGCCCGGATCGGGGGCGTTGTAGCACCCGCTCAGGAACACCACGCCGACGATGATCAGCAACCGGTTCACCAAACGTCCTTCGGGATGAACCCCGGCGTTCCGTTCGCGTGGCGCGCGGGCCGCGTGCGCGCCGGCGGTGCGCTGCTCGCGACGTTCGAAACGGGAAGCCGCGCGAGCGACGCGCCGGTCGTGCTGCTGCTACACGGACTCGGGCATTGGTCCGACGCCGCCTGGGGCCGCGTGGTACCCCTGCTCGACCCGCGGCTGCGCTACGTCGCGCTCGACTTACCGGGCTTCGGCGCGAGCGAGAAGCCGGCCGCGGCGTACGACCTCGCGTACTTCAAGGCGGCGCTCGACGACGCCGTCGCCGCGCTGCGGCTGGATACATTCGCGTTGCTGGGACACTCGCTCGGTGGTTTCATCGCAGCGGAATACGCCGGCGCGCGGCCCGAGCGCGTCTCCCGCCTCGCCCTGATCGCCCCCGCCGGCTTCTCCCGAACGCCGCGCTACGTCGCCTTCGCGTTGGCCGGCGCGCGTCGCACCGTGGCTGTTCACCCGCCGCCCGTCGAAGCGCTTCGTGCGGCACACGCTCGAGCGCAGCGTCGTCGATCCGGCGACGCTCGACCCGGCCGTCATCGAGCGCGCCTACGAGCTCGCACAGGATCTCGCCTTGCGCAAGGCGTTCGCCGGCGTGTATTGGAGCGCGCTCAGCACGTTCGTGCGGCGTCCCGTGCTCCACGCGGCGTTCGCACGCTATCGCGGTCCGGTCTTCTGTGCCTGGGGCAAGCACGACCGCTTCACCTCGGCGCGCACCTTGCGCGACGTCGTGCGCGTGTATCCGCAGGCGCAAACGCTCGTACTCGCGCGCAGCGCCCATCTTCCAATGATTGAAGAGCCCGGCGCGTTAGGCGGTGCGCTGCGGCGTTTTCCTCGAGCCGCTCGGGGCCTAAGCGCGCCTAGTCGCCTCCGCTTCGCTACGCCTGGTCGCCTCCGCTTCGCTACGCCTGGTCGCCTCCGCTTCGCTACGGCGAGGAGGTCCTGTTAAATGCTCGCCTGGTCGGCGAGTCGCCCTTCGGGCGATCTCCGCGCGGAATTCTTGTAGAATTCCACGCGGAGACTTAATTTGTGCGCGTAAAAAGGGGTGAACGCGCGCGTTTGGGGGGCATCGATTTGCCGTTGTGGTCGGCTCATGGCTCGGGTAGCTGATGTGGTTGCTGGTTCGGTGTGGTCCAGGCTAGGCGATCTTCGACGAGCGGGAACGAGAAGTCGATTCGGCTTATGGCCCATTCTCCGTCCGGGTATCGGCGAACGGTCGCTGCGGCCGGGCTTGAGGTGGGGTTGAGCTCGACCGCGTGGGCCTTGATGAACGGGGACGCCCATGGAGCATCCGCCGTCGGCTCCCAACTGAAGCGAATGCGCGCGGTCAGGTCGTTGCCGCCGGCTTCCGCGACGGTGGAAGGGCGCCCGGCCCACGCGACGTTCCCGGCGCGCAAACGGGAGTAGCACAGGTACGGCCACGACTCGACGTTGTTGCCGAGGTCGTTACGCTCGTAGTAGTAGCGTTCGCCCTGTTCGGTGAGGTTGTATCGGATTTCGCCGGGAAGCTCGTGACGCACGAGCAGGCCCAGCCGCGTCAGCTCGTCGAGCACCGCCTCGACTGCGACCGCGTGTGGATCTTCGAGCGTCCGTTCCGGCACCACACCGACCCAGAGCGCCTCGAACATGACGCCTCTGGCAGCGATATCGGCGTTGTAACCCGGAAAGTAGGCGCGCCAGCGACGGCTATCGGGGAACCAGCCCAACGGGACGCACTCATGGTACTGCTCGTCGATCGTCGAGGCAAACTGCCGCAGGATCGGCACCGGCGGCGCGTGCGTATGGGCTCGCATCACGGCGAGGATCAGGTCGAGCGCGATACAGAGGCCGAGCAGTACCGGCGGGTTGGTGAGGAGGCGCCGGAGGAGCTTCATCCTCGCCGTAGCGGAGCGGAGGCGATTCATCCTCGCCGTAGCGGAGCGGAGGCGATTCATCCTCGCCGTAGCGGAGCGGAGGCGATTCATCCTCGCCGTAGCGGAGCGGAGGCGATTCATCACCAGTCGCCCATACGTTCTTCGTCGACCTCGCCTTCGAAGACGACCGTCCCGGGCGCGAGGATCGCCGAGACGACAGGTAAGCCGTCGTAGCGCAGCTCGCGCTGCAGCGCGTCGTCGGACGAGCGGCCCGTCAGCGCCGAGAACCGCCCCAAGACGTCTGGGGCGCACAGGACCCGGATCGGCGCGACGTTGTACAGCCGCCGGAACCCCGCCAGCGCGACCTCGAAGGCGGACTCGTCGAACGCCGTGCCCAGCGCCATGGTCCAGCGAACGCGTTCCAGGGTGCGCGCCCTATTCGCCCGAACCGCGCGGGCGATGGCTGCCCGCATTTTGGACGGACGCGCTCTGGCGGCGGAACTCCGCGAGGCTGCCACCGTGCGCAGCGTCGCTTTGCGCGCGCGCGGCATCGTGCCCCAGCTCGAAGTCGTCGTCGCCGGCACGGACGAGGCGAGCTTGGCGTACGTACGCAGCCTGCAGAATACCGGCACGAAGACCGGCGTCGACGTCCGCATCGCGCACCTGCCCGCCGACTGCGACGAAGCGCGGCTGCGCGAGGTGCTGCACGTGCTCGGCCGAGACCCGTTGGTTCACGGGGTGATCCTCCAACAACCGCTGCCGCCGCACCTGGACCTGCGGCGCATCGCCGAGGCCGTGCCGGCCGGCAAGGACGTCGACGGCACGAACCCGGTCAACGCCGGTCGCCTCGCCGTTCGCGCCGGAACCGAGGTGGTCGGCGCGACACCGTCGGCCGTGATGCTGCTGCTCGACCGCAGCGAGCGCAAGTCGCTGCGCGGCGTCCGCGCGTGCGTCGTCGGACGCTCGAGCGTCGTCGGGCTGCCGGTGGCGTTGTTGTTGATGGCCCGCGACGCGACGGTGACCGTCGTGCACCGCGGTACGCGCGACCTCGCCGCACGCACGCGCGAAGCCGAGGTTCTCGTCGCCGCCGCGGGGATCCCCGCGTTGATCCGGGCCGACATGGTCGCATCCGGCGCAACCGTCATCGACGTGGGCACCAATTACGTCGACGGCAAACCGTGCGGCGACGTCGCGTACGACGAGGTCTACCACGTCGCCGGCGAGATCACGCCGGTCCCCGGCGGCGTCGGCCCCGTAACCACCGTCGCTTTGATGACCAACGTTCTGACCAGCGCTGAACGGATCGCCTCCGCTGGCGCTACGGCGAGAAGCTAGAAACAAGCCTGTTTCGCCTCCGCTGGCGCTACGGCGAGAAGGTAGAAACAAAAGGAGAAACAAGCGGTTGCGCCTCCGCTTCGCTTCGGCGCAGGGCGACCGCCGCAGCGCAGCGGAGGCGGCATTCAACATACCTTCTCGCCGTAGCGAAGCGGAGGCGATTCAAGGCGCGCAGCGCCTAATTCAAGACTGAAATGTTTGCCGAAGAACCGCTCTTGATGCGCGCGCAGCTCACCGCCCGGCGCGTCGTCGCGCACGACGTTCTCTTGCGCTTTCTTGCGCTCGAGCAGCGAGCGCAGTTGCGGTAGGAGGCGGCGCAGGAAACCCAGCTCGGTCGCCAGCCGCGCCTCGGCGGTGCGCGCTTCGAGCAAACGCTGCTTGAGCGCGTCGGCGACTTGCAGCGCGTCGCCGACCGCGTAGCTGGCGTCGACCGGATCGTGCGGAACGTCGACATGCCCGGCGTTGCCGGAAAAAGCGACCAGCAGCCGCACGTACTCGCGGAACTCGCCGAGCACGCGGTGGGTGAGCTCGCACGCGCGCGCGTCCGCGTCGTCCTCCCGCTCGTCGAGGAATCGCACCTCGGCGGTGAGGTAGGGATTGCGGCTGACGATCCGCTCGATCCGGAATCGCCGGCCGCCGGTGGTGCTGATGTAGTATCGTCCGGCTGGGAGCGGGGTTACCTCGGAGATCTCGGCCGTGGTGCCGACGTCGTGCGGCACGGCGTCCGGATCGCCCGCCTCCTCACCGTCGCGGATCAAGACGACGCCGAACGCCTCGCCCGTGTCGAGGCATTCGGCGATCATCTTGCGATAGCGTTCTTCGAAGACGTGCAGGTTCAACACCGCGCCCGGGAAGAGCACGGTGTTGAGCGGGAAGAGCCGCAGCCGGCCGCTCTCCGTCATCGAACGGCCCTACCGCGAATCGCACCTAACGGCGGGCCTTGGCCCCGTCCAGCCGCTGCTGCACGACGTTCCAGTCGATGTTGGCGAAGAACGACTCGATGTACTTCGAGCGTTCCGAGGGTTTGTAGTCGAGCATGAACGCGTGCTCCCACACGTCCATGACGAGCAGCGGAACGAAGCCCGCCACGTTGCCGTCTTCGTGCAGCGTGATCCAATGGTTCGAGACGCGTCCTGCGTTCGGGTCGAAGTACGCGATCGCCCAGCCGACGCCGCGCATCCCGCCGATCGCGCTGAAGTCCTTTTTCCACGTGTCGAAGTCGCCGTGCGTGACGGCTACCGCATCCTGCACGCCGGAACCGGGCTGACCGCCCGCGTTCTTGGTCATGTTGCCGAAGTAGTACTCGTGCAGCACCATGCCGTTGTACTCGAAGCCGAGCCGGCGGGTGAGTTCCGCGAAATGCGGATCGGCGCCGGACGCCTTACCGGCCTTGACCTGCTCGGCGAGCTGCTCGTGGAGCAGGTTCGTATTCTTGACGTACCCCTCGTAGAGTCCGAAATGGAGCTGCAGCGTGTTGTCGGATATGCCTTGGAGTCCGGCCAGATCGAACTTCTTCGGCGCGTATGATTGTTGGGCGAGGGTTGTCAACGGAAGCCTCCTACGGGTCTGGAATTTGGTCTGAGCTCGGAGTTTCGACGACGCGCGGAATGCCCCCGTACTCCGGGGAGAACGGCGCGGCGTTCTCGGCAGGTTCCCGCTTCAAGCGGGCGGCAAACAGACCGATCGTGCGTGACCTCGCCTACTTGACACGGCTCCATCGGGAGCCGTCGCCGCTGCTCCTGGAACTCGAACAGCACGGCCTGCGGGAAGGGATCCCGATCGTCGACCGGGCCGCGGGCCGCTTCCTTTCGGTCCTGGTCCATTGCATGCAGGCGAATCGTATCTTGGAGATCGGGACAGCCTACGGTTACTCCACGCTTTGGATGGCGCTGGCACTGCCGCCGGCCGGACGGGTCTGGACGATCGACCCCGACATCGAACGCACGGAGATCGCGATGTCCTACTTCCGCCGCGCCGGCGTCGAGGACCGCATCGAGATCATCAATCAGCCGGCGCTCGAAGTGCTCGGGTCTTTTCCGCAGCGCAACCTCGACATCGTGTTCATCGACGCGCTCAAGACCCAATACACCGACTACCTCGAGGCGGTTGTGCCCATGCTCAAGCGGTCGGGGATCGTCGTGATCGACAACCTGTTGTGGTCGGGCCGCGCCGCCGCGGTCCCGAAGGCCGGCGACGAGCCGGACACCAAAGCGATCCGCGCGTTCAACAAAGCGTTTCTCAACCACCCCGAGCTCGACGCGACCATCGTGCCGATCGGCGACGGGATCGGCATCGGTGCGCGCGTCGACTGATGATTTCCGGGCGGCGATGCGCCGCTTTCCGACCGGGGTCGCGATCGTGACGACCGCGCACGATGGACGGATCCACGGCTTCACCGTCAACGCCTTCGCAAGCGTCTCGGCCGAACCGCCGACGGTCCTCATCTGCGTGAACCGCATCGCGACCGCTCATCCGCTGATCGCTTCGTCGCAGCGCTTCTGCGTGAACATCCTGGCGCTCGAGCAGCGCGCGCTCGCCGAGCGGTTCGCCGGCGGGGAGCCCCGTTCGCGCTTCGAGGGCGTCGCGTACCGCATCGGCCCGAGCGGTTCGCCGATCCTCGAAGGCACGCTGGCGCATCTCGACTGCACGCTCACCGAAGAGCTGACCGCCTCGACGCATACGATCTTCTTGGGCACCGTGCTCGACGCCGGCCGGCGCGACGGCGCCCCGCTGGGATATTTCGACCGATCCTATCACGACTTCAGCGTCCGCGCCGGCACGCGCGCGCGACCGGCGGACACGCGCGACGCATGACCGTGATCGAGACGTTCCCGGTCGGCATGCTGGGCTGCAACTGCACGATCTTGGGCGACCGCGCGGGCGGCGAGGCGATCGTGATCGACGGCGGCGACGAGGTGCCCGAAATCGCCCGGCGACTCGACGCGCACGGACTGCGCGCGCGATATCTGGTGCACACGCACGCGCACATCGATCACATCGGCGCGCTCGGACCCCTACGCGAACGGGTCGGCGGCGCGGGCCTGTTGCATCCGGCGGATCGGCCGCTCTACGCAACCCTGACCGAGCAGGCCCGCTGGCTCGGACTGGCCGAAGCGCCGCAGCCCGTCGCGCTCGACGGCGACCTGTCCGACGGCGACGTGCTGCGCGCGGGGACCCTCGCGCTGCGCTGCGTTCACACGCCGGGGCACACGCCGGGCTCGACCTCGTTCGCCTTGGAGGGTGAGGCCGGTGCCATGCTGTTCACCGGCGACACCCTGTTCCGCGGATCGGTCGGCCGCTGGGACCTCGGCGGGACGTCGCTGGCCGATATCGTGCGGTCGATCCGGACCAAGCTGCTGATCCACGACGACGCGAGCGTGGTCGTCCCGGGCCACGGCCCCGCCACGACGATCGGCGAGGAGCGCCGTGCCAACCCGTACCTCGCCTGATCGCCGGCAAGGAAGGGACGTTCTTCCCGCGGACCGCATGACGTTCGGCGGGAGCGGCGACGCCGTTTCTGGGGTAGGCCATGAGTAACGCCGACTACGGATCAAGGGGAAACCGCTCGATGACTTTTCGTCTTCGCTCTCTTCTCGCAGTGCTGAGCGCGTCGCTGTGCCTGTCGGCCTGCGGCGGCGGCTCGACCACCGTGCAGCCCAATCCGGCGCCGAACCCGGGGCCGCCCGGCCCGGCCGGTTCGATCTCGCTGTCGTCGTCGCAGCTCAACTTCGCGTCGGCAGCCTCGCCCTCGCAGACGCTCACCGTCACCACGACGATCGCGAGCCCGGCGCCGTCGTTCAACCCGGTTGGCTGTCCCGGAGTGGCAACGGTCACGTCGTCCGGAACCGGGGGCGCCATCGCGTACACCGTCACGCCGAACGGGATCGGAACCTGCGCAGCGGTCATCACGATCGCGAACGTCTCCGCCACCTTCACGATCACGGTCGGCGGAAGCGCCGGTCTGGTCACCGTCACGAACTCGGCGGTCACGGTCTCGGTCGGCGGCGCCGGCAGCTTCAGCGGGACCGCGAGCAGCGGTACCTGGACGATCGACGGCAACTCGTGCCGCGGGATCGCCACCTTCTCGACCACCAGCACCGGTGCGAGCGTGACCTACAACATCAGCCCGGTCGCGGCCGGCACCTGCACCGCCACGGCCATCAACACGACCGGGCACGCCATCGTGCTGCAGCCGATCGTGGTGACGTCGGGCAATACGGCCTCGACGCTCCAACTCACGCCCTCGGCGCTCGCGTTCTCCGTCGCGGCCGTCCTCGCGAACCCGCCCGGGTCGAACACGTTCACCATGTCGATCAACGGCACGGCGGGCCTCGGCGCGCTGACCGTCGACGAGTCGACCTGCTGGAACGGCAACACGACCGGTAGTCCGCGCATTGCCTACGCGACGCTCAACGGCGCGGCGCCCGGCGCGTCGGTCACGCCGCCGGCGACGTTCACGGTCACCATCTTCACCCCGGCACAGGGCGGTCAGACGGGAACGTGCGCCATCAACTTCACCTCGGGCGGCACGGTCTACGGCTCCGAGTCGATCACCGTCGGCCCCTAAGGCGCCGGCACCGATCGGACCGCCGGCGGCGCCGGCGATTCACGATTCACGCGGCCAAACAAAGCTTGCTCATCCTGACAGCGGCGCCCGACGCGTTCGGTCGTTCAGAGAATTTTGCCGTCGTCGGATTTGCCGAGCAGTAGCGGACGCAGCAGCGGGATCGCGGGGTCGCCGTACTGCAGCAGGTCGTGGTGGAAACGGGCCAGGGTGAACGCACGGCCGAGCTTCTTCTTGTAGTCGGCGCGCAGCTTGAGGATTTCGAGCTTGCCCAGCGTGTAGTACCCGTAGGTCGCATCCTGCGTCCCGCGCTTGGCTTCGGCGCGCGCGTTCGCCGGGTCCAGGAACGCCTGGGTCTCGAAGAATGCGATCGCCTGCGGAACGGTCATCCCTTGGGTGTGCATCTTCACCCCGGCGACGTAGCGCGCGTTGCGCCAGATCGCTTCGCGCAACTGCATGAGCCGCACGCGCGGATCGCCGTTGCCCCAGCCTTCGTCGACCATCATCTGCTCGTCGTAATGAGCCCAGCCTTCGACGAACGACGTCGCGGTCAGCAGCTTCTCGCTGAGGCTGAGCGGCAAATGCTTGTCGATCGTGAAGTTCACGAAGTGGCCGGGATAGACTTCGTGCGCCGACACGATCGGCCGTTCGAAGTCGTTGAACGACTCGAGGTACTGCTCCTGAACCTTGGGCGGGTCGTGCGGATCGACCGGCGTCACGTTGTAGTACGCCTGCGTGGCGACGCGCTCGAGCGGGCCGGGCGCGTCCATCGAGGCCTCCGTCGTCGCGCGCTCGAACTCGGGCGTGGGCGTGACCTTGATGTTGGCATCGGACGGAAGATCGATGATGTGGCGCGCGATCACGAACGCGCGCAGCTTCACCAGATCGGCCTGCGCGGCCGGCATCAGACCGGCCGAGGTCGGATGCACCTTGTACAGCCGGTTGAGGACCTGTTGCGTCGTCGCGTTCGGATCGATCCGTTTCGCGACGGCGACCATCTCGGCGTGCGTGTGCGCCAGCGCCTTCTCACCGATCGCCAGATAGCGATCGAGGGGCATGTCGATCCCCTCTTCGTACTTGAGCCGCGCGCTGTAGTTGGCCGCGCCGATCGCGTACGTCCCCGATGGATGGGCGACCCAGCGCGTCGCGAGGTAGCGCGCGAAGGCCTTGGTCGCGGCGACCGAGCAGCGCGGTCGAACGCCGAAAGCGCGCGCGCGTCGCCGCGTCGCCGACGCCGGCGAACGCTTGCGGTGCCGTCTTGGCAAGCAGGTCGACCGCTCCGGCCGCGTCCTCGCCGCGCGATCGCCGCGGTGTCCTTGTCGACGGCGGTGAGGTTTGCACGGGCCTGATCGAACAGCCGGGGAATCTGCTCCTCGCGCGCGATCGCGTCGTTCAGCCGAATGGCGGGTGGCGCAAAATCGCGTGAGATCAAAACGAACACGGCGCCGCTCGCGATCTGCACGTAGCCGTCGGGCTGATGCTTCCACAGCTGCATCGTGTCGTTGAGCAGCAGATCGTCGCGCAGCGCGTTCTCGAGCATCTGCCGGTCCAAGCCGGTGCGCGGGGACAGTTTCGCCGCATCGAGCCGGCCGAGCTGCGCGAGGTACCGTCGGTCGCGCGCGATCTGCAGGGCGTAGTCGCCCTCCTCGTACGAGCCGAGCTCGGTATCGTAGGTGTGGATCCCCGTCGCGGTCGCGTTGACCGGATTCGCGCGAAACGATTCGTCGAAGTACGCCTTGGCCAGGGCCGCATAGGCTCCGTCAGAGGTTGCCGCGCCCTGGCCCCGGGCGGGTGACGGCGCGACGCTCGCGCCGAAGAGCACGGCAAGCGCAACGGCGGCGTGGAGACGGCGGTTGAACAGCATCGACCGCGCCTTCCGCGAGGTGCCCCGCGCTCCCCGCGACGGCGCGCCTATAAGACTTCTCTCACCCGAGCGGCGTACGATGGACCCGCTGGTGCACATCTCGACCGGAGGTTCCGTGTTCCGACGTACCGTTCTCGCCGCCATCGCCGTCCTGACTCTTGCCGCACCGGCGCTCGCGGCGGACTTCACGATCGACCCCAACCACACCCAGGCGACCTTCACCGTGACGCACCTGGCGATCTCGCGCGTGAGCGGCAAGGTCCCGGTCGTCGGCGGCACGGTCACGCTCGGCGCCGACGACCTCCCCGCCGCGATGACCGTCACGTTGAGCACCAAGGACATCGACACGGAGAGCGCCGATCGCGACCGCGATCTTCGCGGGGCGGACTGGTTCGAGGTCGACAAGTACCCGACGATGACGTTCGTATCGCGAACGGTCAGCGGTACGCCTCAGGCCTTCACGGTCGCCGGCGACCTAACGATGCACGGCGTCACCAAACGGGTCACCTTGAACGCGAAGGAGCTCGGCAAGATGACCGACGCGCGCAACCGCGCGCACCTCGGATACGACGTGACGACGACCATCGACCGGCGCGACTGGGGGCTGAACTGGGGGAAGACGACCCCCGGCGGATCGCTGATCGCGGGCAACGACGTGACGATCGACGTCAACGTGGAGATCGTCGCGAAGTAACCGCCCGCACGCGGGCGGTCGCTACTTCGAAGGCATCGCGCAGTCGCGAGCGATCCAGTAGTGCGCGCCGGGTGGATAACCGGGATCGGCGACGAGGACGTCGGTCTCGTAGTACTGCGCGCCTTCGAGCGTCGTGCGCGGGCCGCCGACGAGTTCGAAGCGCTGACCCAGCGCCGCGGCAAACGTGCGTGCGCGCACCGGCCGGTCGCTCCCCGACAAGAAGACGTAGAACGGCGCGCGACCGCACACCACGCTGAGCGTCACCGGCGCCGCACTCGGCGCCGGCCCGGGGCTCGGCGCCGCGGCCAGCAGGGCGACGGCAGCGAACGGCGCGATCAGCTGCTGCACGTCGGGATCAGTGCAGCTTGATCGTCAGGACGCCGGCATCGTCGAGGATCTTCGGACCCGCCTTCGCATCTTCTTCGGTCGTGCCGGTGCCGGCCGCGCTCGCCGCGGCGGCCGCCGCGATGCCGCGCGCCTGCTCGAGCATCCCGTCGGTGATGCGACCCTCGGCGCGTCCGGCCCGATAGTCCTCGACCGCCGCCAGCAGCGCGAGCCGCGAGCGCTCCGGATAGTCTTTCTTCTTCTCCGGGTAGCCGCCGAGTGCGGCCTCGATGTCGGCGTCGGTAATCGCCAGCGCTTGGTCGATCGTCTTTCCACGCGCCAGCTCGACCAGCAGCGAGCAGGTGGCCGTCCCGAAGCCGCAACCGGTGGTGAAGTACGAGATGTCCTCGATCACGTCACCGGGTCCGACCTTCAGGAAAAACGTGTACAGATCGCCGCACGAGTCGCTGAAGTACTCGCCGGTCGCGGTCGGGCTCTCCATCGTGCGAAAGCCGGTGCGATGTTCGACGAGTTGCTGAAATTTGGCGAAGTTCATGCAGTTGCGGCCGTCTCTCTGTCGGGAGTGTCTACGCTGATCTCGAATCGGCATTCGGCGCCGCCGGTTGCGAGGCTCTCGACCTGGTGCGCCTTGCCCGGGGCGACGGCGTCGAGAATCGTGTGGATCGCGCTGCACGCTTCGGGGTTCTCGGCGACGACCGACGCGTACGGGCAGGCGTGCTCGTGCAGGACGAGCGTCCCATCGTCGGTCTTCTGCAGATCGGCGGTGACGCCGGTCGCCTTGAGCACCGTGACGAGAGTTTCCAGCCGCTCCTCGGGGACGTTCGCGCTGCCCGGCGGAACGAGCCGTTCGGCCGATCGCCGGCCGATTCGTTCGAACACGGCTTTCACGGCTTCCGCACCGCCGGCGACGCGAATCTCGCGCAAGACCGCGTTGAGCATCTTGTCGTAGCGCTGGGGGAAATAGCGGTCGGCTTCGGCGGTGAGCGAGTACTCGACGGTCGGCTTGGTCTTCCCGCGCCGGACGCTTCGGCCGGCGATCAAGCCGTCACGTTCGAGCACGACGAGTTGTTGGCGGATCGCGTTGGGCGACAGCCCGAAGACCCCGGCCAAATCGAATGCAGACGCGGAGCGGCGCTCGCGGAGGGCGCCGACGATCTTTCCTCGCGTCGACTCGAAGAAGCGGTCGTGCATTCCAGTACTGACCCTACCACGGAAGTCGCAGATAGTCCAGACTTTCCTTGACTTTCTCTTCTCCCGGCCTTACGATTGCCGAGCATGCCTACGCGTGGACTGATCGCGCGCGACCTCCGCGTCGCCGTTGAAAACAAAGAGATTCTCAAGGGAATCGACCTGACCGTCGAGCCTGGCCGCGTTCACGCGCTGATGGGCCCCAACGGCAGCGGGAAGTCGACCCTGGCGTTCACGCTGGCCGGCCATCCGGGATATCAGGTGCTCGGCGGCTCGGCGACGCTGGACGGCGAGGACCTGCTCGCGCTGCCGCCCGACAAGCGCGCGAAAGCCGGCCTCTTTCTGTCGTTTCAGTACCCCGCCGCGATCCCCGGCGTCTCGGTCGCCAACTTTCTGCGCACCGCGCGGATGTCGGTGCGGCCCGAAGATCTCAAGCCGGCCGCGTTCCGCAAGCTCATCTTCGACAAGCTCGACACGCTCGATATGGACCCGCAGTTCCTCGGCCGGTACGTCAACGACGGCTTCTCGGGGGGCGAGAAGAAGCGCCTCGAGATGCTGCAGCTTGCGATTCTGGCGCCCAAGTATGCGGTGCTCGACGAGACCGACTCCGGCCTCGACATCGACGCGCTGCAGTCGGTCGGCAAGAGCGTGAATGCGCTGCGCGAGAGCGACGAAGGCAAGGACATCGGTTTCCTGGTGATCACGCATTATCCGCGCATCCTCAAGCACGTCCCGGCCGACGTCGTCCACATCTTGATCGACGGGCGCATCGTGAAGACCGGCGGCCCCGAGCTCGCCGACGAGATCGAGCGCGACGGATACGACGGCGTACGCGAGGAGGTCGCCTTCAAATCCGCGATGGACGAGTTCGTCGTCGCCAAGGCGCCCGTTGTCTAGCGGCACCACCGAAGCGATCGACGCGCTCGACTTTGCGCCGACCGCGGCCACGCTCGAAGCCGTCATCGCGCGGTTGGCGCAGCACGCCGGAAACGGCGGCGCGATCGACGCCGAGCTGCGCCGCGAAGCGCTCGCGCGCTTCGCTGAGATGCCCGCGCCCGGCGCTCGGCCGAATCGCGGTTGGAAGTACGACTACGCGAACCTGCGATTCGAGGAGCTGCACTGGACGTCGGACCGCCGCACGGTACCGACGATCCCTTTCGCGACGCGCAGCGCCGCCGCGCCGATCCCGAGCTCGATCGCCCGGCGCTGCAGACGGAGAACGCGGGCGGTTTGGTCCATCTCGGTGCGACCCTGCCTCGAGGCGAAAGACGGCGCTCGCGGCGACGCGCGCGTCGTCGTGCTTCCGCTGGCCGATGCCGCCACGCAGCCGGCGCTGCTCGCAGCGCTCAACACGATCGTCGACTGGCGCGCCGACAAGTTCGCCGCGCTCGCGACCGCGTTCCAGAACTGCGGCGCGTTCGTCTACGTCCCCGACGGCGTTCAGCTCGACGCGCCGATCCAGCTCGTGTTCGCCAACAGCGAGGCGCAGGACGACGCCGTTTTCCCGCACGTCGTGGTCGTGATCGGCCAGAACGCGCGCGCGACCGTCATCGAGCGCCACGTCGGCGACGGCGACCCGTTCGTCTGCGGGATCGTGGAAGCACAGGCCGGTGATGGCGCCCAGCTCGACTACGTGGTCGTGCAGGAGGCCGGCGAGGCCGGCCGGGTGATGTTCTCGCGCGGCGCGCGCGCCGAACGCGACGCGCAGGTGCGCTGGCATCTTGCCGAGCTGGGCGGCGCGCTGGCGCGCACCGTGCTCGACATTCGCCTCGAAGCGCCCGGCAGCCGGGCCGAGGCTTCGGCGCTGTTCTTCAACACGAAGCTGCAGCACGTCGACCTCACCTCCGGCGTCGACCACGTCGTCGGCCCCACCACCTCCGACACCGTCGTACGCAGCGCGGCGACCGACCGCGGACAGGGCCGCTACATCGGGAACATCGTGATTCGCCCCAGGGCGCACGGCAGCGACGCGTCGCTGCGCGATGACGCGCTGCTCCTCTCGAAGCATGCCCACATCGATTCGGTCCCGGCGCTGGAGATCGCGGCCAACGACGTCAAAGCGTTTCACGGTGCGACCGTCGGCTCGCTCGACGAGGACGCGCTGTTCTATGCCGGCAGCCGCGGCATCGCGCGCAACGCGGCGCTGCGCATGATCACGCTGGGCTTCTTCGAGCCGGTGATCGCGCGCTTTCCCGGCGAGGCGCTGCGCGACGAGATCCGCACCGCGCTCGACCGCAAGATCGACGACGCCACCGAGATCGACGGATGATCGCGACGGCCGATCCCAAACAAGCCCGCATCGTCGCGGACTTCCCGATCCTCGCGAAGCCGACGTCGCGCGGGAAGCGGCTGGTGTACCTCGACTCGGCGGCCTCGTCGCAGAAACCCCGCGCCGTGATCGACGCGCTCGTTCGCTACTACGAGAACGACAACGCGAACATCCACCGCGGTGTGTACGAGCTCGCGGCTCGGGCGACCGACCAGTTCGAGGCGGCCCGGGCGAAGGTCGCGCGCTTCGTCAACGCCGCGCACACCGAAGAGATCGTCTGGACGCGCAACACGACCGAGGCGATCAACCTCGTCTCGTTCTCGTGGGGGCTGGCCAACCTCGGCCCGGGCGACGCAATCCTCACGACGCAGCTCGAGCACCACTCCAACCTCGTCCCGTGGCAACTGCTCGCCGCCAAGACCGGTGCCGAGCTGCGCTTCATCCGCGCCGATGCCGACGGCGTGCTCGTGCTCGACGACCTCGACACGCTGCTGGCCGGGGTGAAGCTCGTCGCGCTCACCCACGTGTCGAACACGATCGGTTCGATCGCACCGCTCGAGGCGATCGTGCCGCGCGCGCACGCGGCGGGTGCCGTCGTGCTGGTCGATGCCGCGCAATCGGTCCCGCACATGCCGGTCGACGTGCAAGCGCTCGACGTCGACTTTCTGGCCGCCAGCGGACACAAGATGTGCGGCCCGACCGGAATAGGGTTCCTCTACGGGAAGCGCGCGCTGCTCGACGCGATGCCGCCGTTCCTCACCGGCGGCGACATGATCAAGCGCGTCTCGTACGAGACGACGTCGTACAACGAGCTGCCCTGGAAGTTCGAGGCGGGCACCAGTAACATCGCTGACGCGATCGCGCTGGGCGCGGCCGTCGACTACCTGACCGAGGTCGGGATGAGCTGGGTGCGCGAGCACGAGAAGAGGCTCACCGGTTACGCCCTCGAGCAATTGCGCGCGCTCGAAGCGCGCGGCCTGGCCGTCTACGGCCCGCGCAGCGCCGCCGAGCGGGCCGGGGTCATCTCGTTCAACCTGGGCGACATTCACGCGCACGACCTGGCCTCGATCCTCGACGTCGAAGGCGTCTGCGTGCGCGCCGGCCACCATTGCACGATGCCGCTGATGGAAAAGATGGGCTGGCCGGCGACGGCGAGAGCGTCGTTCTATCTCTACAACACCGAGCAGGACGTCGACGCCCTCGTTGATGCGCTCAACAAAGCCGCCGAGGTTTTCCGCCTGCCATGATCGGCCGAGCGTTCGAGAAGCTGGCTTCGGAAAGTCGCGCTCTGGGCCTTGGTCATCGGCTGGGGCGTCGGCTTCGTGATCGAGCGTCTGCGCAACCGTCGCACGATCGCCGCTAGCCGATGGACGATTTCTACAAAGAGTACATCCTCGACCACTATCGCAATCCGCGCAACTTCGGGCATCTGGAGCGGGTGGACGCGACGGCCGAGGACCTCAACCCGCTGTGCGGCGACACGATCAAGATGGAGCTCGCGCTCGACGGTGAGGGCCGCGTCGAGGACGTGAAGTTCAGCGGCCGCGGCTGCGCGATCTCGCAAGCCTCGGCCTCGATGCTCACCGAGTCGATCAAGGGGATGAAGCTCGACGACGTGGCGCGGCTTTCGCAAGAGTCCGTGCTCGAGAACGTCGGGATCGGCATCAGCCCGACCCGCATGAAGTGCGCCTTGCTCGGCCTCAAGGTCCTCAAGAGCGCCGCGCTTGGGCGAGATCGCCTCCTGGCCCGACGAGCGCTGACCGGCTCGACGTGAGCACCGAGCTCGTCGTGCGGTTCGCCTTCGCGATCGTGATGGACGCGTTGGCGTTCATCTTGTGGGACGTGGGGACGCGCCCGCCGCTGCAGCTCGCGCGCGACGTCGCCCGGGGCGTGCGGACGCCGCGCACGTTCGCCTACGGCATGCTGCGGCTGATCACCGGCGCCGCGCTGCTGTTTCTCGCTGCCGACGTGGCGCGGCCCGGGATGCCGACGATGCAGGCCTTCACCTTCATCGAGACCGGGATGCTGGTCGCCGCGCTGCTGGTCGAGCAGCTCGTCGGCCCCGACCTGCGCCGCCAGTTGCGCCGCAGCGCTTAGCCGCGCTCAGGCGAGCTTGCCGGACGTCCTCTCCAGCAGCGACCAGGCCTGCGCGCCGAACTTGTCGCGCCACTTGGTGTAGAATCCGGAGCTGGTGAGCTTGGCGCGCATCCCGCCGGTCTCGGCATGGTTGAGCGTCATCCCGCGGCGCACGAGCTTGTCGGCGAGCGAGTCGTTGCGCAGCTGCGTGTCGCGCCGCTGCAGCAGCGCGGACTTGGCGAGATTGCGCTCGACGATCGTCTGCACGTCGGGCGGCAGCGCTTTCCACGCGTCCTGGTTGCCGAGGAAATGATAGGCCGACCACATGTGGTTGGTGACGCTGAGATACTTCTGCACTTCGTAGAGCCGGCCGACGTCGACGATCGCGAACGGGTTCTCCTCGCCGTCGAAGACGCGCGTCTGCAGCGCGCTGTACAGCTCGCTGAAATTGAGCGGCGCCGGCGCGGCGCCGAGCGACTTGAAGAGGTCGACCCAGAGCTCTCCGGCCGGCGTGCGGATCTTGAAGCCGGCGAGATCGGCCGCGGAGCGGATCGGCTTGTTCGACGACGTGATCTGACGCATCCCGTTCTCCCACATCTTGGGATGAACGTAAAGTCCCGCGCCGGAAATCGCGGTGCGCACGTAGTCGCCCAGCGGCCCGTCCATCGCGCGGAACGCTTCGGCGGAATCGCGGAAGGCGAAACCGACGCCTTGGATTCCGGCAACCGGGACGACCGACTGCAAGATCCCGCCGTCGAGCGTGAAGAACTGCACCGCTCCCGAGCGCAGCTGCTGCAGCACCGCGGTGTCGCCGCCGAGCTGGTTATTGGGGAAGATCTGGACGTCGAGCCGTCCCTTCGTCTCCTTGCTGACCGCGATCCAGCACTCGCGCATCCGGACGTTGAGCGGGTGGTCGAGCGAGACGTTGCTGGCGTACTTGTACGTCCACTGCGCGGCGCGCGCCGGCACGGCGAACGCGATCGATGCGAGGGCGGCCGTACTGCCGGCGAGGAAACGGGCGCGGGACGGAGGGCGATCGGTCATTGCGATGGTGTCCTTTTGGCGATCAGTCGAGCATCAAGCCGCCGTCGACCGTCAGCGTCTCCCCGCTGACGTACGACGAGCGCGGCGAGAGCAGCCACGCGATCGCCTCGGCGATCTCGCGCGGCTCTGCGGAGCGTCCGAGCAGGGTCATCGATTCGACCCGTTCGCGCTGCTCGGCGTTCTTGAACGGTTCGTCCAGCATCGGGGTGAGCGTCGGGCCGGGAGCGACGCAGTTGACGGCGATCCCCAAAGGCGCCAGTGCCCGCGCGGCGCTGCGCGAGAGGGCCAGCACGCCGCCCTTGCTCGCCGCGTATGCCGCCGTCCCCGACAGGCCGCCGCCGCGTTTTCCGGCGACGCTCGCGACCGTGCAGATACGTCCGCCCGAGCGCATCCGCTTGGCGGCTTCGCGGATGCACAGGAACGTGCCGATGACGTTGACGTCGTTGACGCGGCGGAACGTCTCGACGTCAAGCTCCATGAATGGCGTCGTGTCGGCGATTCCGGCCGGCGTCGCGAGCGCGTCGAGCGTGCCGCCGAACGCCGCCAGCGCGCCGTCGAACAGCGCGATGACCGACGCCTCGTCGGCGACGTCGACCTCGAACGCGTAACCGTCGATGTGGTGGGCGACCTCGTCGGCGCCCCGCTTGTCGCGGTCGGCGACGGCAACGCGATAGCCTTCCTTCGAGAGCAGCTCGCACAGCGCGCGCCCGATCCCGCTCGCTCCGCCCGTCACGACCGCCGTCGGCGGATTCTCCCCGAACCACTCCATCTACGCCCTACCTCGTGGGTTGAAGGACCATGTCATCCTGAGCTTGTCGAAGGGCGACCGTGGCAGTCGTGCCGCACGATCGTCCGTGCTTCGACAAGCTGAGCATGACATCGTGGTGTTGCTGCAGCATGACATCGTGGTGTTGCCGCAGCATGGCGTGGTGTTGTTGCAGCATGACTTCGTCGTGTTGCTTAAGTCACTCATGACAGCCATTACAGCAGAACTCCCGGGTCGGTGCATGCGCGGGCGAAGGCGGCGAGGAATCGCGCGGCGGGGGCGCCGTCGATGAAGCGGTGGTCGAACGACACGACGCAGGTCAGCATCCACGCGGCGACGATCCGCGCATCCTCAACGACCGCGGGGCGTTGGGTCGCGGCGCCGATGCCGAGGATCGCGGTTTGCGGCGGATCGGGAAGCGGCGAAACGCGTTCGACGCCTTGCGGTCCGACATTCGAGATCGAGAAGCACGCGCCGCCGACGTCCTCGGAACCGATCGCACCGTCGCGCGCCAGTCCGGCTAGCCGCACGATCTCGCGGTGGATCTCGGCCAGCGACCGCCGGGTCGGCGTCGCGCACGACCGGGACGATCAGCCCGTGCGGCGTGTCGGCGGCGACGCCGATGTCGATGCGCTCGAACGGCGCCCCGGTCGTCGCGTCGGTGCGCAGCTCGGTGTGGTCGCCGAGCAGCCGCGCGACGGCGTACGCCGCGAACGCGGTCCAGCCGAAATCGCCGCGAAGCTCGCATCAGCGCGCGCAGGGCATCGACACGCGCGACGGTCTCGACCTGCGCCAGCGGCAGCCGCCCCACCTCGGTCATCTTGCGGTAGATCGCGCGGCGCGCCGCGGGCAGCCGCGGCGGCAGCGGGACGCTCGTCGCGTCCGCGGTCGGCGGACAAGCGCGTGGCGGCCGGCGGACGTGTGCCCGCACGTCCGACAGCGTGATCCGTCCGCGCGGCCCGGTGCCGCGAATGCCGCCGGCGTGACGCCCGCTCCCGCGCCAACCGCCGCGCCGCCGGCGACGCGAACCACGCCGGCTTCCGTTGCGCGGCCCTTCAACCGAGCGCGCGCGGTCCGGCGCCCGTCGCGACCGTGTCGGATACGGCGTGCTCGGCGGCGGCTCCGGCGGCGCGTCGCGATTCGCCGACCAGCGCGATGTAGCCGATGACGTCGCCGCAGGCGAACTCGTCGCCGTCCTTGCCGCACGAACGCCCGACGGTGCCGCTCGCCGGCGACTCGACCTCGTAGGTGATCTTGTCGGTCGACACCTCGACCAGCGGCTCACCCGCGCGCACCGCCTCGCCGGGCGTTTTGATCCAGCGAGCGATCGTGCCGCCGGCCATCGTCAGCCCGAGCTTGGGCATCACGACCTCGACCGGCACGTCAAACGTCTCGCCGGACCAGACGCCGCGCGGCGTCCGCGATCATCGCGGCCTTCGGGTACATCGCCTCCTGGAGCACCGGTGCGAACGGCACCGGCACGTGCGCGGCGCCGAGTCGCAGCACCGGGGCATCGAGGTCGTCGAAGCAGTGCTCGCCGATGAACGACGCGATCTCGGCGCCGACGCCGCCGACGCGCACGGCTTCGTGCGCGACGACGACCCGGTGGGTCCGCGCGACGGCGTCCGCGATCGCGTCGTAGTCTAGCGGCCAAACCGTGCGCAGGTTGATCACCGTGGCCCGGATACCCTCGGCTTCGAGCAGCGCACGCCGCCTCGATCGCGCGGCCCACCGTGACACCGTAGGTAACGATGGCGACGTCGCTCGCCGTCGCGCATCGTCTTGGCCTTGCCGATCGGGACGACGAAATCGTCGTCGCCCGGCACGTCGCCCTTCTGCGGAAAGAGCGCCTTGTGCTCGAAGTAGAGCGTCGGGTTGTCGCTGCGGATGGCGGCCTTGAGCAGCCCCTTCGCGTCCTCCGGGTCGGCCGGGATCACGACCTCGAGCCCCGGCGTGTGAACGAACCACGCTTCGAGCGCCTGCGAGTGCTGCGAGCCGGCCGACTTGGTGATCCCGTCGGGCGCCCGCAGCGTCAGCGGGACGACGCACTGCTCGCCGAACATGTAGCGCAGCTTGGCGGCCTGATTCACCACCTCGTCCATCGCGCAGGTGATGAAGTCGGCGAAGTGCATGTCGACGACCGGGCGGCAGCCGGTGAGCGCGGCACCGACGCCGGCGCCGACCAGCGCGGCTTCGGAGATCGGCGTGTCGCGCACGCGGTCGAACCCGAACTCTTGCGGCAGCCCTTTGAACTGTCCGAAGATCCCGCCTTGCTTGGCGATGTCCTCGCCCATCAAGAACACGGTCGGATCGCGCCGCATCTCCTCCTGCATCGCCTCGAGCGTCGCTTCGGTGAACGTGATCGTGCGGCTCACCTTTCAACGCTCCTCATCCGTGCGAGCCGCAGCCGTCTCGGCGCGTTCGGACGAAGTCGAACGCACTCAATGCCCGCTCCCCGCAGGAAGGCGTCGCGCTCGCGCGACTCGATGGCGTGCACCGGATCGTTCGGGTTGCGATCGCCGACGTAGGCGCCGAAGAAGGCTTCGTCCCGCTCGGGCGAGGGCGAGCTGCGCGCGAACGCGACCGCGTCGGCGAACTCTTCGCGCGCGCGCGTCCACAACGCCTCGAACTCCGTCGGCGTCCAGCGCGTCGCCGAGCATCGCCTGCATGCGCACGATCGGGTCGGAGGCGCTCATCACGTCCTCGGTCTCGCGTTTCTCGCGATACCGCTCGGGGTCGCCGATGTAGTGGCCGCGCGCGCGGAACGTCTTGCACTCGACGAACGTCGGGCCGCCGCCGGAGCGCGCGCGCGCCGTCGCCTCGCCGATCGCGTCGTAGACCGCGAACGCATCGAAGCCGTCGACGATCGCCGACCGCATTCCGTAGCCCGTCGGCCCGGATCGCCACGTCGTCGATCTTCATCGTCTCCGCGGTCGACGTCGTGGAGGCGTACCGGTTGTTCTCGAGCACGAAGATCGCCGGCAGGTTCCAGACCGCGCACAGGTTGAGGTTCTCGTGGAACGGCCCGCGATTGGTCGCCCCGTCGCCGAAGAAGCAGACCGCGACCTGATCGGTCTTGCGCTGCACGGCGCTCAGCGCGGCGCCCGCGACCAGACCGAAACCGCCCGCGACGACGCCGTTCGCGCCCAGCATCCCGACCGAGAAGTCGGCGATGTGCATCGATCCGCCCTTGCCCTTGCAGATCCCCGTGGCGCGCGCGAACAGCTCGGCGACCATCCCGCGCATCGACGTTCCCTTGGCCAGCGTGTGGCCGTGGCCGCGGTGGGTCGAGGCGATCGCGTCGTCGGTGCGCAGGTTGGCGCAGGTTCCCGCCGCGACGGCTTCCTGACCGATCGAAAGGTGGGCGAAACCGGGGATGTCACCGGCGAGGAAGTGCTTCTCGATCCCCTCCTCGAGCACGCGGATGCGAATCATCGTGCGCAGCAGCGCGAGGCCGAGGTCGCGGCGCCCGGCGACGGCGGCGGACGAGCGCGTTAGCCAAGCGAGATCCTCCGGTGGACGGTGTCCAGCGCGGCGGTTGCCGCTCGCGCCGCTTCGAGCACCGCGTCCCGGACCGCGCCGCGGACGGCGCGATAGCGAAACGACGGTACCGAGACCGACACCGACCCGGCCGGGCCGCCGTCGTGGGCGAAGAACGGCGCGCCCAGACAGCAGACGCCCTCGCAGAACTCTTCGAGGTCCTCACCGTAGCCGCGCCGCCGAACGCGCTCGAGCTCGCTCTCGATCGCCGTCATCGTGACCAGCGTGCGCTGGGTGATGCGGCGCGGGGGGTGTGTCGGCGAAGTGCTCGCGGACCGCGGCGCCGTCGAGGTGGGCCAGCACGGCCTTGCCCAGCGCCCGCGCATGCAGATCGGACGAGTAGCCTCGATGGAGCGCGTGGACGCGAACGCGCTGGCGCGACTCGACGATGTCGGTGATGACGACGTCCTTGCGGTGGAGCATCGCCAGGTACGCGTTCTCGCCGGTCCGCGCGCCGAGCTCGCCCACCAGCGCTCGCAGCTCGGGCTCGACCGGCCACGAGCGCGTGTAGGCGTCGCCGAGCCGCGCGGTCTTGGCGCCCAGGCCGTAGGATCCGCTGCGCTCGTCGCGCGTGACGTAGCCGTCGACGGCCAAGGTGTTCATCAGGTGGTAGGCGCTCGAGATGTTGATTCCGAGCTCGTCGGCCAGCCGCCGGATCGCGACGGGCTCCTCGCGATCGGCGAGGTAATCGAGGACGCGCAACGCGCGGCGGACGGTCCCGAGCAGCTCCGCCATTTCAGTATGTGAAAACGTGTTCGATATATTCTAACACGATGGAGCGACGATAGCGCGGCGACAAACCGCTGTCAAGGCGTGGCTGAGAATTTGCAGGGAAGTTCCGCGGTGCCGACCTAACTCGACCGTCCACCAATCAAGCACGCCCGCTTTCCCTAGGGAGTCCCGCTCGTGAAGCAATCTCTTTCGCGTGGCCGTTTCGTCGCCGGGACCGCCGGCGTGGCCGCACTCACCTTCGGTGGAGGGCCGTACGTCATCGCGGCGCCCACGAAGGAGGTCGTCGTCGGTCTCAACGTTCCGCAATCCGGCTCGTACTCCGATCAAGGCGCCGACCAGCTCAAGGCCTACCATCTGGCGATCGACGAGATGAACGCCAAGGGCGGCATCATGGGCATGAAGGTTCGCGCGGTCGAAGGCGACGACCAGACCAAAGCGGACGTCGCCCGCGACAACGCGCAGCGCATGATCGAACGTGACGGCGCCGTGATGATCACCGGTGGCTCGTCGACGGGAACCGCGCTCGCCGTCTCGGCGCTTTGCCAATCGAAGAACACGATCTTCATGGCGACGCTGACCCACGGTGACGAGACGACGAATCAAAACTGCCATAAGGTCACCTTCCGCCGCTACAACGACGCGTACATGAGCGCGCAGTCGATGGCCAAGACGATGGTCTCGAAGTACGGCACCGGCAAATGGTTCTACATCACCGCCGACTACGCGTGGGGCCACTCGAACTTCGACAACATCACGTCGATCATCGAACCCAAAGGCGGTAAGACGCTCAAGAACGTGCTGCTCAAGCTGGGCACGACGGACTTCTCGGCGGCGCTCGCCGAGGCGCAAGCGGCCAAGCCCGACGTCCTGTGCATCATCGAGTTCGGCAAGGACATGACGAACTGCGTCAACCAATCGGCACAGTTCGGCCTGACGAAGTCGGCGAAGATCCTGGTGCCGCTGGTCGACGAGTACATGGCCAAAGGCGCCGGTGAGAACTTCGACAACGTCGTCTCGACGGCACCCTTCTACTGGCAGTACCACGCGAGCAAGTACCCCGGCGCGGCTGCGTTCGTGAAGGCCTTCCAGGCCAAATACGGCGTCCCGCCCTCGAACGGCGCCGAATGCGCGTACGTCGACATGCTGGTCTACAAGAAGGCCGTCGAGGCCGCCGGCTCGCTCGACGCGGCGAAGGTCGCCGACAAGCTCGAGAACATGAAGTTCCAGTTCACCAAGGAAGAGGAGTGGTATCGCAAGGAGGATCACCAGGGTGTGAACTCGTGCCTGGTCGTCGAAGGGCTGCCGAGCAGCGCCCGCGGCCCCGGCGGCTTCGGGTACGCGAAGGTCCTCGAGGTGCACTCCGGTCCGAGCTGCATTCAGCCGATCGGCCCGGGCCTCGTGTGCAAGATGGAAGCCACGGTCTGAGCCGACCCTCCGTCGAATAGCTACGGGCCGGCGCCGACGCGCCGGTCCGTTTCCTTATCCGCCACCAACGGGAGACACGTGGAAGCGCTCATCCAG
The DNA here is from genome assembly GCA_963723445.1 of Vulcanimicrobiota bacterium. Taxonomy (GTDB): domain Bacteria; phylum Vulcanimicrobiota; class Vulcanimicrobiia; order Vulcanimicrobiales; family Vulcanimicrobiaceae; genus Vulcanimicrobium. The sequence continues at coordinate 46,576 of CAVRQP010000010.1, forward strand.
GCTCTGCTCAACGGACTGGTACAAGGCTTGATCTACGTCGCGATCGCCGTTGGCCTGACGATCGTCTTCGGAACGCTGCGCTTGGTGAATTTCGCCCACGGCGCATTCTACGCGATCGGGGCGTACGTCGGGCTGCTCGTCGCCGAGCGGTTCGGGATCGTGGCCGGCTTGATCGCCGCTCCGGTCGCCGTCGCGTTCTTCGCCGTTGTCCTGGACCGGCTGCTGCTGCGCCACTTCTACGAGAAGACGCCGACGGCGCAGATTCTGGTGACGTTCGGGATCGCGCTGGTGGTCGAGGAGTCGCTGCGGCTGATCTTCGGTGGAACGACCCAGCAGTTTCCGACGCCCGATGCGCTGTCCGGCGCGGTCAACCTCGGCATCATCACGTATCCCGTCTACCGGCTGGTCTTTGCCGCCGGCGTCCTGGTGATGATCGGGCTGGTATGGCTGTTCCTGGTACGCACCGACTACGGCTTGATCGTGCGCGCCGGCATCCGAGACCGCGTGATGGTCCAACTGCTCGGCGGCAACATCCGCCAAGCGTCGACGGTCGTCTTCGCGCTGGGCGCCGCGCTGGCCGGGCTCGTCGGCGCCGCCGCGTCGCCGATCTATTCGGTCGACCCGGCGACCGGCTTTCTTTTTCTCGTGCCGTCGTTCGTGGTGGTCGTCGTCGGAGGTCTGGGCAGCTTCTGGGGGGCGGTCCTCGGCGGGCTGCTGATCGGCGAGCTCTATAGCCTCACGACGCTGGTTTACGCGCCCGCCGCGAACGTGATCATCTACGTGTGCATGGCGCTGGTGCTGTTGTTCCGGCCGCAAGGATTGCTCGGCGAAAGCGAGGTCATCCGCCAGTCATGAGGAGCGGAAGCCTGGCCCTGCGCGACCTGCGCTTCGTGGCCCTCACGCTGCTCGGCCTCGCCGTCTTTCCGCTGGTCTTGCATCCGATCGGCGGCTACGCGGGACTCGCAACCCAGATCCTCATCGTGAGCATCGCCGCCGTCGCGTTCAACCTGCTGCTCGGCTACGCCGGCATGCTGTCGTACGGCCAAGCGATGTTCTACGGTGCCGGCGGGTACGTCGCCGCGATTCTGCTGCTGCACGCGATGCCGCAGCATCCCAATCTCTGGCTCGCGGTCATCGGCGCTACGATCGTGACGGCGCTCCTCGCGCTGCTCGTCGGCGCCGTGACCGTGCGGCTGTACGGCATCTACTTCGCGCTGCTGACCCTGGCGTTCGCGCAGATGGTCTTCTTCGTCGTCGAACAGGCGAAGGACTGGACGAACGGCGACGACGGACTGCAGTCGATCCCCAACGCGCTGCTGCCGATCGGGCCGTGGCACGTCGACCTCCTGCAGTCGCTGCCCAACATCGATCTCGGCATCTTCGGCAGCCTCGGCGACGTCAAGCTCTGGTACGTGTTCGCCGCGATCGTGCTGACCCTCGTGCTGCTGTTCACCCGCATGCTCACGCGGTCGCAGTTCGGTGAAGTGCTGACGGCGATCCGCGAGAACGAGGAACGCAGCGTGCTGGTCGGTTTCAGCGCCCCGCTCTACCGCCTGGCCGCGTTCGCGATCGCCGGGGCGCTCACCGGCCTGGCGGGCGCGCTGCGGGCCTGTTACGACGGAACGGTCGCGGTCGAGTCGCTGTCGATCGAGCGCAGCGGACAGTTCGTGATCTATACCGTCGTCGGCGGCGTGCAAACGATCTTCAGCCCGGTCGTCGGCGCCGCGCTCATCATGTACCTCGAGAACGTTCTGTCCGGAAAGACGCAGGCGTGGCGGCTGATCGAAGGGCTGGTCTTCGTCGCCGTGATCGTGTTCTTGCCGCGCGGCGTCCTCGGAACGCTCCTCAAGCAGCGCCGGGAGAACCCGCGAGCGATCTTCGCGCGCTCGCTGCGGCCGCGCACCGAGGAGCCCAACCCGCTGCTCAAGCCGGGCGCGCAAGGGCAGCGCGGCGGGCTCGATGAGCATCATCGAGACGTTCAAGCTCGGCAAGCTCTTCGGCCACTTCGCCGCCGTCCGCGAGATCGATTTCAAAGTCGATCCGGGCGAGTTGCGCGCCGTGATCGGGCCCAACGGCGCCGGCAAGACGACGTTCTTCAATCTCCTGGCGGGGACGATCGCGCCGAGTTCGGGGACGATCAACTACAAGGGCCGCGACGTCAGCCGCGTCAGCGGAACCGCGCGCGTTCACCTCGGCATCGCCAAAGCATTCCAAACCGCCAGCCTCTATCCCGAACAGACCGTACGCCAGAACTGCCGGCTCGCCGCGCTGGCAACGGTGCAGGGTCCGTTCGCGCTGCAGGTCTTTCGGCGATCGACGCGCTTGGACGATGTCGACAGTCTCGCCGAACGTGCGATGGGCCGGCTCGAGTTGAGCGACGTCGCCGAGACGCGCGCCGGCGACCTTTCGCACGGCGACAAGAAACGGCTCGACATCGCGATCGCGCTCGCGACGCAGCCGCAGATCCTGCTGCTCGACGAGCCGGTCGCCGGAATGTCGAAGGATGAGGCCCGCAAGACCGAAGGACTGATCCGCCGCCTGTCGACCGAGATGACCGTGCTGGTCATCGAACACGACATGGAGATGGTGATGGGGATCTCCGACTCGATCACCGTGCTGCACCAAGGAACGGTGCTCGCGACCGGAACGCCGGCCGAGATTCGCGACAACGCCCGCGTCCAGGAAGCGTACCTGGGCGGTCATTCCGAAGCGGAGCTCGCGCACTGATGACGACGCCTGCGGATACGCCGGCTTGCGACGCAAGCGCGATTGCGCGTCGAGGCGATCAACACGTTCTACGGTGACAGCCACGTGCTGCGCGACGTGTCGCTGCACATCGGTGCCGGCGAAACCGTCGCGCTGCTCGGCCGCAACGGCGTCGGAAAGACGACGACCCTCAAGAGCATCGTCGGCTGGCAAAAGCCGCGCAGCGGAAGCGTCACGCTCGACGGTCAGGAGTTGGCCGGTTGCGACATGATGACGATCGCGCGCAAGGGGATCTCGCTGGTTCCCGAGGAGCGCCGCATCTTCACCAACCTCACCGTGGCCGAGAATCTCAAGCTGGCGCAGGTGACGGCGCGCAAGCCGGGTTGGACGCTCGACCACGTCTACGAGAAGTTCCCGCGGCTGCGCGAGCGCCTCACTCACAAAGGCGACGAGATCAGCGGCGGTGAGAAACAGATGCTCGCAATCGCCCGCGCGCTCGTCCAAGACGTGAAGGTGCTGCTTCTCGACGAGCCCACCGAAGGGCTCGCGCCACTGATCGTTCGCGAAGTCGAGAACGTGATTCGCGAAATCAAAGCCGCCGGCATCACGACCCTGCTGGTCGAGCAGAACCTCTATTCCGCCCTCGCGGTCGCCGACCGCTGCTACATCATCGACCAAGGCGAGATCAAGTTCGAAGGTACCCCCGACCAAGTACGAACCGACGAAGACCTCCGGCGCCGATATCTCCACGTCTAGCGTCGTCGAATCGCCAACCCGTGTCATCCTGAGCTTGTCGAAGGAACGACCGCCGCACCCGACAGCATCTCCGTCAACGTGAGCGCATTCCGCGGTGCATAGCCGCTCTGGTCGTTGTTGAAGTAGACGAACGTCTCGGCAACCTCCGGAGACAGGTCACGGATCGTGGCGGCCCACGCTTCGAGCCGGCGGCGCGAATACGAGCCGGCATACGCGCGGACCGGACCGTGCAGCCGGACGTAGAGCACAGGCCGGTCAGCACGTGCGGTGCGATGCTGCCTCGCAAGTCGTGCAGGCACAAGGAGATGCCGCGCTCGCGCAGCAGCGTATATACGGGCTCGGCATACCACGACGGTTCACGAAATTCGACGACATAGCGATGGCCGGCCGGCAGCACGTCGAGAAACTCTCGCAGTGCATCGTCATCACGCGCGAACCATGGCGGGAACTGCGCCAGCACGTTCGCAATCCGCGGCGCCAGCGGCGCGATCCGCGCAAAGTAGTTGTCGACGAATGCGCGCGGTTCACCGGGACGCTTGCGGTGGGTGATCAGCCGGCTGAGCTTGACCGTGTAGATGAAACCGGGCGGCACGGCAGACCAGCGGGCGAGGTCGTGCTCCTTCGGTAGCCGGTACGTCGTGACGTTGAACTCGACGGTGGGGAACCGCTGCTGCGTAGTATGCAAGCCATCCGCGCTGCGGAAGCTTCGGCGGATAGAAGCGCCCGCGCCAGTCCCGATAGGTCCAGCCGCTCGTCCCGATGAGGATGGGCCGCGCGCGATCGTCGAGCGGAACGTCCGCGTGATCCACCGGCCGCAGATTACTCCTCGAGCGTCGTTACGTCGCCGAGGTCTTGACCGGTTTCTTGCGCCTTGAGGAGGCGGCGCATGATCTTGCCGCTGCGCGTCTTGGGTAGCTTGGCGGTGAAGCGGATCGCCGACGGGGTCGCGATCGCGCCGAGGTGCTCGCGCACGTGGTCGACGAGCGACTTGGCGAGCTCGTCGGACGGCGTATGCCCGGCGCGCAACACGACGAAGGCGACGATCGCCTCGCCCTTGATCTCGTCGGGAACGCCGACGACACCCGCTTCGGCGCAAGCCTGGTGCGAGACCAGGGCGCTCTCGACGTCGGCGGTCGCGATGCGATGCGCCGCGACGTTGAGCACGTCGTCGGCGCGGCCGCGCACCGTGACGTATCCCTGCTCGTCGATAGTCGCTACGTCGCCGGTGACGTACACAGCCTGTCCTGAGCCGGTCGAAGGGCCAAACTTGAAATACTCGGCGTAGCGTTCGTGGGTCGTTCCACAACGACGCGAACATGTATGGAAGCGGGGTCTCGACGACGAGCAGGCCGCCCTGATTCGGCGGCAGCACGGCGCCGTTCGCGTCGCGGACGGAGAACGCGATCGGTCCCAGCGCCTTTCCGCTGCGATCGGGACGAACCGCCGACGTCGGGAACACGCCCAGACATGGTGCCGCCAGCTCGGTCTGCCACCATTGGTTGCAAACCGCGAGCTCGCCGCGCCCGATCACCTCGTAGAGGAACCGCCAGGCTTCCGGGTTGAGCGGCTCACCGGCGCAGTACACCGCCTGCAGCGCCGACAGGTCGTGCTCGGCGGCCAATTCGGCACCCAGCCGCAACAGCATCCGCGCCAGGGTGGGTGCGGTGTAGAACTTGGTCACCCGTAAGCGGTCGAGCGCAGCGTAGATCGCGCCCGGGGTTCGGATAGTCCGGCGCGCCTTCGCGCAGCACGCAACGATAGCGGTTGGCCAGCGCCCCGTACACCATCATGGTGTGACCGACGATCCAGCCGATGTCGCTGGTGCACCAGTACACGTCTTCGGGCGTGATCCCGGTGGTCTCGGCCAGCATCGCTGCCGAACCGACCAGGTAGCCGCCGTGCGTCATCACGACGCCCTTCGGCTTACCGGTCGTACCACTGGTGTACAAGATGAACAGCGGGTGCTCGGCACCGACGATCTCCGGATCGCACTCGGTGCTCTGCCCGTCGCAATATGCCTCGAAGTTGACCTCACGCGGGTCGACCGCCGCCGGTGAGGCTTCGCGACGGTGCACGATGACGCGCCGCACGGTTGCCAATCCGGCGACCGCGTCGTCGACGATGCGCTTGAGGTCGACCGCGCGGCCTTTGCGATAGGTGACGTCGCCGACGATGAGCACCTGCGCTCCGGCGTCGGCGATGCGGTCGCGCAGCGCCGTCGCGCCGAGGCCCGCGTACACGACCGAATGGATCGCACCGATCCGCGCGCAGGCGAGCATCGCCACGATACCTTCGACCGTGAGCGGCATGTAGATGCACACGCGATCCCCGGCCAGCACGCCGTCGAGCCGTAGCGCATTGGCGAGTTGGTTCACTCGGGCGAGCAGCGCTCCATAGGTGATCGAGCGCTCCGTTCCGTTCTCGCATAGGTACTCGTAGGCGACGGCATCGGCGTGGTGCGCGATGTGCCGGTCCAGGCACGAGACGGTCGCGTTGAGCCGCCCGTCGGGGAACCAGTGCGGGTCGTCGAGCGCACCGCGAAAGACCGTCCGCGGCTCGGTCTCCCACGTGATGCGCCGGGCGCGGGCGCGCCAGAACGCGTCGGGATCACGCAGTGCACCGGCGACAAACGCGTCCTGATCGGCGATCGGAAACCACGCCGACGCACCGGCCGGCGGCGGGATCACCTCACCGGTCGACAGCAGTCCTTCGATGTACGATGGCTTCGTCTCCACGCTCGATCTCCTGGGGCATTATTCCTTGATGTAGTCGTGCTGGTCGATGACCGGCCCGGACGGTCCATTGCTCACGTGGTAGGTCGCATCGTAAGCGCCGCGCGCCGAGCTCAGCCGCACCTCGACCGTCGCGCCGGTCGGGTCGGTCGACGTCGTGCGCATCGAGAGAATGCGCGTTCCACGATCGATGAAGGCCTGTTCGGAGAGCGCGCCCGCATCCCCGGGCGACTTGCCGAGCTGTGCGTAGGCACCGTTCTCGTTCCCGGCGATCAGGTCGTCCAAGTAGCGCCGCACCGTGTTCTGCGCGACCCCGCCGAAGGTGAGCGGCGCTCGCGCGACCGCTGTCGCAGCGGGTTCGGCGAGCGGGGGCGGCGTCGGGCGCGGCGTTACCGGACGCGGCGTGACGACGACCGGCGTCGGGGTCGCCGCCGGTTCGCGCGGCGTCGCCGTCGCGCGCGGCGTCGGGGTCGCCATCGGCGTCGCGCTCGATTGCGGCGTTGCCGTCGCGCGCGGCGTCGCGTGCAGGCTCGGCGTCGCCTTCGGGCGCGGCGTCGGCGTCGGGAACGCCGTCGCCGGTGGCGTCGGCGACGACGTCGGATGGGCAACCAGCGTCGCGATCGCGACCGGGCCGCGCGTCGCCCGTGCGACCGGCGTGAGTGCGGAGATACCGTGTCCGGGCGTTGTGCGCGTCGACGTCGCCGTCCGCATTTCCTTGTGCTGTATCGCCGACAGAAACGCACCGATCCCCAGGCCCGCGACGACGACGCCGATCCCGAGTGCGATCGTCGGGAGCCAGCTCGATGACGGCGCGGACGGTCGGCGCGGCGGCGGCGGGGTACGACGACGACGAGGCGCATCGGACATCGCTCGCGAGCTTCCGCACCTACCGGGAGCGGCCCCGCCATTGCGGGAAGGAGCGCGTCGGTATGCTCCGGGTTGCCGTCCCGATCGATGTCTCCGCGGTCTCCAGCACCGCCTCGACCGCATTCGCGCTCGCCACGCCGCTGCGCGTCGGCGACTTGCTGACCGCGGCCGTCGTAGAAGCGCTCGGTCCGCGCGCGCCGCAAGACAAGCGCGAGCGCGTCGTGCGATCGACCCTCGACGGGCTGAGCGGCCGCACCTACGTCGTCGAGATCGACGGCCGCGTGTACGACGACCCCGACGACGTCGCGGTCTGCTCGGGCACGGCCATTCTGCGCTTCTTCCTTCGCCGCGCGTTGCGCGCGGCGTGAGCCCCGCCGACGAAAGCGAGCACCTCCCGCCGTCGATCGGCGGGTTGATCGGGTTCGCGCTGAGCGGCTGGGCCGCCAATGCGCCGTTGTACGTCGCGCTCGCGGCCGGCGTGTTCGCGGCCTATGCGATCGCCGAAGTCGCGGTCCCGGCAGCGGCGGTGACCACGTCCCTCGGGGTGTTCAAGTCCTACGTGCTCGAGTACACGGGGCTGTTCGTCGACGCGTTCGTCGTTGCGGCCGTCGCGCTGGGCGTCGCGGCCCGCGGGCTCGGCACCTCGCTCTCACCGCGCGTGCTCGCCGCCGGCGCAACCGAGCGTTGGCTCCCGGTCATCGCGGTGTCGTTTCTGGCCCAAGCCGTCGTTTCGCTGACCGGCGAGTTCAGCGGACTCGTGCCGCCGCCCGAGCCGCACGTCCTCGTCTACGTCACCGCGCCGATCGTCTGGATCCTCTGGGGAATACTCGGTCTCACGGGCCCATTCGTGGCGCTAGCGAAAAGCCGAGCCGCGTTGACGGTCCTGGTCGGGTTCGGTCATGCGTTCACCACGTCGCTGCGGCGCGAGAACGCGCTTCGGCTGTGCATCCTCGCGGCGATCACCGCGCTGCCGATCGTCTTCGCCGCGATCCTGCAGAACGAGCTCGCGCAGCGGAACGTACCGCGTCCGATCTTTTGGGCCGAAGTGCCGATCGACGTCCTGACGGTCGGACCGCTGGCCGCGATTCAAACGGCCTTCGCGCTCGATTTCGTGCGGCGCATAGGCCGCACGGAGCGTCCGCGCACCGGGCGATGAGCGTGCGTCAGCGCTGGGCGTAGGCCTTTCCGCGCCGCGCGAGCACGAGCTGCGCGTAAAGGGCGTTGGGCCAGGCAAAATCTTCGCGCGTGAACGCTTCGGGCCAGTTGGCGTTGAACGACTCGTGCAGACGATGGTCGCCGACGTCCGAGACCGCGATCCAGCCGAAGACCCGATCGACTTCCGCGTTGTCGGTCGCCGTGAGCGCCTGGACGCACAGCGCCAGCGGCCAAATGTAGCCGTGCGGCGTGTGTGGGCTGCCGATGCCTTGGGCGTACTTCCCGCGGAAGAAGTACGGGTTGCGGTCGGACAGCGCGAACTTGCGGGTGGCCAGGTAGAGCGAGTTCGTCTTTGGCAGGTAACCGAAATACGGAATCGATAGCAGCGACGGGATGTTGGCGTCGTCCATCACGTTCGCGTGGCCGCGCCCGTCGACTTCGTAGGCGTAGATGCGCCCGAACGGTGCCAGCTCGAGCGTGCCGTACTGTTCGATCCCGCGCTGGATCTCGACCGAAAGCCCCCACGCGTTGGCCGACATCCGCCCGTCGTGCCAGATGTCGCGTTCGATCGAGCTGAGGTCGCGCATCACGACCGCGGCGAACATGTTGTCCGGAATGTTGAAGTGATAGCGGTCGGGGTCGTCGGAGGGCCGAAAGCCCGTCCAGACCATCCCGGTGTACTTGACCGGGCTGCCGCGGCCGTTGTTGGCCAGTTGCGGGTTGCGGTAATGGGAGCGCTGAGCATGGTGCTGCTCGTCCCGCAGGGTCGCCACGACGCGGTTGAACGCCCGGCGCACTTCGGGGGTGAATACCGCGCGGTCTCCGGTTTGCTTGTAGTAGTCGTACGCGAACGAGATCGGGTACAACAGCGAGTCGACCTCGAATTTGCGCTCGACCACATGATAATTGGATGAGAACGCGTTGGCGTACGGATCGATCAGGATGTACTTGGCTTGGCGGGCCACCACGCCGCGCAGCGTGCGGGCCACGTCCGGATCGTGCTCGGAGAGCGCGATGTAGGGCCGAACGGTCTCGCTCGCGTCGCGCAGCCATTCCGCGTCGATGTCGCCGGTCGACACGTAGGTCGTCCCGTCTCGCTGAGCGAGCGCGTGCCGCTGAATCGTCTCGTCGAATGCGGTCAGGTAGAGCACGTTGAGCTTCGCATTGAGCGTTGGGCTCAGGGTGAGACCCTCGCCCGCGCGCGCGGGAACAGCGGCGCCGAAGACCGACAGCGCCAACACGAACGCGAGAAACCGGCCGCGGACGTGAATTAGCACCTCATCATCCGTATCGGCACGTTTCCGTAGTACCATAATCCGGGAACGTAAACAGTCCCCCGTCCGTCCGAGGCCCCAGATGATCTTCCGACGCGCCGTCGTCAGCGGCACGTACGCGCTCCTGATTGCGTTGGCAGCGCCGGCTCGCGCCGCGCTCGCCGACCAAACGTATGCGGTCGAAGGGAGCGATACGTTTCGCGCGGGGGGCGGCGAGATCCGCAGCCGGACGGTCTACCACGGCATGCAGCAGCTGGCGATCGCGCGCAACGGTGCGACGACGATCTATACGGCACGCGTCGAATACGACAAGACGAGCGACGGCGGGAAGCAACATCAACGCGCTTCGTTCACTTCGACCGTGCTTCCCTCGGGCGCGCAAAAAGACGGCCCGGCCTCGGATCCGGACTACCTGACCGTCCTCAACCAGCCGTTCGCGGTGCAGCTCGACGCCCCGACGATGCGGGACCTGGGGCACGTGAAGCGGCCGGTGCCGTTCGAGTTTCCGTCGCCGATGACCGGTGCGCCGCTGCGCGGAACGCTGCGGCGCCTGCCCGATGCGCTCGTCGGCGGGAACCGCGCGATGGGGATCGCCTTCGAGGCGACCGGCCCGCTGCACGGTGCGCTTCCCGACCGGCCGACCATGGCGCTCGCCGGCTCGATCACGATGAAGGGCACGGCCTACTACGACTACGCGACCACCCTGCTGGTCGCGCTCGACGCGACGCTCTCCATCGACGGGAGCCTGGAGGACGACGCGCGCCGTTCCCCGGTCTCGATCGTCTACGCGCGCTCGATCCGCTCGGCCGGCCAGAGCGAGGCGGCCCGGACCGCGCCGGTGCCGCGCCGCACCTAGCGAGGGATGACCGCAACTATACGGAAACCGCGCAACCGGCGCTCGGATGGGTCCGGTTGAACCCCCTGATGAGTGCGCTCGCAGCACCGATCATCGGAGACCACTACCTCGTGACCGCACCGGCAACGGTGTCTCACCCCGTTCCGGGACCCGAGACCTTCGAATCGATCGTTGACGACTACCAGCGTCGGCTCTATGGGTTCGCGCTCCGAATGACCGGCAACCGCGAAGACGCCGAGGAGATCGTCCAGGACGCCTTCGTGCGCGCCTACCGGGCGCTCGCCAAGATGGATCCGCAGCAGCGCGCCGAGCTGCGCCTGCAGCCCTGGCTCTATACGATCACGCTGAACGTCACCCGCAACCGCCTGCGCTCCAAGCGGCCGACCAACGTCGCCCTCGACGCCCTGGCCGACCCCGACGCACTCCTCAACGAGACCCAGGAAGGGCCCGACCAGCCCGAACAGATCGTCGACCGGGCCGCCGACATGATCCTGGTCGAGCAAGCATTGCTCCAGCTCCCGATGCATCTGCGCGCCGCGGCGACGCTGCGCTTCATCGAGGGCCGCAGCCACCCCGAGATCGCCGAGATCCTCAACCAGCCGATCGGCACGGTGAAGTCGCACGTCCACCGTGCCGTGCGTATCCTTCGCCGCATCCTCGGGCCCCAAGTCGGGCGGATCGTGCAGAACGACCGTCCCGCCGCCACCGAGGAAGAAGAGGAGTAGCCCATGCGCTGCTGCGACGTCGAACGTCTTTGGGACGAGATGCGCGAGGGTGTGGAACCGCGCCGCGAGCACGTGCTCGCCCATCTGCGCGGCTGCACGGAGTGCCAGGAGATTTACCGCGAGAACGAGGGCATCGCGTACTGCCTGACCTGTCTGCCGCCGGTCGATCCGCCCGATCTGCTGGTGCCCAAGATCCTCGAGCACATCAAGGTCGCGGTCAAGCTCGAGACCCCGGACTCGATCGCCACGGTCGATTCGCCGATCGGACGGCTGTTCGTCGCATTCCGCCACAGCGGGATCACCGCGATCGCGCTGGACCGCGGCGAGGGTGAGGAAGCCGTCTTCGCCCGGCTGCAACGGCGCCTGAGCCGTGGCCTCATCCCCTCGCAGGCCCCCCAGTGGGTCGCCGACACGGTAGCCGTTTTCTTCCGGACGCACACGACCGACCTGGGCAAGGTCGACATCACCGAGCTCAGCCCGTTCGAGCAGTCGGCGCTCCGCGCCGCGGCCACCATCCCGCCGGGCCAGGTGCGTTCGTACGGCTGGATCGCCGAGTCGATCGGGCAGCCGACCGCGGCCCGCGCCGTCGGACGTGCGATGGCGCGCAATCCCGTTCCCTTGCTGTATCCGTGTCACCGTGTCGTCGACGCGAACGGCGCGCTGCACCAATACGCGTACGGCGTCGAGCTCAAGGCGCGCATCCTCGAAATGGAAGGTTATCAGCCCGAAAGCGCGCTGACCGTCTCGAAGCGCCGCTGACGCAGGAGGAGAACGCGCGAAGCGCCCGCGAAAGCGAGCCTCACGAAACGTCCGCGGATCCTTCAGACGATAGATCAGCGAAGGCTAACAGGCGGACAAGAGGAGGTGGTCATCGTTACTAGTGACAGTCCCAAACAATGTCTCACGATGATCGGAGGGCTCCGGACGTAGTCCGGCCCTTCGCGAAGCGAACCAACCTTGTCCGCCGCCCACTCGAGGGCGGCTTTTTTTTGCCAGCGCCGCGCAACCGGTGCTCGAACGCGGCACGCACGCCCCGCGTAGGCTTCGCCCTCAGGGCGACGGATTCGGCCAAAAGGCCGAATCCAACAGGTTCCTTGCCCTTCCGGCGGAAAACCTCCGGTTCGTGTCCCGGCACGTTTTGCTGACCGGTTTCGCGCCGTTCGGACCGCACGCCGTCAATCCCAGCGAGCTTCTCACGAGAAGCCTCGAAGGCCGCATCGTCGGCGGATGCGTCGTCGATGCCCGCATTTTTCCGGTCGAGACGCGCGATGCTGCGCGACCGGCTGGCAAGGCGCTAAGTGAGGTTCGCCCGAGATCTCGTCGGGCTGGGCTATGCGCCCGGCAGAGCCGCCTTGTCCTGGAACGCATCGCGGTGAACGTGCTCGAGTTCGACCTGCCCGACATGGCCGGTGTGGTCCGCACGAACGAGCCGATCGACCCGAGCGGACCCGACGGGCGGTTCGCGACGCTCCCGTCGGCCGAGATCGAAAAGGCGTGGAAGGACGGCGGCGTGCCGGGCTACGTATCGGACAGCGCAGGCACCTATCTCTGCAATCAGTGGCTGTACGAGGCGGTCACGCTGGCGAACGGTGCCGGTATTCCGGTCGGGTTCGTGCACGTTCCGGCGCTGCCGGCCCAAGCGCTCGCGCTCGGCGCCGATCGGACACCGTCGATGACACTCGAGCTGATGCAGCGCGGCGTCGAGACCGCCATCGAGATCACCGCGCGCCGGCTGGACGCCCAGCCTGCACCATCCCCGTCGCCTCGCGCAGCCGGCGGTTCTTGGATCCCCGGACCAACGAAACGTTGAACGACAACAACGAGCGCGACCCGCGCCTGTTCGCCATCCCCGACACCCACGGGCACGCCAAGGGGGAGCACAAGCCCTACGCCGAGGAACGGCCCCTGCCGCTGACGGCGCGCATGCTGTTCCTCTGGTTCTACCATGCGTGCCGGCGCGGGTATCCGCGCTTTCTCATGGTCGCGGACCACATGAACTATCTCACCTTCGAGGATCCGGCCGCGGTCAATCTCGTGCGCCGCGCGCTCAAGCTGGCCCAGGCCGGTGACTTGTACGGCGCGGCCGAGACGGCCAGCGTCGACGTCGGGCACGCGGCGGTGGTCAGCGAAGGGCTGCGCCGCGGGATGCGGTACTCGATCGGCGCCGAGGTCGACAACGATCCGCGGTCGCGCCCCGATGCGCAGAACATCGTCGACGCGATGCGGCCCGACGCGATCGTTCGCTCGGTGCACTTCATCCCGATCGCGCACCCGGTTCACGGCGAGAACTGGCCGTGGCCGTTCGACAACCCGGAGTTCGCCGAGTTCTTCGACACGGTCGGCACCGAGGTCGTGTGGGAGACGTACGTCAACGCGCTCGTCGATGCGATCGAGCGGCTACCCGGCCATATCGTCGGCCACTTCTTCGTTCCCGCCGTGTTCGGCCACTGGCCCGACGACGCGAAGCTCGAAGCGTACGAAGATCGCGTGCTGGCCGCCGCCGGAGCGCGTCAAATGGCCGTCGAATTCAACACGCGTTTCCTCTATCGCGATCACACCGACGAGGAGAAACAGCGCTACCTCGACGCCAACCGGCGCTTCTTGCGCAAGGCGAAGGAACGCGGGGTCGGGATCGCGATCGGTTCCGACGCGCACTCGCCGAAAGATCAAGGCGGCGCGTTCGACGTCGTGCTCGCGCTGCTCGACGAGCTCGAGATCAACGAGATCATCTTCCCGCTCGGCGGCTCGCTGCGGCGCGTCGCCCTGCGCGTCGTGCGCGAGCCCGAACCCGAGCCGGTCCCCGAACCACCCGCGCCGCCGCCGCCGGCCGAACCGGCCAAAGCGGCAAGTCGCGACGGAAACGCTCGCCGAGCCGGCCGCCCGCCGCGGCCAAGCCGGTGCGCAAGGCCCGGGCGACGGCCAAGCCCGTGCGCTCGACGGAGTCGTCGGCCGAGCGTCCGCCCGAGCGAGCAGAGACCCCGTCCGGCGCGCCGCCCTCGCACAGCCCGAAACGACCGCGAGAGGCCCCGCCGGCCGCCGCCAAGCCCACTGCCGCCAAGCCCACTGCCGCCAAGCCCACTGCGCCAAGCCTACTGCCGCCAAAGCCGCAGCCACCGCAAAGCCACCGCCGCCAAGCCGGCCGCCGCCACGAAGCCCGCCGCCGCCAAGCCGCTCGCATCCGGCCTCGTTGCGAAGGCCGCCCCCGGCGCGCCGTCCAAGCCGCCGCCGAAGGCCCGGCCGAAACCGGCCCCCAAGCCCGAGGCACCAGCGCTCAAAGCGGTCGCCAAGCCGGCCCCGAAGCCGGCGCCCAAAGCGCCGCCCAGAGCGGCGACGAAGGGCCACTCCAAGTCCGTTACGGCCAAGAAGCCCGCTGCGGCGGCGGCCAAGGGACGACCGAAGCCGGCTGCCGCGAAGACCGCCGCCAAGAAGGGCGCCCCGGCGGCTCCGAAGCGCGCTGCGGCGGCCAAGAAAGCGGCGCCCAAGCGGCCGGCGCCCAAGAAAACGACCTCGGCGCGCCCTCCGTCGAAGAAGGCCGCGCCGGCCAAGAAAAAAACCTCCGAAAAAGCCCGCGGCGAAGAAGGCGGCGCCGGCCCGCAAGGCGCCGGCGCGTAAGACGAGCCCCGCCAAGAAGACGACAGCGAAGAAGACGGCGCCCAAGCGGCGCTAGGAGGATCCGGTTTGCGAACCCTGGTGATCGGCGCGCTCGCGTGCGCGCTGTCCGTTAGCGCGTGCTCGAAGGTCGGCGATCAAACGAATGCCGGCGGCGGGAGCGCGCGCGGCGCCGGAACGCGTCCCCGGCGAGCTGCGCGTGGCAATCCAGCGCTCGCCGAACACGCTCAACCCGATCCTGTCGGCCTTTACGACCGAGGGCTTCTTGAACCGCCTCTCGTTCGACAACCTGGTCAGCACCGACCAAGGCGGCAAGCACCTCATCCCGATCCTGGCCGCCGAGATACCGACCGAGCAAAACGGCGGGATCAGCAAGGACGGGCTGACGATCACCTACCATCTGCGCTCCGGCGTGCGGTGGCAAGACGGCGTCGCGTTCAGCAGCAAGGACGTCAAGTTCACCTGGCAAGCGATGATGAACAACGCGAACAACGTGAACGAGCG
The DNA here is from genome assembly GCA_963723445.1 of Vulcanimicrobiota bacterium. GTDB lineage: Bacteria > Vulcanimicrobiota > Vulcanimicrobiia > Vulcanimicrobiales > Vulcanimicrobiaceae > Vulcanimicrobium. The sequence goes on from CAVRQP010000010.1 coordinate 61,760, forward strand.
CGTCGGCTACGAAGACGTGTCGACGGTCGATACGCCGAACGCCACGACGGTCGTGTTTCACCTCAAGCACAAATTCGCGCCGTTCGTGAACACGATCTTCGCCGAGAGCGACAACCCGGTCTGCGTCCTCCCCGAGCACCTGCTCGCCAAGTACGCGAACCTCAACCAGATACCGTTCAACCAGCAACCGATCGGAACCGGGCCGTTCAAGGTTGCCCGCTGGGTGCGCGGCGACCATATCGAGTTCGTCGCGAACGACGACTACTTCCGCGGCAAGCCCAAACTGCGCCGCATCATCGTGCGTGAGATCCCCGACGAGAACACCTCGCTCAACGCGCTGCGGGCCCACGACATCGACTGGATCTTCGAAGCGTCGCCGAACCTCTACAAGCAGATTCGCGACGTGCCGAACGTCAAAGTCGTCTTCAACGATCAGCCTCAAACCTTGGGGATGATCATGAACACGTCGCGCCGCCCGCTCAACGACGTGCGCGTGCGCCGCGCGATCGCCTATGCCGTCGACAAAGACCTGTTGGTGCAGAACAATACCGGCGGCACCGCGGTGGTCGCCTGGGCCGACCAGCCGCCGTTTATGTGGGCGTACGAACCCAACGTCATGAAGTACCCGCACAGCGCCGCCCAGGCTCGCAAGCTGCTCGCAGCAGGCAGGATGGTCACCGGGCTCGGACGGCATGATGCGCAAGAACGGCCAGCCGCTGCAGCTCCAGGTCGCCTACAACGTCGAGAATGCGACCCGCCGGCTGGTCGCCGTGCAGGTCCAGGCGATGCTCAAGCAAGCCGGGATCGACGCCGAGGTCAAGACCTATCCCGCCAACATCTTCTTCGCCACCTACGGCCAAGGCGGAATTCTGACCAACGGCAAGTTCGACCTCACCGTCTCGGGTTGGATCGCCGGCATGGACCCGGACGACCATTCGCTCTATCAGTGCGATCAGATTCCCCGCCCGTCGCATCCCGACGGCGCCAACTACTCGCGCTATTGCAGCCCGCAGATGGACGCGGCGCAGAAGACGGCGCTCGGCACCTACGACGAAGCGGCGCGCAAGAAGGCGTATTCGACCATCCAGAAGTTGCTGGCGAGCGACCTGCCCGAGAACTACATCTGGTTTCCGCGCCAGATCCAGCCGATCAATCCGGATTTCAAAGGCTTCACGCCGAACCCGGTCAACGAGGCGTGGAACGCCTACCAGTGGGAGATTTGATGCGGCGTGTTTGACGAGCCGTCCCCGAGCCCGATCGCGCGCATTCCCGAGCTGCGCTGGCTCAAGAACATCATCCTCGAACGGGCCCTCACCCGCGGCGACTACCTGCTCTCGGGCGGGGCGCGCAGCGACTATTACATCGACAAGTTCAAGCTGTTCGCCGATCCGCACGTCTTGCGGCGCATCGCCCGGCTGTTCGGGCCGATCATCTCGGAGATCAATCCCGACGTGATCGGCGGGACCGAGCTGGGCGGCGTGATCATCGCCACGGCCGTCTCTCAGATGACCGGGCTGCCGATGATCGTGGTGCGCAAGCAGCCTAAACAGTACGGCGCCTTCGCCGAGGAGTACGTCGAGGGCCCGATCGTGCGCGGGCAGCACGTGTTCTTGCTCGAGGACGTCGTGACCAGCGGTCGCGAGCTCCTCGCCGCCAAGGCGCGGCTCGAAGAGCTCAACCTCCGCGTGACGCCGCATGCGGTGATCTCTCGCGGTTTGGCGCCGGTGAGCTCGTTGATTCAGTTTGCCTTGCCGCGTGGGGAAGGTGGGCCGCGGCAGAACTAGGGGTTCGTAGCGTTGAGGCGGGGGCTTAGGGCTCGAGGGTGAGGATGTGGTGGTCGTCGGCTACGACGATCTCGCCGGTGAAGATCTCGCGCGCCGGCTGGTCGAGGTCTTCGGACGGTGGACTCTTCGCCGTAGTGGGTGAGGACGAGACGGCGGACGCCGGCGGCGCGCGCCATTTCGGCGGCTTCGGCTGCGCTTGAATGGCCGCGGTCGCCGGGTTCGCGCTCGCCGTGGCGCAACGTCGCCTCGCAGATGAACGCGTCGGACTCGCGCGCCAGCGCGACGACGCGGCCGTCAGGCGCGGTATCGGCCGAATACGTCACGCTCGCGCCGTCGCGTTCCCAACGCACGGCGAACGCTGCAATGTAGTGCGCGGTCTGCGCGAAACGCAACGTCGCCCCGCCGATGGAGAGCGGCTGCGCCGGATCGTACTCGCTGAGCTCGAACACGTCATGCAGAAAATCTCCGCCTTCCGGAGCGAAGGCGGAGACCAACGCGTGCAGCATGCGCGAGGCCGCCGGGCGGGAGGTGGACCGCAACCTTGCGTGGCGCGGCGGCGCGGGCCGTAGCGCAGCGCGTAGCGCAGCGGGATCAAATCGATGAAGTGATCGGCGTGCATGTGGCTGATCACGACCGCGCTGAGCCGGTCGTAGTCGACGTGGCGCCGCAGGTTGGCGAGCGCGCCGGTCCCGAGATCGAGCACGATCGGCGTCTCACCGTCGTCGACCAGATACGAGCTGCAGGCGCGATCCGGGCGCGGGATCGAGTTGCTCGACCCGGCCACCACCAGCCGGGCGGTGGCCGTCAGAGCGATCGGACTGCCTCGAGCACGGCGGCGTCGTGTCCCTCGACCGAAACGCGCGGCCACACCTTGGCGACAATGCCGGCGGAATCGATCAGAAACGACGAGCGCTGGATGCCGACGCTCTTCTTCCCATACATGTTCTTTTCGACGATCACGCCGAAGGCGTCGCAGATGGCCGACGAGGTGTCGGCCAGCAGCGAAAAGTTCAGACCGTACTTTTCGGCAAACTTCTTTTGCGCCGCGACGTCGTCGCGGCTGACGCCGACGATGGCGGCGCCGGCGCCCGTCAGCTCGCCCTTGATGTCGCGAAACGCCTGCGACTCCGCCGTACAACCCGGCGTGTCGGCCTTCGGATAGAAGTACACCACGAGCTTTCGGCCCGCAAAATCGCGCAGGCGCACGTTGTTTCCGTCTTGATCGCTGGCGCCGACGTCCGGCACCTTAGCTCCCACTTCGAGCACGTGGTTCCCCCGATTGCAGATGTTACCGGCCGCTGCGCCGCAAAAGACGGCGGCACCTCTCCCCGAGGAGTCGACGAGCGGCGAGAAAACGTACCGTCGGTCCATGTCATCGTCAGCGAGTCACCCACTCGCCGAGCGGCTCATCGAGCTGGCTCGGCGCGAGCCCTTCGCGGGGCCCGTCATCGAGATAGGCCCAGGTTCGGGACGTAACACGCGGGCCCTGGCCGAGGCGCGCATCCCGACACGTCGCCGTGCCCGACAGCACGCCATACACGCAACTCCCGGGCGGCCGTGACGACTATGGCGCGGCGCTATCCAGCCATGCGTACCTGCACGGCGCGAGCGCCAAGCTGCGCGCTGGGATCGCGGAGCTGCGGCGGGTGCTGCGGCCCAATGCCCCGATCTTCATCACGCTCGGCTCGTTCAAGGACGCGCGCTACGGCCTGGGCATTCCGTTGGACGAACGCAGCTTCGCGCCCGGCGAGGGCGACGAGCTCGGAATACCGCACGCGTATTTCGACCGCGACGGGGTGATCGAGCTGCTCTTCGGGTTCACGATCGAGTCGATGGAGGAGGTCGACGTCGACGACATCATCGGCCGCTGGGCGCACGCCGACGACGACATCGCCGGCCGGGTCCACTGGTTCGTCCAGGCGCGCAAGACCTGAGCCGCCGATGGGACCCTACGGTTGGGACAATGCAGCATTCCTGGTGAACGGGACGTTCGTCTTTCGCTTTCGGCGCCGAACGATTGCGATTCCGTTGATTAGCACCGAGCTCGCGATACCGCCGTGGCCGTTCGCAGGGCCCTCGCGCGCTGCGCGAGCAGGTCTAAGCCGGATCGCGGCGTGCCACGAAGACCAGCAGCACCGCGAAGCTCACGACGGTGATGACGAGGAGCACCATCGACGCACCCGACTTGCCTTCGCTGAGCCATGCTGTTCCGACGCAGCTCGCCTGAGCAAGAAGCGATAAAGCGACGAGCGCGCCTTGCGCCGGCCGCTGGCGCTCGCTACGGAGCGCTACGAGGGAGAACACCAGCATGCCGATCGAGATCAGCAACGTGCCCGCGATCATGTCGAGCGCCGCCCGGGGGTATGCTACGTCCATCTACTTCATTCCTCACCCGCGCCAAGAAGTACGCCGGCTCGTACGGTACGCCGAACGAAGTCGACCTCCCTTCAGCGAATGCGCGCGATGCTGCTTTGGCGAGCGCGACCGGGATGCCCGGTTAGTAGCGGGGTACTCCGGGGTCGATTTGCTCGGCCCAGGCGTCGATACCGCCGGCCAGGTTCATCGCGTTGTCGTAGCCGTTCGCCTCGAGGAATTGCGTGGCGCGCGTGCTGCGGCCACCGCCGTGGCACATCACGACGACCGGCTTGTCGTGCGGCAACTCGCCGAACCGTTCCGGAATCTCGCCCATCGGAATGTACGTCGCCCACGCGATCGAAGCGGTCTCGACCTCGTCGGGTTCGCGGACGTCGAGCAGCACCAGGTCGTCGCCCGCGTCGCGACGTCGTTTGAGCTCGGTGACGGATATCTCGTTCATGCGCGGTGCTGCGAGCGGGTGGCGATGAGGTCCTGCATCGGGCTTGAAGCGTTCGCGTACAGGCGGCGCGGCATGCGGCCGGCGAGGAAGGCGTCTCGCCCGGCTTCGATCGCGTACCGCATCGCGCGTGCCATGCGAACCGGATCGGCCGCGGCGGCGATCCCGGTGTTCATCAGCACCGCATCGACACCGAGCTCCATGGCGATGGCCGCATCTGACGCCGTACCGACGCCGGCGTCGACGATCACCGGGACTTTGGCACGCTCCTTGATCAGCCGGATCGAATACGGATTGCAAACACCCAGGCCGCTGCCGATCGGCGCGGCGAGCGGCATCACCGCGGCGCAACCGGCCTCTTCGAGCCGCTTGCACGCGATCGGGTCGTCGACGACGTACGGCAGCACGGTGAAGCCGTCGCGCACGAGCTCTTCGGCTGCCGCGATCGTCTCGCGCGTATCGGGATAGAGCGTCTCGGCGTCACCGATCACCTCGACCTTGATGAGATCGGTGCCGAGCGCTTCGCGAGCGAGCTTGGCGGTGAGCACCGCGTCCTTGGCCGTGTAGCAGCCGGCGGTGTTGGGAAGGAGCGTCATCTTTTCGCGGTCGATGTAGTCGACAAGCGTCTTGCCGCTCTTGTCGTCGAGGTGCATGCGGCGAATCGCGACGGTCACCACCTGGGCGCCGCTCGCGACATGCGCCGCCTGCATCACCTCGAGCGACGGGTACTTGCCCGTCCCCACGAACAATCGCGAGCGAAACTCGTACTTGCCGATGCGGAGCGTCTCGAAATCGGTGTCGGTCTGCACGTGCCTAGCCTCCCGCGACGGCGACGATGATCTCGAGCCGATCGCCTTCGCGCAATGCGGTTGCCGCGTGGCGGTTCCGCGGAACCACGTCGTCGTTGAGCGCGACCGCCGTTCCGTCGCGACGCACGCCGATGGCTTCGAGCAGCGAGTCGAGCGTTGCGCCGTCGGCGACGTCGCGCGACTCGCCGTTGACATGAATCGTCACGCGATTTCGTTCGCGACCATGGCGAGTGGACCCGCCCCGGCGCGCGCGGGAGCAAAGGGGCCGAGCGCATCGTCGCGGCCGTCGACGATGAGGCCGGCGATCAAGCGGGCAGTTATCGGCGCGAGCAAAATCCCGTTGCGGAAGTGGCCGGCGGCGACGACATACCCCTCGATGGCGGTCGCGCCGAGATACGGCCGGCCGTCGGCCGACGCCGGCCGCAGCCCGGCCCACGTCTCGACCACGGCGAACGCGGCGAGAGCCGGGGCGACGGCAAGCGCCGCGTCGAGCAGGTCGTGCAGACCGGCGGCGGTCACCCGCGCGTCGAAATCGCGCTCGACGACGGTCGCTCCCACCAGCAGCCGCCCGTCGTCGCGCGCCACGAGATACCGATGGCCGAGCCACACGAGCGCGCGCAGTGCGTTGCGCGGAAGCGCGATCGCCAGCATCTCCCCGGCGACCGGGCGCACCGGCACGCGAACGCCCTCGGGAACGCCCGCCAACTCGCCGGCCCAAGCGCCGGCGGCATTGACGACCGTCCCCGCCGCCGTGAACCCATGCTGCGTGCGCAAGCCTCGCACGCGCCGCGCGTCGCACTCGAGCGCGATGTCGGCAACGCGCTCGAATCGCACGCCCAGCGACTTGCAGGCAGCCAGCAACGCCCGGCCCAGGCGACGGTTGTCGACCTGCGCCTCGTTCGCCACGAAGACCGCGCCCGCAAGGTCCTTCGCCAGCAGCGGTTCACGCGCGAGCACGTCGGCGCGGCTCAGCATCGTCACCTCGCCGCCGTTGCGCCGATACGTGTCGGCATGCACGGCGAGCTCGGCCAGCCGCGCGTCGTCGAGCGCGACGTGCAGCGTCCCGTCGTACCGCAAGCGCACATCGACGCCGCTCAGCTCGCGCAGATCATCGGAGAACGCCGGGTACATCGCCAACGACTCGCGGCACAGCGCCAGCATCGCCGCGTCCGGCAACTCCTCGCTGAACGGCGCGAGCATCCCGGCGCCGGCCCACGACGCCGCGCGCGCCGGCTCGTCACGGTCGAACACCGTCACCGCGACGTCGCGCTTCGCAAGCTCGTACGCGATACCGAGGCCGATCAGCCCGGCACCGATCACGACGACGTCAGCCACTCGCTGGGCGACGTCTCCCTTTCGGCGATCGCGGCGCAGAACGCGGCGGAGCGATCTCTGAAGCCGCGTCAATGAACGATCGCGGTACTCGATTCACCTGATCTGAGGTTTTGAATCGGCGAGCCACGTCAGCCTCAAGCACGACCACGTCTGTACCGGCCGCATAGCGCGCCGCGTAGACCCCACGCTTTCCGCGGCTAAAGTCGACTTCTTCAGGAATGTCAGCTTTGCTCATGTTGCTTTCGCTCACGACGTGTCGCCGGCCGGGCGCCAATGATACGGACCTTTCGGCCACGATCGGGGGGCACGACGATCATTCTAGCACGACGAGACCTTCCGATGGTAAGAAAACGCTCCTCCTCGAACCGGTCGTCCGGGGCCGCCAGCGCGAAGGGGACCTCAAACATCGCAGTGCCTCTTCGAACGTGACGCGGAGCTTCGACGCATTGACAGTGCCTTGCGCCGATCCCACTCAAAGTCGAGCAATTTCGCTTACATTCCCGTGTAGACGGGGCCTTCGCCGCCTTGCGGAGGCACCCAGGTAATGATCTGGTAGGGATCCATGATGTCGCACGTCTTGCAATGCACGCAGTTCGAGAAGTTGATCTGCAGCCGGCCTTCAACCGGCGCGGAGCCGGTCTTGGTGAATTGCGGCTCGTACACTTGCGCCGGGCAGAAGTACTGACACGGGTTTCCGTACTCGACGGTGCAGCGGTCGGCGCAGATATTGGTATCCGAAACGTGCAGGTGCGGCGGCTGGTTCTCTTCGTGCATCGTTCCGCTCTTGTAGACGTCGGTCAGCTTGTCGAAGGTCAGCTTGCCGTCGGGAACGACGCGCCGCGTCACCTGCGTCGGGGTCAGGTCGCTGCGTTTCTTCATCCGTTCGTGCCCGTACTCGCCGGCCAGCTTGTCCTTGATCCCAAAGCCGCGGCCGCCGCTCATGATCCCGAGTTGCGCGTTCATCAGTCCGCCCCAGATCCCGGAGCTGAACCCTTGGTGGAAGTTGCGGGCCGCGTGCAGCTCGGTGAACGCCCACGAGTCGCGGAACCGCGTCTCGTACGCGCTGAGCGCCTCGGCCGACGTATCATCCTTTTGCAGCGCGTCGAAGATCGTTTCGGCGGCCATCATCCCGGACTTCATCGCGAGGTGAATCCCCTTGAGCCGCAATCCGTTGAGGAAGCCCGCGCTGTCGCCGACGATGCACAGCCCGTCGGCGAAGAAACGCGGCATCGCGTGCAGACCGCCCTCGGGGATCGCCTTGGCGCCGTAGCGAATCATCTCGCCGCCCTCGAGCAGCGGCCGAATCGCCGGATGCAGCTTGTAGCGCTGAAAGTTGTCGTGCGGGTCCGTCGTCGGATCGGCGTAGTCGAGCCCGGTCACCAGACCGATATCGATGACGTCGCCCGTCATCCCGTAGATCCAACCACCGCCGAACGTGTTCCACAGCGGTGCGCCGAGCGTGTGGATCACGCTGCCGGCGGCCAAGCGCCCCGGCACGCGCCACAGTTCTTTGATGCCGACCGCGTAGACTTGCGGATCGCGGTCGCGATCAAGCCCGAGCCGCGCGATCGCCGTCTTGGTCAACGTTCCGCGCGGGCCTTCGCCGAGCACGACGACCTTTGCCGTCAGATCCGGTCCGGGCTCGAAGTTCGACTTGTGCGAACCGTCGTGCGCGACGCCTTTGTCGCCGATGCGTACCCCGACGACTCGGCTTCCTTCCCACAACAATTCTTGTCCCGGGAACGCAGGGAACACGTCCACGCCGGCTTCTTCCGCCTTCGCAGCAAGCCACTTGGTGAGGTTTGAGAGCGACGCGACGTACTTGCCGTGATTGTTGAGCACCGGCGGGGTGAACGGCGCCTTGATCTTTCCGCTGTTGGTGAGGAACCACATCGCGTCGCTGCCGACCGCGACGTCGAGGCCGCCGGTGACGTCTTCGCCGGGAAACAGCTCGGTCAGCGCCTTCGGATCGACGACGGCGCCCGAAAAGCCGTGATTGCCGATCTCGCCGCCCTTCTCGATCACCATCACGGAGATCTCCGTGCCGGCTGCGGCGGCAAGCCGGCGCAGCAGGATCGCCCCGGCCAGCGACGCCGGACCGGCGCCGACGAACAGGACGTCGACTTCGAGGGAATCGCGCTCAGCCATGACCCGCTCGGGTTCGCGCCGCGGCGTGGCGGCTCCCGGCGCCGCGCGCGCCTGCTACAACGCGGCGAGCGCGGTCGTCACGAAGAGGCGATGCGCGGCGATGCGCTCCTCCCACGACCGCGGGCGCGGCGTCTCGAAAGTCAGCGCGGCCGGCGTGCCGCGATACATCGATGCGAGCGAGCCGGGCAGCCCCTCGAACGCACGCACTTCCGCCTCGTAGTCGACGATCACGGCGCCGCGCTCCACCACGTACATCGCGCCGGCATCGAAACCGCTCGGCAGGCCGAGATCGAAGTCCTCGTCCAGCTCTTCCGCGCCGATCCCCGCGTCGTCGAGCGCGCGCAGGATCAGCGGTGAGAATTTCGGCGCGAACCCCGGCCGCAGCGGCTCGTACACGTAGCATCCCTCCGCTTCGAAATCCTCGTGCATGTCGAGCGTAAGGATGAACCGGCGATCGCGGTTCGCGGTCAGCACGGCGCGCGCTTCGGGCGTCGTGCCGCCGCGCGAGAAGCTGCGGTTGACGTCCTGGCCCTCGGCGTTCGCGCGCGTTCCGGCCACGTAGCCGCTGGGGTTGAGGCACGGCCAGATCCGATAGGCGAAGCGCGGATCGAGCAACCCGTCACGCACGATCGACAACAGACCCCACGGCGCGGCGGGTTCGTCGCCGTGCACGCCGGCCGACATCGCCACTACCGGCGCCGATGCGTCCCCGGCCTCGGCGACCAGCAGCGTGCGCGGCGCACCGACGCAGGCGATCTCGCGAACGCGCACCCCCCGCGCGCGCAGCGCCCGCCACTCCCGCGCAAGATCGTCGTAGGCCGGCCGCGCTTTCTCCACCTGCGTTAGGGCAGTGACGTGCCGTTGATCGCGACGTCGAGCAACTCGATCGGATGGACACAGCGCAGCGTGACGCCGCTCTCGCGGGCGATCGACTGCATCTGCAGCGTGCAGCCGGGGTTCGCGCTCGCGACGAGATCGGGCATGACGCTGCGGACGTTCGCCACCTTGCGCAGGCCGATCTCGTGCGCCGACGCCGGTTCGAAAAGGTTGTAGGTTCCGGCGCTGCCGCAGCACTGGTCGCCGTTGGGGATCTCGAGCAGCTCGAGACCGGGGATCGTGCACAGCAGGGCGCGCGGTTGCGCCCGCACGCGTTGGGCGTGCGCGAGATGGCAGGCGTCGTGATACGCGACGCGCAGCTTGAGCGGACGGCGCGGTGCACGGGGCTCGAGGGTGGCGAGATACTCGTTGATGTCGCGCACTTTGGCGGCGAAGGTTTGCGCACGCGCGCGCCACTCGGGGTCGTCGAACAGCAGGTCGCCGTACTCCTTGAGCGTCGAGCCGCAGCCGGCGGCGTTGATCAGGATCGCATCGACCTTCTCGCGCTCGAAGCGCGCGATCAACGCCCGGGCGAATCGTTTCGCCTCTTCGGTACGGCCGCTGTGCAGCGACAGCGCGCCGCAGCAGCCCTGGCCGGCCGGGATAACGACGTCGCACCCTTCCGCGCTGAGCACACGGATAGTCGCGGCGTTGACGCCGGGGAAGAACACGCGCTGTACGCAGCCGGCGACGAGTGCGACGCGAGCGCGCTTCGTTCCTCGCGCGCGCGTGAACGCCGGCAGCGATGCAAACGCGTCGCGCAGCGCGACCGGCGGCGCCATCGTCGCGAGTTGGCGCAACCGGTGCGGCAACAATTTGCCGAGCGGCCCGGCCGCCACACGCGTGAAGCCGAGCTTGCCGGCCAGCAGCAGCGCCGGCACCATCGCGCGCAGCCGGTGCGGGTACGGGAACGTCGCGAAGACGAACTCGCGAAAGGCGCGATCCTCCGGCGGACGCGTCACCGAGGCTTCGACGCGCTCGCGCGTCGCTTCGATCAAGAGATCGTAGCGGACGCCCGACGGGCAGGCGGTCACGCATGCCATGCACCCAGGCAAGCGTCGATGTGGCCGGCAACGACGTCATCGAGCGCTATCGCGCCTTCGGAGACACCCTTCATCAAGTCGATCCGGCCGCGCGGCGAATCCATCTCCTCGCCCCACGACACGTACGTCGGACACGCCGGCAAACAGAACCCGCAGTGCACGCAGTCCGAGATCAGCGAGTCGTAGGTACGAGGTCCCGTTTCTGTGGGAGAATCCGTTTGCCGGGTATCGGTCATGTCAGGCACGGGAGGCTCGGTCTCGACGCATTCAACGATCCCAGCCAGGAATCGGGTGTTCGACGGGTTCGGCGTGCGGTAGACGGTCGAGCATCTCCGGGATCCAAGTGCGATATCCGGGCTCGTCGAGGTCGGTGCCGTCCGTAGGGCGCCAAGCAAAATAGGGGCTCGTACACCGCACGAAGCGCGCCATCCAGCCGAGCGTCAGCGAAGGTCGCATCGACGTCGCGCAGCGCTGACTCGATCTCCGGCGGAAGGTCCCACCGGGCACAACAACGGTCATCGACGCCGAAGCTGTTCTCCTGCGGACGTTCCAGTTGATCCATGCCTATCACCCGCCGACGATTTTCCGCGCCGCGGTGGCCGTCGGTGAATTCGCTTGCCGAGTGTCCGTGACTTCGGGCATCAGCCCGTATCTTCACGGCGCTGCCCGCGAATCCATGTGCGGTTCTCGCCAAAGCGATCCGGCAGATCAAGCGCGCTCGCGTTTGCGGTCGTCGCCTCGTGTGAGGCGACGACCCGCGCGTCAGCGACGAGGGCGGCGCGCCAAGTTTCCCGAGCCCGCTGGGAAAGGATCGGTGATCCGGCCGATCTTGTTCGCTGCAGACTCGGTGAACCACATGTTGCCGTCCGCGCCCGCGACGATCGCCTGCGGATAACTCATCGTCGTGGGGATCGCGTATTCGGTGATGCTCCCGGCGGTCGTGATTCGGCCGATCTTGTTGCCCGCGTTTTCCACGAACCACAGGGCTCCGTCGGGGCCGAGCCCGATGCCGTACGGGTTGCTTCCCGCCGTCGGTATCGGGTACTCGGTGACGGTTCCGCCCGTCGTGATCCGGCCGATGCTGTTGGTTCCGACGTCCGTGAACCAAAGCGCCCCGTCGGAACCGTTCGTGATGCTGTAGGGGTCGCTGCCCGCCGGAGTGGGAAGCTCGGTGACGGACCCGGCCGTCGTGATGCGGCCGATCGCGCTCAATGCGTTTTGGGTGAACCACAGGGCGCCGTCCGGCCCGGCAACGATCGTGTTCGGGAACGTGCTCGCGGTCGGGATCGTGAACTCCGTCATCGATCCGGCAGTCGTGATCCGACCGATCATATTCGCCTCCGCGACCGTGAACCACATCGCCCCGTCGGGACCCTTCGTGATTTCAAGCGGATCGAATTGTCCGGCCGGCAACGCGTACTCGTTGCTGACGGCGCCGCCGGTCGTGATGCGGCCGATCTTTTCGCTCGACGCTTCGGTGAACCAGAGCGCGCCGTCGGGACCGGCGGCGATCCCGCTCGGTGCGCTGGCCTGCGTCGTGGTCAGGTACTCGGCGAAAACCCCGCCGGTGGTGATGCGGCCGATGTAGCCATTGCCACCCGGCGTGGTGAAGCCGCCGGCGAACCACAGCGCGCCGTCAGGACCGGCGGTGATGCCCAGCGGGTCGAAGTATCCGGCCGGCAACGCATATTCGGTGATGGCGGGGGACGCCGCCGGAGTGGGGCTCGGCGAGGCCGTTGCTGTCGGTGTCGGCGTCGGCCCCGGCGTACGGGTCGGCGCGGTTGTCGGTGTCGGTGATGGTGTCGGCGACGCCGTCGGCGTTCTCGTCGGCTGCGGCGAGGCGGACGACGACGGCGTTGCCGTCGGGACCGGGGACGCGGATGCGACCGGCGTCGCGGTCGGACCCGGCGATGTCGATGAGATCGGCGTCGCCGTCGGAGTCGGCGCCGGCCGCGTGACGACCGCCGTGCCGCCCGAGCCGCTGCACGCCGCGAGGAGCGAACCGACGGCGACCATCGTCGCGACCGGCACGAACAGACCAGAACACAGCGAGCGGATGGAACCGCAAACGACGTAGCGCACGACGAGCTCCCCGATTTTCAAGGCGCGAACGGCCGCTGACCCGCGACGGCCTCCAGATGGTTTCCAGCCTCATCTTATCGGGAGCGATCGAGCGCGCACATGGGGGGCGCCCTACCTTTTACAGGTAGGCGATTTGCTCGTCATTTCTCTCTGACGTCTCGACGAAACGCACGTCGCGCATCTCCCAAAGAGACGGAGCTCGAAAAATTTCGGTAGGGATTCCCCCCATGGTGTGTCTCGCGCGACGCATGGTAGCGTTTCCCCGTCGCCTCCGTACGCCGGGGTGCAATCACCCGTGGAACCGTGCTTCATACGAACGCGGCACCGAGAGGTAGACCGATATGCGCCTGCACCGCGGTGCCTCGAAAGCGTCCCCTGTGCGTAGGTCTGCCGCACCACGATCGATGAGGCTGATCGGCTTCGCGGCACTGGGCCTCCTGAGCGCCGGCCTCACGGAGTGCAGCGGCTCCGGCGGCACCGCGAATACGGTCCCGAATTCCACGCCGGCCCCGACTTCGACGCCGATACCGTCGACGAGTCCATCGGTCGCTCCGTCGGCGACCCCGTCCCCGAAGCCCTCGGGCAGCCCGAGCTCGTCGCCCACTGCGTCCCCGAGTCCGACCGCAAGCCCGACGGCGAAGCCAACGGCAACGCCTTCAGCGACGCCGTCCCCAACCGTCACGCCGAAGCCGACACCGACGCCTAGCCCCACGCCGACGCCGAATCCGCCGCCGGCCGGGCAAATCTACGTCGCGGACTACGCGAAAAATAGCATCTTCGTTTATGCCGCAAATCCGAGCGGCACGCTCAACGAAGCACCGCTCGCGACGATCGCCGGCAGTAACACCAACCTCGACCAACCGCAAGGCATCGCCGTTGACGCGAGCGGAAGAATCTACGTCGCGAACGATTTCCCCAACACCCCCGGCGGGGGCGTCGGCATCCTCAGCGCGGGCGGCTACATCACGGTCTACGCACCAAACCCGCACGGGACGCTCAATGAAGCGCCGCTCGCGACGATCACGCCCGCCGTCATGCAAACCGGCGGGGTGTTGCCTGGATTTCCCGCCGCCGTTACCCTCGATACGAGCGGAAAGATCTACCTCGCCACCGGGGATTATGGAAGCGGCGGCGGCGGTACCGTCGAGATCTTCCCGGCAAATCCCAGCGGGACATCCACCGAAACGCCGCTCGGCACGATCAAGACCGTCGGCTTTGCCTTCACCGCCATCGCGCTCGACGCGGGACGAAGGATCTACGTCGTCAACCCCTTCCCGGCGGCCAATGCGCCCACCGAGGTCACCGTCTTCGCGGCGAATCCAACTGGGCTCGTAACCGGAGTACCGGTCGCGACGATCGGCGGAAGCAATACGGGCGAGGACAACCCCTACGGTGTCGCCCTCGACGCAACAGGGAAAGTCTACGTCGCGAACTTCGGCCAATACGCGCCGGGCATCTCCAGTGTTACCGTCTACGCGGCAAATCCGAGTGGAACGCTCAACGAAGCCCCGCTCGCGACGATCGCCGGCAGTAATACAGGACTGATCAATCCGACGTCCGTCGCGATCGATGCGAGCGGGAAGGTCTACGTCGGAAACTCGGGCGCCAGCATCACCGTCTACGCGGCGAATCCGAGCGGAACACTGAACGAAACTCCGCTGGCAACGATCTCCGGGAGCAACACCGGCCTCACATCGCCGGTGAACGGCCTCACCGGGTTAGGTCAGCCTATTAGTCTCACCGTCCATTGACGCACGCCGACTCGAGTTCGAGGAGTTGACCGGCGCTAGCGCGAGGCCCAGCTCACTCGACGATCTGTATGGCTCGCGCAAAATGTCGGGCCGCGCTTCTTCGTTTGGGACAACTCGATCGACGACCCATCGAGGTACTCGAGTCGCGCCAAAGAGCGTCAAGTGAAGGTGGGATCGATCTCGTTGTCGCGCTCGACCTCGAATGGAGTAGCCGGGCCTTCGCGCCGAGTAACGTTGGACATCGTCACAACCCGCCGACGAAGCGACCGGCGTTGCAGAGGCCGTGCGGGTCGAAGTTGGCTTTCATGGAACGCATGAGCGCGAACGACGGCGGCGGCGCGCCCCACGTATCGATCTGGCCGCGCGCCCAATCGGGCATTGCGTCGATGACGAGCCGCCCGTGGCCGCCGGTTTGGCCCGAGACGTACCGTCGCAAGTCTTCGAACTGCGCCGCGCCGGTGCGACCGCGGGTGCCGGGGGGGATCGCGTCTGCGGCGTACGCGTGCAACGCGACGCCGAGTTGCGGGTAGGCAACGGGAACGGCGAGCGGCGAGCCTGCGACGTAGGATCCGAGCGTCGAGACTTGCACGGCGGGCGGAGCGATGATGCGAAACCGCCAGGCGCCGTCGCGTCGCACCGCGCGTTCGCGCTGCTCGTACGACTCGTGCTCGAGCTTGGACAGCTCACGGAGATCCGCCGACGTCGCCACCGCGATCTCACGCAGCGTCCGCGTCTGCGCGTCGACGCCGGCCACGGTTCCGGTGAACGTCACGACCAAGGTGTCGTGGTTGTAGAGCGCGATCGACTCGGGCTCGAGCCGGCGTTCGACGACCGCCTTGGCGGCGCGCGTGACGTCGTCGGCGCGCGCGAAACGCAGCGCCGACGACCGGATCGCTGCCGGTACCGGATAGACGCGAAACGTCACCGACGCGATCGCGCCCAAGGTCCCGAGCGAGCCGACCATCAGCTTGGGAAGGTCGAAGCCCGCCACGTTCTTGACGACCTTGCCGCCGCCGCGCGCACGCACGCCGTCGGGCCGAACGATCTCGACGCCGAGGATGAGATCCTTCACCGTGCCGTAGCGCTGACGGCGGCGTCCGTACGCGTTCGTCGCGATGACGCCGCCGACGGTCGCGCGGTTACGATCGACCACGTCGAGCGGGAACATCTGACCGTACTGTGCGAGGACGCGGTCGAGCTCGGCGAACGACATGCCGGCTTCGACGGTAATCGTCTGGTCCTCCGGAACGTAGTCGATGACGCGGTCGAGCGCGACGGTGCGCACGATCGTATCGAGCGCGCGCGGCGGGTTGCCCAGATCGATCTGCGTTCCGCCGCCGACGAACGCGAACGGGCGGCGTTCGCGCAGCAGATCGCGTACCGCGTCGGCCAGCTCCTCGATGGTCCGCGGGGTGATGACGTCGCGCGACGCGACGCCGGCGACGACGATCGACGAGCTCATCCGCGGCCCGCTTCGCCCGATTGCTCGGAGGGATGCGCGACGTACGTCCCCGGCCGGTCGCCGCACAGCCGCGGGGTCGGGAACATCTTGTCGGGGTTGAAGCGCAGCTCCGGATCGAACACCGTGCGAACGGACTGCATCGTCTCGAGGTCGTCGTCGCTGAACTGCTCGCCCAGATAACAGATCTTGTCGTGGCCGACGCCGTGCTCGCCGGTGACGGACCCGCCGTAGCGCAAGCAGACGCGCAGAATCTCGCCGCCGGCCTGTTCGGCGGCGTGCTCTTGGCCGGGGATGCGCGCATCGTACAGGACCAGCGGATGCAAGTTGCCGTCGCCGGCGTGAAAGACGTTCGCGATCCGCAACCCGGCGGCCGCGCCGATCGCGGCGATCTCGCGGAGCACCGGCGCGATGTCCTTGCGCGGGATCACGCCGTCCTGCACGTAGTAGTTCGGCGAGATGCGACCCATTGCCGCAAACGCCGCCTTACGACCCTTCCACGCCAGCAGTCGCTCCGCGTCGTCCTTGGGTGAGCGCACCTCGATCGCTCCCGCGTCGTGCAACAGCTGCTCGGCGCGAGCGGCGACTTCGCCGACTTCCGCCTGAACGCCGTCGTAGTCCATCAGCAGCAGCGCCCCGCAGTCGAGCGGCCAGTCGACGCCGGTGGCCTTGACGATCGCCTCGATCGCCAGCGCGTCGCACATCTCGATCGCCGCCGGCACGATCCCCGAGCCGATGATCCGCGAGACCGCGTCACCGGCTTCGTCGCACGACGGGAACGTCGCGAACAGCGTTTGCGTGCGCTCGGGGCCGCGCAGCACTCGCACCAGCGCCTCGGTGACGATCCCGGTCATCCCTTCGCTGCCGACGACGACGCCGACGAGGTCATAGCCCAGCGGATCGGGCTCGCCGGCGCGCGAGCCGAGCTGCCGGATCTCGCCGTCGGGAGTGACCAGCGTCAGGCCGATCACGTGATTCACCGTGAAGCCGTACTTGAGGCAATGAGCGCCGCCCGAGTTCTCGGCGATGTTGCCGCCGATCGTGCACACGCTCTGCGAGCTCGGATCGGGCGCATAATAGTAGCCGTCGGGCGCCAGAGCGCGCGTGATGTCCAAGTTGATGACGCCGGGCTGCACGCGCGCGAAGCGGTTGTCGAGATCGACCTCGAGGATCTTCTTCATGCGCGAGAGACCGATCACGATCGATCCCTCGCTCGGCAGCGCGCCACCCGACAACCCGGTCCCCGCGCCGCGCGGAACGACCGGCAAGAAGAGCTCGCGCGCCAGCTTCACGCAGGCCGCGACCTCGTCGGTCGAACCGGGCAGGACGACGATCTGAGGCCGCACGCGATAGCCGAGGAGGCCGTCGCACTCGTAGGTGCGCAGCTCGCTGGCCGAGACGATCGCGTTCTTGCTGCCGACGATCACCGCGAAGCGTGTCTGAAGCAACGCAAGCCGGGGACCGACGGGGGGCGCGGTGGTCGTCACGGTACGTCAACCCTACCCGTGTTGCGCCTCGCGGTCAACGACCTAGGCGACCCTGCGCGACCAGGGCATGACAGCCAAGAGGAGGGAATCTTCAGGCGTGCCTCGCTTTTCGGCGAACCTCTCCTTTCTGTTCGGCGATCTGCCGTTCTACGACCGCATCGACGCCGCCGCTGCGAACGGTTTCGGCGGGATCGAGTACGCCTTTCCGTACGAGTACGACGTCGCCGAGATCGGGCGCCGTCTGCGCGTCCACGGCCTGACGCAGGCGTTGTTCAACTTTCCGGCCGGCGACTTCGGCAAGGGCGAGCGAGGCTTCGCCTCCGACCCCTCGCGGATCGACGAGTTCCACCGCGGCGTCGCCGACGCCGTGCGGATCGCGCGCGAGCTCGACTGCGCGCGCGTCAACTGCTTGTGCGGCATCGCGATCGAGGGATTGGACCCGGCGACCGCCCGAGCCACGCTGGTCGCCAACCTTCGCTACGCAGCGCAGGCGCTCGAATCGATCGGCGCGACGGCGCTGATCGAGCCGCTCAACCGCATCGATACACCAAACTTCCTGATCGGAACGTCGGCCGAGGCGCTCGAACTGATCGCAGAGGCCGGCGCGCCGAATCTGCGGCTGCAGTACGATGTGTACCACGCCCAGCGCTCGGAGGGGAACGTCATCGCGACGATTCGCGCCCAGATCGGGCAGATCGGTCACGTGCAGATCGCCGACAGCCCGGGCCGCAACGAACCGGGGACCGGCGAGCTGGCGTACGAACGCATCCTGCCGGTCTTTGACGAACTCGGATACGACGGCTGGATCGGGCTCGAGTACCGTCAGTCCCGCCCCGCGCCCGAGACGTTCTCCTGGATCGCATCGCTCTCTCCGCACGAGGTCACCGCATCGTAATGTCGGATCAACTCCCGGTCGTCGGCTTCATCGGGCTCGGGATCATGGGCAAGCCGATGGCGCGAAACCTGCTCAACGCCGGGTATTCGCTGGTCGTGCTGAACCGCTCGCATCCGCCGATGGACGAGCTGGTCGCCGTCGGCGCGCAGCCGGGCACGTCGCCGCAAGACATCGCCTCGCGTAGCGACGTCATCATCACGATGCTGCCCGATTCGCCTGACGTCGAGTCGGTCGCGCTCGGTGCGAAGGGGATCGTCGCCGGCATCCGCGACGGCGCGCTCTGGATCGACATGAGCACGATCGCGCCGGCCACGACCAAGCATGTCGCCGGCGAGCTCGCCGCCAAGGGCGTCGAGTCGCTCGACGCGCCGGTCAGCGGCGGCGAAAAGGGCGCGATCGACGCGGTGCTGTCGATCATGGTCGGCGGAAGCGACGAGGCGTTCGCGCGTGCCAAGCCGATCTTCGCCGCGCTCGGCAAGAACATCGTCCACGTCGGCGAGCTCGGCGCCGGCCAGGTGACAAAGGCGTGCAATCAGATCGTGGTCGGCGTGACGATCGAGGCGGTCGCCGAAGCGCTGGCGCTCGCCGAGCTGTCCGGGGTCGATCCGAACAAGGTGCGCGCCGCGCTGCTCGGCGGGTTCGCGCAGAGCAAGATCCTCGAAGTGCACGGCCAGCGTATGATCGACCGCACCTTCAGCCCGGGATTCAAAGCACGCCTGCACCGCAAGGACATGAATATTGCCGCCAATGCTGGCGACGAAAACGGCATGGACCTCGCGGCAACGAAGCTGGTCCGCGAGCGGTTCGATCAGCTGATCGAACGCGGCGACGGCGACCGCGACCACAGCGCACTACGCACCCTCTACCCCTTGCCCGACCCGGTAAAAGCGGGATAGGCCGTTAGGATGACGATCGCCCAAGACATCTAAGCTCCGCATCGAAGAAAACAACGCTCTCCGCCCCGCCATCGACGCGACAACATTGTCATCCTGACCTCGTCGAAGGATGGGCCGCGCCTCACGCGTCGACGCTGAGCTTGCCGAAGCGACGACGAGCCATCATCGCGATGAGCGATGCGTTCACGCAAGGCACGACCATCTCACGTTGTCGTCCTTCGACAGGCTCAGGATGACAACGGATCAGTTCAGGGCGACAACGGATCAGTTCAGGATGACAACGGGTCAGTTCCGGATGACAACGGATCAGTTCAGGGCGACGACGGATCAGTTCAGGGCGACGACGTTTACTCGGCGGTCCAATCCAACAGTGCTCGGCGTTCCGGCTTCGGGAAGCGGGCTTTCGTTTTGATCGCGTCGAGGTAGCGGCGTTTGCCGGCGCGGTTGCCCTTGCCGATGAGGACCGCGCCGACGAAGCGGTCTTCGAGGAAGTAGAGCGCGCGGTACCACATCTTGTCGCGGTCGACGCTGACCTCGGTCTCGATGTCGTCGCGGTATTCGGGCGAGAGGCCGAACTGGGTGATCGTCTGACCGGAGAACACCAGCGAGCTGTACTCGGGGACGACGTCGAACATCTTGCGCTCGCCGCCCTCGACGCCGTGCATGGCCATGTTGTGCGCGGCGAGCTTACCGTGCGCGCCGGCGCTGTTCCAGGTGCCCATCCGGTAGTGCTGCTCGGCGATCGGGTCGTAGAACTCGGCGCAGTCACCGGCCGAGAAGATCCCCGGAACGCCGGTTTCCAAGTGCTCGTCGGTGACGATCCCGGTGCGCGTAACGATCTCCGTTCCCGCGCACAATTCGGTGTTGATCGTCAGCCCGAGGCCGATCCCGACCAGGTCGGTCTCGATGGTCTGGCCGGTCGTCGTGACGACCTTCGACACGACGCCGTTCGAGCGCACGAACTCGCGCACTTCTTCGCCGAAGTGCAGGTGGACGCCGTCGGCGCGCGCGGCGTCGTGCAACAGCTCGCCGGCGGCTTCGTCGAGCATGCGGCGCAGAAAGCGCGGGCCGCGGATGAGCCAGTGCGTCTCGACGTTGCGCGAGACGAACGCCTCGGCCAGCTCGTAGGCGATGAACGAACCGCCGACGGCGACGCCGACCTTGGCCGTCTCGAGCGCGTGCGAGATCGCCTTCGTATCGGACATGTACTGGAAGTTGTAGACGTTCTGCGCTCCCTCGGCACCGGGGGAGGTCGCCAGGTTGGGCCGCCCGCCGGTAGCGATCAGCAGCGCATCGTACGGCACTTCACGCTCCGCCGGCGAGCACGGTTCGTTCCGCGACGTTGATCCGGTCGACCCGGGTCGAGAGGCGCAGGTCGATGCGCAGCTTCTCGTGCCAGGCCAGGTCGCGCATGATCACCTTCTGCTCGGTGACCTGGAGCCGCAGCATCGGCGGCAACGCGATCCGGTTGTAGAGACAATAGGGCTCGTCGGCGAACAAGACGATCGAACAGGCCGGGTCGGCCTTGCGGAGCTGCTCCGCGGCGGTCGTCCCGGCAAACCCGTTTCCCACAATGACGTACCGCCGATCAGCCACCCCCGTCAATCATGAATCCGCGCCTCGTTAACCTGCTGGCAAGCTTCATTCGCGGCACGAGCGACTACGCGCTCGCGCGGCTGGAGTTCAGCATGCGCTTCGCGGGCCGGCCCGCGCCGCCGGTGCTCGACCGGCTGCCCGACGCGTCCGAGACGGCGTTGCGCGAGCGCTGGGACGAGACCGAGGCACAGCTGGCCGAGATCGCGGCGTACGTGAAACAGGTGGAGTCGTCGTCCGGTACTCAGGAGCGGGCCGATCCCGCCTTCCGCTGGCTGCGCCGGACGGTCCGCGAGCTCGACCAATACGCACGCGCGCTGCGCTGGGTCCTCACGGTTCACGGGGAGGATCGGGCGCCCTAGGGGTAATCGAGCCAGATGGATTTCTTCAACAAGGCATTGGAGCAAGCGAAGCAGCTCCAGCAGATCGCGGCCGATGCGGCGCAAAAAGGCTACGAGCAGGCGACGCCGCTGATCCAACAGGGAGTCGCAAAGGCGCAGGAGCTACAGAAGACGATCGTCGAGCAAACGCCGCACCTTACCGCGGCGGCGCAGGAACAGGCGAACGCGGCTCTCCAGCACACCAGCGCCTTCATCGCCTCGAGCAAGACCGTGCTCGAAGCCGGCGCGACGCAAGCGCAGGCGCACCTGAGCACGTTCGCAGATCAGGCCAAGAAGGCGGCCGACGCGACCGTCAGCGCCGTGCAGTCTGCGACGCAAAAGCAACCGCCGTCGCCGCCTCCGCCGCCGCCGACCCCGCCCGGGACATCGCCCTAGCGGGTTGCGCTCAGCGCGGCAGGTAGGGCGACGGCGACGGCCATGCGCACGAATCCGCCCAGATCGCCCGCCAGCAGTTCGCGGGCGCGTGCCGACGCGGTACGCAGCGCGTGCTCGGCGAGCAGCCGGCGCAGCGCGGCCAGCGCCTCGCCGTCGAGCTCCTGGACGACGAGCGGGGTAGGGCCGAGCCGCATCGCGTGCTCGCGCAGGACGAACAGCTCGCCGCCGGTCATGCCGCTGGCGAGATTGCGCCCGGTCGGGCCCAAGATCGCGACGGTTCCCTTGGTCATGTACTCGCAGGCGTGATCGCCCGCGCCCTCGACGACCAGGGTCGCGCCGCTGTTGCGCACCGCCAGCCGTTCGCCCGCGGTGCCGCGCACGAACGCTTGTCCGCCGCGCGCGCCGTAGAAGCAGGCATTGCCGATCGCCGGTTCGTCGCCGCGCCCCGCGCCGCGCACGACCAGCAGACCTCCGCTCATGCCCTTGCCGACGCCGTCGTTGGCTTCTCCGTCGAGCTCGAGGCTGAGCGAGGCGCTCAAGAATGCGCCCCAGCTCTGACCGGCGCTCCCGGCGTAACGATACGTGGCGGGGGAGACGTGCTCGCCGCGCGTCTTTCGGATCGTCGCGTCGTACGCGAAGCGCGCGCCGACCGCTCGATCGGCGGGCGTGATGCGCTGCGTCCCGCCGGGGATCGCCTCATCGTCGAGGTGCGCATTGTCGATCCGCGCGAAGTCGATCGGCGCACGCGCCTCGGGCAGCCGCAGCAGCTCGTCGAGGTCGACGCCGCGCGAACGATCGCCGCGCGGGCGCACCAGGTCGCTGCGGCCTTGGATCTCGGCCAGCGATCGCGCGCCGAGCGCGGCCAGCCGGCGGCGCACGTCGCGCGCGACGAAGCGCAGGAAGGTCGCGCCGTCCTCCGCCGTGCCGGGGAACTTCCCGCGCAGCGCCGCGTCCTGCGTCGCAATCCCGACCGGACAGGTATTCTGATGGCATTGGTGAGCGTAGATGCAGCCCAGCGCGACAAGCAGGGCGGTGCCGAAACCGAACATGTCGGCGCCCAGCATCGACGCGATCACGACGTCGCGGCCGGTCTTGAACCCGCCGTCGACGCGCAGCGCGACGCGTCCGCGCAAACCGTTGGCGACCAGCGTGTGATGCGTCTCGACCAGTCCGAGCTCCCACGGCAGCCCGCCGTGCTTGATCGATCCTAGCGGAGAAGCGCCCGTTCCGCCGTCGTGACCGGCGATGTGCACGACGTCGGCGCGCGCCTTCGCCACACCGCTCGCGACGTAGCCGATTCCGGACTGCGCGACCAGCTTGACCGCGATCTTCGCCTTCGCGTTCGCCCGGCGCAGATCGTAGATCAGTTGGGCCAAGTCCTCGATCGAGTAGATGTCGTGGTGCGGCGGCGGCGAGACGAGGGTCTGGCCGGTCACGGCACCGCGCAGCGCGGCGATCTCGGCGGTCACCTTGAAGCCGGGGATCTGGCCGCCCTCACCGGGCTTCGCACCCTGGGCGATCTTGATCTCGAGCTCTTCCGCCGTCGCGAGATATTCGGGCGCCACGCCGAAGCGTGCCGACGCGACCTGCTTGATCGTGTTGAGGGTGCGAGCCGGGTCCTCGCCGCCCTCGCCGCCGTTGCTCCGCGCGCCGGCGAGCTTCGCGCCGAGCGCGACGGCCTCGTGCGCTTCGGGCCCGAGCGCGCCCAGCGACATCGCCGCGGTCACGAACCGCGCCACGATCGCGTCTTCGGACTCGACCTCGTCCAGCGCGACCGGGTCGCCCAGCGAAACCGGCTCGATGAGGTCACGCAACGCGATGGTGTCGCGGGCCTCGAGTTGATCGGAGAGCGCCAGGAACGCCGACTCGTCGCGCGCGACGATCGTCTTGCGCAGATTCTTGAGCAGCGGCGGATCGAAGTGGCGCTTGACCCCGTCGCGGCGATACCGGAAGAGCCCGCGCTGCGGCGGCTCCGCGCCTTCGCCCGACAGCGCGGCCCAGGCACGCAGATCCTCTTCGATCTCGTCGAAGCCCAGCGTCGGAACGTGCGTCGCCATCCCGGGAAAGCACGTCGCCACGACGTCGCGGCGCAGGCCGAGTGCTTCGAACGTCTGCGCCCCGACATACGAGCGCAGCGTGCAGATCCCCAGCTTGGCGAGCACTTTGACCAGCCCGGCGCGCAGCGTCTCGAACAATTGCGCCGCCGACCCGGCCTCCGCCGCCGCCGCGCGCGCGACCAGCCAGGGCGCGACGACGTTGGCGCCGGCCGCCATGACCGCCGCGCAGCCGTGCGCGTCGCGCGCGAATCCGTCGCAAGCGGCGATCGAGGCCTGCATGCGCAGGCCGGCCGACGTCAACCGCTGGTGGACCGCGCCTGCGGCGAGCACGGCCGGCACCGGCAACTCCGCGCCGCGATCGTCCAGCACCAGGTACGTCGCGCCGTCACGCACGGCGCGCTCGGCGTCGTCGCAGATGGCGCCGATCCGCACGCGGAGCGAAGCCGGACCGCAGTCAAGCGCGATGCGGTGCGGCATCAGGCGCGCGTCGCCGGCCAGCGAATCGAACCCGGCCTCATCGAGCAGCGCGGTGTCGACCGAGACGATGCTGCCCGGCGCCGGGACGTCGCCGTTGGTGTCGCCGCTGCCGACGAACGCGCGCATGTCGAAAACGAAGCCTTCGCGCAACGCATCGATCGGCGGGTTCGTCACCTGTGCGAAGCGTTGGCGCAGGTACTCGGTCACCGGCATGCGCCGCTCGAGGAATGCCGGCGCGGCGTCGTCGCCCATCGACCACATCGGTTCGACGCCGCCCGCGAGCGAGAGCACGACCTGTTTCATCTCGTCGGCCGCGTAGCCGTAGCGCACCAAATCCCGCCGCAATGCGGCGGGATCGACGACCGGCGCCATCTCGGGCGGCGGATCGAAGCGCCACGAGGCGACGGTGGAGCGGAAGTCGGCGTTTTCGCGGCGCAGCGCGCGGAACGCCGTCGGGCCGGATCAGCTCGCCGGTCGCGAAGCGCACCACGATCCGTTCGCCCGGACCGAGGCGACCGCGCTCGACGATCGGCATCGTCGCCGAAGTCGACCACGCCGGCCTCCGATGCGGCCAACACCTTCCCCGACTCGGTCCGGCACCAGCGCAGCGGACGAAAACCGCTGCGGTCCAGCGCGGCGCCGACGCGGTCGCCCTCGGCGAACACGATCGCCGCCGGACCGTCCCACGGCTCGACGGTCGGTAGGTGCGCATCGTAGTAGGCGCGCAGGCGCTCGTCGTCGTCGATCGCCGGCGACAACATCAGATCGATCGCTTCGTCGACGCGGTAACCCGCCCCGACCATGGAGTCGAGCGCGACGTCGAACTCGAGCGAGTCGCTGGCGCCGCGCGGCGAGAGCACGCCGCGAGCGCGCATCCAGGCGCGGTTTCCGGTGATCGTGTCGATCTCGCCGTTGTGCGCGACGATGCCGAACGGCTGCACCAGCCGCCAACTAGGAGCGGTGTTCGTGCTGAAACGCTGATGGAACACGGCGAAGCGCGAGGCGCACGCGGGATCGCGCAGGTCGGCGAAGTAGGCGGCCAGCTCGCTGGACGAGAGCAGGCCCTTGTAGACCACCGTCGTCGGCGACGCGCTCACCAGCGTCGCGACGTCGCCGTCTTCGCGCAACGTGCGAATAACGGCCCGCCGGACCGAACGCATCCGCTCGCGGGCGTTGCCCGGACCGACGTCGACCAGCAACTGTTCGTACGACGGCGCCGCGGCCAACGCTTGCGCGCCGAGCACCGACGGGTCGACCGGCGGAACGCGCCAGCGCATCGGAGCGACGCCTTCGCCGCGAATCGCCTGCTCCACGCGCGCGCGCACCGCGGCGGCGGCGTCCTCATCGCGCGGCAAGAAGATGCAGACCGCGGCGAGGTGCTGCTCGGGTACGCGCACGTGCGCCGCCGCCAGCTCGCGCTGCAACAAGGCGCGCGGGGTCTCCATCAGGATCCCCGCACCGTCTCCGGTCCGGCCGTCGGCGGCCCGCGCTCCGCGGTGCTCCATCGCGCCGACGGCCGCCAGCGCGAGCTCCACGATTCGGTGAGTCGCTTTGTTCGAAAGGTCGGCGAGAAAGCCGACGCCGCACGCGTCATGCTCGGAGCCTATGCTGAGGTTACTCGAAGCGTGGCGCATTGGAAGCCTAAACGATAGGCCATTCCGAGCGCCGTGTCATTGTACAAAAGGCGCACGATCGGCGGACCGGAAACGCCAAACGGGTGGCGCTTCGCGCGCCGCGAGCCTAGCGGCGCTTGCGCAGTGGGCTGTGCGCGAGGATGACGGTGCGCCGCGCGCTGGAACGAAGTTTCGCGTCGATGTTCGGTTGCCTGGAAAGATTTTTCTTGGCGATCCGCTTCCACTGCAGGTTACGCGCGTCGAGCCGGACGTCGCGGCCCTCGGTCCGCGCCTGGGCGATCGTGCGAACGAGGCCGTCCATCTCGGACTCGCCGAGCACCTGGAGGTCGCGCACGTCGACCAGGACCGTGCCGACATCGCTCAGGCCGCGCTCGAGGTCGCCGAACGCCGTCACCAGGTCAGGATCGAGCGCACCGATGAGGCGCAGGACCAGCGGGCCGGGGATGGGCTGAATCTGGGGTGCGTACACGATCGCTCCTCGGTGATAGCTACCCTAAGATACGTACGCCGCCTGTGAAAAGTTTGAGAGCCGCCGGGGAAATCTCGCTGGCAAGGTTACCCCTCTCGGCGCGCGGCTACACTTCGAGCCCGAGCGCCACCATCATCCGGTAACCGACCTCCAAGGCCCGCTCGTCGACGTCGAACCGCGCGTTGTGGTGCGGGTACGCCGTCGCATCTCCGCCGCGCGAGCCGACGATGAAGTACGCCCCGGGGCGCTCCTCCTGCATGAACGACATATCCTCGGCCCACATCACGATGTCGTGCTCGACGACGTTGGCGGCGCCGAGCTCGCGCGCGCCGACGGTGCGCACGACGTCGTTGATCTCGCGCGCGTTCACGGTCGGCGGATACGACCAATGGTAGTCGAACTCGTACTCGAATCGCAGCGCGGTCGACAAACCCTCGATGATGCGCCGCATCCGTTCGGGCATCGAGCGCCTCACCTCCGCATCGAACGCGCGCACGGTACCCTTCATCTTCGCTTCGTCGGGGATCACGTTGAAGGTCGTTCCGCTGATGAACTGGCCGACCGTCACGACGGCGGGATCCTTCGGCGCGACCTCGCGCGACACGATCGTTTGCAGCAGCGTCACGACGTACGCGCCGGCCGCGACGGGATCGACCGCGAGCTGCGGCATCGCGCCGTGACCGCCCTTGCCGCGGATCGTCAAGTCGAACTCGTCGGCGGAAGCGAAGAACGCGCCGTCGCGCACGCCGATCTTCCCGACGTCGAGCCCGCTATAGAGATGGAGCGCGAAGGTACGCTCGACGTGGGGATTCTCGAGCGCGCCGTCGTCGATCATCTTCTTGGCGCCGGCATGGCCTTCTTCCCCGGGTTGAAAGCAGAACACCAGCGTGCCCGGCACTTCGGCGCGCCGCGCGACGAGCGTCTTCACCGCGGCGAGCAGAATCGAAACGTGACCGTCGTGACCGCAAGCGTGCATCACCCCGGCGCGCTGCGAGCGGTACGGGACGTCGTTGAGCTCGGCGATCGGGAGCGCGTCCATGTCGGCGCGCAGCAGCGTGACGAGACCGGGCTTACCGCCGCGCAGCGTCCCCAGCACGCCGGTGACGCCGATCCCGGTGCGCACGTCGTCGAGGCCGAGCGCTCCCAGTTGCTCGGCGACGAACGCCGCCGTCTCGCGCTCGACCATCGACAGCTCGGGCGCGGCGTGAAGCCGGCGGCGGACCGCAACGAGCTCGTCGTGGGGGATCGCGGTACTGGTCATGGCCGGATGTTCTTCACCGGCTTGGCGGATCGCCTGGGTTGACGCATCCGGCCGGCACCGGCAGGAGCGCGGACGGGCGCCGCCGTCCATTCCGGAATGGAGCTTGGGTCGTACGCACACGGGGCCAGCCCCGTTCCGCTCCTCGGCGAGACGATCGGCGAGAACCTCGACCGCATCGCGCGGCGCTTTCCGCAGCACGATGCCGTCGTCTCGGTCCATCAAGGCGTGCGATTGACCTACGCGGAGTTCTCAGCCGCGACCGACCGGCTGGCGAAGGGCTTGATCGCGGCGGGCGTCGCGCACGGCGAGCGGGTCGGGATCTGGTCGCCCAACTCGCTGGAGTGGGTGCTCGCGCAATACGGGACCGCCAAGGCCGGCGCCGTGCTGGTCAACGTCAACCCGGCGTACCGCCTGTCCGAGCTCGAGTACGCGCTGGGCCAGAGCGGCGTCAGTACCCTCATCACGCTCGACCGCTACAAGACCAGCGAGTACTTGACGATGGTCCGCGAGGTGCGGGGCTCGCTTCCACTGCTGCGCGAGGTGGTGATCGTCGGGAATACGTTGCCGCTGGCCGGCGAGATCGGCTGGGACGAGTACGTCCAGCGCGCCGGACGGTGTTCCGAAGCGGAGCTGGCCGAGCGCAAGGCACGTTGCCAATTCGACGAGCCGATCAACATCCAATATACCTCGGGCACGACCGGCTTTCCCAAAGGCGCGACGCTGTCGCACCACAACATCCTCAACAATGGCTTTTTCATCGGCGAAGGCTGCCGGTACACCGACGCCGACCGCGTCTGCATTCCGGTGCCGTTCTACCATTGCTTCGGGATGGTGCTGGGCAACCTCGCCTGCACGACGCACGGCGCGGCGATCGTCATCCCGAACTGGACGTTCGATCCCGAGCTGACGCTGCAGACGGTCGCCGCCGAGCGCTGCACCTCGCTCTACGGCGTGCCGACGATGTTCATCGCCGGGCTGGCGCTGCCGAACTTCCGCGACTTCGACCTGTCGTCGCTGCGCACGGGGATCATGGCCGGCTCGCCGTGCCCGGTCGAGGTGATGAAGCGCGTGCAGAGCGAGATGCACATGCCCGAGGTCACCATCTGCTACGGGATGACCGAGACGTCGCCCGTCTCGACCCAGACGATGACCGACGATCCGCTGGACAAGCGGACCGGCACGGTCGGCCGCGTGCACCCGCACGTCGAGGTGAAGATCGTCGACGGCGACGGCCGCATCGTCCCGCGCAACGTGCCGGGCGAACTGTGCACGCGCGGGTACAGCGTGATGCTGGGCTATTGGGAGAACCCGCAAGCCACCGCCGGCGCGATCGACGCCGCGCGCTACATGCACACCGGCGACATCGCGACGATGGACGACGACGGCTACGTCAACATCAGCGGACGCATCAAAGACATGGTCATCCGCGGGGGCGAGAACGTCTATCCGCGCGAGATCGAGGAGTTCTTGTACACGCATCCCGCGATCAGGGACGTGCAGGTGATCGGGGTTCCCGATGAACGCTACGGCGAGGAGCTGTGTGCCTGGGTGATCGTCAACGAGGGCGCCGAGCTCCGCGAGGAAGCAGTGCGCGAGTACTGCCGCGGGCAGATCGCGCACTACAAGATTCCGCGCTACGTGATGTTCGTCGAAGGCTGGCCGATGACGGTCAGCGGCAAGGTCCAGAAGTATAAGATGCGCGAGGAGTCGATCGCCAAGCTCGGTCTGGAGAACGCCGCCAAAATCGTCACCGCATAACGCGTGTCACTTACTTCTTCGCTTTGCGTCCCCGCGCGGCGCCGCGTTTGCCGCCTGCTGCCGCTTGAACCTTCGCGCTGACGGCTTCGACCAAGTCGGCTCCCGCTTCGAGGATCTGACCCGCCTTCTCGAGCGTCTGCCCGGCCTTGCGCGCGCCGCCGGACGCCTTCTTCGCGGTCTTCTTAAGCTTCGTGGCGGCGCCGCTCGCGGCTTTTCGCGTGGCGCCGGCGGCCTTCTTCGCGCGGCCGGCCACCTTTTTCACACCCGCGGTCACCCGGGCGACCGCGCTCTTCTTGCGCGCCGTCTTCTTGCTCGCCGTCTTCTTGCGCGTGGTCGTCTTACGCGCGGCGGTCTTCTTTGCGCCGGTCTTCTTGCCGGCGCGTTTCGCTGCTGCCATGGTGTCGATCTCCCTTTCGATTGAGCGATCGGGTCGTTGACCGTACACGTTCCCGTTGCGGTGTCCGGACAAACGCCCGCTTGTCGGGCGGCGATCGGCGGACAGAAGGAAAAGGCCGCGGAGACCGTCGCGCTTCGACGGTTTCCGCGGCCGAGGATGGGCCGGTGCGGATCAGTTGCGTCCGTGCGAGTTGATCGTGCCGCTGGTCGTCGTGACCGACACGGCTTCGCCGATGCTTTGGCCGTGGTTGTCGCTGACCTTGATCTGACAGTTGCCGGCGGCGACCGACGTCACCGTGAAGGTCGCGCTCGGCCCGGTCCCGGAGGGCGGGGTGAACGTCGCGATCCCGGCGCACGACGGCGATCCGTTCGTTGCCGTCAGCGGTCCGGCGTAATTGCTCTCGGTCGCGCTGAACGTCGCCTGAACGCCGACCGTCGTGAACGATACCGACGGCGTCGACAGCGCCAGCGGGCCCGGCGTCGTCGGCGGCACCGGTGACGGCGTCGGCGACGGTGTGGGCGTCGGCGTCGGCGTCGGGGTCGGCGTGGGCGTCGGCGTCGGCGTGGGCGTGGGCGTCGGCGTCGGCGTCGGCGTCGGCGTCGGCGTCGGCGTGGGTGTCGGCGACGGCGTCGGCGACGGTACCGGCGTCGGCGTCGGTAGCGACGAGGCCGTCGTGAAGGCGACGAACACGTACCGCTGGCTCGCCGCGAAGGTGAACGGAACGTTCGGCGGCGTCCAGGTCATCGTCGTCGCGGTGACCAGCGTCGCCGGGCCTTCGAGTGTCGTCCACCCGTTCGCCGGATGCGTCGGATCGTAGTAAGCGATATAGGAGAGCGCCGCGGGCGGCACCGCCGCCGCGTTCGGGAACTGGACCGTGAACATCGGTGGTGACGCGAAGCTGACCGTCGCGCTCGACGTCAGCGAGAAGAACGCGAACGGTGCGATCGACGCGCCGCCGATGTTCTGCGGGCGCCGGTGCATGTCCTGAACCGTCGGCGTGCCGCTCGGCTGCGAGAGCGTGAACACGTCGGTGAGCGTCGCGACGACGCTCGCCGCGCCGACGGTGAAGGTTCCGCTGTAACCCGCGCCGATCGGGCCCAGGCCGAGCGTGACCGGACCGGTCGTGCTGGTGTGAACCGTCCCGGTGGCGCTGACCGGCGGCGGGACCGGCGTCGCGGTCGGGACCGGCGTCGGAACGGGCGTCGCCGTCGGGACCGTTCCCGCGTTTATCGGCGGCGACGTGCTGCTGCCGCCGTTGCAGCCGGCGAACAGCGCCGCTGCGACGATCGCCGCCGCGAGCGCCCCGGTGCGCAGACCCATGGTCGTTCCCTCTCTTTTCGCGCGCATCTCAGTACACCAGCTTTCCGACACGCCCGGGATTGAGACCGGTGCCGGGCTCGCAGAACCACAGCGAGCCGTCCGGCGCGACCGCGATTCCCCTCAGGCCGAGTCCGGTGACCGGCGAAGCGTATTCGGTGACCGTGCCGCCGGTGGTGATGCGGCCGATCTTGTCGAGGCCGTTCTCGGTGAACCACAACGCGCCGTCTTGCCCGACGGTGATCCCGACGGGCTGCGAGTTCGCCGTAAGCGTCGGGAACTCGCCGGTGACCGAGAACGAGTTGGGCGAGAGCCGCCCGATGTTGCCGCGCCCGAACTCGGTGAACCACAGGTTGCCGTCGGGACCGCGCACGATGCTTTCCGGCACGGTCCCCGCCGTCAAGCTGATCTCGCTTTGCGCGGTGAACAGGTTGGCGATCCGGCCGATCTTGTCGACCGCCGACTCGGTGTAGTACAGGTTGTTGTCGGGCGCCGACGCGATCCCGAACGGACCCGAGTTCGCGGTCGGGATGCTCGTTTCGCCGGCGACGCCCGAGTTGATGCCCTGGAAGCCGACGCGGCTCGAGCCGTTGGCGACGTACCAGATGTTGCCGTCACCGCGGTCGACCAGTCCCAGCGGGTTGTCGGGCGGTGGCGGCGCGAACAGCGTGCTGAATTCGGTGAAGGTTCCGGTGGTGGTCACCTTCGCGATCTTGCTCGTGCCCGGCGCCGGCGTCGTCGAGAGTTCGGTGAACCATAGGTTGCCGTCGCTGGCACCGATGATCATCTGCGGCTGCGCGTTCGCGGTCGGGACGGTGAACTCGGTCACAACGCCGGCCGGGGTGATCCGCGCGACCGCACCGCCGGGGTTCTCGGTGAACCACATGTTGCCGTCCGAGCCGGCGGCGATCCACTGCGGGCGGTTCGCCGAGACCGGGATCGAGAACTGGTAGAACGTCGGCGTCGGCGCAAACGTCACGGACGTGGACGACACGCCCGTCGCCGAAGCGACGACGGACGCGCTCGAAAGCGTTCCGCCGTTGTACGTCAGCGTCACGGTCGTCGCGGGGTTCGGGATCGTGGCCGTCGAGAGCGACAACGTGCCGCTGTTCGCCGGATCGCCGATCGCCAGGTGGATCGGGACGCTGTAGTCGCCCGGTCCGACGATCGTGTTGCCGTCGGCATCCTTGGCCGCGACGTTCACATTGACCGTCGCGGGGACGCCGGCGTTCGGCGACGGGTTGCTCAGCGAGATGGTGACCGCGGCGACGACGCCGTTGAGCGTCGCCGAGACGCTGTTGGCGACGCCGTTGACGATCGCCTGAGTGACCGACGCGCGGCTGAGAACGTTGCCTTGCCCGTTTTGCGCATCGTAGGTCGCAAACGCGAAGGTGTCGGTGCCGACCGGCGCGTCGATGACCAGCGTGGTGGCGGGCGAGTTGAGGAACTGGGGTGTTCCGCCGTTCACGGTCACCGAGACGCTGCGCGCGGTGGCCGGGACGTACTTGGGCGAGCGCTGGATCGCCGAGGTCGTCGTGCCGGTCCAGTGCATCGTGAAGGTGACGCTGGCCATCGAGGCGGGCGACTTCGGCGGGGTCGCCGGGCTGTTCGGCGTGACGGGCGCCGACGCTCCGCCCCCCGAACAGCCGGCGGCCAGCACGGCGACGAGGGCCGCGCCGGCCAGGCGCGCTCCCAAGCGTGAGATCCGAAGACTGCTGTACGGCAAGACGCCCATACGGGAACCCTTCTCAGACGGCACTGCAAACATTACGCGAGACCCTACCGCTTACGCGCGGACGCTCTCGTCCCTCAGACGATCCGACGACCGTCCGGTCCCGGTGGAGTTTACGGGAGGCCTGGGAGTTTCCTGGGACGAAATATTGACTCAGATCAATTTTCACGCCACGGGGCCCGGCGCGAACGGCTTATGCGGCGCCCGGCCGCTTCCGCAGGAGTCGCCGTCCCGAACGCGCGAGTATCCGCGGCTCTCACTTCCTCACGGAGCCGGGGGACCGACTCGATGGCGAAAACCACGACCGCGGGCGCGCGGGACCTCGATCGTGCCGGGTTGAGCGACGACCAGCTCGTCGCGATGCTGCGGAACATGCTGCTGCAGCGGCAGCTCGACAATCGCGGCTTCCAACTCAACCGTCAGGGGAAGATTCCGTTCGCCTTGGGCTCCGAAGGCCACGAAGCGGTCCAGGCCGGGGCGGCGATGGCGTTCGAGCGCGGGCGCGACGTCCTCGTCCCTTACTACCGGGACCTGGGCCTGGCGCTGGGCGTAGGGATGTCGCCGTTCGAGATCCTCTCCTCGCTGTTCGCTCGACAGACGGACCGCTCGATGGGGCGGCAGTTCCCCAATCACTACACGAACCACGACTTGGGCGTGCTCTCGATCTCGTCGATCATCGCCGGCCACTGCACGCATGCCGTCGGCGTCGCCGCAGCATTCAAGTACCGCGAGCGAAAGCGGCCGAGCCGTCCTGTGCAGCAACGGCGAAGGCGCAACCTCGCAAGGTGAGTGGCACGAGTCGGTCAACTACGCCGCCGTCCACGCGCTTCCGATCGTCTTTCTGGTGCAGAACAACGAGTGGGCGATTTCGACGCCGCAAGACCTCCAGATGAAGGTGGCCAACGTCGCCGACAAGGCTTCGGGCTACGGCTTGCCCGGCGTCGTGTGCGACGGCTTCAATCCGGTCGCGACCTACGCCGCGGTCCGTGAAGCGTTCGTTCGCGCCCGCGGCGGCGGCGGACCGACGATCGTCGAAGCGAAGTGCTATCGCTTTCTGTCGCACTCGACCGACGACGACGATCGCACGTACCGCTCGCGCGAGGCGATCGAGGAGCGG
Source organism: Vulcanimicrobiota bacterium (assembly GCA_963723445.1). Classification (GTDB taxonomy): domain Bacteria; phylum Vulcanimicrobiota; class Vulcanimicrobiia; order Vulcanimicrobiales; family Vulcanimicrobiaceae; genus Vulcanimicrobium. Next base: position 95,725 of record CAVRQP010000010.1, read on the forward strand.
CGCAAGATGGATCCCGTCCCGCGCTTCGAGCAGGCGCTCATCGAAGCCGGCGTGATCGACGAGTCACACCGCAAGCAGCTTCGCGCCGACGTGTTGCGCGAAACGAACGAGGCGACGGACTCGGCCGAAGCGCAGCCGTACCCACCGTCGAGAGCCTCTACACGAACGTCGTCGCCGGAGATTACCAACCATGGCAGGAGTGAGATCCGCAACCGCTGCGTCGCAGTCGCAGACCGGTGTCACGATGACCAACGTGGAGGCGGTGCGAACGACGCTGCACGACGCGCTGGTGCGTGACGAGCGCGTGCTGATCATGGGCGAGGACGTCGGGGCGCGCGGCAACGTCTTTCTCATCACCAAAGGGTTTCTCGAAGAGTTCGGGCCGCAGCGCATCATCGACACCCCGCTGGCCGAGGCGTCGATCGTCGGCGTCGCGATCGGCATGGCGATGGAAGGACTGCGGCCGATCGCCGAGATCCAGTTCGCCGACTTCATCTACCCGGCGTTCAACCAGATCGTCGGCGAGGCGGCGAAGGTGCGCTATCGCAGCAACGGCGACTACACCTGTCCGCTGGTGATCCGCACGCCGTACGGCGGCGGCGTGCGCGGCGCGCTCTCGCACTCGGTTTCGATCGAGGCGTTGTTCTATCACGTCCCCGGGCTGACGATCCTGGCGCCTTCGACGCCGGCCGACGTCAAGGGTTTGCTCAACGCCGCGATCGAGTCGCCGGATCCCGTGCTGTTCCTCGAGCACAAGAAAACGTACCGCAGCGTCAAGGGCGAGGTCCCCGGCCGGCTACTACACGATCCCGATCGGCAAAGCCGACGTGAAGAAGGCCGGCACCGATTTGAGCGTCGTGTCGTTCGGCTACAACCTGCATCAAGCGCTCGACGCGGCGAACCGGCTCGACGGCGAGGGCGTTTCGGTCGAGGTGATCGACCTGCGCTCGATCCGGCCGATGGACAAGACGACGATCCTCGAGAGCGTGCGCAAGACCCGCAAGCTCTTGATCGTGCACGAGGACAACAAGTTCGGCGGCATCGGCGCGGAGATCGCCGCGATGGTCGCCGAGGAGGCGCTGTTCGATCTGGACGCACCGATCCGGCGGCTCGCCGGTCCGGACGTTCCGGCCATGGGCTACGCGCTGCCGCTCGAAGAAGAGTTCATGATCTCGACCGAGGAGATGGTCGGCGCGATGCGCGACCTGGCGAGATTCTAGTGGATCGTCTTTGCGGGGTAAGGCGCTGACATGGCGACCACGATCACGATGCCCCAGTTGGGCGAGACGGTCACCGAGGGCACCGTCGCGCAGTGGCTCAAAAAGCCCGGCGACAGCGTCGAAAAGTACGAAGCCTTCGTCGAGGTGTCGACCGATAAGGTCAACGCCGAAGTTCCGTCGCCGGTCAGCGGCGTGATTCGCGAGTTGATCGTCAAGGAAGGCGAGACGGTCCCGACCGGTGCCCCGATCGCGATCATCGACGACGTCGCGTCGGCGGCGTCGCAAGCGCCGGCGACCGGAAGCGCGTCTCCGTCCGAGCAAGTCGCGGCGGCCGCGACGGCAGGCGACGACGAGCCGGTGCCGGGCGGAACGTCGGGCTGGGCGGACCGAGTTACAGCGCACCGGCACCCTCGAACGGCGCCGCCGCGAACGGCAGCTCGAGCGCGGCGCCCGGCGGCGTGCGGACCTCGCCCGCGGTGCGCCGGCTCGCGCGCGAGCATCGCATCGATCTGGCCGCCGTTCGTGGTACCGGCGACAACGGGCGGATCACCGCCAACGACATCCTCGCCGCGGCAAAGGCCGGCCCCAGCGCGGGGGTCGCCGCGACGATCGGCGCCGACAACGCGGAGTACACCGCACCGGCCGCGACCGCGGTCGCGCCGCCGCCGCCCGCGGCGGCCGGTCCCAAGCCGCCGGCCAGGCCGACGTACGCGAGCGCGCGGCCCGGCGATCTGATCCCGCTGACCCAGGCGCGCCGCATCATCGCGCAGCGGATGGTCGATTCCAAGCACACCGCCCCGCACGCCTGGACGATGACCGAAGTCGACGTCACCAACGTCTGGAAGTGGCGGGTGCGCGAGAAGGACGGGTTCGAGAAGAGCACCGGCGTCAAGCTCACGCTGCTGCCGTTCTTCGTGCGCGCCGTCGTCGAGTCGCTGGCGGCGTTCCCGCTGATGAACGCGACCTTCACCGACGAAGGGATTCGCGTGCATCGCGACGTCAACGTCGGGCTCGCGATCGCCGCCGACGGCAACCTCATCGTCCCCGTTCTCCGGCACGCCGACCAGCTCTCGATTCGCGGCATCGCGCTCGCGGCCGGCGAGCTGATCGACAAAGCACGTCGCGGGCGGCTGGGCGCCGACGAACTCGCCGGGGGCACGTTCACCGTTAACAACACCGGTGCCAACGGCTCGATCCTCTCGGCACCGATCCTGGTCCCGGGTCAAGCCGGAATCGTGACCTCGGAAGCGGTCGTCAAGCGCGCCGTCGTCCGCGACGACGATGCGATCGCGGTACGCTCGATGATGAACGTCTGCATGTCGCTCGACCACCGGGTCGTCGACGGCGCCGTGGCGAGCGGCTTCTTGAGCGACCTCAAGAAGCGTCTCGAAGCGATGGGACCCTCGGGATCGCTATAGTGGTGGATTCGGCCATCGGCCGAATCCTTCGCGTTTGGCCCTTCGACGAGCTCAGGGCCAAGCCGCAGGTGGCGTTCGGCCGCCTTCGCGTTTGGGCGCCGGTATGCGCGGTCGTGTTGGGGGTGGTTCTTGCGGTGTGCGCACCGGCGGTCGCCGCGGTCGACGACGAGCCGAGCGGGCTGATCGGGTCGAGCGCGACGCTGGCGCACGTGCGCGCGCTGTACGATCGCGTGCATGCGCGCGAGCACACGCGCGCGGTGACGGTCATCGAGGATTGGCGGCTGTTTCAAGACGGCGTGGTCGGCTCGTACCACGTCAACCGGTTGGGCAAAGACGTCCGCGAAACGACGACCCTCGGGCCGCTCGTGTATCAGCGCGGAATTCGCGGCGCGGTTCACTGGGAGCAGAACCGCAACGGAATCGTCTTCACGTACCCCGGCGTGCACGAGCTGCGCGATGCGACCAGCGAGCGCGCTTTTCGCGACTCGAGCGACGATCGCGACGTTCGGCTCGTCGGCGAGTCGGTCGCGCTCAACGCGTACGTCGTCGAGGTCAACCCGCCCGCCGGCCGGCACGAGTGGTTGTTCGTCGACAAGCGCACGGGCTACGTCGCGCGGCGCGAGTACGTCGAGCGGCGGCGCCGCTACGCGACGAACTACGATGACTACAAGCTGGTCGAAGGCGTACCGGAGCCGTCGCGCACCCGGACCGTCGATTCGATCGGCAACGAACGCGAGCAGATGCTCGTGACGCGCTCGCTCGACACGACCCCCGATCTGCGCGACGTCGACATCCCGCCGCCACGGCGCGTGGTCGAGTTTCCCGAGAAGCAGCCGGTGGTGCGGTTACCGGTTCGGTTCGTCAACGGGCTGGCGATCGTGCGGGTGATCGTCGGACGCGTCGGATACGACTTTCTGCTCGACTCGGGCGCCGCCGGAATCGTCATCGACCCGTCGGTCGTGCAACAGCAGGGACTCGAGCGGTACGGTCAGCGCCTGGGCGCGACGCTGGGAACCTTCCCCGAGTCGACCACGATCGTGCCGCAGATGACGATCGGCGGGCTGCGCATGCGCAACGTGGTCTCGCGCGTCGTCAGCGTGCCGTTCCGCGTCGACGAACGCACGCGCGTGGCCGGACTGCTCGGTTTCGACTTCTTCGCCGACACCGTCGTGCACCTCGATCTCGGTCGAAATCTCGCCGAAGCGTTCCCGCCCGACCGCTTCCGGCCGCCGGTCGACGCCACTACGGTGAACGTCGGCCTCGATGACAAGACGCCCGCGGTCACGGCACGCGCCGGAACCGCGACGGGCCGCGTCGTGCTCGACACGGGTGCCAATCGCACCGTGTTCGAGACGGCCTTCGCCGAGCACGGCGACTTCTCGCCCGATCGTGTCGCGAGCACGATGCACGTGCGCGGAATGGGCGGCTACGCGAGCGCCGAGGCGACGCGCGTCCCGACCTTCGAGCTGGGCGGGATCTGGATCCGCGAAATGACCGCCGACGTCTCGAACGTCGACCTGGGAACCGAGGACGTCGACGGCATCGTCGGGACCGATCTGCTGCGCTCGTACGACCTGTGGTTCGACTACCGCGCCAACGCCGTCTACCTGCGCAAAGCCAAGCGTTGATCGCTAGCCGCGCAGCGAGCGGCGGCGGCCTTCGCGCACGTCGAGCAGCACCGTTCGGATGAACGCGGTCTTGCCCTCGGTGTACGAGTCGCGGTCGTCGCGGTACTCCCGGGCGAGATCGCGCTTGAGCGCGCCGTAGCCGGCGGCCAGCGCCGGGTCGGCCCGCAGCGCGTCGCGCAGCGTGAGGTGCGCCTGCAGCGCGGTCGAACCCGAGGCGCACACGTACAGATGGTGGCGCGGCGAGCCCGCCGGAGCGCGGAACGCTTCGCGGCCGACGATGCCGAGATCGCCGAGGTGCAGGTAGCCCAGGCTCGCGAGGCGCTGCGCCGTGGCCTCGAAGTCGCCGGCATGGCGGATGACGACGTCGATGTCGACGATCGGCTTGGCGTCGAGCCCGGGAACCGCGGTGCTGCCGACGTGCTCGATGCCGACCGCGAGCTCCCGCAGTGCGGGCGCGAGGCGGTCGCGCAGCGCCTCGAACGTCGCCGGCCAGGCCGGATCGTAAGGAACGACCTCGACGGGCAGGCTCCGCTCGGCCGGAGCGATCGGATCGCGCGGGCGCTCGGTCATACCAGGCTCAGGATCGCGGCCAGGTTCGCGCGCGGTTCGACTGCGTGGTTCGATCGCGCCGCTCGCCGAAGTGAGCAAGGTCGTCACGCCCGGCCCGTGTCCGGCCAGCCGCGACGCGCCGTGCGCGACGACGCCGATGGTGACCGCGCCGCCGCGGTAGACGCGGCCGAAGCTGTTGTCGGCATCGTCGATGGCGACGAGGTCGCCGAGCCGGAGCCGGTCCAGGCCGTACTCACGGACCGTGCCGCATCGAAGCACTGGATGTCGTAGTCGCCGCGAACGACGGTCTGCCGGCCCAAGCCCGACCCCATCACGCGTGCGGGCACGCGACAGGCGACCGGAACGCTGAGCCGCTCTCCCGAGCGCTCGATCCCGAGTCGATCGAGCAGGTCGGGATCGCAGTTGAAGACCTTGACGTCGCCGGCACCCTCGATCTCGAGGCCCACGCCTACCGCGCGTACGCCGATGGCGTCCCCTATCTGCATGCGCTCCATCACCTTCTCGGGGAAGTCGATCATCACGTGCTCGACGCCGCCGTGCTTGCCGGTCACGACGCCCTGCTCGCCCTTCGCTTCGCCACCGATCACGGTCGCGACGTTGCCGACGCAGGCGAAGGTGCAAAAAGCCGTGTTGATTCTGTCATCGGCATGACGGACGCTTACCGCCGGTTCGACGTGGTCGGCCTCGAAACCGAAGGCGGAGGCACCGACGCGCACGTTGAGCGTCACCCCGCCCACCGAGGGCAGGACGCGCGGGACGCCGTCGGCACCGACGTCGTAGAGCGACGAGGCCAGCAGCGGCGGGGCGATCTGGGCGATCAGGTTCTGGACGACGAGTCGGGAGCGATTGGTGTTCACGGCGAAGTCCCTGGGCTGTGCAAATTCGCAAGTCCTTCACGTTCGAGGCCGCGCACATGCTCCCGCACCATCCTGGGAAGTGCTCGCGCCTTCACGGCCACTCGTACCGGCTCGACGTCGCGCTCGACGGACCGCTGCAGCCGGACGGGCCCGCCGCCGGAATGGTCGAGGACTTCGAAGTGGTCTCGCGCGTCGTCAAGGCGACGGTGATCGCCGAGGTCGACCATCGCTCGCTCAACGAGCTGATCGGCAACCCAACCGCCGAGAACATCGCCTGCTGGGTCTGGGCCCGGCTGGCACGCACAATTGCCGCAGCTGACCGAGCTGACGCTATGGGAGACTCGCAAGGCGTGTGTCGTTCTTAAGAGGGGTGACCCTCTCACCCGGACCTCGGCCGGGTAAGCAGTCCTCGGACCCTACACCGAACAAACCACAGGAGCACGCCTTCCATGATCCGCAGCATCTCGACCCTCCTCGCCGCCGCCGCATTGGCCCTCGTCCCCCTCGCCGGGCAGGCCCAGGTCTCGGCCGGCACCGATCTCGTCGGCAACATGAACCAGAGCGTCGACTCACGATCGGCCGTCGTCGGCCAGCGGGTCGTCATCGGTAACGTCCACTCGCAAGACAACGACATCACCGGAGCGACGATCTACGGGCACGTCTGCGACGTGCAGTCGGCCAGTCAGGGTCGCGCCGGCAAGCTGCAGATCTGCGTCGACAAGCTCAACACGCGCTCGGGGAATACCTACGTGCTCGACGGGCGCGTCGTGGGTGCGCAGGTCAACACGAAGAACAACACGCTCAACGAAGCGGGCGGCGCCGTTGCCGGCATGATCCTCGGCAACATCATCGGCAAGCGCATCGGCACGAACGCCGGCGGATTGCTCGGCGCGGCCGGCGGCTACCTGTACGCAAAGAACGCGAAGCAGAACGTGACGATCCCGGCGAACAGCGTCGTGACCGTCCAAGTGCTGCGCGCACGCCGCCAAGCCACCCACTGACCAAAGGGAGAGGATTGCTCCAGCTCGCCGAGATCTTCTACAGCGTTCAGGGCGAGGGGACGTGGACCGGAACGCCGGCGGTCTTCGTCCGCCTCGCCGGCTGTAACCTCAGCTGCTCGTTCTGCGACACCGACTATGCGCTGAAGTTCCTCGCTTCGATCGATGAGGTGCTGCTTCGGGTGCGCGAGCTCGGCGGCGACTGCCCGATGGTCATCCTCACCGGCGGCGAACCGCTCGCGCAGCGCGAGACGCGCGCGCTGATCGAGGCGCTGCGCGCCGACGGCCGGCGCGTGCACATCGAGTCGAACGGCACGCTGCCGGCCGAGCTTCCCGACGACGTGTGGCTGACCGTTTCGCCCAAAGAACGGCTGGCGCCCGAAATGGCGTTGCGTGCGAACGAAGCCAAGCTGATCGTCGACGGCCGCGTCCCGGAGGAGTGGATCGGCGAGTTCCCGCAAAGCACTCGCGTGTTCTTACAGCCCGAAGGGAACAAGCCGGCGAACGTCGCCCTCGCCGTCGACGCCGCCAAGCGCGATCCGCATCGCTTGCGCCTCTCGCTGCAAACCCACAAGTTCATCGGCGTGAGGTAGAGATCGGCCTGCTCGTCGTGTGCGCCGTAGCCCAAGAGCTCGCCGCGCTGGCCTCGCGCGCCGGCGTCGACGTCGTGGCCGTCGGCGTCGGCCCGGTCGAGGCCGCGCTCGGCACCGCGCGCGCGCTCGCCGCAAACCGTTACGACGCGGTGATCAACGCGGGAATCGCCGGCGGCTTTCGCGAGCGCTGCACCGTCGGCGACGTCGTGGTGTGCGCGCGCGACGACTACGCCGAGCTCGGCCTGGAGGACGGCACGGCGTTCCCGCTGCCGGGCGGCGTCGAGCTCGTGCGGCACGTCGAGGCGGATCCGGAGCTGCTGCAGCCGTTCCTGGACGGCCTGATCCCGGTCATCGTCGGGCGCGGCATCACCTCGGCGATCGTGACCGGCACGACCGCGCGCGCCTTCGTCCTGGCGCACCGCTTTCGCGCCGACGTCGAGTCGATGGAAGGCTTCGCCGTTCTGCGCGCCGCGCAGCTCGCCGGCGTCCCCGCGATCGAGATACGCGGCGTTTCGAACCTGGTCGGCGAGCGGGAGTCCAACGAGTGGGACTTTCAGGCCGGCGCGATCGCAGCCGCCGCAACGACCGCGGCCCTCCTCGACGTTCTTTCGAACGAATGATGCACGACCACGCTCGCTACTCGCTCGCCTACTCGCCGTGCCCCAACGACACGTACATCTTCGCGGCGCTGGCCAACGGATTGTTGCCGGGTGCGCCGGCGGTCGACGTCGTGCTCGACGACGTCGAGGCGCTCAACCTCGCGGCGCGCGAGGGCCGCTTCGAGCTCACCAAGGTGAGCTACGGCGCGATCCCTTACCTGCTCGACAAGTACCGCATCCTGCGCGCGGGCGGTGCGCTCGGTCGCGGCTGCGGGCCGCTGGTCGTCTCGCGCCCGGGAGTCGACAGCAAAGCACCGCTGCTGACCGACTTCGCCCAGGACGCGGTGTTCGCGATCCCCGGCCGCATGACGACCGCATATGCGCTGCTGCGGCTCGCGCTCGGCCGCGACCAGTCGATCGTCGAGATGCGCTTCGACCGCATCGTCGACGCCGTCGCGAACGAAGAGGTCGCGGCCGGGCTTATCATCCACGAGTCGCGTTTCACCTACCGGGAGGCGGGGCTGGTCGAGGTGATCGACTTGGGCGACTGGTGGGAGCATGAGACCGGCAACCCGATCCCGCTCGGCGCAATCCTCGTGCGGCGCGACGTCGCAGACGGCGACGCGCGGGTACTCGACGACGCAATCCGGCGCAGCTTGGCGTTCGCGCGCGAGCACGAGAGCGAGATCATCGACTACGTCCGCGCGCACGCGTTCGAGATGAACGACGACGTCATGCGCGCGCACATCGGTCTGTACGTGAACGAGTACAGCGACGACGTCGGCGAAGCCGGGATCGCCGCCATCGAAGACTTGTTCGCGCGGGCGGCCGCCGCGGACCTGATCCCCGCCGGTTCCCGGCCGGAGTTCGTCGCACCATGAAGCGCGGAACGTTCTTGGGCGGCGCCGCGGCCGGCATCGCGGCCGGCGTCGCGCCCCGAGCGACGCGGGCGGCGGCAACCGCGGCTGTCACGCTCGGCGACGACGCATTCGTGCGCGACGCTTGGCACGAGCTGCGCGGGCGCACGGTCGGAATCGTCACGAACCCCAGCGGGGTGCTGTCGACCGGACAACCGCTGGTCGACGCCGTGCATCGCAACGGCCAGATCGCGGTGAAGGCGCTGTTCGGCCCCGAACACGGCATCCGCGGCGCGGTCGGCGCCGGTGAGACCGTCGGCTCGTCGACCGACGTGCAGACCGGTTTACCGGTCTACAGCCTGTACGGCCCGACGCGGCATCCCACCCAGGCGATGCTCGACGGCATCGACGTGATGGTGTTCGACATTCAGGACGTCGGCGCGCGCCCCTACACGTACGTTTCGACGATGGCATACGTGATGGAGTCCGCCGCCAAATACGGGCAAGAGGTGTGGGTGCTCGACCGCCCCAACCCGGTCGGCGGGGTGCTGCTCGACGGGCCGGTGCTCGAGCCGAAGTTCGCGTCGTTCATCGGCCTCTATCCGATCCCGGAGCGGCACGGGATGACGGTCGGCGAGCTCGCGCGCATGTTCAACACGCACTTCAAGATCGGGTGCAAGCTGCGCGTGATCCCGCTGCAAGGCTGGCGGCGCGACATGGTCTGGGCCGAGACCGGCCTGGGCTGGATCGCGACGTCGCCGAACATGCCGTACGCCCGCACGACGCTGGTCTATTTGGCGACCGGTCTGGGCGACGAAGCCGGGGTCAACAACGGCATCGGCACCGCTCGTCCGTTCGAGTACGCCGGCGGGTACGGTTTCGAGCCGGCGGCGTACCGCGACGCGCTGAACGCGCGCCGCATCCCCGGGGTGGAATTCGAACCGGCGGACTGGGTGCCGGCGCGCGGCTTCTGGGCCGGCAAGACCTTGCGCGGGGTGTCGATCAACGTGACCGATCCGCACGCCTTCCCGAGCGTGCGCACCGCCGTCGAGCTGCTCGCGGCCGCTCGTGCGCAAGGGAAGTTTTACATCGCGCCGGGTCACGAGAAGATCTTCGATCGCGACTGGGGCACCGACGCCGTCCGCCACGCGTTGACCGCGGGCGCTTCGCCCGACGCGATCGTCGCCTCCTGGGAGCCCGGCTTGCGCGCGTTCCGCGCGCTGCGCGCGCAGTACCTCTTATACTAATCCTCACCCTCGATTTGTCATCCTGAGCTCGTCGAAGGACGGCCGTGCCCCGCGTTTGTGGATCTGAGCGAAGCCGAAGGATCGACAAGTCGCGCCCGGCGCACTGACGATCGCGTCGTCGTCCGGTCCCTTCGCCGAGCTCAGCATGACCGGCGGCAGCGAACGGTTTTTCGCAACACAGCCATCCTTCGAGAAGCTCAGGATGACGTTACATGGTAGCCGGGAATGACGTGGTTGTATGAATCATTCGCCGCGCATGTGGGCGCGTTCTCGGAGTTGGCGAATTTGCCAGACGTGGATGAAGCGCTGGATCTCTTCTTGCGTCTCCTCGTCGGTTCCGATGAAGCGCAGGCCGTGCGAGAACTTGCGGCGGCGCAAGCTCCAAAAAGCGATCACGACCTTGGCGCGGACCGTCATCTCCTTGAACGGCTCGGGCGGAACTTTGATTTTGCGCGTCGTGCGACCCGCGCGGGGTCGTCTGAACGATCTCTTTCTCGACGGTGACGCTGCTGATCAGATCGTTGGGCAGCGTGAAGCGCAGCTCGATGGTCGCTTCGTCGACGAAGTCCTCGTCGCCGATGATCCGCAAGCCGCCGGCGGAAAGATCGTTCGCCAGCGCGGTGCGCGAACCGGGGCGCCCGCTCAAGATGTACACCACGGGGAACTCGACGGAGGCACGATAGGTTTGACGCTGCCGTTCCGTGATGGTCGCCTTCACCAGCGGTTTGTGGGCGGCGCGTCGCCGGGTCCACGCCTTCCAGAAGAACACCGAGCAAGCGGATTCCAGGAACTCCCCGCTCACCCTCCGTAGCGTGAAGGAGCCTTGCAAACCTTTGCGTCGCGTCTGGCGGATGCGCTCGGCCCCCAGGTCGTTCACAGCGAGCCCGAAGACCTGGCCGTCTACGCCTTCGACGCCTACTCGCAGGACCGGTTGCCGTCGGCTGCAATCGTTCCGCGCGACGCGCGCGAGATCGGCATCGCGGTACGCATCGCGCGTGAATGCGGCGAGCCCGTCGTGCCGCGGGGCGCGGGAACCGGATTGTGCGGCGGCGCGGTGCCGTCGCGCGGCGGGCTCGTCGTCTCGCTCGCGCGGATGAACCGGATGGTCGAGCTCGACGTGCGCAACCGGCGCGCGCGCGTGCAGCCCGGGATGGTGAACCTCGATCTGTCGGCGGCGATCGCCCAGCACGGAATCTTCTACGCGCCCGACCCGTCGAGCCAGAAGACGTCGATGATCGGCGGCAACGTCGCGACCAATGCCGGCGGCCCGCACTGCCTGAGTTACGGCACGACCACGAACCACGTGCTCGGGATCGAGTACGTCGATGCGGACGGCGAGATCCAGCGGACGGCGATCGACGATCCCGGCTACGACCTCACCGGCGTCCTGGTCGGCTCCGAAGGGACGCTCGGGATCGTCACGGAGGTGACGGTTCGTCTCCTCAAGCTGCCCGAAGCCGTGCGCGTCTGCGTCGCCGCCTTCGGCGACGTCGAGTCGGCGTCCGAGGCGGTTTCGGCGATCATCGGCGCCGGGATCGTGCCGACGGCGCTTGAGATCATGGACGCCCTGATCACCCGCGCGGTCGAAGCGCACTTTCACGCCGGCTATCCGGAGAACGCCGGCGCCGTGCTGCTCGTCGAGATCGCCGGCGCGCACGAAGACGTCGCAGCCGGTGAGGCGACCCTCGCCGCGATCGCGCGCGCGCACGGGGCGCTCTCCTGGCGCGCGGCGCGCGACCAGGCCGAACGCGACGCGCTGTGGGCGGCGCGCAAAGGTGCGGCCGGCGCGATCGGCCGCATCGCGCCCAACTACTACATCCAAGACGCCTGCGTGCCGCGCACGCGTCTGCCCGAGATCATGCACGCGATCGACGGCATCGCTCGCGATCACCGGCTCCCCGTCGGCAACGTCTTTCATGCCGGCGACGGCAACCTGCATCCGCTGCTCATCTTCGACCGCCGCGACGGGCGCCAAGTGCAAGCCGTGGTCGATGCCGGAACCGAGATCCTGCGCGCGTGCATCGACATGGGCGGCACGATCAGCGGCGAACACGGAATCGGCTACGAAAAGCGCGAGACGCTCTCGCTGGTGTTCTCCGGCGACGACTTGGCGGCGATGGGGAACGTGCGCGAAGTCTTCGATCCCGTGCGCGTCTTCAACCCCGACAAGATCTTCCCCAGCGGCGCAACATGCGGCGAGGTGAAGCGGTGATCGCCAAGCCGGCGCGCTCCAAGCGCGCCGCCACCGACAGCGTACGCGCTCGGAGCGCGCACGCCCGATCGCGTCGTCGAACCGCGCGATGCCGCCGAAACGGCCGACCTGCTGCGCGCCGCGAGCGACGCCGGCGAAGCGGTCGTCGCGTACGGCGGTGGGACGCTGCAACGCGCCTCGAACCCTCCGGCGCGCTACGACGTCGCGCTCTCGACCAAAGCTTTGAACGCGCTGCACGAGTACGACCCGCGCGAGCTTACCGCCGGCGTCGGCGCTGGGATGACCGTCGCGGAGATGAACGCGCTGCTCGCCCGGAACCGCCAATTTCTGCCGCTCGACGCTCCGCTGTCGGCGCGCGCGACGGTCGGCGGGACGCTGGCTGCCGGCTGGGCCGGACCGCGCCGCGCCGCCTACGGACGGCCGCGCGACCTGCTGATCGGCGCGACGGCCGCGCTCGCCGACGGAACGCTGGCGAAAACCGGCGGAATGGTCGTGAAGAACGTGACGGGCTACGACATGGGCAAACTCTACGTCGGCTCGCACGGAACGCTCGGCATCATCGTGCGGGCGAACTTCAAGGTGTTGCCGGCGCCGGCGGTACGGCGCCTGGCGATCGCGCCGTTCGACGACGAGCTGCGCGAGCGCGCCGTCGCGCACGCAAACGCGCTGAGCGTCGAACCGATCGCGCTGCTGGTCATCGACGGTTTTCACGAGATCGCCGTTCCCGGCCGGCCGCGGCTGATGGCGCTGCTCGAAGGCTCGGAGCAGGTCGTCGAGCGCGCGACGCGCGAGCTGCGTTCGGCACTGGGCGCAGCCGGGCTCGCCGAGACGCGCCTGCTCGACGGCGAGGCGGCGGAAAACGCGTTCGCGTCGATCCTCGACGCGTATGCGACGGTCGCGGCCGATGCGTCGGTGACTTTCGTCGCGCGTGGTCTCCCAGGCGAAGCCGGCGCGCGCGCGCAACGCGTCCGCGACGCGCTGGGGCGGGTCGAGACGATCGCCGATCTGCGCACCGGCGACGTGATCGTGCGCGTCCGCGAAGGGTATGACGCGGTGCGCGGACCTGCTCGGCCGTGCGACGGTGCTCAGTGCGGGCCCGCATGCCGAGGTCGATGCCTGGGGCGAGCCGCCCGCGGCGCTGGCCACGATGCGCGCGCTCAAGACGCAGTTCGATCCGCGTGGCGTGCTGGCGCCCGGGCGGTTCGTCGGTGGGATCTAGGCGCGTCCCCGACGCGTTGTGGCGCGACGTCCGCAACACGCTGGCCAGCGTCTTGCGCCGCCCGAGCCGGCTCCGCCGGCTGGTCGCGCTCGGCCCGCGAGCATGGTTTGCGACCGCGCGTTTCGTCGGCTCGGTCATTCCCCGCGCCGGCCGCGAGCTGGCGGCGATTCGCGTCCGCGCTGCCCGCATCCCCGATGCGGCGCTGCGCGCGCAAGCCCTCGCCTCGATCGACGGCAAAGCGTATCACGTGCAGGGAGGGTGCATCCTCGCAACGTTCATGCCGAGCGTCGCGGCGCGCCGGTATATCGCGATCGTCGCGGCGATCGAGACGATCTACGACTACCTCGACAACCTCTGCGACCGCCTCCCCGGCGTGACGCAGCGCGCGTACGCTTCGCTGCACGAAGCGCTGATCGACGCACTCGACGACCGCCGCGCACCGGCCGGCTACTATCGCGACGGACCTCCGGGCGACGACGGCGGCTACCTGCGCTCGCTCGTCGACGCTTCGCGCGACGGTTTGCGCAGCTTGCCGAACTATCCGGCGGTACGCGACCGGCTCGTCGAGATCGCCCGTTTTTACGCTGATCTGCAGGTGCTCAAGCACGGGCCGGCCGGTGCGCGCGAAGCGGCCTGCGACGCCTGGTACGAGCGGAACCGCGAACGCTTCCCGGGGCTGGACTGGTGGGAGTTCGCCGCCGCCTGCGGCTCGTCACTGCCGATCTTCGCCCTCGTCGCGCTGGCTTCGCGCGAACGGCTCGAGCCCGATGAGATCGACGCGACCAGCACGGCGTACTTCCCGGGCGTCTCGGCGATCCACATCTTGCTGGACTACTTCATCGATCAGGCCGAGGACCGCGAGCACGGGGAGCTCAACTTCGTGGCGTGCTACGCCTCGAGCGCCGAAGCCGTGGTGGGCTTACGCCGGCTTGTCACCGCGACGCTGGCGCGCGTGCGCACGCTGGCCGAAGCCGCGCATCACCGCTTCCTGGTCGAAGCGATGTGCGTGTTCTACCTCACCCACCCCAAGGTGTTCGAGCAGCATCTCGACGCCGAAAGCGCCGCCGTATTGCGCGCCCTTCGATAGATCCTCAGGGCAGGCTGCTGCGTTAGTGTGTTCGCTGGCGCTTCTTCTGCCAGCTGTAGAAATCGATCGCCGCGAAACCGACGAACAGCACGTTGGCGATCAGCGTCGCTACGCCGAGGTAACCGCGATACCACTGCCCTTCGGCAGCGGAGTAGCCGAGCGCGAGCCCGAGCAGCACGGCGAGCAACACGCGCGTGGAGAGCGCCAACAGCGGGCGCTTCTGCCCTAGCAGAAACGCCGAGGCGAACGCGAAGACGAACACGTACATATCGATCGCGCTACCGGTCATCTTACCCACGTCTTCGGCGTCGGCGGCGCCGATTCTTAGCAACCTGCCGAGGCGCGCGGGCAACCGGACGCTCTGCCGCCCAGGCGGCAGGGCAGCTCATCCGCGCCCGGAAGCGAACGGTCGATGAGCGCGTTCGCCGAGCGGCGCGCGACGGTGCTCTCGCGGCTCGAGGACGGCATGATGATCGTCCCGGCCGCGACGCAGGCGTTGCGCAACAACGACACCGAGTACGAATATCGCCAGAACTCGGATTTCTACTACCTGACCGGCTTCACCGAGCCCGACGCGGTGCTGGTGCTCGCCCCGCATCGAACCGCTGAGCCGGCGACGCTGTTCCTGCGCAAGCGCGATCGCGACCTGGAGATCTGGAACGGGAAACGGCTCGGCGTCGAATCGGCGCCGGCCGTGCTGGGCGTCGATGCCGCCTACCCCATCGACGAGCTCGCGCAACGGCTCCCCGACGCGCTGGCCGGTGCGCATCGCGCCTTCGTCGGGCTGGGCGAGGACGAGCGGTTCGACCGCACGTTCTTCGCCGCCCTGCACGCCGCGCGCACGAAGACGCGGCGCACCGGCTTCGCGCCCGACACGTTCGTCGAGCCGGCGACGATCCTGCACGAGATGCGGCTGATCAAGGACGCCGGCGAGATCGACGCGATGCGCCGCGCCGCCGCGGTCACCGGACTCGGCCATATCGCCGGGATGCGTGCGACGCGTCCCGGGCTGACCGAGTTCGAGCTCGAGGCGGTGATCGAGCACGCCTATCGCACCGGCGGAGCGCAAGACGTGTCGTATCCGTCGATCGTCGCGGGCGGCGACAACGCGACCATCCTGCACTACAACACCAATCGCGCCACGCTGCGCGCCGGGGAGCTCGTGCTGGTCGATTCCGCCGCCGAGCTCGACCTCTACGCTTCGGACGTCACCCGCACGTGGCCGGTCGACGGACGCTTCAGCGCCGAGCAGCGCGCGATCTACGAGATCGTCCTGGCGGCGCAAAAGGCCGCGATCGAGGCGGTGCGTCCGGGCGCGCACGTTCGCAGCGCGCACGAGGTCGCGTTGCGCGTGCTCGCCGCCGGGCTGATCGACGTCGGACTGCTCCAAGGCTCGCTCGACGAAGCGATCGAGACCGAGGCGTACAAACCGTTCTACATGCACGGTACCGGGCATTGGATCGGGTTGGACGTGCACGACGTCGGATCGTATACGCTGCGCGACGGCGAAACGAAGCGACCGCTCGCGCCGGGGATGGTCGTGACGGTCGAACCGGGCCTCTACGTCAACCGCGACCTCGACGTCGACGAACGGTTCAAGGGGATCGGCGTGCGCATCGAGGACGACGTTCTGTGCGGCGCGGACGGCCCGGTCGTGCTCAGCGACGGTATCCCCAAGGAGATCGCCGAGGTCGAAGCGATCGTCGGCAGCGGCGCGCTCGCGCGCGCGTAGATCGACGAACCCGAACGCGTCGTGCACGACGTCCCACCGCCACCGCCCGCGATCGTGAGCCCCTCTCCGCCGGCGGGTCCGTGGATCGCCGCGGCCCGCCCGTGGTCGGAACCCAAGTGGCTCGCGCAGCACGACGCGTTCGTGGCGCGCGCGCGCCAGGGCGGGATCGACGTCCTGTTCCTGGGCGACTCGATCACCGAGAACTTCGCGACGCGCGGTGCGGAGGTGTGGGACCGCGAGATCGCACCGCTCGGCAACGTCGTCGATTTCGGGATCGGCGGCGACCGCACGCAGTTCGTGCTCTGGCGCGCGCAGCACGGCGAGCTCGCCGGCAGCGGCGCGCGCGTCGTCGTGCTGATGATCGGCACCAACAACCTCTCCACGGCGACGCCGGCGAACGTCGCCCGCGGCGTGGCCGCGATCGTCGGCACGATCCGCGCGACGCTCCCCGACGCGGTCGTCGTCCTCAACGCCGTGCTGCCGCGCGGCGACCGCGACGACCTGGGCGACGAAGCTGGCCGAGGTGAACGCACGACTCGCCGCGCTGGCCGACGGCAAGCACGTGCGCTGGCTCGACGCGGGACCCGGGTTCGTGGACGCCGCCGGCGCGGTGCAGCCCGAGCTCATGCCCGACAAGCTGCACCCCTCGGCGGCGGGCTACGAGGTCTGGGCGGCCGCCTTGCGGCCCGTATTGCTCGACGCGCTTTCGAAATAGCGCCGCGCCAGCCGCAGCAGCGGCCGTTCGACGTAGGCATAGGCGATTAGCGAAACGACGATCGCCAGCGCGTACCCGCCGAACACGATCGCGATCCGGGCCAAACCACCGTGCACGTGGACGTGATTGAGCGCGAAACCGATCGCGCCGATGACCGGCACGTGCCACAGGTAGAGCGCATAGCTCGCATCGCCTTGCGCGCGCAGCCAGGGCGGTGCGACGAGGCCGTGGCGCTCCAACCCGAGCGAGGCGTACACGACGAGCGCCATCGGCAGGCCGACCGCCCAGGGGCGCCACCACGCGACGTCCAGGTACTCCCGTCCCGAATATGCGGTTGCGACGCAGGTCGCGACGACGAGCAGCGTGCCGAGCACGAATATCGCGCGCGCGGCGACGAGACGGCCGCTCAGCACGGCGGCGCCGATCGCCAGCCCGAACGCAAACTCCAGGTTGAACCAACTGCCGAGCACGCGGACCCACGGGTTGGCATGCGGGCCGAGGGCGCCGATCAGCACGACCGCCAGCAGCCAAATCGCCGTCACGATGGGAAGATACCTGCGGTGAAACCGCAACGCGACCGCGAACACGGCGTAGAAGATCAGCTCGTACGAGAGCGTCCAGCCGACGACCAGCAACGGCTCGCCGCGTTGCGGAATGGCCAGGAACGACGCAAGCACGTCCGGTCGCGCGCTGCGATGCTCGCCGGTGATCGCGGGCGCGATCAGATACACGACCAGGACGAGCGCGGTGACGATCCAGTAGGGCGGGTAGATGCGCGTCGCGCGCCGCGCGAGGAAACGCCGGGCGGCCGACTTCTCGCCGAACCAGGTCGCGGTCGAGACGAACATCACCGTCCCGCTGATCACGAAGAACAGATCGACGCCGTAGGTCCCCAGAATGTGGAAGGGCGTCGTCCACGGGCGGCCCGGGAGATAGGTCGACTCGACGGCATACGCGTGGACTACGACCACCATCAGGGCGGCGATCGCGCGCAGCGCCTGGACGTTCCCGAGCACGCCCGGAGGTTCGACGCGCCGCACGGCGCGCCCGCGAGGCGGATCCGACCGTGCGCGTGACGATCCTGGGTAGCAGCGGTTTCATCGGACGGCGGCTCGGCCGCCGCGTTGCGCGCGCGCGGCGACGCGGTCGTCGAGGCGAGCCTGCGCGACCCGGCGGCCGCCGCAACCGCCGCCGCAGGCAGCGACGCCGTCGTCAACCTGGCGGGCGCGCCGGTCTCGGTCCGCTGGACGCGGGGGAACAAGGACGCGATGACGGCGTCACGCGTCGACTTGCCGCACCGTTTCATCGCGGCGCTGGCGGCGATCGGCGACCGGCCGCGCAGCTACGTGAGCGCTTCGGCCGTCGGCTACTACGGCACGAGCCGGACCGCGACGTTCGTCGAGACGAGCCCGCCGGGCGCCGACTTCTTGGCCCGCCTCTGCGTCGCGTGGGAGGCCGAGGCCGACGCCGCGGGAGCGCTGGGGATGCGGGTGGCCAAGGTGCGGACCGGCTTGGTCCTCGGGCCCGAAGGGGGCGTGCTGGCCAAGCTGCTTCCCCTTTTCCGGCTCGGCTTGGGCGGACCGGTCGGCGACGGAGCGCAGTGGTATTCCTGGATCCACGCCGACGACCAGGTTGGGATCTACCTCCATGCGATCGACGGCGCCGACGGCGTGCTCGATGCGGTTGCGCCCAAGCCGGTCACCAACCGTGACTTCACCCGCGCGCTCGGCCGCGCCGCCCACCGGCCCGCCGTCGTGCCGGTGCCTGCTTTCGCCACCAAGCTGATGCTGGGCGAAGGCGCCATGATCGTCAACGAAGGCCAGCGCGTGTTGCCGCAGCGGACGCTGGCTACCGGTTACGTTTTCCGGCACCCCGACCTCGCCGAGGCCCTCAACTCGCTGTTGGCCTGACGGCGAGCGTCAACGGGCCGAAATCTTGGCTACTGCAGGCGGCTCGGCCGTAGGGCGAACGCAACGGATTCGGCGAAGGCCGAATCCTGATGGCGACGATCTTTTCTCCCGCGGCCGGCGGCGTGCTCCCGTCGACGATGTCCGATCAGCAGCTCTCGATCCGGGCGATCTTCGAGCACGCGATGAAGGTGCATGCGCACAAGCAGATCGTCTCGCGCGACGGCGCGGCCACGCTGCGCTTCACCTACGCCGAGTTCGGGAAACGCGTCGCGAAGCTGGCCAACGCGTTGCGCACGCTCGGCGTTCGTCCGGGCGATCGGGTCGCGTCGTTCGCGTGGAACGGGCACCGCCATCTCGAGCTCTACTACGCGGTTCCGATGATCGGCGCGGTGCTCCACACGGTGAACATCCGGTTGTTCCCGGATCAAGCCGCGTTCGTCCTCGATCACGCCGGCGACCGCATCGTGTTCTACGACGGTTCGCTGACCAAGGCGATCAAAGCCGCCGCGGCGCTCGAGCCGAACGCCGGCCGGACGTTCGTGCAGATGGGCGCGTCGCCCGAGCCGTTCGAGGGTGCGCTGGACTACGAGATGCTGCTCGCGCCCGAAGCTGAGACGTACAACTGGCCCGAACTCGACGAGCGGTCAGCGGCGATCCTGTGCTACACGTCCGCGACGACCGGTGATCCGAAGGGCGTCCTCTTCTCGCACCGCTCGACGTTCATCCACGCCCTGGCGTCGGGGCTCGCCGACGCGCTCGGGATCACCGAGCGCGACCGCGTGCTGCCGATCGTGCCGATGTTCCACGTCAACGCCTGGGGCACGCCGTTCATGTGCCTGATGATCGGCGCCGACTTCATCATGCCGATGGAACGGCTCGATCCGGCCGGCGTGATCGAGATGTGCGACAGCGAGAAAGTCACCTTCTCGGCGGGCGTTCCCACCGTGTGGATGGCGGTGCGCGATATGCTGCGCGCGCAGAATCGCTCACTGCCGCATCTCAAGAAGATCGTGATCGGCGGCTCGGCGATGCCGCATTCGCTGATGGACGATCTGAACGGGCTCGGCATCGAAGCGATCCACGCCTGGGGGATGACCGAGATGTCGCCGATCGGAACGGTGAGCCGCGACATCGCGGAGCTCGACGGCGACCCCGACAAACAGCGCCGCGAGCGCTACAAGCAAGGTCGCTTCTCGCCGATCGTCCAGTACCGCATCGTCGACGAAAGCGGCAACGACGTCGCCGCCGACGGCGTCGCGCGCGGGGAGCTGCTCGTGCGCGGCTTCGCGGTCGCCAAAGAGTACTACAACAACCCGAGCGCGACGGCAGCCGGGTTCGAGCCCGACGGCTGGTTCCACACCGGCGACGTCGTCACCATGGACGAGCACGGCTACATCGAGATCGTCGACCGCGTCAAGGACTTCATCAAGTCGGGCGGCGAGTGGATCTCGTCGGTCGAGGTCGAGAACATCATGATGGGCCACCCCGGGCTCAAGGAAGCATGCGTGTTCGGCGTACCGCATCCCAAGTGGCAGGAGCGGCCCGTCGCGGCCGTCGTCGTGCGCGAGGGCCACGAACCCGACGAGGAAGCGGTCCGCGCCTGGCTGAGCGACAAGCTCGCCAAGTGGCAGACGCCCGACCGCGTGATCTTCGTCGAGACGATTCCGCGCACCGGGGTCGGCAAGTTCCTCAAACGCGACCTGCGCGAACGCTACAAGGCATTATTCGCCGAGGATTGAGCTTCAGCGCGGGAGTCGAGCACGACCGCGATCAGGAATCCGACGATGGGCACCTGCCGCACGCCCCCGAGCACGGCCGATCGAATCCGCAAGACCTCTGCCTGTCGCACGCTCTTCATGCCACATCCGACCACCAGGCGGCTCACAGGTTTCCCTGCCCAGGGATGACCCAGGCGATCCGCGCTTCGCGCGGCCGCGCGGACGGTGCGCCTGCTCGACGGCCGCATGGCCCCTTTGGCGATCGCGGTGACGAGTCCGGGAAAAGCTGCCGAGCCCACTCTGACCTGAAAGAGTCGGTGCGCTAGCGTACCGAATGGTGAGTACGCTACCGTACCGGCCGCCTGGGCGCGCCGGTGACAGGCTGAAAGCCGGCGCAACCCATGGACAACCCTCAGGAATGGTCGCTCGTGACTGCCGATGCGCGGGAGGCGGGTCGAGCGCGGCGCGCGGTCCGTGCCTTCCTCTCCCGCGAGGCGGCGGCCGACTCCGACCTCGAAGCCGTCGAGATCATCGTCGGCGAGCTGGTCGCCAACGTCATCCGCTACGCACCGGGTGCCGTCGGCATCCACGTCGCCTGGGAAAATGAGGGCGCCGTGCTCATCGTCGCCGACCGGGGACCGGGGATGCCGGCCGTGCGCGTCGTGCCCGACCCGAACGGGACCAGCGGCCGCGGTTTGTGCTTGATTCAAGCACTCGCTCGGGACGTCCAGATCGATGCGGTCCCGGGCCACGGAACACGCGTGATGGTCCACCTCCCGGTCCGTCGCCTAGCTGCAGATCGGCAGTAGGCCGGCCTGCCGCTCACGTCTGGTTGAGGTTGACCTCGAACAAGCCCGCCGCGCCCATCCCGCCGCCGACGCACATCGTGATCACGACGTACTTCTCGCCGCGGCGCTTGCCTTCGATCAATGCGTGCATCACCATGCGCGCGCCGCTCACGCCGTACGGATGGCCGACCGAGATCGCGCCGCCGTCGACGTTGAGCTTCTCGTTGGGAATGCCGAGCGTGTCGCGGCAGTAGATCGTCTGCACCGCGAACGCTTCGTTGAGCTCCCACAGGCCGACGTCGTCGACGGTCAGTCCGTGACGTTTGAGGAGATCGGGCACGGCGAAAACGGGACCGATCCCCATCTCGCCCGGATCGCAGCCGCGCACGACCATTCCGCGATAGAACCCCAGCGGCTGCATTCCGCGCTTGCGCGCTTCATCGGCGTCCATGACGACGACGGCGGCGGCGCCGTCGCTGAGCTGCGACGAGTTGCCGGCGGTGATCGAGGAGCTCTTTCGACAGCACGCCCTTGAGCGAGAGCAGTCCTTCGAGCGTCGTGTCGGGACGATTGCCCTCGTCCTTGGTCAGCGTCACCGCTTCTTCGCGATAGGCTTTGGTCTCTTTGTCCTGTTCGTACTTCCAGGTCGGCAGCGGAACGATCTCGGCGTCGAAGCGCCCGGCCTCTTGCGCCGCGGCGGTGCGCTGCTGCGACTGCAGCGAGTACTCGTCCTGTGCCTGACGCGAGACGTTGTACTTCTTGGCGACGAAGTCGGCCGTTTGCAGCATCGGCATGTAAAGGCTGGGCTCGTGGCGCAGCGCCCACTCCTCGGTGAACTCGTGCATGTTCATGTCGTTCTGCACCAGCGAGATCGACTCGACGCCGGCCGCCACCATCACCTTCGCGCCGTCGACGATCACGCGGTGCGAGGCCGTCGAGATCGCCTGCAGCCCCGAGGCGCAGTAACGGTTGATCGTCGTGCCGGCGACGCTGCGCGGAAGTCCTGCGCGCAGCGCTGCGACGCGCCCGATGTTGTGTCCGGTCGCGCCCTCGGGCAGCCCGGTGCCGACGACGACGTCCTCAACTTCGCCCGGCTCGACGCCGGCGCGCTGGATCGCGTGCGCGATGGCATGGCCGGCCATCGTCGCACCGTGGGTCTGATTGAACGCGCCGCGAAACGCCTTGCCGATCGGCGTGCGCGCGGCCGAGACGATGGCCGCCTCAGGCATGGGTCAACTCCTTGGATTCCGCTGTTCGCGGGCGGCCTCGTGCTGGGCGTACCACATGGGGCCGCCGTGGTGCGGCGGGAAGCCGTAGCCGTAGATCCAGACGATGTCGACGTCGCCGGGCCGCAGCGCGATCCCGGTGCGCACGAGCTCGGCGCCGCTCTCGGCCAGCGCGCGCGTGCAGCGCGCGATGATCTCGTCATCGGAGACGTTCGGGTTCTGCGGAATTCCCGCATCTTTGGCGAGCTGCGCGATGAGTTGCTCGACCTCGGGGTCGGCGATCGGCTGGCGGCCCTTGCCGACGGCCTTGTCGTACGCGAAGAATCCCTTGCCGGTCTTCTGCCCCAGCCTTCCCTGCTCGACGAGTTTGGCGATGATCGGGATGCGCCCCAGCGGCGCGCCGTGCTCCGACTGCGAGATGAAGTGGTAGACGTCGAGCCCCGACAGGTCGGCGACCGCGAACGGTCCCATCGCGAACCCGAATCTGTTTTTGATCACGTCGTCGATGCGCGCCGGACTCACCCCCTCTTCCGCCATCTGCACGGCCTCGGCTTCATACGCGAACAGCATGCGGTTGCCGATGAAGCCGAAGGCGTTGCCCGAGACGACCGCGACCTTGCGCAGCTTCTTGCCCAGCGCGATGCCGGTGGTGAGGGTCTGCGCCGAGGTCGCCTTGCCGCGCACGATCTCGAGCAGCTTCATGATGTTGGCCGGCGCGAAAAAGTGCAGTCCGAGCACCTGCTCCGGGCGCTTCGTCGCCGAGGCGATCTCGTCGATGTCGAGCGTCGAAGTATTCGAGGCGAGGATGCACGACGGCTTGGTCGCGGCGTCGAGCTTAACGAAAACGTCCTTCTTCACCGGCATCGACTCGAACACGGCTTCGACGACGATGTCGACGTCGCCGAGCTCGGCGTAGTCGGTCTCGTACGAGATCGAGTTGGCGCGCTTCCACGCGTCCTCTTGGGTCAACCGACCCTTGTCGACTTGATACTTGAACATCCCGAACACCATCTCGCGGGACTTCTCGACCGCTTCGTCCTTCGTCTCGATCACGGTGACGGGGATGCCGGCCTCGGCGAACACGATTGCAATTCCGGTGCCCATCGTGCCGGCGCCGATGACGGCCGCCTTCTCGATCTTGACCGGCTCGGTCTTGGGCAGGCCCGGGACCTTCGACAGCTCGCGCTCGGCGAAAAAGACGTGACGCAGCGCCTCCGACGGCTTGGACTGCACCAACTCCATGAACAACCGCAACTCGCGCGCCCAGCCGCGCTCGAACGGCAGCTCGATCGCGGCTTGCACCGCATCGATCAGCTTGTGCGCGGCGTATCCGCCGTTCTCTTCGGGCGGCACCATCATGTGCGCTTGCGCGACGACGAACGGCGTCGCGAACAGGCCCAGGTTGGCGACGCCCAACTCGGCCTTGATCTGCGAGAGCCGCCGCTTGGGTTTGCCCGCAAACGCCTTGGCGGCCGCTACCGCGCCGCGTATCGGCCACCGCGTCGAGGATGCGCTTCTTCTGCGCGTCGGGTGCCTTGATCGTGTCGCCCTTGAGCATGATCTGCAGCGCCTCGTTCGCGCCGACCAACCGCGGCAGGCGTTGCGTTCCGCCCGCGCCCGGCAGCAGGCCGAGCTTGATCTCGGGCAGGCCCACGCGCGACTTCGACGTCGCGACGCGGTAGTCGCAGGCCAGCGACGAACTCGAACCCGCCGCCCAGCGCGTTCCCGTCGATCGCCGCGACGAACGTCTTGTCGCTCCGCTCGATCGCTTCGATCGCGTCGCGGATCGTCTTCTTGCCGTCCGGCGGCGTCGAGAAGTCGTTGACGTCGGCGCCGCCGCTGAACATGCCGTTCGCGCCGGTAAAGATCACGGTCGTGATTGCCGGATCGGCGGCCGCCGCCTCGACGAGCGGCACGAGCTCGGCGCACGTCGCGTAGCCGAGCGCGTTCACCGGAGGATTGTCGAGCGTGAGAAGGCGGATCCCGTCGCCGAGGTCCTCGCTCTTCACGCGCTGATTGCTGCTGTCCATCGCCGTCTTTCGAGAAGAGTGGTTATCGCGTGCAGATCCACACGGCGGGCTGGCTTTTCGGATTCCAGATGAACCGGATGCTGCTGCGTCCGGCGCGGTTCGCGCCGTACTCGCGTTCGCGCGGTATTGAAAGGTTGGCCCGAGAAGCGCAGGCGGTCGCCGCTGCCCGTCCACCTCCCGGCGGCCCATTTGATCCCCGAGGCCGAGTAGTGTCCGGGCGTGACGATCATCGTGCCGAGGAGGATCGTCTGGTTGGTGTGCGTCACGCTGATCGTCCGGCAGGCGTAGCTGCCGCTCGGGCGATCCCGGCCGCGGAGAAACCGTGCTCGCCAGGGCAGACATCGCCGCATCGTACGCCGCATCGGCCGGCGCCGCCGCGGGGTTGCTCGCGAGCAAGCCCGCAACGAGCGCTAGCGCTAGGCACGATGCCGGGATGCGCATCACCGTCAGGCGGTCGCCAGAGCGCGGCGCTCGACTTCGAACATGTCGTCGCTGCCCGCCATCACGTCGCCCGAGCCCTCGACGATCTGCTTCTGCAACCAGGCCGACTGCGAGAGGACGTTGTGCGCATAAAACGTCGCCGTCTGGATCTTGGCGACGTAGAACGGATCGTCGTCGCCGGCCGCGAGCTTCTCGCTCGCGATCTTCGCGCCGCGGAACAGTTGCCAGCCGCCGGCGACGATCCCGAAGAAGTTCATGAACGGCACCGAGTTCGCGAACGCTTTGTGCAAGTCGCCCATGGCCGTCATACCGATGAACTGCGCCGTCTCGCCGAGCGCTTTGGTCGCCTCGGCGAGCGGCTGCGCGAGCGCCTTCACCTCGGCGTTGTCGGCGGTTTCGAGCTCTTTGGCGAACTTGCCGATCTGCTTGAGCACCTTGGTCGCGCTCGCGCCCATGTCGCGGACCAGCTTGCGGCCGACGAGGTCGAGCGCCTGGATCCCGGTCGTTCCCTCGTAGATCGTCGTGATGCGCACGTCGCGGTACTGCTGCGCGATCCCGGTCTCCTCGACGTAGCCCATCCCGCCGAAGACCTGGAGCGCCGTCGAGCACACGTCGATGGCGCGCTCGGTGAGCCAGCCCTTCACGATCGGAATCATCAGCTCGACGAACGCCTTGTGCTCCTTGCGGACGGCTTCGTCTTCCGACTTGTGGGCGTAGTCCAGCGACGCGGCGGTGACGTACGCGAGCGCGCGCATCGCCTCGATGTTGGCCTTGCACCACAGCAGCATGCGCCGCACGTCGGGATGCTTGATGATCGCGACGGGCTTGGGGTCGCGCGACGCCGCGTCGCGGAACTGGATGCGGTCCTTGGCGTACTCGACCGCGTGCTGATAGGCGCGATCCGCGATGGCGAGGCCCTGGACACCGACCGAGAAGCGCGCCGCGTTCATCATCACGAACATGTACTCGAGACCGCGGTTCGCTTCGCCGACGAGATAGCCGACCGCGCCTTGTCCGCCGTCGCCGTAGACCAGGGTGCAGGTCGGGTTCGCATTGATGCCGAGCTTGTGCTCGATTCCCGCGCAGACCACGTCGTTGCGCGCGCCTAGCGATCCGTCGGAGCTCACCAGCACTTTGGGCACGATGAACATCGAGATGCCCTTCGTGCCCTCGGGAGCGCCGGGGAGCCGCGCGAGCACCAAATGGATGATGTTCGGCGCCATGTCGTGCTCGCCGAACGTGATGAAGATCTTCTGACCGCGGATGCGATACGCATCGCCGTCGGGGGTCGCGCTGGTGCGGACCTGAGCGAGGTCCGAGCCGGCTTGCGGCTCGGTCAGGCACATCGTTCCGGTCCACTCACCGCTCACGAGGTTGGGAATGTAGGTCTGCTTCTGCGCGTCGTTGCCGAACTGCTCGATGGCTTCGATCGCGCCCTGATTGAGCAGCGGCCCGTTGGCGAAGCCCATGTTGGAGGCGTTCCACATCTCGAGCGTCGGCCCGAGCATGAGTTGCGGCAAACCTTGGCCGCCGTACTCGGAGGGAACCGGCAGACCGATCCAGCCCGCCTGCGCGAACTGGTGGTACGCCTCTTTGAAGCCCTTGGGCGTAGTGACCTCACCGTCATGCCAGGTGCAGCCTTCTTTGTCGCCGCTCTGATTCAGCGGCGAAAGAACCTCGGTCGCGAACGTCGATGCTTCTTCCAGGATCGCGTCGAGAACCTCGATCGTATCCCCGTAGCCCGGCAGCTTGGCGATCTCGTCGACGCCGGCGAGCTCGCGCAAGACGAACTGCATGTCGCGCAACGGCGCGCGGTAAGTGCTCATGACGTCTCTCCGTACATTTCGCGACGGAGTCGTTGCATCGCCGCGATGAGGTTGGTGAGGTAGGGTCGCAGGTTGGTCTTGATGATCCCGAGCCGCTCTTCGCCGGCGGCGGTAATGTGATAGAGTGTCGTCCCGCGCTTGGTGGATGCGTCGAGCTCGCCTCGGATGAAGCCGCGCTCCTCGAGCCGCCGCAGCAGCGGGTAGATCGTATTCGGATTGACCGGGAAGATGCCGCCGAGGGCGCCGATCCGCTGCATGAGCCCGTAGCCACTGTCGGGCTGGGCATGCAACAGCTGGAGCACGAGCGCGGGGAAGACCGTCTTCGTCTTGACCTCTCCGGTGAAGACGCGATCTCCCCAGAGCTCGGTCGGGAATTCGACCCTTGACCGCGTCGCCATATGTTATTCATAATAGGTTAAGGGTAACCCGTCAAGCCCGGAGGGCAACGAGGATGACCATGCTGCCGACGCTGCCGGCCTTCATCGCCGAGCACCTCGCGCGGCCGCGCTCGACCGCGCTGGCCGAGCGCCGCGGCGGCCGGACGACCTCGCTCAGCTCGGGCGACGTCCAGCGGCGGGCGGCGGCCGTGGCGCACGCCTTGCACGCGCGGGGGGTCGGCCGGGGCGATCGGGTCGCGATCCTCGCCAACAATCGGGTCGACTGGCTGGTCGCCGACTTCGGCATCCTGTACGCCGGCGGCGTGGTGGTCCCGATGTTCGCCACGACCGCCGACGATCAGATCGCGTTCATCTTCGCGGACAGCGAAGCCAAGCTGGTGTTCGTCGACGACGACGCGACCGCGGCCCGCCTGCGCGCCGCCGTTCCGGGCGCGCCGCCGATCGTCGCCTTCGACGGCGCCGGCGAAGGCGGCTTCGAGGCTTTCGTGCGCAGCGCGCCGGCGCCGGCCGACGAGGAGCGCGCGCTGGCCTCGTATCTCGCCGGCGTCGCCGCCGACGACCTCGCCGTTCTCATCTACACGTCGGGAACGACCGGCCAACCCAAGGGCGTAATGCTCTCGCACCGCAACCTGGTCTCGGACGTCACCGGCGCGTTCGACCCGAGCGTGAGCGGACTGCGCGAAGGTCAGACCGGGTTATCGGTGCTGCCGTTCGCGCACATCTTCGAGCACACCGACGCGCTGGGTTATCTCTACAACGGGCTCGTCCACTACGTTACGACGCCCGACCATCTGCTGGACGATCTGCGCGCTGTTCGCCCGCACTACGTCGCCTTCGTACCGCGCATCTTCGAGCGGCTCATCGCCGGGATCATCGGCAACGCGCGCGCGGCCGGCGGAATGCGGCGCGGGCTCGTGCCGTGGGCGCTCGCCGTCGGCACCGCGTACCAACGCGCGGTACGTGGCGGCGGCGCCGGGCCGCGGCTGCGCGCGCAGCACGCGATCGCGCACAAGCTCGTGCTGGGCAAGATCCCGGTCACGCTCGGGCTCGACCGGCTCGTCTACTTCGTGAGCGGCAGCGCTCCACTGCATCGCGACACCGCGCTCACCTTGGCCGCGATGGGCTTCACCGTGCTCGAAGGCTACGGGTTGACCGAGACCTCGCCCGTCGTGACGGTAAATCGACCAGCCGACAACGTGCTCGGCACGGTCGGCGTGCCGATCCGGGACGTCCAGGTGCGGATTGCCGACGACGGCGAGGTGCTGGTCAAAGGCCCTAGCGTGATGCTCGGCTACTATCATTTGCCCGGCGAAGATCAGCCGTTCACGCCCGACGGCTGGTTCCAAACCGGCGACATCGGAATGCTTGACGAAGCCGGTCACCTGTCGATCACCGACCGCAAGCGCGAGCTCTTCAAGACCAGCGGCGGCAAGTGGATCGCGCCGTCGCGCATCGAAACCGCGATCAAGCGGTCGATCTACATCGGCCAGGCGATGGTGTTCGGCAACAATCAACCGCATCCGGCCGCGCTCGTCGCGCCGAACTGGGAACTCGTGCGCGCGAAGCTGGACCTGCCCGCGACGATGACGACCGCCGAGATGGCGAACCACCCTGGGATTCGCGAGCTGATGCAACGCGAAGTGCGCGCGCAAACGTCGGATCTCGCGCGCTACGAGCACGTCGAACGCGTCGCGATCCTGCCGCGCGATCCGACGATCGAAGACGGGGAGCTCTCGCCGACGCTCAAGATCAAGCGGCGCGTCGTCGAGCAGCGCTACGCCGAGCTCATGACGCGGGCATATGCCGTCGCCGAGTGAGCGAACGCCTGATTTTTCGCTCGGCGACGGGCTGGGAACGAACGGCATTGTGAAATCCTCGCTATGCACGCCGCCGTCGCGACCGCCGCGCTCATCCTCGGCTTCCCGTCGCTCGGCGCGGCCCAGACGCAAATGACCGGCAGCCAGCAGGCGGCCGTCCTCTCGAGGGCCCTGGCGCACTTCGACGGCGAGACGCAAACGCTGTCGGCGATGAGGAACCAAATCCCCTCCCGCGAGATCGTGACCGTCGCCCTGTCGGGCCTTGCGCTCGATGCGCGCGCGCGGCGCGCGCTCGCCCGCGTGATGAGCGGCGGACGGCACGCCGCCCTCACGGCCGCCCTCGGGAAGGCTACGGTCGCCAACGAGGACCGCACGAACGGACAGAGCGAGGACCAGAGCTCGCTGGCCGAATACGTCCAGCACCTGGGAATCGACCCGAGCAACGTCGTCGCGGTCGACATCGACGGCTCGCACGACGCGCAGAATCCGCGCGTGACGGTGTTCTACCGCGGCCGCATGCACGCCGGCTAGTCGGCGGGCTTGTCCTCGAGGATCAGCAGCGTCGACGTGCCGGTCGCGTAGACGCGCCCGTTCGCATCGACCAGCTTCGCCTCCGACGTCGCCGTGCGCCGCCCGGCGTGAACGACGTGCGCCTCGGCGAACACCTTGGCGACGGCGGTCGTCACCGGACGGTGGAAGCGCGTGTGCAAGTCCATCGTCGTCGCGGCGCGTCCCGACGGCAGCAGCGATTGCACGGCGCTGCCGAGCGCGGTGTCGAGCAGCGTGGTGATGATCCCGCCGTGAACGGAGCCGATCAGGTTGTAGAGCTCCTCGCGCGGGATCATCGCGAACGTCACCTTGCCGCGCTCGACGTGCTCGAGCGTGAACTGCATCCACCGCATCAAGTTGGTCTGCGGCGTCTTTCCCTGCTGCATCAGCTCGAGCGCTTCGAGCCCGTCCATGCGGCGGAACACGTCCATCGCATGCGGATAGACCTGCCCGGGTTGCACGCCGTCGCCGCCGGACGCCGTCACGCGCCGACCGCCGCTTTGTGGTGCGTCTCGCGCGCTTCCAAATACTTCTCGACGTCGATCGCCGCCTTGCAGCCCATTCCGGCCGCGGTGACGGCCTGCTTGTAGCGAACGTCGTAGACGTCGCCGGCGACGAACACGCCGTCGACGTTCGTGCGCACGCCGTCCGCGCTGACGATGTAGCCCGCGGCATCCAGCTCGAGCTGGCCGCGGAAGATCCCGGTGTTCGGGTCATGGCCGATCGCGATGAAGAGCGCGTCGGCTTCGAGAATCTGCTCGCCGCCGCCGACGAGGTTTTTCAGCCGGAGCGCGCGCGTCACGTCTTCGCCGATCACCTCCTCGACCGCCGCGTTCCAGATGAACTCGATCTTCTCGTGGTTGAGCGCGCGCTCCGCCATGATCTTCGACGCGCGCAGCGAGTCCCGCCGGTGAACGACGGTGACGCGGCGACCGAAGCGGGTGAGAAACAGCGCTTCCTCCATCGCCGAATCGCCGCCGCCGACCACGACGATGTGCTTGTCGCGGAAGAACGCACCGTCGCACGTCGCGCAGGTCGAGACCCCGCGTCCCCGCAGCCGAGCCTCACCCGGGATGTCGAGCCAGCGCGCGCTCGCGCCCGTCGCGACGATCACGCTGTCGGCGGTGTACGTATCCTCGGCGGTGCGCACCACGAACGGGCTGCTGAGCAAAGTCGACCTCGGTCACGTCGACATTGTGGACGATCGAGCCGAACCGCTCGGCCTGCGCGCGAAACGCCTCCATGAGCTCCGGGCCCCATGATCCCGTCGGGGAAACCGGGATAGTTCTCGACCTCGGTCGTGAGCATGAGCTGCCCGCCGTACATGTGGCCGGCGAACACGATCGGCGCGAGGTTCGCGCGCGCCGCGTAGACCGCCGCTGTCAGGCCGGCGGGGCCGGAATCCGATGATGATGACCTTGGCGTGGGTGGAGACGGGCATGGCGTCTCCTTCAACCCGCGCCGGGTTGCGTCCGGTTCGGTCGCGAAGCGTCGGCCACCATGATGAAGCTGGTCCTCGAGATCCTGATCTCCGCGATCCTCCACCCGGTCGCCGTGGTGCTGATGTGGATCAACCTGGCGGGGCGCACCGACCTCAACAAGCTGCAGAAGGTCATCTGGGCGATCGTCGGCCTCATCTGGGGAATCGGTCCGATCCTGTACATCCTCGTCGGCGACGGCGTGCTCTGGTGAGCGCGAGCGACGGCTGGCCCAAGATCGGTCTCGAAGACGACCCGTCGGACATCCTGCGCAAGGCGTCCCGCGGCGTCGGGCTCGACCCCGCCGAGCTCGCTCATCGCACCGGGCTCGACTCCGGCGCGATCGCCGCATGGATCAAAGGCGACGGCGTGCCCGCCGAAGATCAGGCGCGCGCGGTCGCGGTCGTGCTACGTCTGGATCCCGGCAAGTTCGCCGATGCGGCGGCGCGCCGCTGGTACCCGGGCGCGGAGGTCCCGCCCGACGTGCGCCACCACCCGCACGACCCGCATCCGTCCAACGGCTACATCTTCTTCTTGCAAGACGGCAAGACCGCCGCGCTGGTCGATCCCGCCGGCTACCCGAAAACATTGCTGAACGCGGTGAACGAAGGGCCCTTCGCGCTGCGCTACATCCTCATCACGCACAAGCACGCCGACCACTGCGACGCGACGGCCGATATCGCGCGCGCGTTTCCCGACGCGCAGATCGTGATGCACCGCGCCGACGTGAAAGCGATCGGCAGCCTCGCGTCGCGCGCGATCCCGATCGCCGACGGCGACGAGCTCGCCTTCGGCGACGACGCCGCGATCCGCATGCTGCACACGCCGGGTCACACCGACGGTTCGTCGTGTTTCCTCTTCCGCTCCACGGTGTTCAGCGGCGACACGCTGTTCGCCGGCTCGGTCGGCGGCATCTTCGCCGACGTCTCGACCTACAACGACCTGCTGTCCAGCGTGCGCTTCAAGCTGTTCGCGCTCGACGACGCTACCGTCGTGATGCCCGGTCACGGCCCGCCCACCACCATCGGTGAAGAGAAGGCGCACAACCCCTTCTTTTAGGGCCGCTTATTCAGTCTACGTCAAGCCAGATCCATCTCCCCGTAGCGGAACCGATACATCGGGTACCCCGTTCTTAGTAGTCCCGGTGAGGTTCTCGATTCGGCGCGCGACCTCGCCCTAGCGTAGGCGACGGTTGCTGCTTCACTTGGCGCCCCGACGAGGGGCACTTTCTTTTGTGCCGCGTGTCAGCGCAGACCAGGTGCCGCAATCGGATATGGCTACGACGAAGAGACGGAACTCGGGTAACGTTCGCCTTTCATCCCGTGTTTCCGGGGACGACGCTCCGATGACGATTTTTGATACGCAACGGCTTCGGCGCCAATGTAAGCTCGGATCGATGGCGCAGTAGTCAACTCGCGATGGGGACCAGCGCTCTTTCGTTGAGGAAAGCGCTGAACTCGTGCAGCGGCAGCGCCTTGGAGAAAAACAAGCCCTGCGCGCACAGACAGCCGGCGGAGCGAACGAAGCTGAGCTGGTCGTTCGTCTCGACGCCTTCGGCCACGACATCGAGCGCGAGACCCTTTGCCAAGGCGACGATCGATCGCACCAGCGAACGGCTGCGGGGATCGCCCGCGACGTCGCGCAAGAACGAGCGGTCGAGCTTGACCACGCCGATCGGAAGGTCGACCAGATACGCCAGCGAGCTGTAGCCGACACCGAAATCATCGATCGCGATCCGGACGCCCGCCGCGACGAGCCGGTTGAGCATCGGGACGACGCCCGGCTCGACGACGACCTTCTCGGTGATCTCGATCGTCAGCGCTTCGAGCGGAAGGCCGTGCCGGCGGGCGGCCGAGACGACGTCGTCGCCGAATCCCTCCTCGCACAGCGCCCGCGGAGAAACGTTCACCGCGACCCGGAAATCCGGCAGCACGGCTCGGATCGTGGAAGCCGCGCGAATCGCCTCCTCCATCACCCAGCGGTCGATCTCGACGATGAGGCCGGTCTCTTCCGCGACCGGAAGGAAGACGTCGGGGAAGATCAGCCCGCGGGTCGGGTGCTGCCATCGCACGAGCGCTTCACAGCCCGAGACGCGGGCACTGTCGGCATCGACGATCGGCTGGTAGTGGACGCGCAATTCGCCGCGTTCCAGCGCCAGTCGCAGCCCGTTTTCGACCGTCAGCCGTTCGGAGATCTCCGCTTCCATCGAGGTATCGAAGTGCAGGTGCACGTTGCCGCCGCGGCGCTTCGCGCGATACATCGCCGCGTCGGCGTGTGAAACGAGCGCTTGGGTCGTGCGACCGTGCTCGGGGTAGAGCGCCACGCCGATGCTGGCACCTACGAGCAGTTCGCGTCCGCCGACCGTGACCGGGCGCCGAACCAGCCGGATGATGCGCTGGGCGACGATGTCGACGTCGGCCGCGCAGGTGATCCGCGGCAGCAGCGCGATGAACTCGTCTCCGCCGGGGCGGCCGACGACGTCGTCGCCGCGCACCGCTTCGGCGATGCGATTCGCGGTAATCTTCAGTACCTCGTCGCCGACGTCATGTCCGTACGTGTCGTTGATCGCCTTGAAGCGGTCGAGGTCGATGAACAGGACGGCAAGCCGGCCGACTTCTTCTTCATCGGCGTCCAGAATCGCCGCCAACGACTCCTCGAGCGCGAGACGGCTCGGCAAACCGGTGAGGCGGTCGCGGTTCGCCGTCTCCCATGCGCGCTGCTCCGCGCGCTTGAGCTCGGTAATGTCGATCGAAACGCCGACCGCTCCGCTTACGTCGCCGTAACGCGCATCCACGATCGGTTCGACGTGATGGCGCAGCCAGCGTTCGCCGAGCAGTGCTTCGGCGCGAACCTGTTTGCCGGCGAAGGCGTCGTCGAGAAACGTGCGGGCCAGCAGCCGGTCGCAGGGCTCGTCCAGCAGGTCGTCGCCGCACAGGCCCAGCTCGCCCAGCGCACCACCGGTGACGGCGCTGAACCGCGCATCTCGGCCGGTGGTCCACAGGACCGCGTTGACGTTCTGGGTGACGAGTTGGAGCCGCTGTTCGCTTTCCTCCAGGCGCGTCGACGCGCGCGTGCGCGCGGTGACGTCCCGCAGGTGGATCAGCGTCTCTTCCGCGGCCGGCTTGATGCGTACTTCGACGCACCGGTCCGTGGCGGGAAAGACGTAGGTTTGCTCGATCACTTCGCCCGTGCGCCGCGCGATCGCGATATCGGGCACGAGCTCGGATCCGAGCAGATCGCAGACTTCGTCGAGCCGGGACCCGACGAGCGTTGCCGACGTCGAACGCAACAGCCGTTCGGCCTCCTCGTTGACGTGCGTGATCATAAGGTTGTCGTCGACGATGTAGATACCGTCCGCCACCGCCTCGAGCACGTTGAAACGGCGCTCGACGGCGTCGTCCGCCAGGTGGCGGGCCGACGCCGCGGAGCGCCGCAGGCGATGACACGAAAGGGCAAGCGCGGCCGTGCCGACCAAGCTCAGGATCAAGAGAACCAAGAGCGAGATCAGCACGGTATCGCTAGGCCAGACCGAGACCGCGAGCGGAGTCGAGGAACTCCGCGCGAGTCCGAACACCGAACGCGTCGTACACGGCCGCGATCTGACGTTCGACGGTATAGAGGCTGCGGCTGAGGGAGCGAGAGATCTCGACCACCCCGGCGCCGCCGCACAGTGCTCGCGCGATTTGGCGCTGGAGCGGTGAGAGCGTCACCGCCATCGGCGTTTCCTCGCGTGAGGGAGTGCTCGACATCGCGACCAGCGGGCAACTCGGGTACGCCGAAGCGTGCGTGAGCGACCTTTCCCGC
Organism: Vulcanimicrobiota bacterium; assembly: GCA_963723445.1. GTDB lineage: Bacteria > Vulcanimicrobiota > Vulcanimicrobiia > Vulcanimicrobiales > Vulcanimicrobiaceae > Vulcanimicrobium. The sequence continues at coordinate 130,662 of CAVRQP010000010.1, forward strand.
CACGATGGCTCGCCGGTTACCTCGCCGAGCGCCATTGCGGCCATCGCCGCCTGATACGCGTATCGTACCTCGACGAAGATGTCGTAAGCGTCGCTCAACGCGCGTACCGCGGCATTGTCCCGGCCGAGTACCTGATCGATGCGTCCTTGGGCGTACCGCGCGAATGCACGCGCGCGGCGGTCGCCGTTGATCGCAAGGGTCGGGTGCACGGCTTCCGTGCCCAGGCTGGAGTACGTCGACGCATAGCGCTGGGCACGCGAAGCGTTCGATGGGGAGATGAGAACCGCCAGGGTGAGCAGCGCGAGCCGCTCCTCGCCGAAGGTCGATTCCCAGCGGATCGTGTGCCCCAAGCGATCGGCTTCAGCGATCTCTTCGAGGGCCCACGCTTCGTTACCGGCGATCCGTGCAACGAACGCGCGATCGAGGTGCGCCATGACCGACCACGGGGTCGACGGGGCGCAGCTCCGGGCGTCTTTGAACGACCATTGCGCCGGGCCCGGCCGGCCGCGCATGAACGAGTCCCAGCCGAAGGCACGCAGGGTCTGGAAGCGATCGACGGCGATGTCGGGCGGTCCAGGCGATCTGATTGTACCGTTCGCGAACGTCCGCCATGGCGTCGGCGTCGGCGATCTCGAAAGCGACCCGCGCGAGCGAGTGGCAGGTGATCGATGCGACGCTGACGTCGAACGGAGCATCCGTTTCGAGGTCGAGCAGGGCGAGGGCGAGTCGGAGATCCGCGATCTGCGCGGGCAGGTTGCCGAGACTGCCGTGGTGCCACGCACGCGTCGTCAGCGCCGCCATAGCGACGTTGGGATCCGGGTGCGTGACCGACGCGGCGACGTCGTCGGCGTTGGGATCGTACTCGCGCTTGATCCAAGCCAAGCCGCGAACGGTGGTAGGCGAGGGTGAGGTAGCCGTTCGGATCGGCGGAGACCAGCCGTTCCGCGGCGGCGTAACACGCCTCGGCGGAATCAAGGCTGCGAACGTTGGCGAACGCCTTGCCCGAGGCAAGTTCGTACGCGAACCGTCCGGCCGGAGTCGTTACTGCGTCCCCGACGCAGCTGAGCCATTCGACTGCCGAGACCGCATCACGCCGGCCGAGAGCTTCGGCCTTGAGAACGATCGCTTCGTCGCGAACGTGCTCGGGCCAATCCTCGCAGCCATCTAGGAGTTCGAGTGCAACGCCGTACCGGGCCGAGCGTGTAGCTCCACGCGCTCGATCCAAGCAGGACGCAGCCGCCTCGACCATCGGTGTGGTGAGGGACATTGTCCTCAGTCCGTCAGGCTGCCGATATTGAGGTGTGCACCACCCGTGAGTGCGACGGGGAAGGGCGCCGGCGCCGACGCGTCGTTGCCGGTGGCTTGCACCGTTGCACCGCTAGCCGAGACGTAGGAGTTCTCGACTACGATGGTGGCGCCGCCCGCCGAGAGCGCGTGGATGTCGAACTGAACCGTCACTCGCCGAGATCGCCGAGTTCAGGACGTTCCCGTTCGCGTCGAGCGCCAGAACCGTGGCGCCGGCGACCGGCTGTCCAGCGGCGTTCTGCACGCTGCCGGCCACGTCGGCGCCGTCGGTCGAGGTGACCAACTGCGGATCGATCTGTGCGATGCCGCCGTTGATCGCCACCGACTCGAGGACGTTGAAGTCCACGGTCACCGAAACCGTACTGTTCGGGGCGTCGGTGAACGAAGCCGGCGCGTCGATGCCGACGTACGAACCGGCCGCGTTCGCGAGGGTACCGAACTGCGCGGGATACGTCGTGCCGTTCTGAATGACGTTCGACTGCGACGGATCGACGACCAGTTGAACCGTGTCGTAGCTGCCTGCCGGCACGCTCGCGAGATAGCTCTGCGCGGTCGTTTGCAGGCTGAGGAGATTGACCATGACCGGCGCCGCGTTCATGACGATCGGGGTCGCCACGCCGTTGCTGATCGCGTTGATCCCGACGAGGGCGAGATTCACCTGTGCGTCGCTGCTGTCGGCGAGGGGTGCGTCGAAGAGCAGCACATTGAGCAGCCCGCTGACCAACGGGATCCCGCCGAGCGAGTTCTTCGGTAGCCGGAGCGCCCGCTCGCTGGATCTAGGGATCGAGACGAGCTTGGTCGCCGTCGTGAGGTGGTGCGCCGCGGAAACCGGGCGCGCACTTTGGCTGGCTGGTAGCGCACTCCCGCTGGGGAGTCCGGCGCAGCCGGCGGCCGATGCAAGTAGCGCGAACGATCCTAAGACCGCTTGTATTTTCATCCGTGAGACCCATCTGCGGAAACGGTGGCGAGGAAATTCGCCAAGAGCCGCCCTCCAGGCGGCCCGCCGTGCGGCTATGCCGAACGAACGTCCGTTGGGTTAGCCCTTTGTCTGACCATGGGGAGTCGGGCCGAAACTCCCCTCGCTGCATATACTACAAACGAGAAGCTCCTAACCGCTCGATTGGTTAAGGTTCCGCACGAGGGCTTCTCTCTTGGCGAGAACTGAACAGAGGTCGTGCGGCACCGCGCCCCGTTCGGTTATCGGGCGCGAAAGAGGGGTATCCTTCCGGCGTGGCTGCGAAGCTGAACCCGCTCGCCCGCGATCCCCGAGCGGTCGAGCTCTTCGTCGAGCGGGTCGACCGCCAGGACTGGCGCCGTGCCCGCCGGCTTGCCCTCGCGCTCGAGTTGCACCGTTCGTCGCCGCCGGTGATCGGCGAGACCGCGGCCGAGTATCTCGCGCGGCTGGCGCGATCAGCTCAAGAAAGCCGCGTGACCTAGGAGCATGGAGCCGCCGCGGGCCCTTGGCAAGCGCGACCGGGTTTACCGTCCGTCCGGGGGGTGAAACGCTTCTCGGTCGATGCTCGCTTCGGCGCGCGGCGGCGGGTTGGCGTCACGGGCGACGAGCTCGGCGAGCGCGGCCGCGCGCGCCTGCAGGGCCATCGTTCGTTCGCGCGCGTCGTCGAGCAGCGTGCGAATCTCCGACTGTTCCGGGGTGAGCTCACCGATCGCCGAGTGCGCGGCGATGCCGGCCTTCGCGGCGGCGACGCGCGCGCGCGTCATGTCGCGCTCGGCGCGCAGCGCATCGGCGCGCCGGCGCAGTTCGTCGATGGCCGCGGCAAGCCCGTCTTCGCGGTGCTGCAGATCTTCGATCTCGGCCCGAAACGCGACGACGGCGCCGGACTGCGCGCCGCTGCGCTCGTAGGTCGCGAGCTGCATCTCCAGACGTTTGCGCGCGGTCAGCAGGTCGACGAGGTGCCCCGGACCTCGTCGACCACCTCGAGCTGCGTACGGTAGGCGGCGTCGACCGACGCCGCCGGATCGTCGAGCCGCGCGATCTGCGAGCGGGCCTCCCCGGAGACCAACCGCACGATCCGCGTCCAGAGGCTCACTTCTTCTCGGTGCTCGCCGGGACGATTGCAGCTTCGCCGTTCGCCGCCGGCGGGGTGACGTAATCGGTTCCCGACTTCGTGCGCGCGAGCAGGTTGCGCGCCAGCTGGAGGCCGGCGGCGCCTTGGGTGAGCACCTTCCCCATGATTTCGCTGATGCCGTCGGCACCGTTCATCACGATCATCTGGTCGATGTTGCCGAACGCCTTCGATGCTGCCTCGACGATCTGCGGCCAGTTTTCGGCGAGCTGCTGGGAGATGACGGCTTCCTGGTTTTGTGCCAGCGCGTCGGCCCGGGCCTTGATGGCTGCGGCTTCCGCCAGGCCGCGCGCGTTGATCGCGTCGCCCTCGGCGGTGCCTTTTGCGCGGATCGCCGCCCCCTCGGCCTCGCCGATCATCTTCGTGCGCTGGGACTCCGCGTCGGCGGCCAGCTTGACCCGCGTCGCGTCAGCCTGCGCCTGGAGCTCGATCTGCCGGGCGCGCGCCTCGGCCGAGGCGATGTCGGCGTCGCGCTGCGCGTTCGCGAGCGTCGTCTTCTCGTAGGCCGCCGCGTCGGCCGGCCGCCGGACCGTAACCAGCAGCTCGGACTCTTTCTTGTGTGCGTCGAGCTCGACGATCTTGGTCTCCTCGACCACGACCTGCTGGCGCGACATCGCGTCGGCGAGCGGACCGGCCTGCTTCGAAACCGCCGCTGCCTTGTCGACTTCGGCCTGGAAACCGGCCTGCTTGATCTTGCTGTCGCGCTGCGCTTCGGCCTTGAGCGCCGCCGCTTCTTGCTCGCGCTGCGTCGCCTCTTGATCGGCCTGCGCCTGCGCAATGCGCGCGTCGCGCTGCACCGCCGCGGTATGCGGCTTGGAAAGGTTATCGATGTAACCGGTCGGGTCGTCGATCTCTTGGATCTGTAACGAGTCGACGATCAGCCCGAGCTTCTCCATCTCGGTCCCCGAGGCACCCCGGGTGGCCTCGGTGAGCTTGTCGCGCTCGCGGATCAGATCCTCGACCGTGAGCGATCCGCAGATCGCGCGCAGATGGCCGGCAAAGACCTGCTGGATGCGCGCGTCCATGCGGTCCTGCTGGTCGAGAAACCGGCGCGCCGCGTTGGCGATCGACGCGAAGTCGTCACCAACCTTGTAGATCACGACGCCTTTGATGTGCACCGGGATGCCTTGCTGCGTTACGCAGGCGATCTGCAGTTCGGACTCGCGCAGGTCGAGCGAAAGCTTGCGCACCACTTGCACGCCCGGCAGGACCAGGGTGCCTCGGCCGGTCACGATCTTGAAGCCCAGCGATTCGCCGGTTGCCTCGTTGGGACGGTGGTGCAGACCCGAGATGATGAGCGCTTCGTTCGGCTCGGCGACCCGCCACATCGCGCGGAAGAGCGCGACGAGCACGACCACAGCGACGACGACGATAACGGCGACGACGGCAGCTGATTCACCGATGACTGTCACGTGATACCCCCAACGCCCAGGCGTTCAGGCCTCGGCGACGATTACCGTCCGCGGCGGATGGTACTCGATAACGACCACGCGCGTGCCCACCGCGATGCTGTGCGCGTCGGTCGAGTAGGCGTTGAAGTGTTCGCTCCCGCCGCGCACGGCGAGCATGATCTCACCGACGCGCCCTGGACCGACCGTCCCCGTCACCCGCCCGACCTTTCCGATGACCTCGTCCGTGTTGGCCTCCGCCTCAGACGCCCGTCCGTACCGGCCGGGCAACCCGAAGTTACGCCGGGCGAGCCGCCGAACCCCCGCCCGCCTCGGGCCGCATCAGACCAACGTGCGAAGGCGGACGATTGCGTTGCGCTGCGACGATCCGCGCCGAATATCGAGCCGGACGTCGGTCGTCTGCGTGCGAGCGAGCCGCTCGCGGAGCGCCGGCAGATCGACGCCGGCGGCGGTGACGCCGTCGACCCCGACGACGAGGTCGCCGTTTTGGAGGCCCGCGTCGGCGGCCGGGCCGCCCGCGACCACGCCGTCCACTCGCAGGTTCGCACCGTCGCGCGAAAGCCACATCCCCGAACGATCCCACTCCAGCCGCGGCCCGCCGGCGGGATCGCTCAGCCGCACCACGCCGTGCGGATAATCGAAGGTCACCGCAAACCGGCTCAGCACCGCGTTGCCGATGCTGCCGGCGACGTCGGCCGAGGCGAACCCGCCCGCCTGTTGCGTGGCGAGCCGCGCGATCGGATCGGCGACGTCGTATCCGGCGAGCGCGAGGTCACGTAGCCGCGTCACGTCGGCAACGATCGGCGCGGTCAGGCCGAAGCCGGTAACGACGTCGCGCAGCGTTCCGCTCCAACGGCTGCGATAGTGCTCGCGCGCGAACGGCGTGAACAGCGTGATGGCCGACCGGTCTCCCGTGTCGAGGATGAAGTCGCCGTCGGTGCCGTCGACCGCGGCATGCACGACGAGCAGGTTGTCCATGAGCCGAAACGACACCGAATGGTTCGTTTCTCGCGCCGGCGGCGCGTCGATGGTGAGCGTACCGCGGCGTGCGTCGAACGTGACCGCGTGCGTGCGCAGGAACGTGTAGCCGATGATTCCGTCGAACCGCCGGAAACCAATGTGCATCACGAGCGGCGTGAAGTCGATCACCGAGACGTGCACGCCGCGAACCGTTATCGGCCCCACCACGAGGCGATCGACAACCGCGTCGCTCGCCGCGACCGAGGTCGCGTTCGCCCCGCCGATCGGCGTGGCGGGCGCCTGGTGCAGCCCCAACTCGGCGGCGACCCGCGTGGAGATCGCATAGTCTCCGCCGGTGTCGACGACGAACTCGTAATGCCGTCCGTTCACCGTCACCGGGATGAACGGCCGGTTGTCGATAAGGTGCATCGGGATGACGGCACCGGCCGCACCCGCCGGACGTGAGCCTGTCCCGAGCGCGCAGAGCGCGGCAAGGAGCAGCACCGCCCGACGTTTCACGACCGCGTCAACGCGAGGCGGCGACCCGTACGCTCGCGCTCGCTCCGTCACCGTCGACCCGAACGGTCGGCGGTGCCGCCGCGCGATTGCGGGATGACTTGGAACTCGATCACCTTCACGCCCGACGCCGGCAGCGCGACGGTCGTGCGGAACGGCGCGCACTCGCGGTCGCTGCAGAATGACGCCACCCAACGCTTGGGTAGACCGCTGGCCTCGAGGGCGACGGTCTTGCCGGGCGTCCCGGCGACGACGAGCCGGTACTTATAGGTGCTGGTGACCGAGCCGGGCAGATCCGGACCGGTCCACGGCGCGAGCGAGAGCGCCGTTTTCCCCTCCGGGCGGGCGGTGTCCAGCGCGACGGTCGCCTCTTGCGCCTCTTCGAGATACATCGCGTAGCGCGCGTCTTTCTTCGGCAGCTTCGCCGCCCAGGCCGCGGTCTGCGCGAACGCGGCGCGCGCCTTCGACGTCACGCCGGCTTTCACGAACAGCCGGCCTTCGTAGAGGTAGGCCCAGGCCAGCTTTCGCACGGCTTTCGCGTCGGCCGGTTTCGCATTCACGGCGGCGCGGGCACGGCCGATCGCCTGCGCAAACGCGACCGCACCGTCGTCGTAGCGCTTCGCGTCTCCGTCGGTCACACCGAGCGAGACGTAGTTGTCGACGGTCGGATCCAGTAGCGCCAACTTGCCGTACTCGTCGGCGGCGCGGCCTTCGTCGCCCGTCTCGTGCAAGGCTTGCGCGTAGCCGCCCAGCGCGTCCGCGTCGTCGGGAACGGCGGCGAGGGCGCGCGCGTAGGCGGCGAGCGCCGCCGGCCACTCCTCGCGCGCGGCCGCCGCGTCGCCTTGCAGCCGCGCGAGCAGCGCTTGATCCTGCGGCGTCGCGGCGAGCGGCGCGAACGCGGCCGCGGCCGCGTCGCGCAGTGCATTCTCCTCGGCGACGATCCGCAGATAATCGGTGTCACCATCGACGTTCTCGGCGTCGTCGATCGCGCCGAGCACCTTCTTCACGCCGGCGCGCACGGCCGTCACATCGCCGGCGAACGTGAACTTCGCCGGCTCGAGATATGCGTCGGCCTTCTTCTGCGCGGCCGTCGCCAGCACGCCGTCGCGTCCTGCGCGCGCGTCGTCGACGAAGCCGGCGAGAATTTGCGGCGAGATGTTGCCGACGTAGCGGGCGCGCACGACCCCGGTGCCGTCGATCACGTACGTGGTGGGGAAGGCGCGAATGTCGTACGCCTTGGCGAAGGTCTTGTCGCCGTCGATCGCCTGCGGGTACGGCAGCTGCTTGGACGCGACGAAGGCGCGCACGATCGGCGCCTCTTCGGTGGAGTCGACCCCGAGGAAGGCAACGTCACCGGCGCCGGCAAGGTGCTTCGCGCCGGCGATCAGATCGGGCGTCTCCTCGCGGCACGGCGGACACCAGGTCGCCCAGGTGTTGATCACCAGGATCTTGCCGCGGTAGTCGGCGAGCGAGACGGGACGGCCCTCGAGCGTGGTGAGGTGGAAGTCGGGCGCCGGCGCGCCGACTTGCGGCCCGGTCAGGGAGAGCGCCGTCGCGGCGAAGATCGCGTGCAGCATAGACAACCTTAAACGTGCACGAGGGTGGCGACCGTTGCGGCCGCGTGCCCGGCCGCGCGTCGCATCGATGCGGACGTTCACCGGCCCGTTGTGCGGCGTGGTCGGGACGACCTGGAACTCGACGATCTTCACGCCCGCCGCGGGGACGACGATCGAGGTGCGAAACGGCGCGCAGACCCGATCCGTGCAGAACGAACCGATCCAGTGCCGCGGCAGCCCGGCCGCGGCGAGCTCGAGCGTGGGCGCCCGGGACGCCGCTGACGACCAGCCGGTACTTGATCGTGCTCGCGACCGAGCCCGGCAGGTCGGGACCCGTCCACGGCGCGAGCGAGAGCGCCGCGCCGCTGCCGCGCGCCACGTCGAGCGCGACCTCGCCCTCCTGCGCCTCCTCGACGTACCACGCACGCCGCGGATCGTGCTCGGCGATCCGCGCGGCGGCGGCGGCGGCGCGCGCGAACGCGGCTCGCGCCTTGTCGCGGTTCCCGGCATCGCGTCTCCATTCGCCCGTAGTACAGGTTCGTCCAGGCCAGCGCGCGCGGGTTCGCGCCGGCCAGCCGTTGCGCCCGATCGAAAGCTTGCTCCGCCGCAGCGACGTCGCCGTGCTTCGCCTGCGCCCGACCGAGCGAGACGTAGCCCGGATACGAGGGAGCCGCGCGACGATCTGCTCGTCGATCGTGACGACGCGCGCATCGTCGCCCAGCTCGGATGCGGCGTACGCCTGACCGCCGAGCGCGCCGAGATCGCCCGGCGCGTGGACGAGCGCGTCGGCGTAAGCGGCATCGGCGTCGCGCCAGCGCCCGAGCGCCGCGTCCTCGTCGCCGCGCAAGCGCGCGAGCAGCGCGGCGTCGGCGTCGCCCGCCGCGATCGGCGCGAGCGCGGCGATCGCCTCGGCGCGCAGCCGTCTCTTGCTCGGCTTGCGTCTTGATCAGATCGTGATCGCGCGACGGCGTCGTCCATCGCGTCGTCCTGCAGATCGTCCGCTTGCGCGATCGCCGCCGCCGCCTTGGCCACGTTTGCTCGAACCGCCGCCGCGTCGCCGTCGAACGCGTACTGCGCCGGCGCGAGCAGGTCGTCGAGCCGGGACTGAAACGCGGTCGTCAGCGGCGCGCTCTCACCGTGCTGCGCGGCGACGATGTACGCGTGCAGTTGCGCGCGCGGCAGCAGGTTGTCGGCGTGGCGCGCGCGCAGCACGCCGTCGGGTCCGATCACGAACGTCGTCGGATAGTTGCGGATATCGTAGGCCGCCGCGAACGCGCCGCCGCTCGTCGTCGCGACTTGCGGGTACGGAATCTCCTTGGCGGCCGCGAACGCGCGCACGACCGACGCCGGCTCGGTCGTGTCGACGCCCAGGAAGGCGACGCCGCGGCCCGCGTCGCCGCGAGCTTCGGCGACGAGGTCGGGCGTCTCGAGCCGGCACGGCGGGCACCACGATCCCCACACGTTGAGCACCAGCGTCTTGCCGCGGTAGTCGGCGAGGCGCACCGGCTTGCCTTCGAGCGTCGTCAGCGTGAACGCGGGCGCGGGCCGCCCGACGACCGGCCCGGGTAGCTCTTCCGCCGGGCAGCGCGCGCGGAGACATCGTCGCGGCCACCATCGCGGCGGCCAGCCACGGCACGAACCGTATCATCTTCGTCACGTCCTGAGCTTGAAACCGGCGGCCGTCATTCGCAGCGCGACGCCGAAGGCGACGGCCGCCAGCGTGGTCACCACGCCGAGCGAAAGCCACAGCGGCACGTCGCCCGATCGAATGTAGCTGTACCGGAAGGAATCGATCATGTAGAACATCGGGTTGACCAGCGAGACCTTGCGCAGCAGCGGCGGCAGCAGCTGCATCGACGTGAAGACGCCGCCCACGAAAACCAGCGGCGTGATGAAGAACGTCGTGAGCACGGCGATGTGGTCGAACTTCTCGGCCAGCAGGCCGAAGATGATCCCCAGCGAGGAGAACAGGACCGCCACCAGCACGATCGTGAGCAGGTACAGGGGCCAGTCGCTCGGCGCGGCGTGGACCAGCACGACGCCCAACCCGGTGATGAGCAGGGCGATGAAAACGGCGCGCACGACACCCGCGACGACGTAGCCCAGCACGATCTCGATCGCCGAGAGCGGCGCGATCAACAGCTCCTGAATCGAGTTCATGAAGCGTCCTTGGAAGACCGACGACGAGCTCTCGCTGTACGTCTGATCGATCAGCTGCAGCATGATCAGACCGGGGATCAGAAACTGCGCGTACGACACGCCATGGACTTCCTTGATCCGGCTGCCCAGGCCCAATCCGAAGATGAACACGTACAGCAGCGTCTGGATCACCGGCGGCCAGATCACTTGGTTGATGATCGAGAACGTTCGCACCATCTCGCGCTTGACGAGCGTCTGGAACCCGACGGCGTTGACGATCACCGGCGCGTCAGTTCCAGGAAGATGTCCTGCAGCGAGCCTTGGCCGATCAGCTTCTTGGTCGTCTCGAGCGCGACGAGCCTGCCGGCTTGGATGATGCCGATCCGGTCGCACAGCTCTTGGGCCTCTTCGAGGTAATGGGTGGTCAGGATGATCGTCGTGCCGTTCGTGTTCAGCTCGCGCAGCATCGACCACAACTCGAGCCGCAGCTCGACGTCGACGCCGGCGGTCGGCTCGTCGAGGATCACCAGCCGCGGCTGGTGGATCAGCGCGCGTGCCAGCGTGAGGCGGCGTTTCATTCCGCCCGACAGCTTGGTGTAGACCAGCTTGGCCTTCGAGGCCAAGTCGAAACGCTCGAGCAGCAAGTCGGCCCGCTTGGCGATCGGCGGGTCCGCGCAAACCGTAGTAGCCGGCCTGGAAGATCAGCACGTCGCGAATGTTGAGATAGCGGTCGAAGTTATATTCCTGCGGTGCGAGTCCGACCGTTCCGCGCGCCGCCCGCCAATCGCGCACGACGTCGTGGCCGAACAGCGAGATCGAGCCGCCGGTGATCTTGGCCAACCCGACGATCGCGTTGATGGTCGTCGTCTTTCCGGCGCCGTTGGGCCCGAGCAGACCGAAGAACTCGCCCTCGGGCACGACGAACGAGATGCCGTCGACGGCGGTGAAGTCACCGTAGCGCTTGACGAGGTTCTCGATGCGCAGCGCCGGCGGACCGCCGTTCACGGGATCACCGCGCCGGGTTCGCCGAGCTTGGGATAGCGATGCCGTCGCAAGGTCGCCAATCGCTTCTCGAGATCGGGGATCCCGCTCTTGCGCAGCTGCCGCGGCGACCTTCTCGACGTCGAAGGGGACGCGCCGCGATTGCACCTCCCAGCCGCCGGAGCGCTGGGTGAGCAGCGCGTAGTGCGCCAGCGGATCGCCGTCCTTGGGCAGCCCCGCCGATGCGACGTTGACCAGCGTGCGCCCGCGCCACACGCGCACGTACGGCAGGTGCAGGTGGCCGAACGCGATCGTTCGCTGCGGGACGTGGTCGAACAGCCGCTCGAGCGTATCGTCGTACGCGTCCGGCCAGACGTGCTCGTCGTCGGAGACCGGGTTCGCGTGACAGATCAGCAGCCCGTCCTCGCCGTCGCCGAACGTCAGCGAGAACGGCAGCTCGCCGAGCTCGCGCGCCGCGTCCTCGCCGATGCGTTCGCGCACCCACGCGACGGCCGCGCGCGTCTTCGGGACTCGAGCTGCGCGAGGTCGCCATGCGCGACCATGCGATCGGTGTTGCCGCGCAAGCAGCGCGCATCGATCTCGCGCAGGCGCTCGAGCACGCGCTCGGGCCGCGGGCCGTCGACGCACAGGTCGCCGGCGGCGACGACGACGTCGGCGCCGCCGCGGGCGGTGAGATCGTCCAGGCAACGATTCAGCGCGTGCGCGTTGCCGTGGATGTCGGAGAGGATCGCGATGCGCAACGTCGGGGCGCGGCGCTCAGCCGCGCTTCACCGCGAGGGCGAGCGAGAACGGGCCGAAGCCGGCCTTCCCGAACTCCCACAGGTCGATCGCTTCGACGAAGATCTTCGCTTTGCGCATGAGCGCGACCGACTCGCGGAAGCGCAGGTTGGCGATCACGCGCCGCTCGCCCAGCGCCAGGACGCCGGCGGCGAGCTCCTCGCCGCGCGGGACTTCGACGATGCGCAGCCGGCTCGCGGCGACGAGATCGACGCGCTCCGGTGCGGCGATGGCGAGGTCGGCCCCGACGATCGAGAACACGTCGCGCAGCCGCGGGACGTCGTTGGCGACGGCCAGCTCGACGACGCGGTAGCCGCGCTGCGAGACGATCGCCTCGAGCTGCTTGCGGCCGAGCTCGTTCGAACGCCGGCGCAAGGCGGCGCCGGCGCGCGGGACGCCGATGAAGACCGTCTCCGACCCCGACCGCGACGTCGGTCGCGTCGAGCAGGCCGGGCGCTTCGATCCGGCCGACGATCGGGATGCCCAATTCGGTGAGCCGGCGTTCGACCGCCACGACTTCGGACCGCCGTTCGAGCTGCGAGGGCCGCGCGATGACCGCCCCTTGCGGCAGGACGATCGCGCAGTCGGCGACCAGCGTCTCGGTCGGCGACTCGCTGACGGGCTCCATCTCGTGCACGGTGACGCCGCGGTCGCGCAGCGTTCGCACCAGCACCACATGCTGCTCCCGCGCGCGGTCGGCGATCGGGCGAGGGCTCGCCCTTGATCGGCGGCAAGCGGTCGACCGCGGCCGACGGCCGCAGGACGAGCGCCGCGGTCAGGGCGCCGGCATCGGTCGACACATACGGAGAGGCATAGGATTCACGGTCACGACATGCGACGGTTCGCCGACCGGCAGCCGGTGTCCTGACCTCGCTGGTGCGGGAGACGAGGCAAGCGTCGGTAAAGGCCCGGCCATGACAGGCCGTAGCAGCGCCATCGTCTGCGCGATCGTCCCGGTGCTGGCGCTCACCGTCGGGGTCGTCTTCGCCAACCACCTCGAGCCGCGGATTTTGGGCTTGCCGTTCGTGCTGGCCTGGATCGTCATCTGGGTCTTGCTCACGCCCGCGTTCATGTGGGCCGCCTACCGGAGCGAACGCGCGTGAACGCGCAGATCGCGCTCGGCATCGTCGCGCTGGTCGTCGTCGGCGACGATCGTGCTCGGGTTGAGCGGCATGCGCGGCGTGAAGATGGACCCGCAGGAGTTCATCGTCGGCGGACGCCGCATCGGCGCGCTGCTGCTGTGGCTGCTGCTGGCCGGCGAGATCTACACGACGTTCACCTTCCTGGGCGCAGCCGGCTGGGCGTACGGGAAAGGCGCGCCGGCATACTACATCCTGTGCTACGGCACGATCGCGTACGTCATCTCGTTCTTCCTCGCGCCGCCGATCCACCGGATCGCGCGCGAGCGCGGGTACCTCACCGGTCCCGACTTCTTCGCCGACCGCTACGGCAGCCGGCTGCTGGGCGCGCTCGTCGCGCTGCTCGGCTTCTTGATGCTCGTTCCGTACGTGACGCTGCAGCTCACCGGGATTGCAGATCTTGCTCCAGATCGCCGGCTACAACACGTTCAATCCGCTGGCCGCGGTCGCGATCGGCTTCTTCGTCGTCGCGATCTTCACGTTCGTCACGGGCCTGCGCGGCGCCGCGTTCGCAAGCGTCGCCAAAGATTCGCTGGTGCTGCTCGGGGTCATCTTCGCGGGGATCGTGCTGCCGATCCACTTCTTCGGTTCGCCGGCCGGAGCGCTCGACGCGGTGCTGCGCGATCATCCGGGCTGGCTCACCATCGCCGGGCCGACGGCGCCCAACGGCATCACCTGGGTCGTCACGACGACGATCCTTACCGGTTGCGGCTTCTTCATGTGGCCGCAGTCGATGGCGGCGATCTATAGCGCGCGCGACGAGGACACGCTGCGCCGCAACGCCGTCTTTCTGCCGTTCTACCAGGTGATGCTGCTGCTGGTCTTCTTCGCCGGCTTCACCGCGCTCGAAGTCATGCCCGGGCTCAAAGGGCCGGCGGCCGACCAGTCGTTCATGCTGGTCGTGCAGAAAACGTACTCGCCCTGGGTGCTCGGTTTCGTCGCCGCCGCCGGAACGCTGGCCGCGCTGATCCCCGCCGCCGGGCAACTCCTCGCCGCCGCGAGCATCGTCGGCAAGAACGTCTTCGCCGACTACGGCATCGCGCGCGATCCCGCCGCGCAGACGCGCACGACGCGCATCCTGGTGCTGGTCGTCGCGCTGCTCGCCTTCGCGTTTTGGGCGTACGCGAAGACGACGCTGGTCGGGCTGCTGCTGATCGGGTACAACGGGATCGCGCAGCTCGTCCCCGGCGTCGTGCTCGGCGTCACGTCACGCCGTCCGTCCGCGATTCCCGTCGGCGCCGGAATCATCGCCGGACTGTTGACGCTCGTGTATTTCGCCTGGCAGAACACCGGCCAGGTCAGCGGCATCAACACCGGCCTCATCGCGCTCGCCATCAACATCGTCGTCATGGCCCTGCTCTGGGCCGTCGTCCCGCGCCCCGCACCGTCGTCACCGTAAGGGTGACGATGGTCGTTCCGCGCACTCAGATGCGTTTCATGATGGCGATGCGGCCGGGGCCGGCGATCGCGAGCGCGAGGCCGATGCCCGAGAGCAGGATGAAGAACTCCACGCCTTCGCCGGGTTGCCGGCCGCTGAAGTTCATGAAGAAGCCGTTTCGCGCGTGCACCAGCACCGCCGCGGTCGCCATGTCGATCGCGATGCCGAGCGCGGCGACCCGCGTGAGGATTCCGAGCACCAGCAGGATCGGGCCGATGAACTCGACCGCGACGACGACGTAGACCAGCGGCACCGGTATGCCCAAGTGCGCGTTCAGTCCTACGACGATCCCGGCCAAGCCCGGGCCTCCGAACCAGCCGAGCGCTTTTTGGGCGCCGTGCGGCCACATCACGACGGCCATCGTCAGCCGCAGGATCAGTAGGGACACGTCGTTGGCCCGCATGGCCGAGTGGTTACCCGCGAAGTCTGCGAATGTGATGAGTCTCGGGGTCAGCGGCCCTTCGGCCGCGGATCGTCTGCGCCGCCGGCGTTCTGCACCGGCACCGCGAGCGCATCGTAGGGTGCGGCGTCGCCGCCGACCGGCGTGAAGAAGTCCGACATGTCGGTCGCCAGCAAATCGCCGATCGACAAGTTGCCCAGATGCAAGATCTGTTCGGTGGTCTTGAGCACGCTGGCGGTCGACAGGTGTCGCACCCCGGTGTAGTGGCGCTTGACGTACGGTCCGACGACGACGGCGTAGGTGCGGTACTCGTCGACGTGATCCCGTGAATCGTGCGCGTCGGCCGACACGATGAAGAGCACGGTGTGCTTCCACGACGGAAGGTGCGAGAGATACTGCACGATCTCTCCCAGCGCGCGATCACCGTCGGCGACCTCTTCCGCCTGCGGCGGTATCCCCGCGCCCGAGCTCCCGTGGTCGTCCGGCAACCAGATCGACACGTATTGCGGCTGTTGCCCCCGCGCTACGAGCGCGCCGTAATCGCGGATGAACTCATGCGCGCGGCGCTCGTCGCGAATGCGCGGATTCCAACCCGGATAGTCGAGATCGACGTGCCGGTCCAGCACCGCCGGCGCCGGGACGTCGAGCGCGTAGCGACCGCCCAAGCCGTCGGTGCTCGCATCGCGGTCGTCGATGCCGGCAAACGGCGGGTCGTCGACCCGCGGCTCGACCGCGCTTCCTTGGTCGTAGCCGCTCAGCTGCACCAAGTCGCCGTAGTCGCGAAAGCCGAGGTGATGCCGCTCGAGCGCGTTGAAGATCGAGCCGCTGCGCGAGTAATCCTCGGGATCTTGGTTCTGGTTGACCAGCTGTCCGCGACCGGTTTTGGCGAACAGGGTGCGCTCCGAGTACAGCGTCGCGATCCCGCCGTCCAGGAACTGGTGCCCGGCGCCGGATTCCTCGGCGTCGGCGAAAAAGTTCGTCGCCACGCCGTAGCGCCTGGCCAAGGCGTGCAGATTCGGCGTGATCCGCTCTGGAAACTGGGAGAACGAGTAATCTCCGCCGTTCGTGATCCCGATGTCACCGAGCATCGCGTCGAACGTTCGGCCCTCTTCGAGCACCACCACGACGTGCGTGAGCGCACGCGGATAGCGCGGCGCCTTCGGCAGCACCCGGCGCGTGTTCGCGAGCGTCATCATCGTCGCCGACTTGAGCTGCACCGAGCCGAGGTCGATCTTCTGCAGCGTCGACCAGACCGCGGCGGCGTCTCCGCCGATCGCCGGATCGCCGGTGTAGTTGGGATCGTGACCGTACCCTTTCGTGTTGACGACGTAGAGGGTTCGATCGTCGGCCGCCAGCGCGAGCGCCGTCGGATACCAGCCGGTCGCGATCAGCCCGAGGCGGTGCAGGTGAACGGGATCGTGCGCGTCGATCACCGCGACCGCGTTCAATCCGGCGAGCGCGACATACAGCCGCGAGCCGTCCTTGGAGAGCGCCAGCGCGGCCGGCTGCGTCCCGTACGGGCCCTTGTCGAACAGGCGCAACTCGGTGCCGCCCACGACGCGCGGCGTTCCGTTGAGCGCGACGGTCGCGATGCGATCGACGTTGGTCATCGCGACGAACGCATAGGCGCCGTCGCGCGTGACCGCCAGCGCGGTCGGGTGCGCTCCGCCGACGGTCCGCACGCCGTCGGGCGCCTCGTCCATGGGCAACGGCGACGCATCCTGCGGCAGCGCGGAAAGATCGCCGCCCGCGGCCAGCTTCACGAACGACAGCGACGAAGCGCGCTGCAGGTCGGTCGCCGGCGTTCGGAACTCCGGCGCGGGCGTGCTGTCGCGGAGCGCTCCATAGCGCATGAGGCCTTCGTTGGTGACCAAAAGCCGATCGCCGGCGAGCGCGATGCCGAACGGAAAGAACCCGACCTCGCGCGGGGGTCCGGTGATCGCGCGCGACGCCGTGTCGATCGCGCTCACGCTGTCGCCGGCCTTCGTCGACGACGTACGCGCGGCGCCCGTCGTTCGAAAGCGCGATCGATCCCGGGTAGCTGTGGCCGCGATCGGCGAACGCGGGATCGATCGGCGACGGGGTAACGATGATGTGCTTCGCGTCGACCCTGAGGTGCCCGTCCGCGTCGAGATCGAACACGTAGACGGCGTTCGAAGGCCCGCCCGACGCGAGCACCAGCGTGCGGCCGGGCTGCGCGGGATCGGTCAGCGCGACCACGCCGACCCAGAATTTCTCGTCGGGCGAGCGATACCGGTCGACGACCTGCATCGTCGTCGTGTCGACGACCGTCAAGTTGAAGCCGCCGGTCGCGCCCGACTCGACGAACGACGGAACCAGCGCCTCGCGCTCATCGTCATCGCTCACGATCGCGTAGCGGCCGTCCGGCGTGAGCGCCATGCCGAGCGCGTTCATCCCGGTGACGACGCTCTGCCCGACCGGCGTGACGATACGGCCCGACGGGAGAACCGCGTCGTAGACGCCGCCGCGCAGGTGGCCGGCTGGGAGGTTGCCGGCCGGCGCCGCGTACTCGACGGTCGCGACGCCGAGCGGCGCGCGGCGGCGCGCGATGCGGCGTCGCGGCAGCGGCCGCGGTGGGCAGGAGCACGGCCAGCGCGAGCGCGAGGATGTGCGGTTTCATCGTCTCCTTCATCGAATGGGCCGCGAATCAGCGCAGCGCGCGCGCAAGACGTTCGACGGCCTGCACCAGCGCGTCGTCGTCGAGGTCGCCAAAGGAAAGCCGCAACGCAGGCGGGCCGCCTCTGGACGGATAGAACGGATCGGCGGGCATCACCAAGACCCCTTCGCGAACGCAATGGTCGAATGCCGCCTGCGTCGAGAGGCGAGGCGGGAGCCGCAGCCAAACGTTGGTTCCGGCCTGCGGCGCGCGCACGTCGGCCCATGGCAGCGCCGAGCGCCAGCGCGTCGACGAAGAGGTCCCGCCGGTGGCGGTACAGCGCGCGGGCGTGCTTGAGATGGCGCGGGTAGGCCGGCGCGCGCAGGAAGCGCCAGAGCGCCCGCTGGGTGAGCGTCGAGGTGAACGAATCGGTGCGCACCTTCGCCGCCTCGATGTTCATGCGCAGCGCACCCTTCACGCGCAGATAGCCGATGCGCAGGGCCGGGAAGATCGACTTTGACAGCGACTCCATCATCACGACCCGACCGTCGGTGTCGTACGCGGCGAGCGGCGGCGGCGGCGGCGCGTCGTAGGTGAAGGTCCAGCCGGTCTGGTCTTCGAGCACGACCACGTCGTACCGGCGCGCCAGCTCGACGATCGCTTTGCCGCGGCGCGCCGGCAGCACCACGCCGGTCGGATTCTCGGCGATCGGGCAGATCGAGAACAGCCGCGGCCGGTACTCGGCGAAGACGCGCTCGACGTCGTCGATGCGCACGCCGTCGGCGTCGCTGCGCACTTCGACGTAGCTCGCGCCGCGCGCGTCGAAGACGCCCAGCGTCCCCGGATAGGTCGGCGACTCCGACGCGACGACGGCGCGATCGGCCAGCAGCACCGACGCGATGAGGTCGGCGGCCTGCTGCGCGCCCGAAGTGACGATGATCTCGTCCGCCGCCGCATCGCAGCCGCGCGCAGCCAAGCTTTCAGCGAGCGTGGCACACAGATCGGGGTCGCCGGTGTTCGCGCGGTACTGCATCGACTCGGGCGGATCGTCGGCGAACGTGCGCTGCATCGCGCGGCCGAACTCGGCCATCGGAAAGGTCTCGGGCGCGGGGTGCGCGCTCGCCAGCGAGATCGTGCCCGGCGCACGAACCTGCGCGAGCCGGTCGAGCACGCCTTCCATCCGTTCGCCGCGCGATAGCAGCGACGGTTCCCAGGTGCGCGCGAAGCCGGCGTCTTCGGGCGGCTTCGTCTTGGCGACGAAGGTGCCGCGACCGACGCGCGAGACGATACGTCCGCGCGCGGCGAGCGTCTCGTACGCCTGCGAGACCGTCACGAGCGCGACGTCTAGGTCGCCGGCCAGCGAACGAATCGGTGGCAGGCGCTGCTCGGGCGCGAGCTCGCCGCTCTCGATCGCGGCTGGCCAGCGCGTCCGCGATCTGCACGTAGAGCGGTCGCGGATCGCGCGGGTCGAGCGCGATCGCGGCGTCATCGCACGTCGTCGACCGGCGTCCCGCGCTTGGCGTGGGCCGCGAACGAACGGCCGCGACGACCAGCGCCGCCACTGGGCCGGCGCGCCGATCCAGTCGCCCGACATCAGCGTCGCGACCCTCAGCGTCGTCCAAGCGATACCCGATCCGCGAACTGAGATCGCCAAGGTCGCGGCGACTTCGTTGAGCTTCTTGCGCAATGCCGCGACGTGAACGTCGACGACGCGGGTCGGCACGCCGGAGACGTCGTTCCAGACGCGTTCGAGGATCTGGGCGCGGGTAAGCAGCTTGCCGACGTTCTCGGCCAGATACCACAACAGGCGGAACTCGAGCGCGGTCAGCGTCACGCTGCGGCCGTCGTTTTCGAGCGTGTGGAAATCGCGCACCAAGGTCGCGCCGCCGATGGCGAGCCGCCCTTCCTGATCGGTCTTGCGCGAGCGCTCGCGGCGGCGCAGGAACGATTGCACGCGCGCCACCAACTCGTTGCCCGAGAACGGCTTGCGGATGTAGTCGTCGGCGCCCAGGCCCAATCCCTTGAGCACGTCGTTCTCGCTCGAGTGCGCGCTCACCATGAGGATGAACGCGTCGGACGAGTTCGCCAGCGAGGTGCACACGTCGAGGCCCGAGATGTCGGGCAGCTCGACGTCGAGCAGCACGATCGCCGGCTTGAAGAGCGGCTCGGCCTCGAGGCCGGCCGAGCCCGTATTGACGATCTTCACCTCGTAGCCGCTGCGCTCCAAGATCATCTTCTCGAACATCGCGACATCCGCGTCGTCTTCGATGATCAGGATGCGATCGGACACCTCAAACCACCCCCGCCGGCGCGCTGACGTGTTCGTCAGGCATCAGCAATTCGCGCCGCGCTACGCCGTCGTCGATCGCCGCCTGGGTCACCGCCTGCGCGACCGCGTCGACGACGCGCGTATCGAAGACGCTCGGAATGATGTACTCTGCGCTGCGCTCGTCCCCCACGATACCGGCGATCGCGCGGGCCGCCGCGAGCTTCATCCCCTCGGTGATCTTGCGCGCGCGGCAATCGAGCGCGCCGCGAAAGATCCCGGGGAAAGCCAGCAGGTTGTTGATCTGGTTGGGAAAGTCGCTGCGACCGGTTCCCATCACCGCGACGTACGGTGCGGCCACGTCGGGCATAACCTCCGGGGTCGGATTCGCCATCGCGAAGACGATCGGATCGCGCGCCATCGTGCCGATCCACTCGGGCTGCAAGATCCCCGGCGCGCTCACGCCGATGAAGACGTCGGCACCGCGCAGCACCTCGCGCAGCGAACCGTGCCGGTTCTCACGATTGGTGTGCTCCGCCAACCAGGTCCAGTGCGAGTTCTGGTAGTGCTGGTCGCGGCTGAGCGCACCATCGCGGTCGACGGCGATAACGTCGCGCACCCCGGCGGCCAGCACCATCTTGATCGTCGCCGTGCCGGCGGCACCGCTGCCGGTCAGCACGATAGTGAGGTCTTCGACGTTCTTGCCGACGACGGCGGCCGCGTTCATCAGCGCCGCCAGGATGACCACCGCCGTACCGTGCTGGTCGTCGTGCATCACCGGAATGTCGAGCTCTTCCACCAGCCGGCGCTCGACCTCGAAGCAGCGCGGCGCGCTGATGTCCTCCAGGTTGATGCCGCCGAAAATCGGCGCGATACGCTTGGCCGTTTCGACGATCTCGTCGACGTCTTTGGTATCGAGGCAGATCGGAAAGGCGTCGATGTCGGCGAACTGCTTGAAGAGCATGCACTTGCCCTCCATCACCGGCGCCGCACCATAGGGGCCGATGTCGCCCAAGCCCAGCACCGCGGTGCCGTCGGTCAGGACGCAGACCGTGTTGCGCTTGATCGTCAAGGCATACGCCTTGTTCGGGTCCTTCGCGATGGCCGAAGAAACGCGCGCAACCCCCGGGGTGTACACAGTCGAGAGATCCTGGCGCGTCTTCACCGGCCGGGTGATTCCCGTTCGGATCTTGCCACCCAAATGGGCCAGAAACGTCGAGTCCGAGACGTTGAGGATGCGCACGCCTTCCAGCGCTTCAATCGCTAGGCGCACTTGCTCGCCGACCAGCTCGCTCGGGACGTTGACCGTAACGTCGCGGGTGATCGTCGTCTTGCCGACGGTCCGCGTGTCGACCGCACCGACCATGCCTCCGGCGTCGCCGATCGCCGAGGCGAGGATACCGAACGAACCGGCCGTATTCGGGGTCTCGAGGCGCATGACGAGTTGCGTGCCGATTGCGGGAGCAGAGGCCATCGGGCTCCCGTACGCGTTCTCCCGCTGGGTGTCCTCGCCGCCCGATGAAACGGTGCGGTTGCGGGCATGATGGAGCCATGACGTCGGTCACAGCCGCCGCGGCCGGGGCGCTCGGAGCACTGACGCTCATCGCGGCGGCGACCGGGCGTCCACTGCGGCGCCGGCGAGAGAGCCTCGAAGCGTCCGGCGCGGCGGCGGTCGCGACGATCGCAGTCATTCTGGGCGGAGACGAAGGCGTGCTCGGCGGCGTCGCGCTCGTGCTGGGCGGTGCCGCGGTCATCCGGTACGCGCAGGCGATCCGGGCGGCGACCTGGGACGCGCCGGCCCGCCTGTTCGCCGCCTTCGAGCGCGACAGTGAAGCAAAGGCCCGCTTCCTTCCTCGCATGCTGGTCGAGCGGCTGGGGCGCAACTCCTTGGCCGAGGTCGAGATCGGTGACCGGGCGACCCAGCCGATGACGGTGCTGTTTGCCGACATTCGCGACTCCACGGCGCTGACCGAGGCGCTCTCGTCGGAGGACGCGTTCGTGCTGATCGCCGACTTCTTCGCGCGCTCGGCGCGGGTCGTGCGCGCCCATCGCGGCACGGTCGACAAGTATCTGGGCGACGGGTACATGGCGCTCTTTCCGCGCCGGGTCGAGGACGCGCTCGACGCCGCGCTCGCGCTGCGCGACGCGGTGCACGATCTCAACCGCGAAGGACTGGGTCCCCCGATCGAGGTCGGTATCGGGCTGCACACCGGCCCGGTCACCTTCGGTACGGTCGGCGACGCGTTGCACATCGACACGACCGTCGTGTCGGACACCGTCAACACGACCAAACGCGTCGAAGGGCTCTCGAAGCGGCTGCGCGTGCCGATCGTCGCCACCGAGGACGTGATGAACGCCGTGCGTGACGCGAGCCAGTACCACGCGCGCTCGCTCGGCCGGCACAAGGTGCGCGGAAAGCGCGAGCCGCTCGACGTGTACGCGATCCAGGCGGTGCCCGACGTTCGCCGCATCACCACCGTTCGCGGTACCCGCCAAGCAGCCGGCGGAGCTTCCGCGCTAGCGACGCCGGCGAACGCGGTTCGCCGGTTATTGCGGCGGCAACACCGGATGGTGATCGGGATACGGCGGTTGCCGGAATGTCGGAACCGGATGCGCAGCCAGTAACTGCATCGCTTTGCGAACGGCCGCTTCGAGCTGCGGATCGTGACCCTCGCGCACGAGCTTGGGATCCTGCCAGACCTCGATGTCCGGAGTGATCCCGTGGCCTTCGACCTCCCATTGCCCGTGCAGGCCTCCGATGGCAGCCCGCGGCGCGGTGACGCCGCCGCCGTCCATCAGCCGCGGATATCCGCCGATGCCGACCAAACCGCCCCAGGTGCGCGTACCGACCAGCGGGCCGAGTCCGGCCTTGCGGAAGTACCACGGCATCGCGTCGCCGCCCGAACCGGCGAACTCGTTGATCACCATGACCTTCGGCCCGTAGATCGCCAGCGGCGGATCGATCGCCGTCTTTCCCTCACGGGTTGCGACGACGCCCATCGGCTTGCGTCCGAGCAGGTCGATGATGTAGTCCGCGATCTGACCGCCGTGGTTGAAGCGTTCGTCGATGACGACGCCCTGCTTGCCGATCTGCGAGAAGAAGTAGCGGTTGAAGTTGGTGAACCCGCCGAACTCGGTGTCGGGCAGGTAGACGTAGGCGAGCTTCCCGCCGCTGAGCTCGTCGACTTTGCGCCGGTTGGTTTCGATCCAGTTGAGATTGCGCAGCCGCGCTTCGTTGGCAACCGGCACGACGACGACGTCGCGCGCGCCGCTGCCGTCGGCGTTGGGGCCGACGCGAATCGTGGTTTGCTTGCCGGCGGTCTCCTCGAAGTAGCTGTAGACGCTCTCGGCGGAGGTGACGTTGCGTCCGTTGACCGCCAGCAGATACTCGCCGGCCTTGACGTTGGTCCCCGGCTGGGTGAGCGGCGCCTGGACCCCGGGGTTCCAGTTCTCGCCGTCGTAGATCTTGCTGAACCGGTAGCGGCCGTTCTCGATCCGGTAGTCGGCGCCGAGCAGACCGACGCTCACGTGCGGAGTCTGCGGCGGCGGCGCGCTCACGAACATGTGGCCGACCGACATGTAGCTGAGCATCTCGCGCATCAGGAAGGTCAGATCGTCGCGCGACGAGAGGCCGGCGAGATACGGTTCGAAACGCTTTTCGGCCGCCGCGATGTCCAATCCGTGAAAGTGCGGGTCGTAGAAGAACTCGCGCTCGATGCGCCACGTCTCGTGGTACATCTGGGCCCACTCCTTGCGCGGTTCGACGTAGACTTCGAGGTTCTGGGTGGCGAGCGCACCGGCGCCCGGACGCACCGGCTGGGCGGCCGAGACGATGAACCAGCGGCGGGCCATCGTGTACAGCAAGTGATCGCCGTCGGCCGCCACGACGACGCCGTTCGCGCCTGACAAGATCGGCTTGGGCTTGCGCGTCTTGAGGTCGAACAGCTCGACCTCGAGCGGCGTCGGACCTTGTTCGACCTGCGCCAGCGGCCCCTTGAACAGGAACAGCTCGCCGGGCTTTCCGGCGGCGATCCCGACATAGTTCGCCTCCTCGAGCGGCAGCGTGACGATCCGCTGCAGCATCCCGTCGAAGTCGATCCCGAACTTCGGTTTGGCCGGCGGGGCCGGCGTCTTTGCGCCGGGCGACGCCGAAGGCGCGGGTGACGGCGGCGTCCCGCCCTCGCCGCCTTTGATTTCCTCGTCGGCGGTCTGCGGCGACAGCGGCGAGGGTAGATCGCGGCGCAGCACCACGGCATAGACCGAGCTGCTCGTGACGCGCCCATCGGCCTCCATGTCCAAGCCGTTGCCCGTCAGCCCGGTGTTCGTGCTCGCGGTGAAGTACAAATACTTCCCGTTCTTGTCGAACACCGCGTTGCCGGCGTCGCTCATCCCGTCGGTGACCCGGTGCGAGCCGTGCGTGTCGATCGAGTAGGCGAACACCGCGTGCAAGAAGCTGTCGAGTTGGTTGGTGTAGGCCAGCCAGCGGCTGTCGGGCGACCAGTCGGGCGCGAACTGCGCGGCGCTGAAACCGCCGTACGGCGCGGTCGCCACCTTGACCGGCGTCGGATGGTCCAGATCGACGTACCACAGGTTGAGCCGCTTGTCCGCGTACGCGATCTTCTTGCTGTCCGGCGACCACACCGGTGAGTAGTAATACGTCGGCGACGAGCCGAGGCTGATGGAGCGGGCGGGCTCGAGGCCGCGCTGATCGCGCAGGTGCAGGGTGTACTCGCCCGACGCGTCGGAGAAATACGCGATCCATTTGCCGTCGGGCGACCAGGCCGGATCGCGCTCTTCGACGGCCGGCGTGTTGGTGAGGTTTCGAACGTCGCCCTGCTCGACGGGGACGGTGAGAATGTCGCCGTGCGCTTCAAAGACGGCGCGCACGCCGTTGGGCGAGATCCCGGCGTTCGCGATCGACGTGCCGACGTGTGCCCAGTGCGGGCGCACCGCGGCGAGGTCGGCCGCGACGGTGACGTGGACGGGTTCGCTGCGGCCGGAGGCGATGTCGTACAGATGCAGCACGCCGAACTGCGAGTAGGCGATGGCGTCCGGACCGGCCGAAGCCGAGGTGATGTCGAAGCCGTCGTTCTTGACGACCTTGTCGACTTTGCGCGTGCGGGTGTCATAGGCGAACAACGTGATCGGGCCGTCGCGGTCGGACAGGAAGTAAACCCGGTCGCCCACCCACATCGGCAGGTTGTCGTTCGACCCGTTGCGCGGGACGGCGACGGTGCTCGAATCGCTCAGGTTCGCAATGAGGACGTACGTCGTCTGGCCGCCGCGGTATCCTTTCCAGAACGGTTCCCATTGGAAGTTCGGCACGTACG
Organism: Vulcanimicrobiota bacterium; assembly: GCA_963723445.1. Lineage (GTDB taxonomy): Bacteria > Vulcanimicrobiota > Vulcanimicrobiia > Vulcanimicrobiales > Vulcanimicrobiaceae > Vulcanimicrobium. The sequence continues at coordinate 155,600 of CAVRQP010000010.1, forward strand.
CGAGGTGCGTGCCGTCGGGCGAGTAGGAGCCGGTCTCCGCCATGGTGAGCGGCAGCTCGGTCGGGAAGCCGCCCGAAGCCGGAATCGTGTAGAGCTGATCGGGATCCGAATAGCTCGCGCGGTTGGAACGGAACAGCACGTGCTTGCCGTCGGGGGTCCAGCCGACCGCGACGTCGGCGCCGGGATGAAAGGTCAACCGCCGGGGGTCGCCGCCGCTCGAGGAAACGACGTAGACGTCGACGTTCCCGTCGTAGTCCGCGCTGAACGCGACCTCCGCACCATTGGGCGAGAAGATCGGCGTGCTGGCCAGATGATAGCCGGTCACGAGCCGGCGCGCCTCGCCGCCGCGGCGGGCGACGATCCAGATGTCTCCGCCGTAGCTGAAGGCGATCTCGGTTCGGCTGACCGTCGGATCGCGCAGCAGCAACGGCGGGTCGGATGCCGCAACGGCCCGCCCGGCGCTGCTCGAAAACGCGAGCAGCGCGAAGAACGCTAGAACCAGCCACCGTCTCATGAACCCTACTTCACCAGCAAGAGCAAACGCAGCGGCGTTCGTGCGGTGCGCCGCGACCCCTTCGTGGGGGGGGCCGGAAAGAAGGCTAGCTGCGCGCCAGGAGGTCCAGCGTCCGGTTGATCCCGGCGTCGACCGGACCGTCGTCCGCGCGGCGGTCGTTGACGATGATCGCGAAAGCGACCCGCCCGTGGTGCCGCGTCTGCACGTAACCGGCCAAGCGCATTGACGTTATGGATGTGACCGCTCTTGGCGCGTGCGCGGCCGAGTGCGTCGTGCACCTGACGGTGGCGCACGGTGCCCTCGATGCCCACGCGCGGCAGCGTTGCGACGAAGGCCGCCCCACCGGGCTCGGCCGCCGCGCGCGCGAGCACCGTTGCCAGCGTGATCGGCGCGACGCGATCGCCGGCCGCCAAGCCGCTGCCGTCGATGATGCGCAGGCCGTCCTGCGGCACGCCGTCGCGGACGAGCACGGCGCGCTCGATGCGGCTACCCTGGGATTCGGTTCCGCTGCCGCGAGTCGCACCGAGCGCGCGCAACAACTCCTCCGCGAAATGGTTGTTCGATTCGAGAAACATCTGGTGCACGATCGCGAGCAGCGGCGGGGAGCGGTGGCGCCACAGCACCAGCGGTGCGACCGGAGCGGTGCCCGACGCGCACGCCGCCATCGACGGCGACTCCCCGGTCGCGCAGCATCGCCCGGGCGACCTCGGCCGCGTAGCGCGGCAGATCGATGACCGGCCGCCAGAACGATTGCTCGGCGGCGACGCGACCGGCAAAGGTGAAGTCGTTGCGGCCGGGATCGCGCTGAATCGTCAGCAGCGTCGTGTACGACGTGAGCACGCTGCCGAACACGCGCACCGCGCCCGACGGCGGTAAGACGCGAATCCGCGCAGGCGCTCCGATGACGGTCGGCACCAGATGGAACTCGACCGTGCCTTGGTCGACCGAGAGCGCGCTGGTACCCGCGGCGTAGCCGTACTGAAGGTCGGCCGGGTCCCAGGCCGGATTGGTTTCCGGTCCGGAGAACGCGCCGGCATCGGCGACCAGCGAGCCGCCCACCTCGCGCACGCCGTCGCGCGCGACCGTACCGGCGCCGCCGCGCAGATCGTCGCGGGTCAACGTCGGGTCGCCGCTGCCGACCAGATAGAGGTCGCCGTCGATCCGTCCGTCCCGCGGATCGGCGATCGACTCGAACGTCGTCGGAAAGCGATAGCCCGGCCCCAACGTTGCGAGCGCGGCGACGCCGACGAGCACCTTGAACGTCGAGGCCGGCGTGAGCGCGGCCCGTTCGCGGCGCTCGAACAGCGGCCGGCCGTCCGCATCGACGATCGCGACGCCGCTCGTCGCCAGCGCCGGGGCGCCCAGCGACGAGCGAAGCTGCTGCTGCAGCGCGCGGACCTGCGGGCCGCTCCACGCCGGGGCGTTGGGCGCCGCGACGATCGGCGTGGGCTCGTTGGGCGCCCGTTCGGGCGTGCCGTGCGAGCACGCCGAGACGGCCGCGAGCGCGAGCGTCGCGGCAACGAGGCGACGGAGCATCACTAGGTCGCGCCTGCGCCGAGTTCGTCGAAGCGCTGGCGCAACGTCTGCGACTCGGCGCGCAACCGGTCGAGCTCTTCGCGCAGCAGCTTCAACTCCGCCGGTTTCGTTTGCTCCTCGCGCACGCGAATCGCGGCCTCGGCCGCGTCGCGCCGCAGGCGCCCGTCGTCCTCGGCGACGGTGAGCCGGTCGAGCACCGGCAACAGCCGCGCGTCGCCGAGCTTCTCGGCCGCGGTGTAGGCCGAGACGCGCACGAGGTAGGAGGAGTCAGTCAGCGCGCGCTCGACGGCTTCGACCGCGCGCGTGCGCGTCGCATCGACGAGCGTTCCGAGCTCCGCGATCGCGGTGACGGCGGCGCGCCGCAACTGATCGGCCCGGTCCGTGCGCAGAACGCCGTCCAGAACCGGTAACGCGCGCTCGTCGGCCAGCGCGCCCAGACCGCGCGCCGCACCGGCGGCGATCGTCTCGCTCCACGACGGCGTCGCGAGCCCGGCGGCCAGCGTGTCGAACGCCCGCGGGTCACGCGTCTTGCCCAGCGCGTGCAGCGCGCTGCCGGCAACGAAGTACGACGGGTCGTCGCGCAGGGCCAGCAGCGCCGACGCCGCGTCCGCGTCGCGCCAATTGCCGAGTGCCTCGGCGACGGCCCGCCGCACCTTGGGGTGAGCATGACCGGCGTTGCGCAGCAGCGCGGCGCGGGCCGACGGCGCGCGCGACTTTCCCAGCGCGATCGCGACTTCGACGGCAACGCCCCAGAAGGGATCGTGCGCCAGCGCGTCGTCGAGCGCCTCGCGCGCGACGCGGTTGCCGTCTTTGGCCAGCGCTCGTGCGGCGCGGATTCGGGCGACCGGTGACGGATCGCCCCGCAGGCTTGCCGCGTGCAGGTCGGTTCCCAGCGACGACGTCCAGGCCGAGAGGATCCAACCGGCGGGGTCGGCGCGCACGAGCGCCGGCTCGCGCTCGAGCGGAAAGGCGAAGGTCCGCGACTTCGCGTCGATGGTCAGTCGCGCGCGAGTCTCACCCGGCAGCGGGCCTTCGCCGAAGTCGGTACGGATCGCGTCGGGAAGCGCGTCGACGAACCCGAGCTCGACGTCGAAGACGTAGGCCGGATTCTCGTCGTCGATCGGTTGGTTCTGCGTGACGGTGACGCGCGCCATCTTCCGGTCGGCGTCCCACGCGTAGGCGACCTCGATCTGGGGATGCCCGCCGCGCTCCACCCACTGCGCGAAGAACCGGCGCGTGTTGCGGCCCGTCTCCGCCTCGATGGCGCGGACGAGGTCGATCGTCTCGACGTTGCGCTGCGCATTCTCGCTCACGTAGCGCTTGAGCGAACGCTTCAATCGCTCCCAGCCGAGCTCGCCGCGCAGCATGTGCAGCACGGCACCGCCCTTTTCGTACAAGTGCCGATCGAAGAGCTCGATCGGATCGCGGAACAGATTGCACACGATCGGGCGGCGATAGCGCTCGGCGTCCTCTTCGACATAGCGCTGGACGCCCACGAATACGTCGTAGAGATATTCGTCCCAGCCTTTGTCCGCCTCGAGCCAGACCGATTCGAAGTACGTTGCGAAGCCTTCGTTCAGCCACGCCTGCGCCCAGTCACGGCAGGTGACCAGGTCGCCGAACCACTGATGCGCGAGCTCGTGCGACACCAGAAAGTCGGCGGTGTAGTCGAGCTGCGCCCGCTCGTCGTGCAACACGCGATCGGTCTGCGTCGTGGCCGAGGTGTTCTCCATCCCGCCGAAGACGAAATCGGCGACGGCGATCTGCGAGTACCGTTCGTAGGGATACGGCACGCCGATCGTGCGCTCGAACACGTCGATCATGCGGGGTGTGCCGCGCGAACGCGCGTTCGCCGTCGGCTTCCCGGCCGGGCAGCGTGTAGTACCACATCGGAACGCGCGCGTGAGATTGCGCGATCTCGCTGAACGGCCCCGCCACCATCGTCATCAAGTACGTCGCATGCGGTATCCGCTGCTCGTAGCGATAGACGGTCTCGACCGGCCCCTCGGTCCGTGCGACGAGCGCGCCGTTGCCGAGCGCGAATTGCCCGTTGGGCACGACGATCGTCGCCGAAGTCGTTTGTTTCTCGGCCGGATAGTCGAAGCATGGGAACCAGTGCCGCGCATCCGAATCCTGGCTCTGCGTCCAGACGTGACGCGGTTCGTGGCGGATGAAGTACAGCCCACGCCGCGGGCGTTCGACCGCGTAGTCGACCGCGAACTCGAGCTCGGCGCCGATCGCCAGCGGCGGCTCGAGCCCGACCTCGAGCTTTTCGGCCGTCGAACGGAAGGGCAGCGCGCGGCCGTCGCTCGCGGTCACCGAACGAACCTCGAGGTCGACGGCGTCGAGGACCAGCCGGGGCACGCGGTCTTCGATGGCGCGAACGGTCGTCGTGCAGACGCCGTCCAGCCGCTCGCGCACGATGTCCGGGCGCAGATGCAAGTCGATGTGCACGACGTCGACCGTTTTGTCGGGTCCGTACTGCGGTCGCGCTCCCGGCAGCGCGAAAGTACGGTGATCGCTCACCCGCCGTCCCACCTACATCGCCGCCGTGCGCGCCGCGCCGGCGTCTTCCCAGCGCAGGATGCGAATCGCGTTGGGTCGCGGATCGTCGCACCAGGTGAGGAAGTACGTGCGGGCCGGTACCGAGTGACCGGTCGGATCGGTATACGAGTACTCGAGATCGGGCCCTGCCTTGACTTCACCGCACGCGAGGTGCAGCCGGCGATCGAAGTCGCTGCGGCCGGGATACGTTTTCGGCTGGCCCGGGATCGGCACGAGTGCCTCCTTGTCGACGAAGAGAATTCGGCGCGGGTGCATCTCGGCATCGTACCAGCGGCGCGCTTCTTGGCCCTGGTGCGCGTAACCGATGACGACCGGCGGAATCCCCGCCTCGTAGTCCATCTGCGACGAGAAGCCGTAGCCGTCGGTAACGACGACGGCGTTGTTCGCGTCGGCCATCCGGCGCACGTCCTGCGCCAGCGGCCAGTAGGTGAAGATCTCGAACGGTCCGTCGTTGCGCAGGCTCGAGCCGGTCGCGCGGAACTGCTCGTAGAGCGGACCGGGGAACGCGGCGGCTAGGAACAGGAACGGGATGAGCACGGCGGCCGGGACCGCACCGGCCGTTGCCCACAGCACGCGCGCGCGATGCGAAAGCGCTTCGAACGCGACGCCCATCCCCACGCACAGCGAGACGTACGGCCCGAAGAACCAGTGCAGCTCGATGCGCTCGTGGAAGTTGAGCAGAATCAACAGCGCGCTGAGCGGAATCGCGGTCCAGGCGATGAGCGCGTTGCGCGGACGGACCAGCACGAGCAGCGCCGCGAGCCACAGTCCCGGCGAGTACGCGCCGGCGTTGGCCGCCAAATAGAAGAGCGGCCGGAACAGCGATGGTTGCGACTGGTGACGCTGCTCAAACGCGAACACGAAGGTGATCCAATGGTGGGTCGCGTTCCAGGCGACGAACGGTGCGTACAGAACCGCCGCGACGCCGAACGAGAGTCCGAGCCCCTCGCGCCACAGTCCGCGCCGCGCCGGCACGAGCGCCCAGGCGACGATTCCGGCGACCAGCGCGTAAGCGAACATCTTCGAGAGCAGCGCGAACGCGAGCGCGGCTCCAAGCAGCAGATAGTCGCGGCGGTCATGCGTCTGCGACGCGCGCACGGTGAGATACAGGCAGACCGCCCAGCCGGCCATCAGGGGCCCGTCGGGCGTCGCGATCACGAAGCCGACCGAGAGCATCGGCGTGAGCATCATCGCCAGCGCCGTGACCATCCCGGCACGCTCGTCGCCGGTCAGCCGCTTCGCGGTGGCGGCGGCGGCCAGCGTCGCAACGACGCCGCAGCCGAGGAACCCGAGCCGGATCCAGAGCGGGTTCGCGGTCACCCAGTCGAGCGGGAAGATCAGGTAGGCCACCATCGGAGGATGGTCGGCGTAGCCCAGCGCGAGGTGTTTGGCCCACTCCCAATAGTAGGCTTCATCTCCGGTGAGCGGGACTTTCCAAGCCGCCAGCCCGCGCACCAGCGTGACGAACGCGACGATGATCCAAGTCGCGTACCTCACTCGTGCGGTTCCGTCAACCCACCGTTCACGCCGAGTACCATCCCGTTCAAGAAGCCGTTGTCTTCCGCCGTCGCAAAGAGCACGGCGGCCGCGACGTCCTCCCAGGACCCCGCGTGTCCGGTCGGATTGTTCGCCGCGCGGGCGCCGGCTGCTGCTCGGTCCGAGGCCTTGTCGCGGATGTCGCCCGGCTCGATCACGTTGACGCTGACGCCGTTCGCCGCCTCTTCGAGCGCCAGCGCGCGGGCGAACGTCACGACCCCGGCCTTGGCCGCACCGTACAACGCCATCCCGCGCGCCGGCTGGGTGACCGACGACCCGTTCATCCCGAAGTAGACGATGCGCCCGAAGCGCCGCTCGCGCATACCCGGCAAGACCGCGAAGGCCAACGCGACCGCCGAGCCGAGGTTGCCGTCGAGCATGGCCCGGTAATCGTCGAACGTGCAACGCGCGAAGCGCTTCACGGCAATCGGCCCGACGGCGTGGACGAGGATATCGACCGGACCCCGCGCGGCCTCAACCGCGCGCACGAGCTCCGCGGCGGCCTCCGGGCGCGCGAGGTCGGCCGGCAGCGCGAGAACTTCGGGATCGTTTGCGCGCAACGTCGCGAGCGTCGCGTCGGGGGACGTGCCGCCGGGCCGATGGGTGAACGCGATCCGGTCGCCGCGCTGGGCCAGCCGCAGGGCCACGCCCCGGGCCAGCCCAGCCGCCGCCCCGGTCACCAGGGCAAGGCGAGAGGATCGTCGCCCATCGATCTGCGCAGCCACGGCAAGTCGGTGAGACGCGACGTCTCCCGCGCCCTGCCGTGGCGCGGCGCTGATGCGGAATCCGCCGGTCAGCGAACGGTCAGCGCCTCCCGCAGCGGCGGCGTGGTGGCGCCGGTTCGCGGATCGACCGAATTGATCGCGAGCAGCAACCGGCTTCCGCCCGGCGCGCTAATGTCCACCTCGGTGGTGAAGAATCCGGCGCCGTCGGCCGTCAGGCTGTAGCTCGCGCTGTTGGTCCCGCCGCCGCCGAGCAAGGCGCCGACGAGCCCGCCGACCGTCGCGCGGTCGCCGACGACGCCGACCTGGACCGTCACGTGCGCGCCGGGGATCGTGCGCCCGGAGACGACGAACTGGTTTCCGACCGACGCTCCATCGCGCGGCCGGACGTCACCGATCGCGCCGACCGTCGCGTTCGAGGTACCCGACGTGAACGCCCAGGTGCGGCTGAACGGTTGTCCGTTGCTGTCCGTTCCCAACACGCGGACGCGATGGAGTCCGGGCTGCAGCGGCGAGCGCGGAACGTAGGTGAATCCGCGCGGCGACCGCGTCGAGTCGTTGGTGACCTCGAGCTGGTCGAGCGAGATGCGGATGCTGTTGGGGTCGACCTCGCCGCCGCCGAACGTCGCTTCGATCAACGGCTCCCGCGACGATGCCGTGCTGCCGCGGGCCGGACGTTCGGATCCCAGCGTGATCGCTCCGCGATCGCCGTTCGCGCTGGGTTCGGGCGTGATCACCTGATTCGGCGGCATATGGTCATCGCCGCCGCGGCCGCCGTTCGTGTTGATCGCGACGATGTTGTTCGTGCCGTCGTAATTCACCGAAGCGCCCAACGCCTGTGAGACGAAACGGAGCGGGACGTAGGTCGACGCGCCGATGATGAACGGCGCGACGTCGACGGTCTGCTGCTGTCCGTCGACGATCGCCTGCTGCGAGCCGATCTTCAGTGAGACGGTGTGACCGCGGCCGGTGGCGTTGATCGTGCCGCTGTCGTAGACGACGGTCGCGCCGAGTTGCTCGAACACGCCGCGCAACGGAACGAAGACGCGACCCGCACGCTCGGTCGGCGCCGGGTTGAGGTTGGCCGTCTGACCGTTCACGGTCACGGTGACCGGACCGGCACCCAGCGCCGGAACGGCAAGCGTCGTCGTCAGAAGAGCGATCGCACCGAGTGTGGAAAAGCCGCGCGAGATAGATGAGAGCATTGAGTACGAGGACCTCCGAGCGCTGTGGTGCCGGAGGTCCTCTTACCCAATCGTACGTTTTTGCAGACGTCTATCCGGGAGTTCGATAAGCGGTTAGTCGCCGTGCGCACCCGCCGGAATCGTCGTCGGCACCGCCGGCTCGTCGGATCCGACCTGGCGCTCGCTGCGCCGCGCGCTGCGGTCAGCGAACCAACCGCCGAAGCGGTTGGCCGTGACGTACATCGCCGGCACGAGGAACAGCGTGAGGAAGAGCGAGCTGAGCAGGCCGCCGATCAGCACGATGCCCATCGACTGGCGAATCTCGCCGCCCTCGGTGTGTCCGGTCGCCAGCGGCAACATGCCGAACACCATTGCGGCGGTCGTCATGACGATCGGTCGCAGACGCGTTCCGCCGGCGGTAAAGATCGCCTCGACGTAGGTCAAGCCGCGCTTTCGAAGCGTGTTGGCGTAGTCGACGAGCAGGATGCCGTTCTTCGCAACCAAGCCGAACAGCATGATCAAGCCGATCGCCGAGAAGAGGTTGATCGTCTGATGCATGAGGGCGAGCGCGAGCAGCGCTCCGATGATCGCCACCGGGATCGAGAACATGATCACGAACGGCGTCACGAACGATCCGTAGAGCACGACCATGAGGCAGTAGATCAGCGCGATCGAGGTGATCAGCGCGAAGCCCATCGACGCGAGGAACTCCATGAAGAACTTGGAGTCGCCTTCCGTCCCGAGCGTCACGCCGGACGGCAGGAAGCCCGGCGTGTGCAGCCGCGTGTTGACCAGCCCCATCACCTCGCCCAGCGTGGTCTTCGAGCGATCGATGTCGCCGTTGACGCGCGCGATGACCTGTTTGTCGACGTGCTCGATCTTGGTCGGCGCGCGGTCGAAGGTGAAGGTCGCGATCCGGCCGAGCGGAACGAGCGAGTTGTCGTTGGCCCGCACCGGGATGCGCTCGATCTCGTCGATCGAGTTGCGGTCGCGGACCGGATACTGCAGGAGCACGTTGACCAGTCCGTTCCAGGTGCGGACCTTCGTCGCGACCACGCCGCCGACGGCGGTGCGCGCGACCAGCGCGGCGGCTCCTGGTGAGACGCCGAGCACGGCCGCGCGCGCCGGGTCGATGCGGATGCTGAGGTGCGGTGCGGCGTCCTCCGCGTTGGTCTGGACGTTGACCGTCCCGGGAATCGACCGGATGTAGGCCGCGAGCTTGTCGGCGGCCGGCTGGATCACGTCGCCTGGGCCCGACAACGTGAACGAGATCGGCAAGCCGCTTCCGCCGCCGCCGCGCCCGGTGATCGTGAGGTCGGCGCCTTTGACGACCGGCGGGATGAGCCGGCGCAGCTTGGCGACGACCGCATCTTGATCGCGCCGATGGTCCTTGCGCAGCGTGATGTTGAACGTGCCGACGAACCCGCCGTCGGTCGAGCCCCAGCCGTCGGGCTTCGTTCCCGCGTACGTGCGCACGGTGTCGACGAAGGCGAAGTTCGCCATGACGGTGTTCTCGATCTTGACCAGCGTCGCTTCGGTCGTCGCCAGCGGCGTTCCGACCGGGAACGTCACGTCGCCGTGAATCTGGCCCGTCTTCTGATCGGGGACGAACTCGGTCTGCAAGTTGAAGTGCGTGACCGCCAGCAGCACCATACAGCCCGCGATCGCGAGGCACCCGATCGCGCCGCCGACCGACGCGCCGCCGTGCGACGCGATGCGCACGCCCGCGAAGCCGCGCCCATTCAGCGCTTTGCCGACCGGGAACCATACCAGGGCGACGACGGCGAACGCCGCATCGACGCCGGCGATCATGATCATCACCTGCGTCCCGGCGATCAACGTGATCGCGTTGACGACCAGCAGCAGGCTGAACCAGAAGGTCATCCAGCGGTGCCGCAACGCCAGCGGCAGCGCCCGGTTCTTGTACCAAACGGTCAGCCGGTCGAAGCCGGTCTGGAACCACACCAGATACTTCGGCGGGGCGGCGGCGCGTTTGAGCACCGACCACTTCGCCGCCAGCATCGGGGTGAGCGTGAACGAGACCAGCAACGAGAACAGCGTCGCCACGGTGACGACGATCCCGAACTCCTTCATGTACTGACCGACGAACCCGCTCAGGAACGCCAGCGGCAGGAAGACGACGACGTCGACCAGCGTGATCGCGATCGCCGCGCCGCCGATCTCGGTCCGGCCGCTGATCGCGGCGTCGTTGGGCGACTGGCCCATGTCGCGATGCCGGGTGATGTTCTCGAGCACGACGATCGAGTCGTCGACCAGGATCCCGATGATCAGCGAAAGGCCCATCAGCGAGACGTTGTCGAGGGTCAGGCCCATCACGTGCATCGTGATGAACGTCGCGAGCAGCGAGCTGGGGATCGCGACCATCACGACCGCCGCGTTGCGCCAGGCGTGCAGGAACAGCATCAGCACGAGCGCCGTGAGGAAGATTCCCTCGAACAGCGACTGGAGCACGCCGTTGAGCGACGCTTGCGTGTAGTCGGCCGGCGCGAACAGCTCGTGGAACTCGACCTGCGGATACTTCTTCATGATCCCGGCCATCTGCGCGCGCACGACCTTGGTCGTTCCGACCTCGTCGGAATTGATCGTGCGGTTGATGTCGAGGATCAGGCCCGGCGCACCGTTCATGTGCGAGATCAGCCGCTGCTCTTGGTGCGTATCGGTGACGGCCGCGACGTCGCGGATCCGCAACGTCGTCTGCGCACCGCTCAACACGGTCAGCGGCAGGTTGGCGATGTCGTCGGCCGAGTTCACCTCGGCGTGGACGGAGACGGTCGTCTCGACCGTCGGCTTGTCGATGCGGCCGCCGGGCAGGTTGCTGTTGTTGACGTTGATCGAGTTGAACACGTCGGGCAGCGTCGCGCCGGCGCCCATCAAGCGCAGCGGATCGGCGTTCACGTCGAACTCGCGCACCGCCGCGCCGCTCAGGTCGACGGTCTCGACGTTGGGAATGTGGCGGATGTCCGAGATCACGCGGTCGTTCATCATGTCCGCCAGCGCCGAGGCGGTGAGCGTCTTGGAGTCGATCGCGTAGGTGACGACCGGAGCCTCAGCCCCGTTCTTGATCACCTGCGGCGGGTCGAGGTCGGACGGCATGAAGACGCGCGCGGTGTCGACGCGGCGCTGCACGTCGATCGCGGCAAAGTCCAGATCGGTCCCGAGCTGGAACTGCGCGACGACGACCGCCGAGCCTTCCTGGGCGGTGGCGTTGAGCGTGTCGAGGTGCTCGATGCCGTCGAGCTGGTCCTCGATCGGCTTGATGATCAGCCGCTCCATCTCGGCCGGCGACGCCCCCGGATAGCTTGCCGCCACGACGACCACCGGGAAGTTCACGTTCGGCTGAGAGTTCTTCCCGAGCTGCACGTAGGAGATCACGCCGAAAGCCGCCAGCGCGATGAAGAACATCGCGACGATGATCGGGCGCTGAATCGAAAATCGCGTCAACCACATACAGCGTAGGCCGTCCTCTCGTCAGCCGCCCGGAACTACGAACCTCCGGGACCGGAAGTTTCGGCCTTGCTACTAATTTTACCGTTGTCGGGTGTGGGTGGTTGGAGGCGGGGGCGGCATGGGGTCCTGGCGGGGACGCTCCCGACGGCGCATCGTGCGCCTCTGGTCGCTCGGTTCTCCGCTCGCTCTCGCCCTCCGGGCTCCGCTCGCTGCGAAACGCCCCGCCAGGGCCCCATGCCGCCCCCGCCTCCCGGCACGCCGGTCGGGCAGGGCACGAAGAAGAGCTAGGTAGACCGTGCTCGGCCGCCGCTGTTGGCCCTTGGGCGTCGAGTTGGGGCTGGCTATGACGGATTTGAGAGCGGCTGGAGCGGAGGTGGTTGACTTTGGAGGGCCTGCAGGATGGTGGCTGTTTTTTGTGTGGGCGGGTCGCGGTGCGCGGTCTGGTTAGTGCGGGGTGATCGTTAGGGACGAGGGGGCGGAGGGGCGGTGTCCGTTGAGCCAGGCGGCGGCGGTGATGTGGGGCCGGTTTCCGCGAAGTCGAGGTGGAGGGGGTGTTGGTAGAGGGGCGAGTTGGGGGTTGGTGTTGTGCCGTTTAGGGTGTAGTGGATCGTTGCGTTCGGGACGATTTGTTCGAGGGCGACGGTGATGTTTGAGGAGTGCGCGGGGGATCGGGCGCGATAGATGTTCAGGTTCGTTGCGGTTACGGTTACGCTGTGGGATTCGATGCGGAAGGTTACTTCGGGTAGGCGGAAGGTTATGGCGAGGGGCTCGAGGCGTTGGAGCGCGATGCCGGCGCGGTGCTCGAAGTTGGTCCAGTGCTTCGCGCTCATGGGGTCCAACAGAGTTCCGCTAGGGCGAGTGCTCTGGGGTAGGTCATGTACCAGAGCTGCGAAGTTGTGGGGATATATTCGGTCCATACGTTGGCTTGCGCGCCGAGGAGATGGGCGCGGTCTCGGCGCGCGGGCAGTGATGACGCGGGATCGAATTCATAGACCATTCTCAGCGTCGTGAGGTGGCGGTTGAATGCCGGCGGTTCGTCTTTGTGGGGCCCTTGGTAGGCGTCGAGATACAAGAGGTGGCGACGGGCTCATGACGATGTCGTTTCCGTGACGTGCTGCTGTTAGGGCGGCATCACGGTTTGTCCAGACCATGACGATCGCGTCGCGGGACGTGCCGGCCTTCTCGATCTCGTCCCATCCCGCGATTCGGCGGTGATACTTGTGCGCGATCGCGTCGAGGCGGCGTGTGAAGTACGCTTGGACCGCGGCGTAGCTGTCGGAGGCCGCGGCGGCGCATCAGATCCGCGACGTACGGGCTGCCTCGCCACGAGTAGTACGGCACTTCGTCGCCGCCGATATGGATGACCGGCGCCGGAAACAGTTGTGTCAGGCGGCGCAAGACCGTGTCGTAGAACGCAAAGGTCTGCTCGGTCGGGCAGAGGGCATAGTTCGTCGATCCCCAGTACGCTAGCGTCGCGTACGGGCCCGGACCGCACGCGAGAAACGGATATGCCGCCAGAGCTTCGACCGCGTGTCCGGGACCTTCGATCTCGGGAATGACCTGGACGTGACGCGCCGCCGCGTATGCGACGACGGCGCGAACGTCGTGCGCCGTGTAATACGCGCATTCGGGCGTTCCGGACGCCGTCGCCGGGACGATGCCGGGGATCCGAGTCGTCGTGCGACAACCCCCGACGGAGACGAGGCGCGGATATTGCGGGATGTCGATGCGCCAGCCTTGATCGTCGGTGAGATGCCAGTGGAACATGTTGAGCTTGAAACGGGCGGCCGTGTCGATGTAGCGCTCGACGACCTTCACCGGAAAGAAATGCCGGCTGACGTCGAGGTGCAGGCCGCGCCAGCGATACTCCGGCCAATCGACGATCCGCACGAAGCCGACGGCTCGCGGTTTGCGGCCGTCGTACGAGATTAGCTGCTCCAGCGTCTGTGCACCGTAGAACAAGCCGGCACCGGTGTTCGCGATGATCGTGATGCCGGCATCCGCGACCTCGAGCTCATAGCCCTCGGCGCCGAGCTCTCGGCGATCTTTGACTTGCGTCAACCGGATCGTCGCCGGCACGGGGATCGGATCGTCGAGCTTCGACGTCAGCCCGAGGCGCCGGAATTCCGCTGCGAGTTGCAGCGCGACCTCGCGGGCAGCGGTACCGTTCGTGCGAATCACCACTGGTGAGCCGAAGGTCAGCTCGCCCCGCCGGCGGCTGATCCGGCGCGGCAGCGGGACGATCGCCGGCGGCGTGCCCATCGAGGTCGGTTCGGTTCGAAACGTCGGGTGGTAGCGCTCCGGGACCGCTGAAGCCGGCGTAACCGAAAGCGCTTGCCATACGAAGATCTGAAGGGCCGCAAGGACCGGCAACCTGTGCGCGCGCAACCGGCTCATGATCGCGACGTACGGGTCTCGCGCGCCGTACCCTACGACGGCGACCGCTCGGGCTTCCGGCAAGCCGGCGTCCGGCAGGCCGTCCCTCGGTCGAGGGCCGCGGCCTCATGGTTGGTGCGCGAGACTGGGCTCGAACCAGCACGCCCTTGCGAGCGCTAGCCCCTCAAGCTAGTGCGTCTACCAATTCCGCCACTCGCGCACAGGGCTTTGGGAGCCGGCCGAGGGCCGAATCCGCAACCACGAGAGTGTAGGGCATCGGCGCGGGCGGCGCAAGCGGCTTGCCACCGGATGCGCCCGCCCAGCGGTCTTGGTGGCGTGAACAAGATCGAGAAGACCGACGCCGAGTGGCGCGCCGAGCTCGGGCCCGAGCGCTTCGCGGTGCTGCGCCAGAGTGCCACCGAGCCGCCGTTCAGCGGGAGCCTCTACCACAACCACGACGAAGGATCGTACCGCTGCGCGGCCTGCGGGAACGTCCTGTTCTCCTCGGCGACCAAATACGAGAGCGGCAGCGGCTGGCCGAGCTTCTGGGCTCCGGAGGACCGCGCGAACGTCGAGCTGGTCGAAGATCGCGCGCACGGCATGGTCCGCACCGAGGCGCGCTGCGCCCATTGCGGATCGCATCTCGGCCACGTCTTCGACGACGGCCCGGCTCCGACGGGTCAGCGCTACTGCATGAACTCGCTCGCCCTCGAGTTCGCTCCAAAGGCCGACGGCTGAACCTCGAACGCCCGTTCCGCGACGGATCGGCATGGAAGGGCGATGAGCGACGACGACGACCGGCGGCTGCTTGAACGCATCGCTCGACGCGACCGGGTCGCGTTCGAGACGTTCTTCCGGCTGCACGGGACGTCGGTCCACCGCTTCGTGCGCGATCTGGTGCACGAGGACGGGCTCGCCGAGGAGTTGACAAGCGACGTGATGGTCGAGGTTTGGCGGAACGCCGGAAAGTTCGGCGGCCGTTCGCGGGCCCGGACGTGGATGTTCGGCATCGCACACCACAAGGCGATCGACGCGCTGCGCAAGCGGCGCGCCACGGTCGTCCCGCTCGACGATCTGGTCGGCCTGGCCGGCGACGTCGAAGGCCCCGAGGCGGCCGCGCTGCGCGCCGACGACCGGCGCGCGTTGGAGGCCGCGTTGGCGTCGCTGAGCCCCGAACACCGCGCCGTGCTCGAGTTGACCTTCGTCGAAGGCTTCTCGCAAAAAGAGATCGCCGAGATCGTGGCGTGCCCGGTGCCGACCGTCAAGACGCGCGCCTTCTACGCCAAGCAACGGCTGCGCGACGCGCTGGCGATCGCGGAGCACCCGCAATGAAGCACGACATCGCCGAGCTGCTTCCCTACTATGCCAACGGCACGCTCGAGGCGGCCGACGTCGCCCGCGTCGAGGCGGAGCTGGCGACCTGTCCGAGCTGCGCCGACGAGTTGCGCGAGCTCGAGCAACTCGCCGCGGCGCTCAAGGCGTACGCCGGCGACGCCCCGGCTGTTCCGCAGTCCGTCCTCGACGACGCGTTCGCTCGCATCGCGACGCCGTCGAGCGGCGGCGGTCGCGACCCGCCTGCGCACGGCGTGGTGGGGGACGCCCGCGCGCTACGTCACCGCGGCCGGCTTGGTCGTCGGCTTCGGAGCCGCCGCCTTTGCGGGATACCACGCGCACGAAGCGGACGTCGCGCGCACCTCGGCCGGGATCGCGACGAAAGGCTCCGACGACGTCACCCCGATCTATCGCGTCAATCCGGTTCCCAGCTCCGTCGCCGCCGAGCAGACGAAGATGAAATCGATGGCGAACCAGTCGCGCGTCGCCGGCGCGCCGCCGAGCGAAGCGCAAGCGGCGACCGCTAAGAAGCGGCGGCTGGCGAAGACCGGTCGGATCGAGATCCTCGTGGCCGGCGTCGAGGACTCGCTCAAACGCGTGCGTGCGATCACCCGCGACAACGGCGGCGACCTCACCTCCCTCGACGACGCGAGCCCGCGCAGCGCAGGCGCGGTGCACGGCGCGCAACTGACGATCGAAGTTCCGGCAGCGCGGCTCGACGGCACGCTCGACGCGCTGGCGATGCTCGGTACGGTGCAGAACCGCGCGATCGACGCCGAGGACGTCGATGCGACGATCGTCGACGAAGAGGCGCGGCTGCGCAACCTGCGCCGCGAAGAGGCCGACCTGCGCACGCTGATGGACAAAGGCGGCAAGGTCGACGAGATTCTGACGGTTCAGCAGAACCTCAGCGACGTCCGCGGTCAGGTCGAAGAGCTCGACGCGCAGCACCAGAACGACTTGCACCGCGTCGCGACCAGCACCATCGGTATCACGCTGACCGAAGAGCGCGCCAACGCGACGCCCGCGCAGCCCGGTCCGAGCGCGCGCATCGACGGCGCCTGGCAGAGCGGCGTGAACGCGCTCGCCGACTCCGTGATCTCGCTGCTGAGCACGATCGCCTGGTGCGTCGCCTACTCGCCGATCCCGCTCGCCGTCGCCGGCATCACCTACGCCCTCGCGCGCCTGGTCAAGCGCCGCTTCGCTTCAGCATAGCTCCGCAAGCCGGCGCGAGACCGCGAAGCGCTTATACCATGTTGGGGTCGAGTGCGTCGCGGAGGCCGTCGCCCAGGTAGTTGATCGCCAGCACGGTGACGAGGATGCACAGCCCGGGGAAGATCGCCGCCCACGGCGCGACCGTGATGTTCGACTGCGCGTTGGCGAGCATGTTGCCCCACGATGCGGTCGGCGGCTGGATGCCGAAACCGAGGAACGAGAGCACCGACTCGAGGATGATGACGTTGGCGACCTCGAGCGTGGCCTGCACGATGATCGGCGCGATCGCGTTGGGCAGCAGGTGCCGGAAGATGATGCGTCCGTCGCGGTTGCCGATCGCGCGGGCCGCTTCGGCGAACTCGCGCTCGCGCAGCGAGAGGAAGGACGCCCGGACGAGTCGCGCGACGGCCGGCCACGACAGGCCGCCGATCAGCACGACGATGACGAGGAAGCTGAGCGCCGCTTTGTTCGACGTGCCGGCGACGATGGCGGTCAGCACCAGCAGCAGCGGCAGCAGCGGAATCGAGAGCACGACGTCGGTGATGCGCATGATCACGAAGTCGACCCAGCCGCCGTAGTAGCCCGAGATCGCACCCAGCACGGTGCCGATCGTGATCTCCATGATCACCGCGAACAGCGCCACGGTCAGTGAGATCCGCGCGCCGAAGATCAGCCGCGCCAACAGATCGCGGCCGATCTCGTCGGTGCCGAGCATGTGCCCGAAGGCGCCCGGCGCGAGCGGATAACCCTGCCAGTTCACCTGGTCGATGAAGTTCGGATCCGGGTGCCCGAGGACGGCGGTGATCGGGTTGGCGAGGATCGCGATCAGTGCCATGAGGATGATCACGCCCAAGCCCACCAGGGCGACCTTGTGGCGACGGAAGCGGCGCCAGACCGTGTTGCGGGTCGGCGCCATCTCCTCGACGTGCGCGCCGACGGGCGGGTTGAGCGGAAGCGTCGCGGCCATGTTGCTTCGGTTCCTAGGTGTACTTCACGCGCGGATCGAGCCACGCGTAGCAGACGTCGGCGAGCAGGTTACAGGTAATCACGAGGAACGAGGCGAGCATCATGTAGCCCATCAGCAGCGCGAAGTCGAACTGACCGAGCGCGTTGATGAACAGCCGGCCCATCCCGGGCCAGGCGAAGATCGTCTCGGTCACCACCGCGCCCGAAACGAGGCCCGGCAGGCTCAGAGCGATGATCGTTACCAGCGGGATCAGTGCGTTCTTGAGGCCGTGCTTGAGGATGACGGCTCGGCGCGACACGCCCTTCGCCGCCGCCGTGCGCATGTAATCGGTGCGGATGACCTCGAGCATCGAGCTGCGCATGAACCGGCTGAACGAGGCGATGAACGCGAGCGAGAGCACGATGACCGGCAGGATCAGATGCTGCAGGCGATCGCCCGGATCGAAGACGTCCGAGTTGGTGGCGATCCCGGCCGACGGCAGCGAGATGTGATAGCCGAACGCGGTGATCCCCATCACCGAGAACGCCAGCTGCAGCATCAGCGCAAACCAGAAGACCGGCATCGACTGCCCGAAGAAGGCGAACGTCGTGATGAGATAGTCGAGCCACGAGTACTGGCGAACCGCGCTGATGATCCCGAACAGCACCCCGATCGCGATCGAGAACGCATAGGCGCATCCCATCAGCTCGAGCGTCGCGGGCATCCGGTCCAGGATCGCCTGCGTCACCGGCTCCGAGTTTGACATCGACCAGCCGAAGTCGCCTTGCACGACGCGCCACAGCCAGTGGAAATATTGTATGTACACCGGCTGGTCGAGGCCCGAGGTTGTGCTTGAGCCGCTCGATGTCCGCCTGGGTGATGTGGGGGTTCTGCAGGTACGGCGTGAGCGGTCCGCCCGGCGCCTGCTGCAGGATCGTGAACAGCACGACCGAGACGAGCAACAGCAGCGGGATGTTCTGCAGGGTCCGGCGGACGACGTACGTGAACAGCGGCTGGCCTCCCCAGTGTCATCCTGAGCTTGGTATCATCCTGAGCCCCGGTGTCATCCTGAGCTTGTCGAAGGATGGGCCGACGCGAGTTCCGGCCTACCGATGCGGTCTCCTGGAGTTTTCGGAGGTCCGCCTATGCTGCCGAGGGAGTGCCCAAGCCTAGCAACTGACGGGCCTGGTCGGGCGTCGCGACCGGGCGGCCCAGTTCCTCGGCGATCCGGACGACGCGGGCTACGAGCTCCTCGTTGCGCGCCAGGCGACCCTTGCTGTAGTAGATGTTGTCCTCGAGCCCGACGCGCACGTGACCGCCCATCGCGACGGCGACAGCCGCCAGGACCAACTGCATGCGGCCGATCCCCGCCACCGACCAGGTGCAGCCGGAGGGCAAGGAGCGCACACAGTCGATCAGGTTCTCGACGGAGGCGTCGAGGCCGCCGGGGACGCCGAGCACGAAGTCGATGTGGGCCGGCAGGCGGATCGTCCCTTCTTGGGCCAGCCGCTTCGCGTTGGAGAGATGGCCCAGGTCGAAGATCTCGAGCTCCGGGATCACACCGAACTCGCCGAGCTTCGCGGCGATCCCGCGCATGATCGGGAAGCTGTTCTCGAAGACGTCGTCGCCGAAGTTCACCGTCCCGCAGGTCAGCGTCGCCATCTCGGGCCGCAGCGCAAGCGGGGCCGCGCGTTCTTGCGGCGTCATCCCGATCGCGCCGCCGGTCGAGAACTGCACGATCAGGTCGCTCGCTCCGCGAATCGCCTCGTAAGCCTGACGGAAGCGCTCGACGTCGTGCGTGTTCGTCCCGTCGTCGTTGCGGCAGTGGACGTGCACGATGCTGGCGCCCGCCGCTCGAATCGCGCGCGCCGTCTCGCCCAGCTGCGCCGGCGTGACCGGCAGATAAGGCGTCTGCTCCGGCATGACTTCGGCGCCGACCGGCGCGACGGTGATGATCAACGGGTCCACACCGGGGTCCTTCGACGCTGCCGCGCCCGTCCCGGCGCGCGAACTCAGCTCGATCGCTTCCGGCACCGAAACCGCGCTGAGCGTTGCTTACGTTGAGGTGGGAGTGCGGAGCCAGGATAGGCCGGCGGGGGATGCCGCTGAGGTGATCGCGTCCGGCGAGCGGCCGTGGCCGAGTCGCGCGGTGGCGCGTTCGACGCGCGCTATGGTGGCCTCACCGCACGCGCTGGCGACGGCGGCCGGCGTCGACGTGTTGCGCCGCGGGGGCAACGCGGTCGACGCCGCGATCGCGACGAACGCGGTGTTGGCCGTCGTGTATCCGGCCAGTTGCGGGATAGGCGGCGACGCGTTCTGGATCGTCCACGACCCGCGCGGACCGCGCACCGTCGCGTACAACGGCAGCGGTCGAACGCCGCGCGGCGCCTCGCTCGACCGCCTTCCGGGCGGCGTGCTGCCGCAGCGCGGCGCGCTCTCTGTCAACGTCCCCGGTGCCGTGCGCTCGTGGGAAGACGTCGCCCGCGCGCACGGGACGCGTGGGCTCGACGAGCTGCTGGCGCCGGCCGAACGCTACGCGCGCGACGGGTTCGCGGTCACCGACGTCGTCGCGAACTACGCGCGCCTCAACGAGGCGCTGCTGCGCGCCGACTCGGAGGCGAGCCGCATCTTCCTGCGCGATGGCCTGCCGCGCGCGGGCGACGTGCTGCGCAACCCCGAGCTCGGCGCGACGATCGCGGCGATCCGGCGTGACGGTGCCGACGCGCTCTATTTCGGTCCGATCGCCGAACGCATCGTGCGCACGCTCAACCGCGGCGGCAATGTGATGACGCTCGACGATCTCGCCGCGCACCGGACGGAGCCGACCGCGCCGTTGCGCATCCCCTGGCACGGCGGCGAGCTGCTCGCGCACCCGCCGAACTCGCAAGCCGCGCTGCTGCTGCTCGGTGCGGGGATGCTGGCCGGCGACGGCGGTGTGCCGGAGCCGTTGTGGCACCATCTCGGCGTCGAAGCGATGAAGCGCGCCGTGGCGATCCGCGACGCGACGTTTCGCGATCCCGACTTCGGGCCGACCGGGATCGAAGACCGGCTCACGCCCGCGGCGCTCGCGGCGCTGCGCGCCACCATCGACCCCGAATGCGCGAGCCCGCGCGAGCAGCTGCCCGATCGCGGCGGAACGATCTTCCTGTGCGTGGTCGACGAGAGCGGAATGGCCGTCTCGCTGATCGAGAGCCTCTACATGAACTTCGGCTCGGGCGTCGTCGCCGATGGCACCGGGATCGTGCTGCAAAACCGCGGCGCCTACTTTTCGACCCAGCCCGGTCAGCCGAACGTCTACGAAGGCGGGAAGCGCCCGGTGCACACGCTCTCACCGCCGATGTTTCTGCGCGACGGCGTTCCGGAGATCGTCTTCGGCACGATGGGCGGCGACGGTCAACCGCAGATCCTGCTGCAGGTCCTGCACCAACTGCTCGACCGCGGGCTCGACGTCCAGCATGCGCTCGACCACCCGCGCTGGGTCTACGGCCGGCATCAGCTCACCGAACGTCCCGATCTGGCGACCGGCGAGATGGTCCTCGTGGAGTCGCGCATGCCCGACGACATCGTCGCCGGTTTGCTGCGCCGCGGTCACCGGGTCGAAGCGCTCGGACCGTACGAGAACCCGATGGGACACGCGCACGCGATCGTCATCGACCGCGCGCGCGGTACGCTCGCCGGCGGCAGCGACCCGCGCGCCGACTCGCTCGCCCTCGGCCTCTAGCTAGTCGCCGTAGACTTCGCGGGCGCGCTCGATCACGGCGGCGTCGAAGCCGAGCAGCCGTGCAAGGGCCAGCGCATCGGATGACCCCGCGCCGTCGCGCGCGTCGACGACGCGATAGTCCATGGCCAGGTTGATCGCGTCGAGCGCCGCGTCCAGGTCGTCCGGGCTCACCGCGGCGAGCGCGCGCTCGGGCAAGCCGGCGATGCGCAAGTGCGCGACCTGCGCCGCTTCGGCGATCCCGTCGAAGTGCGTCGCGACCAGCGCGAACGCGCGCGCGGGCGCGCAGCGCCTCGACGTAGGCGATCAAGAGCGCGCGGCCTTCACGCGGCCCGGTCGTTCGCGCGAACTCGTCGATCAAGATCAGCGTGCGCGGCGACGCTTGCGCGAGCGTCTCGCGCGCTCGCACGATCTCGGCGGCATAGCGACGAGAGGAGCCGAGTGCGGTCCTGCGGTCCTTCTCCGCCGATCCAGACGATCGCGTCGAGCAGGGGCAAGCGTAGCCGTGCGGGCCGGCGGCGGTACGCCGAGCGCGACGCACGCGCACAGAAATCCGACCGTCGCGAGTGCGGCGCTCTTGCCGCCCATGTTCGGTCCGGTCAGGACAGCGACGCCGGTCAGGTCGAGCGATACCGGCGTGTAGCGGCGTCCGCGCTCGCCGAGGGCAGCGGCAAGCGGCGCGAACACGGCCCGATCGAACGCGATCCCGTCCGGCGCGAACGCCGGAACGCAACTGCCCCAGCGCTGCGCGAAGGCCGCCCGCGCAAGCGCGCGATCCAGCGCGCCGAGCGCGCGCAGCGCGTCGTTCGCCGCGGCGGTCTCGGCCGGAGATCCGTTCCGCCAGCCCGCGTCGCGCCTGCTCCTCCACCTGCGTCAACCGCGCGAGCGCGAGGTCGCGCTCGCCGGACGTCACGTCGATCGCGAAGCTGCGGTAGGTCGGCGTCTCACGCACGACGCGCACGTCGCCCGGCAGCGGTCCGTCGTAGACGTCGCGCAGCACGACGAACTCGTCGCCGATCGGGTCGATGCCGGTCGCGTCGCGCACGCGCGCGGCGATCGCTTCGCGCCGTGCGTCGATGCCGGCCTCGGCTTCGGCGAGTGCCGCCCGCGCCGCTGCCAGCTCCGCACCGAACGCGTCGGCTAAATAGAAGCCGGCGCCGTCGCGCCCCGGGGCGAGAACGTCGCGCATCCCGTCGAGCGCCGGCGGACGACGCTGCGTTGCCCCGCCGGCGGCGTCCCACGCCCGGGCGAGCGTATCGAGCGCGTCGACGAAACGCCCGAGCTCGTAGAAATCGACGTCGGTCAACGGATCGCCGGCGCGCGCCCGCGCCAAGATCGGGCTGGGCTCGGGCACCGCGCGCAACGCCGCGCGCAGGCGCCTGACGCCTTCGGGATCGAGGCCTTGCGCGAGCGCGACCGACCTCGGCGATCTCCGCGAGCGCACGTTTCTCATCGCCCGGACCGTAGGGCGCGATCGATTCGTCGTGTTTGCGTCCGAAGGTTCCGACGGGTTCGATCGCCGCGCGCAACCAGGCCAGCCCGATGCGCTCGGCGGTTGCCGCGTCGGCCTCAGCCATCGACGGCAGCCGTCAGATCGGCGACGACGTCATACGCCGGCAAGCCGGTGGAGCGCGCGACGGCTTCGACGAACTCGCGGGCGGGCAGCGTCGCGTCGCGCCCGACCGGTGACGTCGTGCACGCGACGACGTTCAGCGGCCGGTCGCAGCGCAGGTCCACGAACGCCTGCAGCTTGGCGAACAGCGCGCCGCGCACGGCGATGCGGGTCGGGTCCTCGACGACCACGGTCACGTCGGGTGAGTCGCCGAGCAGCAGTTCCTCGGCAGCGCGCGCATCGAGCGCGCCGGTGACGCGCACCGTGCGCGCGCGCTCGCCCGCCGGATCGCGGCCGGGGATGCGGAGCCGCGCGACGGCGTCACCGGCGACGGCCGCGACTCGCGCCACGGTCGTCCCGCTGGCCGCGCCGGTCGCGACGACGACCGCGTCGTCTCCCCCGGCGAGCGCTGCGATGCGATCGATCGCACCGTCGACCAGCACGGGGCCGCTCGCCAGCGCGCGCAGCCGCTCGATCGTCGCGCGCATGCCACGGGCCGTCGGCGGGCCGGCGATCTCGCACGTCGTCGTCAACATCGCGCGGGCGAACATGACCGTGCCGAGGGCGCTCTCCTCGCCGCGGTCGAGCATCGCTAGCGCGGGGCTGCGCGGTACGAGGCCGGCGGGCAGCGCGACGAGCGTCCCGGGGGCCAGCCGGACGCGCGGCTTCGGCTCGGCATCGAGCGCGTCGATCGGCTCGCCGTCGCGGCCGATCGAGGTCACGCCCGTGACGACGCCGTGCCGGCGAGCGACGGCGCGCAGCGCGTTGAACGTCGTCGTCTTGCCGGCGTTCTTCGCCGTGCCGACGACGATCACGCTGCGCGCGGCCGCGGTCACGAGCGCGTACAGCGCCTCAGATGCCGACGTGAAAGAACTTGAGCCCGGCAAACGCTACGCCCGTGAGCACGAGCACGATGCCCGCCCAGAGCGCCGCGCGCTCTTCGGCCACCAGGCCCATCCGTTTGCCGAGCGCGAGGCCGAGCGTCGTCGACAGCACCGATGCGGCGCCGATGAAGACCAAGCTGTACACCAGCGGTACGCCGATGTAGAGAATCGAGAAGCCGATCCCCAAGCGAGTCCAGACTGATCGAGAGCGCGCCCAGGACGAGCCCGAAACCGCGCGAGAGATCGAAGCCACCGCCCTCCTCGGTTCCGTGCAGCGCTTCGTAGATCATGTAAACGCCGACGCCGGTCAGCGCGGCGAAACCCAAGATACCCGGCCGCATCGCCCAGCAGATGCCCGGCCAGCCGGCCGAGCAGCACGCCGAGCACGGTCATCGTCATCTCGGCGACGGCGAACGCCGCCCCGATGCGGATCTTGACCCAGCGATCGGTGCCCTTCATCCCGACGCCGACCGAAACGGCGAACACGTCGAGCCCCAGCGAGAGCGCGACGAAGAGGGCCTTGAAGAACGCGGCCGCGGTCACGCGCCGCGAACCCGGGCTAGGCTAGAACGGAATGTAACGGGTCGCTCAGCAGGGTGTGGACGATCGCCCGCAACTGCTGGAGCGAGAACGGCTTGTTGAGGAACGCGTTGGCGCCGGCTGCCTTGGCGCGAGCATCCATCGCGTAATTGCTGTGCCCGCTGATCATGACGATCGGGATGCGCGAGGTCGGGGTGTGCTGGCGCACCTGCGTGATCAGCTCGATCCCGGAGATCCCGGGCAGCATGAAGTCGCTGATGAGCATATCGAACCGCTTGTCCTGCTGGATGTGCACCAGCGCGCTCTCGGCATCGTTGCACAAGGTGACGTCGTACGGTCCCTTCGACAGGATCATCTTGATGAGCGTGCAGATCTCCGGGTCGTCGTCGGCGACCAGGACGCGCCAAGCCATAGTCTCCGTTTCCCAAAATTGCCGCCCCTTGTCGAAACCGAATGAAAAGAGCGTGAAAAGGGCGGTCCATCGGTCCGTTGGTACCCCGAGGGCCGGGCCGGGTCTTGCCGAAGCCGCCGGTTCGTGGCAGTCCTCGACGTGATCCAGAGCCCGGCGTTCCAGCAGCGCTTCTTCTTCCTTGCCAAGCGGTTCATCGCCGGGGAAACGGTCGCCCAGGCGATGGATGCGGTGGCGGCACTCAACGCGCAAGGGATGACGGCGACGCTCGACTTCCTCGGCGAGGACGTCACGTCGGCGGCCGAGGCCGAACGAACGCGTGACGCTTACTTCGAGCTCCTGCGAGCCATTCGCGCACGCGACGTCGAGACGAACGTTTCGGTGAAGCTGACCGCGATGGGGCTTCTCGTCGACGAGGACTTCGCGCTGGGAAACCTGCTCGCGGTGATGGACGCCGCCGCCCCGAACCGCGATCCGTTCGTTCGGATCGACATGGAGGGCTCGGCGGTAACCGACGCGACCCTGCGCGTCTTCGAACGGGCGTACGCTCGGACGCCCGCCGTCGGACCCGTCTTACAGGCGTACCTCAAACGCACGCCCGACGACGTCGAGCGAATGATCGAGCTGCGAGCTCGGGTGCGGCTCTGCAAGGGAGCGTACAGCGAACCGCCCGAGGTGGCATACCAGGACATGCCGACGATTCGGCGCTCCTACGTGCGTTGCGCGGAAGCGCTGCTCGAACGCGGCACGTATCCGGGGATCGCGACCCACGATGCGCGCTTGATCGCGGCGGTCGAGACGTTCGCGAACGAACGCGGCATCGGCCGCGACCGCTTCGAGTTCCAACTGCTGTACGGCGTGCGGCCCGAGCTCCAACGCCGGCTCGTCGCCGACGGTTACCGGGTGCGCATCTACGTCCCGTACGGAACCCACTGGGCCG
Organism: Vulcanimicrobiota bacterium; assembly: GCA_963723445.1. GTDB lineage: Bacteria > Vulcanimicrobiota > Vulcanimicrobiia > Vulcanimicrobiales > Vulcanimicrobiaceae > Vulcanimicrobium. The sequence goes on from CAVRQP010000010.1 coordinate 181,097, forward strand.
GCTATTTCTACCGCCGCGTCACCGAGCGCAAGGAAAACCTCATGTTCGCGCTCCGGTCCGCCATCTCACGTTAATCGTCGGCGAGGCGCACGACTTTCGTCATCCGGTCGCGTTCGAGCAATCGTCCGAGGTTCGAAAAGCCGCTCTCAACCTCGCCGAACACCGTGAAGTCCCGGTTGAGGTGCAGCTGCGGTGAGATGGTGATGTAGAACTCGACGTTGGCGGAGTCGCGCTTCGCGTGCGCGTCCTTGCCGCTGGTGTAGTCAAGCCCCATCGAGATCACGCCCGAGCGCTGCTCGAGCGGGTTCTCCTCGGCCGGGATCGTGTAGCCGGCCGGCTCGACGTCATTGTCCGGCTTGCCGGTGAGGTGGCCCCCGGTCTGCGCCACGAAGTCCGGGACCACGCGATACCAACGCACGCCGTCGTAGTAGCCGCGGTCGACCAAGTTCAGGAAGTTGGCGACGGTGAGCGGTGCCCATTCCGGATAGAGGCGCACGACGATCGTCCCTTGCGTGGTGCCGATGCGCACGCGCGGATGCGGGCCCGGCATGGGCCCGTCCATCAGCGCGCTCGTGACCGGCCGCAGCGCGAGGTCGAGGCGGGCATCGCCGGCGCGGGGCCGGCCGGGCGCCGGCGACGGCACGACCGGCGGTGCCAAAGCCTGCTCGACGTTCGGGGCTGCCGGCGGCGGCGTTTGGACCCCGGCAGGGACGGCCGGTGAGGTGGTCCGTCCGCTTTTTCCCGGACAGGACGCGGATGCTCTCGAGAACCTGCTCGCGCACCCGCCACGACGGGTCGTGCAACAGCACCCGCAGCGCCGGGATCGCGGCCGGATGCTTCCGGCGCGCCACCAGATCGGCGAATTGGATGCGAACCAGCTCGTCGGGATCGGCGAGGCCGGCGCGGACGACCGAGACCGGCGTCACCGTCGCGAAGGCGCGCCGCAACGTCCAGGCTTGGTGCCAGCGGACCACCGCGCTCCGCTCGTGGAGGAAGGCGCGCCCGATGCGGGCCGCGAGCGCCGCGCGGTCGGCCGCCTTGTCCCAGCCGGAGAGCGCCGTCGCCGCTCGAGCGCGCACGATTGGGTCGCCGTCACGGCTATCCAGAGCAAGCAAAGGAACGGCGAGCGAAGCGGCGCCGGGCGAGCGGCCGGCCTGTGCTCGCCAAGCCGCGTCGACTGCGGCGACGCGGACCGCTCCCGCCTTATCCCTGAGGGCCAGAGCAACCGTTCCGGCGTCGATGGGGTTCTTAGCTGCCAGAAGGCCGTATCCGTAGACAGCGAGAGCGCGAAGCGGAACGTCCGGAGTCGAGGTCGCGTTCTTTAGGGGCCCGGCCGCGCGAGGATCCTCGGTTCTACCGAGAGCTAGCGCCGCCCGCCCCGCCAGGCTCGTGTCGCTCGACGCCAGCGCTGCGGTCAGCTCGTCGGAGAACGACCGGGCGCTCTCCAACTCCACCAACCGCCGATACCCGGGTTGCTCTCCGGGAGCAGCACTGACCGGCGCGAGGACGGCGGACGCGGCGACGACCCCCGCGAGGGCAACGAGTGCCCGAACCTTATTGTACGCGAGGCTTTGGCCGACAACTTCCATGGGTTCGCTTACGTTACTGAGATAGGTCGATTTTCATCCACGAGGTTTCCCCCACACATGTCAACCACTCCAGAGCGCAAGACCGGAAGCGGTATGTCAGTCCGCGAGGCCGGCCAAAAAGGCGGCGAGACCGTCAAGAAAAAGTACGGCCCCGAGTTCTACGAGATGATCGGGCGCAAGGGCGGCCAAGCCACCAAGAAAGCACACGGCCACGCCTTCTACGAAGCCATTGGCAAGAAGGGCGGCAAGAAGGGCGGCGAAGCCACGCGCGACCGCTACGGCCCGGAATTCTATGAGACGATCGGTCAGAAGGGCGGCCAGAAGGTCAAAGCCTTGATCGAACAAGGCAAGAAGGCCGCTGCCGAGGCCGCCGAGGCGCAAAAGAAGGCCAGTTAGGAGGATGCCCGGCTTCCGCCGGACGGCCGTCCTCGCGGCGGCTTTCCTCCTCCTGAGCGTAGCTTGGGCGACCGCCGAATCCCCGTTGGTGCATGTGCTGCCGGCGGGTACGGCGGTCGTCTTTGTGACCGACGCTCCGCTGGATCCCGGGCGCCACGAAGGATCCGTCGTTTCGATCCACCTGCGTGACCCGTTGATCTTCGACGGCACGACGCTCGCTGCGGCCGGCACGCGCGCCGACTTGCTCGTGGGCGGGATCACCGCTCCCGACGGACGGCGGCGGACGACGATCTCACTCGATCGCTTCAAGATCAGCGTCGGCCTGCTGCCGGTCAAGTCGATCCAGCCGATCGTGCCGCCGGTGGCGGCCGGGACGCAGATCGCCGCGACGACGCTGGCCGACATCGATCACATCGGCGAGCGCTACTCGATCCGTGTCCCCTTTCCGTTCCACCTGTCGGGCGATCAGCCGGCCTCCGTATACACCCCGACGCCGGCTCGCACCGCGACGGCCCATTCGCTGATGCGCCCGGGAGCCAAGGTCACCAGCTTGCCGACAGCGGCGCCGACTGCCGCGCCGTCGAGCCTGCCGACGCCTGAGACCACGACACTCCCGACCCCCGCTCCGTCGACGCTGCCCACGCCGTAGCGACGAAGAAACGGCGCCGCGGTCGCGAATGAGCGCGGCATGATGCGTCGCTGCTCGACCCTGTTCTTCGCGCTCGCGCTGGCGTGCGCGGCCTTTGCCGTGCGTCCCGCCCAGGCGCAGATGGGTGGCCCGGCTGCCGCGCCGACGGCGGCGCCGGCGCCGAGCCTCGTCCGAAGCGGCGTTTCTGGCCAAGATCATGCGCGATCTGCCGAAGCGCTATCCGACCACGGAAAGCGCGACTCGCGCGGGCTACGTGCGGTTCACCAACGAGGACCGGACCGGCGCGATCAGCTACGTCAACGTCAAAGCCTGGAACACGACCGATCCCGACGTTCCCGCGCAGCTCTGGTACGACGTCAAAGGACGATTGATCGGCGCCGACTACAGCGTCCGCCGCAATCCCGACGCGTCGCCGGCTCCCGCGCCGCCTTCGATCTTCGGGATCGAGCCCAAGCGGTTCTTCACGATCGGCGCGCACATCCATTACGTCACGTGCGACAAGGCGACCGGGAAATGCGTGTACGGCAAGGCCGTCGGAGCCAAGAAGTACGCGACCGTCGGCGACGTCGAGCACCCGACGGCCGAAGGTCTCGCCAAGTTGGGCGCGGTGACCGACCCCGCAACGGTCAGCGCCGTCTTCCTCTATCCGGCGATCTACGACGTGTCGGTCTGGGTGGTTCCCAATCCGCTCGGGCAGTTCGCCGACAAGAATCCCGACGTCACGCCGAGCGCGCACGCCGGCCGCGGCGAAGACGATCCGATGTAACGCTGCCGTGGGTCTGCGTACGACCGTGTGCGCCGCGTTCGCGGCGCTGGCGATGCTGACCGCGCAGACCCCGGCACCGTCGCCATTGCGTTGCCCGAGATCGGTCGCACGCACGCCAAAGGATTCTGCACGACCGTGCGTGACAACGTCGCACCGTCGGTGCTCGGCTTGATGAAGACCGATGATCTCATCGGCGCGAGTCATCGCGCGGTGCTCAAGACGGCGCACGACGAAACGGCAGGCTCACCTGAAGCGATCGAGATCGACCGGGTCTATCTCGGCAAGGTCGTCCTCGCCATGGCGCACAATCTCGGCGTCGTTAAACGGATGCTCGCCGACGAGCAAACGCTTTCCGAAAACGCCGGCGAACGACGACGATCGCTTCGCGCTGCTGCTCAAGGCGCAGTTGCAGGCGGCCGCGGACCGCCAGAACGAGGCGCTCAACCATCTCAACGGGATTCTCGAAACCGAAGGGATGTCGTCGATGCGCAAGGATGTCTCGTCGGCGATGCAAGCTGCGACGGCAAATGCCGGCGGCCCGGCGACCGTCTCGTCGCCGGGCGGCTTTCTCGACGCGTCCAGCGTCCCGGGCGCGGGGCCGCTCGCGCTCGGTCAGAGCGGCGCGATCGCGCCGTCACATACGCTGGGTCATACCATCTGGGACCGGCTCGCCGCCGACGTCGAGATCCAGCAAGCCCACATCGCCCAGGCCGAGCAGACCCTCACGCCGACCGTGATCGCCGCCGCAACCGGCTGCCGCGACGAGGCGTCGTCACCGGAACCGGCCACATCACCGGCACCCTGACTCTTTGCCGGTCGAAATCTTTGCACTGCGCCGCTCGCCTCGTGTGGACGGACGACGCCGGATGCCGATAAGGAAGACGGGCGCCTCGTATCAGGGTCGCTGAGTGTTGCCGTTCAGCGGTCGGGTTCCAAAGGAGTGGACGTTGGGTGGCATGGCGATGTCGCACGAAACGATCATGCGCGGTTCGTACGATCTGCGCGTCGTTGCCTTGTCGATCGTCATCGCGAGCGTCGCGGCATACGTCGCGCTGAGCCTCGGCGAGCGCGTCACGCAGAACCGCGGCCTGTCACGACATCTGTGGCTGCTCGGTGGTGCCTCCGCGATGGGCACCGGCATCTGGTCGATGCACTTCACGGGTATGCTCGCGTTCCATCTGCCGGTCTCGATCAGCTACGACGTCGCAACCGTAGCGCTCTCGCTGGCCGCCGCGATCTCGGCATCCAGCATCGCGCTGGCGGTCGTGAGCCGGCCGGTGATGGGGCCGAAGGCCTGGTTGACGGGCGGACTGCTGATGGGCGGCGGCGTCGTCCTCATGCATTACACCGGTATGGCCGCGATGCGAATGCCGGCGTCCGCGCAGTGGGACATGCGCATCGTAGCCGCGTCCGTTGCGATCGCCGTCGTGGTCTCGCTCGTCGCGTTGTGGCTCGTATTCCGGCTGCGGGCTGTTTCGCATCGCCTCTTCGAAGTGCGGCGCGGGGCGGCGGCAGTCGTGATGGGATTTGCCGTCGCGGGCATGCACTACACCGGCATGGCGGCGGCAACGTTCTTCGCGAGCCCGCCGCAGACGGCGGGGGGTGACGTCATCTCCGCCGACGCGCTGGGCGGCGGCGCGATCGCGGTCATTACGCTGCTCGTGCTGGTCCTCGCACTCGCCGTCGTCTACGTCGACCGCCGCTTCTCCGCACATCAATTGGCGCTCGCTGCGACGACGAGTCACTTTCATGCCGTGTTCGCGAATGCGCCGGTCGTTTTGTTCGCGTTCGACGCGGCCGGAACCATAACGATGGCGCGCGGCCGTCACGCGGGCGCGGTGAATCGTTACTCCGACGACATGTTGGGCCGCTCGTTCTTCGCCGTCAATGCCGACGCCGTCGCACTTCTCGATCAGGCCCGTCGCGCGCTGGCCGGGCAGGAGTTCACCGCTGACGTCGAGATCGACGATGCCGTCATCGAGATGCGCTGGACGCCGGTGTACGACGACGGTGCGATGGTCGCCGGCGTGATCGCGGTCGGAACCGACATCACCGAACGGCGCCGCGTCGAAGAAGCGCTGCACCATCAAGCGTTTCACGACGCACTGACGGGGCTTCCCAACCGCGCGTTGCTGAACGCACGAATCCAAGCGATGATCGAGAGCCCTCGCGCGGGTGGAACCTCCACGACGCTGGCGGTGCTGGACCTCAACTGCTTCAAGGCGATCAACGACGCGCTCGGTCGCCACGTGGGAGATTCCCTGCTGCAGGAAGTCGCCGTGCGGATCCGCGCCACGGTCCGCGATGCGGACTTCGTCGCCCGTTTGGGCGGAGACGAGTTCGCCGTGCTCATCCCCGATACGAGCACGAGCACGGCGATTGCCCTGGCGAGGCGCGTCGTCGCTGCCATCGGCGCGGAATATGCGATCGAAGGTCATGCGTTGGAGATCGGCGCAGCGGTCGGGCTGGCGGTGTACCCGGATCACGCCTCGGATGCGGAATCGCTTTTGCGCTTCGCCGACGCGGCGATGTACGACGCCAAACGCGCTTCCGCCGGATACGCGGTGTACGACGCTCAGCGCGACCGCGACAGCTCCGCGCGTTTAGCGCTCGCAGGCGGTCTTCGGAACGCGATTGCGCGCGACGAGCTGCTGTTGCACTACCAGCCGGTCGTCGACTTGGAAACGCGGCGGATCACCGGGGTCGAGGCCTTGGTCCGCTGGGCGCACCCGCTGCTCGGCCAGCTCCCGCCCGGAGACTTCATCCCGATCGCCGAGGAGACGGGATTCATTGTTCCGCTCACGCACTGGGTGCTCGAAACCGCGTTGCGCCAACTGCGCGCGTGGGAGCGCGCGGGGACGAGCCTGCGTCTCGCGGTGAACCTTTCGACGCGCGCGCTTCTCGATCCGGAGTTTCCGAGGACCGTCGAGAACCTCTTGTCGCGGCACGACGTTTCGCCGCAGGCGCTGACGCTCGAAGTGACCGAGACCGCGTTGATGGAGAATCTCGACACCACGCGAACCATCCTCGCTGAACTGAGCGCACTGGGCGTGTCCATCTCGGTCGACGATTTCGGAACGGGTTACTCCAGCCTCGGCTACCTCGCGCAACTCCCGGTCGACGAGATCAAGATCGACAAGTGCTTCGTCTTGGGCATGCACGCGGACGAGAAAGACGGCGCGATCGTGCGCTGGGTCCACGGACTGGGAAAGATGCTCGGCTTGCGCGTCGTGGCCGAGGGCGTCGAAACGGCCGAGGCGCTCCAAACGCTCGTCACGTTGGGGTGCGACGTCGCCCAAGGGTTCTTCATCAGCCGTCCGTTGCCGCCGAACGAATTGAACGCCTGGCTGGCCGGCTCGCAGTGGACGGCGGCGGTGCACAATCCGGCGCGGCTCGCCGTGCTCCCCGCGTCGCGCATCGGCTGAAGTCCGCTCAATGAAAACGACCCGCGTCTTGCGCGGGCCGTGAACTCTCACTCGTTGGACCAGTAGTCTTTGAGGGCTTTGCCGCGGCTGGGGTGCCGAGCTTGCGCAGCGCCTTGGCTTCGATCTGGCGGATGCGCTCGCGGGTGACGCCGAACTCCTGGCCGACTTCCTCGAGCGTGCGCTGGTGGCCGTCCTCGAGCCCGAAGCGCAGCACCAGCACCTTGCGCTCGCGCTCGGTGAGGTTCTTGAGGACGTCCTGCATCTTCTCTTTGAGCAGCATGACGGAGGCGGCCTCGGCGGGCGCGACCGCTTCCTGATCCTCGATGAAGTCGCCCAGATGCGAGTCTTCTTCTTCGCCGATCGGCGTCTCGAGCGAGATCGGCTCCTGCGAGATCTTGATGACCTCGCGCACCTTCTCGGGGGTGAGGCCCATCTCGTTGGCGATCTCTTCGACCGTCGGGTCGCGACCGAGCTCTTGCAGCAGTTGGCGGCTGATCTTGATGAGACGGTTGATCGTCTCGACCATGTGCACCGGGATGCGGATCGTGCGCGCCTGATCGGCGAGCGCGCGCGTGATCGCCTGCCGGATCCACCACGTGGCGTAGGTCGAGAACTTGTAGCCCTTGCGGTAGTCGAACTTCTCGACGGCGCGGATCAGCCCGAGGTTCCCTTCCTGGATGAGGTCGAGGAACAGCATGCCGCGGCCGACGTACTTCTTCGCGATCGACACGACGAGCCGCAGGTTCGCTTCGGTCAGCTTGCGCTTCGCGTCTTCGCCGTGGAACATGACGGCGTTGTCGGCCGTGCCGTTCTTGAGCGCTTCCTTCTCGCCGGCTTCGATCGCCATCGCCAGCCGGCGCTCGTCGTCCATCGAGAGGAGCGGGACGCGCCCGATCTCCTTGAGGTACATCCGGACCGGGTCGTCGAGGGCCAGCCCCGGCGGGATCGCCGGTTCCTCGGTTTCCTCGCGGTCGGCGGGCTTTTCGTCCTTGGCCTGCTCTTCGACGATCTCGATCCCCAGCGATGCGATCTCTTCGAGCAGGTCGTCCATGCGTTCGGGAGCGACGTCTTCGACGTTGTCGAAAACCGCGTTGATCTCTTCGTACGTGAGCGTGCCGCGCTTCTTGCCGGCGGCGAGGAGCTTCTTGATCTGCTCGTCGAGCGAGAGTTGCGGGGCCTCGGCGTTCGCCGCGGCGGTTTTCTTGGTGCGAGCCATGCTTGTGTTCACCCCCTTCCTTGCCGGGTCTATCCTTTCAATTCGGCGGCAAGTGCCGCATGTTCTGCGCGGAGGTCGCTCGGGACGGGCTGATTTGCGTCGATGAGCCGGGTCATCTCCCGATCGAGCTCGCGGTAGCGGCGCTCGGCGTCGTCCCGCGCGAAGCGCGCAACGACGCGATCGAGCTTCGCTCGTCGCTCTTCGGTATCGGCGAAAACGCACGACTCCCGATACCGAAGCGAGCGTGGCCGCCGCGTCTTCATCTCCTGCAAACACGGCCCGGACGTCGGACGGTTGCACCAGCGAGCGAGCGTGCGCGCGCAGCGTCTCCCAGACGTGCCGGAGGCGGGGGTTGTCGAAGCGCTCGGGCGGGATGCGGTCGGCGTACTCGGCCAGGAGCGAGGGCTCGTCGAGCACGATCGAGACGACCTCGCGCTCGAACGACGGCCGCTCCATCGCGCCCGGCACGAAGTGCCGTGACGCGTTCCGGTCGGCGCCGCGCGGCGCGAAGTGGAGCGGGTTGAGCATCATCCGCGCCCGGCGGAGGTCGTCGGGCGAGAGGTCGAGCCGCTGCGCGACGTAGACCCGCCAGCGGTCCCACTCTTGCTGCGGCGCCAGCCGGCGGATCGTTTCCTCGGCCCAGCCGGCGAACGCTCCGGGAGCGATGCGGCCGCTCTGCCGATCGATCTCCGCGTCGATCTTGACCTGGGTCGCCGAGATGGGGTCGGCCAGCAAGGCGCGGAACGCGTCGGCGCCGTTGCGGCGGACGAACTCATCGGGATCCTTACCGTCCGGGATGCGCAGTGCCCACGCCGCGACCCCTTCGGCGGTGAGCGTCTCGATCGACTTGAGCGCGGCGTCGACTCCGGCGGTGTCGGCGTCGAAGCAGAGGATCGCCCGCGAAGCGGCCTTGCGCAGCTCCTTGGCCTGATCGGGCGTGAACGCGGTGCCCAGCGCGGCGACCGCGTTGGTGAAGCCGGCCTGATGCAGCGCGATGCAGTCGAGGTAGCCCTCGACGACGATGATGCTGTCCTCCTTCGCCGCGGCGCGCCGCGCGACGTTGAGCGCGTACAGGTACCGTCCCTTGGTGTAGACCGGCGTCGTCGAGGTGTTGATGTACTTCGGTTCCTGATCGCCGAGGGCGCGGCCGCCGAACGCGATCGTCTCGCCGGTGGTCGCGAAGGTCGGGATCATCAGACGCTCCCGATAGAAATCGCGGTAGCCGCCGCGGTCGTTGGGCCGGATCAGGCCGGCTTTGACCGCGATCTCCGCGGCGACGTCGTTGCGGCGCAGCTCGTCGACGAGCGCATCCCAGCCGCGCGGCGCGTAACCCAGGGCGAACGCCTCGATCGTCGCGTCGCTGATCCCGCGGTTCGCGCAGTAGTCCTTGGCCGCCGCGCCTTCGCGCGGGTCGAGCAGCGTGCGGTGGAAGAACGCGCGCGCGACGTCGTTGGCGTGATAGATCGCCTCTTTCTCGCTGCGCACGCGCGCCGCACGCGGGTCCTCGTCCTCGAGCTCGACCCCGTAGCGCTTCCCCAGCATGCGCAGCGCGTCGGTGAAGCCGATGTTCTCCTGCTTCTGCACAAAGGTCAGCACGTCACCGCCGACGCCGCACCCGAAGCATTTGAAGAAACCTTGGTCCGGATGCACGTGGAGCGACGGCGATTTCTCGCCGTGGAACGGACACAGACCGACCAGGTCGTTCCCGCGCTTGCGCAGCTGAACGTAGGTCCCGATCACCTCGCCGATGTCGGCGCGCGCGAGAATCTCTCGCTTCACACCATCGTCGATCCGCACGCTACCAGGTTCGACGCGCCGTGCGCGATGTCATGGTGACGAGAGCTGGCTCCAGAAGAACGTGTAGCGTTCGGCAGTTGCCTCGACATTTTGCTCGAAGCTGTTGCCGATGCCGTGGCCCTCGCCGCTTTTCTGCAGCAGCAGGATCGGATAGGGTGATGACGAGTCGGCTTGCAGCACGGCGGCCAGCTTGCGCGAGTTGTACGGGTCGACGCGCGGGTCGTTCTCGCCGGTCGTCAGCAACACGGCGGGGTACGCCGCACCCTTGCGCACGTTGTGATACGGCGACTGCGCGAGCATCCACGGGAACTGCACAGGGTCGGTCACCGTGCCCAGCTCCCCGGTGTTGAACGCGCCGTTGGGCGTGAGCTCGTAGCGCAACAGATCGTAGATGCCGGAGCTGCTCGCTACCGCACGATACGACCCGGGACTGCGGGTGAGCGCAAGCCCCATCAGAAAGCCGCCGGCGCTTCCGCCCGCGATCCCCAGATGCTTGGCGTCGCCGTAACCGTTCGCGCCCAGCCACTGGGCGCAGGCCGCGAGATCGTCGGCGCTGATCGGCTTGGTTTCGTGCCGCGCCGCTTGGTGCCATTCCGCGCCGTACTCGCCGCCGCCGCGCACCATCGCTTGGGCCAGCGCGCCGCCGCGCTCGAGCCAAGCCAGCGAGGTCGCCGAGAAACGCGGGCGCGTGACGGTGCCGTAGGCGCCGTACGCGCTCAGGATCGTCGGCGTGCGAACACCGCGTACGCCGGGGCCGGCGACGATCTCGAGCGGGATCCGCACCTTGCCGTCGAGCGAGGGCACCAGCGCGCGTTGCACGCGCACGTGCGAGAAGTCGCCGGTCGACGTCTGGCCGATCCCGGTCGGCACCAGCACGTTTCCGTGGACGTCGTAGTAGTACCAGTGCTGCGGTGCGAGGTAGCTCTCGTACCCGACGATCACGTCGCCGCCGTTCGGGTCCGCGGCGAGCTCGTCGATGGTCGAGACCTCGGGGATCGGCACCGTCGCGCGCGGCGTCCCGTCAGGAAGAAACACGCGCATGCCGGAGTCGCCGCCGTTGATGTCGGTCGTCGCGAAGCCGCCCGGAAGCGCGACGACGCCGTCGATCACCAGATCGCCGGCAGGCACCAGCGTCTTGCCGGTGTCGACGGTTTGGTTGAGACCGATCCCGATCACCGCACCGCGCGGCGCGCGGCCCTTCGCTACCACCGCCAATTTGCTGCCGACGAACGCCGCATCGACCGCCGAGCTGCTCCCGATCCCGGCGGCCGGGGTCGCAACCTGCACGAACGCCGTCGACTTGCCGCGGCGCTCGTAGATCGAGGCCGGGACGCCGTCGCCGTCGGTGACGGCTGCGGCCAACGCGCTGCCGTCGCGCGCGGCGAGCAGATGATACTCCGCTTTGCGCGACAAGCCGCGCCCGAACACGTACGCATCGGTCGCCGGATCGGTGCCCAGCACGTGGTGGACGAGCACGATGCCGTCGCGCGCGAAACTGCCGTCGGCATTGCGCGGCAGTGCGGTGTGAGTGAAACCCTTGTCGTCCGCGTCCCAGGCGAGCGCGACCGGCGTCGTTCCGCCGCCCACGTGCGGCAGCGTGTCGGCGAGCATCGAACCCGATGCGACGTCGACGACGTGCAGCGTCTCGTCCTCGCTGCCGCCCGGCTGCGTGGTGAACGCGACGTATCGCCCGTCGGGCGCGAGATACACCGACTCGATCGCCGGCGGGGCGCCGGTCGCCGACGCCGCCGGGTCGAACAGCACGCGTTCCGCGCCGCCGGCGCCGTCGCGCGAGACGAGCGCCGCCTGCGGCGCGGGCGGCGTGCGTCGCAAGTAGACCCAATGACGGCCGGCGATCTGCAGCCCGGAGCGTGTCGGCGAGCCCTGCGCCAGCGTCTCGACGCGCGCGCGCATCGCGGCATAGACCGGTTGGCCGTAAAGGTAGCGCCGCGCCAGATCGGACTCCGCGGCGGCCCACGTGCGCGTTGCGGCAGCGGCGGGATCCTCGAGCCAACGGTACGGGTCCGCCACGGTCGTCCCGAAGTACGTATCGGTCACCGGCTGCGCCGGCGCCGGAGGGTAGCTGAGCCGTGGCGGTGCAGACGCATCGAGCAGCACCACGGTCGACAGCAAGGCGAGGAACGTACGAGGGATCGACATGCGGCGTGACTACGACGCGCCGCGCGACAACCATGCGCTACGGGCGAAGCGCATCTACGACCCGATCCACCGCTTCATCGAGCTGGACGCGGGCGAGGTTGCGTTGCTATCGACGCCGCCGGTACAGCGTCTACGCCGGCTGCGCCAGCTCGGCTTGGCGTACTTGGCATTTCCTTCGGCCGAGCACTCGCGCTTCTCGCACGCGCTGGGCGCCTTGGCCATCGGGACGCGCGCGTTCGACGCGTTGCGCGTCCACTCGCCCGAAGCCTTCGATTCCGAGCGCGCGTTCCGCGAGAAGCGCACGCTGTTGCGGGCGAGCTTGCTGCTGCACGATCTGGGGCACGGGCCGTTCTCGCACGCCTGCGAGGCCGTGCTTGGCGTTCGCCACGAGTTGCGCACCGAGGCGATCCTCGCGCTGCCCGAGCTGCGCGACGCGCTGGCCGCGATCGACATCGATCCGGACGACGTCCTGCAACTGGTCACCGGGTCCGCCGAGGCGGATCCGGTGCTGCGCGAACTGGTCAGCGGTCCGAACCTCGATGCGGACCGGATGGACTATCTGTTGCGCGACGCCTACTTCACGGGCGTCGCGGGCGGCACGTACGACGGCGAGCAGTTGATCGAATCGCTGCGCGTCCTCGACGTCGACGGGCGGCCGCAACTCGGCGTCGACGGGCGCGGCGTCGTCGCGCTCGAGTCGTTCGTGCTGGCCCGCTACATGATGTTCGCGACCGTCTACTTTCACCACACCACGCGCGCGTTCGAACGCGTGCTCAACGACGTGCTCGAAGTCTTGTGGCCCGAGCCGCGCGCGCTCGACGACATCCACGAGTTCCTCGACTGGGACGACTTCCGGGTCATCGACGCGATTCGGCCGCTGCAAGGCGAGGGCGTGCGGGCGCTGCGCGAACGCCGCACCGTCTACGGGCTGGCGGCGGAGTTCAACGCCGAGCGCGACCTGCACGCCTACGAGCTGTGCGAACGCGCGCTGCGCGAGCGCTGGGGCGGCGGAGTCTGGAGCGACTCCCAAGAGCAATTGCTGCACCGGCTCCCGCTCGGTACCGCGGGCGGTGCGCCGACCGTGCGCGTCCAATTGGTCGGCCGCGTCGTCGACGCGCGCGATGCTTCCGACCTCATCGCGAAGCTGTCGGGCAAAGCATACTGGCGCAAGCTGTTCGTGCGCACCGACGTCGCGTCGGTCGACGAAGCGCGCGCGATCTGCGCCGATCTGATCGCCAGCGGCGGTCAGCCGCGGCTCTGGTAGCTCAGCGCGCTACCCAGCCGGATTTCCTTTCAAACACGCGCGTTCCACGGCTTTCTCCACACCGTCCACCGCTGTCGAGCAACCGAGCTCCAGGCGACCGGCGTCGAGCGCGGCGGTCAGGTGTGCGATTTAAGCAGCGCCGGGAAGCGCGACTTGAGCGCGGCGAGCTTGGGCATGTCGTTGTAGACGATGTACGGCTCGTCGGGGTGTTGCACGAGGTAGTGCTGATGGTATGCCTCGGCCGGATAGAAGGCGACGAACGGGACGACCGTGGTGACGATCGGTGCGTTGTAGCGGTGCGCGGCGGTGAGGTCGCGGATCGTCGCTTCGGCGACTTGCTTCTGCGCATCGGTCATGTAGAAGATCGAGCCGCGGTACTGCGTCCCGCGGTCGGGGCCCTGGTAGTTCAACTCGGTCGGATCGGTCGCGACGCTGAAGTAGACCGCCAGCAACTGACGATACGAGATCTGCGCCGGGTCGTAGGTGATCTCGACCGATTCCGCGTGCCCGGTCGTACCGGTGCTCACCATGTCGTAGTGCGCCGTCTCCTTGGAGCCGCCCGAGAAGCCCGAGACGACGTTGCTCACGCCCTTGAGCGACTCGAAGACGGCCTCCATCCCCCAGAAGCACCCGCCGGCGAGGACGGCCTTCTCTTGCTTGGGGGCCGCTTGCGCCGGAGCGCCGAGAGCGCCGGCGAGCAGCGCCAGCGCCAGGGGGAGGGCTTTCCACACGCGATTCACGCTCATATCAACGGCCAGCGTACCAACTCGGTTTCCACCCCGCAGCAAGCCGCCTTACAACCCGTTCAAATCCCGTGGTCCTGCGAAGGGTAGTCCGTAGAAATTCTCGCGCGCCGCCGGAAGGAAGCGTTGCCCTGATGGTAGACCCGGCGGTAGAGGATGATGTCAGCAAGAGAAGCAGCCGCTGCGAGTCTGTCCGCGAGCGCGAGGACGCCGAAATCGCCCGCCTCCTAGAGGAGAGCGCCGTCGAAGACCATGCGTTGATCGAAGAATTTGCCGGGGCGCTCCGCGACGGTCTGTGACCGCGCCCCGTTGCCGAGACAGAGCGCCCGGTTGACGGGGCGGGGCGGGTCGTGGTAAGACCGTCGGGCATGACCGTCTCGGGTTGGTACTACGGCTATTTTTACGCCTCGTGCGATGCGCGCCGGCGCGAATGGCCTTTGCCGTAACCGAGTCCGGACGGACCGAACCGCAAGAGCCCCTCGCCGGAGGGGCTCTTCTTCTTTCCCGGAGAGCACGATGATCAGCGCCCAACCCGCTGCCGGCGAGCCGGCGTCCGCCGCCCTCACGATGACCGCGGCCTTCGAGGGGATCGAGGGCTCGTATTCGCACGCCGTGCTCGAAGCCTATGCGGCGCGGCGCGGGGTCACGTTCGTGCCGGTCGGGCTGCTCGTCGTACCGGGCCGTCGCCCACGCGGTTCTGGGCGGGCGCGCCGACCTCGGCTTGCTGCCGATCGACAACGCGATCGCCGGCACCATCCGCGAAGGGTACGACGTCCTGGCCGAGTACGAGCTGGACCTGCTCGCCGAGATCACCTGGCGCATGGATCACCGTCTGCTGAGCGTCGCGGGCGCGACCCTGGCCGGCCTGCGCGAGATCGACTCCCATCCGGTCGTGCTGGCGGAGTGCGGCCGATTTCTCGGCAGCCTCTCCGACGTGCGGCGCGTTCCGGTCCCCGATACCGGCATCGCGGCACGCGACGTCGCCGCCGAAGGAAACCCGGCCCGCGGCGCGATCGCCTCGGCGGACGCGGCCCGGCGTTACGGCCTGATCGAGCTGGCGAACACGATCGCGGACCATCCCGACAACTTCACCCGCTTCATTCTGTTCCGCGCGCCGGACGCGCTCGGGCCGGCGGCGGAGTTCGAGCCCGCCGAAGACTTCGGCGTCCGCAAGACCTCGCTCGTGTTCGCCGTCGCCGACGCACCGGGTGCGCTCGGACGTTGCCTTTCCGTTCTTGGTGCGCACGGTTTGAACGTCTCGAAGCTCGATTCGAAGACGCGCTTGGGGTCGCCCGGCCAATCGTCGTTCTACGTCGACGTCGACGGCGACGTGCGCGACGATCGTTTCGCCGAAGCGTTGCGCGCATTGCGCGAAGTGACCGTGGCCCTGCACGTGATCGGAACGTACGACGCCTCGAGCGCGCCGACGCGGACCCGGCGTGCGCCGGCGGTGGTGGTCGACAACGCGCCGCCGGTCACGCCCAAGCCCGCCAAGAACGCGTTCCCCAAGGTGACGCGCGCCGACGAGCACGCGCGGTCGCGCGTCGCGATCGGCAACGTGGTCGTCGGCGACGGTCACTTCGTCGTCGTCGGCGGACCGTGCAGCGTCGAATCGCGCGACCAGATCCTCGCCACGGCCGAGGCGGTCGCGGCGCACGGTGCGACGATGCTGCGCGGCGGCGCGTTCAAGCCGCGCACCTCGCCGTACGCGTTTCAGGGCCTGGGCTGGGAAGGCGTCGCGCTGCTGGCGGAGGCCGGGCGCGCGACCGGCCTGCCGATCGTGAGCGAAGTGATGAGCGTCGAACAGGTGGAACGCATGGCGGCCAGCGTCGACGTGCTGCAGATCGGGGCGCGCAACATGCAGAACTTCGACCTGCTCAAAGCCGTCGGTAAGACGGAACGGCCGATCCTGCTCAAACGCGGGATGGCGGCATCGATCGACGAGTTGCTTTCGTCGGCCGAATACATCTTGGCTGAAGGCAACCCCAACGTGATCCTGTGCGAGCGCGGGATACGAACGTTCGAGACGGCGACGCGCAATACGCTCGACCTCTCGGCGATCCCCGTGCTGCGCGAGCGGACCCACCTGCCGGTGATGGTCGATCCTTCGCACGGCGTCGGGGTCCGGCGCTGGATCGGACCGCTCTGCCTGGCGGCGAAAGCGGTCGGCGCGCACGGCCTGCTCGTCGAGGTGCACCCCAACCCCAGCGAGGCCCGCAGCGACGCCGATCAGGCGCTCACCTTCGGCGATTTCGAGCGAGTGATGGCAGCACTCGCGCAGGTGCCGCAACTCGCCTGAGCCCGAGCGCGGGGACCCCGGCGCGCCGGATCGAAGCATTCCGTTCGCCGATCAGGAGAACCGCCGATGACCGCAACCGCCACGCCCACCGCACCAGCCGCCGCGCAGAACCGGTCTCCGTTCAAGCGCGGGTGAGCGCCGAAGAGTGGCAGGCGCGCGTCGACCTCGCCGCCGCGTACCGCTTGGTCGCGCACTACGGTTGGGACGATCTGATCTTCACCCATATCTCGGCGCGCGTTCCCGGCCCCGAGCACCACTTCTTGATCAACCCCTACGGGCTGCTGTTCCACGAGATCACGGCGTCGAGTCTGTTGAAGGTCGACCTCGACGGCAATTTGATCGAACCGACGCCGTATTATTTCAACCCGGCGGGCTTCACGATCCACAGCGCCGTGCATGCGGCGCGCGAAGACGCCAAATGCGTGCTCCACCTGCACAGCGTCGCCGGCGTCGCCGTATCGTGTCAAGAAGGCGGCCTGCTCCCGATCAACCAAACGGCGATGCTGCTCAACGGTCAGATCGCGCACCATGAGTACGAAGGTGTCGCCCTCGAGCTCGACGAGCGCCCGCGGCTGGTCGCCGATCTGGGGACGAAGAACGTGATGCTGCTGCGCAATCACGGGACGCTGACCTGCGGCGAGAGCGTCGCCGAAGCGTTCCTGGTCATGTACTTCTTCGAACGCGCCTGCGCGACTCAGGTCGCCGCGCTGGCCGGCGGCGTGCAGCTTCACCACCCGTCGCCCGAGGTGCAAGAGGTCGTGCGGCGCCAGGCGGGGTTCGGCATCGCCCAGGTCGCGAAACTCGCATGGGCCGCGCAGTTGCGCATGCTCGACGCCAAGGACCCGAGCTACAAGACGTAGTCCGGCAACGATGGCCGCCAAGGTGCAGTTTCCCGACGAGTCGGCCGACGGCCGTTTCGTGCGGCAGGGCGACGCATTTCGCGATTGGGTCCGCGCCGACGGCAGTTCGCCGTATCCGGTCGAGTCCGGGCGTTATCATCTCTACGTTTCGCTCGCTTGCCCGTGGGCGCATCGCACGATCATCGTGCGCGCGCTCAAGGGGCTCGAGGACGCCATCGGGATGACGGTCGTCGATCCGATCCGCGACGACTCGGGCTGGGCGTTTCGCGACGGCGACGGGCACACCACCGACCCCGTCAATGGTTTCACGTACCTGGCCGACGCGTATCGCGCGACGGATCCGGCGTACCACGGCCGGGTGACGGTTCCCGTGTTGTGGGACACGGCGACCAAACGCATCGTCAGCAACTCCGACGACGACATCATGCGCATGTTCGAAACGGAATTCGACCGGCTGGCCCGTCACGACGTCGACCTCTATCCGCACGAGCACCGGGCCGAGATCGAGCAGCTCAACGAGCTGGTCTACCAGACCGTCAACGACGGCGTCTATCAGGCCGGCTTCGCCGCGACACAGGCGACGTACGAACCGCCGGCGCGCCGCGTGTTCGCGACGCTCGATACGCTCGACGCGCGGCTCGCCGAGCGCCGCTACCTCTTCGGCGCGGCCCCGGTCGAAACCGATTGGCGACTGTTCGTGACGCTGGTGCGCTTCGACGCCGTGTACTTCGGGCATTTCAAGTGCAACCTGCGCCGGATCGCTGATTATCCCAACCTATCGGGCTATTTGCGCGACCTCTACCAGGTGCGCGGCATCGCGGAGACGGTGAACTTCGACCACATCAAACGTCACTACTACGTGACGCACGACGAAATCAACCCGACCCGCATCGTGCCGATCGGCCCACTGCAGAACCTCGCCGCACCGCATCACCGCGACGCTCTCTAAGCGCGCTCTCTACCGGGGCTGCGGCGGGATCCCGCTTCCGATTCGCGTCACGACCGGGACATAGACCGTGTCGAGGCCGGTCGAATCGCTGAAGGCCAC
This sequence comes from Vulcanimicrobiota bacterium, assembly GCA_963723445.1. Classification (GTDB taxonomy): domain Bacteria; phylum Vulcanimicrobiota; class Vulcanimicrobiia; order Vulcanimicrobiales; family Vulcanimicrobiaceae; genus Vulcanimicrobium. Next base: position 199,309 of record CAVRQP010000010.1, read on the forward strand.
CGTACACGAGCTGTTGACGGGCGACGCGACCGAGAACGAGGTTTGTGGGCCGCCGCCGGCGATCGGCGTGACGGTGCAGCCGGCGTCGCTGCCTGAGACGACGGCCGCCGTGAAGCTGCCCGAGTACTTGTACTCGGCGACCTGCACGGTGACCGGCTGCCCCTTGGGCGCGTATGCATAGGAAGGAACGGCCGCGATGAGGTCGTCCGGATACGCGTGCGCGAACGCATCGCCGTTTCGAAACGCCCACAGCGAGCGGTCCGGACCGACGGTAACGGCGACGAAGCCGCTGGTTGCGGTTCCCGGCGCGGGCAGCGCATACGTGCTCACGGCGCCGTCGCTCGTTCGCACGGCCGTCAGGGTATTGGTGCCGTTCGCGAGCCAAATGCGACCATCGTACTGGTCGTAGACGATGCTGTCCCGGGTGTTCGCGCAGGCGGAATAGGTCGAGAAGACCGTCTGGAGGTTCGAGCTCGCGTTGACGCGGACCAGGTACGAGCCGCCGCCGGGACGCGTGTCCGTGACGTTGCACAGCGAGAAATAGACGTCACCGTTAGGGCCGGCAGCCAGATCCCCCGGCGTCGCTCCGGCAGCAACGGCGGGAAGGTGCTTGTCGGTGGTCTTCGACGAGGTCAACGAAACGTACGAAAGATATTTCGTCGTCGTTCCCTCGCTGAACCATACCGCCGTACCGGTGCTGTCGAGGTGCAGCAGCGAGGCGCCGCACGGCGTGCTGTGCATCGTGCCGACAAAAGGGCTCCCGACGGTCCCGCCCGCGGGAACCTCGTCGATGCCGTCGGTGCAGTTCGGTCCGTTCGCAACGAATCCGCCGATGAAGACGTCCTCCGACGTTCCATCGTAGCCGATCTCGCTCGGAACGAACGACGCTCCTGACGGGATCGGGACGGGATAGATTGTCGCCGGCCCGCTGTTCGGCTGGTCGCCGTACCCGCTGGGCTGGTCGAACACGATCCCGTCCGGACCAGGGGAGAGTCCGAATACCTGGGCGACGCCGGGTGGGGAGAATGCGGTCGCGCCGGCGACAGTCACACGCTCGATCGATCCCAGGCTCGCGTCGGAGACCCAGGCGCCCGAGCTTATCGACGTCGCGCCGCCGACGGTCGTGATCGTTTGCACGAGCGGAGTCTGGATCCACGGCGACGATCCTGCTTTCGCGTTTGGTCTGACGCTCGATCCGCGAATGCCGTTTTCCGGCAGCATGCCCGAACCGCCGCGCATCGATCCGCAGCCGGCTGCCGCCGCAAGCACGGCAAGGCACACGACCGATGCCGAGAGTCCGAAGGAACGATACTGCACATAGCCTCCGAGAAATAAAGAGAGCCGCAGCGAAGACATGCGCCTCAACTTGGCTCGAGCGGCGGGGTTCGTCCCGGCTTTCGAACGCAACGTCGCTCGACCTTCGCATGCGGTCGGCGATAGCCGTATCCATCGGACGCTTTTTAGACGCTCGCAATGCTACGGTCGCGCCATGTTGGCACGAATCATTCTCCTGACACCGTTCGCCGCCGCGGCGCTCATCATCGCCGCATGCGCCCAGACGCCCACAGCTGCTGCGCCGCGACCGCCCGTGACGCCGCATAGCTGGCACGTTGCGGTCGGGGCGTCCGCTTCCCAGGAAGCGATTCAGGGTCTCGACTACTATCCCGCGGCGCTGACGGTCGACGCCGGCGATACGGTGACGTGGAGCTTCCCGACCGCGGAAGTGCACACCGTGACGCTGCTCGGCGCGGGCCAGGCAACGCCGCCGCCGCCGAACGATCCGTCGGCACCCGCGCCCGCCGGCAATTCGACCTACGACGGTTCCGCGTACACCAGCTCCGGCTTCCTCGCCGGCGGGGCGACGTACACCCTGACGTTCACCAAGCCGGGGACGTACAAGGTGTATTGCCTGACGCACCAGCCGGAGCAAACCGCGACCATCACGGTGCAGCAGGCCGGAGCCGTCTACCCGCAGACGCAAGCCGCGTACGACGCGCTAGCGCAGACGGCCGAGAACGCGGACCTGGCGGCCGGAACGGCGTCCGTCGCGCTGTTCCCGTATCCCGCGGGCGGCCCGCATCTCGCGGCGGGGCTGGCCCCCGGACTCTTCAGCGGCCAGCCGGCGACCTCGACGGTTCTGCGCTTCCTGGACGCGAGCACGCTTTCCGCCGGACCGCTCGACGTCGCCGTCGGCACCACGGTGAGCTGGACGAATCAGACGAACAACGAGCCGCACGACGTCGTCTTCCCGCCGGCGGGTCAGACCCCGCCGCCGTCGCTCTCACCATTCTCACCGGCCAGCGGCGGCTCGACCTACGACGGTACGACGCTCGTCAACTCCGGCGTCCTGATGCCGGGCCACAGTTTTGGGCTGACCTTCACTCGCGCCGGAACGTACACGTACTACTGTCTCTTCCACGATGACGACGGCATGGTCGCCACGATCACCGTCCACTGACGTAGGAGCCTGCCGATGTACGACCTCGTTCTCTTCGTGCACATCTCGACGATCGCCGCGGCGTTCTTCGTGATAGGCATCATCGTCAGCGCGCTGATCCGCCTGCGAGGTGTCCGTGACGGCGCGAGCGCGCTCTCCGCCGCGTCCACCGCTGCGGCCGCGGGGAAGATCATGCCGCTCGCGACCGTCTCGCTTCTGCTGACCGGCGCCTACATGACCCACGCGCGGTGGTCGTGGACCACGCCGTGGATCGACGTTTCGATAGCCGGCCTGCTGATCGTCACGGCCATGGGAGCCGGCGTCATCGGCTCGCGCGAACGCGCCCTGCACTGCGCGCTTCACGCTGCCGGGAACGGCCCGATCGACGCCGCTACCACCGTCCGCATGTGTGATCCGATGCTCGTCGCCGGCACGATGATCAACGTCGGGCTCGTCTGCGCCGTCATGTTCGTGATGGTAGTCAAGCCGTCGCTCGTCGTGGCGATCGTGGTGGTGGGCGCGGGGGCCGCCTGCGGCGCGGTCGCCGGGATGACCACGCTGCGTCCGGCGCCGGCCTTGCGCAACGCGGCGGCGGATCCGTAAGCGTTCGGCTTCGCCGAGCCTTGCGGAGGGGAATCCCCTCCGGGGAGGGGTTAAGAGAGGAGGGGTTAAGAGGGCCGGATGCGCGCGGTTGGTGCCCGCGTCTTCCAAGTGTCGCTCTTTGGTTCGCTGCGTCTGCGGTACGGCGGCGAGCCGTTGACGCTTGCCGCGCCGCCGAAGGTGACGCCGTTGCTGGCCGCGCTGCTGCTCGGTCGCGACGACGCGATCGGGCGCGAGCGCCTCGCGTTCGCGCTTTGGCCCGACGAGCCGGGCGCGACGGCGCGCGCGAACCTGCGCCGGCACCTGCATTATCTCTCGCGGGCGCTGCCCGATGCGGGCGCCGCGTGGTTCCGTGCGGACGCCCGCGCGTTGCGGTGGAATCCGGAGCTGCCGCTGCAGCTCGACGTCGCAAGGTTCGAGGCGCTGCTCGCTCACGGAGACCGCGCCGCGGCGGCGGAGCTTTACGCCGGCGACCTCCTGGCCGATCTGGACGAGGAGTGGCTCGAGGTCGAGCGTGCGCGGCTGCGCGCGTTACACCTCGAAAACCTGGCCGCGCTGCTTGCGGCCGAAGCCTCAGAGCGGCGGCATGCGGCGGTCGCGCAGGTCGCGCGCCGTCTGCTGGAGTGCGATCCCTGGCGCGAGGACGCGCTGCGGGCGCTGATGGCGGCGCGCTTCGAGCTCGGCGATCGCGCAGCGGCGCTGGCCGCGTACGACATTGTTCGAGGACACGCTCCGGGATGAGATCGGGACCGAGCCGATGCAGGAGACGCGGGCGCTGCGCGAGCGGATCGCCGCCGAAGAGCTCGTCTTCCCCGTCGAGGCGCCGCGGCGTGCACCGTCGGTCGCGACGCTCACGCCGTTCGTCGGGCGCAGCGATGAGCTCGCCCGGCTCCGCGCGGTCTATCGCAGCGCGCGGTACGGGCACGGCGGGACGGTCCTCGTCGCCGGCGAGGCGGGGATCGGCAAGAGCCGGCTCATCGCGGCTTTTCGCGCCTGCGTCGAGCGCGAGGGCGGCGCGTTCGCCGGCGGCGGCACCAGCACGCCGGAGAGCGGACCGTACGAAGCGGTGCTCGACGCGCTGCGCGCGATCGCTCCGGCGATCGCGGATGCGGGCATCGACGAGCTGCGACTGCGCACGCTCGCGGCCGCGCTCCCCGCGCTCGCGACGTTACGGCCCGGCCTCGAAGCGCCGCCGGATCTCGATCCCGCGCAGCTGCGCGAGCGGCTCTTCGATGCCATCACCGAAACGTTGCACGCGGTCGGACGACGGACCCCGCTCGTCGTCGCGCTCGAAGACCTGCACTGGGCGGGGAATTCCACCTGCGCGCTCGTCGGAGCGCTTGCCGAGCGCCTCGTCGACGCGCCCGTCGTGCTGATCGTCACGTATCGCGACGAAGACGTCGCCGCCGACCATCCGCTGCTCGAGCTGTGCCGGCGCGTCCGCTCCAGCGCCGAGCATCTCGCGCTGCGGCCGTTCCAGCGTGATGAAGTCGGGCGCTTCGTGTCGGCGGCGACCGGGATCGAAACGCTTCCGGACGACGTGGCGGCGCGCTTCCACGAGCTGAGCGACGGCAACCCTTTCGCGCTGGGACAGATGCTGCGCGACGGCCTCGAGTCGGGCGCGATCCGCATCGCGGACGGCGCCGTCATCACCGGCGCTCTCGGCCTGCCGCGCGCCTTGGAGCAGGTTCTCGCCGACCGCGTCGAGCGCTTGAGTCCGCCCGCGCGCGCGCTCGCCCAGATCGCGGCGGTCGTGGGGCGGCGGTTCGCTCGGGACGTGATCGCACGCGCGAGCGGCCTCGGTGAATCGAGAACGGCCTCGGCGCTCGGCGAACTGCTCGACCGGCACCTCGCGCACGACGTCGGCAAGGGAGAGTTCGCGTTCCTCCACCACGCCATCGTCGACGCGATCTACCGGCGCAGCGATGCGGCCGACCTGCCGTTGCGTCACCGCCGCGTCGCCGAAGCGCTGGAGGCGTTCCGCAGCGACGAGCACGATGACCTCGCGCGCGAGCTGGCCCATCACTGGGATCGGGCGGGGGAGCCGGGACGCGCCGCCCGATTCGATCTCCGCGCGGCGCGGCGCGCGCTCACGCTATTCGCGCACGACGAGGCGCGCGAACGGCTCGAGCGCGTGCTCGCGCGCGCCGGCGACGCGCGCACGGCCGCCGACGCGCTACTGCTGCGCGAAGAGCTGGCGCGTCGCGCCGGAGACCGCGCCGCGCAGGAGCGTGACTTGACCGCGCTCGAGGCGAGCGACGCTGTCGCCACCGACGAGGAGTTGCTGCGCGAAGTGCTGCAACGGCGCGCGCAATGGGCGCATGTCGTCGGCGATCGCTCCGCCGAGGCGCGCGCGATCGAAGCTCTGGAAAACAGCGCCGCGGCGCTCGGGTCTTCGCGTTGGGAGACGGTCGCGCTGTTGTTGCGCGCTTCCGCCGACATCGCGAGCGGACGTCTCGACCGAGCGCGAGCCGCGCTCGACCGGGCGCGCGGGCTCGATGCCGGCGCGGATCCGTCGCTCGCGATCGACGCCCTCTGTCATCTCGCCGAGATCGGCATCCACCGGGCGGAGTACGACCAGGCCGAACGCCTCCTCGATGAGGCGTGGAACATGGCCGGGAACGACGAGGCCCTGCGCTACCGCGTCCTCCACCAGCGCCACGGGATCGCGCGTGCGCGCGAGCGTTTCGATCGCGTTCACCTGATCGCACGCGACCTCTTGACGTACTCGCAGCGGATCGGCGACCGTCGCGCCGAGATGTTCAACCACCTTCGGCTCGCCAACGCGGCGCTGTTCGTCTTCGGGATCGCGGAGGCGCGCGAGCACAACGCGATCGCCGACCGGATGGCGCAAACGCTGGGCAGCCCGCGCGACCGCACGACGATCGCGATCTGCCGCGGTATCCTCGCGCACGCGCTCGGAGAGGTCGAAGAGGGGATGCGTCACTTCGGCAGCGCGCACGCCATCGCCGAGCGGGACGGCGACGCGTTCGGGAGCGTTCTCAGCAACGTCAATCTCGCCGCCGCTGACTACGCGCGGGGTGCCTACGAAGATGCGGTCGGACGTGCCCGCGCTTGCGTGGAACCGGCGCGCGCGATCGGCGCCCTCGAGATCGAGGCGGACGCGTACTGCACCGCCGGCGCCGCGCTGCGCCGCCTGGGCCGGCTGAACGAGGCGGTCGCCTCGCTCGAGCGCGGCGTCGCGATGGAGCGTGCGGCCGGGCTGCGATGGACGATCGGGCAGGACCTGGCCGAGCTCACGATGGCCCGGCTCGCGGCGAACGACGCCGGCGCGACCGCCTCCGCCGTCGACGAGCTATGCGCGCTCGCCGAGACGAGCTACGGCGGACTGACGCAGCCGCAGTTCATGCTGCGCGCCGCCGCGGAAGCGGCGCGGGCTTTGGATGACCGCGCGCGCGCCGAGCGGCTCTTCGCGCAGGCCGAGGCAACGTACCGCGGCCGGCTCGACCGCATCCCGGACGAGGCGACGCGCCGGAGCTTTGCCGCAGCATGGTTCAACGAGGGGCTCGTCCCGGTAGACGCTCTTTAGCGTACGAACCCGACGAGCGGCGCGCCGTTTCCAGGAAGGGGCGCTGCGGCCTGTGAAAGCGTTGGGTTCGTCATGAGCGGCATCGTCGTCAAGAACATCGAGCGATCGGGACTCGCGCGTCTCGCTCCGTTGGCCGAAGCGGGGGTGGCCACGGTTCATGAGGCGCTCGGGCGCACCGGGCTGATGGGCGCGCACCTGCGGCCGATCTATCCGGGATCGTCGATCGTCGGCAACGCCGTGACCGTCACGGTTGCACCCGGCGACAATACGACAATTCACGTTGCCGTCGAACTTTGCCGCGAGGGTGACGTGCTTGATCGTCGTTCCGACGTCGCCGTGCGAAGACGGGTATTTCGGCGACCTGTTCGGCGGCGCGCTCCACGCGCGCGGCGTCCGTGGGGCGATCGTCGAGGCCGGCTGCCGCGACGTTCGCAGCCTCAAGGAGATGGGGTTCCCGGTCTGGTCGAAGGCCGTCTTCGCGCAAGGCACGGTCAAGGAGACGCTGGGCGACGTCAACCTCCCGCTGGTCTGCGGCGGACAGCGCGTCGAGCCCGGCGACGCGATCGTCGCCGACGACGACGGCGTGCTGGTCGTGCCGCGCGCGCACATCGACGAAGCTCTTGCGGCCGCGGCGGCGCGCATCGAGAAGGAAGCGCGCAACCGCCTGCGCTTCGCGGCCGGCGAAGTCGGCTTGGACGTCTACGGAATGCGCGAGCGGCTCGTCACCAAGGGCCTGACGTACTACGAGGACGCGGCCGCGTTCGAGGGCCGGAAGATCACGTGAACCAAACGCCGATCCCGTGTACGCTGATGCGCGGCGGCACCTCGAAGGGCCCGTTCTTCCTCGCGTCCGATCTGCCGGCTGATCGCGCGCTACGCGATCGCGTGTTGCTGGCCGCGATGGGCTCGCCCGACGCGCGCCAGATCGACGGGCTGGGCGGGGCGGACACGCTGACCAGCAAGGTCGCGGTGATCGGGCCGTCGACGCGAACCGATGCCGACGTCGACTATCTTTTCTTGCAGGTCGTCGTCGACGAGCCGCGCGTCGATGCGTCGCAGAACTGCGGAAACATGCTGGCCGGGGTCGGCCCGTTCGCGATCGAGCACGGGCTCGTTCCGGCGCTGAGGGACATCACCCCGGTTCGGATCCACATGGTCAACACGGCCAGCGTCGCCGTCGCGCACGTGCAGACGCCCGGTGGGCGCGTGCGCTACGACGGCGACGCGCGCATCGACGGCGTCCCGGGCACGGCGGCGCCGATCGTCATCGACTTTCTCGACATCGCCGGGCTCGAGCACGAACGGCGCGCTGCTGCCGACCGGCCACGCGCGCGACGTCGTCGAAGGCGTCGAGGCAACCTTGATCGACAACGGCATGCCGGTCGTCGTGATGCGCGCGTCGGATTTCGGCAAGACGGGGCACGAGTCGCCCGCCGAGCTCGAGGCGGACGCCGCGCTCAAGGCGCGTGTCGAAACGGTCCGCCTCGCCGCGGGACGCTTGATGAACCTCGGTGACGTCAGCAAGAAAACGGTGCCGAAGATGTGCTTGGTCGCGGCGCCGTCGAACGGGGGCGCGGTTTCGACCCGCAACTTCATCCCGCACAAGGTCCATAAGGCGATCGGCGTGTTCGGCGCGGTCAGCGTCGCGACGGCGTGCGCCTACCCCGGGACGATCGCCGCCGAGATCGCGGGCGGCGGCATGCAGCTGGGCGCGCGCAGCTTGGAGATCGAGCATCCGACCGGATTCTTCACCGTCGAGATGACGCTGGTCGACGACGGCGGTAAACCGCGGGTCGAGCGTTCGGCCCTGCTCCGCACGGCGCGGGTGCTCATGGCCGGCGAAGTCTTCGTCCCGGGCGATGTCTGGGATGGTGTCGCATGATCATCGACTGCCACGGCCATTACACCACGGCGCCCGCCGCGCTGCAGGCGTTTCGCGACGCTCAGATCGCCGCGCTCGACGATCCGTCCGTGGGGCCGTCACTCGACCGCATCCGCATCAGCGACGACGAGATTCGCGCAGAGCTTGGAGGACGCGCAGCTCAAGCTGCAGCGCGAACGCGGAACCGATCTCACGATCTTCTCGCCGCGCGCCTCGGCGATGGGGCATCACATCGGCACGGAACAAACCAGCCTGCAATGGACGCGCGCGTGCAACGACCTGATCGCACGCGTGTGCGATCTGTACCCGCGGAACTTCGCCGGCGTGTGCCAGCTCCCGCAGTCGCCCGGCGCGCCGCCGGCCGACAGCGTACGCGAGCTGGAACGATGCGTCAACGAGCTGGGCTTCATCGGCTGCAACCTCAACCCCGATCCGTCGGGCGGCTGGTGGACCGGGCCGCGGTTGACCGACCGCGCGTGGTACCCGCTCTACGAGAAGATGGTCGAGCTCGACGGTCCCGGCGATGATCCACGTGAGCGCGTCGAGCAACCCGAACTTCCACGCCACCGGGGCGCACTACCTCAACGCGGACACCACGGCGTTCATGCAGCTCCTGACGTCGGACTTGTTCCGCGACTTTCCCACGCTGCGCTTCGTGATCCCGCACGGCGGCGGCGCGGTCCCGTATCACTGGGGACGTTATCGCGGGATCGCGCAAGACCTCAAACGACCGCCGCTGACCGAGCTGCTGCCTCGAGAACGTCTTTTTCGATACGTGCGTGTACCATCTGCCGGGAATCGAGTTGCTGCTGCGCGTCATTCCGGCCAAGAACCTCCTGTTCGGCTCGGAGCTGTTGGGTGCCGTGCGCGGCGTCGATCCCGAGACGGGACACCACTTCGACGACACGAAGCGGTATTTCGACGCGCTCGACTTGAGCGACGAGGCGCGCCGCCAGATCTTCGAGACCAACGCGTACCGCGTCTACCCGCGGCTGCGCGCCAAACTCGCCGCGAGGTAACCCCGCAGCATGGATGCCGACTATCGGCCCTTTCACCCCGACCCGTCCAAACCGCACTTCACGCCGCCGCCGGGCGCGGTCGACGCGCACTGCCACGTCTTCGGACCGGCCGACCGGTTTCCGTACGCCCCCGAGCGCAAGTACACGCCGTGCGACGCGCCCAAGGAAAAGCTGTTCGAACTGCGCGATTACCTGGGCTTATCGCGCAACGTCATCGTTCAAGCGAGCTGTCACGGCAGCGACAACCGGGCGATGGTGGATGCGCTCGAGACCGCCGCCGGGAGAGCTCGGGGGATCGCGGTCGTGCGGCCCGACGTGAGCGCCGGCGAGTTGGCCGCGCTCGACGCGGCCGGGGTGCGCGGCGTGCGCTTCAACTTCGTGAAACGGCTGGTCGACGCGACGCCCCGTGAGAACTACCTCCGGATCGCCGGCAAGATCGCGTCGCTGGGCTGGCACACCGTCGTCTACTTCGAGGCGCCCGAGCTCGAGGCGCTCACGCCCTTCCTGACCTCGTTGCCGGGGACGATCGTCGTCGACCACATGGGGCGGCCCGACGTCGCCAAAGGCGTCGACGACCCCGACTTTCAGCGCTTCGTGCAACTGTTGACCGATCACGACAACATCTGGACCAAAGTGACGTGCCCCGAGCGCCTGACGGTCGCCGGCCCGCCGTACGACGACGTCGTGCCGTTCGCTCGCACGCTCGTCGAGCGGTTCTCGGATCGCGTGCTATGGGGCACCGACTGGCCGCACCCCAACATGACCTGGATCGTGCCCGACGACGGCGAACTCGTCGACATGATCCCGCGGATCGCTACGACGCCGGCGCTGCAGCAAGCCCTGCTGGTCGACAATCCTAACCGCCTCTATTGGCCCACGGAATCACGATGAGCAACGCTGGCTTCGACGACATTCCCGGTACGATATTGTTCGACGCGGAGCGATCGCGGCAAGGATATCATCTCAACATGTTCTGCATGTCGCTGATGAAGCCCGAGAACCGCGACGCCTTCCGGGCCGGCGAACGCGCGTACCTGACGCGCTTTCCGATGACGCCCGAGCAGGTTGCGGCCGTTTTGACCCGCGATTGGAACGGGATGCTCGAGCTCGGCGGCAACATCTATTACACCGCCAAGCTGGCGGCGTGCGACGGGCTGTCGTTTCAGCACATCGCGGCGTTGATGACCGGCTCGACGCAGGACGAGTACGCCGCGATGATGCTCCACGGCGGCCGGTCGCCCGAGGGGAATCGCAGCAAAGCGGAATGGCGCCGTGGCTGAGATCGTCGCGGGGGTCGCGACCTCGCACGTGCCGGCGATCGGCGCGGCGATCGACCTCGGCAAGACCGATCAGCCGTACTGGCAGCCGCTGTTCCGCGGCTTCGAACCGTCGAAGAAATGGATCGCCGATCTCGCGCCCGACGTCGTGATCCTGGTCTACAACGATCACGCCTCGGCGTTCTCGCTCGAGGTGATTCCCACGTTCGCGCTGGGCTGCGCGGCGGAGTTTCCGCCGGCCGACGAAGGCTGGGGCGCGCGGCCGGTCCCGGTGGTCCAGGGCCATCCCGAACTTGCCTGGCACATGGCGCAGTCGTTGATCCTCGACGAGTTCGACCTGACGATCGTCAACAAGATGGAGGTCGACCACGGGTTGACGGTCCCGCTGTCGCTGATGTTCGGTCAGCCCGCGGCATGGCCGGTCAAAGTGATCCCGCTGTGCGTCAACGTCGTCCAGTACCCGCCGCCGACGGGGCATCGGTGCTACATGCTGGGCAAGGCCATCCGCAAGGCGGTCGCGTCGTTCGACCGCGGTCTGCGCGTCGTGATCTTCGGAACCGGCGGGATGTCGCACCAGCTACAAGGACCGCGCGCCGGCCTGATCAACACGCCGTTCGACACGCGCTTTCTCGATGACTTGACCGCCGATCCCGCGGCGCTCGTGCGCCTGGCGCACCTCGAGTACGTGCGCGAAGCCGGCTCGGAAGGGATCGAAATGGTGATGTGGCTGATCATGCGCGGCGCGCTCGACGACGACGCGCGTGAGGTCTACCGCTTCTATCACGTTCCGGCGTCGAACACCGCGGTCGGCCACCTGATCCTCGAGAATCCCGGCCTGCCGAATCGACGGCTCGCCGCGACGCACGAGGTCACGAGCCGTACCGACGTCGACCCGCACGACGAGGTCATCGAGGAGATCGTCGCGCGGTGAAGATCGCGCTCGCGGGCCAGGGCGCGTTCGGCGTGAAGCACCTCGAGGCGATCGCGAACATCGACGGCGTCGAGGTCGTCTCGCTGGCCGGCGGCAGCGCGGCGACCACGCAAGAGGTCGCGGCAACCTGGAAGATCCCGCACTGGACGACGAACCTCGCCGAGAGCTTGGCGCAGCCCGGCGTCGAAGCCGTGATCCTGGCGACGCCGACGCAACTGCACGCGGCGCAGGCCGAGCAGTGCATGCGCGCGGGCAAGCACGTGCAGATCGAGATCCCGATCGCCGACAATCTGGCCGACGCCGAACGCATCGCGCAGGTGCAGCGCGAAACCGGACTCGTCGCGATGGGCGGGCACACGCGCCGCTTCAATCCCAGCCACCAGTGGGTCCACCGGCGCATCGAGGCCGGTGAGCTGAAGATCCAGCAGATGGACGTGCAAACCTATTTCTTTCGCCGCACCAACACGAACGCGCTGGGCAAGCCGCGCAGCTGGACGGACCATCTCCTGTGGCACCATGCCTGCCACACCGTCGACCTGTTCCCGTATCAGACCGGCGAGACGGCGTCGTGCGCGAACGCGCTGCAAGGACCGCCCCATCCGCAACTGGGGATCGCGATGGACATGAGCATCCAGCTCAAGGCGCCGGCCGGCGCCATCTGCACGCTGTCGCTCTCCTTCAACAACGACGGCCCGCTCGGCACGTTCTTCCGCTACATCTGCGACAACGGCACGTACATCGCTCGCTACGACGACCTCGTCGACGGCACGGGAAATCCGATCGATCTTTCGCAAGTCGCGGTTTCGATGAACGGCATCGAGCTGCAGGACCGCGAGTTCTTCGCAGCGATCCGCGAAGGGCGCGAACCCAACGCAAGCGTCGCGCAAGTGCTGCCGGCGATGCAGACGCTCGATCGCCTCGAGCGCAGCCTCGAACGCGACTGCGATGCCGGCTGATACCCAGGCCGTCAGCGTCGCGGTGCTGGGGCTGGGTGAAGCGGGATCGCTGATCGCTCGCGATCTCGTGCGCGGCGGTTGCGCGGTGCGCGGCTGGGACCCGGACCTCCACGGTGACCTCGCCGGGATCCCGGTCGCGTCCAATTTTGCCGGCGCCGTCGACGGCGCGCAGATCGTGCTCTCGGTCAACTGGGCGATCGTCGCGCTCGACGTCGCGCGCGACGCGCTACCGTTCCTGCGCCCCGGATGCGTCTACGCCGACCTCAACACCGCCGGACCGGCGCTCAAGCGCGACCTCGCGGCGATCGTCGCCCCGAGCGGCGCGAGCTTCGTCGACGTCGCGATGATGTCGCCGGTTCCGCCGTTGGGCCTACGCGTGCCGATGTTCCTGGCCGGCGACGGCGCGGCCGCGTTGGCCGCGTTCCTGCGGCCGCTGGGGACGCCGCTCGAGATCGTCGGAACGCAGCCCGGTGATGCGGCGGCGCGCAAGCTGACCCGTTCGGTCTTCTTCAAGGGAATGTCGGGGGCCGTCTGCGAGGCGCTCGAGGCCGCGCGCGCCGCCGGCGTCGAGGACTGGCTGCGCGGCGACATCACGAAAACGTTCGCCGGCGCCGACGAGCAGTTGCTCGACCGCATCGTCGACGGTACGCGCAAGCACGCCAAGCGGCGAGCGCACGAGATGCGCGACGCGGCCGACCTGCTCGATGCGCTCGGCGTACCCGCGACGATGACGCGAGCAGCGAGCGAGTCGCTCGAACGCATCGCTGGCGAACGGCCCGCCGGGGCTTAGCCGATCTCGCTCCGGTCCCTGCCGGCCGGCGGGAAGAGCCAATGCGCGGCGGCGTTGCGCACATGTTCGCGCGCCGCTCCCTCGGCGGCCTCGCCGTCCCCCGAGCGGATCGCGTCGAGCAGCGAACGGTGCTCGTCGGCTGACAGGCTCAGCCGCTGCTCTTGGTGCTGCAAGTGCGCGTAGACGACTTTGGACGACATCCGCACGAGCGGGACGAACTGCTGCAGCCGAACGTGTCCGGTCGCCTCGACGATGGTGGCGTGAAAGTCCGCGTTGGCGACCAGGTACCGGTGTTTGTCGCGGTCGGCGACCTCGCGCATCTCGTCCGCCAGCGCGGTGAGCGTGCGGTCGACCTCCGGCGTCATCCCGCGCTGTGCGAGCAGCCGCGCCGCGAGACCGTCGACCATCTCGCGAACGTCCATGATCTCGCGCGCGTCGGGCATGTCGAGCGACGCGACCGTGGCGGCGCCGGCCGGCGAGAAGACGATGAACCCCTCGCGCTCGAGCGCGAGCAGCGCTTCACGCAGCGGCGTGCGGCTCACCTGGAGTTGTCGCGCGAGATGTTCTTGGCGCAGAACCGTCCCCGGCGTCAGCTTCCCGTCGAAGATGGCGCGGCGCAACTGATCGACGATCCCCTCGAGCATGCGCGGATGGCGCGCGACCTCAATCGGCGTCACGTTCGCGACGGGGGCGACGTTGCGTCGTATCACCCTCTGCGCTTCCTCCGTTGGATCCAGGTATCCAGGGATACGGCCAATTCTGGCGCCGCAGTCGGCTTCCTTTGATGATGTCAAAACGCCCGGGAGCTTTCGCTCCCGGGCGCCGTGCGATCAGATCGGGAACGATCAGATCAGATCAGTGGAACCAGGTGTTGGTGTCGAGGTGGAACGTCCCGATGACATCCCACGATCCGACGTGGATCGCGTTGGGGAACGGCACCGCCATGCCCGGAATCGCGTAGTAGTCGGAGTGCCGCAGCGCGAGCGTGAAGCCCGGGCTGAAGCGCTTGTTGAGCTGGTAGGTGAGCGCGCTGTTCCAGCGATACGGGATCCCGATGCCGCCGTTGAGCTGCGACGGGTTCTCGTAGAAGTTCAGGGCGCCCCAGCGCTCGTTGAGCAGGAACGACGTGCCGTGCTTGGGATCGACCGGAATGATCATCGACACGCCCTGGGTCGACTCGTAGTAGACCGACTGGCGGGGGTTCTCGTCGAAGTAGCCGACCTGGTTGGCGGCCAGGGTACCGCAGCTCGCGGGCGAGCCCGTTCGCCGCGTAATTCGCCTTGTTCGCGGCGGTGCACAGCGCGGCGACGTGGTGGTCGACGTTCTGCGCGTCGCCGGTGAGCGAGAACACGAACATGCTGTGGAGCAGCTCCGCGATCGGCCGCGTCGTGTAGCTGAGGCCGGCGTACCCGTAGTGGTGCTCGGTGGAGCTGACGGTGTAGGGGAACGGAACCGCGCTGACGCCCGACGCGCCGCTGTTGAACTCGCGATGGCGGAACGAGTCGCCGACATCGAGGCTCCAGTTGCGGTCGAACACGTACGTGCCGTGATACTGCAGGATGACGTCGCGGCTGTCGGCCGGGCAGCGAGACCGCGCCATGGGCCGCCAGGACGCGAATGCACGCGAGCGGCTGGTTCAGCGTGCCTTCCGTGATCCGGTCGAAGTAGAGGCTGAACTTGCGCGTGACCGGGAAGCGCACCGTTCCGCCGACGTCGATCGGGTCGTAGTTCTTGATGTTCGCGTGTCGAGCCGTAGTACGCCGGCTGGGTGAACGTCGTGACGATGTCGATGATCGGCATGTGGCCGAGCGGCGGCGGCCGTGCGAGGCGTCGAGTTTTGGCCGCCGGCCGGGTTCGGGTTACCGGGGTTCGAGCCCGGGGCCGGGATTCGTCTGACCGGCCGGGACTGGCTGCCGGCGCCGGCGAGGCTTGGGCCGATGCCACCGCGGCGGCACCGACGAAGAGCGCGAGGGCCGCGCACAGGGCGGTGACGACGCGCATCAGCGCCGAACCGAATTTCGCGACCGAGCGCGGTTGATTGGGACCATCCATACGGTGGATGCCTCCTAAGGCGAGACTTGCGAAAAACGATCCTTCGCAAAAGTGGCAGAGTCGGCGCGGCATGCATTCGAGGGCGGCGATCTTCAACGTCCCGTCATCGTCCGCACACCGTCGCGCGCTGTACCCGGCTGCATAGCGGCCGAGTTCTGAATCCAAGGATCCAGGATGTTGGCGAGTTTTCACGTGTCGGGAGAACCCTCCTCTCCTCATACGTTCGATTTTGGCCATTCGTCGACCGCCGCGCGGGGGAACGGCGGCCTCGGGCCGGGTATCCGTTCGGGCGATGAGACGCGTGCTGGGCGCTGCGACGGCGATCGGTTCGGCGTGCCCTCGCCGCCGCCGCGATCGCCCAAACCGGGGGCCTCGGCGCCTGGTCGACCGGCGCGCAGCTGCCGATCCCGCGCAGCGAAGTCGCGGTGGCGGCGGTCGGCAACACGATCTACGTGATCGGAGGCTACGCCGCGGCGGGCCCGCATCCGGCCGCGCTGGACAGCACCGGGACGGTCGACGTCGACCAGCCGCTGGTGCAGGCGTTCAGCCTCGCGACGGGACGATGGTCGGACCGCGCGCCCCTGCCGCGCGGCCTCAATCACGTCGGGGTCGCCGCGCTGGGCGGCAAGATCTACGCCTTCGGCGGGTTCGATCAGCAGAACCGCGACCCGGTCGCCGACGCCTCGGTGTACGATCCCGAGAGCGACAGCTGGAGCGCGCTGCCGCCGCTACCCGCCGCCCGGGGTTCGATCGCCGTCGCGGTGTTGGGCACGGAAGATCCACCTGGTCGGCGGGCGCGACGTGCACAGCGTCGGGACGCACGACATGTTCGACCCGGCCACGAACCGTTACACGACCGCGGCGCCGCTGCCGGTCGGCGCGCGACCACCTGGGGCTGGTCGCGTTCGGCGGAAAGCTGTACGCGATCGGCGGACGGATCGACGACTTCGACCACAACACGTCGTACGTCGACGCCTACGACCCGGTGGCGAACCGCTGGACCGCGCGCGCGCCGATGCCGTCCCAGCGCAGCGGGATGGCGGTTGCGCTGTTCCACGACCGGATCCTGGCGATCGGCGGCGAGCGCGGCGGCGGAACCTTCACCAACAACGAGGCCTACGATCCGCAGACGAACTCGTGGAGCGTCCTCGCCCCGCTCCCGCAGGGGCGCCACGGCACCGGCGCGGTCGTCATCGGCGACACGCTGTACCTCCCAGCGGGCGGACCGGTGAACGGCGGCAGCCGCCAGTCCGACACGCTGCTTCATGTTCCGGTAGTGCGAGTCCCTGAACCGGCGCGTCTGGGCCGCGATCGCGGTCGTCCTCGGGCTGTTTCTGCTGTGGGCGGCGACGAGTCACTACGTGTACCGGCGACACG
This sequence comes from Vulcanimicrobiota bacterium, assembly GCA_963723445.1. Lineage (GTDB taxonomy): Bacteria > Vulcanimicrobiota > Vulcanimicrobiia > Vulcanimicrobiales > Vulcanimicrobiaceae > Vulcanimicrobium. The sequence goes on from CAVRQP010000010.1 coordinate 216,180, forward strand.
CTGCCGCACCGTCTGCTCGAGCGCATCTTCGGCGAGGATCCCGGCCGAGACGTGGTTCACGCCGCGCTTCTACCTGCGCAAGTCGTACAGCGTCGTCGCCTTCACGCTGATCGGGTGCGTGTCGCGCACCTCGCGTTCCCGCCGGCGCGCCTCGCCGTGCTGCGCGGCGCGCTGATCGTCGGCGCGTTCTCGGCGCTGATCGAAGTGCTGCAGAAGCTGCACGGCGCGCCCGAAGGTCTGGGCTGGAGCGCGTTCGACGTCGGCTGCGGCGCGGTCGGCGGCGCGCTGGGCGGTCAGCGCGGTGACATTCGCAGCGCGCCGTCGAGCCGGATCGTCTCGCCGTTGAGGTATCCGTTGCGGCAGATCGTCAGCACCAGGTCGGCGTAGTCGACCGGCGATCCCAGTCGTCGCGGGAACGGGATCGACGACGCGAGGGACGCTTTGGCATCGTCCGGCAGCTCGCCCAGCAGCGGGGTCTCGAACACGCCCGGCGCGATCGTCATCACGCGCACGCCGAACTGGGCGAGCTCGCGCGCGAGCGGAAGGGTCAGCGCGACGATCCCGCCTTTGGATGCGGCGTAGGCGGCCTGGCCGACCTGACCTTCGAACGCGGCGATCGATGCCGTGGAGATCACGACGCCGCGCTCGCCGCCGGCGAGCGGCTCCAGGCCGATCATCGCGGCGGTCGCGAGGCGCGTGGCGTTGAACGTCCCGATGAGGTTGACGCGCACGATGCGCTCGAACTCGTCGAGCGGCATCGGGCCGTCGCGACCGAGCATCCGGCGCGGGGTGCCGATCCCCGCGCAGTTCACCAGGATGCGCGCCGGGCCGTGCCGCTGCGCGGCGGCGTCAAGCGCGACGGCGACGCCGTCCGGATCGGTGACGTCGCAGCGGGCGAAGAAGCCGTCGATCTCGCGCGCGACCTCGGCCGCGCGCTCGCCGTCGCGATCGAGCACCGTGACCCGTGCGCCTTGCGCCCGCAGCGCCCGCGCCGTCTGCGCGCCCAACCCCGACGCACCGCCGGTTACGATCGCCGCTTGCCCGGAAACGTCCATAGCGCGAGGTTCGTCGAATACCCGCTGTCACCCGGAGCTTGTCGAAGCGCCACGATCTACCGCAATCGCGCCCTTTTGCCTACTACGCTTCGAGCACGATGACGTGGTCCGGCGGTGCGGGACGGTGCACGTCGTCGACGAGCGTCGCGCGGCGGGCCAGCACGGCGCGCTGGTTCAACGAGCCTTTGTCGGTGATCTCGCCGGCGTCGAGCGAGGGCGGTTCATCGAGCAGCACCGCGCGTTCGACGCGCGTCGCGCTGCCGGTGCTCGTTCGCGCCAGCTCGGCGAGCAGCATGCGAAACCGCGCGTGGACGGCGGCGCTGCGCAGCACCGTCGCGACGGCGGCGTCGCGGTCGAGGCCGGCCAGCGCGCGCAGGCGGTCCACGTCGGGGAACAGCAGCAACGCGATCTGGTCGCGGTTCTCGCCCGAGACGACGACGTCGGTCACCAGCGGAGCGAACGCGGCGAGCGCGCGCAACCGTAACGCGCCCACGCTCACCCAGGTGCCGGTGGCGAGCTTGAAATCTTCAGCGATGCGGCCGTCGAAGACGAACCCGCGCGCCGGATCGCGCTCGTCCGCGAAGCGGACGCGCGTCGCCGATCGCGTAGTAGCCCTCGTCGTCGAAGGCGGCGCGGGTCAGCGCGTCGTTGCGCCAGTACGCCGGCGTGATGTTCGGTCCGCGCAGCCGCAGCTCGAGCTTCTCACCGGCGCGCACGAGCTTCACCTCGACGCCGGGCATCGGGACGCCGATCGAACCCGGGCCTTCGGCCTGCCACGACGCTGCAAGCGCGGCGGGCGCGGTCTCGGTCGAACCCAGGCTGGTGGTGATGAACACCCCGGTTCCGGTCGCTTCGACCGCCAGTTGCTGGAGGCCGTCCCACACGTGCGGCGCGATGCCGGCACCGGCATAAAACAGCATCTGCAAGCGGCTGAAAAACCGCTCGCGCAGCGACGGCTCGGCCCGCAGCGCGCCCAGCAGCATCTCGAAGCCGCGCGGCACGTCGAAGTGGATCGTCGGTGCGATCTCGCGCAGGTTGGCCAACGTCGGCTCGAACGCCGCCGGCGAGACCGGCCTGCCCGCGTTGACGTACAGCGTCCCGCCGTTGTAGAGCACGATCCCGACGTTGTGGTTGCCGCCGAAGGTGTGATTCCACGGCAACCAGTCGACGATCACCGGCGGCTCGTCGGCGACGAACCCAAACGTCTGGCGGATCATCTGCTGGTTGCTGCACAGCATCCGCTGCGTGTTGACCACGCCTTTGGGCGACCCGGTCGAACCCGAGGTGAACAGGATCTTGGCGATGGTGTCGGGGCCGACGCGCGCGCGTGCCGCGTCGACGGCGGCGCGTTCGGGCGTCGCGGCGAGCGCGGCGAAGGCGGTCGCGACGCGCTGCAGCGGCGGCGCACCGGACGTCACGATCTCGATGCTCGGCCGGAAGGCGGCCTCGAGCGCGCGGGCGTAACGCACGCCGTCCGACACGTAGACGAGCGCCGGGGTCACCTGCGCGACGACGTCGCGCAGCTTGGCGAAGTCGCTCGACACGAGCGAGTAGGCTGTCGAGATCGGCGCGTACGGGATTCCCGCGTATTGGGCGGCCAGGCCGAGCAGACCGTGATCGATCGAGTTCTCCGACAGGATCATCAGCGGCCGGTTGACCGACAGGCCGCGGTCGAGCAATGCCTGCGCGATCGCGCGCACCCAACGCAGCGCGCCGGCGTAGGTCACCTCGCGCCACGCGCCGGCCGGATCGCGTTCGACGAGAAACGCGCGATCCGGCGCGTGGCGCGCCCAGTGTTCGAGCCGCTCGACGAGCGCGCCGGGATATGGCGCGAGCGCTTCGCGATTGCGCATGCGCAGGCCGCGCGCGCGTCTCCTCGATCTCGACCGCCGCGGGCGAAAGCCGCAGCTCGGGCATCATGTGCGGATCTTGGCCGCGCGCTTGTGCAAGAAGTCCTGCACGCGCGCCTTCGCTTCCGGGTCGCCTTGCGCGATCGCCGAGACGAGCGCTTCGGTCAGATACCCGACCTCGGGCGGCGCAGCCGCGATGCGCGGCAGGGCGTGCATCACGGCGAAGTTCGACAACGGCGCGTTGGCGGCGATCCGGCGGGCCAACTCCGTCGCCATGACGCGTGCGCCGCCGGGCTCGCACAGGTACTGCGAAACGCCGATCGCCGCGCCCTGCTCGGCGTCGTATACGCGTCCGGTCAGGATCATGTCCATCACGCGCGCCGTCCCGATGAGCCGCGGCAGCCGCACCGCGCCGCCGCCGCCGATGAAGATCCCGCGCTGTCCTTCCGGGAGCGCGTAGAACGCCGACGGGTCCGCGACGCGGACGTGACACGCGGCGGCGAGTTCCAGGCCGCCGCCGATCGACCGCGCCGTGCAGCGCCGCGACGACCGGGAGCGTCCCGAACTCGAGCGCCTCGAACGCGCGGTGCCACAGCATCGAGTGGGTGACGCCTTCGAACGTGCCCCGCTCGGAGATCTCCGAGAGGTCCAGCCCGGCCGAGAAATGCTCGCCCGCGCCGCACAGCACGACGGCGCGAATCCCGCCCGGCGGCGCAGCGAAGAAGGCATGCAGGCTCGCGATCGTCGCGTCGTCGAGCGCGTTGCGCTTGTCGGGGCGCGCCAGCTCGAGGATCCCGACGTCGCCGTCGGCGCGGAAGGTCAGGCCGGTCAGCGCGTGCATAACGTCATGGTATATAACACAATCATCGCCGAACACTCCTCGGGAGATGCCCTGGCTGATCAGTCACCGTCCATGACACCCGACGAGGAGCAGCGGCTCCTCAGCTTCTGGGCTGACTATCTCGGTTGCGACAGCGCGCAAATGCAAGAGGAAGGGTGCTACGTCGTCAGTCACGGTTCGGGACTCCGGCAATACCATGGGGCTTGGGTGTGCGATGTCGGGTCGCGCATCATCTCGGTGCCGATCGACCGGTTGTCGGACCTCGCGTTCCGGCGTAACGAGCTCGCCGGAACGCAGCCGCTGACCGAAGCGTCGCTGGCCGAGTTCTTCGGCCCGGACGCCGGCGCCGTCGTCGGGCCGAGCTACGTCGGCTATCTGAGCGCTGCCGCCACCCTGCAAACCGGCGACGAACAGCGCCGGGTCGAACTCGACGATCCCGCGAGATCGAAGCGGCTCCGCCGCCATTTCAAGCGGGACTGGGCAGTGAGCGGCCTGGACGACTGCGCCGTACGCTTCGGCCTGTTCGACGGCCGCCGGCTCGTCGCGGTCGCTGGCTATGACGTCTGGGGTAGCGCGATTGCGCACGCTGTGCGTGTTCACCGAACCCGCCGTGCGCCGCCGCGGATACGCCGCCGCGCTTTCATCGGCCGCCGCGAGCCACGCGCGCAGCGCCGGTCTCATTCCCCAATGGCGAACCCTCTTCGACAACCTGCCCTCGATGAAGATCGCGCTCGACCTCGGCTTCGAGCGCTTCATGAGATACTTCGCCGTTCGCTTCCGGTAACAACAGCCTTGAGCACGCGCGTTACGAATTGCTCTGACCCAAGACGAAATGACGACTCAACCGTTTCATGAAATTCTTCAACAAGGGAGCCCTCAGCTCGCCAGTCAGATTCATGCCGCTTCATCCACATGGCCTATTTAGGCAACAGCGCCAACCCACCACTTGCCGCCCACAAGCACGGCGGCACTGTCACGGCCTACCCTACATGCGAAGTAGCCGGATTGCGTTTTCTTTGAGGATCAGGGGGCGGACTTCTTCGCGGATCGGGAGGGCGGCGAAGTCGCGCAGCCAGCGGTCGGGCGTGATGAGCGGGTAGTCCGATCCGAACAGGAGCTTCTCGCGCAGCAGCGTGTTCGCGTATTGGACCAGCGTGGTCGAGAAGTACTTCGGCGACCAGCCGGAAAGGTCGACATAGACCTGCGGCTTGTGCAGGCAGATCGAGATCGCTTCGTCCTGCCACGGAAACGACGGATGCGCCAGAACGATCGGCATGTCGGGAAAATCGACCGCGACGTCGTCGATCAACATCGGCGCGCCGAACTTCAAGCGGATCCCGCCGCCGCCGCGCACGCCCGTGCCGATCCCGCTGTGGCCGGTGTGAAAGATCACCGGCAGCCGCGACTCCTGCACCGCTTCGTAGAACGGATAGACGCGACGATCGTTCGGCGCGAACTCTTGCAGCGGCGGATGGAGCTTGAACCCGCGCACCTCGCCGCCGGCGATCAGCCGGCGCGCCCGCTCGACGGCGTCGGCGCGCAGCGGGTTCACGCTGGCGAACGGGATCATCACGTCGCCATGTGCGCGCGCCGCGGCGATCACCGCTTCGTTCGGAACGACGTCGCGCCCGGAGAGCTGCTCGTCGACGCTGAACACGACGCACGCCATCCGGCGCTCGCGATAGTACTGCGCCAGCCCGTCGAGCGCCAGCGGCACGTCGCCGGCGCCGAAGTACCGGCGCGCCGCCTCGTCGACGGCGTTGCCGCGCACCCTGCTCTCGGCATGCACGTGCACGTCGATCGCGACCAGGTTCGCGACGTCGAGCGCTCCGGACCCGTTCATGCGCAGCGCTTCTGAGCCTGCAGCTTGTTCTCCGGCCCGCCGGAGGCGGCGTCACCGAACGGCGGGCAGGCTCACAATCGCGCCGGAAGCGGAACCGGCGCCGAGAAACGACGCGGATGCGCAAAGTCAACGCGAACGCGATCGCCGAGGTCACCTGGTCGACCCCGACAGGAAAGTACGGCGGTGCCGGCAGGCAAGTATCCGAGGCGCTGGGCCGCAAGCCCGAGTCGACCGACCTGCTGGAGCGGCATCCGTTCGACGTCGAGATCTTGCGCGTCCCGCCCGGGAAGCGCCCGTACCCCTATCACGCCCACGCTTCCCAGTGGGAGTTCTACCACGTCATCTCCGGAACGGGACGGTGCGTCACGCCGAGGGAACGACCGCGATCGAGCCTGGCGACGCGTTCATCTTCCTGCCCGGCGAACCGCACCAGCTCGCCAACGACGGCGCCGTCGATCTCGTGCTCTACGTCATCGCCGACAACCCGCTCAACGAAGCGCGCTACTTCCCGGACAGCGACAAGTGCTCCGTCCCGCTGCCGGAACGCCGCATGATCCGCGCGAATCCAAAGCTCGAGTACTTGGACGGCGAAGAGTAGCGCGAGGAGGCCGTGGGCCGTACGCGAGCGTGGCTCGCCGTTGGTCGAACACACACTAAGGGCTCGCGGGGTTGATGACCTGAACGCCTCGCACCGACGAGAACGTCCCGGCCTCCCACAGCATTCCGTTCGGCAGGGCGAAGACGCCGGCGGAAACGTCGTGCAGGCCCGCGTCGGCGTACTGCGTGATCGCTCCGCCGGCGATGCGCCCGAGCCCTTTGGGTCGGCGAACCATACGCTTCCGTCCGTCGCACGCGTGAGGTCGAAGATCGGCTGAGCATACGGCGTGACCGGCGTCAACGTGACGAGGCCTGCGAGCGTGATCGTGCAGATGCCGTGGAACGCCATCCCGTCGAAGTTATCGATCGCCGGTATGGAGAAATTCCCGTCGCCGCCTTGGACGAGGTTGGCGGGGTACGGGATCTCCGCGCATTCGGGGGCCAAGTAGTTGGTGGCCGAGCCCGACGAAGGTGAGATCTTCGTCACCTCGTCAGGTGCGTCCGGGTTGGTCGTCTCGGCCGCGAGCCAGGCGTTGCCGTCGCTCCCATAGGTGAGCGCGGTGAAGTTGCCTTGCGCGATCTTGTAGGGGAGCGGCACGTGGTTCGTCACCGTTCCCGACGCGTTGCTCGTTTCGAGGTACGCCAGGCTCGTCGTTCCAACCAGGAGGTTCGTGACGAAATACAGCGACGACGGCCCGGCCGTAATCGATCCGGCCTGATAGGAGATGATCGAATTCTGATAGGCGGTGGGGTTGGGAACGGCATAGGTCGTCACGGTTCCGCTGGTTTCGTCGACCTTTCCGACAAGCGCGGCCTTCCCCGCCGTCGGCGTCGTCGGTTGCGGCCGTGAACCACACGTTGCCGTCCGGCCCGCGGGTGATGCCTTCCACGGTGTACGTGACGTCCGGAAGGTAGATGAACGACGATCCGCCGGAGCTGATCTTTTCGAAGCCGTCGCCCGCGGCGCACCACAAGATGTCGTTCGAGCTCACCGCGGCGAGCGCCGGGGTCGGGCACGACGCCGATGCGAACGGCGAGGTCGGATGTTCGAGCGGGAAACTGTACATCGCGTACAGATAGTTCACGTTTCCGTGCAAACCGAGCGTCGACGCATAGACGACCGACGTGAGGGTTTGCCGGTAGGCGGTCATGCGGCCGAGATCGGTCCACGTCCCGGTCCCGGTCGGATCGTACGTGGCGAGGTAGAACGCCGACGCGCCCACCGAGACCGTGGCCGGCGCGGTGATCGCGAACGTCGGATAACCGTTGAAGACGACGGTGTCCGACGAGTTCAACGTCTCGTAGAACTGGGGTGCGATGACGCTCGACAAGGTGCGTCGATCGGCGGACGCGCGGCGGCGGTCGAGGATCGTCGGAACGCCGGACGGAATCGCGGTATTGCTCGTCATCGTCATCGTCGCCGTGCCGAGCACCCCCGATGCGGGCAGCGCGACCGTGCCGGTGTATCCGCCGGCGCTCGGCAGCGCCAGCTTCGCCCCCGCCGACGTGTACGACGCAGTCGACGTCGCCGACGACGGCGGCGGCGTCCCGGTCGATACCGTCTGCGCCGGCGGCACCAGCGCGTTGTGCGGCGCCGCCCGAACCTGTCGAGCCGGCATTTCCGCCGCACGCCGGTGAGCCCGATGGCCGCCAGAACGAACGTGATGCGCAACGGCTTCATGTGAGCCCCTTCAGATCGCGACGGGTGTTGGTAGCGGTTCTCCGTGAACGAAGGCGATGAGGTTTTCCGCGGCGAGCATCGCCATGCGAGTGCGGGTTTCGACGGTGGCGCTGCCGACGTGCGGTACGATCAGCACGTCTTCGCGCGCGAACAGCGGGTGGTCGGACGGCAACGGCTCGGGATCGGTGACGTCGAGCGCCGCGCCGGCGATCTTGCCTTGTTCGAGCGCGCGCAGCAGCGCGCCTGTGTCGCAGACCGCGCCGCGTGCCGCGTTCACGAAGGTCGCCGTGGGCTTCATCAGCGCGAAGGCCGCGTCGTCGAACAGCCCGCGCGTCTGCGGCGTGAGCGGAACGAGCGCGACGACGCAGTCCGCTTCACCCAGCAGCGGCTCGAAGGTGCGGTACGCGCCGCCGGTCACGCGCGTCGTCGTCACGCGGGGTGCGCGTGTGGTAGACGACGCGCATCCCGCTGGCCTGCGCGCGCCGCGCGACGGCGGTGCCGATCGCGCCGAATCCGACCATGCCCAGCGTCGCGCCGGCGAGGTCGTGACCCAACGGCGCATCGCGCTCCACCCAGCGGCCCGAGCGCGCCCAGGCCATCGCGAGGCCGAGCCGGCGCACCGCCAAGATCACCAGCGCGTAGGTCAGGTCCGCGACCGCCTCGACCAGCGAGCCGCGCGAGTTGGTCAGCACGATCCCCCGGGCGCGCAGCGCCGAGAGGTCGACGTTGTCGTAGCCGACCGACTGCATCGCGACGATTTGCAATTCCGGCGCGCGGTCGAGAAAGGCGGCGTCGATCGGCACGTTCGAGCTGCAGAGCACGCCGGTAGCGCCGGCGAGCGCCGCCGCCCACTCCTCGCGCGGCAGCTCCGACACGTCGGTGACGCGCGCGTGCTCGCGCAGGCGATCGAGGACGACCGGCGGGACGCGCGTCAGAACGACGACGGGTGGACGTTCCATCGGCCGTCGTCCCTATACGGCTGCTGCGATCGCTTTGCCGACGTCTTCGGTGCTCGCCGTTCCGCCGATGTCGCGCGTGCGCGGACCGTCGGTCAGCACCGCTTCGATCGCCCGCACGACCGCTTGCGCCGCGTCGGGGTGACCGAGGTGGTCGAGCATCATCGCCCCCGACCAGATCTGACCGATCGGGTTCGCGATCCCGCGGCCGGCAATGTCGGGCGCCGAACCGTGCACGGGTTCGAACAGCGAGGGAAACGCGCGCTCGGGGTTGAGGTTGGCCGACGGCGCGATCCCGATCGTGCCGGTGACCGCCGGCCCGAGATCCGACAGGATGTCGCCGAACAGATTCGAGCCGACCACGACGTCGAACCAATCGGGATGCTGCACGAAGTGCGCGGTGAGGATGTCGATGTGGTACTGGTCGACGCGCACGTCGGCAAAGGCCGGCGCCATCGCCTTCACGCGCTCGTCCCAGTACGGCATGGTGATGGCGATCCCGTTCGACTTCGTGGCCGAGGTGAGGTGCTTCTTGGAGCGGCTGCGCGCGAGCTCGAAAGCGTAGCGCAGGATCCGGTCGACGCCGCGCCGCGTGAACAGCGACTCTTGAATCACCAGCTCGTTGTCGGTGCCCTCGAACATCCGGCCGCCGACCGATGAATACTCGCCTTCGGTGTTCTCGCGCACGATCCAGAAATCGATGTCGCCGGTCTGACGGCCCGCCAGCGGCGACGTGATCCCCGGCATCAGCCGCACCGGCCGCAGGTTCACGTACTGCTCGAAACCCGCGCCGCATCGGGATGAGCAGCCCCCACAGCGAGACGTGATCGGGGACGTTCGGAAAGCCGACCGCCCCGAAGAAGATCGCGTCGTGTCCTTGAATCGACTCGAGCCCGTCGGCCGGCATCATCGCGCCGGTCTGCGCGTACCGCTCGCAGCTCCAGTCGAAGTGCTGCCACTCCCAGCCGATGCCGTGCTTTTTCCCGACCGCGTCGAGCACGCGAATCCCCTCGGGGACGACCTCTTGGCCGATACCGTCGCCCGGAATCGTCGCGATGCGGTAGGACTTCATCTACTGCAGCATCTCCTTGGGCAAAAAGCCCAGCGAGATCCACGGTACGAACGCGACGATCAGCAGGCCGACGATCAGTGCCGCCATGTACGGCATCATCGGCATCACGACGTGCTCGGGGTTCGACTTCCCGATCGCGCTGGCGGCGAAGAACCCGATCCCGACCGGCGGCGCGAACAGGCCGACCCCCATCGCGAGCACGGCGACGATCGCGTAGTGCACCTCGTTGATCCCTGCCGCCTTGGCGACCGGAAACAACAGCGGCCCGAACAGCACCATCGCCGGGATGCCTTCGAGCACCGACCCCAGCACGATGAACATCACGATCGACAGGAGCATGATCCCGACTTTGCCGCCGGGCGCACGACCGAGAATGTCGGCCAACTGCTGCGCAAAGCCCGACTGGGTGAGCGCCCAGCCCATCGCGGTCGCCGTCGCGATGATCAGCAGGATCGCGCCGCCCAGCGAGACCGTGTCGAGCAGCGTCGGATAGAACGTGCTCCACTTGTACTCGCGGTAGATGAACACGCCGATCAGCAGCGTGTAGATGATCCCGACGACGCTGACCTCGGTCGCGGTCGCGATCCCGGCGACGACGAAATAGCGGATCAGCAGCGGCAGCGCCAAGCCGGGAATCGCGACGAAGAGCGCGCGCCCGACGGTGCGCCAGCCGGCGAACTTCTCGAGCGTCGCGTTCTCTTTTTTCGCGCTCCACAGCGCGACGAGGATCAGTAAGATCGAGCAGACGACCGCGGGGAGCAAGCCGGCGGTGAACATGGCGGCGATCGAGACACCGGTCACCGAGCCGATGATGATGAGCACCAGGCTGGGCGGGATCGTCTCCGCCATCGCGCCCGACGTCGCCAGCAGCGCGATCATCGACGGGCGTTTCTGGCCGCGCCGCACCATGTCGGGAAACAGCACCGGCGCGACGGCCGCCATGTCGGCGATCTTCGAGCCCGAGATCCCCGACACCAGGTACATCGCGGCGACGAGCACGATGCTCAGGCCGCCGCGCAGGTGACCGACCATGCTGGCCAACGCCTCGACCAGGCGTCGCGCGACCCCGGCCGTCTCCATCAACAAGCCCAGGAAGATGAACAGCGGCACGGCGAGCAGGACGACGTTCGAGACGCCCTCTTGCATGCGGCCGACGACGGTGTTGAGCGGTACCGTCGTCGTGATCGCCAGATAGCTGAGCGTCCCGACGCCGAACGCGAACGCGATCGGGATGCCGATCGCGACGCACGCGCCGACCAAGACGACGAAGAACAGAATCAAGTTGAGGTTGCCGAACCCGGCGAAGGCGCCGCGCCCGAACCAGGCCGCGGCGCTGACCACGACCGCGCAGACGACCACCCCGGCGACCACCTTCGGATTCGCCTCGGACAGCCGCAGCAGCGCCAAGACCAGGATCAAGGCCAGGCCGACGATGATCGCGAGCACGACGTACGATTGCGGGATGCTCATCGCCGGCGTGACGTCGATCTGCTCCTGCTGGAAGAACTTGACGCTGGCCGGCATCAGCTCGATCACGAAGATCGCGGTGACGACCGACGAGACGGTCTCGAGAATCTCACGGACGCGCGGCGACGACTGGCGCAGCAGCACCGAGAGCCGAATGTGCTCGCCGCGCCGGTAGGCCACGACCGAACCCAACATCGCCAGCCACAGAAACAGGATCGTCGCCAGCTCGTCGGTCCAGACCAGCGGCGAGCGCAGCACGTAGCGCGTGAAGACGCCGCTGGCGAGGATGACGACCTCGACCACCACCAGCAGCGCGGCCAGCGGCTCGACGACCGTGCCGATCGCGCGGTCGATCGCGGCCGCCCACGGCCGCCGGAATTCGAAACGGGTGCGCTCGACCGCGGTCTCGGAGATCGCCATCGGCTACGCGAGCTTGTTCGCGTATTTTTCGAGCGCCGCCCAGGCCTGCGGTCCGAACTCCGCCTTCCAGCGCTCGTAGTACTTCGCGGCGATCAGCTTCTGCTTGAAGCTGTTCTTGTCGACGTCGTTGAAGATCATCCCTCGGCGCGCCAGCTTGTCGCGCACGGACTTGTTGAGGTTGACGTTGTCGTTGCGCGCGGCGAGCGTCGCCGCGGCCATCTCGCGCGAGATGATGTCCTGGTTCGCCTTACCCAGCTTCTTCCACACGTCGGGATTGAACAGCGTCCAGTAACCCGACCAGATGTGCTCGGACATCGAGACGTACTTCTGGACCTCGTAGAACTTTTGCTGGTCGATCAGCAGCAGCGGGTTCTCCTGCGCGTCGATGACGTGCGTCTGGAGCGCGGTGTACAGCTCGCTCAGCGCGATCGGCGTCGGCGACGCGCCGAGCGACTGAAACGTATCGACCCGGATCTTCCCGGGCGAAACGCGGATCTTCAGCCCCGCCAGGTCGGCGACGGTGCGGATCGGCTTGGTCGAGGTGGTGATGTTGCGGTAGCCGTTCTCCCAGATCTTGTCCAGGACGATCATCCCGCCCTTGGCCGCGATGTCGTCGCGGATGACCTTGCCCAAATCCCCGTCCATCGCGCGAAAGACGACGTCGCGGCTCGGATACGCGTACGCGAGGTTCTCGATCGAAGCCAGCGGCGCGATCGCGTTGAGGAACGCGCCCGGCATCGCGAGCGACTCGATCGCGCCGCTGCGCAGCTGCGAGATCATCGACGGATCGCTGCCCAACTGGCTGGTCGGGAACGACTTGATCTCGACCTGACCGTTGGTCGCCTTCTTGATCCTGGCGAAGGCCTCGACCGAACGCACGTTGATCGGGTGCTCCGGCGGCAGATCGTGCCCGTACTTGAGCTGGAACGCGGCGGCGCGCGCCGGCGCGATCATGCCGATGCTGGCAAACGTCGCCGCGGTACCGGCGACGAAGCCCTGGCGGGTGACGGGCATAGGACACTCCTTCCGATGTGAACGCGTTCGGGAACGGATTCCCGCCAGACTTACGGCCTCGATGCGGCGCGGTCCCGGTAGCGCGGCTCATCGATCGCGCCGGACGCCGACAAGCGCCGCAGCTCTTCGTCGGAAAGCCCCAGGTCGCGCATCAGGACATCGGCGGTATCGGCGCCGACCTGCGTGCGCCCCGGCTCGAGCGGCGGGGATCCGGCTCGGGTGAAGCGCGGGAACGCATTGTTGACGACGACGCTGCCGAGGTCGGGATCGGGGAGCACGGCGAGCGAGGAGCGAGCGATCACTTGCGGATTGTCGAACACCGACGCGATCGACTCGAGCGGGTCCGACCGCGCAACCGGCCGCCGCCAACTCCTCGATCGCGTCGTCGCGCGAGCGCGCCGCGCAGAAGGCATCGATCAGCGCGTCGAGCGCCTCACCGTTTGCGACCCGGTCGGCGTTGGTGCGAAAGCGCGGGTCGGCGGCCAGCGCCGGGCCGCCGATCGTGCGTAGCACCCGATCGGCGACCTCCTGCGTGCTCCCCGACAGCGCGACGTAGCCGCCGTCGCGGCAACGGTACGCGCCGCGCGGCGCCGTGTCTTCGAGCCGATTGCCGAGCCGGCGATGCAGCGTTCCGTTGGCCGCATACTCGGTGATCTGCGACTCGACCAGCTTCATCACGGCTTCGTAGATCGCGAAGTCGATCACCTCGCCGTCGCCGGTGCGCAGCCGCCGCGCGTAGGCCGCGCAGACCGCCGCGGCGGCGGCCTGGCCGGCCATCACGTCGGCCAGCGGAAAGGCCGGTAGCAACGGCGGGCGGTCGTCGTAGCCCGAGACGGCGGCGACCCCGGTCATCGCCTCGGCGAGCGTGCCGAATCCGGCGCGCTCGCGATACGGACCGTCCTGTCCGAACGCCGTCATGCGCAGCACGACCAGGTGCGGTGCGGCCTCGAGCAGCCGGTCGGGGCCGAGATTCCAGCGCTCGAGCGTGCCTGGCCGGAAGTTCTCGATGAAGACGTCGAACTGCGGCAGCCAGCGGAGCAACAGCGCCTGGGCTTCGGGGGCGTGCAGATCGAGCGCGACGCTGCGCTTGTTGCGACCCAGCGCCTTCCAATAGAGGCTGATCCCGTTCTTCTGCGCGCCGTAGCGCCGCGAGTGGTCACCGCTGCCGGGCTTCTCGATCTTCACCACGTCGGCGCCGAAGTCGGCCAGCATCGCAGCCGTGCCCGGCGCGGCGATCATCGTCGCGGCGTCGAGCACGCGTACGCCGGCCAGCGGCCCGTTCGACTCCACGTCCATCGTCATTCGGCACGCTTCCCTTCGTCGAAGAGCGCACCTTGGGCCGGCGGGGCCTGCTGACCACTCGCCGAACGTTCGTCCGCATGCGGCGTTCGGCGGTTCTCGCGGGTTTGGCATCCACGGCGACGCTGCCGGCGCTCGCCTCCGCGGCGCGCGGCAATGCCGACCTCATCGTCACGGCGGCGACGATTCATACGGCCGATCCACAGACGCCCTACGCGCAAGCCTTCGCCGTACGCGACGGACGTTTCGTCTACGTCGGTTCGCGCGACGGCGTGCGCGCCTATCGATCGGCGCACACGAAGTATTTGGATCTCGGCGATGCGACGGTGCTGCCGGGTCTGATCGACGCGCACCTGCACTTCATGCACGTCGGGTTGGCGCTGCACGAAGTCGAGCTCGCGCACCTCACGTCATACGACGAGGTCGTACGGCGCACGGTCGCCTTCGCCGCGACGTCGCCCGACGCGTGGATCATCGGCGACGGGTGGGATCAGAATCTGTGGCCCGACAAAGCCTTTCCGACCCACCCGGCACTCAGCGCCGCGCTCCCGGCTCGTCCGGTCGTGCTGAACCGCGTCGACGGACACGCCCTGTTGGCCAACGCCAAGGCGATGGAGCTGGCCGGCGTCGGCGCGACGACTGCCGACCCCAGCGGCGGGCGCATCGTGCGCGACGAGCACGGCGCGCCGACGGGCGTTTTCGTCGACAACGCGATGGCGCTGATCCGGCGCGCGATCCCGCCGCCGGCGCACGGCCAGCTCGTCCGAGCCGCCGTTGCCTCGCTGGCGGAGTGCCACCGCTGGGGTCTGACCGGAATCGCCGATCCCGGCGTCGACCAAGCGACGATCGACGCCTACGCGGAACTGGCCGACGCCGGGCGCTACACGCTGCGCAACCACTTGATGCTCGCCGGCAGCGACGGGGCGCTGCTCGCGCGCTACCTGCAGCGTGGTCCGCAGCCGCTGGCCTATAACGGAAGGCTGGCGATCCGGGCGATCAAGCTATATGCCGACGGCGCGCTCGGCTCGCGCGGGGCCGCGCTGCTCGCGCCGTACGACGACGACCGCGGCAACACCGGCCTGCTGATCACGCCGCAGGCCAAGGTGCAAGACGTCGCGACGCGCGGGTTGCGCGCCGGCTTCCAGGTCTGCACGCACGCGATCGGCGACCGCGGCAACCGCATCGTTCTCGACGCGTACGAAGCGGCGCTCACGGCGGCACCGGCGACCGATCACCGCCTGCGCATCGAGCACGCGCAGGTGCTCTCGCCGGAGGACATCCCGCGCTTCGCGCGGCTCGGTATCCTCCCGTCGATGCAAACGACGCACCAGATCAGCGACATGGGCTGGGCGGCAGCGCGCCTGGGACCGCAGCGGGTGCTCGGCGCGTACGCTTGGCGCTCGCTGCTCGACACCGGCGTGACGATCGCGAACGGCACCGATGCGCCGATCGAGGTCGTCGACACGCGGCGCACGTTCCACGCGGCGATCGCGCGCCAGAACGAGGCGAACCAGCCGCCGGGCGGATGGTATCCGCGGCAGCGCATGACCCGCGCCGAAGCGCTCGCCTCGATGACGATCTGGGCCGCGCGCGCGAACTTCGTCGAACACGTCGCCGGCAGCATAAGCACCGGGAAGTATGCCGACTTTGCGGTGCTGGATCGCGATTGGATGCGCGTCGCGCCCGACGAGGTCATGGCGACGCGCTTCTTGGCGACCTATTCGTCGGGCCGCGAGGTCTACCGGGCGCCGCTGAGCACCGCCGCGCTACGCTCGCTGCGCCCGCGCCGGCGCGGCGGCGCATGCTGCGGCGCCGACGGATAGCGGCGCTCGTCGCGACGCTCGGACCGCCCCAATGACGATCGTAAACACCGATGCCTCCTGAACCCGTGTCGCTGCAAGCCGTGATCGGCTTGATCGTCTCCGCGATCCTCGGCGCGGCGGTCGGCTTTCAGCGGCAGTACACGCAGAAACCGGCCGGGATCCGCACCCACGGACTCGTGGCGCTCGGATCGTGCGCGTTCGCAACCTACTCGGCGCTGCTCGGCGACACGCGCATCGTCGCCGGCGTCATCACCGGCATCGGTTTCCTGGGCGCCGGGGCCATCGTGCGCAGCGGGATGACCACGCGCGGCCTCACGACCGCGGCATCGATCTGGACCGCGTCGGCGATCGGCATGGGCGTCGGACTGGCACGGCCGGGGTGGGTCGCGCTCTTCCTGACGCTCACCGTGCTAACCGTCATCCTGCTCTTGATCCCCGACGACGCCATCATGCGGGCGCTGCCGCGCCGCAATACGATCGCCATCACCGTCGACGCCGATCCGGACGTCATCTCCGTCGACGGCGTGACCGCCCTGATCGCGCGCTACGCGGAGCGCGTCCGCTTCGCCGACTCCCTGACGATCGAACGCACGGAGCAGGGGCGCCGCGCAACGATCGGCTACCTCCTCCAGCTCGACGTCCGCGAGAACCTCACCGACGTGATGGAAACGCTGAGCACCGTCGACGGCATCCGGCGCGTAGCCGTCCGCGACGAACCCATAACCGCCTCATCCTGACCCTGTCTCGACGGGACGCGGGATAGCGCGGGATGAGGCTCAGGATGACGTAAGGGCACTCTGAGCCGCGGCCAGTCGCGCGATCGGAACGCGGTACGGGGAGCACGACACGTAGTCGAGGCCGAGCTCGTCGCAAAACGCCACGCTGCTCGGTTCGCCGCCGTGCTCGCCGCAGATGCCGATCTTGAGGTCGGATCGCACGGCGCGGCCGCGCTCGACGCCCATCCGCATCAGCTCGCCGACGCCGACCCGGTCGAGCACCTGGAACGGATCGTCCTTGAGGATCTTCTGTTCCAGATACTTCGGGATGAAGCTCGCCTCGGCGTCGTCGCGTGAGTAACCGTACACCGTCTGGGTCAGGTCGTTGGTGCCGAAACTGAAGAACTGCGCGATCCCGGCGAGCTCGCCGGCGACGACGCACGCGCGCGGAAGCTCGACCATCGTTCCGATGCGGTATTTCACCGAACAGCCGCGCGCGGCGATCACCTCGTCGGCGACGGCTTTGGTCGCGTCGTAGGTGACCCGCATCTCCTCGATCGTTCCGACGCCGGGGATCATCACGTCGGGCTGCGCGTCGACGCCGCGCGCGGTCAGCTCGCAGGCCGCTTCGAAGATCGCGCGCACCTGCATCGCGTAGATCTCGGGATAGACGATCCCGAGCCGGCAGACGCGCAGGCCGAGCATCGGGTTCTGCTCGTGCAGCGCGCGCACGCGGCCGAGGACGCGGCACTTCTCCACGTACTCCGGATCGTTTTCGCCTTTGGTGAGCCGCAACTCGGTGGTCTCGACGAGCAGCTGCTCGAGCGACGGCAAGAACTCGTGCAACGGCGGGTCGAGCAGCCGGATCGTCACCGGGTAGCCGGCCATCGCCTCGAGGATCCCGGCGAAGTCGTTCCGCTGGAACGGCAGCAGTTGGGCGAGCGCTTCGGCGCGCGCCTCCGGCGTGTCGCTGATGATCATGCGCTGCACGACCGGGAGCCGGTCCTGCTGCATGAACATGTGCTCGGTGCGGCACAAGCCGATCCCGGTGGCGCCGAGCTCGCGCGCCCGGCGCGCGTCATCGGGCGTGTCCGCGTTGGCCCAGACTTCGAGCCGCATCGCGTCGTCGGCCCAGCTCAGAAACTCCGCCAGCCAGTCCGGCAGCGCCGACGGCGGCGGGATCAGCGCGAGCTGACCGATCACCACGTTGCCGGTCGTCCCGTCGATGGTGATCCAATCGCCCTCTTTGAGCACTTGCTTGTCGATCGTCGCCGTCCGGTTGCGCCGGTCGATCACCATCGCGTCGAAGCCCGCGACGCAGGGGCGCCCCATCCCGCGCGCGACGACCGCCGCGTGGGAGGTCGCCCCGCCCCGGGCCGTGAGGATGCCCTTCGCGGCGATCATTCCGTGCACGTCATCCGGCGCCGTCTCGACGCGTACCAAGATGACGGGATCGCCGGCGTTGCCGCGTTCGGCGGCCTTGTCGGCGTCGAACACGATCTGCCCGGTCGCCGCGCCGGGCGACGCGTTGAGGCCCTTGCCGGCGACCGTGTACTTCTCGCGCGAATCGATGCGCGCGTGGAAGAGCTGGTCGAGCGACGCCGCGTCGACGCGGCGCACGGCCTCTTCCTTGGTGATGATCCCTTCGCGCACGAAGTCGATCGCGACGCGCACGGCGGCTTCGGCGCTGCGCTTCGCGCTGCGCGTCTGCAGCATCCAGAGCTTGCCGCGCTCGACGGTGAACTCGAGGTCCTGCATGTCGCGGTAGTGCGTCTCGAGCTGATGCGCGATCGCGACGAACTGCGCGTACACGTCGGGCTGCGAGCTCTGCAGGTCCGAGATCTTCATCGGCGTGCGGATACCCGCCACGACGTCCTCGCCCTGCGCGTTGCGCAGGTACTCACCGAACAGCATCTTCTCGCCGGTATTGGGATCGCGGGTGAAGGCGACGCCGGTTCCCGAGTCCTCGCCCATGTTGCCGAAGACCATCGAGCAGACGCTGCAGGCGGTTCCCCATTCGGCGGAGATCTTGTTGAACGCGCGGTAGTCGACGGCGCGCTTGGAGTGCCAGGAGTCGAACACCGCCGCGATCGCCAGCTCGAGCTGCTCGAAGACGTCCTGCGGGAACGGCTTGCCGGTGTGGACGCGCACGATCTCCCGGTACTGCGCGATGACTTCTTTCCAGCGGTCGGCGCTCAGCTCGGGATCGCTTGCCACGCCGGCCTTCTGTTTGGCCTCGTCGACGACGTGGTCGAACTCGTCCTTGGGGATACCCAGCACGATGTTGCCGAACATCGCCATGAAGCGGCGGTAGGCGTCGTAGGCGAAGCGCGGATTCGCGGTCAGCTTCGCCAATCCGACCACGGTCTCGTCGTTGAGCCCGAGGTTGAGGATGGTGTCCATCATCCCGGGCATCGAGACGCGCGCCCCGCTGCGCACGGAGACGAGCAACGGGTCGTGGGCCTGGCCGAAGCCCTTCCCGGTGCGCCGCTCGAGCTCGGCCATCGAGGTGCGCAGCTGCGCCGGGATCGCGCCGGGCAACTTGCGGCCCGCGTCGTAGAACGCCAGGCAGACCTCGGTGGTCAGCGTGAATCCGGGCGGGACCGGCAGGCCGGCCCGGGTCATCTCGGCGAGACCGGCACCTTTGCCGCCAAGCAGGTCCAACATCCCGGCGGACCCGTCCTCGAAGAACCAGATGCTCTTCTTCTCGTCGCCGCTTACCTGCTTAGCAGGCGGCCGTGGAAAATCGTTATACAGTCTCGTCGTAGAGACGGAAACTTTCTCCATCTGGTCCATGCCACGACCATTCCCACCAAGCGGGCGTTTCAAGCGTGCCCCGGACCAGCGGCAGCCATCTTGGTCCGGACGGGCTCGACGGGCCGTACCCTAGTCGGCGATGGGGCTCCGTTCCGGTTTCAGCCGTCCCGGATAGCGGGCACGGAACGCGCTCGCCGCCCGCTGCTGTGCGGCGCGCACGGCGATCGCCAGCGTCCCGAACGGCGAGTTCGAGATGTTGTATGACACGGCCAGACCGCGCCGGCTGGTCCACTCTTTTTTGTACTCGTGCTCGCCGACGCGCAGATCGAACGCGAGCCCGCGTTCGAACGCCCACTCGACCGTATCGATGCGCAGCAGTTGACCGGGGCTGTAGGCACGGTACTCGTCGTCGTGCACCGATACGAATTGCTCGACTCGGACGTTGTCGACCCGCGCGACGAAGGCCGCGATGACGGCGCCGTCGAGCGTCAGCGCGAAGACGGCCAGCCGTTCGTCCGCGGCGGCGGCGACGAGAAATCGGCGGTACACATCCAGGCTGCGCCAGATCGGCTCGCCGCCGGTGCGGACGATCCATTCCTCCTTGCGCGGCAGCAGCCACTCGATCAGCTCGGCGCGGCGCTGCGGATCGGCGACGCGCTCGTGGACGAGCGTGCCCCGCTCGGCGAGTTGCCGCCGCCGCCGCCGCAGCGGTTTGCTCCCTCGCACCCGCTCGAACACCGCGCGGCCCGCGGCATCGCAGCCCAAGCCCGAGATCGGCGTCTCCTCGATAATCATCAGGCGGCGCAGGCTCGTCAGCAAACCGTGCAGCAGCGAGCCGGCCGGGACGTACGGGAACAGGATCATGTCGCTGCGGATCGTGCGGCACAGCAGCTTCCAGGCCGCGGCAAGACGGTCCGCGGCTCGCGCGTCGCGTTCGACCAGCACCGTGCTGTACTCCGCGACTTCGGGGCCGAGCGGGCGCGCTCGCGTCCAAGCGCCGACGCGATGCACGGTGAACGGCCAGACCAGGACCAGTTCGCCGGCGTGCCGCGCGACGACGCAGTGCAGCCGTCGCCCCAGCGGTTCGCCGACCGCGCACCAGGCCGCCCAGCACCACGCGAAGCTCTGCGTCACGTACTCGTCGCGGGCGCGCAGCCACAGATCGTTCCACTCCGGCTCGAGCGCGCGCAGGGCTTGGGGATCGGTGAGGATCTCCCACGTGTCGGCGGCCGCGTAAGGCACCGCGATCCGTTCAGCGCGCGTCGTGGAAGATCAGCCCGAGCGTCAGCCGCTCGCCTGCGCGCACCTCGCCGACCCCGTGTCGAAACGTCGTGCGCACGTGCCCGCGGGCCCCGGGTGCCGGCCGGACCCCGTTCGGGAACACGACCGCGTCGCCTTGCCCGAGCGGGACGACGTGCGCGAGGCTCTGCCGGCGCGGCCGCTGCTCGACCAGCACGAACTCTCCGCCGGTAAAGGCCTGCCCCGGCCGGCTCAGCAGCACGGTCGATTGCAGCGGAAAGGCCAGCTCGCCGTAGACGTCCTGGTGGAGCGCGTTGTGGTCGCCGGTCCGGTAGCGCAGCAGCAGCGGGGTCGAACGCGTCTGCCCGTGGGCGTGGCAGAGGGCGAGAAACGCGTCGAGCTCCGGCGGATACCGCCGAGCCTCGCCCAGCGCTTTCATCCAGCCGTTGGCGACCGGCGCGAGCCGTGCGTACAGCTCGCTGCGCAACCGCGCGACCAGCGGCGGCAGGGGATAGCCGAAATACCGGTAGACGCCTCGACCATAGCCGTGCCGCTCCATGACGATTGTGCTGCGGAATGCGTCGCTCTCGTCGAAGAGGGTACGAAGCTGGTCAGCGTCACGCTCGCCGATCAAGGATGGGATCACCGCGTAGCCGCGCGTTTCGAGTTCGTCCATCGTTACCGCCCTCCAGCGGATTTCTCAGACTCGTTGTCCATACTAACCCCGTGTGTCCCGGCGGCGGCCGACCGTGCCCCCGCCCGTCCTTCGAAGGAACCTGACCCGATGAAACTCGCATCGCTCCGCCTCTCCGTGCTGGCGGGCGCCCTGGCCGTCACGACCGCCCTCTACGGCGTCGCCGCCGTCGCCGGCACCGGCTGGGGTTCGACCCCGGCCGCCTTCGCGCAGGCGACAGGCGGCAGTCCGGGCCGCGCCGCCGGCATGCGGCGTTTCGGTGAGATGCTCCAGAAGCTGGGGCTCAGCGACGCGCAGAAAGCGCAGATCAAAGGGTTCATGAAAGCCGCGCGCGACCAGAACCAGAACGTGACCGACCCCGAGCAACGCCGAGCCAACTTCAAAGCCGCCCTCGACAAGGTCGACGGCGTGCTCACGCCCGCGCAACGCGAGAAGTTCAAGCAACTGCGCGCGCAAGCGCGCCACGACCATCAGTCGCACTGAGCTCGTGAAGCGATCGCCGACCATCGGGCTGCTGATCGCGGTCACGGCCCTGCTGCTCGCCGGTTGCGGTCAGCACGGTAACCGCCGCGGCGCGCGGGTCGGTGCCTCGCCGAATCCCGTGCCGACCGCCGCCGCGCACCAGACCACCGTCCGCGCCTCGACCACCATCTCCGGCGTGATCGCTCCGCTGCAGAACGTCGCCATCACCAGCCAGCTCGCCGAGCCGGCCGACGCGGTGAACGTCAGCGAGGGCGACCGGGTGCATGCCGGCCAGGTGATCGCCGTGCTGGACACCGCCGATCTGCAAGCTCAGATGGCCCAGGCCCAGGCGACGGTAGAGACGGATGCCAGAACGGCGGCGTCGGACGACGCGAAGGTCGTCCAAGCGCAGTACACGCAGCGTCTCAACATCGGCCAGAGCTCGGATCAGGTTCGATCGGCGCAGGCCGCCGTCACGTCGGCCACGTCCACCCTCAAGAACGATCAGCTCACGCTGTCGCGTGACGCGCAACTGCTCGCCAACGGCTACATTGCGCAGTCTCAGTACGATCAGCAAAAGACGACGGTGCAAAGCGACAGCTCCGCCTTGCGCACGGCCCAGGCGAACCTGCAGTCGGCGATCACCAACCAGCAGGTGACCGGCACGACCAATACCGGCTTGCAGGCGGCCAACGTCGCGTCGGTGGCCGCCGATGCGCGCGCGGCGCGCGCGACGATCCAACAAGCGCAGGCCCAGGTGCGGCAGTTCCAGGCTTCGATCGTGAAGGCGACGATCGTCTCGCCGGTCGACGGGGTCGTCGTCAACCGCAACCTCAATCCCGGCGAGTACCCCGGGGCTCGCACGATCTTCACCATTCAGGAGCTCGATCGCGTCTACGCCGAGCTCAACGCATCGAGCTCCGACACGTTCGCGATCCCGGTCGGCGCGCCGGTATCGATCACCGTCGCGGGCAACGACACGCGCACGTACACCGGGAAGGTCGTCGCGGTGCTCGGCCAAGTGACGCCGGGCTCGACGAACTTCACCGTCAAGGTGCTGGTCGGCAACGCCGACGGGAAGCTGCAATCGGGGCTGCCCGTCACGGCCAGCGCATCGCTGCCGGCCGTCAGCGGGATCGGGATTCCCACCACCGCGTTCTTGGACGACACGCACACGACCGTCATGATCGCCGACGACCAGGTCGTCGACACGGTGGCGAAGCTCGTCCACGTTCACGAGCTCGGTTCCGACGGCAAGACGTCGATCGTCAGCGGCCTCAAGGCCGGGCAAGTCGTGATCACCAACGGTCAGCTCGGCGTGACCGACGGGCAGTCGCTCGCACAAGACTGATCGATGCGCCTGACGCAGCTCTTCGTCAACCGGCCCACGCTCGTGTTCGTCGCCGTCGCGCTGGTCGTGCTGGTGGGCCTCTTTTCGCTCGCCACGCTGGTGCAGCAGCAGTTCCCGAACATCGACTTCCCGACGGTGAACGTCAGCGCGTCGTATCCCGGAGCGTCGCCGTCGGAGCTGCGCGACGCGGTCGTGCGACCGCTCGAGGACGCGATCGCCGGTGCGCCCGACCTCGACCACATCAACACGACGATCCAGCAGAACCAGGCGTCGATCTCGGCCACCTTCACCCTCGATTCGAACCAGACGACCGACCTGACCGAAGTCCAGGACCGCATCCAGACCGCGCGCGCCGCGTTGCCGGCCGATCTTCCCGCGCCGTCCGTGCGGACGTTCGACCCCGCCCAGGCGACGATCGTCACCCTCTCGGCCACGTCACCCTCGCTGAACCTCGCCCAGCTGTCGGCGATCGTCACCAACAGCATCGTGCCGGCGATCGAGCAGGTCCCGGGCGTCTCCAACGTCGGCGCCAACGGGACGGTGACGCCGGCGCTCGAGGTGACGGTCGATCCGTACAAGCTGTCGAGCTTCGGCTTCACGGCGAACGACGTCGTGAGCGCGATTCAGGCGAACAACGTTCGCGCCCCCGGCGGAATCGCGTACCTCGGCAACCACGAAACGTCGGTCGACGTGCGCGGCGACGTCTCCACGCCGGCTTCGATCGCGCAGCTCTTGCTCACCGGATCGACGGCCGTCTTGACCGGCGCGACTTCGCCGTCGGGAACGATCGCTCAAAAGTACACCGGCGCGTCGGGGTCGACGAATCAGGCGCTCGCGCTGAGCGGCTCGGCCGCGTCGGGCGCCGGTGCCGCCACCACCAACCCGTTCTCCACGGCGCCGCGCCTTCCGCACGTCGGCGACGTCGCGTACGGTGACCGACGGCTACGAACCCAAGCGCGTCTTCTCGTACGTCGACGCGCATCCGTCGATCTCGCTGAGCGTCCAGAAGGGCACCGGCGCGAGCGAGGTCGCGGCGTCGCGGTCGGTGCTCGCAGCGCTTCCGGCGATCGAGCGCCAATTCCCCGACGTCGGTTTCAAGCTGCTCAACGTGCAAGCCGATTTCACCGAACAGCAGCTCGTCGGCGTGTTGCAGACGCTGGTCGAAGGGATCGTCTTCACCGGCGTCACGATGCTCTTCTTCCTCCGCTCGTGGCGCAATGCCGTGGTCGTGATGATCGCGATCCCCACCTCGCTGTTCGTCACGTTCTTCGTGATGAAGCTGGTCGGTTATACGATCGATACCGTCTCGCTGCTCGCGATGACGCTGATCATCGGGATCCTCGTCGACGACTCGATCGTCGTGCTCGAGAACGTCGAGCGTCATTATGAAGGCGGTGAGGCGCCGCGCACGGCCGCGATCCTGGGTCGCGCCGAGATCGGCACCGCCGCGGTGATCATCACGCTGGTCGACGTCGTCGTCTTCCTGCCGATCGCGTTCCTGCCCGGTCAGACGGGCCGGTTCCTGAGCGAGTTCGGCGTGGTGGTCGTGATCGCGACCTTGACCTCGCTGGCGGTCTCGTTCACGGTCACCCCGTCGCTGGCCGGTAACTGGTCGCTGTTCTCCACCTGGCGCATGCCGCGGCTCATTCGCGCGTTCGCGCGCGGATTCGAGCGCGCGCGAACGTTTTACAGCGAGCGTGTGCTGGCGTGGGCGTTGCGGCACAAGATCGTCGTCGTCGTCGTCTCGGGCGTGCTGACCGTCGGGGCGGTCCTGCTGATTCAGCCGCTGGGACTCATCGGCTTCGAATTCATCCCCGCGGTCGACCGCGGGCAGGTCTTCGTTCAGGTGCAGTTCCCGACCGGGACGCCGCTCGCGACGACCGACGCGGCGGTGCGCAAGCTCTCGTCGGCGTTCATGGAGTTGCCCGACGTCCAGACGATCACCTCGACCTCGGGTTCGATGCAGGCGGGCTTCGGCGGCGGCGTCGACGCTGGGCTCGAACGGGCAGTTGAGCGTCTTCCTCAAGGACGCTCGCAAGCGCTCGACGACCGACGACGCGCGGATCATGACGGTGCAAGGCCACAAGCTCGTCGCCCGACGCCCGCGTGATCGCGATCCCGGCGACCGGAACCCGCGGCGGCAACGCGCAGCCGATCGACCTCACCGTCACGTCCACGCGCGGCGAGCCCGACGCGTACGCGCAGCAGGTGCTGACCGTCGCTCGAGGACACCCCAGGGACGGCCAACGTCAACAGCTCGGCGCTGAACCTCTCCCCGCAGATCGACATCCAGTTCAACCGCGATCGCGCCCGCGCGCTCGACCTCGACATCGGCTCGGCCGCCGCTGCGGTGCGCGCCGCGTTCGGCGGAACGCTCGCGACCCAGTTCGACACCGACAACGGCTCGAAGTACGTTCAGGTGCTGTACCCGATCGCCGATCAGACCAGCATCGCGACGTTGCGCCAGATCACGCTGCGCGCGCGCGGCGGCCAACTCGTCCACCTCGGCGACGTCGCGGTGCTCAAGAACAACCCGGCCGAGGCGCTGATCACGCGGGTCAACCGTCAGACGGTGATCCACATCAGCGCGAACGTCGCAGCCCGGGATGACGCAATCGAACGTGGTGAAGGATTTCCAGAAGCGGTTGGCCGCGCTGCACTTGCCCAACACCGTCATCGTCAACGCCGCGGCGGGCGGCAACCAGCAGAACCTGGTCCAGACCGTGAACGGCCTGGGGACCGCGTTGCTGCTGTCGTTCGGGCTGGTCTACTTGCTGATGATCGCGCTCTACAACGCGTACCGCGTCCCGCTGGTCATCTTGTTCTCGGTGCCGGTCGCCGCGGTCGGCGCGTTCGGCTGCGCTCGCGCTCACCCGCCAGAGCCTCAACCTGTACTCGCTGATCGGCGTCATCATGCTCGTCGGGCTGGTCAGCAAGAACGGGATCCTGCTGGTCGACTTCGCGATCCTCAAGGTCGAAGCCGGCATCGACAAGGTCACCGCGATCCGGCAAGCGGCGCGCGAACGGTTCCGGCCGATCGTGATGACGACGATCTCGATGATCGCGGGGATGCTGCCGCTGGCGCTCGCGCTCGATCCCGGCTCGGCGGCGAAACGTTCGCTCGGCACCGTCGTCATCGGCGGGCTCACCAGCTCGCTGCTGCTCACGCTGGTGCTGGTGCCGTGCGTCTACATCTGGCTCGCGCCCGGGCCCGGCCGCAAGCTCGACCTGCGCCGAGCTCGCGCACGACGGAACGCCGTCGCCGCAGCCGATCGTCGAGGCGCGCTGATGTCGTTGACGCGTCTCTTCGTCGAGCGGCCGACGCTGGTCACCGTGTTCCTCGCGCTGGTCTTCCTGGCCGGGATCGATTGCCGGCCTGGCGCTGGTGCAGCAGCAGTTCCCGAACACCGACGTCCCGTCGATCCAGGTGCTGGTCAGCTATCCCGGCGCGTCGACGACCGAGATGCGCGACGCGATCGTGCGCCCGCTCGAAGACCAGCTGGCGGGCTCGCCCAACCTCGACCACCTCGAGACGTCGATCCAGCCGGGACAGGCGTCGGTCATCGCGGTCTTCCAGCTCAGCTCGGACCAGAACGACGATTTGGTGCAGGTGCAAGGCCGCGTGCAGAACGCGCAGCACTCGCTGCCCAACGACGTCACGACGCCGCAGATCTCGCTCTACAATCCGAGCCGAAGCGGTGGTGGTCTCGCTGGCGCTGCGCTCGAGCGCGCTGGCCCCGGGCGATCTGTCGTCGCTGACGATCAACAAGATCGTGCCGCAGCTCGAGCAGATCCCGGGCGTCTCGTTCGTCCAGGAGAACGGCACCGTCACGCCGTCGATCCAGGTCGCCGTCGATCCCGGCAAGCTGTCGTCGTCGGGGTTCACGCTCACCGACGTCGTCACCGCGATCACGAACAACAACGTCCGCGCGCCGGGCGGCATCCTGTACTCGCCCAACCGCGAGACGAACCTCGACGTGCGCGGCGACATCCAGGACGTCCCGCACGGTCGCCGGTCTGCTGCTGGGCACGTCCGGCGGCGCGGCAGCGTCCAGCGGCACCGACCCGTGGGCGCACCAGCGCGCACCTGCTGCGGCATCGGCGACGTCGCCAACGTCACCGACACCTACGAGACGCAGCGCGTGTTCGCGTACGCCCACGGCGCGCCGTGCGGTGACGCTCGACATTCAGAAGAACGCCGGCACCAGCGAGGTGGAGACGTCCAAGCGCGTGCTGGCGGCGCTGCCGGCGCTGCGCCGCACCTACCCCGACGTTCAGTTCTCGGTGCTCGACGTGCAGTCGACCTACACCGAGCAGCAGCTGACCGGCGTGATGCGCACGCTGGTCGAGGCGATCGTCTTCACCGGGCATCGTGATGCTGTTCTTCCTGCGCTCGTGGCGCAACGCGATCGTCGTGATGATCGCGATCCCGTCCTCGCTGCTGGTGACGCTCGGCGCGATGAAGCTCGCGCACTTCACGCTCGACACCGTCTCGCTGCTGGCGATGACGCTGATCATCGGCATCTTGGTCGACGACTCGATCGTCGTGCTCGAAAACGTCGAGCGCCACTTCCACGACGGCGAGGCGCCGGCGGCAGGCCGCAATCACCGGCCGCAGCGAGATCGGCGTCGCCGCGATCGTGATCACGCTGGTCGACGTCGTCGTCTTCCTGCCGATCTCGTTCCTGCCGGGATCGGTCGGGCTGTTCTTGCGCGAGTTCGGCTTGGTCGTCACGGTCGCGACGCTGACCTCGCTGTTCGTCTCGTTCACCGTCACGCCGACGCTCGCCGGGCGCTGGGCGCTGCTTTCGACCTGGCGTCCGTGGGGCCTCATCGACGCGTTCACCGACCGCTTCGAGCGCACGCGCTCGTGGTACGTCGATCGCGCGCTTGACCTGGGGGCTGAACCGCCCGCGGCTGGTCGGCTGATCTCGGCGCTCTCGCTGGTCTTCGCGCTGCTGCTGATCCCGCTGGGCCTGGTCGGCTTCGAGTACATTCCGCCGGTCGATCGCGGCGAGCTGTACGTCACGATCACCTATCCGCCGCGGCACGCCGCTGGAGACGACCCGCGCCGGGATGCTGCAGGTCGAACGCACCGTCGACGACATCCCCGACCTGCGGGCCGAATCGGCGACCGCCGGCGCGTACCTCGGCCAGCTGTCGGGCTACATCAACAACGCGGCGATCGCGCAGATCGACGTCTACCTCAAGGACGGCCGCGCGCACAACACCGCCTACTGGGCGCAGCAGTTGCAGCAGCAAGCCGCGCAGACCGTCCCCGGGGCGCCGGTCGTCGCCGTGCCGGCGACCGACATCGCCGGCGGCAACTCGCAGCCGATCGACGAGGTCGATCAGCAGCCTGGACGGCGTGCCCGAAAAGTACGCGCCGCAAGTCGCCAAGGTGCTGGCGCAGACGCCGGGCGCGATCGACGTCACGTCGTCGGCCTCGGGCGACGCCCCGCAGCTCGACGTCCAGTTCGATCGCGACCGCGCGCGCTCGCTCGACGCGAGCGTCGGCACCGCGTCGACCGCGATCCGGGCGGCGTTCGGCGGCGACCTCGCCACGCAGTTCACCGGCGAGGACGGCCTCAAGGACGTGCTGGTCACCTATCCGCTCGCCGCGCAGAACTCGCTGGCGGCGATCGAGGCGATCCCGGTGCGCGCGGGCGAACGGCTCGACGATCCACGTCGGCGACATCGCGACGCCTGGTGGAGTCGCCCGCTCCACCGATGATCACGCGCATCAACCGCCAGAACGTCGTCTACGTCGGCGCCAACCTCGCGCCGGGCGCCATCCTCTCGAACGTGCAGCGCGACTTCGGCCACCGGCTGGCCGCGCTGAAGCTGCCGTCGAGCGTGACGGTCGCACCGGCGGCGGGCGGCAACGAACAGGCGGTCGAGCTCCACGGTCACCGGCATGACGGTCGCGCTGCTGCTCTCGATCGTGCTGGTCTACCTGTTGATGGTGGCGCTGTACAACAGCTACCGCACGCCGTTCATCATCATGTTCGCGGTGCCGGTCGCCGCCGTCGGCGCGATCGGCTCGCTCGCGCTCACGCACCAGACGCTCAACCTCTTCTCGCTCATCGGCACGGTGCTGCTGATCGGACTGGTCACTAAGAACGGCATCCTGCTGGTCGACTTCGCCAACCGCCGCCGCGCCGCAGGGCTCGGCCGCGTCGCCGCGATCCGCGAAGCGGCGCGCGAACGGTTCCGGCCGATCATGATGACGACGATCGCGATGATCGCCGGCATGCTGCCGCTCGCGCTCGTGCTCGACCCGGCGCGCAGGCCGCGCGCTCGCTGGGCACCGTCGTGATCGGCGGCCTCGCCAGCTCGCTGCTGCTGACGCTGGTGCTCGTCCCGGTCGTCTACGTCGCGCTCGCCGCCGAACCGCGCAAGCTGCGCCGCGACGTCCGCCGCGACGGCCTCGAAGCGCCGCCCGCCGAACCATCGTTGTTCGACGCCCCGGTTCGCTAGCGGCGCGCGAAATATCGCGTAACGCTATTCGCGCCGGCCGTCAATCGTGATAGAAGTACGGGTCCAACACCGTCACCGGCGTGACCGAATCGACGGGAAGACCGTTCTGCTCGGCGGACGCGCGAATGGCCGCTTCGTCCGGGCCGTCGTAGATGCAGAACGTCTTCTTCTTGTCGGCGCTGACGTACGAGTGCACCCACGTCACGTCGTTGCTCGCGTTCTTTCCGACGACGGCCCTGCACGCTTCCGCACCGCCGGCATTGCTCGGAATGTGGAGGCCGCCTTCGAACGTGCGCTCCACCATGAATCGAGGCATGGATGTGTCCCCTTCTGTCAGCTCGATGCTGCGAATGTTGATTCACGACGCGTTTTCGCGTCACGGCAGGCGGACCCTTGGTGGTCTAAATTGCGTCCGCCTCGTGCCGATATGACTCATTGGGGGGCGCAGGTGTGGGCGAATGGAGTTTTCCAAACTGGGCGTCATCCGCGAGTGACTTTCGAATCCTCACTCGCGAACGGAGGCCGCCGGGCTCAGACGTACGGCGGCTTTCGGCCTCACTTCCGAGCGCCGACGACAAGGTGTGACATGGGCGAGGTGTGCGCGGGTCCGGGCTATTCGTTCGATGACGCATCAGAATACGTCAGCGCCATCACGCAATTCGAGACGCCCCCGCGCCCCTGCTATGTCATTGCTGCCGCGTGCGCTGGATGCCGGGCTTGGCATATCCGTTTGGTCGAACACTGCTTGACGGTCGCCGATTGAAGGCATCAGCGCATCGACGCGGCGTCGCTTGACGGCGGTTCGGTCGCCGGCGCGTGCCCGAAAACGGGTGTGGAGCGCCGCAAATTTCCGGCGACGTCCTTCAATGCTGCTTTGCCCGGTTTGACCCGTGGCTGACCGAATTGTCGCGGTCTTGACCGTTTTGGATGGAACCATGCCAAGTCGGCGGTCTCGGCCTCGCCGAAAGTGCGGATCGACCTGGCGTCGCTTGGGTTGACAGAACGGCTCCAACCAGAACATGAACCCGGGTCAGGTGCGCAACCTGTCGGTCGCGCCGCCGCCGACGGACGACGGGCGATTGCGGGTAGTCGAGGTCGTCGGTCTCGACGTCCAGGCCTGCGGCGGAATGCACCTCATCAGCACGGCCGACCCTCCGCCGGTTCGCATCACCAAGATCGACAACAACGGAAGCCGCAACCGCCGCGCGCGGGCCGTGATCGCGCGCTCGCGCCGATCGCTCCGGCGCCGACTCGTACGAGCGCCACTTCTGAGCGCAAGTGCTCCCCGCGCTCTCGCAACTCGACCGCCAATGCGCCGCCCGGCTGCTACGGGGCGACGACGGCGGTGAAGTCGCGCTCTGCGTGTTGAACTACTGGGAGTCGATGGACGCGATCGGACCCTTCGCCGGTCGACCTGTCCCGATTTCGTAGAGTAGTGAGTTAAGCCGCACTGGCCGGGTTCAAGGTCCTCTGCCACAACATCAACTGCCTCATTCATGCGGTCCTTGAGCACGGACTCGAAGTGTCGATGATGCTCTCGGCCGATCCGAACGGGGTCTTCAAGGGCTAGGCCGCTCCCGACGGCGCCCTTGCCCGAATTGTCGGCTCGGTGACCGAATACCGATCCTGGGGCCGCCGATTCGGGCAACGTCCTTCAATGCCAACCAGTTGGCACCCGCGTTCGCGACAATCGTAGCGTGTACGAGCCGCCTGAGATCATTCTGGAGCTTTTCGACGAGTACCGGCGCGCCGCCAGGCTTCCAATGATTTCACGCGCCGTTCTAGTGCGCTTATTTGCGTCGCTAGACGTTCCGCCAGAACCAGCGGGCGATCCGGGGAAGGTGATCCCGTTTCCGACGGAACGTCGCGCCCCGTCGCGAGAAACGACGCGGTGACGCCCAGGACATGCGCCATTCTCACGCCCACCAAGAAGCTCGCGCTCTTGGTTTGTCCCCGACTCCATCTGACGGATCGCGCCTTCCGTCACGCCGACCGCGTGCGCGAGCGCGCTCGGCGTGAGCCGCCGTCGCGTGCGCAGCGCGCGCAGACGCTCGCCAAAAGTCTCAGGCACGCCCGGAGTATACGAGCGGGCTCTCGTAGTGTGGTATTGCGCCTTCCGCGCCAGTATGCTACGGAATGTGTCGACGCAACTCTCCGCGTGTCCGGGGACGCGTCTCAATCGTCCGCGCATGTGCGGCTGCAAACACAGCCTGCACTGATGGCGGCGGGCACGCCGTCGATCGTCCCTGCGAACTCGCGCGAGCGGGAGTCGCCTACACCCCGGGGCCGGTCGGCGGCGGCCGATTTTCCCGGTCACCGCAGGAGGTGACGGGAGCCCAGCGACCCGTCGCGTACGAAGCTGCTTCGATGCCGAAGCCATGTACGCTCCGCCTCTTCACCGCGCTAGCCGTCCTGTTCACCGCGTTCGGCACGGCGGTCTCGGCCCAAGAGACGGGTCGGCCGCGCGCCGAGACGGCTCCGTCCCCGAGTCCGTCGCCCAGTCCGGCGGCGGCGACTCCGGCCCCGCAGCTGCGCTGGCGAAACATCGGCCCGGCGGTCGCGGGTGGTCGCGTCGCGACCGTCGCCGGCACCGACCTCGACCCGGCCCTGTTCTACGCCGGCGCCGCCGGCGGCGGCGTGTGGAAGTCCACCAACGGCGGCGCCGGTTGGACGCCCGTCTTCGACGCCGCCGGATCGCAGTCGATCGGGGCGATCGCGATTTCTCCGCGCGACGTCAACAGCGTCTGGGTCGGTACGGGCGAAGCATGGCCCCGCAACGACGTGATCCCGGGCGACGGCCTCTATCATTCGACCGACGGCGGAAAGACCTGGGCGAACGCGGGGCTGCGGGACACCTCGCAGATCGCGCGCGTCATCCTGGACCCGCGCGATCCGAAGCGCATCCTCGTCGCGGCGCTCGGCGATCCGTTTCGCGACACCACCGAACGCGGCGTCTTCCGCAGTACCGACGGCGGCACGACCTGGTCGAAGACGCTCTATGCGGGCCCGCTCGGTCGGCGCGAGCGACCTTGCCATCGATCCGCACAACCCCGACGTGCTGTACGCCGGGATGTGGCGCTTCCGGCGCAGCTCGTGGTCGCTGACCAGCGGTGGGGACGACGACGGGCTCTACAAATCGACCGACGGCGGCGTGAGCTGGCACAAGCTGAGCGGCAACGGGCTGCCCGCCGGCGACCGGTCGGACGCATCGCGATCGCGTTCGCGCCGAGCGACTCGAAACGCATCTACGCGATCGTCGAATCGAACGAGGGTCTGCTGTGGCGCTCCGACGATGCCGGTGCGACGTGGAAGCTGACCTCGACCAATACGCTCATCGACGAACGGCCGTTCTACTATTCGCGCATCGTCGTCGATCCGCACGACGAGGATCACCTCTTCTCCGTGTCGGTGCGGCTCGCCGAGAGCACGAACGGCGGCAAGACGTGGCACGTGAGCGGAAAGCGCCTGCACGGCGACCACCACGATCTGTGGATTGCGGCGAACGGCCGCACGATCGTCGAGGGGAACGACGGCGGGGTCGGGTTCTCGCGGGACGGCGGGGCGACGTGGTCGTGGCGCAACGTTCTGCCGATCGCGCAGCTCTACCACATCGCGTTCGATTTGCAGAATCCGTATCACGTCTGCGGCGGGCTGCAGGACAACGGCGCGTGGTGCGGCCCGGTGCGCACCGGGCACGGCGTGCTGGGCCACGACTGGTTCCCGGTCGCCGGCGGAGACGGAACCTGGGTCGTCCCCAACCCGCACGACCCGCGCCTGATTTGGTCCGCTTCCGGCGGCGGCGACAACGCCGGCGCGCTGTCGCTCTTCGACGGTCGCACGCACGGTCAGATTGACGTCTCGCCCTACCTGCGCGATCAGAACGTCGTCAAGCCCAGCACCTTGAAGTACCGGTTCAACTGGGAGACGCCGATCGCGTTCGACCCGCACGACCCGCGCGCCGTCTATGTCGGGGCCAACGTCCTGTTCCGCTCGCTCGACGACGGTGCGCACTGGACGCCCATCAGTCCCGATCTCACCCGCGACCTCAAGGCGCGCCAGGGACTGGCGGGCGGTCCGCTCACGCTCGACGTTACGGGCGCGGAAACGTTCAACACGATCCTCTCGGTCGCGGCCTCACCGGTTGTCGCCAAGACGATCTGGATCTCCACCGACGACGGCGTCGTGCAACTGACCCGCGACGGCGGCGCGCATTGGACCAACGTCTCGATCCCCGGCGTCGACGCCGACGCGCGCATCCCGTCGATCGAACCGTCGCACCGCGCGCCGGGCACCGCCTATGCGGCGGTCGACCGGCATTTCGTCGGCGACCGCACGCCGTACGTCTACGTGACGACCGACTTCGGGCGGACCTGGCGCGCGATCGCGCGCGGCTTGCCGCCGGCGAGGTTCACGTCGTGCGCGAGGATCCGCGTAACACGGCCGTGTTGTACGCCGGGACCGGGAAGGGCGTGTGGTGGAGCCGCGACGCGGGCGCGTCGTGGGAGCCGTTTCCGGCCACCTTACCGGCAGTCGAAGTGCGCGACCTCGCCGTGCAGCCGCAGGCCGACGATCTGATCGCGGCGACGCACGGTCGCGGCATGTACGTGTTCGACGACCTGACGCCGCTGCGACGAGCTCCGTCGGGAACGACACGGTCCGTCTCTTTCCGCCGCGCGAGGCGCTGCCGCTCCACCGGTACACGCCGACGGTGAACGCGGGTGCCGCGGCTCCCGACGCGGCACCCGCGACGTTCACCTTCTGGCAACCGGCGCCGGCCAAGAGCCGAGCCGTCGTTCGAGATCGTCGATGCGCGCGGCAAGGTCGTGCGCCGCATCGCCGGCGTGCGCGACGAGAACGGCGAGGCGGTCCCCAACGTTCCCAACCTGGCGGGCTACAACCGCGTCACGTGGGAGCTCGACGCCGATCCGCCGACGCCGTGGCGGCGCATCGCCGAGTGGGACCAGGGCCCGGATACCGGTGTGCCGGTGCTGAGCGGCCGGTATACCGTGCGATTGATTCGCGACGGCCGAACCTATCGGCAATCGATCGACGTATTGCGCGACCGCCGCCTCACGTCGGTGCGGGACGAGGTCCGCGGCCACCGCTTCCAAACCACGATGTATGCGAGCTCTCGGCGCTGGACACTGCGCTCAACGTGCTCGACAACGTGCGATTGGAGCTCGCCCAACGCGTCGCCTCACTGACCGACGCCGCGCTCGCCGAACGCGCGCGGGGTGTGCTCGCGCAAGCGCAGCGGGTCGAACGGACGATCAGCTCGCAGCCGGTCAACGACCAGGACGACGACTTCCTCGAAGATCTCTTGCGCGAACGGGTTCTCACGTTCGTGAGCGACTTGAGCTCGGGCGCGCCGACGGCTGCGCAGATCGCCGAAGGCACCGCGCTGCAGCGGGCCGGCACGACGGCGCTGGCGGGCTA
This sequence comes from Vulcanimicrobiota bacterium, assembly GCA_963723445.1. Classification (GTDB taxonomy): domain Bacteria; phylum Vulcanimicrobiota; class Vulcanimicrobiia; order Vulcanimicrobiales; family Vulcanimicrobiaceae; genus Vulcanimicrobium. The sequence continues at coordinate 251,233 of CAVRQP010000010.1, forward strand.
CCGGACGTTCATCGACGGGCAAGTCCGTCCGCTCGACGCGGCCCTACGCGCGTCCGGCGCGCACCCGCTCGATCTCAACGCGACGCCGCCGATCGTCAAGCCGGACCCGAACGCCGACGAGCACGCGCGCCGCGGCGAGCTTCAGGAGTAGGCGTCCCGCCGCGTATCGGGCTGCTGCGCATCCCGATCTCGAACAGACGGTCCATCTGGGTGAGCTGCAGCACGCGGCGCACCGAGGGCGTCTCGACGATCAGCGTGATCGGGCACTGCGGCAAGCGCCGGCGCAACCGCACGAGGGCGCTCAAGAACGCGCTGTCGAGGTACCGAACCGCGGAAAGGTCGACCACGGCGGGCGCGCGGCCGTCGAGGACCGACAAGGTCGCCTCGACCTCGTCTTCCTTCCAAATGTCAAGCTCGCCGTTAAAAGTAACGACGTCCGGACGGTCACCCAGTCCTCCCCGGCGACAGCACAAAACTCCGCGTCACGAAGCGCGGAGCAGCGTACTCCTAGGCCAGACGCTCGCGGTCCTTCAGGGGACGAGCTCGGTACCGATCCCGCGCAGCGCCGCCTCGATCGACCCGTACCCGGCGCCCGCCACGACGGCTCGCTGCGCCCCGGTGCGCACCGCGGAAATGGCGGCCCGCATCTTGGGGATCATGCCGTCGGTCAGGCTGCCGTCGCCCAGCAGCGCCTCGGCCTCGGGCACCGTCAACCGCGCGATCACGGAATCAGGATCGCCCGCGTCACGGCGGACCCCTGCGACGTTGGTCAGCACGACATAGGCGTCGGCACCCAAAGCCCCGGCGATGGCGCCCGCGGCGGTGTCGGCGTTGCAGTTCAACGCGCCGCCGCCGTCGACGTCAAGCCCGAGTGGGGCCACGACCGTCACGAAACCGGCATCGAGCAGTGCCCGCAGCGCGGCCGGATCGACGCCGACGACCTCGCCGACGTACCCAGATCGACCGCGTTGATCGGGCCGGCGCGGCGGGCACCGAGCAGGTTGCCGTCCTGGCCCGAGATCCCGACCGCCCGCGCCCCGCGCGCCGCCAAGGCTCGCACCAGCGCTTTGTTGACGCTCCCGCACAGCACGTATTCCACGATGTCGCGCGTGCGTGCGCCGGTGACCCGCAGCCCGTGGATGCGCACCTCGTCGATCGCTTTGGCATGCAATTCTGCGTCGATTTGGGGCCCGCCGCCGTGGACGAGCACGACGCGCTCGCCGCGCGCCGCGAGCGCCGCGATCTCGTCGAGCACCGGATCCTCACCGCCGTCCGCGGCCATCGCGTTCCCGCCGTACTTGAGCACGATCAGCATCGAGGGGCGCTCGTTGATCGCGCCGCTGGGGACCTCCTTGATGGCCAAGCTATCCGACCGACGCAGGCCAACCACCGGGCTCCCGCGCCGAAACGTCCGCAGCGGTGGAAGGGTTATGCGTTCACTATGACCACGATCATCCATAAGGCCGCGACGGCGGCGCTGCTCGCGACGGCGCTCGCCGTGCCGGTCGCGGCGCGGGCAGCCAGCGCGACCTCCGCGTCGCCGCAAAGCTACACCCTCGACACGCGTCTGGTCGAACGTTATCACGCCGGCGAGTACGACGGACGGCTCAACATCACCGTGTATCCCAGCGGCATCGTTCAAGGGAGCTTCCGTAACAGCGACGGCGGCGTGCGGACCGTTACCGGCGGCATGACGGGCACACAAATCTGGCTCGATATCGGGATGGAGCATCCGCTGCATTTGAGCGGACGCTCAAGAACGGCATATCGAGGCCATCGCGAACATCCCCGGCCCCGATACCTACACGTTCAGCGCGACCGTCGTGCCCAACCGCTGAGCGAGCGCGTGCCCGAGCATCGGCAGTTGACGGCGGCGGCGATTTCCGGTATGACTGTCTCCTCGATGACCATCTACTTCTATCGGAACCGACCGCCCACCGACGCGTCCGTGCGATCCGCACCGGGTTCGTTCGCCGTGGGCTGACGAACCGCAGAGCAGCGGAACACGGGCGCGCCGGCGACGGCGCGCTTTTTCTTTTGGCGACGGGAGCGATGATCCAATTACGACGAGCCGAGCCGGCCGACGCGCGGGCGCTGGGACGCCTGCGGGCCGCGAGCATGATCGAGCTAGGGTATCTCCAGCCGAACGAACGCGCGCGGTTCGAGCGTCGCGCGAGCGTGGAGATGGCGCGTCAGTTGCGCGACGAACGGCTCATCGCGTGGCTGCTGTGCGACGCTGAACGCATAGCCGGTTCGGCCTGCGTGACGTTCTTCGAACGGCTTCCCTACCCCGACGGCGCGCTGCACGCCGAGGTCGCGGGCGTTTATGTCGAGCCCGGCTACCGGGGACGCGGTCACGCATCGCAGTTGGTCGCCGCTGTCCTTACCGACATTCGTTCAGCCGGGGTTCGCCGCACGTTTCTGCGCCCGTCGCCGCGATCGAAAGCCCTCTATGCGCGGCTGGGCTTCATCGAAGACGAGGGCGCTCTGATGCGACTCGGTGCGCCGTAAATGCCGTGCGCCCCGACAACGTGCGGTGGCGTCGATACAACGTGCGGTAGCGCCCATATCGATCCGTTCCACTATGGTATACTCGTGGGGTTCGATGCCTGCGCGGTGGCCGGCCGGTGATCGCCTCCCCATAGACTTGCGATCCGCCACGACCGGACGTCCTGCGTGTTACCGGCTTTCTATGCGCCGGAAGATTGGACGCCGCGTGGCGAATTTACCCGTGCGAACAGGTAATTCTTTCCTCGACTCATTGTCGGCGCAGACGCGAACACGGCTGTTGCCCTTGCTTAAGCTCGGGACGTTGACCAAGGGATCCGTGCTCGCAGAGCCCGCCGGCCTCATCGAGGAGATCTTCTTTCCGGTGCGCAGCGTGGTGTCGACGCTGACGCGAATGCGCGACGGCGGTGCCGTCGAGGTCGGTCTCGCGGGTCACGAAGAAATGAGCGCCGCGTCCGTCATCTTCGGCGACCGCGTCAGCCCGCATTCGACGATCGTGCAGATCGCCAACGGCGCATACGTCATCGGTGCTGAGCTCTTCTTGCAAGAGCTTGAACGCGACCGTCGCCTCAAGGAGCGTGTTCTCTCGTACGCCGGCTATTGTTTCGTCGCTGCGACGCAGTTCGCGGCTTGCAATCGGCTGCATCCGATCGAGGAGCGCTTCGCTCGCTGGCTCCTGATGGCCAACGACCGAGTCGGCGCGGAGGGGTTCATGCTGACCCAAGAGTTTTCGGCCCAGATGCTCGGCGTGCGCCGCGCCGGCGTCACGGTCGTCGCTGGGACCATCAGCAATGCCGGCTTGATCTCCTACCACCGCGGCCGCATCACTATCTTGGATCGCGCGGGACTCGAAGACGCCGCCTGTGAGTGTTACCCTGCCGTCAACGCCGAGCTGCTGCGATTCATGGGCTACGGCGCCAAACAGTCGTCATTGCAGGCCTTTCAATCGAGGCCGCAACGCCGCCGGCGGCAGCCCCGGCCTAAGGCGCTCCGCGGGGCGAGCGGCGCGCGGGCATCGCGGGGCTACACGCCTTCGGCCCGGACGATTTCGTGGTGCTCGATACACGGAAACACTTCGTAACGATCGACGTCGTGCTCGGTCGCCCGGCACCCGCAGGAATAGCTCACCTGACAGCGATGACCCGTGACGCTATTGTCCGTGATCCGAAACGTCCCCACGCCCAAGAGGCGCGTGAGCATCGCGCGATGCAGTAAACGCGGACTCGCGGCTGCCATGTGCAAAGCATAACGAGCCGCCCTTCGCCCGTCCGTACGAAATCGTACCTACGCGAAATACCCGCCAGTCCCGATGACCGCGCAACGAGCATTTCCAAGGCACCGGGCACCGGCCGAAAAAGCACCGGAATCGACCGTAGCCTGCTTGTAGAGGAACCGCACGAATGCGAACGTTAAGGCTATTTTGCGGGCTCGTTTACCTGGCGGCCGTCCTCGCCGGGCCGACAGCGGCTACTGCTGGAGATCCTGCGAAAGGCAAGGCCGAACGGTAAGCTTGTGCGATGGTACCGGTCTCTTCCTGATTTGGGTAAAACGGAACACGGTGTTGGAATTCCGCTGTGCCCTCCGTATCCCGCGGGGTATCGGCTGAAGCTGCCGATCGGTCCTGAAATCATCGCGTTTCTCTGCCGCGATCGGGTATCGGAATTCACCGAAGCGCCCATCGGCGCTCTCGATGACCGCGTTGACGCGATCTACGACCGGGCTCACCGGATCGGCTTCTTCCATGAACACGGAACGGACATCGATCATTACCTGCTGATCGCCGGCGCCGAAGCGCCTCCGGTCACCGTGAAGGAAAAAGACCTGTCGGGGCTGGCCATGAGCGGGGTGGTGCATCTTGGGGACACGCTCGACAAGGTTCGCGCCGCATTCAGCTTGCCGTCGGCCTTTCAATTAACGCTTCCCGCGCCGGCCTGCGGATTTCCGCAGGCGGCAGCGTACCGCGCGGCAATTTTCTACCCGCCGTCTAAACTTCCACCGAGTTCGCATCAGAACTGCACCGCCGGGCAAGCTTCAGGAGTCCTCGCGTTCCGCGCGAATCGTGTGGCCGTCATGGAGTGGGATTACTTTGCGTGCATCTGAGTCTCGTGTGCGAATCGGCCGGTTGCGCTCGCGCTGACTCCGATGCCGCCTGATCCTCGCGGCCACAGCGCGTCAGTCGCAGTGAAAATAGAAGCGGTTTCCGTCGATGTCTTCCACCGTGAACTGGCGCAAACCCCAGGACTTCTTCTCGAGAGGTTCAACGATGCGCGCGCCCCGCGAGCGCAATTCCTCATACGTCGCATCGATGTCCTCCGCAAATATCCAATGAACGGCTGCTTCGAACGGGCGGCCTCTTCTGCGAAAGAAAATCGCAAAGTTATCGCGCGAGACGGCACCGATATCGCCGCCTGGATATAACCATCCGATCTCGAAGCCGAGCGCGTCACGGTAATGCTGCTGAGCCCGCTCGACGTCCTCGACCGGGAGTTCCGGCGTGGGTTTGCCTAAGGTCGTTCGCACCTGCTTGTCATTCACGACGGTCTCCTCTCGTCTGGTAGTACGTCGTGCCCCTGTAGGTCACGGCGTCTCCAAAATCTCTTTCATAGCTCGGTGCAACCGAAGCGGCCCACGAACGGCTCGCGACGCGACGAATCGGCGGATTTCTCGCTTGATTTAATGCATCCGCGTACGCGTCGCTGCGCCTCGCTCGGAACGCCCGTCTTTCGCGCCGTTACGTACGCCACCGCGCCGACGTACCGTAGGTTTGGCGCTATCATCTTGCTATGGAGAACGGCCAGTTGTTCCACGGCCTAGTCCTCAATCGATTGCTCGGGCCCGGTACGTTCCGCCTCACCCAAAGCAACGGTCACGACCCTAAACGGGAGGTGAGCTATCGGTGCGGATGCCTCGCCACGGAGCAGGCTCCGGATCGCTACGCCGTGTTTTCGTGCCCGGACCATCGCGATACGCTCCGAGCCGAAAGTGCATAGCTCCTAAGTACGTTAGCGTACCGAACTGCGAGACGAGCTAGACCGCACGATTCTCGTCTTGCATAAATATGCGTGGAAGTGTATAATTATGCGAAACATGATCGCTTTGCCGGCGGCGGCGCGGCTGCGCGGCCGCAACGTTCTCGCCGTCACCGACCTGGGCGCCGACGAGCTCGCCAGCTTGCTCGCGCTCGCCCAGACGCTCAAGGCCGCGGCCGCGAGCAGCTCACCCTGCTGCGCGGCAAGACGCTGGTGATGCTGTTCGAGAAGCCGTCCCTGCGGACGCGCGTCTCCTTCGAGGCCGGGATGACGCAACTCGGCGGCCACGCCATCGACGCGACCGGGAGCGACTTCGTGATCGGCAGCCGCGAGACGCCCGAGGAGCGGCCCGCGTCCTCTCGCGCTACGTCGACGCGATCGTCTACGCACGCACGCGCACGAGCCGCTCGTGCGCTTCGCCGCCGCCTCGACGGTGCCGGCGATCAACGCGCTCTCCGAAGCGGCGCATCCGTGTCAGGCGTTCGCCGACCTGCTGACGATCCGCGAACGGTTCGGCACGCTGCAGGGCCTGCGCCTCGCGTTCGTCGGCGACGCCCGCAACAACGTCGCCGCCTCGCTCGCCGAAGCCGCCGCGATGTGCGGATGTCGATCACCTTCGCCGCCCCGCCGACGCACCGGCCTTCGGACACTTCCTGGCCGGCTGGTGAGCTCGGCGCCCGCACGGCGTCACGGCCCGCGCCTTCACCTCCCCGCGCGCGCGGTGCGCGACGTCGATATCGTCTACACCGACGTATGGACCTCGATGGGCGAGGAGCGTTCGCGAACGCAACGCCGCCGCGCTGCTGCCCTATCGGGTCGACGCAAGCTGATGGCGCGGCCGCCACGCATGCGCTCTTCATGCATTGCCTGCCGGCGCATCGCGGCGAAGAGGTGCGGCCGAGGTGATCGACGGCCCGCACAGCGTCGTCTTCGATCAAGCCGAAAATCGGCTTCACGCGCAGAAGGCGCTCTTACTCGCCCTCTGCACCGATCTCCGGGGAATCACCGAATGACCTGCGACCCTCAGGACAGGTCGACTGATGGATATGCTCGTTCAACCCAAGACCAAGCGCCAGCGCGCGATCCTGTCGCTGATCGCGGCGCGGCCGATCCACTCGCAGGAAGAGCTCGCGCTGCTGCTCGAGGAGCAAGGCTACGAGGTCACCCAGGCGACGGTCTCGCGCGACATCAAGGAGCTCGGCCTCTTAAAGGTCCGCTCAAAGGCGGGAACGGGGGCGACCTTCAAGTACGTCGAGCCGACCGTCGGCCCGGCGTTCACCTCGCGGCTGCACCGCGTCGTCTCCGAGGTCGTGATCTAGGCGCGTTCGAGCCTCAACCAGATCGTCCTGCGCACGCATCCCGGGACGGCCATGATGCTCGCCTCGGCGATCGACAACGCCGGTTGGCCCGAAATGCTGGGCACGATCGGCGGAGACGACACGGTGCTGGTGATCTGCGAGAAACCCGAGACCACGCCGATGGTCAAACAGCGTTTCGAAGACATGCGGGGAGGCTCCGTCCAGTGAAGATCGTCTTGGCCTATTCCGGCGGACTCGACACGTCCGTTCTGCTCAAGCAGTTCGTGCAGGCCGGGCACCAGGTCGTCGCCATGACGGCCAACCTGGGCGAGTCGGATCTCGTCGCCGGCGAAGGATCGCAGGACGCGCTCGACGCCGTGCGGCGCAAGGCGCTTGCGCTCGGTGCGGTCGAGGCGGTGCATGATCGACGCGCGCGAACGTTTCATCGACGACTACGCGTACAAAGCGCTCGCCGCCAACGCGCTCTACGAGGGCGTCTATCCGCTCAGCGCGGCGCTCTCGCGGCCGCTGATCGCCGACCTGCTGGTCGAGACGGCGGCCAAGCACGGCGCCGACACGGTCGCCCACGGCTGCACCGGCAAAGGCAACGATCAGGTGCGCATCGAGGTCGGCGTGCGCGCCGCGGCGCCGCACCTGCGCACGCTCGCGCCGCTGCGCGACAAGCCGCTCTCGCGTCCCGACGCCATCGCGTACGCGCAAGCCAACGGCGTTCCGATCTCGCACACCGCCGCGAAACCCTATTCGGTCGACGCCAACCTGTGGGGCCGCTCGATCGAAGCCGGCGTCCTCGAGGATCCCTGGAACGCGCCGCCCGAGGACGCGTTCGCCTGGAGCGTCGCTCCGGCGACGGCGCCGGCCGCCGGCGACGAGATCGTCATCGCATTCCGGCACGGCATCCCGTCGATCGACCGTACGCGCGGGCGCGCAGATGGTGTTCGAGTTCAACAAGATCGCGGGCGCCAACGGCGTCGGCCGGATCGACTTGATCGAAGATCGCGTCGTCGGGCTCAAGTCGCGCGAGGTCTACGAGTGCCCGGGGAGCGTCACGCTGATCGAGCGCACAAAGCGCTCGAGCGGCTCGTGCTGACCCGCGACGAGCTCCGAATCAAGGCCGCGCTCGACCAGAAATACGCCGAGCTGATCTACGACGGGCAGTGGCCGTCGCCGCTGCGCGAGCGCGCTCGATGCGTTCAACGCGAAGATCGCCGAGCGCCTCACCGGCGACGTGCGCGTGCGGCTGCAGCGCGGCCGCGCGGTCGTCACGGGCTCGCGCTCGCCGTTCGCGCTCTACGACGAGTCGCTGGCGACCTACGGCGCCGGCGATCGTTTCCGCCACGACGCCGCCGGCGGCTTCATCGAGATTCACGGGCTTCCCGTCGCGGCGGGTGCGGCCAAAGCCGCCGCCGCCGCCGAGGCCGCCACCCCGCAACCGGTGTGACGGCGTGAGCTCGCTGCAGTGGGGCGGGCGCTTCGCATCCGCTCCGGATGCAGCGCTCTTGGCCTTCGGTTCCGCTTGGCGGACGATCTGTTGCTCGCGCCCTTCGACGTCCGCTGTTCGCGCGCCCACGTCGCCGCGCTCGCGCGGCGTGATCCGACCCGCCGACGCGCGCGCGCTGCTCGACGCGCTCGATCGCGTCGGGGCGGAGATCGACGACGGCACATTCGCGGCGTGGGCCGCCACCCGCGACTTCGAGGACGTGCACGGCGCGATCGACGCCCGCGTGCGCGAGCTGGCCGGCGCGGCCGGCGAACGGTTGCACGCCGGCCGCTCGCGCAACGATCAGGTCGCGACGACGCTCCTGTTGTACGCGCGCGACCGCGCGGTGCGCGGCGCTGCGCAGCGCGCTCGACGTCGCGGCACTGATCGAGGATCGTGCCGCGACGCATCTCGAACGCGGGACGCTGCTGGCCGCGACGACGCACTGGCAACCGGCCCAGCCGGTGCTGCTGGCCTTCTGGCTCGACGCGGCGGCGCAAGGCTTCGTGCGCGCGGCGGAGCGGTTCGCGCGCGTCGCCGGCGACGCCGCGCGCTTCTGTCCGCTGGGCAGTGCGGCGCTGGCCGGTTCGTCGCTTCCGCTCGACCGCGCGGCGGCGGCGCGCGAGCTGGGCTTCGCAGCGCCCTCGCGCAACGCGCTCGACTGCGTCGGCGACCGCGACGTCGCGCTCGACCTCCTGCACGCCGCCGTCCGCGCGGCGGTAGCGGCGTCGCGCCCGAGCGAAGAGCTCGTGATCTGGGCGACGCCGGCCTTCGGCTACGTGCGGCTCGACGACGCGGCGTCGACCGGTTCGAGTCTGATGCCGCAGAAGCGCAATCCCGATCCGTTCGAGCTCGTGCGCGCCGCCGGCGCGCGCGCGATCGGCGTCTACGCCGGCGCGCTCGCATCGACGAACGGCGTCGCGCTCTCCTATCATCGCGACCTCCAGCAAACCAAAGCGCAGGTCATCGAGGGGACGGAAGCGGCACTCGCCGCGCTCGACGCGTTCCGCCGGGCATTCGCGCACGTGCACTTCGACGAGGAGCGTACCGGTGCGCGCGCGGGCGAGGGCTACACGGTCGCCACCGACCTCGCCGAGGCGCTGATCCTGGCCGGCGCGACGGCGCGCGAGGCGCACCGTGCCGTCGGCGAGCGGGTCGTCGTCGCCGAGGAGGAGCGCCGTCCGCTCGACGGTCGCGACGCGGGCGCGCTCGGCGTCGCCGGCGCACCGATCGACCCGCGCGCCTCGGTGCTGGCCAAGCGCAGCGCCGGCTCGACCGCGCCGTCCGCGGTCGCGGCCTCGATCGCCGCAACGCGCGAAGCGATGGCCGCGTTATCGGAGGCGTTCGCATGATCACCGCCCACGTCGTCGGCGCGACCGGCTACGCCGCCGCCGAGCTCATCCGTCTGATCGACCGCCATCCCGCCGTCGCGCTGGGCGCGCTCGAAAGCCGCTCGCAGCCCGGCATGCCGGTCGCGGACGTTTTCCCGTGGCTGCCGCACCTGCACGTCGAGCTCGAGGAGAGCGGGACGACGCTCGCGCGCGTGCGGCCCGACGACGTCGTGTTTCTGGCCGGCGGCCACGACCTCGCGCGCGAGCAGGCTCCGGCACTCCTGGCGAGGGGCGCCCGCGTGATCGATCTTTCCGACGCGTTCCGGCTCGAAGCCAACGCGGGCGAGGCGGTCTACGGCTTACCCGAGCGCTATCGCGCCCAGATCGCGCGGCGCGCGCTTGGTCGCCAATCCCGGCTGCTACGTCACCGCGGCGCTGCTCGCGCTCGTCCCGCTCGAGCCGCTCGCCGATCGCATCGCGCACGTCGTGATCGACGCGAAGAGCGGGATCACCGGCGCCGGACGCACGCCGGCGTCACGTCGATGTTCGCCGAGGTCGACGGTGACGTGCGCGCGTACGGCTTGGCCGGCCATCGTCACGGCGCGGAGATCGTGCAGGAGTCGCGCGCGGCGGGGATCGCCGCGCCGATCGTGTTCTCCCCGCACGTCGTTCCGCTCAAGCGCGGGATCCTCACCGACGTCTATCTGGTCCCGCGCACGCCGCTTTCGCGCGGCGACGTCCTCGCGCTGTACGAACGCTTTTACGCCGCCAACCCGTTCGTCACCGTGTTTCGCAACCTGCGCGCGCCGCACTTGCCCGCGTTGCAAGGAACGAACGACGCGCACATCGCGGTCGCCGAGCGCGACGGCGTGGTGCACGTCCTCTCCGCGATCGACAACCTCGGCAAAGGCGCCGCGGGTCAGGCGATCCAGAACATGAACCTCGTGCTCGGCCTCCCGGAGGAACAGGGTCTCGATGCTCGCGCAACCGTCGGCTGACAACCCGTCCAAGAAGACGAAGAACGGAGAGGCCGTTCGCCTGATCCAGGTCCGCGGCGGTCTGGGCGCCGTTCCCGGCGTGCGCATGGCCGGCGTGCATGCCGGAATCAAGAAGCGCAAGACCGACCTCGCGCTCATCGCGCTGCCCGGCCCGCACGTGTGCGCGCAGGTGATCACGACGAACGAGATCAAAGCCGCGCCGCTGCTCGCGACGATGACGCACTTGGCGGCGGACGGCGACGCGATCGGCGCGATCGTCTGCAACTCGGGCTGCGCGAATGCGTGCACGGGCGAGCGCGGCCTGCGCGACGCCGAGAACACCGCGCGCCATGCCGCGACGCTGCTGGGCCTGCGCGCCACGCAGGTCGTCGTCGCCTCGACCGGCGTCATCGGCGTAACGCTGCCGATGGACCGCCTCTCGAAAGGGCTGGACCGCGCATACAAGGCGCTCTCGGAGGGGCCGGAGGCGTCGTACGACGCGGCCGAAGCGATCATGACGACCGATCACGTCCCCAAGCTCGCCGCCTACGCCTGGCACGAGAACGGCGAGCGCCGCGTCATCGGCGGTATCGCCAAAGGCTCGGGGATGATCGCTCCCAACATGGCGACGATGCTCGCGTTCCTGGTGACCGACGCCGCAGTCTCGCGCGCGTCGCTCACCGAGGCGCTGCGCGAAGCGTCGGACGGTACGTTCAACATGATCTCCGTCGACGGCGACATGTCGACCAACGACGCCGTCTACTGCTGCGCCAAACCCGGCGACGGCGAAGCGACCGCCGGCCTGCGCGCGGCGCTCGCCGCGGTCTGCCGTGACCTCGCCGTCGGGATGGTGAAGGACGGCGAAGGCGCGACCAAGACGTTGACCTTCACCGTCAGCGGCGCGCGCGATCAGCAGCAGGCGCGCATCGTCGCGCGCGCCGTGATCAACTCGAGCTTGGTGAAGACGGCTCTTTACGGTGAGGATCCGAATTGGGGGCGCATCGTCGCGGCGGCCGGCTCGGTCGGCGCGGGGCTGGATCCTGAAACGTGGTCGCTCTACCTGGGCGGTCATACGTGGGTCGAGCGCGGCGCGATCGAAGCGATGAGCGAAGCCGAAGCGCACCACTTTCTCGAGGAGCAAACGGTCGAAGCGACGCTCGACCTGGGCATGGGCGAGGCGAGCGCAACCGCCTGGGGCTGCGACCTCACCGGCGACTACGTCCGCATCAACGCGCACTATCGCACGTAGACCGATGAGTTGGGGAAGACTGACATGATACCGGTTGTTTCGCGCGGGGCGCGACTCGTGACGACGCATCCGCACGTGATGGCAAACTACGGTCGGCTAGAGATCAACATCGTGCGCGGCGAAGGCTGCTGGCTGTACGACGAGTCGGGAAACGCTTACCTGGATCTGGTCGCGGGCATCGCGGTGTGCGCGCTCGGTCATGCGCATCCACGCATCGCTCGAGCCGTCGCCGAGCAGGCCGCGACGCTCGTCCACGTGAGCAACCTCGTGCACCACGAACCGGCCGGAACGCTGGCGGACCGGCTGGCCGAGCTGTCGGGTTTCGACGCGGTCTTCTTCTGCAACAGCGGCGCCGAAGCCAACGAAGCGGCGATCAAGCTCGCGCGCAAGCACGCCTGGCGCCGCGGTGACAAGAACCGCAACGTCATCCTGGCGGCAAAGGGCTCGTTCCACGGCCGCACGCTCGGCGCGCTGGCCGCGACGGACAACCCGGCCTACCACGAAGGCTTCGAGCCGTTACCGCTCGGCTTCGCGCACGTTCCGTTCAACGACGTGGCGGCGCTCGATGCGGCGATCGACGACACGACGGCTTGCTTTCTGGTCGAGCCGGTGCAGGGCGAGAGCGGCATCGTGCCGGCGACGCGCGAGTACCTTCGCACGGCGCGGCGGCTGTGCGACGAGCGCGGCGCGCTGCTGATCTTCGACGAGGTGCAGTGCGGCATGGGCCGGCTGGGCCGGCTGTTCGCGCACCAGCTCTACGACGTGGTGCCCGATGCGTTTACGCTCGCGAAGTCACTGGCGAACGGCTTGCCGATCGGTGCACTGATCGTTCGCGGCGCGGCCGCGGCGTCGCTGCGGCCCGGTGACCACGGCACGACGTTCGGCGGCTCGCCGGTGCCTGCCGCGGCGGCGCTCGAGCATCTGGCGATCCGGGACGTCGTCGATCTCGACGCGCAGGTGACGACCGCGGGCCGGCTGCTCGGCGACGAGCTCGCGGCCATCGCGCGCGACTACAGCGGCGTCTTCGAGGCGCCGCGCGGAATCGGATTGATGCTCGGACTCCCCGTCCGCGAGGGGCACGAGGCGAAGACGTTCGTCGCCGCGCGGTCTCGATCATGGCGTCTTTCTCAACGCCGCCGGACGCAACACGCTGCGCTTCGTCCCGCCGCTGATCATCTCCAACGACGAGATCCGCGAAGCCGCCGTCCGCCTACGCGCAACAATCGACACAACCCTGTCATCCTGAGTCGGCCCTTCGACAAGCTCAGGGTGACCGGGTTAGCCGGCCGAGCGCAGTAATTTGCGGTCGTCGGCGAGGATGACGTCGATGAGCAGCGCGTCGCCGTCGGCGGCGTCATGCTCGTCGAGCAGGTTGCGAATTTCCGGCGGCACGTCGGCGACGCGCAGCGTTTTCATGGCGGCGTTGAGCGCCTCGCACCGCTCGGGCGTCACGCGCTCCGCAACGACCGCCGCGATCTCGGCATCGTCGGCCGCGCGCCGAACGAGCTCGACGAACTCGGTTTGGGTGAAGCCCAGCTCGCGCAGGAGCCACGCGCTCCAACCCGGCTCGATCGCGTAGTCGCCCGGGTCGCCGCCGGGGATCAGCCCGCGCGCCTTGTCGATCGTCCGCGGCAGCATCATCAAACCGGCGGCGCGCGCGCGGGGATCGCGCGGCGGCCGGCGGCGAAGGCTGAGCGGACGCACCTTACTTCGCTTTGAGTGCCTGCAAGGCGGTCAGCGTGTTCTGCACGTGCAGGCTCGGGTCGAGGCTGGAGTAACTGTATGCGATCGTCCCGTTGGGCGCGATCACGTACGAGATTCGGTTCGCGTACTGCGGAGCTTGGGTCAGCACCGCGTCATAGGATTTCGCGATCGTCAAGCCGGGATCGCTGGCGACCAGAAAAGCCGAGCGGCACTCTTGGGTCGAGAACTTCTTTTGCGTCTCGATGTTGTCGGCACTCACGCCGATCACGGTCGCCCCGAGCTTTTGGTAGTCGGCGATGTGCTCCGAGAACAGGTGTGCCTCGACGGTGCAGCCCTCGGTGAACGACTTCGGGAAGAAGTACAGGACAACCGGTCCCTTGGCCAGCGCCGCTTTGAGGTCGAGGGTCTTCACATCGCCGCCCTGGGCGGCTTGGGCGGTGAACACCGGCGCTTGGGTGCCGTCGGCGAGCTGCGCCGACGCCGGTCGCGGCGAGCCCGCCAAACCGAGCGCGAGCAGCGTGGCCGCGGCCAGGACGGGGAGAACGGTCGTTCGCGGCATCAGCAGTCTCCATACGAAATTGGGATGAGGACTTTCTGAAACGCGTTGCCGCCTACCCGTTTGAAGAATAGCGTTCGCGCTCGCACAGCCAAGCGATGACGGCGCTGCTGAAGCGCTCGTCGTACGGCGCCGCCGCGTGCGTCTCGGTCACTCGGTCGAAGGACGCTTGCTGCGTGCCGGCCGAGGCCAGGTAGCGGTCCATTCCGGCGATGACGTCGAGAGGCGTCGCGCCCGGGTTCGCCGAGCCGCCCCTCCTAAGTAATGCGGAGATGTCGATTTCGACGCTCCCCGTTCGTCTCTGCAACGGATGCGCCAGACATCCGCACCGACGAAGGGACAACCATGAAATACATGCTGCTGATCTACGGCCCCAAGATGGAACGCGAACCCACCCCCGAGGAGTGGGCGGCCTCGATGCCCGCCTGGGAAGCGTTCGGCTCCGAGCTGCGCAAGCGCGGAGCGTACATCGATGCCGCGCCGCTCGCCGGCACGGACAGTGCGACGACGGTGCGCGTGCGCGACGGGAAGCGCGTCGTGACCGATGGCCCGTTCGCCGAGACGAAGGAATGGCTGGGCGGCTATTACATCATCGAAGCGCCGTCGCTCGACGGTGCGATCGAAGCGGCGGGGATGTGCCCGGGCGCGAATGGCGGCTCGGTGGAGATCCGGCCGCTTGTCGACCTCGGGGGCTGACGCCGCACAACAGGTCGCACGGTGCTTCCGCGACGACGCGGGACGCACCGTTGCGGCCCTATCACGCGCGCTCGGCGATATCGAGCTGGCCGAAGACGCCCTGCAAGAGGCATACGTCGTGGCGCTCGAACGATGGCCGCGCGACGGCTTTCCGGCGCGTCCTTCGGCCTGGATTTTCGCCGCGGCGCGCAATCGCGCGCTCGACCGGCTGCGGCGCGAGCGCGCCGGGCGCGAGAAGCTGCGGCGGCTGGGCCTGATCGAGCGCGTCGAGCAGGTCGAGGCCGCCGGAGGAGGACGCTCCGATGAATGCGATTCCGGACGATCGGCTCGGCTTGATGTTCGCCTGCTGCCACCCCGCGCTGAGCATCGAAGCCCGCATCGCGCTCACGCTGCGCACGCTCGCCGGCCTCACCATGGAAGAGATCGCGGACGCCTTTCTCGTCCCGCATGCGACGATGGCGCAGCGGCTCGTGCGCGTCAAACGCAAGATTCGCGTGTCGGGCATTCCGTTCGACATTCCGCCGGCGGAGCGGTTACCGGAACGGCTCGACGACGTGTGCGCCGTGCTCTACCTGATCTTCAACGAAGGCTACGCTTCGAGCGGCGGGGACCGGCTCGTGCGGCGCGAGCTGTGCGACGAAGCGATTCGGCTGGGGCGCGTGCTGTGCGCGCTCATGCCGCAAGAGCCCGAAGTGATGGGATTGCTCGCGCTGATGCTCTATCACGATTCGCGCCGCGACGCGCGCACCGCGGACGACGGCGCGCTGATCACGCTGCGGGATCAAGACCGCGCCAGGTGGGACCGGGCCAAGATCGAGGAAGCGAACCTTCTGCTCGCCCGGGCGTCTCGGCATCGCGTCGCCGGGCCGTATCAACTGCAGGCGGCGATCGCCTTCGCGCACGTGCGCGCGCCGTCCGCGAGCGACGTCGACTGGGACGCGATCGCGGAGCTGTACGCGCACCTGGAGCGGCTCGCGCCCTCGCCGATCGTATCGCTGAATCGCGCGGTCGCGATCGGCTTCGCGCAGGGTGCGCAGGCCGGACTCGGGGCGCTCGACGCCCTCCCGGCGGAATCGCTGGCTGCGTACCACCCCTACCACGTCGCGCGCGCCGACGTGCTGACGCGGCTCGGCCGCAAGGCCGAGGCGCGCGCCGCCTATGTTGCCGCGCTCGAACGCACCCAGAATGCCGCTGAGTCGGCGCACCTGCGCGCGAAACTGGACGGCATCGGCGGCGGCTAGGGGAGAATTTTGCCCGCGCTCGCATGAAGGTGGCGTGTCCGAGCTAGACGCGCCGGCGGCATTTTACGAGCGCATCGACGACGAAACGTACGCACCGACCACCGCGACGACCAGCCCGTGGGACAACCGTCTGCAGCACGGCGGTCCGCCGACGGCACTTCTCGCGCACGTCGTCGCGGCGCGGTATTCACGCGAAGACGTGCGGATCGCGCGGATTGCGTCGGAGTTTCTCGGACCGATCCCGCGCGCGCCGATGCGCGTGACCGCGCGCGTGGTGCGTCCCGGCCGGCGGATCGAGCTGGTCGAAGCGACCATCGAAAGCGGCGGCCGTGACGTGCTCGCGGCGCGCGTGTGGCGCATAGCGGTCCAGCCCGAGGCTGCAGTTCCCCCGGGCGTCACGCCGCCCGATCCCGTCCCGGCCGTGCCCGACGCCGAGGCGCCGCCCCGCTGGCTGAAAGACTTCGGCTACGGCCGGGCGATCGAATGGCGCTACCTCTACGGTGCGAGCGCACCGGGACCGTCTGCCGTGTGGACGCGGCTGCGCATCCCGCTGGTCGCCGGGGAGCCGTTCGGGCCACTCGATCGCGCCGTGATCGTGGCCGACTCGGCGAACGGGATCAGCGGCGAGCTTCCAATGGACGACTGGCTGTTCGTCCCGCCGTCGCTGTCGCTGGCCTTCGCGCGGTATCCGCGCGGCGAGTGGGTGTTGCTCGAAGCGCGCACGACTCTCGGCTCCGACGGTATCGGGCTCACGAGCTCGCGGCTGGCGGATCGCGACGGCTATTTGGGCATCGGCAGCCAGGCGTTGTACGTCGAACGGCGCTCGCCCGCGGCGCAGGCTCCGGCGTGAGCCTGCGCACGGCGCTCGCGGCGAGTGCCGTCGCATGCGCGTTGCTGTGTACCACGGCAGGGGCGGCGCGCGCCGCGTCGACATGCGTGCCGACGACGATCTCCTCGGCGTCGACCCCCGAGACGCTGATAAAGGTGCGAGTGAACGGCATGGGGCCGTTCACGTTTTTCGTCGATACCGGCGCGACGGTCGGCATCGTGAGCTCGGCGCTCGCGCACAAGATCGATCTGCCCCGGACATCGGCCGTCGTGCACGGGGTCGGTGCCGGCGGACTGTTCAGCACACGCGCGGCGCGGGTGGCGCTCACGGTCGGCGACCTCACCCAGGAGAACGTGCTCGTCTCGATCTTCGACGTGTCGCAGATCGAGGCGGCGCTCGGGCCGGTCGACGGCGCGATCGGTTACAATTTCCTCAAAGCTTACCGGCTGACGATCGACTATCCCGACCATCGCCTGTGCCTGGAAGAACCATAGTGTGTGTTCGGTCCGCCTCACGTATCGGCGGTTGCGTCTACGACTTGCGACGCCCGGTTGAGCCGGCGGGTGCGTAGATCGGGTCCGTTGTCAATGGAACGCGGTCGGCGCGCTGCGCATTCTTGGTGCCGCGTGAGAAATACGCCGCGCGGGGCTCGGCGGTTTCATCGCGAAGCGATGCGCTCGTGCAAGAGAGGCTGAGCGCCGGCATCGCGTGACCGAACGCATCGTGTGGACCGTCGTCGGCTTCATCATCGGGATCGCGCTGGCCGCGGCGGTCGGCCAGTCGTTGATCGAGGAGCACGGCCGCGAGCGCGTCCTGCCGTACCTGCTGTTCAGCGCGATCGTCCTGGGCGCGATTCTGGCCTGGGCCCTCAACGCCTGGATCAGCTACGTCCACCTCTCGCAGAGCGGCGCGATCTGACACTGCGGTTGACGCAGCCGCCGTCCCGTGGTACCGTCTCCGAATCGTGACGAGCGCGATTCGCTGTCTTATGCCGATTTGCATGTGCTGCTCCCCGCTCGGGAGTTGGCCGGTCTCGGCATGAGCTAGCGCGCACGCGCTGCCATTGCAGAGCCCCCGCCGGCTTCCGGCGGGGGCTCTTTCTATTCACCCGCTTTCCCCTCGCACCAGGAGGCGTTCCCGATGACCAGCCTGCCCCGATCTCGTTTTCTCGCCGTCGCCGGCGCTGCCGGCCTCGCCGCAACCTTGCCGCGCGGCGCGCGCGCCGCGTCGCCCGACCGCATCGGCGTCGACTGGGCGTACTATAACCCGCCCAGCTTGGTGCTCAAGCAGAAGGGCTGGCTGGAGGAGGCGCTGGCCAAGCGCGGGACCGCCGTCGACTGGGTGCTCTCGCTGGGTTCGAACAAAGGCAACGGCTTTCTCCAGGCCGGCGTGGTGCAATTCGGATCGACCGCCGGCAGCGCGGCGTTGCTCGCGCGCGCGAACGGCTCGCCGATCAAGACGGTCTTTCTGTACTCGCGGCCCGAGTGGACGGCGATGGTGGTGGCCAAGGATTCGCCGCTGCGCACGCTGCGCGATCTGCGCGGCAAGAAGGTCGCGGCGACGCGCGGTACCGACCCGTGGTTCTTCTTGCTGCGCTCGCTGCAGAGCGCCGGCTTACAGCCCACCGACATCGAGGTGGTCGATCTGCAGCACCCCGACGGGCGCGTCGCCCTCGAGCGCGGGCAGGTCGACGCGTGGGCCGGGCTCGACCCGCACATGGCCGCCTCGCAACTCGACGCCGGATCGCGGCTGCTCTATCGCAACGTGGCCTTCAACACCTGGGGCGCGCTCAACGCGCGCGAGGACTTTCTGGCCCAGCACCCCGACGTCGCGCAGATCGTCCTGCAAACCTACGAGCGCGCTCGACGCTACGCCGCCGCGCACGTCGACGAGACCGCCGGGCTGCTGTCCGACGCCTCGCACGTCGCGCGCCGGGTCGCCGATCTGCAGCTGCGCGAGCGCACCACGTATCCGGGCGACGGGACGCCGGGTAACGAGTACCACGAGGCGATCGCCGCCGTGGTGCCGCTGATTCGCGGCGACAAGCTGGCCAAGCCCGACGCCGATCTCGCAGCTCGCGCTCGGCTCCTTGATCGACAGCCGCCCCGCGACGACCGCGCTGCATGGGTAGGTTCGTCGTCCCGCTCGCCCTGTTCGCCGCCTGGTGGGCGGTGACCGCAACGGGAGTCATCAAGTCGTACCAGCTCGCGTCGCCTCACGACGTCGCGCGCGAGCTTACTCGAGCTCGCCCAGAGCGGTTTGCTCTGGCGCGATCTGGGCGCGAGCATCGAGCGCGTCGCGCTCGGCTTCGCGATCGCCCTCGCTCTTCGCGCTCGTGCTCGGCTCGCTCGTCGGCGGACTCCGCGCCGTGGAACGCGCGCTCGATCCGACGCTGCAGGCGATCCGCGCCGTTCCGTCGCTCGCGTGGGTACCGCTCATCCTACTCTGGCTGGGGATCGGCGAGACGGCGAAGGTGACGCTGGTCGCGATCGGCGCGTTCTTCCCGATCTACGTCGCGCTGGTCAGCGGCATCCACGGCGTCGATCGCAAGCTGGTCGAAGTCGGCACGATCTTCGGCTTGTCGCGAACCGCGCTCATCACGCGGGTGCTGGTCCCGGCAACGCTGCCTCAGTTGCTCGTCGGCGCGCGCATCGGGCTCACGCAAGCCTGGCTGTTCTTGGTCGCGGCGGAGTTGCTGGCCGCCACCAACGGGCTCGGTTTTCTGCTCACCGACGGCCAGCAGACCGCGCGGACCGACGAGATCCTCGTCGCGATCCTGTTGTTCGCCGCCTGCGGCAAGCTCTCCGAAACCGGGATGCGCCGGCTCGAGAAGCGGCTCGTCGGCTGGACCGACACGGTGCCGGCCTGATGCCGGTCGGACGGCGAAGCGCCGGCACGGAGAGGCCCGCCGCGCGCATCCGTGGCCTGCGCAAGGCGTTCGGAACGCACCTCGTCTTCGACGGCCTCGATCTCGACGTTGCACGCGGCGAGCGCGTCGCCGTGCTGGGCGCGAGCGGCTGCGGGAAGTCGACGCTGCTGCGTTGCATCGCCGGCCTCGAGCTGCAGCGACGCCGGAACGATCGCGACCACCGGCGACATCGGCGTGATGTTTCAGGAACCGCGGTTGTTCCCGTGGCTCGACGTGGCCCGCAACGTCGCGTTCCCCGCGCGCGACGACGCCGAACGGGCTCGCGTGCCGAGCGTGCTCGCGCTGGTCGGGCTGGCGCACGCCGCAACGCGGCTGCCCAAGGAGTTGTCCGGCGGGATGGCGCAGCGCGCGTCGCTGGCGCGCGCGCTCGTCCGCGACCCCCATCTACTGCTCCTCGACGAGCCGTTCGCGGCGCTCGACGCCCTGCGGCGCATCGAGTTGCGGGCTGCGGTGCACGAGATCCTCGCCCTCACGCGCGCCTCCGCGATTCTGGTCACGCACGACGTCGACGACGCGCTGGCGATCGCCGATCGCGTGATCGTGCTGGCCGGCTCGCCGGCCGAGGTGGCGTTCACCGGCAACGTCGGCGAGTCGGCGACGCGCCTCGCGATCCTCGACGCGCTGGGCGTGATCGAGAGCGGCGGCTTCGCGCGCGTCAGAAGCGGACCGAGAAGATGAAGTCGGCCGCAACGGGCCGGCAGTTGCGAATCTCCGTTTGGAACGTCGACAACCGAACCGTCTGCAACGCATACTCGTCGTACCGTTGCGCCGGGCTGGACCGAATCCGGGCCGACACGACCCGGGATTGCGCATCGAGGCTGATTACGACCTGGACGACGCCGCGTCGGAGATGCCGCATTCATGACGCGAGCCGTCGGTGCACCGTAGGAGGTGGTGTAGGCCGGAAAATTCTCGACGATGCATGCATCGGCCGGCGGCGGGCACGTCGCCGGGCGCGCAAAGCTCGGCGTCGACGGGTCGCCAGACATTGGGGACACCCGCCACCCGTTGTTGGATGGTTCGCCGCACGGCGCCGTCGGCGAGCAGCTCGTAACGTACTCGTTCGTCGAGCCCTTCGGCGCCACGAGCCACGAGATCCCAGGTCGCGCCGGTCCACGGCGGCGCCGTGCCCTCAGCGGCGGCGGGCGATCCGGCTCCGAGACGAACGTGCCAAGTGCCGTGGGCGCGATCGAGCGTGTAACGATCGTCGACCGTGTAGGCGTTCCCGTTGTTCGGCGGCTGCACGTCACCGGCGACGTCGAGCAGGTCGCCGTCGCGGCGGCCCACGCGATGGACGATCGCGTTGAAGATCGTCCGGCACGTCGACCTTCCGGCGAGCGCGACCACGCGATCGTCGCTCGGCCCGGCGGACGGCGACGGAACGGCGACGGCCCGACCGCCAACAGAAACGCGCAAGTACGGCGCGATCGAGAACACCCTTCTCGACATGCTGTCGAGTCTACGGCCGGCGCCGGGACCCCTCCTGTCCGCGGAGCGGGTGCCGAAGGCTTCGACCCGAAGGGCTCGGGCCCACCGAACGCGAGGAGACATGCCATGAACGTTACCGGTATTGACGCCAACTACTACGTCGTCGCCGACTCGACAGCACGACGAAATTCTACACGCAACTGTTCGGTGCGCCGCCGACGATGCAGGGCGGGCCCGTGAGCGAGTGGACGTTCGCCGACGGTTCGAGCTTCGGGTTGTACGCGATGGGAGAGCGCGCCGAGAAAGGCACGAGCGGCAGCGCGCTGTTCGCCGTCCCCGACGTCGCGGCCGCCGTCGCCCGGGCCAAAACGGCCGGCGTGAAGTTCGGCGAAGACGGCGAGATCACCGACACGCCGGGCTGTCACATGGCGTTCGGCGAGGACAACGAAGGAAACCACTTCATCCTGCACGCGCGCAAGAGCGGGTAGCCGCGCCGGATGAACGAGCGGACGTTCGGCTTTCGGACGCGCGCGCTGCACGCGGGAACGCCGCCGGACGGTGAGAGCGGGGCGCGCGCGCTCCCGCTCCACCTGTCGACGGCGTTCGTCTTCGATTCGACCGAGCACGCCGCCGAACTCTTCGCGTTGCGCGCGTACGGGAACATCTACACGCGCATCGGGAACCCGACCGTCGCGGCGTTCGAGGAAAAGCTCGCCAGCTTGGAAGGCGGGCTCGGCGCGCTCGCAACGGCGAGCGGGCTGGCTGCGCAACTCATCACGATCCTGAGCCTCGCTCAGCAGGGCGACCATCTCGTCGCGTCGGCGAACCTCTACGGCGGCACGGTCACCCAGTTCTCGGTCACGCTGCAGCGGATGGGGATCGAGACGACGTTCGTCGCGCCCGGCGACCTCGACGCCGTGCGCGCGCGCGCTGCGCGCGAACACGCGTGCGCTGTTCGTCGAGACGATCGGCAACCCCAACGGCAACGTCGCCGACATCGCGGCGCTGGCGGCGATCGCGCACGAGGCGGGGGTGGCGCTCGTCGTCGACAACACGTTCGCGACGCCGTACCTGTGCCGGCCGATCGAGCACGGCGCCGACATCGTGGTCCACTCGGCGACGAAGTTCATCGGCGGTCACGGAACGGTGATGGGCGGCGCGATCGTCGAGTCCGGCACGTTCCCGTGGAGCGCCGGCCGCCATCCGCTGCTGAGCACGCCGAGTCCGGGCTATCACGGGCTGAACTTTGCCGAGACGTTCGGCGAGTACGCATTCCTGCAGCGCGCGCGGGTCGAGGTGCTGCGCGACGTCGGTGCGTCGATCTCGCCGATGAACGCGTGGCTGCTCGTGCAGGGGCTCGAGACGCTCGCGGTGCGCATGCCGCAGCATGTCGATAACGCGCGCGCGGTTGCCGCGTTTCTGCGCGGGCGCAGCGAAGTCGCGTGGGTCTCCTTCGCCGGCTTGCCCGACAGCCCGGAGCGCGCGCTCGCCGAACGCTACCTTCCGCTGGGCGCCGGCGCGGTATTCACGTTCGGTTTGCGCGGCGGCCGCGACGCGGGCCGCGCCTTTATCGAAGCGCTCGAACTGTGGAGCCACCTCGCCAACGTCGGCGACGCGAAGAGCTTGGTCATCCACCCTGCTTCGACGACGCACCAGCAGCTCACCGACGAGCAATTGCGCGCAGGCGGCGTCCTGCCGGAGATGGTGCGGCTCTCGGTCGGGCTGGAAGACGTCGACGATCTGATCTGGGATCTCGAGCGCGGCCTCGCCGCCGCCGCTGCCGTCGCATCGGCGCCGAACCCGACCTACGAGTCGGCACGATGATCCTCGACAACGGCGGCGCAGCGGCGCGCACTGCTCGACCGCTCGCGCACCGTCGCGATGGTCGGCGCGTCGCGCGAACCCGAGCCGGCCCAGCTATTTCGTCTTCTCGTACCTGCGCACGCGCGGGAAGTTCGAGCTCACGCCGATCAACCCGACGATCAGCCGCGATCGACGGCGTGCGGGCGTACCCGTCGCTGGCGGCCTATGCCGCGGAGCGCGGCGCGCCCGACATCGTCGACGTCTTCCGCCGGCCCGACGAAGCGCCGCAGGTTGCGCGCGAGGCGATCGCGGCCGGCGCGAAAGCGATCTGGTTCCAATACGGCGTCATCAACGAGGAAGCGATCCGGCTCGCCGACGACGCCGGACTCGACGTGGTCGTCGACCGCTGCATCAAGGTCGAATCCGCCCGCTTCGACGGCGGCCTCGCGCTGGGCGGCATGAACACCGGCTTGCTGACCGCGAAGCGAAAATCGCGTAATCAGCAGACCATGACGTTCGGCACGACCTCGACCGTGTAGGTCGTCGTTTGAGCGGCTACGGATTTGCCGGGACCGAACAGTTGAAATGTCAGCTTGGCCGATCCCGGCGCCATCGCGGTGAACATGAACACTTCCGTCGCCTGACCGCCGACCATCGGGGGCGCACCCGGTGCGCGGTTGAGGTTGGTGAACGCGCTGTCCCACAGGCTCGCCTCGCCGTCGTAGCGAGCCGGCGCGCCGGTGGCCGGAACGGTTTGCAAACGCCAGCGGTAGCCGCCGTCTTCGGTCGCCCGGAGCGCGATCCCGAACTCCTGGATCGTCGCCGCCGTGACGGTGGTTGCGGGGTTGACGGCGATCGTCGCAAAGCGCGGTCGCGGCGACGGGCACGGCGCCATCGGAACGACGGCGGCGAGCGCCATTGCGGCGTAGAGATGGATCATGGAGCGTGCGATTCGGCGCAGGAGTTGCACTGCCCGCCCGCCGACGGAACGTAATGACCGAAGGCGAGTTGCTTTGGACCCCGAATCCGGCGCGAGGCCGCGGACGTCGACGGTCGCGCGGTTCATGCGCTGGCTCGACGCCGAACGCGGCCGGCGGTTCGGCACGTACGAAGAGCTGCGGCGCGTGGTCGGTGACCGATCTCGACGGGTTCTGGGCGGCCGTGTGGGACTTCTTCCGGGTGGCGTCGGCGCAGCCGTACGAAGCAGGTGCTGAGCTCGCGCACGATGCCGGGCGCGGTGTGGTTTCGCGGTTCGCGAGTGAACTATGCCGAGCACCTGCTGCGGCACGAGGCGCGTCGCGGCAGCCGGGCGAGGCGGCGTTGATCCACAGCTCCGAGCTGCGCCCGCTCGCGCGCATGACGTGGCACGAGCTCGGTGACGCGGTGCGCATCCTGGCGACGCAGTTGCGCGCCCTCGGCGTGGCCCCGGGCGATCGGGTCGTCGCCTATCTGCCGAACATCCCCGAAACGGTGGTCGCGATGCTGGCGACGACCGCGATCGGTGCCGTCTGGGCTTCGGCGGCGCCCGAGTTCGGCGCGCGGACCGTCATCGATCGCTTCGCGCAGATCGCGCCCAAGCTCATCTTCGTGGCCGACGGCTACCGCTTCGGCGGAAAGGACTTCGACCGCGCCGATCGAGATCCGGACGATCTTGGCCGAGCTGCCGACGCGTGGAACACGTCGTGTCGCTGGCGTATCTCAGCCCCGCGTCCCCGAGCGCGATCGAGGGCGCGATTCCGTGGCCGGTCGCTGCTGGACCATCCGCGCGTCGACGCCGCGACGTTCGCCTACGAACGCGTCGCCGAAGATCATCCGCTGTGGGTGCTGTTCTCGTCCGGTACGACCGGGCTCCCCAAGCCGATCGTGCACGGCCACGTCGGAAACCTCGTCGAGCACCTCAAGAGCACCGGGCTGGGGCAGAATCTCGGCCCGGACTCGCGCATGTTCTTCTACACGACGACCGGCTGGATGATGTTCAACGCGCTGGTGTCCGCGTTGCTGCAAGGCTCCTCGATCGTGTTGTACGACGGTCATCCCGCGCATCCGACGCCGGCACTGCTATGGCAACTCGCCGCCGACGCCGAGGCGACGTGCTTCGGCGCGAGCCCGGCGTTCGTGCAGATCATGCAGAAAGTCGGGATCGTGCCGCGCGAGCGGTTCGATCTCTCGCGTCTGCGCAGCGTCCTGCTGACCGGCTCGCCGGTGACGCCCGAGTCGACGGCCTGGTTCTACGAGCGCGTCAAAGGCGATCTGTGGGTCACTTCGCCGTCCGGCGGGACCGAGTTGTGCGCGGGCCTGGTCGGCGGGTCGCCGCTGCTGCCGGTCTACGCGGGCGAAATCCAGACGCGCTTGCTCGGCATGGACGTGCACGCCTGGAACGAGGACGGCCGAGGACGTCGTCGACGAGGTCGGCGAGCTCGTCGTCACCAGCCCGTCGCCCTCGATGCCGCTGCGCTTCATGAACGATCCCGGTGATGCGCGCTACCGCGAGACCTACTTCGAACGCTTTCCGGGCGTCTGGCGCCACGGCGATTTCATCAAGATCAACGCGCGCGGCGGCTGCTACATCTACGGCCGCTCCGACTCGACGCTCAACCGGCACGGCGTGCGCATCGGCTCGGCCGAAGTGTACCGTGCGGTCGAGCAGCTCGACGACGTCGCCGATAGTCTCGTCGTGTGTCTGGAGCTCGCCGGCGGCGGTTTCTACATGCCGCTGTTCGTGCGGCTCAGCGACGGCGCGGTGCTCGACGAAGCGCTGCGCGCGCGCATCGTCGCGAAGCTGCGCGCGGACTGCAGCCCGCGGCACGTCCCCGACGAGATCCACCACGTGCGATCGGTTCCGTACACGCTCACCGGCAAGAAAATGGAGATCCCGGTCCGGCGCATCCTGGCCGGGACGCCGCCCGAGAAGGCCGCCAGCCGCGAGGCGATGATGGATCCGGCCGCGCTGGACTGGTTCGTCGAGTTCGCGCCGGCAGCGCGGCCTCGCGGCCGGCGCGTTAGCCGAGCGGCGGACGGCGCAGACCGGTTCTGCGTCCGCGCCTCGAAGGCGTGCGCGAACTGCAGCAGTCCGCGCTCGTCGCGATACCGGCCCACGATCTGCACGCCGACGGGCAGGCCGTCGGCGGTGAAACCGCACGGCACCGAGATCGCGGGATGTCCGGTCACCGTGATCGCCGAGCACGAGCGCATCCAGTCGAGGTAGGTCTCCATCGTGACACCTTCGATCTCGGTCGGGTACGGCTGCTCGACCGGAAACGGCGCGACCTGATTGACCGGCGCGATCAAGAACTCGTAGCGTTCCATGAACGCGTGCATGCGCGCGAAGATTTGCGACCGCAGCCCGACGGCCCGGCCGAGCTGCGCGCCCGATCAGCGCGCGCCCAAAGCCCGTGTTCCACACGATCGTGTCTTTGAGCGAGGCCGGATCGCGATCCAGCAGCTCGCCGAACGCGTTGGCGAACGAGACGCCGCGCAAGGTTTGAAAGACCTCGTCGGCGCCGCTCAGATTCGGCGACGCCTCGTCGACGTCGCAGCCCATGTCGTCGAAGACGCGGCGCTGCGACGGCGAGCACCGCCGAGACCGCGCGTTCGACCGGCAGGCCGCCGAGATCGGCGCTCCACGCGACGCGCGTCCCGGCGAAGTCGCGCTCGGCGATCGTCGCGAACCCGCTCCCCGTTTCGTCCAGCGCGATCGGGTCGCGCGCGTCGGGACCGGCGAGGACGCTCAAGAAGAGCGCGACGTCTTCCACCGTGCGCGCCATCGGCCCGGCGACGGCGAGCGTATTCCACGCATCTTGACGCGGGCCACTGCGCTACGCGCCCGATCGACGGCCGCAAGCCGACGACGTTGCAGAAGTTGGCCGGATTGCGCAACGATCCGCCCAGGTCGCTGCCGTCGGCGAGGGCGACCATTCCGCACGCCAGCGCCACCGCCGCGCCCCCGCTGCTTCCGCCGCAGGTCTTCGACGGGTCGTACGGATTGCGCGTCGCTCCGAAGACGGCGTTGAACGTCTGCGAACCCGCGCCGAACTCCGGCATGTTGGTTTTGCCGATCGTGATCGCGCCGGCGCGGCGCTGCCGCTCGACGATGATGCTGTCGTGGTCGGGGACGAAGTCGCGAAAGACCGGCGAGCCGAACGTCGTGCGCATCCCGCGCGTGAAGAAATGGTCCTTATGCGCGACCGGCAGCCCGTGCAGCGCCCCGAGCGCTTCGCCCCGGGCTTGCGCGTCATCGGCTCGGCGCGCCGCGGCCGCGGCGCCGTTCGCGTCGAGGGTCACGATCGCGTTCAACCGCGGGTTGAGGCGCTCGATACGGGCAAGATGCGCGCGCAAGGACCTCGGTCGCGGAGAGCTCCCGCCGGCGAATCCGCCGCGTGAGCTCGACCGCCGAGAGAAAGCACACGTCAGCCTCCGACGTCATAGGTCCCGCTTGGACGAGGGAACCCTCGCGTCATCCCAGGTCGTTGTGCAAGTCATACGTCCTAGGACCGGAGCATTACCAGACCGGCGCGGTACACGAACATCATATGGCGCACTCCGAACCTTGGCCGAGCGCCGGGTGGCGAGACCGAAAGGCCACCACGCGTTGCTCGATGCCCTCGACGAGGGCGTCATCGTCACCGCCGGCGATGCCGTCCGCGACTGCAATGCTGCGGCGCTTTATCTGCTCGGCATGACGGCCGAGCAACTTCGCGGGCGGGAACCGCTTGGACCGGGCTGGCTCGCGATGTGGGACCACGGCGCACCGCTCGACGATGCGCGCCGCGCGTTGCGCCTCGCCTTCCAACACGCCCGCGAGCGGGGCACGATCACGATCGGAATCCACCGGCACGACGGGTCGCGCGGCTGGATCGCTCTCTCGTGTCGCGTCGCTCGGGACGAAGAGCAGCCCGGGCAGGAGCTGTTCGTCTACACCTTGCGCGACCTGACGGCGCAACGCGAGCTGGAACACGAGAACGCCCACTATCGCGAGATCGTCGACACGCTGCACGCGTCGTACAGCATTCTCGAACAGAGCCCGATCGCGATGTGCAGCATCGATGTCACGGGTCAGGTCGTGCGCGGCAACATGGCTTTTCTCGCCCTGGCCGGCGCCGAGACGACGTCGATCCTGTCGCTCGTCCCCGACGAAGAGCGCGACGCACTGCGCGACGCCTTCGCGAAGCTCGGCGACGAAGTCGGGGCCGCTGCTGCGGCTCGAGACGCGCGTCGCGCCGGCCCGGCCGGCGGCTCGACCTGGTGCGAGATCACCGCGGTACCGATGCACGAAGGGTTGCCCGACGCCGCGATCTTGCTGCTCATCAACGACGTCACCGAGCGCCGGCGTCGTGAGACCCGGCTGCGGCAATTGGCGGAACGCGATGCGCTGACCGGCGTGCACAACCGGCGCAGCTTCTTGCAGGTCTTGCGCGAGCGGCTCGTCTCGCTCGATCGCCCCGGCCGGCGCGCCGACGCGGAATGGACGCTGATGCTGATCGACCTCGACGGCTTCAAGGACGTCAACGATACCTGCGGGCACGCCGGCGGGGACGCCGTGCTCGTCGCGGTCGCCGGCGGGATTCGCGACCGGACGCGCCTGGACGACATCGTCGCGCGGTTGGGCGGCGACGAGTTCGCCGTTCTCATGCAGTCGCGGATTCCGTCCGATGCGATCGCGATCGGGGACCAGATCATCGCGCGCATCTCCGAGGCTGCCCGCAGCGTCCCCGGCGCACCGCCCGTCACGGCCAGCATCGGGATCGTCCGGCTGCGGCCGGGGCGAGGAGCCGACGCGACGCTGGCCGCAGCCGACGCCGCGATGTACGACGCGAAGCGCGCCGGTAAGGCGCGCTGCGTCGAGGCCGGGTCAAGCAGCCACTAGGGCGTTGGCGACCGCCCGCCGGGACGAGGCCGGCCGGGCCGTGAAGTCTGCAGCGATGAGATTCGCCTTCCGGCCGCTCGGCGTCGCCATCGCCGCGGCGTTCCTCGTTGCGGCCGGCGCAGCGCCATTGCAGGCCGAGACGACCGGTGACGCCCGGCCACCGTGCGTCCACGGGCTGATCGCGGTCGACGAGACGATCGACTCGTCCCACGCGCATTCCGGCGACGTATTTCACTACCAGATCGTCGACGGCGTCACGGCGCCCGACGGGACGCCGATCCCGCCGGGCACGACGGGCTACGGCATCGTCGCGAACGCGTCGCACGCCGAACGCGGCGGCCGGGGCGGCTACCTCGCGCTCGAGACGCGCTTTCTGGTGCTGCCCGAACGGCAAGCACGTCCAAGTGATCATCGACCGCTTCAACGACGAGCTCTCGACCGCGGTGGGCAGCTCCGCCAACGCGCCCGGCGTGCTGGGCCTGCTGCCGATCGTCGGCTACGCCGTCGGCGGTTACGACTCGCTGCACCACGGCAAGGACGCCACGATCCCGCGCGGCACGCGCATCGGGATCTTTCTGGGCGACGATGCAGCACTGGGCACGTGCCGCGGCCTGCACTCCGGCGAATCGCCGCCCCCCGTTCCCACGCCCTCACCGGCGCCATCCCCCACGCCGCCGCCCTCGTCACCGCGGCCAAGCGCGTAACGGGCTAGTAGGCGCCGGACCCGATTCTCGTGTTCGAGATGCCGAATCCGAGCGAGGAGTTGAACGTGTTCGTCGTCCGCCCCCCGTGCTGCACGACGTCCTCGACCTCGAGTCGCAGCCCGCTGGTGATCAGGCGCGACGCGGCGATCGTCAGCGAGCGCGAGAAGTTGCCGCTGGTATCGTTGACGCCGTCGTACCGGAGAATAATGAACGTCGCGCGCGGCAGGTGATAACGGAGCTGCAGGAAGCCGCCGCTCGAGGCGATCCCCACGCCATCGCCGTTCGGGCTCGTGTCGAAGCCCGTTTGCAGGACGCCTTCGACCGCGAGATTCCCGCGATAGACGTTGAGCCCGATGCCGTTGCGTTGGAAGTCGTCGCCGATCGGTCCCAGCTCGCGCCGGCCCGCATAGTTGTACGCGCTCAGCACGACGCCGCGGAACGCCTCTTGCGCCTGCATCATCCGGTCCGTTCCGGTTTGCGGAAGTCCCGAGAGCTGGTCGTGACCTTGCGCCGCGACGATCGAGATGCTGGGACCCCGCACCGGGCTGCCGAGCGCGAGCATCGCCGCGTTGTGCGGATCGATGAACGTGAACGGGTTCGCGCCGACCGTCTGATCCCAGATCGCATAGTGCTGGTTCGTTTGGCGGAACGTCTCCGGATCGTCCGGCAAGGGCAGCGTGATCGCTCCGACCGTCAGCCGCACCGGTGCGCCGGCGAACGCGCCGGGCGACGCGTACTGCATCCAGGCTTCGCGCGTTGAGCCTGGCCGGCCACCGTCGAGCACGTAGAATTGCCCGGCGACGGAGACTTCTTTGTTCACCCGCGCCGCCACGAACGCTTCGACCTCGTCGACGATCGCCTTCGGCAGGCCGCTCGGGTCGGGTTCGCTGCCGTATGCGAACTGACCGCGTACCGCGACGACTGGTTTTCCGCCGATGCCCATGTTCGGCAACCGGTAGTCGTTGCGCAGGTAGGAGTCGCCCAAGTCGTTCACGCCGCGCATCGACGAATGGCACGCATCGCACTGCAAGCCCGTTTGCATCGCGAAAGCGGGGATCGCTTCGGCGCGACGGGCCGTGCCCAGGCCGGCGGCGATCGCAAGCAGCAAGATGAGCACGAGCTTCCGAGTCATGATCCCTCCACGATCGCCGCCAGTAGGCGATCTCCTGAGCGCTCCGGCGGCGCGCTCGGCCGGCTGTTGAAGCGAAATGCGCTGAGCAGCTCGTCGAGCATCTGAGCCCGCTCGCGCGTATGGTGCGTCGAAGCGTCGACGCGGCCAAGCTGCGCGGCGGTCTGTTCGGTCGCAGCGCTGATCTGCTGCATCATCGCGGCGCTCCGGCCCGCGTTCGCGGCGATGGCCGTTACGAGCCGGGAGATCTCGGCGCTCAGGCGCTGCTGCTCGGCGGCGCCGCCGGCATTGAGCAGCGCGTCGGAGGCCACCGAGGCGATCTCCTGGGCGAGCTGCGCCGACGCGCCGCGCATCTGCGTCGCACGTGCGGCGACCTCGCGCGAGACGCGCGACGTCGACTCGATCGCGTCGCGGATGGCGCCCAGCGCCGCGTCGGCCGCGCCCGCCAGCGCCGCACCGTTCGCGGTCGCGTCCGACGCCTCACGCATCGCCTTGGCTGCGCCGACCGCGTCGGCGCGCGTCGCGACGAGCATCTCTTCGATTTCTTGCGTCGAACGGCGCGAGGTTTCGGCCAGGGTACGAATCTCCGACGCGACGACCGCGAAGCCGCGGCCCTGCGTTCCGGCGCGGGCCGCTTCGATCGCTGCGTTGATCGCCAGCAGGTTCGTCTGATCGGCGATGTCGTCGATCGCCGCCACGATCTGCGACACTGCTGCCGTGCGGCGCTCGAGGGCGTCGATCACGGCCATCGCCTCGGCGCTGCGCGCGCCGATCGCGTTCATCGACTCGACTGCCCGGCGAACCGCCGCCGAGCCGCTTTCCGCCTCGCGCAGCGCGCCCGAGGCCGCGGTCGAGAGTCGCGCACCGAGCTCGTCGAAACGCGCGATCTCGACGTCCAGCGTCGCCACCGCCTGCGAGCCCGCCGAGCCGGCGTCGGCTTGGCGGCGCGAGCCGCCCGCGATGGCGCCCGCCGCGGCGTCGAGCGCCGCGACGCGATCGCGCGCGTCGTCGAGCTCCTTTGCCTGTTCGCGAGATGCGAGCGTCGCATCGCGTACCGCCGTCAGAATCTGGCGTACGGCCGTCGCCGACTCCGCGCTGCTGGCCGACACCGCGGCGCTTTCGCTGACCAGATCTTCGGAAACGCCCGCGATGCGGCCCACCGTCGCACGCAAGCTGGAACCCATCGCGCCGAAAGCGATCGAGATCTCCTGCAATCCGCCGACCAGCTCGTCGTAACTCGTCGACAGCACGCCGATCTCGTCATGCGACGCGACGGCGAGCGGCCGGCGTTCGGTGGCATAGCGCCGGTCGAGGTCGCCGTCGGCGAGCCCGCGGAACGATTGCACCAGGCGCGCCACGTCGTCTCCGGCGATCTCGCGCAGCGCGGTGGTCACTCGGCTCAGCCCCAGCGAGATCGATCGTCCGGCGAACAAGCTGAGCAGTCCGAAGACCGCGATCGCGAACGCCGTGCTCAGCGCCAGGGTCATAACGACCGCCCGGCCGGCCGCCTCGAGCTCGCCGTTCGCCGCGCGCGCACCGTCGGCAACGAAGGCGTAGAGCTTTCCCGCCTGCGTGCTGACTGCACCGAACTGCGCGTCGTCGTCGCCCAAGGCGCGCACCGCGGCCTCGCGCCGGCCGGAGCGGATCTCCGCCTCGCGCAGCGCGTAGCCGCGGTCGAGCAGCGCGATGCCGTCCTCGATCTGCTGCTCGAACACGTCGATCTGCTCGAGCCGGTTGACCGGGATCAGCGTCGTCCGATCGCTGTCGCGCAGACGGGCGAGGCGCGCACGCAGCGTGCCGCGCGAGCGAACCATCGCCCGCGCATACGCGCCGCCGCCTCCGGCCGTGAAGCCGCGGACCGCGCTCTGCTCGGCCAGCGCGGACGACATGACGTCGCGCACCTGGGTGGCGACGCCTTCGAGCGCTCGCGCGTGCGCGGCGGCCAGGGACATCGCCGCGATGCCGCGTTGCGTGACCAGCGCGACCGCGGCCATCAGGCCGATCGCGAGACACGCGCCCAGCGCGATGCGCACACCGATCGTCAGTCGCAGTCGCATCGTCGTTATTTTGGCTTTGCGACCGCGCAACTGACGACGGTCGCGATATCGTCGAACGACTTGTGGACGTTCACTACGAGATCGCCGGCAGTGAGCTTCTCGATCGGGAGGTCGAGCGTGGTCGTCGACGTGCCGTGCACGACCGCCCGCAGCGGGTACAGCGGCCGCGGGGCGTAGTTGTCGCACGTCCCGGTATGGAAGTGCGCGGGCTGCGGATCGCCCGGTCCGCCCTTCATCTGCAGCTCGACGATGGTCCGGGACCCGTCGGCGGTCAGTATGGCAACTCCGCTCTCGCCCGAGTTGTTCATCGTATCGAGCGGGATGCGGATCGGAGCCCCGGCCGCGGATACCGTCATGGGACGGGATCCGGCGAGTACGAGCCCGAGCGTGAGCGCGGCGGCCCGTGCGGCGTGAAAACGTAACGACGTCATAAAGCCCTTCCTTGGGACGTTCGGTGGTCCGAAACTACGGAAAAAGTATGAGGAATTGCTGAATAAAGGTCATTCCTGGACCAATACGCAACCTTGATAGTATGAGCCTAAAGTCCACCACGCGCGCGGCCGAAAATGCCGCGGAAAAACTCCGCAAAGAGAAGCAAGCCGTCGAGAATCAAGCCGCTGCCGTCAGCGAGGCAACGCGCATTCGCGAGATGTTCGCCGAAGATCGCAAGCGCCTCGAGAAGCGCTACGGATTCGTTTCACTGAGCGGCCGATCGGTCGAGTGACGCGCGAGCGTTCTCACTCCGACGCGCGATAGAAGCAACTGCCGCACAGCTGCACGTAGCGCGTCTCGCCTTCGATGGCGATCTGTTCGCCTGACGTGATGCGGTTGCCGTGCTCGTCGATGCGAACGTTCATCGTCGCCTTCCGCCCGCACGGGCAGATCGTCTTGATCTCCTCGATGCTGTCCGCCAGCGTGAGCAACGTCGCGGCACCCGGAAACGGGTCGCCGCGAAAGTCGCTGCGGATGCCGTAGCAGATCACCGGCACGTCACCGACGTGCGCGATCCGGTGGAGCTGACGCACCTGATCGGGCGTCAAGAACTGCGCCTCGTCGACCAACACGCAGGACACGTTGCCGGCGTCCGACAGGTGCCGCGAGAAGTCCACCTCGGCGTCGTACGTCAGCGACTTGCGCTGCGGCCCGAGCCGCGAGGTGACGTAACCGACTCCGTAGCGCACGTCGATCTCCGCGGTGAACATGACGACTTTGCGCCCGTGCTCCTCGTAGTTGTGCGCGACCTGCAGGAGCGCGGTCGACTTCCCGGCGTTCATCGCCGAGTACCGGAAGTACAGCTTGGCCATCGTCGCGCACGGGCTTCGCTGC
This sequence comes from Vulcanimicrobiota bacterium, assembly GCA_963723445.1. Lineage (GTDB taxonomy): Bacteria > Vulcanimicrobiota > Vulcanimicrobiia > Vulcanimicrobiales > Vulcanimicrobiaceae > Vulcanimicrobium. Next base: position 285,388 of record CAVRQP010000010.1, read on the forward strand.
CCGGCGTGCGGTTCGCCTCCGGGCGCGGCCGGCGCTTCGGCGGTCACTGGGCTATGGCGATACCTTTCACCGAGGCGGGTCCGCCTTGGGGCGTCCCGACTACCGGATTCGTCAGCACGTCGCGACCGGAGCGGGAGCGCTCGCCTCGCCTCCGCCGCAGCCCGCGCTCACTGCGGCGAGAACGGTTTCCGACCGTAAAGAGTTTGCCGCGCGCCGCCTTATGCGAGCAAGTGCAGATCGCCGAACTCGTGCCAGAGGTAGCCGGCCCCGAGCGCATAGGCGTAGGCCGATTCCAGGACCTCGTCGCCGGCGAACGCGCGTAGCAAGTCGAGATGACTGGCCTGGGGCTCGTGGAACCCGGTCAGCAGCGCATCGACGACGCGGATGCCGCGCTCGCGGGTGACGACCAGATCGGTCCAGCCGTTAGCGGCGACGACTGCGCCGCCGGCGGCAGCGCTCTCGAGCGCGCGGACGACCGTCGTGCCGACCGCGATCACCCGTCCGCCGCGCAGCCGGGCGGCGTTCACCGCGCCTGCAGTCGCCGGCGAGACCTCGAACCATTCCCGATACGGGCGTTCGTGCCGCTCGGCGCTCGAGACGCCCGTATGCAGGCTGATCGCGGCGAGATCCACACCGGCAGCGCGCACGTCATCGAGCACCCGGGCCGAAAAGGGCCTTCCCGCCGAGGGCATCTCGGCCGAGCCCGGCACGCGGGCGAAGATCGTTTGGTACGCCGCAAGCGGCAGCGCTTCGGCGACGTAGCGATAGCGAATCGGCGAGCCGTGGCGCGCGAGATACACGTCGACGGATAGCGGCAGATCGAGCAGTACGTACCAGAGCCGCGGGTGCTCCGCATCGACCGGTGCGAGAAACGTCACCCTGCCGTCCTCGTTCAATCCGGCACGCTCACCGGCGGTCACGGCGCGTTCGCGTGGCTCGGCAACCCACAGTTCGGCCGAGATGCGCGACGACAAATGCAACCCGAACGACGCGCCGCCGCCACCGCGCGCTTCGAGCGCGGCCGGGATCGTCTCGGAATCGTTTACCACCAGCAGATCGCCGCGGCACAGAAACGCCTGCAGCTCGCGAAACGCTGCAGCGTGATGCACACCGCTCGCACGATCGGTGACTAGCAACCGGACGCCGTCGCGCTCGAGCCCGCGACGCTCCGGTGCCGTCGTCGCTTCGTTCGCCGGCGGCAAGGCAAACGAGAAGACAACGCTCATGCGACGACGGCAACCCCGCTCTGGAGCGCGACGCGCGGTGAAGGGCCCGCGTGGTGCCGCGATCGCACGCAACAGCGACGGCGCGACGGCGCGCGGGTCGGCGAGCGACGCCGCGTCGGCGTCCGGGACCGCCAGCCGGTGCAGCTCGGTGTCCATGTCACCCGGGTCGGCGACGATGACGCCGATCCCGCTGCCGTCGAGCTCGATTGCCAAGATGCGTGACATGTGCTCGAGCGCGGCCTTCGCCGACCCGTAGCCGCCCCAACCCGCATAGGCTTCCACCGCCGCATCGGAGCTGACGTTGACGATGGTACCGCCGCCGCCGCGGCGCATGATCGCCAGCGCATGCTGGATGAGATGCAACGGCGCGAACACGTTCGTAGTGAAGATTCGGTCGAAGGTCGCGGGCGAGAGCTGGTCGAGCGCGGGCAACGGCGAACGCCCGATCGTCGAGGCGTTGTTGATCACCAGATCGATCCGCCCGAAGCGCTGCTCCGCACTCTCGACCAGACGATGGACGTGCGCGAGGTCGGCGATGTCGCCCGGCACGGCGACGACGGGGACAAGGTGTGCCAATTCGCGCTCGGCTTCGGCAAGCGCCTCGGCGCCGCGCGCATCGATCACCAGTGAGATCCCTACCCGCGCGAGCTCGCGCGACACGGCGCGCCCCAGTCCTTTGGACGCGCCCGTGACGATCGCCACGTGCCCACGTTCGTACCACCTGTCGTAGTCGTTCATCCGTCGAGCATAGTCGCTCCGCCGCAACGGCGCGACAGCCGAACGGCGCGGCCCACCCCTGTCCGTTCGACCAGGTGACAAGGAACATCGTGCCTGAGGGTGGGCTACAAGAGGCCGCGGGTCTTGGCGATTGCGACGGCCTGCGCGCGATTGCCGGCGCCGAGGCGCGCGAGAATCTCGCCGACGTGAAACTTTACGGTGCGTTCGCTGATCCCGAGCCGGTCGCCGGCCGCGCGATTCGAGAGCCCTTCAGCGAGCAAGGCAAGGATCTCACGCTCGCGGGCCGTCAACCGATCGCGGCGCGGTTGTCGCACCGCGCGCGCAAGCAATGACGCGATCTCGGCCGGCACCATCGTGCCGCCTTGCGCCACCGCGCGCACGATCGCAACCAGCTCGTCGCTCGACGTGCCCTTGAGCACATACGAGTCGGCGCCGCGCTCGAACGCCGTCGCGACGCGCTCCTCGCCGGCGTACGCGGTGAACACGACGACGCGCGTGCGCGGTGAGGCGGCTTTGCAGTCGGGGATCGCGTCGAGCCCGCTGCGACCTCCCAGCTCGAGGTCGAGGATGAGGACGTCGGGTGCGTGCGTCGTCACGATCGCCACCGCATCGTCGGCGCTCGCGCCGGTCGCCACGACGTCGATATCGGGAACCGCCCGCAGATTCGCCACCAGCCCGTCGGTGAGGATCGGGTGATCGTCGACGATCGCGACCCGGATCACGCCGACGCTCTCGGCACGATCGCCTCAATCAACGTTCCGCGCTCGGAACCCGATTCGACGCGCAGGCGACCGCCGGCGAGCCGTGCACGCTCCTCCATCCCGCGCAGACCGTAGCGATCGCCGGCGAGGGACGCCGCGGCGAAGCCGACACCGTCGTCGCGAACGCGCAGCACGACGGCGTCGCCCTCATCGGACAGCTCGATCTCGATGCGCGACGCCTCGGCGTGCATCCGCGCGTTGGCGAGCGCCTCGGAAGCGATGCCGAACAGCTCGCCTTCGGCCTCGTACGGCAGCGTAACCGCGCCGCGTTGGTGGAGCGTCACGCGCATCCCAGTCTCCGACGTCAGCCGGCGCGCGAGGGCGGCCAGCGCTGCCGGGAGTGCCCGCCCCGCGAGCGGATCGGAACGCAAGCTCAGCACCGAGGCGCGCGCGTGCGTCATCGAGGCGCGGGCGACGTCGAGCGCCGTCACGACGCGCTGCGCCGCGGCCGATTCGGCCGGCAGGCTCCGCAGCGCGCTCTCGAGCTGCAGCGCGATCGCGGCGAGGTCCTGCGCCAGCGTGTCGTGGATCTCGCGCGCGAGCCGGGTGCGTTCCTCCGAGCGCGCGGCGCTGGCTTCTTCTTCCGCCAACCGGCCGCGTTCGACCGCCAAACCGATCTGCGCGCCGGTCACCGAGAGCAGCCGTAGATCGCCCGCCGAGAGCCGCCGGGGAACCGGCGGGCAGACGTTCATGATCCCCAGGCGCCGTTCGCCGAAACGCAGCACGATCGACGCGTGCGACTGCAAGCCCAAGGTCAGCGCATCGCCGCCTTCGCGCGCGCCGCGCCGCAGCCGCGAGCACGCGATGATGTCGACGTTCTTGGAGTCGAAGTCGCCGTCGACGAACGACTCCATGCACCAGCACGGGTCGCCGGTCATCTGTACCGGCTCGCGCAGGTACGGCGGCAGCTCGTGCGCGGCGGCGAGATAGAACCGGCCGGTCTGCGGATCCACGATCCAAATCCAGCCCGCGGCGAGGTCGAGCGCCTGCACGATCTCGCGCAGCGCAGCCTCGAGCGCGCGCTCGACGTCGGTCGCCGTCAGGGCGGTCGCGATCGCGTCGAACAGCGCAACGTCACGCTCGGCCACGCTGCCGACAGTTCGTGACGCTACACACCATCAACCCGCTTCCGCCCGGCCGGAGCGTCGTCTCCCGCCGGCCCAGCGGGGCCGGAAATGAAAGAAAATGCGGCAATTCAGAAGGTTTTGTGCAAGCGGGCACCTGGAAATAGGCGCCTTATGGATACCCACGGGCTGGAGTATGCGTTCGTCCGGTCGACGGAGGCTGCCGCCATCGCCGCCGGACGGCTCGTCGGGCTGGGCGACAAGAACGCGGTCGACGGCGCCGCCGTCGAGGCGATGCGGACGGCGCTGCGCGACGCGGCGCTGGCCGGCGTCGTGGTCATCGGCGAAGGCGAGAAGGACGAAGCCCCGATGCTCTACCACGGCGAGGAGATCGGCAACGGCAACGGTCCGTCCCTCGACGTCGCGGTCGACCCCATCGACGGGACGACGCTCGCCTCGCGCGGCGGGCCCGGCGCCATCTCGGTTATCGCCGCCGCGCCGCGCGGGACGCTGTTCCGCACGCGTGTTCCGTACATGGACAAGCTCGTGACGGGGCCGGCCGGACGCGGCATCATGTCGATCGACCTGCCGCTCGAAGAGAACCTGCGCGCGCTCGCCCGCGCGAAGGGCCGCGAGGTTTCCGACCTCACCGTCGCACTGCTCGACCGGCCGCGCAACGAGCACCTGATGCGCCACGTGCGCGCCGCCGGCGCACGCGTGCGCGTCTTCGGCGACGGCGACGTCGCGAACTCCGTCTACGCCGTGCTCGAAGAACGGGCCAACGTCGACGTGCTGGCCGGCATCGGCGGCTCGCCCGAAGGCGTCATTGCCGCCTGCGCCGTCCGCGCGCTCGGCGGCGAGATGCAGGGCCGCTTATGGCCGCGCGACGAGGCCGACGAAGCGATCGCGGCCGCCGAAGGCCACGACATCCACAAGACGCTGACCCTCGACGACCTGTGCGCCAGCGAAAACGCGCTCTTCGCCGCCACCGGCGTGACCGACGGCGAGTTCCTCGACGGCGTGCGCTACCGCCGCGGCTCCGCCTTCACCCAATCGATCGTCATCTCGACCTACACGCGCTCGGTCCGCACCATCGACGCCTGGCACGAGCTCCGCCCCCGCGACCTCCACGTCGACCCAATCGAACCAACGCGCACGACGACGACCTAGCCTGGCACGGCCCTCCTTCGACAGGCTCAGGATGACGAGGATGTTACGATCAGATGACGGGGATGTTACGACCAGACGACGTGCCAATCGACGATCGGCAGCTGCGTCCCGTTCGCAAGCGTAAGGATTCCGTCGCCGTCAGCGTCGGTGCTGAACGTAGCAACCATCGCGTTCGCCGGTGAGGTGATCGTGCCGCTCACCGTAACGACGCCGCCGTTGTCGACCGACGTCACGTTGATCGTGTTCCCGCCGGGCAGCGTCCCGGTGAGCGCGACCGCCGTGAGGTCGCCGTCGGAGTCGAACGTGATCGCTCCGTTGAGCTGCGACGTTCCGACCTCGGTCCCGCCTGAAATGGTGAACGGCGGCGCGGACGAGATCGTGAGCGCGTCGAGCGCCCCCTTGAACTCCGTCCCGTTGCGCGTTCCGGTGAGCGTCGGATCGCCGGAGCTGTCGGTGCTCACGGTGGCGTTGACCGCGGATTGCCGCCCGTACGAAGCATCGATCGAAGGCTTCGCGTCGTTGGTGATGCGCGCCGGTCGTCGCGGTGTACGCGTTCGCGCTGAGGGTCGCGCTATGGCTGTACTGCGACAGCGGCGTCGCCGAGTGCCGGGGTAGAATGCCGACATCACCGTCCACGATACCGCTCGAGTCGAGCCGGTCAGCGCGTACGTCTGCTTGCGGATGCCGAGCTGCAGGTGCGCCAAGTTGTACGTGGTGACAGTGCGCATCACGTTGGCGGTATTGCCGCTCACCGTGTACACCGCGACTGCATCGCGCTCAGGTTGCGTGCATGCGTCGTTGAAATAGTGGATTGTTTCGACCGTCACCGAGCCTCCGCTGACGGTGACCGTTCGGGTGGTGCGGTTCTTGCAACCGTGTGCAAGGCTCTGCGCGCTGCGTTGCGACGACGAAGAGCCGAGGCTGCCGCTGATGACGGCCGCGTCGGACTCGGCCGTATCGATCGGCTCGAAGGCCGCGTCGGTTCCGCTCTGAACGATGTCTTGCGTGCTCAGTTGCGAACCGCTCGGGGTGGTGCCGGACGGGATCGACGACGGCGAAGAACCGCCGCCTCCGCCGCATCCGGCCAAGAACGCCGCGGCGACGAGCGTCGCGAGGGTCGGTGTACGCATGGGTGACCTCGTGTCGAAGGGGGCTCGCGTTCGAACCGGCCGGTTCCGCAGCCGTAGCGTACGACCACCGCGCGTGGCGTACATTGGACCAACCTGAGAACCGAATGAAAACTCGATGATGACCGGAACGTTCGCGCGCGGCGCGATCGGTCAGCGCACGATCAGCAGAGAGCCGGCACTGCGGCCGAACTCGTCGGGCCGGTCGGCGAGGTGCGCGTTCGCTCCCGGCCAGGCGAACGTGCCCGGCGTCACGCTGCGCGCGAGGTAGTGCAGCCGGTAGATCCCCGCCGAGAGGTGGTCCGCGTAGGCTTCGATGCGGTCGGTATGAATCTGCTGGTCGCCGATGGCCCACGACGACGAGGGCACCTGCAATGCCTGCGACGTCGTCGCGAACGACGTATCGACCCCTTGCAACCCGGCCGGTAGCGGATCGGCGATCAGCACGCGATCGACATCATGATCGGTCACGATCTGCAACTCGACGTCGTAGACGTGCGCGGCGTCGAGCGTCAGCGCCGACGACGGCGTGGTCAGACCCATCGTCGCGAGCACGTCCTTCGCGTTCGCTTCGCGCACGACGCGGGTGATCCGCAGCCCGCTCAGGCTGCCTGGCGAGGCGCCGGGAAGACGGTAGGTGTACGTCACCGCGTAGTGCAGCGTCCCGGCGCCCGTCTTGGCCAGGGCGACGGCGGAGCGGCCATCGGGCAGTGCGCGCATCGGGACGCTTGCGCGGCGCTCCGGTGCGCGCGCACCGGTGAAGTGCTCGGTCGCGACGCTCTTACCGCCCATCGACGCCGTCGCGGTGAAGTTCGCCGGTTGTTCGCGCGCGGCGAGGTCGACCAAGGCGTCGAGCGCGGACGCGTTCTCGCAGGCGCACCCGAACGAGCCGTTGCGCCGCAGGTCGAGCAACGAACGCGTCAGCCGGTCGATCGTGTCGCCGTCGGCTTTGCGCACGAGCTCGAGCCGCAGCGCTTCGGACTGCGCGACCACCGGCTCGTCGAACCAGCGGTAGCGCCCGGGCAGCGTCACGACGGCGCCCCGGGCGGTCGTGTAGAGGTGGTCCGTTATCGCCTTGGCGAGCGTGTCGGCGCGCGCGCCGTAACCGGGCGCGAGCGAGAGCAGCCGCGCCAGCCGGGCCTGGTCGGCGAAGGCGAGGTTGTCGCGTTGCGCATCGATGTCGTTCAGGAAGGTCGTGCGCGCATCGCCGGCCGCGGCGAGCGCGACGAGCGCGTGCAGCCGCAACTCCGCCTTGCAGATCGCACTGGTGCACCACTTCTCGCGCGCGGTCGGGTCGGCGAGGGTTGCCGCCGCGTATGCCCGGGCGCGTGACAACAGCTCGTCACCAACCGGAACACCGGCGAGGTGCGCGCGCGCGAGCGCTTCGAGCGCGAAGAGCGAGTCCCAGGGATCGGAACCTTGCGCCTGCCAGTACGCCGCGAACCCGCCGTCGGCTCGCGACAGACTGCGCAGCGTCGCGACCTCGGCCACGCCGCGCGTCCGGGCGGCCGACGCGTCGCTGCCGCTGCGCTTGGCGAGCAGCACCAGATCGCCGGCGACGTCCAACCGGCTGGCGGCCGAAAGCGTCAGGCGGTCGTCGCCCAGCAGGGCGTTCTGCGCAGCGACGGAGAGCTCGGGCAAGAGCGAGGACGCGAGCTCCAGGTCGAGGCCGCCGGCGTCGCGCGGCGTTCCGGCCGCGACCTCGATCGGAATGCTCGCGCTCGTCGTGGTCGTCCCGGTCTGCGCGACGCTCTCGGTGACATCGGTGTCGCTCACCGGAACGGGGATCGAGAATGCGTCGCCAGTTCCCGCGCCGCGTACCCGCACCGTCGCCGTCGCGGTACCCGTTCCTTGCGCGACCATCGAGAACCGGTAGGCCTGGGTGACGTTTTCGAGCGGCGTTTCGAGCGAGGTCGACGCGACCGGTTTGTCGTTCACCAGGAACGCGAGCGGACCGGCGAGCGTCGCGTCGATCCGCAGCGACCCGTTCGCGCCCGTCCCGTTGGTCACCGCAACGCCCGCGTCGAACCGGTCGCCCGGCCGGGCGAACTGCGGGATCACCGGGTTCGCGACCAATGGTTTGGTCGTCTTGAACGTCGCCTCGCTGTTGCCGAAGCGTCCGTCGGCGCTCGTCGCAACGACCATCGCGCGCCAAGTCGTGAGATCGTCGGGGAGGGTGAACGTCGCGGTCGCGACGCCGTTCGCATCGGTGCGCAGCGCGCCGGCGAAATACGCCAGCGGTGAAAACGTGTGCCTGACGCGCGGGTCGGCGTCGTCGCCCGACAAGCCGCCGCCGAAACCCCAGCCCTTCTCGGCCGGCTTCGTCAGCGTGTTGAGCACCAGCGCCGCGCGGTTATCGGCGAACCGCGTGGAAATTGGCTGATCGGCGTATACGGTCTTCACCAAGTCCGGCGGACGGTACCCGGTCAACTGCAGGACGGCGTCGTTCGCGACGATCAGGGTCAGCTCACCCGCGACCGGCCGATGCGCCGCGTCGCTGAGGTGAACCGTGACGGTCTGCTGCGCGCCGGGTGCGACCACGGCGGATTTCGAGGACACCGTCGCCCGCAGGTACTTCGCGTCGAGCGCGACCTCGAAGGAGGTCAGGCCGGCGCGCGCCAGCGCGTTGCCGGCGTCGGCCAGCGGCTTCGCGGGCGGCGCGCCGCGGCGCACGACGAACGCCTCGACCGCGGCGTTGGGCAGCATCTGCGGCGTCACTTGGAAGCGCACGGTCGGCGCGGCGCTCGTCGTGGTCTGCGTGGTCTCCCAGAGCACGCCGTGGCGCACGACCGCGACGTGCAGCTCGGCGTTGGGGAACGGCGACTGGACGAGCGCCGTCGCCGTCTCACCCGGCTTGTACGACGTCTTGTCGAGCTTCACGGTGAGCGTGTTGGGATCGTGTCCGTACCACAGCGTGTCACCGCTGCCGCCGACGTAGACCTGAACGTCGCTCTCGGCGGCGTCGCCGGTCGCGCCGGCGAGGGTCGCGCGCACGCGATAGGCGCCGGGCTTGGGCGGCGTGAGTGAGACGATCACCGCGCCGCCGGCGCTGGTGGCGTCGGCACTTGCGACGCCGGCGTACGAGACCGACTGCACGGATTGCTCGGCGCCTTCGACGATCTGGGTCGCGGTCGCGTAGTTCGCGCTCTGCAGCTCGACGTGAACGCGCGTACCCGAGACCGCTTTCCCCGCCGGGTCGGTCACGATCACGTTGGTGGCCAGCGGCGTGCCCGCGGTCCCGACGTCGTCGGTCTTCAGCCCGATCAGCGTGTCCGACGGCAGCGCCGTGAACAGCTTGCTGTCGGCAACCGAAATGTTCGACGCGTCGGTCGTCTCCGCATCGACCTCGTACGCCATCGGATACGGCAGGTCGTTCGCGACCGGGACGCTGACCGAGCTCTTACCCGTCGCGTCGTCGGTTACCGTCGTCTCGAGCACGTCGGTCGACGCGTCCGGCTGCTGCTCGGGCCAGAACCACTTTCGGCCGAACGAATAGCCATCGCGGCCTTGCGGCGCGAAGTCGACCGGGCTGCGCGTGACGGTGAACTTCGTCGACGCGCCGGCCAGCGGCGCACCGAAGAGGTACGCGCTCGTCGCGGCGGCCGCCACCGTCCCGCCGCGCTGGGCGACCGGATGGTCCAATGCGAGATCGACTTTGAAGTTGGGCGGCTTGAACTCGGCGACGCGGAAGTTCCCGTCGATCTCCTCGCCGTTCCCGGCCGTCGCGCGCACCGTGTAGTAACCCAGCGCCGCCGTCGTGTCGAGCACGATGGGCAGCGAGAAGGTGCCGAACGCGTCGAGCGAGCGGCGCCCGAGATCGCGCTTGTCGCCGTTGGGAAGCTGCAGCGTGATCGCATAGGACGGCGCGACGCCGCGCCGCAGGACGCCGTCGACGAGGAACCAGCCGGCCGCGGTGAGCTGCGCGGTTTCGCCCGGCTGATAGAGTTCGCGGTCCGAGAAGATCGTGCCGTACGATATCGGGGTCGCCGACGACCAGCCGTTGTAGAAGTCGCCCACCCACGCGCCGCTGTACGCGTCGGTGCGCACGTACGTCCAGTCGGCGCCGCGGCGCACGATGGTGACGAACGCCGGCGCGTCGTTGAGACCCTGATCGTGCTGCGCGCAGCGAGCGAACGCCGGACCGCCGAACGTTGCGACGCCGTTCGGCCCGGTAACCGCGGTCGCGCACGCGACCGGTGTCGCTTTCGCCTGCGCATCAACCTGTGAGGGGTAGATCTCCACCTGCGCACCTGCGACCGGCGTCCCGTCCGCGATGCGATGAACGCGCACCGATCCGCCGTCGGGGAAGAACTGCGCGAACGCGCCCAGGTCGGTGAGGAGCACGACGCCGCCGGCGACGAACGGCTCCGTTTCTCGCGGCAGCTTCGCCTCGACGCCATACGCGAGCACACCGGCGGGCGCCCCGAGATGGGCGCGCAGCGGGACCGGGATCGTGCGCTCGACGTTGTGCGCCGCGTGCACGTCGAAACGCGGCCAGCCGGCGGCTTCGCCAAGCATGTCGCTTCCTTCGCCGGCGCCGATCGGGTCGGGGTACTGGACGACGTCGACCGGCCGGAGCGGGCGGAACGTCGCGCGGGTCTCGGGCGCGTTGACCGCGACAACGTTGAGCTGGACATCGCGCGAGGCGGGAAACAGATTCGTGCCGCTCGGCGCCCACACGTCCGGGGCAAGATCGCCGGTGCGGAACGTCGCGCGTTGCGCGGCGGCGGGCTGTTGGCCGAACGTATCGCGCAGACCGGTTCCGATCGTAACCGCGTAGTTCGTGCCGGGCGCGAGCAGCGCCGTGTTGACCGACACCTCGTTGTCGAGGACCGCGAACGGGCGTCGAGCCCGGCGGAGGCGCCGGCGTGAGCGCGAGCGCGCTCAGCGACTTCTGATCGATCGGCGTGGTGAAGACGAGCATCGGATCGCCGCTCGCGAAGCGCCGCGCGTGCGACGTGTCGACGCGCTCGAAACGCAGCGCCTCATAGGTGCGAAAACTGCCGGCGAAAGACCGGTCGCTGGGCAGATTGCCGTCGCGCGGCATCACGCCCGGCTCGATGTCGACGTCGTATTGCGTCGCGCGGGCGAGCGGTGTGGCGGGGACGAGGACGTAGTTCCAGACGTTCTCCGACGGGTCGTACTCGGCGTCGGGCGCGGCGGTCGCGCCGGGCGAAGGCGTCGCGGTGTCGGGCGGGACGACCAGCGCGATCTCGGTGGGGGTTGAGCCCATGACCCGCAGCCGGGCGTGCGCCTCGAGCGAAGCGCGGTCGAGCGCGACGTTCGAGGTGAAGGTGATCTTCGGATGGAGGTCGCGCGGATCGGTGTCACCGGGTTTCCCCGGCAACTCGTCGAGCGCGACCGCGCCGGTCTGAAACGTCCACGAGAGATCGTCGCCCATGACGTGGCCGTGCAGATCGCGCAGCCCTTTGGCGATCGTCACCCGAACGCGCGTCGCGACCGGCCACGCCCGATCGGCCTCGAATCCGATCATGCGCGGCGTCAGGAAGTGGAACTGACCCGGCAATGCGGGCGCGATCGAGAAGTGGGCTAGGATCGCCGCCTCGTCGGGCGACTCGAGCCGTTCGAGCGGGATCAGGTCGTCGCTGAAGACGATCCGGATCTGGGCCAGCGTGTCGACGCCGCCGGTCGGCGCGAACGACGCGACGAGCGGCCCGGCCGACGGCGAAGGCAGCGGGGAAATGACGGCCAGCGGTTCGTGCGCGGGCGGCGGGGCGTGCTGGGTGCAGCCCGCCGTGAAAAGCGCGACGGCGAAGGCGACGAAAACGAAAGCGCGACCTGAGCGCGTGAGCACGTCGCACACGACCTTCGTCCGCGCGGAGGGGCTCCCTGTCGCGGCGAAGGCAGAGCGCGGAGGAATACGCTTGCCGCGCATCGCCGCACTCGTCGTCGCGGCCGGTCTGGGGATCCTGGCGATCGCCGGACGGCCGATCGGACCGCACGCCTTCGACGGCGGCGCGAACGCGGTTGAGTTCGAGGATCGGACCGGCGTCCCGCTGGGCACGATACTTGCACGCGACACCGAGCACGCCGTACGCGTACCGCTGGCGCGCGTTTCGCCGCGCTTCCTGGCCGCGATCGTGGCCGCCGAAGACGCGCGCTTCGCGCAGCACCGCGGGATCGATCCGGTCGCGCTCGCTCGCGCGGCGTGGCAGCTGTTGCGAACGCGCAGCATCGTCTCGGGCGGCTCGACGATCACGATGCAGCTCGCCCGGCTGCGCTTCGACCTGCCGCGAACCCCGCTGGGAAAGCTCGAAGAGCTCCTGCTGGCGCTGCGAATCGAGGCCGGCACCAACAAAGCCGCGATCGCCGAAGCCTACGTCAACCGGGTGCCGATGGGCGGCGATCTGGTCGGCGTGGAAGCCGGCGCGCGCACGTACTTCGGCATGCCGGCGGCGGACCTCGACCTGGCGCACGCCGCATTTCTGGCCGCCCTGCCGAACGATCCCGTGCGGCTGGATCCGTACGCGCACGCCGTAGCGCTCGAACAGCGCCGCCGCTGGGTGCTCGCGCGCATGGTCGCGACCGGCGCGGCCACCGCCGCCGACGCGGCGGATGCGACGTCGGAACACATCGACGTGTTGCCGCGCGGCGGCGGGATCGCCGCGGCGCCGCACCTCTTGTTCCGCCTGGCCGGGAGCGTGCCGCCCAGCGCGACGCACGTGCGCACCACGCTCGACCGCGACCTGCAAGCATTCGCCGAGAACGCGACGCAGCAGGTCGTCGGCGATCTGAACGAGCGCAACGTTCGCGACGGGGCCGCGATCGTCATCGACAACCGCGACGGCGCGATCCTCGCCTACGTCGGATCGGCCGACTACTTCGCGCGCGCTGGCGCCGGGAAGAACGACGGCGTGGTCGCGCTGCGCCAGCCCGGCTCGACCCTCAAGCCCTTCCTGTACGAGTTCGCGTTCGAGCGCCGCGTCGTTCGGCCGACCACGATTCTGGCCGACGTACCGACGACCTACGCGATTCCCGGCTTGCGCTCGTACAGTCCCGGCGATTACAGCCAGCGCTTCGCGGGCCCGGTGCGCGCGCGCATCGCGCTGGCCGACTCGCTCAACGTTCCGGCCGTGCGCGTCCTGAGCGAGGTCGGCGTGCCCGCGTTTCTGGAGCGGCTGCGCGCGCTGGGCTTCCGGCACCTGACCGCCGATGCGGACCACTATGGGCTCGGCCTGGCGCTCGGCGACGGCGAGGTCACGCTCGAGGAATTGGCCGGCGCGTACGCGACGATCGCCGACGGCGGGCCGGCCGGTGCACGTGCACGCGCTCGCCGGTCTCGCCGGCGAGCCCGCGCCGGCGATCGGCGCAGGTTCGGAATGGTCGCTCGTCACCGACATGCTGGCGGACGCCCACGCGCGAGCGCGTGCGTTCGGCGTCGCGTCGCTCTTGCGCACGTCCGTTTCCGAGCGCGGTCAAGACCGGCACGTCGTCGGATTTCCGCGACACGTGGACCGTCGGGTTCACCCGCGACTATACCGTCGCGACGTGGGTCGGCAACTTCGACGGCGCGCCGATGCAGCGGGTGAGCGGCGTCACCGGCGCCGCGCCGCTGTGGAACCGCATCATCCGCCACCTCGCCGAACGCGACCCGCCGCCGCCGTTCGCGCCGCCGCGCGGCTACGTGCGCCGGCCGATGTGCGCGGTGAGCGGCGTGCGGCCGACGAGCGATTGTTCGAGCGTCGTCGGCGAATGGCTCGATGCGCGCGATCTGGTCGCTTGGAAGGCGCCGCCCCGCCCCCTCGACCGCACCTTCGACGGATGGCTGGCAAACCAGCCCGCACGGACCGGCGAGGCGCTGCGGATCGTCGAGCCGCACGACGGCGACGCGTTCGTGGCGGAGCCCGGCGCCCGGATCGCCGTCGTCGCGCGCGGCACGAAACGGCCGGCCTGGGAGTTGAACGGCAAGCTGCTCGCGGCGAACGGGGCGCGCTGGACGCTTGCGCTGCCGATGGCGCGCGGCCGGTGGACGCTGCGCGCCCGAGACGGCGGGCATGCCGACACGGTCACCTTCACCGTCGGTGACCGCTTGCCGCGCTCGCACCGCAGCCGGGTTCACCATACGTTAACGCCGCGCCGATCCCGGCGGGCTGGAAGTCGCGCCCGGTCGTGCCGATACTAGGGGCATGGAGCCGGTCGTGAAGCTCCCGCGGGAGCTGCGAAAACCATTCGCGCGCCGCTGCGATGCAGCGGATCGCCTCGCGATGTGGAACCGCTGGGAGCTGACCCAGTGGGTCGAGGCAACGCGTTCGCGGGGTCTCGCGTTCCTGTGCCTCGACACCGACGTGCAGCGACGCCTCATCGCCGCAATCGACGACCGCGTCGCCGTAGCCTAGTCGCCTCCGCTGCGCTACGCTGTCGCCTCCGCTGCGCTACGCTGTGCTCCGCTGCGCTACGTGTCGCCTCCGCTGCGCTACGGCGAGGAGGTTGAGTTTAATGCTCGCCGCCGCTGTGCGCCGGCGAGTCGCCCTGCGGGCGAGTCTCCGCGCGATACCCAATCGCGCGGAGACGGGAACCGTCGCCGCGGCTCCGCTATGGCCCGTTTTGAGTGCGCGTCGCACATAGGGCTCCGGCTGCCGCTTACGCGCTACCTCGTCTCCGCGCGATTGGGTATCGCGCGGAGACTCGCCCGCAAGGGCGACTCGCCGGCGCTCCGCGCCGGCGAGCATTCAACAGTACCTCCTCGCCGTAGCGCAGCGGAGGCGACAGCGTAGCGAAGCGGAGGCGATTAGGTGCCCTTCGGGGCACCGACATAGCGAATCCACTTGACGAACAGCGCCGGCGTCGTCGCCAAGCTGTTGGGATCGCCGTACACGATGTAGAACTCGTTGCGGCGGTTGAGCAGGTGAAATGCGACCGAGATGTTTCCCGCGTTCACCGCGCCGAACGGCGGCAGCGTGAACGAGTTGGGGAGATAGCCGCCGAAGATGCGGCGGGCGCCGACGTCGAACGAGGCGTCGCGCGTGATCTGCCAGTCCAGGCTGGCGCGTTCGAGCCACTGGGTCGTCGTCGTTTCGCCCGGATAGTGCGTGCGGTACGTGTCCTGGTCCGCCTCGAGCGTGAGGTTCAGCCGCTTGCGCAGCGGCCGCACGGTGAGAAACGTGTTCGCGTCGAGCCGACCGTGATAGTACGCGCCGTACGTGTGCCGCAGATAGGTCGGCGTCACCGTGTTGATTCGATAACCGAGGTAGAACGCGTTGCCGTCGAACGGCAGAAACTCGCGGTCGGCCACCTGCACGCCGTTCGCTGAGAAGTTGACGCGGGCCGTGATCAGGTTGCGGAAGTCGAGCTGCACGCTTTCGTTGGCGTCGGTCTGGTCGAGCTGCGAGCTGCTATTGTGATAGCGCGCGTAAAACTCGCTGACCTGGATGTCGTGCAAAAAGTATGACGGTGAGAAGTTGAGCGCCTTCTTCACGAACCACTCGTAGCCGGTGAGATCGTTCTGCGCGACGAAGCTGTCGATGGGAGCGAACTGCGCGCCGATGCGCTGCGCGTTGAGGACGGCGACCGTGGTGGCGCTCGCGTAGCCGAAGCCGTACTCTTGGTAGTCGGCCACGCCCGGCACGGTGACCTGGCTGCCGCGCTCGAACGCCACGTTGCCGTAGACGAAGAAGTGCGTCTTCTGATTGCTGATCCCGCCCTGAAAGGAGTTCAGCTCGTCGTGCAGGCCGCTCGCCGTGTCGACCGCGACGCGCTGAAAATTGCCGCTGAAGAAGTTCTCCTGCGTCTCACGGTTGTAGTCGAAGGCCTCGCCTTGGTCGACCCGGCCGTTGCCGATCGCATCGAACGCTCCGAACGTGACCGGACCCTGCGTTCCTTCTAGCGCATAGCCCTCGCGAAAGGTCGGTATCGCCGGCGTGTAGAGCATCGTCACGCAGTCCGAGCATGAGAAGTTGTAGTTGAACGCCTGCGCCGCTTGGGTGAAGAACGGACGCACCTCGGAGTACTGGTACGCAAAGGCGGACGGCGCGATCGTCTGCTGATCGATCTCGACGTTGGAGTAGTCCGGGTGCAGCGTCGCGACGAACGATGCCGTCGGCGTGACGGGCAAGGAGAAATCGCCGCCGATGCGCGAGGTGTTTCCGCCGTTGGCCGGCGTCGTCGCTTCCCCGAGCGCGTAGATCTGGGCGCGCGCTTTCGGGCGCACGGCGACCGCTTTCTCGCCGACGCCTTCGAGCGTTCCCGCGAACGCCGGATCGCCGACGTTGTTGGCGCGCATCGAGAACGTCCACGCCGCAAGTCCGTTGGTCGCCACCGTCGCGCGAACGAACTGGGCGCGCCACGTTTTCGAGCCGCCGCTGCGGATCGCGTCGAGCGGGATGCGCATGGTGACGACGTAACCGGTCGGCGTGGCGTGTCCGATCGCCACCCATTGCGGCGTATAGGCGCTGTTCTCGCTCGACGTCTGATAGCGCGTACCGAGCGGGTTGGCGAAGAACGCGTACTGAAAACCGACGGTTCCGTGCGGGTAGAGGTACACACCGACGTAATCGTCGCTCGTCACGCTCGAACCATTGGTCTGCTGGCGCTGAGTGAGCGGTTCGGTCTGCGTGACGACGAACGCGATGTCGAGCGCCGCGCCGTCCTGCGCGATCCGAACCTCCGTCGGCTCGGCTGCCGGCCGGCGGTACGTGAAGTCCTCGCCGAGCGTCAGCTTCGCGGCGGCATCCCAACTCACGTCGAGCACGCCTTCCATCGACGGCGGAGCGGCCAGCGTCGGAACGGTGATGCTGCCGGCGGCCGGCGCCTCGGCGGCCGCGGCCGGCGCGATCGGGGACGCGAAGAACCAGCCGAGCGCGGCAAGCGCCGGTACGAAATGGCGAGTTCGGAACAACCTTGAGGCTCCTACGAGCGGGCTGGAACGATCCTAATCTGCCGGGCCGGAATTGTCAACTAAAGATTTAGGACACTTCAGAGCCGCTCGCCCAAATATGCGGCCAGGGCGTCTTGCGCGATGCGGTCCTGCTTCATCGTGTCGCGGTCCCGCACGGTGACCGCGGCGTCGTCGAGCGTCTCGAAATCGATCATGATGCACAGCGGCGTGCCGATCTCGTCCTGGCGGCGGTACAACTGACCGACGTTGCCCTCGTCGTACTGCGTTCGGAAGAGCGGCCGCAGCGTACGCTCGATCGTGCGCGCACGCTCGACGAGCTCGGGTTTGTTGCGCGCCAGCGGGAAGACGCCGATTTGGACGGGCGCGATCTTGGGATGGAAACGCAGCACCGTCCGTTCGGTCTGCTTCTCGCCCTCGACGACGGCCTCGCGATCGTAGGCGTCGACCAGCATCGTGAGCGTCGTGCGGTCCATGCCGGCCGACGACTCGATCAGGATCGGCGTGTACTTCTGCTTGGACGCCTCGTCGAAGAACTGCAAGTCTTTTCCCGAGTATTCAATGTGGCGGTCGAGATCGTACGTGCCGCGATGCGCGATCGACTCGAGCTCGCCCCAGCCCCACGGAAAGAGGTACTCGACGTCGATGCCGGCCTTGGCGTAGAACGGCCGCTCTTCGGGCGTCAGCTCGTAGAAGCGCAGCCGATCGGCTTGCACGCCGTAGTCGCTGTACCACTTCTTGCGCGCGTTGACCCACCGGTCGAACCACTCCAAATCCCGGCCGTCCTGCGGCACGAAGAACTCGAGCTCGGCCTGCTCGAACTCGCGCACGCGGTAGGTGAAGTTGCCCGGCGTGATCTCGTTGCGGAACGACTTGCCGATCTGCGCGATCCCGAACGGCGGCTTCTTGCGCGCGCTCTGATAGATGTTCTTGAAGTTGACGAAGATGCCCTGAGCGGTCTCGGGCCGCAGGTACGCCTGAGAGGACGTGTCTTCCATCGGACCGATCGCCGTCTTCATCATCAAGTTGAAGTTGCGCGGCTCGGTCAGCGTCCCGCTCATCCCGCAGTCCGGACACTTGTCGAGCGACGGGAGGTGGTCGGCGCGGAAGCGGTGCTTGCAGTTGCGGCAATCGACCAGCTTGTCGTGAAACGCGGCGACGTGGCCCGACGCCTCCCAGGTGCGCGGGTGCATGATGATCGAGCTGTCGAACGCGACGACGTCGTCGCGCTCCTCGACCATCTCGCGCCACCAGGCGTCCTTCACGTTCCGCTTGAGCACAGCACCGAGCGGCCCGTAGTCGAAAAAGCCGCCGATCCCGCCATAGATCTCGGAGGATTGGAAGATAAACCCGCGCCGTTTGGCCAGCGCGGTGATTTCGTCCATCGAAACGCGGGGCTTCTCGTCGATCGTACTCACGGAACGCGACAGGTTCCGCAACCACCGCCCCGGCTCCTCACCCGACGCCGTCGGCCATCGTTGCGTGGTGGAACTTTCCCGTCACCGCCCGAGGGGAGTCGACCGCCCAATGTTGATGCCGGGCTCCGCAAGGTCGAACGCTCGGCAACGCCTATAGAAGGTCACTATGAAGTGGGGTGGGGGTCTTGAAGTTCTCTGGGAGGTGCAGCGCTTGTCGCGGGCGGCGGTGGCGGCGCCTTCTCCTCGGGCCGCGAAACGTCTCGTCCACGAGGCGTTCGAAATGGCGGAACGGTCCCCGGATCGTTATCACGCGGCAATTGCCGCAACCTGGCCACTCAAGGTTCTACGAATGCAAGGCAACGCCAAAGAACTCGTAGCGCATACCAGCGAGCTCCTCGGCAGTCTGGGCGAGTTGAATTGCGTTTCGCGTTTGTGGGTGCTCAGGAACGCGATCGGCTCGGTATGCGGCGGTCCGAAGGATCTCTTTTCGAAGGTCGTGACCTCGTTCACCAACGAGGCTCGAACGTGTCACAGCTGGAGAACGCCGCGTCTGATCTTCGGAGTCATCGGCGTCGTCGACGCGATCGACACGAGCTTATCCGCAGCCTTGCTCGAGGTCTTCACGAGCCCTGACGCCCGCGCGCGCGCTGAGCGCCATTTGGCGGCGGCACGCGCCATACCCCTAACCATCGACCATTGTCGTTGGCCTCACCTTTGACTTGCCCGCGTGAGATTAGGCGAGGTTCGGTAGCTATCAAGGTTCTTGTTCGGCATTCATGTCACACGTTTTTCTTGGTTCGTAGGTGGGCTCGGTCGAGGGATTGAACGCCATGCCTGAGGCGCGCGGGCGACGAAATTTCGATGGATGTCGGCGAGCACCCGGCGCTGCGCGTCGAACTCCAGCAATTCGGCTGCCTCGGCGAACGTGACCCAGCGGTGCGCGTCATGGACGTCGTCTTCGAGCCTGATCTCGCCCGGCTCGAGGTACGCCACGAAGAACGGAACGTGGACGATCCGGTCGCGCACCGGATCGTAAAACGCATCGAGCTGCCCGGCCGTGAACAACGCCGCCGCAGCCAAACCGATTTCTTCGACGAGCTCCCGCCGAGCCGTCTCCGTAGCGCGCTCGTCTTCCTCGACCCCGCCCATCACGAACGTCCACGCCCCGGCGAACGCACCCGACGATCGCCGCACCAGCAGAATGCGTGCATCCTCGGCCTGACCGGTGCCGGTCGAAGCACTCGGTCCGCGCAGCACGACGACCGCGACCGCATCGGGCCGGCTTGTCTCCTTCATCTTCGCTGGGGTTAGGTCAAGGCGTTACCGCAAATGTCCTTGCGTCGACGGTGAATTTCCGCCGCGCTGTACCCGCGGTCGTCAGGGGTATCCGCCAGATCCGGTACGTGGCGGAATTCGGCTGGTTGAAAAGGATCTCGCAGTTGCAATCGTTCGTTCCACGACCCCGGCCGGTGGATCGCAAGACGGCGTCAATGGCTCGCACGCCGCCTGCCGGAACGGCGATCGCTGTGGGACGGCGGGTCTTCGCCGTGAGCAGAGACCTTCGAACGTAGCGGATGTCGCTGAGATACACGATTCTCGTATCGAGCATCGGCTTGCGGTCTTTGGCAAGACGTGGGATGGAGCGAACGTTGAACGGGGCGAGGAGGACGCTCCGGCCGCTCGGAGGACGATAGCGCTCCGCGATCTCGAGCCGAACCGGATCTCCCAAGATCGTGATGTCGGGCAGCAACGCCTCGGTCGCGTCCAGGCTGTCACGCGGCGAAGCCTTGGCCATCGCCTCTTTGATGCGCTCGAGGTCGCCAGGAGCGATGAACTTGTCGCCCATGCCGACGATCTCTCCGCCGATCCGCCACTGCGTGCCTTTGGCCGACCAATCCACGCCGGCCGGAACCTGGCTGAGGTCCGAATCGACCACCGCGGGATCGATCATAGCAAACGACGTCTTGGAGCCGCCTCCTTCGTAGGAAATGGAGATGAGACTCGGATGCGCGATCGGGGCGAGCGTAACCATTCTCACCCGGCTGCCCGCAGGAAGGCCGACGGGAAAAACAACCGGGAACGTTGCGTGCGCGATTGCGTCACGTATCTCAGATCCGGTGGGGTCGCGCATGATGATGCCGGAGTGCACGACCGAGGCGACCTTGTCGCCAGACAGCCAAACGTGCACGCCATGATAGACCTTCGCAGCGACTCCGGTGCCGGCGCCGAGCGCGCCAAGAGATATCGCGGCACAAACGACGACCGCTGCTACGCGGCCCCGATCGCGCGCTGCGCGCGAGCGCCTGTGGATGGACTCCATGGGCACGCTCGGAGCAGCAATGAGCTCTCTCGCATGCTTTCCCATGGCGGCAAAATCAGAGGACATATTGCTTCACCTCGCTAGGCGCCGGAAAGGGCTCGTCTCCATAGTCGCGCAGCTGGACGCGCAAGCGGTCGCGCGCTCTTCCAAGCCTCGTGCGAATCGTGGGATGCGCAACACCGAGGACAGCGGCGATCTCTTCGGTCTTCAGGTCGTCGAAGTAGAAGAGGATGACGACATCACGCAGCTCAGGCGACAGGGTGTCCAAGGCGCGCCACACGTCGATCGTCGCGGTGCCGTCGTACTGCCCCGACAACTCGGCTCGATGCTCGTCACGCGAAGCGTTCCGCCGGCGAACGCGCCCGGCCTCCCGCATGACGATCCGATACAGCCACGTATCGAAAGCGGCTGGGCTGCGCAGGGTGCGAATCTTGCGGAGCACGAGCGCGCATGCTTCCTGGGCGGCGTCTTGCGCCAGATTCCGATCCCCGATCACCGTTGCGGCGAGCCGAAAACAAGCCGGCCAGACCGCGGCGACGAGTTGCTCGGCCGCGGCCGGCTCACCCGTCAGCGCGGCGGCTACGGTCTCCGGCGGCGCCCAGCGTCCCACATCGACCCTCTCTCCATACGGCTGCACGTTTCCTTAGAGAGGCGCGGACCGACGCGAAATGTTCCCGACCTGCGTGTCGATCAGAAGAGAGCGCCAAGTTGGACGTTGATGCTAATGGCGCTGATGTGCCCACTCTCGACCACGAGCGTAATACGCTCCGGCAGCGGAACCAATGGATGCCCGGTCGTCACCGCATGGCCGTACGTGGTCCCCGTGTATCCGAGGACGCAGCGGCGTGCGCACCCCGACGTCGTCGTCTTGCCGTAGGTCGCCAGAACCTGGGCGAGGGTACTGCCGATGCGCAGACCACGCGCGGTGGTGTACTGCGAGAGGTCGGCGCCCGGCACGGCGAGCGCGGGTTTCGAGGCGACGAACAGCGACGAACTGCACTGGTCGGTGGTCGCGCCCGCAAGTGCGATATGATGCACCGGGTCGTACTTGACCATCTGCCAGAAGCCGGCGAAGATCCGCGGCTCGGGGCTCTTACCGTTCCAACTGGGGCACGGAATCTTGTCCCATGCGACACCACCGAAAAAGTCGGGCTTGGCCATCGGCACGTACGCCGGCGCCGTGTTGTACGAGGTCGCCTTGAGAAACCAACTGGTCAGATCGGCCGTCGCGGCGTGTGCCGCCGCCCCAAAAACAGAGAGGATCGGAACGACGACGATGAGCCCAAGCAGACGACGCATGAAAGAAGCCTCCCCGACTCAAGCTTCTTTTGAGGAATAGAATGGAACCCTGTTGAAACCCGGCCCTGATGGGCCGAGAGCTTCACGTTCGTTCGCATCCATCCGTGGTCGAGCACTGGCGGCACCTCGTTGAGATCGTCGCCCTGCTTGCGGCCGCAGCATGGGGTCTGTACGTCTTCGTGTATCAAGAGCGGATCAAGCCGGCCAATGCCGTGCCCGACGTGCAGCGCGTCGCTACGGTCACGCACGAAGACCTTCCACAGAACAAGGAGTTCGTCAACGTCAACATCGACATGAAAAACTTGGGACAGACCACTGCGGAGCTCGGCGGCCTCGTCGTCAACGTATACGGCTCGCGTTACACGCAGCGTAATGGCAACACGGTCAAAACTCCGGTTCAAGGACTTGCCACGCGGAATCTCACGCTGAGCAAGACGAAGCCCGTGTTGCTGTACTCGTTCTTCGACGTTTGGCGACCGCTCGGAGACTCCAGAGTATTCTTACTCGAGCCCGGGCAAGTTATCGAAGAACCGTTCGACTTCGCCGTTCACGCGGGCAGCTACGACGTGGTTGCGCTGCAGATCTTGTTTTGCTACGCGCGCCCCGGAAGCCAAGTATGGCCCACGACGCGCGAAAGCCGGGCGGACGGATCCTTTTGGGCCCATTTTGCAAACGGATCGCAGACCGACCACCCAGGGCTTCTATGCCGTAAGCAGACCCACGAGTATCGGGTGTAGAACGCCCACCCGTGCGGTGCGTGCGCCTTAACGGGATGAAGCTGCCGCCGCCGAGGGGTGCGCTTTGGGCTGCGTCTCGGCGCGGAGCTGGCCGCAGGCGGCGGCAATGTCGCGGCCCATCGGCGTGCGGACCGTCACGGCGACGCCGTGCTGCTCGAGGATCTTCGCGAAGGCCCAGATGCGCTTCTCGTCGCTGCCGCGGAGCGCGGCGTCGGGGGTGCTGTTGTACGGGATGACGTTGACGTGATAGAGCGGCCCCTTCATCAGGCGCGCAAGGTCGCGCGCGTGTTCGTCGGTATCGTTCACTTCGGCCAGCATCACGTACTCGAAGAAGACCTTGCGGTTCGTCTTGCCGATGTAGCGCTCGACCGCAGCCATCAGGTCGGCGGTCGACCACTTACGATTGACCGGCATCAGCTTCGAGCGCGTCGCGTCGGTCGGCGCGTGCAGCGAGATGGCGAGATTCACCTGCGTCTGCGCTTCGGCGAAGAGATCGATCTTGTCAACCAAGCCGACGGTCGAGATCGTGATGTGACGGTGACCCAGGCCGAAGCCGTGCGGGTCGTTCAGCAGCGCGACGGAGTCCATCACGTTGTCCATGTTGGCCAGCGGTTCGCCCATCCCCATGTACACGACGTTGGTGATCTTGCGCCCGTCGGCGGCGAGTTGCTTCGCGAAGTAGCGCGCCTGATCGAAGATCTCGGTCGCGCTCAGGTTGCGCGTGAACCCCGCTTGACCGGTGGAACAGAAGCTGCACGCGTACGCGCAGCCGGCCTGCGACGAGATGCAGACCGTGTTGCGGCCACCGTGATGCTCCATGAGCACCGCTTCGACCTCGTTGCCGTCGCGGAGGCGAAACAGCCCCTTCGTCGTCTGCCCGTCGTTCGAGCGCTGGATGATGACCGGCTCGACCGAGTCGAGTCCGAACTTCTCGGCCGCCAGCGCGGCCCGTAGCTCCTTGGGCAGCGTGGTGACGGCATCGAGATCGCCGGCCAGCTCTCGCGTCGCGGCGCGGTAGAGCTGTTCGATGCGATAGGGCTTGAGCTGATGCGCCGACGCGAGCGCCGCGCCGTTCTCGTAGCCGGCGCGGCGCGCTTTTTCGTCGATCCAAAGGTCTCGGGCACCGGGCATGACGGGCTATTCTACCACGCCGCGCGCGGCGCCCGAAGCGCTATTGCAGCATGACCTTGTCGATCGTGGTGATGGCCCCGTTATTTGCCCGCAAGTCGGCTTGGACGACGTGGGCACCGCCGACCATCGGACGACCGGAATCGCCGCCGAAGGTCAGGTCGCGGCCGCCGGCGGTCGTCACCGAACCGCTGGTGATCGTGCTGTCACCGTCGTGGATCAGGACCATGTCGTTCACGACGTGGCCGAGCAAGAGGGCTTTGAGGCGAGCGGGATCGGCCATGAGCGAATCGCGCTCGGCTGCGGGCAGCTTGGCGAACGCCTCGTCGGTCGGCGCGTAGACGGTGAGCGGACCGGCTCCGCGCAGCGTGTCGTCGAGCCCTGCGGCATGCACGGCGCTGACGAAGGTGGTGAGGTTCTTCTGTTGGGCGGCGAGATCGAGAACGGTCGCGGGACGCGGTTGGGCCAGCGCCGGCGCGGTCAACGTGAGGGCAATGAGGCCGCCGACGAGCGATCGGCATGCGGCAGCACGGGTCAGGCGCATGAGCGCTTCCTCCGGAAAGCGGCAAGGATGGGGAGTCGATCGATCGCTCGATCCATTCTACTATTTCCGTAAGAGTTTGTTTCGAGGCGAAGATTAAATTTATAGGTGAGCGACCTGAAGGGTACCGTTCATTCGAACAGCGAGTGCTGCTGCGGCGCTTCCTGAGCCGGATTCGGGGGCTCGTCGAGTCGCGCGCGAACGGCCTTGAGATCGTTCCACACCAGCTTCTTCACCTCGGTCATCGCGCCGCCGGTCATGCGCAGGATATAGGCCGGGTGGAAGGTCGCCATGATCGGCGTCCCGGCGGGGCCCTCGAACCACTGGCCGCGCTGCTTGGAAATCGAGAACCGCTCGCCCATGAACGACTTGGCGGCCGGAGCGCCCAGCGCCAAGATCACACGCGGCCGGATGAGCTCGATCTGCTGGTCCAGATACGGGCGACAGTTGCGCATCTCATCGGGGGTCGGCGGCCGGTTCGCCAGCCGGCTCCCCGTGTCGAGGGTGGGGCGGCATTTCACGGTGTTGCAGATGTACACGTCCTCGCGCGGCAGGCCGATCGCCAGCAGCATCCGATCCAGCAGCTCGCCGGCCCGCCCGACGAACGGCCGGCCTAGCTTGTCCTCGGTCTCGCCGGGGCCTTCGCCGACGACCATGAGCGCCGCGCACGGATCGCCCTCGCCGTAGACGCTGTTGCGGCGCGTGGTGCCGATCGTGCACTTGCGGCACCGCTCGACGGCCGCCGATGCTTCGTCGAGCCGGTGGCGGCGCTGCGCGCGCTCCTGCAGGCTCATAGCCCGTCCCCAGCCGGCGCAGCGGGCGGGGCCGGCTCGGCGGGAGCGGGCTCGAGCAGCACCGCCTCGCCGAAGGCCAGCACCCGAGTCGCGCCGTCGGGACCTTCGGAGGCTTGGAACTGCAGACCCATCACGCCGTTCGCGCCCATCGTCTCGGCCTTGCGCAGCAGGCCTTCGAGGGACTCGCTGCGCGCGCGTTCGGCATCGGTCAGGTACTCGACCGGCGCCAGACCGATCAGCGCGCCGATGCTTCGGAACGTCTGCTTGAGCACGTTGCGCGGGCGGTTCGCCTGGCCGTACACGTAACCGAACGATCGCAGCACGCGATAACCTTCGACGCGCTCGAACGTGGTCACGGCCTCCGGTGCGATCGCCATTCTAACGCAGCAGGCGGCGGCCGATGACGATCGCCCCGGCGACGAGGCCGAGGTACAGCGCGTAGCGGCCGGCCAGCGCGCCCACCAAGCTGTAGTACCATGCCCGGCCGTGATGCTTGATCCAGTACTTGCGCCGCGACGTCTGCTTGCGATTCTCGACGTTGTACTGGCCGCGCGCGCTGCCCATCCCTTCGTGAACGGCCTCGCTGGCCGGAACGAACCACGTCTCCCAGCCGGCGCCGGCGGCGCGCTTGGCGTAGTCGACCTCTTCGTGGTACAGAAAGAACCGCTCGTCGAACGGTCCGATCGCGTCGATCGTCGCGCGCCTGATCGCGAGCGCGGCGCCGATCGCGAGATCGACGCGCTGCGGACGGCTCGGATCGAAGTCGCGCAGCCCGGCGCCGTTCGCATAGCGGCGCAGCAGCGGCCACTCGCCCCACGCGCTCGACCGCAAGAACGCGCCGGCCCACGTATCGAATTCGCCGACCGACTGCTGCACGCTGCCGTCGTAGTTGTAGATGCGCGAACCAGCGATGGCGCATCGCGGGTGCGTGTCCATGAAGGCGACGATCTCGGCCAGCGCGCGATCCCTCAGCTCCGCGTCGGGGTTGAGTAGGAAGACGTACTCCGACGAGGTCGCGGCGAACGCGCGGTTGCACGCGGCGGCGAAGCCGAGGTTGGCGCCGTTCTCGACGATCCGCACGCGACCGCGGTAGCGCTCCGCGATGAACTGGCGCGAACCGTCGCTCGAGCCGTTGTCGGAAACCACCACGTGCGCGAAGTCCGGATCCGCGCGGAGCTCGGTCAGGGCAAAGACCGAATCGAGCGCCGTCGCGATCTTCTCGCGGTCGTTCCAGCAGACCACGACCACGTCGACCCGGCTCATGCCGCCGCGGCCGCCTCGCTCACGCTGCGCCGCCGCGCGCAGGGGAGAACGTGTTGCGGTTCTGCAGATAGGGCCAGATGAACCCGTCGAGGTCCCCTTCGAGCACGGCCTGGGCGCTGCCGGTCTCCACGTTGGTTCGCACGTCCTTCACCAGTTGATACGGGTGCAGCACGTAGTTGCGGATCTGCGAGCCCCATTCGTTGGCCATCCGCTCTCCCCGCAGCTCGGTGAGCTTGGCCTCCTGTTCCTCGCGCACGCGCTGGACCAGCTTCGCCCGCAGGATGTTCAGCGCGACGTCGCGGTTTTGCATCTGCGAACGCTCCTGTTGCGACGCCACCACGATGCCGGTGGGCAGATGGTACACGCGAATCGCCGACTCGGTCTTGTTGACGTACTGGCCGCCGGCGCCGCTCGCTTTGAACGTCTCGAACTTGAGGTCTTCGGGCTTGAGCTCGACGTCGCCGCCCTCGCCTTCCTCCATCTCGGGCACGACATCGACCTCGGCGAAGGACGTCTGACGGCGGCCCTGGTTATCGAAGGGTGAGATGCGCACGAGCCGGTGGACGCCGCGTTCGCTCTCGAGCATCCCGTATGCGTTCTTGCCGCGGATGATGAAGGTGATCGAACGCAGTCCCGCTTCGTCACCCGGCGCTTCCTCGACGACGTGCGTTTCGTAGCCGTGGTTCTCGGCCCAGCGCAAGTACATGCGGCCGAGCATTTGCGTCCAATCGGCGGCATCGGTTCCGCCTGCGCCGGCCCGAATGGTGACGATCGCACCATGCGAATCGTACGGCCGGTCGAAGTTCGCCGCCATCTCGAGCTCGTCGAGGGCCTTGGTCGCGCGAGCGATCATCGCCTCGGCCTCCGCCTCAGCACCTTCCTCGTCACCGAGCACGTCGATGATCTCGCCGGCGTCGCGCAACGCGGCGTCGACGGCGTCGACCGCGTCCAGATCCGAGCGCAGGTCGGCGATCCGCTTCATCACCTGCCGCGCGTTGTCCGGATCGCTCCAGAAGTCGTCGGCGTTCGACCGCGCCTCGAGCTCGGCTATGCTGCGGCGTTTGCCTGCGTCGTCAAAGCCGCACCTGGAGCGCGGTCAGGCGTTCGCGGGCACGATCGATGGCGGCTGTTTGTGCGTCGGACACGGGCTCCGGGGTTCTGCGGTCGGCCGTTTCGCCCTACCGCCCGCGGGTTTTGAGGCCCGGGGCCGGAAAACGGCCGCGGTGAGCAGCCTGTTTCTCCGGCCGGCGGCCGTCTTCGACGGCGAGCGGCGCCACGACGGCTGGGCGGTGTGCGTCGATGGCGAACGCATCGTCGCGGCCGGCCCCGACCTCGCCGCCCCAGCCGGCGCGCGCACCATCGATCTGCCCGGCGCAACCGTGCTGCCGGGACTGATCGACCTCCACACGCACTTGTTGCTGCACCCCTACGAGGAGCGGCCGTGGGTCGACCAGGTGCTGCGCGACCCGGAAGCGCTGCGCGTCGCGCGCGCCGTCGTCGCGGCGAAGCGCACGCTCGAGGCCGGGTTCACGACGCTGCGCGAGCTGGGAACCGAAGGCGCCGGCGAGGCCGACGTCGGGTTGCGCCGCGCGATCGACGAAGGCGTGATCCCGGGCCCGCGGCTGGTGTGCGTCACGCGGGCGATCGTCGCGCGCGGCACGTACGGCCCGATGGGCTTTCATTCCGGCTGTTGCGTCCCACAGGGCGCCGAAGAGGTGGACGGCCCCGAGTCGATCCTGCGCGTCACGCGGATGCAGATCGCGCGCGGCGCCGACTGGATCAAGGTCTACGCCGACTACCGCTTCGGTCCGGCCAACGATGCCCGCCCGACCTTCTCCGCCGACGAGCTCGCGCTGATCGTGCGCGTCGCGTCGGATGCGGGCGTCCCGGTCGCCGCCCACGCGACGACCGCCGAAGCGATGCGCCGCGCCGCGCTCGCCGGCGTCGACACGATCGAGCACGGCAACGACGGCACGCCCGAGGTCTTCGCCCTGATGGCCGAGCGCCGGATCGCCTACGTCCCGACGCTGGCCGCCTACGAGGCGCTCGAACGCATCCGCAATCAGGCCAAAGACCACCCGCTCGTCGTCGCCAAGCGGCGCGCGTTCGACGCGGCACGCGCGAGCGGCGTGACGATCGCCAACGGCAGCGACATCGGCGTCTTCCCGCACGGCGAGAACGCCCGCGAGCTCGAGCTGCTGGTCGAGCACGGGCTCTCGCCGGTCGAAGCGCTGGCCGCCGCGACGTCTACCGCGGCGCGCGTCCTGCGCTTCGACAATCTCGGCATCCTCCGTCCCGGGGCCCGGGCCGATCTCATCGCCGTAAGCGGCGATCCGACGACGAGCATCGGTGCGTTACGCAACGTTGGGCTGGTCATCAAAGCCGGCGTCATCGCCTCATCCTGAGCGCCTCGGAGGCCCTCGATGGCGCGCTCCGCCCCGTGGTGCTATACTCTACCCCTGGGGGGAGGGACCAGACGATGCCAAAAGTACCCGCTTTCCATTCCGTCAATGAGGTCGCGAAGCCGGCCGCCATGCGCGAGCACCACAACAACAGTGAGTGCCCGGGCGCTCGCACCATACCCGATAACGAGCGACGCCTCGGCACGAGCCCGGAACCTGGGCGTGGCTATCCGCTCTGCTACGATTGCGGTAGCCGCAACGCGCAAGAAGGCTAAAACGCTCCTCCTACGTCCTTAAGCGGCGGCTCCGTGGCAGCGTTTGTATTTCTTGCCGCTGCCGCAGGGGCAGAGTTCGTTGCGGCCGACTTTGTCGGCGGCCGCGCTCTTGGGTTTGGCCGGTTCGCCGTCGCCCCGGTTGGTGTGAATCTGCGTCGGTTCGTACTTGGGTGCGGGGCCGAGCAGCCGCTCCGCCAGGGCGGGGTCCATGCGCGACTCGGCGGGCTGCGGCGCGAGCGCGCCGGTCGGTATCTGCTCGAAGGCGGGCATCCCGTTCGCCGAGCCGCCGGCATAGGCGTCGGCATACTGCAGCGGCGTGCCGTCGGCGGCCAGCGGCGTGCCGTCGGGCGCGAACCCGCCGGGGGGCAGCTCCTGCTGGGGAAATCCTTCAGGCGGTGCGGCTTCGACGCGCACGGTGAACGCGGCTTTGATCGCTTCGTCGGCGATGTTGTTCTTGAGGTCCTCGAAGATCTCGTAGGCCTCTTTTTCGTACTCGACGCGCGGATCTTTTTGACCGTAGCCGCGCAGCCCGATCCCGCTCTTGAGCGCGTCCATGATGTAGAGATGGTCCACCCATAGCCGGTCGATCGTCGGCAGCATGATGTACTGCGACTCGATCATGCGCATGATGTCGGGCCCGATCTCCTGCTCTTTTTCTTCGTACGCGACGAGCGCGTGGTTGAAGAGCAGCTCCTTCATCCCGTCGCGGTCGAGCTTCTCGAGATCGGCGACGCTCACGTCCTGCTTGATCGGGAAGATCAGCTCGACCTCGTCGAGGATCGCCGGCAGATCCCAGTCGGCCGGATGTTTCTCCTCGGGGGCACCGGCGTCGACGGCGTAGCCGACCTTGCGGCGCAGCGTGTCGACGAAGAAATCGCGCAGCGGCTGGCCTTCGAGCACGCGCCGGCGCTCGCCGTAGATGACCTCGCGCTGCTTGTTCATGACGTCGTCGTACTCGAGGACGGACTTGCGGATCTCGTAGTTGTGGTTCTCGACCTTCGACTGCGCGTTCTCGATCGAGCGCGACAGGATCCCGGCCTCGATCGGCGTCTCGTCGGTGAACTTGACGAAATCCATCATCTTCTGCAGCCGCTCTTGACCGAACAGCCGCATCAGCTCGTCTTCGAGCGCGATGTAGAAACGCGTCGTGCCGGGGTCGCCTTGGCGACCGGCGCGCCCGCGCAACTGGTTGTCGATGCGGCGCGACTCGTGCCGCTCGGTGCCGATGATGTGGAGTCCGCCGGCCTCGGGGACGCCCTCGCCCAGCTTGATGTCGACGCCGCGGCCGGCCATGTTCGTCGCGATGGTAACCTTGCCGGGGATGCCGGCATCTTTGATGATCTGCGCTTCCTGCTCGTGGTACTTCGCGTTGAGCACGTTGCACTCGACGCCGCGGCGGCGCAGCATCATCGCCAGCCGCTCCGACTTCTCGATCGAACGCGTACCGACCAGCACCGGACGGTTTTTCTGGTGCTCCGCGATGATGTCGTCGATGACCGCGTTGAACTTCGCTTCCTCCGAGCGATATACGATGTCGGCCATGTCCTTGCGCCGCACCGTCATGTTCGTCGGCAGCACGACGACGGACAGCCCGTAGATCTCGCGGAACTCGCGCTCCTCGGTCTTGGCGGTACCCGTCATCCCGGCCAGCTTGTCGTATAAGCCGGAAGTAGTTCTGGAAGGTGATCGTCGCGAGCGTCTGGTCCTCGCTGCGGACGTTGAGCCCTTCCTTGGCTTCGATCGCTTGATGGATGCCGTCGGAGTAGCGCCGGCCGTACATCAGCCGGCCGGTGAACTCGTCGACGATGACGACCTCGCCCTCCTTGACGATGTACTGCTGGTCCTTGTGGAAGAGGTGCCACGCTTTGAGCGCGGCGTTGAGCTGGTGGGTGAGCTCGAGGTTGCGCTGATCGTACAAGTTGCTGACGCCCAGCATCTTCTCGACCTTCGCTACGCCTTTCTCGGTGATCGGAACGGCGTGCGCCTTCTGGTCGACGCTGAAATCCTCGTCCTTGACCAGCCGCGGGATGATCTTGGCGAACTGTCCGTAC
Organism: Vulcanimicrobiota bacterium; assembly: GCA_963723445.1. GTDB lineage: Bacteria > Vulcanimicrobiota > Vulcanimicrobiia > Vulcanimicrobiales > Vulcanimicrobiaceae > Vulcanimicrobium. The sequence goes on from CAVRQP010000010.1 coordinate 316,554, forward strand.
AGCTCGGTCGCGTCGTGACCTTGTCCGCTGATGATGAGCGGCGTGCGCGCCTCGTCGATGAGGATCGAGTCGACCTCGTCGACGATCGCGAAGTTGAGGTGGCGTTGCACCATCTGATCGAGCGCCCACGCCATGTTGTCGCGCAGGTAGTCGAACCCGACCTCGTTGTTGGTGACGTACGTGATGTCGGAGTTGTAGGCTTCCTTGCGGGTATTGTGGTCGAGGTCGTGCTGAATCACGCCGACCGTCATACCGAGCGCCGTGTAGATCGGGCCCATCCACTCGGCGTCGCGCTTTGCCAAATAGTCGTTGACCGTGACGAGGTGGACGCCCTTACCGGTGAGCGCGTTGAGGTAGACCGGCAGCGTGGCGACGAGCGTCTTGCCCTCGCCGGTGCGCATCTCGGCGACGTTGCCCTCGTGGAGCGCCTGGCCGCCCATGATCTGGACGTCGAAGTGCCGCATCCCCAGCACGCGCTTGCTGGTCTCGCGGACCACCGCGAACGCCTCGGGGAGCAAGGCGTCGAGCACGTCGCGCTCGGCCTGGCCTTCGCCCAACCCCACGGCCAGGCGCGAACGGAACTCGTCGGTCTTGGCGCGCAACTGCTCGTCGGTGAGCGCCGCCATCGCGGGCTCGAGCGCGTTCACGCGTTCGGCGGTCCGCCGGAGCTTCACCACCTCGCGTTCGTTGCCGTCGAACAGGGTCTTGAGAAAGGCCATACTTCACTACAACCGTTCGCCGCGGAGGTCGGTTCCTCCCGAGGACACAAGCGGCCACAACGGCCGCCTCGGCCCTTCTACCGCGGGCTGGGAGCGGGGTTTCCGGTCAGCGGAAACGTTGCGGGCCGGTTGATCTCGGCGGCTGACGTCCGGCGCAGCAGCGTTCCCACCGTGACGAACTGGTACCCCGCAGCGCGGAATGCGCTCACCAGCGGCCCCAGCACGGCGATCGTCGCCGGCCGACCGTTGTGGAGCAGGACGATCTCCGGCGCCGTGGCGTGGTCGAGCAGGTGTTCCTGCAGCGCGCTCGCCGGGACGGCGCGCCAGTCGCCGGGATCGTCGCTCCACAGGATCGTCGCGTACCCGGCCGACTGCGCGGCGCGAATGGTCGCATCGGTGTAGCGGCCGTGCGGGGGGCGAAACAAGCTGCGTTCGGCGGGATCGGGCGCGATGCGCTCCAGGCTGTCGGCCCCGCCGCGGAGCTCGGCGATCACCCCCGCGTCGTCGAGCTGGTCGAGATTGGGGTGGGTGAGCGTATGGTCGGCGATCTCGTTCCCCGAGGCGGCGATCGCGCGCGCGAGCTCGGGAAATTGCTCGGCGTCGCGCCCGATCAGGAAGAAGGTCGCCGGAACGTGCAGATCCCGCAGGGTCTGCAGCAGCAGCGGCGTGGTGACCGGATAGGGGCCGTCGTCGAAGGTGAGGGCCACCAGCCGGGGGCGCGCGGCGACCGGCGCGCGCGCGTCGCCGAGCAGGGCGCCGACCCGCGCGCCGAGCGACGGGTGGAGCAGCGCGGCGGCATCGGCGTCGCGCAATACGACCACCGGGCGAAGCAGATCGTCGCTCTTGGTCCACAGATGCCGCGTCCCGATCCCGGCGACGACGCCGAGGACCGCGACGATCGCGATCGTCAGCCCGGGACGCCGAACGCTGCGCCGCGGCTGCAGGCTAGTGCGCCGGGGCCACGGACGAGGTCGGCACCGCGGTCGCGCCGGCGGTGGCGAAGTCGCGCCCGACGATCACGGTGACGACGCTGCGCGGACCCGGCGTGGCGTCGGTCGCCGGGGCGACCGTCGCGCTGTCGACGCCGAGGTCGGCGCGCACGCGATCGCCGACGAACGGCACCTTCGACGACGGGCGGATCTGCGTCGTGTCGTAGCCGAACGTGTCGGCGTTCTGCACCGAGTCGACGATGTATCCGAGCTTGGCCAGCTTCGCCGACGCGACGCCCGCCAGCCCCGAGATCCCGCTGCCGTTCTCGACCACCAGGTGCACCGTCGACCGCTTGACCGACGCCAACGCGCTCGCCGGCGGCCGCGTGACGTTGCCGTACGGGCCCAACAGCTCGGCCACCAGCTTCGTCTTCTGCGCCGTATCGGGAATCACGACCTCACCGGCGTACGCGGTCTGCTTCGTGTCGACGTACCCGATCGTGTCCATGTGGTTGAAGTCGGCCAGGTTCGCGTCCTTGAACGACCATGCCAGCGATTTCTCCTCGTCGAAGCTCAGGTTCGTCATCACGTTCTTGTTGATGACGCCCATGAGCTGGCCGAGGTGCACGAAGTCGTTGAACTTCTGCGCCTTGAGCTTGGCCAGCACGATGCGAATCACTTGCTGCTGGCGTTTGGTGCGGCACGGATCGCTGCAGGCGTCCTCGCGAAACCGCGTGTACGCCTGCGCCTGATAGCCGTTCATGTGCACCAGGCCGGGCTTGAAGTGGATGTGCAGGTTGCCCCAGTTGTCGTCGTAGTTCATCGTCTCGGTGACCGGCACTTCGATCCCGCCGATCGCATCGACGAAGTCTTTGAGGCCGCTGGTGTTGATCACGACGTAGCGGTCGAAGTAGGTTCCGTCGGGATGCGGCGGCAGGCCGAGGAAATCGCCGACCACGTGGTCGGCGAGCTTCTCCCCGCCGTCGGCGTAGGCTTCGTTGATCTTGGTGTCGTGCCCGTTGATGATCGCTTCGGTGTCGCGCAGCACCGAGATCAGCTTCACCGAGCGCGTCGGGAAGTCGAGCCCGGCCACCATGATCGTGTCGCTGCGCGCGCCCTTCGAGTACGGCATCCCCTTGCTGTCGTAGTTGTAGTCGATCCCCATGACGAGCAGATAGATCCGATCCTTGTCGAATACCGCCTCCGGCGGCGGGACGTAGATCGGCAGCGTGCGGCTCAGGCTGCGCTGGAACGTGTCGTGATCGTGCACCATGCGATACGCGACGACGCCGCTGAGCAGGCCGGCCAGGATCAACAACGCCACCCAGCACGTACGGCACGAAGCTGCGCCAATTCCAGCCGGCGCCGCCGGAGGGCGGCTGCGGCGCACGCCGCGGGCGTTCGCCGGGCGGCGGCGACGGCGGCGGATCGGCGATCAGCGACTTGCTCATCCGGCCGCGGCGTCCGGCGCGACGAGCGTACCGTAAAAGTCGAACGCGGTGTTACCGTCGAGCCGCACGTCGACGAACGACCCGACCGGTGCGTCGCCGGTGAATGCCACCGTGCCGTCAACGCCCGGCGCTTCGCCCATCGAGCGTCCGCTCAGCACGCTGCGCGCGCCGTCACCCTGAGCCTGTCTGTCACCCTGAGCTTGTCTGTCACCCTGAGCTTGTCTGTCACCCTGAGCTTGTCGAAGGGCGACCGCGATCGGATCGGTCTTGCGCAGCGTGCGCCGCTCTTCGACCAGAACCCGCACCACCTGGCCCAAGCGCCGCGCGCGAGCGCGCTCGGAGGCGCGCCGCTGCGCATCGCGCAGGCGCAGCAGGCGCCGTCGTTTCTCGCGCTCCGAAACCTGATCCGGCAGCTCCGCGCCCGGCGTCCCGGTTTCGCGCGAATAGGTGAAGAACCCGACCCTGTCGAGCTCGGCGCGTTCGATCCAGCGCTCCAGCTCGGCGACGTGTTCCTCGGTCTCACCCGGAAACCCGACGATGAAGGTCGAGCGCATCGTGATCCCGGGGACGCGCCGGCGGAAGTCGTCGATGATCTCCAAGTAGCGTTCGCCGTGCGACGGTCGCCGCATCGCGCGCAACACCGCGCTGCTCACGTGCTGCAGCGGCATGTCCATGTACGCGCACACCTTGGGCAAGGACGCCATCGCGTCGATCAACTCGGAGTCGACGGTCGCCGGGTACAGGTAGAGCAGCCGGATCCACTCGATTCCGCTCGACGTCGTGCAGCCGCCGCAGCAGCTCGGCCAGACCGCCGCGCCGAAAGCCGCGATCCCGTCCCCACATCGACGTGTCCTGCGCGATCAGGATCAGCTCTTTCACGCCGCCCGCGGCGAGCGCGTGCGCCTCGGCCAGAATCGACTCGGCCGAACGCGAGCGGAACGCACCGCGCAGTTGCGGGATGATGCAGAACGTGCACGGATGGTCGCAGCCTTCGGCGATCTTCAGGTACGCGGTCGCCGCCGGCGTGGTGACCAAGCGCGGCAGGAAATCGTGCTCGGGCTCGGCCTCGAAGCCCAGCCGCACCGGCTTGCGTCCCGCGATCGCGTCGTCGAGCAGCTCGGCGATCGACGCGTAGGCGCCGGTACCGATCACGCCGTCGATCTCCGGAATCAGCGACTGCAGCTCTTCGCCGAACCGTTGCGACAGACAGCCGGCCACGATGAGCTGCTGCCCGTCGCGCTTGCGCGCCGCGTGCTCGAGGATCGTCTCGGTCGACTCGGCCTTGGCCGGATCGATGAACGCGCAGGTGTTGATGACGACCGCGTCCGCGTCGCCGGCCTCGGGAACGAGCGTCCAACCCGCCGCGCCCAGCTTCGCGATCATCACTTCGGAATCGACCAGGTTCTTCGCGCAGCCCAGCGAGACGAAGGCGACGGTTTGCGTTCGAGCGGCGAGCGCGGTCAACGGTAGTTCACGAACTGCAGCGGGAGCTCGAACGACATCCCCTTCAAGAGCGCTTGAACCTTTTGCAGGTCGTCCTTGGATTTGCTCGAGACGCGAATCTGCTCGTCCTGATACTGTGCCTGCACCTTGAGCTTCGACGACTTGATCGCGTCGATCAGCGGCTTGGACTTGTCCTTCGGGATCCCGGCGCGCACCGCGATCTTCTGGCGCAGCGAGCTGCCCGAGGCCGCCTCGGGTTCCTTGGAAAGGTCGAAGGCCTTGAGGTCGATCCCGCGCTTGACGGCTTTCGATTGAATGATGTCGATGACGTTGCGCAGCTTCATGTCGTCGTCGGCGAGCACGGTGATCGTCTTCCCGTCACTCTCGATCGAAGCGATCGAGTGCTTGAAGTCGAAGCGCCCGGCGATCTCTTTGCGCGCCTGATTGAGCGCGTTGTCGAGTTCTTGCGGATCGACGCGCGAAACGACGTCGAACGAGGAGTCGGTGGCCATGGGATCGTCCTGCGGTCAGAGAGTGTAGCGTTGCTCGGCGACGTCGCCTTCTTTGCCCATCGGCCGAGCCGGACGACCGTTGACCGTGGCGGCGACCCCGGCGGCATTCCCGGCGCGCACGTCGGCGACCGAGCCGGTGAACGTGCGGGTCGTCCCGGCGGGGAAGATCCCTTCGAGCTGCGTGGTCCCGTCGACCGTGACGCGCAGCCAGGAGCGCTGGGTGAGGTGAATGGCGAGCTGGTGGTGCGGAACCGGCGTCGGCGCCGCAATGGGAACGGTCGAGGACAGGGCGTTCGTCCCGCGTGGGGACCCTCCGCCGGCCGGCCCGGGTTGCGAGGATGCGACCGCGACCGGCGCCCTGGCGGTGTTTCCCCGTAAATACTGCCAGTATTCGTAGCCGACGAAGCCGACCAGAACGACCGCGACGACCGCGCCCAGGATCGCCCAGAGCGACGGGCCGGACGCGGTCTCGATCGTCGGCGGCCGTCATGGCGACGGTGGCAACCGCTCGCTCCTGCGGCAGCGGACTGATTGAACAGCGCGACCGCGTTCTCGGCGTCCAGGGCCAGGAACCGCGCGTAGGTCCGGATGAAACCGCGGACGTAGACCGGCGCTCCGATCGCCGTCCAGTCTTCGTTCTCGATGGCGTTGAGATAGACCGAGCGGATGTGGATCTGTTCGGCGACGTCCGAGAGCGTGAGCCCGCGCGCTTCCCGCGCGCTTCGGAACTCCTCTCCGAGCGCAGGCATGTGGTCGAACCTTAGCGGGTGCACCCCGTTCTCCTGGTGCGCGGTTACACGGTGAAGAACAGCATGAGCGAACGAACACGCGTCGTCGCCGCGATGAGCGGCGGCGTCGACTCGGCGGTGGCGGCGGGACTTGCTGGCGGAAGCGGGTTACGACGTCGTCGGCGTCACGATGAAGATGTACGCGCCCACCCGGCCCGCGCACGCGAAGTCGTGCTGCGGCGCCGACGACTTCGACGACGCCCGCCGCAGCGCCGCGACGCTCGGGATCCCGCACTACGTGCTGGACTTCGAGGAGGCGTTCCGGCGCGGCGTGATCGACCGCTTCGCGAGCGACTACGCACGCGGCCGCACGCCCAACCCGTGCGTCGCGTGCAACAACCACGTCAAGCTCGGGACGCTGCGCGCGTACGCCGACCGGCTGGGAGCACGTTACGTCGCCACCGGCCACTACGCGCGGATCGAGCATGCCGCCGACGGGCCGCACCTCTTCCGCGGCGACGTCGGCGAAGGATCAGTCGTACGCGCTGGCCCAGCTCGAACCGGCCCAGCTCGAGCCGGCTGCTGCTGCCGCTCGGGGCGACTGACCAAGGCCGAGACCCGCGCGCACGCCGCGCGGCTCGGACTCGGCGTCGCCGCGAAGACCGAGTCGCAGGACATCTGCTTCGTCGAGGGCGGCGACTACCGCGAGGTCCTGGCGCGGCTCGCGCCCGCCACGGCCGTGCCGGGCGCGGTCGTCACCACGACCGGCGAGCGCGTCGGAACCCACGCCGGAATCGGCGGCTACACCGTCGGCCAGCGCCGCGCCCTGCCCGCCGCCGAGCGGTCCGCGCTACGTCACCAGGATCGACGCGGCGACGAACACGATCGTGATCGGTCGCGCCGACGAGCTCGGCTGCGACGGGCTGGTCGCCGACGAGCTGAACCTCATCCGGCCGGAGCGCTTCGCCGCGGGCGCGACGCGCGTTCTCGCGATGACGCGCTATCGCGCCAAGGCCGCCGGCGCCGTCGCCACCATCGGCGAAGACGCGAGCCTGCGGCTGGAGTTCGACCAACCGCAGGTCGCGGTCACGCCGGGCCAGCTCGTCGCGCTGCTCGATCCCGACGGCAGCGAAGTGCTGGCCGGGGCGACGATCCGCGACTCGATCTAGGAACCTTCAGGGGCTCCTCAAGCGGTCGCGAGCGCGAGATCGTCGCGCAGGTTCCAGTACGTATCGCGGATGACGGGCGCGAAAGCCCGCGCCGCGGATGATCTGCTCGACCTGCGCGCGGGTCGCCTCGTTGGTGCTGCCGGCGTCGTGCACGACCTGCTCTTCGATGATCGTCCCGCCCATGTCGTCGCAGCCGTAGAACAGCGCGAGCTGGCCGAGCTTGAGTCCCGGCGTCAGCCACGACGCCTGCAGGTGCGGCACGTTGTCGAAGAACAACCGCGACACCGCCAGCACGCGCAGGTACTCCAGCGCCGGTGGCCTCGCGACCGCGCAGCGGCGTCTTGTACGGAACGTAGTACCAGGGGATGAACGCGGTGAACCCGGCCGTCTCGTCCTGCAGATCGCGGATGACCTGCAAATGCAGGACCCGCTCTTCGTCGGTCTCGATCGAGCCGAACATCATCGTCGCGGTGGTCGGCATCCCGAGCAGTTGCGCCTCGCGCATCACGCCGATCCAGCCGTCGGGGACGATCTTGCGCGCGCTGATCCGCTTGCGCACGCGTTCGACCAAGATCTCCGCGCCGGCCCCAGGCAGCGACTTCATCCCGGCCGCCTTGAGCCGCACCAGCACGTCGCGCACGCTCAGCGCTTCGATCTTGGCCAAGCCCGCGATCTCGGAGACCGACAGCGAGTGAATGTCGACGTTCGGGAACTCGGCGGCGACCCGCCCGAACAGGCGCTCGAACCACTCGATGCGCAGTTCCGGGTTGACGCCGCCCTGAATCATGATCTGCGTCGCGCCCTGATCGGCGGCGTAGCGCACGCGCTCGAGCACGGTGTCGTGCGACATCGTGTACCCTTCGCCGTGCTTCTCGGGGCGGAAGAACGCGCAGAAGGTGCAGTGGACGTTGCAGACGTTCGTGTAGTTGATCGTCGTGTCGACGACGTACGTGACGTCGGACGTGGGGTACATCGCCATGCGGCGGCCGTGCGCGGCGGCGCCCAGCTCGTGCAGCGGCGCCTCGCGATAGAGGCGTATGCCTTCGTCGAGCGTGATCCGCGCGCCGTCCGCGGCGCGGTCGAGCACGTCAGCGAGCGACATGCGAAAGCTCCGGCATGAACAGCGTGGCGAAGCGCTCCAAGCCTTGCTCGGCGCGTTCGTCGAGCCGGTACGACAACCGGCTGAAATAGTCGTCGTAGAGCGCGCGCGGGTAGGGCCGGGCGGCGACCGCGGCGTCGATGACCGCCTCGCGGTTCGCTTCGCCCCAGTCGCGCGCGGCGACCAGCGCATCGGTCAACGCGGCGACTTCAGCCGGGTGCGCGGCGAGCGCCTCGCGGCGAACCGCCCATACCGCGAAGACGAACGGCAACCCCGTCCACGCGCGCCAGGCCTCACCCAGATCGTGGATCTGCGCGCGAGGCAGCTCGGTCCGCGCGATCAGCGCGTCGTCGCCGATGACCAGCGCGGGCCGGCCGGAGCGCGCCGCGCCCAGCGCGTCGTCGACGACTTCGTATCGCGGGCGCACGTCGCGAAAGCCGCTCAGCAGCGCCGCGAGCAGGGCGCGACCCGACGCCGAATGCGCGGTCACCGCGATCGTCGCGTCGCCGAGCAGCGCGGGCGGCGTCGGCGAAACGAACAGCACGGTGCGCACCGGGCCGTCGGCGGCGATGCACAGGTCGGCGATGCGCACGAAGTCGCGGGCATGGGCAAGGTAGTGCGCGGCGCTGATCGCGCCCGCATCGATCCGGCCTTCCGACATCGCGGCGTTGAGCTGGGTCGGGACGGCGCCGAACACCTCGACGTCGCGCGACACGGCGCCGGTGTCGAACGCGGTCTCGACCGGCGCGACGTTGACGTACGCGATCCGTCCGTAGCGCAGCTTGCGAGCGATCACGTTGCCGGCACCGGCTCAGCCGTCAAACCGAAGGCGGAGGCATCCGCCGCCGGGGGAGTCCACTCGTGCGGGAACGTCTCGTAGGTCGAGTTGCGCCGCACCGGAACGTAGCCGGCCTCTTCGATCAGACGGCGAAACTCACGGTCGTCGACGTACTGTCCCGAGCGCGTTCCGGCGCTGTGGTAAATCAGCTCCTCGTCGGTCGAACCGTGCGTGCCGTCCATGTCGTCGGCGCCGAACTCGAGCGCCAGCTGGCAGACCTTGAGACCCTGGATCATCCAGTAGGCCTTGATGTGGTCGAAGTTGTCGAGCATCAGGCGGGCGACCGCGAACATGCGGATGTCGTCCAGGCCCGACGTCCAGCCGTGGTGCGAGAGCGCGTTCCCGTCGGGATGGAACGCGAGCGGGATGAACGCGTTGAAGCCCGGCGAGCGCCGCTGCGACTCGCGCAGCAGGATGAGGTGCTCGACGCGCTCCTCGATCGTCTCGATCGTTCCGTACAGCATCGTAGCGTTCGACGCGACGCCGTGACGGTGGAGCGTCTCGTGGATCTCGAGCCAGTGCGCGGCGTCGACCTTGTTCGGACATACCTCGCGCCGGAACCGCTCGCTGAAGACCTCGGCCCCGCCGCCGTTGACGTTGTCGAGGCCGGCCGCGCGAAGTTGCGCGCAGATCTCGTCGTACGAGAGCCGGTGGCGCCGCGCCATGTAGTCGATCTCGGCGGCGGTGAACAGCGAGAGCTGCACGTGCGGCAAGAGCTGCTTGACGCGGCGCATCAGCGGCAGCCAGTAGTCGAGCGAGAGCTGGCGCGGGTCGTGACCGCCTACGATGTGCAGCTGGTTGAAGTTGGTGCCGGTCTCGAGCGTCTTGGCGATGACCTCGTCGGCCGACATGCGAACCTTGTCCGCATCCTTCTCGGCACGGGCGAACGAACAGAAGGTGCAGTTCGCATAGCAGACGTTGGTCGAGTTGATGTAGCGGTTCAGAACGTAGTAGACGTTCTTGCCGCTCTTTCGCTCCTTGGCCGACTTCGCCAAACGTCCCAGCGTATGGATGTCGGCCGTGCGAAACAGCATGACGCCGTCGTCGAGGTCGAGCGAGATCCCCTGGTGGATCTTCGCCTCGATGGTCGACAGGGCGGAATCGATGACGGTCGGCACGGTGAACCTCGAAATGGAGCGCGGCCGGTGACGGCCTCTTCTGCACCGCCTAGGCTAGGTCAGGCTGAGAAAGGCCACAACGACAAAGGGCGGCCGCCGGCCGCCCTTGCGCATACGGGGCCGGAATTCAGTGGACCCGCCGCCGGAACAGGGGGCCGGTCACGCCGGAGGCCGGGTAGACGACCTCGGTGACCTTCGAGATCGTGACGTCGGCTTGCGGCGGCAGCGCGGGGCTTTCAGCCACGTTGGTCGGCGGAGCCAGGCTGACGATGTCATAGTCGGAGCCGACGACGTAGGCGAAGATCGCGTCGCCGGTCGCGAACGGCGCGGTGGCCGTGCCCGACACCGTCGGACCGCTCGTCTTGTTCAAGGTGAACGTTCCGGAAGCACCGGCTTCGAACGTGTACATCGTGGGAACGCCGGACTTGGTGGCGACGTCGACGATGTAGAGCGTCTGGTTGGTCACCCCCGCCGGCGCGGCCGCGACGGTGAACGTCGCGCCGCCGTCGCCCGTGCTGGTGACGACGACCGGCGTCGCCTCGGCGCCGAGCGGCGTGCTGCTCGCCAGGGTCGCGGCCTCGGTGAAGGTGGCAGCGCTCTGCGTCACCGTCGACGGAACGCTGACGGTCAGCGAGTAGGTCCCGGCGACGGGCGCCGCGGCGAACGCCGTGAACCCGGAGTCGTAGCCCAGGAAACCCGACGCGACGGTCGCGTTGTGGAAGTCCGGCACCGCCGGCGGCCCGATCAGAAACGGTAAGCGATTCGCCTCGAGCGCGAACAGCGGAGACGGGTAGGCGTTGCCGATCGCGCCGAGATCGGTCCCGCCGAAGTCGGTCGGCACGATGCTTGCCTCGACCGTCCCCTTGCCCGAGCCGTTGACGATCGTGCTGTCCTTGTCGAGGTACAGCGCCGTGTTGGGCTTCACGTCTTCGACGAATTGGGCGAAGACCGCCGTCCCGATAACGTTGGTGTTGGAGTTGGCGAAGCCGTAGGAGAACGCGCCGCCGCTCAATCCGAAGGTCGTGACCGCCGTACCATTGGGCGGCGTGCCGGTAATCATGTTGGTCCCGACGTCGACGCTTTTCGTCCCGCCGGGCGGGTCGGTCTGCGCGTTGTCGGGGACGACGAAGCCGGTGGGTCCGGTGATCGCAGGCGTGTTGACCGAGGTAGCCGAGGCGCCGGCGGCGTTCCGAAAGGTGACCAGCGTGTTGAGACCGGTCGTTCCGTCGGCGAACAGCGCCGTCCCGACCCGGAACTGCAGCACGGAATTGGCCTGAGTATTGACCTGCACCACCGTCGACGTCAGCGGGTTGTACCCGGCGCCGCAAGCGGTGAGGGACGCCAGGACGGAGACGATGCCGAGGGTCGAAAAGAGGGCGCGCACGGGCCGGTCGGTTGTGCGGATCACCGGAATATCCCTTCGAGAGCGAGCGCCCGGCAAATGGCGAGGGCGGCCGCCGAAGCGACCGCCCTCCATGCCTTCTGGCCCGAGGCTCCTACCGGGCGCGCCGGGACGAGAGCGGTCCCGCGGTCATCGAGTACACTGCCTCGTAGACCGGAGAGACCGTCACGTCCGTGTTCGTCGGCAGGGTCGGGTTCTGTTGGGTGTTCGCCGGCGGGGCGCCGCCGACGATGTCGAAGTCGGCCCCGACGACGTAGGCGTACACCGAGTCGCCGGCCGCGAACGGCGGCGACGCAACGCCGCCGGCGTTCTTCGGCCCGGAGGTTGCCGACAGCGTGAACGTTCCGCCGGCAGCCCCTGCGTTGAACGAGTACATCGTGGGCGCATCGTTGTTGGCGTTGATGCGAACGATGTAGAGCACTTGATTGGTGACTCCCGCCGGAGCGGCCCCGACCGTGAACGTTCCGCCGCCGTCACCCGTCGACGATATCGTCGGGTTCGTTTCGGCCGGCAGTCCGGCGGTCGACGTCAACGTCGACGTTTGCGTGAACGTGGCCGCGTTCACACCGATCGTATTGCTCGGCACGTTGACGGTGAGCGAGTACGTACCCGCCACCGGCGTTGCTCCGAACATCGTGAAGCCCGAGTCGTAACCCAGGAATCCCGAGGGGAAGGTTCCGTTGTGGAAATCCGGCACGGCCGGAGGCCCCAACAGGAACGGCAGCTTATTCACCGCCGTGATGTAGAACGGTTGCATGTACGCATCCGCGATCGCGCCCACGTCGGGTGCGCCGAAGGCGGGGGTTGCAATGTTCTTCGACGTGTTCCCGATCGACGCCGGCAAGCCGACGATGATCGTGCTCAGGTCGTCGGCATAGAGCGCGTTGTTTGCGCCCGCCGCCGAGAACTGCGCGTAGTTCGCCGCGCCGCGTGGTGGTCGCGTTCGCCGGCGCGAAGCCGTACGAGAACACGCCGCCGGACTGGTTGAACGTCGTCACCACCGCCGTCGTACCGGGTTGCGTCGGCGGCGTGGAGCTGATGTGGTTCGTGCCGGCATCGGTCCCGGCGGATCCGGCCGCCGGGACGACGAAACCGGCCGGCCCGGTGATCGTCGGTGAGTTGTAGAGCGTCCCCGACAGCCCGTTCGCCTGACGATAGGTTGCGACCGTATTCAGGTAGACCGAACCGTTTGCGAAATGCGCCGTACCGACGCGAAATTGCAGCGAGGTCGTGGTTTGGGGATTCACCGACGTCACCGTAGGCTCGATCCCCGATTGTCCGCTCGTGCAGGCCGAGAGGATCGCAATCCCCGCGGCCGTGCCGAGCGCTCGATAGATTTCGCGCACGCGTCCTCCTAAAGGTTGTACTGGTAGTAGAATTGGACCGTACGCGGGACGTTATCCGGATACAGCAGGTACGGTTGGTTTCCGCGCCGGGCGGTGTAGTTCGCGAAGCCGGTATAGACGCCGGCACCCGACGTGTAGCCGGAGTACGGGCCCTCGATCCCGGTCGCGATCGGTTGGTAACGCGAGTTCAGGATCGGCTGGCTGTAGATCTGGTTGAACACGTTGAACAGCACCGCACCGAAGGTCGAACGCGGGTTACGCGGCGACGTGTATTCGACCGTGAGCTGGACCGGCGAGAACCGCGCCGCGGACAGCTCGCCGCCCGCCGACGACGTGTTCGCGTTTCCGCGCGTCGCATCGACGTTCGGGGCGAACATCGACCCGGGGTTACGCGGATCGATGTACTGCGGCGCTCCGGCGGCCCCGCCGAGTTGCGCCGAGTTGGTGACGTTGGTGTTCGGCAGGTTGAACGGCGCGCCGTTGACGTCGTTGGCCGTCAGCAGCCCGGCACCGAGCGGGTACCCGTGGTTGTAGTAGATCACGGGGTTGATCCGCCAGCCGGTGTGCGTGCGCTCCTGGATCGCCAGGGCACCGACGAACGGCGAGAGGAATCCGACCCGGTAGAGGTTGCCCAACTGCAGCGATGCAGGCGGGATCGACGGGAAGAAGTCCTCGCTGCCTGACGTGGGAATGACGTTCGAGAACTCGTTCTGGTACGTCAGCGAGAGCGAGCCGGAGAGTCCGTACGCCGCTTCCTTCGTCATGAGGAACTCGACGCCGGTGACCTGCGACTTGCCGAGGTTCGTGCTCGTCGACGGCCCCAGAATCGGGTTTCCGAAGGGGTCGGTGACGGGTTTGCCGTTCTGGATCAGCGGCTGCGCGGTGCTGGCTTCCTGGTTGAACGACTTGTTGTAGAACGGGGTGATCTTCATCGACACCTGATGCGGGAACAGGTGCGAGTACGAGAAGTCGTAGTTGTTGTAGGTCACCGGCAGCAGCGGCTGGATCGGAATGCCGAGAATCGCCGTTTGATTCTCCCAGAACAGCTGCTGCGCGTAGTTCTTGCAGGGCTGGTCGTTGGCGATTCCCGCCAGAAACGCGTTGCTGGTGCCGCAGAACATCGCCTGTTTCCCGGTGAGGGGATCGAGCGACGGGATGTTCGCGTAGGACTGATAGGCGGTGGTCGAACCGGTCAAGTCGACCGAAGCGATCGGCGAGAACTGGACCGAACGGCCGTAGCTCGCGCGGAACGCGTCGTTCTTGGTCGCCTGGAACGAGATGGCCAGGCGCGGTTGCCACACACGCGGCTCGCGCGTGGCCTCAGCATAGTTGAACTGATATGCGTTCGCGCCGGCCGGCGACGTGGTGAACGAGGTCGGAGCGCAGGTCGTGATGTCGCAGGTCGGATAGTGCCAGTTCGCGGCATCGAGCCGCAGCCCCAGCTCGACCTTCAGTCGATCCGACGGCGAGTAGGTGTCCTTGAGGTAGAACGCCCAGTCCTGACGCAGCGTGTGCTCGCTCTCGTCGGAGTAGGGCAATTGGACGGCGTACGGACAAGCCGGTGTGTTCGCGGTCCCGGCAGGGCACGGCGTCTGACCTTGGACGAGCCCCGCCGTCATGAAGCCCGGAATGTAGCCGCACAACGAACTTCCCGGGCCGCCGTAGGCGCCCGGACAGCTCGCGCCGGTGAAGAACTGCGCCGCCTCGAGGCTGTTGCCGCCGCCGGCAAACGCCAGCAGGCCCAACGTCGCCGAAGGCTGCGAGTAGACCGGCGAGAGGAAGTCGTACTTTCCGCCGAAGCCGATCAAGTTCTTCGAGCCGAGCTGCTTGGTGCCGTCGATCGCGAAGCCGGTGCGCTGACCGCCCTGTTGCGCGACCTCGTCGCCGGCGAACACGCCGGTGCCCGCGTACGGGAAGTCGAACAGCGCGACCGCGTTGACGCGGTAGAACTTGGCGGTGAGGAACGTGGTCGGGTTGAGGTTCACCGAGTACTGGAGCTTGATCGTTTCCAGCGGCTGGTTGTAGTTTTCGGCGCTGCGCATCCCGTCGGTGCCGCCGCCGATGGTCTGCATCAGGCTGGTTTGGCCCAGCGTGAACGGCATGACCGCCTGGATCTGGCTGTTCGTCAGGCCGAAGTCGGCCCGAGCGTTGGCCAGGAAGTACGCGTCATTGTCCTTGTACGGCAGACCGTTGGGACCGATGCCGAAACCGTACTTCGCGTCGAACTGGGTGTTCTCGTAGAAGAACTGCAGGGACTGGTTGTTGTCCTTGCCCCACTTGTAGATGAAGTTGTTCAGCGTGTCGTTCGAGAAGTCGTAACCGCGGCTGAAGTACGCGCCGATGTTCAAGATGTTGCTACCGCTGTAGCCGTACGCGTAGTCGTTGCGGTTGGCGAGCGCCGAGACGTAGTCGGAATACCGGCCGGTCGGGCTCGCCCAGCCCCACTCGCCGCGCAGATCGTGCCCGTAACGGCCGGCGTAGATGTCGCCTTCGAGCTGGCCGAAGGCCGGGCTCGTGCCGCGCTTGGTGACGACGTTGATCGCGCCCGTTCCGGCGTTACCGACCGAAGCGTCGCCCGCGCCCGGGCTGACCTGGAAGTTCTGGGCGCCGTCGAGGATCAGCGAGTTGACGAACTGATGGGTGAAGGCGTCGGTGTAGTCGATGCCTTCGTATTGGAAGCCCTCTTCGTACTCACGGCCGCCGCGCAGAACGGGGTAGCCGCTGGAGTCGAAGGAGGCGCCGGGGATGGAGGCCAGCAGGTTCGCCTCGTTCGAGCCGCCCTGTTTACCCAGCGTCGTGGTGATCTGCTGGGTACCGACGTTGTACTGGTCGGTGGTCTGGGCCGGCTGGAAGGCGCCGGCGGTGCTGCGCGCCACCGTACGTCCGATCCGCTGGAGGGTCTGGTTAAGGGCCGTCGATGCGTTGGCGATCGCGCCCTGGTTGACGGTGACGCCGGTCAACTGAAACGGCTCGTAGCCTTTGGCGACAAACGAGACGGTGTAGGTGTCCGGCGCAACGCCGTTGATGGAGAAGAACCCGTTTTGGTCGGTCGTCGCGGTATAACGACCGGAAGGTGCCACGGCGGTCACCACGACTCCGGCCAGTTTCGTATTTGCCTGGCTGGAGGTGATGGTACCTTGGATATTTCCGGTGTTTGTCTGCGCGAACGCCGACGGCATGGAGCACAGCACGAACGCCAGAAGCAACGTAAACGCAAAAACGCTACGAAGTCCAGCCTTGGTGCGGTGCGTGAGCCCGTGTAGCAAACGCACTACCTCATGGGTATGGTGAAGGCAACCTTAAAGGTTGCTGGGGGGACCCTGCTTTTTGTCGGGCCGATTCTCCTCCTCATAGTTGCGGAAAAGGGCTCTCCCGGCCGCTAGGCTTTGACCGGTAGCGCTCCGTACACCGGGCCTGGTGACCGACCTCGGGCCGCCCGCGCGCAGCTTCGGCCGGGACGTGTGGCGCCGGTTCAGCCGGGCTCCCGGCGCGGTCGCGGGCGCGGCGGTGATCGCCGCGATCGTCCTGCTGGCTCTCTTCGCGCCGCTGATCGCGCCGCACGACCCGTTGGCCCAAAACGTCGGGCTGGGCGCCCGGCCGCCGATGGCCGGGCACCCGTTCGGGACCGACAAGCTCGGCCGCGACGTGTTCGCCCGCATCCTGTTCGGCGCGCGGATCTCGATTCGGATCGGCTTCGTCGCCGTCGGACTGGCCATTACCGCCGGCACGCTCATCGGGATGGTCGCCGGCTACGCGGGCCGGCGGGTCGAGGCGATCTTGATGGGCGCGATGGACGTCATGCTGGCGTTCCCGTCGATCATTCTGGCCATCGGGATCACCACGATCCTCGGCCCGAACATCGTCAACCTGATGATCGCGGTGGGGATCGTCGCGGTCCCGGTCTATGCCCGGCTGGCCCGCTCGTCGGTCCTCGCCGTCAAGGAGCACGAATACGTCGAGGCGGCCCGCGCCCTGGGCGCCGGCACGGCCGCGATCCTGGCGCGGCACGTCCTGCCCAACATTCTGGCCCCGCTGCTGGTCCAGGCGACCCTGGGAATCGCCACCGCCGAGCTGGAGGCCGCCGGGCTTTCCTACCTGGGGCTAGGTGCGCGTCCGCCGATGCCCGAGTGGGGCGCGATGCTCAACGACGCTCGCGACTACTGGCTCGCCGCACCGTGGGCGCTGATCTTTCCGGGCGTCTCGATCACCGTGCTCGTGCTCGGGTTCAACCTGCTCGGTGACGGCCTGCGCGACGCGCTGGACCCCAAGCAACGCTAGGCTGATGGTCGTCGCGCTCGCGCTCGGCGCCGCGCTGTTCTACGGCGCCGGGGATTTCTGCGGCGGGCTGGCGTCGCGCCGCCGCTCGACGCTGGCGGTCGTCGTCTGGTCGCAGGCGGCCGGCCTGGTGGTGCTGGCCGCGGTCATGCCGTTCGTCCCCGGAGTCCCGCGCGCGGTCGACATCGGCTGGGGGACGCTTTGCGGCATCGCCGGGGCCATGGCGATCGGCCTCTTCTATAGAGCCTTGGCGGTCGGCGTGATGGGCGTCGTGTCGCCGCTGACCGCGGTGCTGGCGGCGGCGGTTCCGGTCGGGTGGGCCTTCGCGCGCGGCGAACGCCCGGCGCCGCTCGCGGTCCTGGGGATCGGCTGCGCCCTGGCGGCCGTCGTGCTCGTCTCCGCCGCCCCGGCGCGCCGGTCCGGGTCGGACGACGCGGCGCCGCTGGCGCGTGCGCCGCGATTCCACCGCCTGCCGCCCGGCATTCCCGAAGCGCTGGCCGCGGGGGTGGCGTTCGGCTTCTTCTTCATCGCGCTGGCCCAAACGCACGCCGACGCCGGCCTCTACCCGCTGCTCGGTGTTCGGCTCACGTCGCTGGCCGTGCTCGCCGGCGGCGGGTTGCTGCTGCGGCGGCCGCTGCAGGTCGCGCGCCCGGGCTTCGCCGCCATCGGACTGACCGGCGTGCTGGACATGACCGCCAACGTGCTCTACGTCATCGCCGTGCATGCCGGCGCGCTGAGCATCGTGGCCGTGCTCACCTCGCTCTATCCGGCAGCGACCATCGCGCTGGCGGCGCTCGTCCTGCACGAGCGACTGGCGCCCATTCAGTGGCTGGGCGTCGCCGTAGCGTTCAGCGGGGTGCTCTGCATCTCGCTGGCACGCTAACTAGAGAGTGGCCCAGACGTCGAGCTTCGTCTTGACCTTTTCGATCGTCGCGTCGGTGAACTCGGTCGTCGACGCGTGACCGCCGAGGTCGCTGGTCGCGATCCCTTCGCGAACCGTCTCGAAAACCGACTCGTAAATCGCCCGCGAGGCGGTTGCGGCGCGGCGATCGTCGATGAACGTGTAGAGCGCTGCAATCGCCAGGATCATCGCCATCGGGTTCGCGATGTTCTTCCCGTACAGCCGCGGCGCGGTGCCGTGCGGCGCCTCCGTCATCACGACGTCGGGTTTCCCTTCGGGCGTGAACGACATCACGGTCGACTCGGCGCCCGCGATCGAGCCGAACATCTGCATGACGAGGTCCGAGAGACAGTCGCCGTCGCGGTTGAGCGAAGGGATGACCATCGCGTCGCCGGCGGTGGAGATGAGCAGCGCGTAGGTGGCGTCGATGAGCTGCGGCTCGTAGGCGACTTCGGGATAGCGCTGCGCCGCCGCGTCCATCTCTTCTTTGAGCATCCCCTCGTAGACGGGGCTGACCGTGTACTTCGGGCCGCCGAACACCTTCGCACCCGTGCGCCGCGCGTGGAAGAACGCGTACTCCGCCACGACCCGGCATACCGAGCGCTCGATCCGCTCGGTGCGATACGCGACCTCACCACCGTTCTCTTCGATCCGCCATTCCTTGGCGCCGTACGCGTCGCCGACCGCCATGCGCACCACCGAGATCGGCGCGTGCACGCCCGCGACCGGCCGGACGCCGGGGATGCGCCGGCCCGTTCGCACGATCACCTTTCCGTCGATCGCCTGTCGCAAGATCGCGTTGGGCGAACCGACGTCGCCCTTTGTCTCGGGCGTGATCGTGGCCGCCTTGAGTCCCAGCTTCGTTCGCTTCATCGCGGCCGCGGCTTGGTGGACGATCCCGTTCTGCGTCGCGCGGCGCCGCTCGAGTGAGAGATCGTACCGTTCCAGGTCGACCTCGAAGCCCACCACCTCGGGCGCGGTCACGCGCAGCGCGTCGGTCAGCAACTCTTGTCCCGTTTGGTCGCCTTCGAGAACGACGATCGTGGGTGTGTGCACGGCCCGGCTCGTTCGCGGCGCGCGACGCGGGGTCCGCCCGCCCTGCGAGGGCACGTTCGCGGGGGGTCGAACGTTGAGGCGCTATGAGAAGACTCGTCACGGGTGCGCTTGCGCTTGTCCTCGTCCTTGCGGCCGCCGCCTCCGAGCGTGCCGACGCCGCGTTCTCGGACCAACAGTGCCCCGAGGCGACGCAATACGTCGTCGCGCTGGGCTCGGTGAAGCCGAGCGACCCCCAAGCCGTGTACGCTGCGGTGCACGCCGTCACCAACGCCTACGACATTTGCGCGAAGCGCGAGCTCGCCGACGGCAACGTCGAGCCCGGCGTTCATTATGCGTACACGCGCGAGGCCTCGTACCAGATCGTCGAAGCCCGAGCGCTCGCCGCCATGAACCGTCCGGACGACGCCAAGGCCGTCGCCCAAAACGCCAAGCGGCTGGCCCAAGATGTGTTCGACTGGCGCCGCTCGTACCAGCAGAGCAGCAGCGGCAACAGCATCGGATCGAGCGGCAGCGATACACGACCGTCGGCATACCGCGACTCGGCGAAAGACATCCTCGCGGCCGCAAACGACATGTTGGCCAAGTTCGCGCCCGCGCCCGCCCCGGCGGCGTCCGCCGCACCAGGCCCGCACAGGTAACGCACCCCTCCTAACGGGAAGTCGGACGTAATGGCTCGCGTCCGGCGCAAGACCAGCGCGGTAATGCGTTGGAACCTCGAGATCGCAGGTATCCTCGCGCTGGGCTTCGCGTTGCTGCTCGGCATCGCGCTCGTCGCCCCGCCCGGACGCATGGGCGTCGTCGGCGGCGCCGCCAGCTTCGCTCTCCACGCGTTGTTCGGCGCCGGCGCCGGCTTGTTCGTGGTGCTGATCGCGCTCGTCGCGGCGATCGTTTTCCTCGAGATCAACGTGCCCAAGATGATCGCGACGCTCGGCGCCGCGGCGTGCGCGTACTTCGTGGCGCTCGACGTCGCGCTGGCGGCATCGGGCCGCGACGGCGGGATGCTCGGCGGCGCGCTCGCCCACGCCTTGCGCGCGCTGCTCGGCGACGCCGGCGTCTGGATCGTGCTGCTGGTCGGCGTGCTGGCGGTGACGGTCGCGATCACCGGCGTGAGCTTGAAGAAAGTCATCGGCTGGTGCGCGGCCCGGCTTGCGGCGCTGCGCCCCGCCGTCTCACCGGGCTCCCTGCGCGACGCGTTTCACCTGCCCGCCTTGCCGGCCCGCGCCGGCCGCGCGACGGCGGAACTCCCGGCGAACCGCACCGTCGTCGAATCCGAGCCGGTGCGGTTCTACGACCGGGACGTTGAGGAGGACGACGCCGAGGATGACGGCGTCGACGACGACGAGGGCGAGGACACGGAGTTCGACGACGAGGACGAGGACGAACGACGAGGAAGATGGCGAGGACGACATCACCGACGAACCGGCCGACGACGTGCCGGGCGACCCCGAATGGGAGGTGCAGGACCGGCGCTTGACCGCGCTGCCCGTCGTCAGCGGCGAGTACGAGGACGGGCCGCTGCGTCAACCGGCGTACGTGCTTCCCGACGTGAGCGCCATCTTCGATCCGCCGCAGCTGCAGAAGATCGACGACGCGAGCCGCGCGCACGTGCTCGAAGACACGCTGGCGTCGTTCGGGGTGGGCGCGAAGGTGACGCACATCGAGCGCGGTCCGTCGATCACGCGCTACGAGCTGCGGCCGGAACGCGGCGTGAAGATCTCCCGCATCTCGTCGCTCGCCGACGATCTCGCGCTGGCGCTGGCGGCGACGTCGGTCCGCATCGAGGCGCCGATTCCCGGTAAGTCGGCCGTCGGCATCGAGGTGCCCAACACGACGGTCTCGATCGTCGCGATCCGAGAGATCCTCGAGCGCATTCCGCACGACGCCGCGCCGCTTTCGATCGCGCTCGGCAAGGACATCGCCGGGCGGCCGGTGTTCGGCGACCTCTCGAAGATGCCGCACCTGCTCGTCGCGGGCGCGACGGGCGCCGGCAAATCGGTTTGCCTGAACTGCATCATCGCCTCGCTGCTGGTGACGGCGACGCCGGACCAGCTCGAGCTGCTGATGATCGATCCCAAGCGCGTGGAGCTGACGGTCTACAACGGCATCCCGCACTTGCGCAACGAGGTGATCACCGACCCGAGCATGGCCGCCGGCGCGCTCAACAAGATCACCAACGAGATGGACACGCGTTACGAACGCTTCGCCAAGGCCGGCGTGCGCAAGATCGAAGAGTACAACGCGAAGTTCCCCGACGAGAAGCTGCCCTACATCGTCGTGATCATCGACGAGCTGGCCGACCTCATGCTGATCGCGCCGGCCAAGGTCGAGATGCTGGTGATGCGCCTGGCGCAGCTCGCGCGCGCAACCGGCATCCACTTGGTCGTCGCGACGCAACGGCCCTCGGTCGACGTCATCACCGGCTTGATCAAAGCGAACATCCCGTCGCGCATCGCGTTCGCCGTCAGCTCGCAGGTCGACTCGCGCGTGATCCTCGACATGAACGGCGCGGAACGCCTGCTCGGGCGCGGCGACATGCTGTACCTGCCGATCGACGCGCCCAAGCCGATTCGCGCGCAAGGCGCGCTGGTCACCGGCGCCGAGATCGACCGGCTGGTGGCGCACTGGCAGCGCCAAGCCGACCCGGCCGAACGCAAGTCGATGGAGATCGTCCCGATCCGCGAAGACGACGAGCGCGGCGAGCGCAAGGTCGACGAGCTGTGGTACGACGCGGCGAAGTTCTTGCTGGACGCGCGCGTCGCGAAAGGCGAACCGGGCGTCGGTTCGACCGCCGCGCTGCAGGCGCGCTTCTCGATCGGGCACCCGCGGGCGGTGCGTTTGATGCGCCAGCTCGAAGAGTTCGGCATCGTCGGTCCCAACGAGGGCACCAAACCGCGCAACGTCGTCATCGACAGCCCGGCCGACCTCGAGCGGCTCGCCGACCGCATCGGCCGCCCGGCGCAGACGGACCTGTTCGCCGGGTGACGCGTGCGGTCACGTTCGCCGTGATTGCCGCGGTCGCCGCGCGTGCTGTATGCGTGGCTGGGCGCCGCCGTCTCCCACGCGCCGCCGTCCGGCATCGACCTGTCGGGGCGCGCGCTCGCCGGCGAGGCGCCGCGGCTCGCGCTGGTCTTCACCGAATCGTGCTGGTGGGTTGCGCTGGTCGCGCTGGCCGCTCGTCGCGATCGCGGTCGCCATGCGCTTTCGCGCTTGGCGCGCCGCGCGCAATCTATGCGATCGCGACCACCCTCGTCACCTGGCAGATCAGCGACGCGCTCAAGAACGTCTTCCGCCGGCCGCGTCCCGACTACTGGCGGCTGATCCACGAGCCGTCGTTCTCGTACTCGAGCGGTCACGCGATGTTCGCGCTGCTCGTCTACTGGACGTGGGCGTGGTTCGTGTGGAACAGCGATCTGCCGCGACCGGTGCGCCTCACCCTCGTGCCGCTCCTCGCGCTCTGGGGTTGCGGCGTCATTTGGTCGCGGCTCGCGCTGGGAGCGCACTATGTCACCGATCTGATCGGCGGACTGCTGCTCGCGACCGCGGCGCTCGCGCTCGCGAGCGTGATCGGCACCGCGATTCGCACGGCGCGGCGGGAACGACCGGCGGTCAGCGGGTAGTTCGCCGCATGGTAAAAGACATGGCCTTCGTCGCGTACTCCGTGCGCGACGTTCCCAAGGCGCGCGAGTTCTACCGCGACGTGGTCGGGCTGACGCCCGGCGATTCGTTCGGCGACCATTGGGTCGAGTTCGACGTCGGCGGCACGACGTTCGGGATCGGCAACGGTGAGCCGCTGGGCATAGCGCCCGGCTCGTCGTTCGCCGCGACGTTCGAGGTCGACGACGTCGCCGCCGAACGTGAGCGCTATGTGGCCGCCGGAGTTCCGGTCACGGAGATCCACGAGTTCCCGGTGTGCTTCAGCGCGTTCGTCACCGACCCCGAAGGCAACAAGTTCGGGATCCACCAACGCAAAGCATCAGCCTGAATTGGTCTCAAGATAAGCTGGTGACGAGGGGCGGGCGCTTGAGGTGGAACGCGGTCTCGCGCTGATAGCGCGAACCGAGCGCCGTCAACGCGGCTTCGCCCCAGGCGCGGCCGAGCAACGCGAACGACGTCGGTAGGCCGTGCGGGCCCATGCCGTTGGGCATCGCGAGCGCCGGCAACCCGGCCAGATTTCCCGGCGCGATCAGCGACGGTCCGCCGGGAAACTTGGGATACGCTTTCTCGAAAGCGAGCCCGACCGGATACGTCACCGTCGGCAGCGTCGGCGAGACGATCGCGTCGTACGTCCCCATCGCCTTCACCAGCGCGGCGTTGAGCTTGGCGCGTTGACGCAGCGCGTCGATGTAGTCGACCGCCGGCGTCGCATACGCGACGTAGCCGCCGAGCTTGTCGTCGGCGTTGCGCAGCTCGCGCGAACGGCCCGATTCGATCAGGTCGCGGAACGCGGCCGCACCCTCGGCGTCGACGATCGTGCCGACGACCGGCCCCCACGGACCCTTCGGCAGCGCGACCTCACCGGCGACGTCCGCGATGCGGGCGAGGGCCGCGAGCGACGCGTGAAAGTTCGCCGTCACTTCGGGCATGGCGCCCTTGGTCGCATCCTTGAGCACCGCGACGCGCAGCCGGCGCCGCGGCGCGGTGAACGGCCCGGTGACCGCCGTCGGGTCGTTGGGGTCGGCGCCGGCGATTGCGGCGAGCACCAGTTCCGCGTCGGCCGCGCTGCGCGCGATCGGGCCGAGCTTGTCGAGCGTCCAGCACAGCGCCATCGCACCGTGCCGCGAAACGCGGCCGTACGTCGGACGCAGCCCGGTCACGCCGCACGCCGTCGACGGAAAGAGGATCGAGCCCGACGTCTCCGACCCGATCGCGAAGCCGACCAGACCGGCCGACGACCGCGATCCCCGAACCGCTCGACGAGCCGCCGCTCCAATACTTCGCGTTCCACGGCGTGCGGCCGGGGCCGGTGAACGACGCATCGGCGTCGCCGTAGCCGAACCCGCCGGCCAGCTCGACCATCGCGAGCTTGGCGAGCAGCACCGCGCCGGCATCGGTCAGTTTCTTCACCGCGGTCGCGTCGAAGTCGAAGCGCTGCCCGCGATACGGTTGCGCACCCCAGGTCGTCGGCGCGTCGGGCGTCGCAAGCAGATCCTTCACGCCGTACGGAATCCCGTGCAGCGGCCCGCGTACCCGGCCGCGCGCGCGCTCGCGGTCGGCGCGCTTGGCCTCGCGGCGCGCGCGATCGTGCAGGATCGTCACGACGGCGTTGTAGACGGGGCCGTACGTCTCGAGCCGCTTGAGGTACATCTCGGTCAGCTCGACCGACGACACCGTCTTGGCGGTCAGCGCGATCTGCAGCTCGCCGATACCGGCGAAGGCCAGCTCTTCGCTCGTCATCGCTCGATCCGGACCGAGAAGTGCGTCACCGGCTCGTCGCCGTTGCGCAGCCCGGTCGCCCGATGCGGGTTGAGCCGAACCGCGCCGCGCCGGTTGTCGTCGATCCCATGCGCGATCTTGTCGACGTCTTCGTCGGTGAGCGCCGGATCGAAGCGGCGCATCGACGCGGCGATCGCCGCGGCCGCAGTGCTCGCCGGTTTCGGCGACGCGCTCGGCTTGGGCGAAGGGCCGGCTGGCGCGGCTTGCCGGCGCGGCGGTCTGCGCATCGGCCGGCGCCGCGAACAGCACGGAAGCGGCGACGCCGGAAACGGCGCCCAGGAACGAACGGCGGTCTGCCATACCGCGAAGGTTAGACGCTGAGCAAGCCCCCTGCACCTTTTTTGCACCTTGCCGCTAGGGGCGCCCAACGACGCTCGATGGACGCCGCAGCGAAAATTACGGGGTGACGGTGACCGTGCCGACCATCCCTTCAGCATCGTCGTGGAAGAGGCAGTAGAACTTGAACGTTCCGGCCTTCCTGAACGTCGAAGGCGTACGAGCCCCCGGGCGGGATCACGCCCGAATTCACCGGCGAGGTTCCGTCGTACGTCGAACCGCCGGCCGCCGGCTGGAACGGTGGTCCGGGAGGCGGCGATTGGCCTGCAGCGGGAAACGTCACCGTGTGCGGAACATTGTTTGAGAGGTTCTTGAACGTCAGCGTCGTTCCGGCGGCGACCGTGACATTGAGGTCGTCGACCATCGTCGGGCCGTCCATGAACCGCATCACCGCGCTATGGGCAGGGGCGGCACCGCTCGGAGAGATGCCGGCGGCGATCGTATGCGAGCCCGGCGCGAACGGAACCGTTGCTACCGATTGCTGCGCGGCCGTGAGGTCGCCGCCGATCGCCGTTTGAGCTGCGGTGTTGACGCCGGCTTGCGTCGTCGGATACGGCACGCCGGCGGCCTGAACGACGACCGTGCCGGTGGCGAAGCCTTGCGGCAAGCTAAGGTACGAATACGTTCCCGGCTTCGGGAAGGTGAGCGAGTACTTGCGCGCCTCCGGCAATGAATCCCGAACTCACGGCGGCCGTGCCGTCGAACGTCGTGCCGCCGGCCGGCAACGATGCGCTGGGATCCGTGACCGGTACCGGGGTTTCACCCGGGATGGGAAAGGTTACCGAGTGGACCTCGGCGGTGGGGGAGGTCCATGTCACCGTATCGCCGGCGTCGACGGTAATGGAAGAGGGGTAGAACGCCAGAGCCTGCAGCGCCTCGTTGGATGCGGATGAACCCGCGCTGACTACCCACCCCTGTGGACCGGTCGGTCTGGGTCCGGTCGTCGACGTACCGGAATTGCAAGCGGCCGTCACGACGGCCAACAGAGAAATCGCTCCTGCCAAGAATCCTGGCTTCACCAAAGTACCTCCTCGTCGTCTGAGAGCGCCACGATCATAGCGATCCGTCGCGCAAAACGGACCCCGAGAACTGCCCACACCATCCCTGATTGTTTGCGATGAACCCTGACACCGACGCGCATTTGCCTTACGATACGGACGCTGGTCGAGGAAGGAGAACGGAATGTCGCTCGGTGGACCATTCGTAGGCCGCGGTCGCCTTATCGATACCGTAGTGGAGCGCTATCGCCGGGCACGAGACGGCCAAGGCGGGGCGCTGATCGTACGCGGCGAGGTCGGCATGGGTAAGACGCGAACTGCTCGCGCACCTGTTCTCGCGGTTGCGGCGCGAGGACCGGCACGTCATTGCAACCGCTGCGCTCGACTACGCCGGCTCACCGTTCGCGCCGATCGTGACCGTCGTCGAAACATGGCTTCACGAGCGGCCCGGGCTATTCGAACGGAACACGACGCTGCGCGCGGCGATCGGCCGCGTCATCCGCGCCGACGGTGGGGACGCGGCGCCCAGTGCCGCCGAACGGCGGCGCTTCTTCGACAGCGTCGCTCAGTTGTTCCGAATCGCCGCCGACGACGCGCCGGTCACCCTGATAATCGACGACGTGCACAACGCCGATCCGGCGACGCTGCACCTTTTGTACCACATCCTCGAAGCGGTCCGCGAGCACCGGTTTTTCCTGCTAGCGTCCTGCCGCCCGGGCGCCGACGGGGAACGTGGCGAGCCGTGGCTTCGGTCATCGCGCCTCGACCGGCTCCCGCAAGTCGGCACGGTCGATCTCGCGCCGCTCGACGACGACGCGAGCGCGACCTTGATCCGCCAGGCCGCCGGCGGGCGGCTCGACAAGCTCACGCGATCGCGCATCGCCGTCGGCGCCGAAGGTAATCCGCTTTTCGCGGAGGAGTTGGTGCGACAAGCGATCGAGACGGGGAACTCAGACTGCCCGGTCCCGCGCTCGGTCGCCGAAGCAGTGCTGGATCGCTTCCGCCTCCTGTCGCAGGGCGCGCGCGAATGTTTGCGCGCCGCCGCCTGTTTGGGCCGCGATTTCGAAGACGGCCTGGTCGCGCGAATGACGCATCGGCCGCTGACGGAAGTTCATGCCGCCTTACGCGCGGCGCTCAACCTTGGACTGGTCGACGAAACGGCCGACGCGAACGTCTTCCGCTTCCACCATGCCCTCACGCGAGAAGCGATCTACGACGACATGCTGCAAGCGGAGCGCCGGGTTGCGCACCGCCGCATCTTTGCGCTCTTCGAAGCCTTGCCGCACACTGTCGACCGCATCGCCGCGCTCGCCTTTCAAGCGTACGCCGCGAACGATCGCCAGGCCACCGCCTACTATAACGAGCTGGCCGGGGACCACGCGTTCGCGAGCCGTGCCTTCGAATCTGCGATCGAGCACTGGCTGCGGGCGCTCGAAGCGATCGGCGATCGTGCTGCCGCGGTCTCCGTGGCTCAGAAGGTCGCCAATGCCTGGCTCGCCGCAGGCTTTCCCGATCGAGCTGTGAAGCCGGCGCGCGACGCGCTTTCCTATTACCGCGAGCACGGCGAAGTCGAAAGCATCGCCCGGATGCTGCTGCTGTTGGCCGACGTCGCCGCGCAAACGGGCGACGACGAAAAGCGTTTGGAGCTCATGGCTGAGGCTAGCGCAGCGCTGGCAAACGTTCCTAGCTCACGGCTGCAGGCCAAACGTTCGGTGTGCGAGTCCGAGATCGCCCTCGCAAACCACAACGTCGCCGGCGCGATGAGCGCGACGTCGAACGCGCTCGATGCTGCCGACCTCGACCTCGGCGATACGATCGCGCTGCGCAACGCGCGGGCGCACGCGCTGCTCATGGAAAGACGCTACCGCGACGCGATCGAGGTGCAGTCGCAAACGGTCAGGATCGCGATTGAACGCGGCGCGGCCGACCATCTGTGGGAAACGCGCTTCGGCCTCGGCATCATTTGCGCGCTGAGCGGGGAACGCGCACGGGCAGCGGACGCGTTCGGTGCATCGGCCGCCGACGCGTCCGCACGGCTGGCGATGACGGAGCGCGCGCTCAGCATCGCGCACCAAGCGGAGATGGAGCTGATCGGCGGCAACGTCGCCGTCGCGCGCACGCTCTTGGACGACGCGCTACCGGACGCTGCGCGGCGCGATAACCCGGCGCTCACGGTCGAGGTCGGCCGGGTCGGACTCTTCTTGGGCGTGCGCACGGAGGACGCGACCCTCGTGAGGCGCATCGTCGAGGTGCTCGAGCTCAACGCGCTGTTCGCGCGGGAAACACCGGAACGGTTTTTCCCTCTGTCAGGAGCGTATGCCCAGTATCTGGTCGGAGAAGGCCGGCAGGATGCGGCTCGCGACGTCCTGCGCCGCGCCGTTCGCCGCCTTTCGGCGAAGCGGTTGCGCAGCACGGACTGGTCCGTCTGTTCGATGATGACCGTCGCGGCCATCGGTGACGAAGCCGATATTCCACGGGCGCGCCGGCAGGTCGCGGGCTGGTTCGCTCCGTATGCGCCGGCGTTCGTTTCGCTCTTTGACGCGTTCGTGGCCGAGCGACTCGGCCAAGCCGACGAAGCCGCCGCGATGGCGGAACGCGCCGTGCCGGGCTTTGCGTCGTTCGGATTCCGCTACGAGGAAGGCTTGGCGCTGTCGCTGGCCGGCCGCAAGATCGAAGCGCTGCAGGTGTTTAAAGAGTTCGGAGCGCGGCCCGACGTGAGGCGCGTTCGCGACGCGCTGACACCGCGCAACCGCCAAGGGCGCCCCGCGAACGAACTTACCGCTCGCGAAGCCGAGGTCGCTCACCTGGTCGCGGCCGGGCTGCGAAATCGAACGATCTCGGAACGGCTCAACGTCTCGGAGAAGACGGTCGAGACGCATCTCGCGTCGATTTTCGGCAAGCTTTCCGTGAAGTCGCGCGCCGAGATCGCCGGCCGGCTCGAGGCCCTGCGCGCCGACGCCGTCTAGGTCACGGTCGAACTGACTCCACTACACACTGCGCGCGGAACCGGAGGAACCGCCGAAGGGCTCGAATCGACGGGCCAGCCCGGTCGACCTCTCGGTTCTGCCGGCCCGGCGGCTCGCTCGGGCTGCCCTGGCGCAGCCGGAGATCGCCGGGGTACCATCGCCTGGTGGATCCTCAGGGCGTCGCCCGGCTCGACCAGGAGCGCCGCGAGCGCACGGGCGTCCCGGAGGCGATCTTCGCCGCCGGGAAATCGCTCGAACAGAACCTCGCCCTGGTCGGCGCGCTGTACGCGCGCACCGGGTTCGCGCTCGCCACGCGGATCCCGCACGACCAACGAGCGCCGCTCGCCGCGGCCTACCCCGACGCGGAGTTCGAGCCGCTCTCCGGCGCGCTGCGACGCGGCGCGTTCCCACGCAGCGGAGCGCGCGTCGCGGTCGTCTGCGCCGGAACGTCGGATCTGCCCGTCGCCGCCGAAGCGGCATTCGTCCTCGACGCGCTCGGACACGATGCCGTGCGCGCGACCGACGTCGGCGTGGCGGGAATCCACCGGCTGTTCGACGCCCTCGACGACATTTCGACGTGCCGCGTGGTCATCGTCGTCGCCGGGATGGAAGGCGCGCTGCCGAGCGTCGTCGCGGGACTCGTTCGTGCGCCGGTGATCGCGGTGCCGACCAGCGTCGGCTACGGCGCGGCCTTCGACGGGCTCGCGGCGTTGCTCGGCATGCTGAACGCCTGCGCGCCGGGGATCGGCGTGGTGAACATCGACAACGGTTTCGGCGCCGCCGCGCTCGCGCACAAGATCGTCACGTCGTGAGGGTCTGCTACGTCGACATGATCGGCGGCGCCGCCGGCGACATGCTGCTGGCCGCGTTTCTCGACGCCGGACTGGACCGTAAGGCGCTCGAACGCGCGCTGCGCACGGTTGTACCCGACGGCTGGTCGCTGGTGCCGCAGCGCGTCGTCAAAGGCGGAATCGCCGCCACCTACGCGGGGCTGGTCGTCCCCGGCGAAGACGGTGACGATCGGCACCATCACCACGAGCACCAGGGTGCGACGCGCACCCTCGCGGACGTGTTGGCGATCGTCGAGCGCAGCGGCCTCACGACGCGGCAGCGCGAACGGGCGGTGGCGATCTACCGCGCGTTGGCCGATGCCGAAGGACACACGCACGGCGCTGAGCCCGAGACGGTTCGGTTTCACGAGATCGGCCAGCTCGACGCGATCCTTGACGTCGCAGCGACGTGCGTCGCGCTCGACTTGCTCGAGATCGACGAGTTGCGCTGCTCGGCGTTCCCGATCGGGCACGGGGCCGTTCGCATCGAGCACGGCCTGTATCCGAACCCGCCGCCGGCGACCGCGCAACTGCTGATCGGCTGGGCGACGCGGGGGGTCGACATCGACGGCGAGCTGGTCACCCCGACGGCGGCGGCGATCCTGACCACGCTCGCGCGGCCCGGCCGTCCCGACCTGGTCCTCGAACGCATCGGGTACGGCGCGGGACGCAGCGATTTCGCGATCCCCAACGTCACGCGCGTGATGATCGGCAGCGCCGTCGAGACGGCAGGCACGCGCGGCGACCACCGGTCGGACGACGACGAGGTGGTGGTGATCGAGACGAACATCGACGACATGTCGCCGCAACACTACGAGCTCGCGGTCGAGCGGCTGTTCGCCGCCGGCGCGCGCGACGTGTGGCTAACGCCGATCGTGATGAAGAAAGGCCGGCCCGCGATCACGCTCTCGGCGATCGCTGAACCGGCCGGCGAGGATGCCGTCGCGCGTGCAATGCTGAGCCAGACGACGACGATCGGCGTGCGCGTCCGCACCGAGCGCAGACATGTTCTGGAACGCGCGTCGTCGACGGTGGCCACGCCCTACGGCGACGTCCGCGTGAAACGCAGCGGTATCAACGGATCCGCGCGGGTGCGCGCCGAGTACGACGACCTGCTGCGCATCGCCCGCGAGCGCGATCTGCCGCTGCCCGAAGTGGCGCGCGTCGTCGACGCGAGCATCGCGGAGGACGCATCGTGATCGAACCAGCCGCCGGCGCGGCGCTCGATGCGAAGGAAGCGGATCTGCGGTCGATCTTCCGCGAGCTGGGCAGTTGCATCGTCGCGTTCTCGGGCGGGGTCGACTCGGCGCTGGTGCTTCACGTCGCCGCGCAAGAGCTGGGCGAACGCGCCGTCGGGATCACCGCGCGGAGCGAGTCGTTGGCCGAGCGCGAGTATGCAGGCGCCGTGCGGCTCGCCGGCGCGATCGAGGCACGCCATGAAATGATCCAGACGCGCGAGCTGCACGACGCGTCGTATGCGGCCAACCCGGTGAATCGCTGCTACTTCTGCAAGAGCGAGCTCTACGGACGGCTCAGTGAGATCGCCCGCGAACGCGGGATCCCGCACATCGTCGACGGCTACAACCGCGACGACGAAGGCGACTGGCGGCCGGGACGGCAGGCTGCCCGCGAACACGGCGTGCGCAGCCCGCTCCATGAGGCGGAGATGCGCAAGGCCGACGTTCGCGCGCTGGCCCGCAAACTCGGCCTCGAGGTGTGGGACAAGCCTGCCCTGGCGTGTCTCTCGTCGCGGTTTCCGTACGGAACGCCGATCACGCTCGAGCTGTTGCGCCAAGTCGATCGCGCGGAGCAAGCCGTGCACGACGCCGGGTTGCGCGCCTGCCGCGTCCGCCATCACGGCGAGATCGCGCGCATCGAGGTCCCGCCCGAAGATATTGCCGCCGCCGCCGATCCCGAGCGCCGCGCGCGCATCGTCGAAGGCGTCCGGGCGGCCGGCTACCGCTATGTCACCCTCGATCTCGGCGGCTACGTCAGCGGCGAGTTCAACCGTTCAGTCTGACGCGACCCGTTACTTCAGGCGCGCGAACAGGGCCGCGACGTCGAGCGCAAAGCCGGGTAGCGACGTATGCTCGAGCGTATCGCCGGCGCGCAAAGTGTGTACGCCGGCGCAATCGCGAACGGCGATCGTTCGCTCGCGCGGGTCGACCACGATGACCGCTTGCGTGCCGGCCGACAGATACACGGCGATCTTGTGTTCGACGTTCCGTCGCCGATCGTCGAGCGAGAGGACCTCAACCGCGACCGTCGGCGCGCCTAACGGCACCTGGACGTCGTCGAACGGCGCGTCGGCCGCCAGTGCGGCGTACGACAAGAACGCAACGTCGGGAACCAGCGGCCGCACGATCCTGCCCGGCGGCGCGATGCGAAAGCGCCACTCCGTTCCGACGCGGCCACGGCTACCGGCATCGGCCCAGGCCGTGAGCTCGATCACGAGCAGGGCCTGAAGCCGAGCGTGGACGTACGTCGGGCTCACTTTTTGCAGCGCCCGTCCGCGGACCCATTCCGTCTCCGGCTTCGTCTCCGGCAACACGATCTCGTGAAGCGACATCCCACGCCAGCGTATCACGCGATCCCCCTGGGCTGACAATACCGCACTCAAGGATTGACGTTAAGGGCATTCTCCGTGTCGACATTCGGGCTGCAATACGCCAGGTGACGCCATGCACGATCGGCAAGTTGTCGCGACGGTGAGTCCGGTCGTGCAGATACGCGAAACGAAACAACGGCCCTGGTCGGTCGCTTCCGTCGTTGTCGCGGCTGTTGCGGCGATCGCGGCCTGTCGCGGCATCGCCGTCGCCCAAGCGCCGGCGACGCCGAGCCCGTCGCCGTCCGCATCGGCAACTGCTTCGCCGTCGCCGGCGCCGACGCAGCGGCCGGGGACGATTCGCTGGTCGGCCGACGTGCATGCAACGTTCGTCTCGCAAGGGACGAACGGGCCGGGGACGCGGCCTCTGGAAGGGGGCGGCTTCGCGGCGGGCGATCCGCTCTCGCCCGAAACGCCGTACGACGTGTTTTCGAGTGCGCCGCTGGTGCCGGGCAATGCGACGGAGTCGGCGCTGATTTTGCGCCCGCGCTACGCGAGCAGAACCTTCGACGCGGAAGTGACACTCGGTGCGGGGTTCGCCGGCGGGAGCGTTACGAACGCCGCGTACTGGGGCGAGTCGCTGCTGCCGACGCTGAACCCGCATCTCGGCTCACAGAGTGCTGCCTTATCGCATCGTGTTCCCGACGCATGCCGGCAGCGACGATGCCACGGCATTCGTCGCGTCGGTGCTCGGCGCGAGCGTCTCGACGAAGAACGGAAACCTCGTGCTGCGCGGCGGCTGGTTCGACCTGACGCAAACCGCGCCGTTTGTCTTCGTGCAGCCGGCCGTCACCAACGCGCCGCCGGCGATCGGGATCGCGACTCCCGAGACGCTCGGCGACGGCGCCCCTTCGCTCGACACGTGGCCGACACCGTCACCGGTTCTGCCGCTGCACGGCGTCGACGTCGTCGCCAAGGATGGTCTCGCGACGTTCGAAGCCGCCGACGCCGCGCTGCCGGCGCTGCCGGGGACGGCGGCGCGGATGCGCACCGCCTCGGTCGTCATCGACCATCACGAGGGAACGCGCTTCGGAGCGCAGTTCCTCGACGTGTCGACCGGCGGCGACCTCATCGCGACGACCGTGCTGTACGGCGGCGACGAGCGGATCGACACCACGCCGCAAGGCCCGTTGCCGCAAAGCACGATCGGCGGTCAGCGCCAGCGGATCTACGGACTCGACGCCGCCTTCCATGCAACCAAAGCGCTCGACGCGCTCGTCGAGGTCGGCCGTTCGACGTACGACGCCGCCCACGTCGCCGAACCCGGCACGGGCAAAGCCGGCGGCTACTATCATCTCAGCCTGTCGCGCTCGGTTGGACGCGCGACCGCCGGCGTCGATCTGTACCGCAACGAGGCCTACTACGCGAACGCGCTGCTGCCGTACGGCATCCCGGAGAACGTGTGGAGCGTCGCCTGGTCGTGGCCCGGACAGTGGCTCAAATCAAACTATCAGCTCATCGGCAACTTTCCGGTGAACATCAACCGCCAGGGCTATCGCGTCAAGTACGCCGTCAAGGGCGGGAACAGTCCGCTCGACGTGCGCGTCTCGTATGCGAACTTCGCCCAGATCGCACCGATCACGTACG
The DNA here is from genome assembly GCA_963723445.1 of Vulcanimicrobiota bacterium. Lineage (GTDB taxonomy): Bacteria > Vulcanimicrobiota > Vulcanimicrobiia > Vulcanimicrobiales > Vulcanimicrobiaceae > Vulcanimicrobium. The sequence continues at coordinate 350,295 of CAVRQP010000010.1, forward strand.
CGAACGCCTTGCAAACCGGCTTCGTCGACGGCTTCTTCCTGCCGCAAGCGAACGACGCGGCGACGCTGGGGCGCCAGCATCAGTACGCGCTGTTCGCCGGCTATCATCCTCGCTGGGGCGACGTCACGCTCGACTACACGGAAGATACGATGCGCCGGCCGGCCGCCTTCGCGCACCCGCAAGACACGGTCTCGTACGACAATCCGGAAGCCGCGCTGACCTTCTCGCGCCACATCGGCCATGCGCTGGTCGCCTCAGCCGGACTCGCCCGCTACGGGATGCACGGCAGCTTCGGCCAGGACTACACGAACGTCGATTTCGCACAGCGCACCGCGTTCGCCGGGTTGGAGCTGCGCGAATCCGTGCACGCATCCTCGCTCCTCACCCTGCGGCGCACGGCGTTCGGCGGGATTCCGGCCGAGCCCGGCGGACCGCCGCCGGACTTCACCGGAACGCTCCTCGTGGTCGAGCAGCGCTACCATTTCTGAGACTTCGCGGTCTCAGACTCTCCGCCGCACGTCTCGTAGGAATCGTTCCAGACGCCGCTCGTCGTAGGTGTGGTCGGCGGCAGCTTCGCGGCGAGCCCAATCCTCAAAGACCGCCCAATCGACGAGATCAAACATAGCGCGACCTATCGTGGCCGCGGACACGTACGCCGAAGGATCAGACCACGCGTAAAAGTGCAGGAAACGATCGCGCACCACATCGGTCGGAGAAAGGACGTGGAGCACCTCGTCACCCCGTCGCTCCGTTCGCCACGACGTTATCAGATCGGAGCCTATCGCTAGTGGGCCGGTGGGAAACTCAACCGTGTATTGCACGCGCGGATGCTCGAAGTCCCCGGCCGCACGTCTCCGAAAGCCGATAGCCTCGAGTGTGGCGGAGACGCCCTTGCCGTCGCTGCCGTATCGAAGTACGAAGTCCGCGTCGGCGGATTGATACACGGTCGGCACATAAAACGTGGCGGCGCTTCCACCGGTCAGCACGGCCAGGATTCCGGCATCGTTCAGCGCCGTGCACACCGCGAACGCGACGTCCGAAAGCGATGCGCAGCGCTTGAGGCTCAACCGGCTTTGCCGGCGCGTCGCGGTCGCCCCCGTAGCCCCGCCAGTGCAGCGTACAACTCCGGCCGGGCCTCCGCCATTCGCTCGAGCAATTCGCGAAGTTGCGTTTTTGCGTACCAGCGCGAATTCAAATGGAGTATGCGAGTGCGCCCGCGAGCAATGGCTGCGACGAGTCCATCGCCCTCCAATTGCTGGACGGCCTTTGCAACGCCGGGCACACTCGCCCCGAGCGCGCGAGCCAGCTCGCTTGCGTGGCTCTGACCCTTGATTGCAAGCGCGATAAGGATCCCGTCCCGCAAAGGCGTTCCGAAGACGCTTGCCTGCCGATTCACGGTCAGATTATAAGCTACTCGTTAATATATGTAAACCATTAGCTGATATATGTTGCACGCGGTCGTCGAGCCGCGTCAGACCTCCATCACGACGGGGATGACGATCGGCCGGCGGCGAGACTTCTCGAACACCGCTTTGGAGAGGCCCGAGCGGATATGCTCCTTGACGTTGCCGATGTCGCGGATCCCCTCGACGCTGCAGTCGGCCAGGATCGCGCTGAGCTTGGCCTTGAGCTCGTCGACCAGCTCGCCCGACTCGGGCAGATAGTAGACGCCGCGCGAGATCAGGTCGGGGCCGGCGACGACGCGCGCTTCCTCGGCGTCGACGGTCACCACGACCATCATGATACCGTCGCCGGCGAGGTGCTTGCGGTCGCGCAACACGGCCTCACCGACGTCGCCGACGCCCGAACCGTCGACCATCACGTTGCCGCCGTACGTGCGGCCGATCTTCTCAGCGGTGTCCTTGGTGAACTCCAGCACGTCGCCGTTCTCCGCCACGAAAACGTTGTCGCCCGCGACGCCGGTCTGCTGCGCGAGCCGGCCGTGCGTCACCAGCATGCGGTACTCGCCGTGCACCGGGATGAAATACTTGGGCCGCACCAGGTTGAGCATCAGCAGCAGCTCTTCTTGCGACGCGTGACCCGAGACGTGTGCGTTGCCGGTGCTGCCGTGGATCACGTTCGCACCCAGCCGGTACAGGTTGTTGATCGTCTTGGAGACGGCTTTCTCGTTGCCCGGGATCGGCGTCGCCGCGATCACCACCGTATCGCCCGGCACGATCTTGAACTGCTTGTGGTCGCGCACCGAGAGCCGAGTGAGCGCCGACATCGGTTCGCCCTGCGAGCCGGTCGTCATGATGCAGACCTGATCGGGCTTGTGCTCTTCGACGTCCTCGAGCCGGATGACCAGCCCTTCGGGGATGTCGAGGTAGCCGAGCTGGCGCGCGAACTGCACCACGTTCTGCAGCGAGCGCCCCAAGAACGCGACCTTGCGCCCGAAGCGCTTCGATTGATCGACGACCTGCTGGATGCGCGGCACGTTCGACGCGAACGAGGTGACGATGATCCGCCCCTGCGCCCGCGCGAAGATGTTGGAGAACGCTTCGCCGACGATCCGTTCGGAGAGCGTGTGGCCGGGCCGCTCGGCGTTCGTCGAGTCGGAGAGCATCACCATGACGCCCTCGTCGCCGACCCGCGCGATCGATGCGAAGTCGGCCGGGTCGCCGTCGATCGGCGTCTGGTCGAACTTGAAGTCGCCGGTGTGGAACACGATGCCCAGCGGCGTGCGGATCGCCAGCGAGCACGCCCCGGCCAGCGAGTGGTTGATGTGGATGAACTGCGCCTCGATGTTGCCGTAGGCGACGCGGTCGCCGGGCTCGACCTCGCGCGCGTTCCAGTCTCCCGGCTTGTGCTCTTTGAGCTTCGCGCGGATCAGCGCCAGCGAGAGCGGAGTGCCGACCACCGGAATTTTCGGAAAGTCGCGCAGCAGGTAGGGGATCCCGCCGATGTGGTCCTCGTGGCCGTGGGTGACCAAAAGAGCTCGAAACTTGTCGGCTCGCTCCCGCAGATACGTGAAGTCGTTGATGACGATGTCGACCCCGAACATCTCCTCGTCGGGGAACATCAGGCCGCAGTCGACAACGATCAGATCATCGTTGGTCTCGATGACCGTCATGTTGCGGCCGATTTCGCCGCAGCCGCCGAGGGGAACGATGCGCAGGTAGGGCTCGCTCGGGGGAGCCGGGACGACGAAGGTGTCGGGATGCAAGGAACGTCCTAGTCGGGAGGTGGGCCGGGTGGGAAGGACCGGCGTGAGATACGCACTTATCACCGTCGCTCTGTTGGTGCTGCTGGGTCCGACGCTCGCGACCCCGAGCGAACCGGCCACGGTTCCACTTCGGCGGCCGGCCCCCCGGTCCAGCCCTCGGCCCGCCGCAACGCCGCACCCGGTCACGGCCTCCCTCTATTCGCGGCGCTCGCGGCGCATGGTGCAATCGTACCTGCGCCTCAAGCTCTGGGAGATGCGCGAGGCGGACCTCGAGCGGGCTCGCAAAGTGGTGGAGCGAAAGCTCGGAATTCGAGCGCTGCTGGGCGAAACACCGGCACCTGACGCCCGGTAGGTACCGGCGTCTGTCGCTCGTTTTACCGGGAGAGAGCTTTGAGCATGTCCGAGCCGGCCGTCGACCGTCGTAGCGGTCTGGCCACCGTCGCCGATATCATCATCGCGCCGTCTACGGCGTTCGCCAGGCTGCGCGAAGCCCCGACCTGGGGCTGGGCATTCTTGGTCGCGACCGTGCTAGGGATCATCGGTTCGGTCTTGGTCGAGCCGACGATCCTCCATGTCTTGCAGACGACCCTCCCGGCCCAGCTCGCCGCCAATCCGGACATGGCCAAGCTCCCGGCCGACCAGCAGCAGGTCGCGATCAACCGGGTCCTTGGCATCACCAAGATCTTCGCCCAGTTCGGCTTCGTCTTCGTGCCGATCGGGATCTTGGTCAGCGCGCTGGTGCAAGGCCTCATCATGCTGATCGTCAACGCGATCGCGCACGGCGACGGCCACTTCAAGAAATACTTCGCCCTGAGCGTGAACGTGTCGATCGTGGGCGTCGGGCTGAGCTCGCTGGTCGTCGGGATCATCGTGCTCGTGCGGGGACCCGGTTCGTTCGACACGACGACCTCCGTGCAGGCCGCCGTCCCGGGCCTGGGGCTGCTGGTCCCCGGCGCGCGCGGCGTGCTCGCCGGCTTCATGGGTTCGATGAACGTCTTCTCCCTCTGGTCGATCGCGCTCTTGGCACTCGGGATGACAGGGGTCGGCCGGATACCGCGGGTCCCCGCGTGGACGGCGGCGATCATCATGTTGCTGCTCACCGCGTGCTTCGCGGCGTACGGCGCGCGCAACGGCTGATCGTGTCACGTTTCGTCGTCGGCGTCGCGCTGGCCGCGTTCGCCTTGTTCGTCGCGCCGGTCGAAGCGCCGGCCGCAACGGCACCGCTCGACCTTCATGCCGCGGTCAAGTATGCGCTCGACCACGACCCGACGGTGCTCAGTCGCCGCGCGACGGTGGCGATGGACGAATCGACCTACGCCAAAGACCACGCCGGCGAGTTTCCGAGTCTCGCCGGGCAGTTGCAGAACCAGATCGTGAAGACCAACGGCAACACGGCCGGTTCGTTCTCGGAGTTCGGGCTTTCGCAGGCTTCCGTCTTTTCGCAGAACATCGCGCAGGTCTCATCGACCTGGAATCTCTACACCGGATCGCTCTCGCAGATTCAGGCCCAGCAGGCGAAGCGCCAGGTCGAGGGCGCGCGCTCCGACCTCAAACGCGCCGAACAACAACTGGCCAGCGACGTGGCGGCAGCCTGGTACAACGTCGTGCAGCAGCGCGAGTCGATACGGCTCTCCGAGGGGGACCGCGCGTACCAGCAGCAACTGCTCGACGCCGCGCGCGCGCAAGAACGCGTCGGCCGCGCAGCGGGCGTCGACGTGCTGCGCGCGCAGGTCAACGAATTGCGCAGCGAGGCGACGTTGACGACGGCGAACGCGAACGAAGCCAACGCGCGCGAGTCGCTGGCGCAACGCATCGGTGCGCCGCCCGACACGCCGTTCGCGTTCCCGGCGACGCTGCCCGAACCACCGCTGCCCCAGGCACCCCTCGACGCCCTGGTCGCGGCCGCGCTCGGCGCGCGCTCCGACGTAGCCAGCGCGCGCGCGCAAGTCGCCGTCGCGCGCTTGGCCGACTCGGCGATCGACAGCGACCGCCGCCCGCAGATCCAGCTCTCCGGCGCGTTCGGCAACGCCGAGATTCCGACGACCGTCTCGACCTCCGCCCAGGTCATTCCCGGTTTCGGCGTGATCCCGGGTACGTCGGTCAACCGGCCGGGCTTCTGGCAGATCGGCGCGACCTCGACCTTCACGCTGCCGTTCATCGAGTACGGCGCGCGGCGCGCGGCGCACCGCGCCGCGCGGGCCCAGCTCGATGCGGCGGAGGGGACGCTTTCGTCAACCGAAGGCCAAGTCGCCGTCGACGTGCGTCAGGCGTTGCGCGGCGTGCAGACGGCGCACGCGAACCTCGCCACGCAGCGCGAGGCCGACCGGCTCGGCGCCGAATCGGCGCGCATCGCGCAACTGCAGTACAGCAACGGCCTGATCTCGCTCACCGATGCGACGGCCGCGGAACAGAGCGCGCTCTCGTCCGCCAACGATCTGGTCGTGGCGCGGGTGGCCTACCTCAACGCGTTGGTCCATCTCAGAACGGCGGTCGGCGTGGCCGATCCGCTCACCGTCGTCGAACCGGGGGTCCCGTGATAACCAGTCCCGCGCTCAGCCGTCCCGTGAAGAGCAATCGTCGCCGCAACTTGTTCATCGTGATCGGCGGCTTGATCGTGATCGTCATCATCGCTGCTCTCGCCGCGCGGCCGCACAGCCGACGGCGGTCACGCGCTCGCGTCGTGAAAGCGTCGCGTACACGCGCTATCAGACTCGGCTGCCCGAAACCGGCGTCGTCCAGCGGCCGCAGACGCAGACCCTGGCCGCGCTCGTCGCCGGCAATCTCGGGCCAGATATACGTCCGGGCTCGGGCCAGCACGTGACCGTCGGGTCAGCTACTCGCCACGATCTCGAACCCGCAACTCATCGACGCCGCGGCGACCGCGCAGCAGGCGTATCTCGCGGCCCAGGGCCGCGCGCGCGACGATCGCCTCGACGAACGCGACGCTGCCGACGCAGAACCGCTCCAGCGTCGTGCAGGCCGAAGCAAACCTCGAGACGGCGCGCTTCACGTTGAATCAGGCGATCCAGGATCAGCGCTCGGGAGCTCAGTCCGGGCTGGGATACGGCGGGACCTCGGCCGCACAGCAGCGCGCGGCCGCCGACAGCAACGTCGCCCAACGCGCGACCGACCTGAGCGAGGCGAAGCGCATCGCCGACGCCGACCAAGCCCTCTTCGCGCAAAAGGCGATCGCCCGGAATACCGTCGATCAGGATGTCGCGAAGCTGCGACAGGCACAGGTGGCATACGATCAAGCGAAGCGCGACCGCGACGAAACCTACGCGCAGATCGCGCGGCAGTCGCCCGTGCTCGGGGACCGCGTCCGCGCCGACCGCGACGCCGTGACGCAAGCCGAGGCGGCGCTGGCCGCCGCGCGCGCCAATGCGGGTCAGGACAAGAGCGGCGACGTCGAAGCGGCCGACGCCGACACGCAAAAGGCCGCTCGAGGACTGGCGCTACGCCTCCGATCAGGTCGCTCGCACGCGCATCGCCGCGCCATTCTCCGGCGTCGTGCAGACGATCGCCAGCGAGACCGGCGACACGCTGCGTCCGCTCCAGCCCGGCGACGCGATTACCGCCGGTCAGGCGATCGTCACGATCTCGGCCGACACCGGCTTCGTCGTCCGCGCGCGAGTCGACGAGCAGGACGTCGCCAACATCCGCAGTGGGTCAAGCCGCGATCGTCTCCGGCGAGGATCTCGGTACAGCGACGCTTCCCGGCCACATCGTGCTGATCGGTGCGGTCGCGCAAAAGAGCGACGACCCGTCGAACACCGCGCGCCAAATGCTGACGACGGTCGCGCTGGACAAGACGGTGCCGTATCTGCGCGACGGGATGAGCGTCGACGTCGATATCGTCACGCAGGACCGCCCGCACGTCCTGGCGCTGCCGGTCGACGCGGTCCGCCGTGATCCGAAGAATAACCCCTATGTCCTGGTCGTCGATAGCGGGCAAGCACCGTCAAGCGCAGCGTGACCCTCGGTTCGACCAGCGATACGCAAGCCATCGTCCTGTCGGGCGTCAAGCCCGGCGAGACGGTCGTCGCCGAGCGGAACATCGGCATCGTCGAAGGGCATTCGCGTGCAACCGACGGCGCTGCCGACGGCGAGCCGTCGCCGCACCCGTGAGCCGGCCGACCCGGGCCTGGGTAACCGCCGATGCTGAGGCGGCTTGACGGATTACTTAGGCGAAGCGTTCGCGGCGATCTGGCGCAACCGCACGCGGTCGATTCTCACCATGCTCGGGATGATCATCGGCACGTCGTCGATCATCGCCGTGCTCGGGATCAGCCGCGCCGCTTCGGGCGGGATCGCCGGGACGCTGAATTCTTTCGGCGACCAGGGGATTCGATCGACGGTCGATCCGAATCAAGACGATCCGCGCTCGGCGGCGATCCAATACCGCGACGTGCGGCCGGTCGAGGCCGATGCCGGCCCACTGATCGCGCACGTCGAGCCCAGCTATCAGCGCGACATGCAGATGCGGGCCAACGGCGTGACGACGACGACGATTGCGGTCTCCGACAGCAATTACCATCCCGGCGACACGCTGCTGATGCGCGACGGCCGGCGCCTCACGGCCGACGACGTCGCTTCGGGCGCCCACGTCTGCGATCTCACCTCGCAACTGGCCGACAAGCTGTTCAAGCACGGTCAGGCCATCGGGGGTTCGGTCGAGGTCGGCGGGACGCGCTGCCTCGTCATCGGCGTCTATGCCGAACTCAAGGGCGGCCTCTTCAACTCGGCGGGCGGTAACGAGATCCTCTTCCTTCCGTACACGACGTTTCACGAGATCGCACCGGGCCCGGTCGACGGCCTGCAGCTCTACGCGGCCCCTGGGGTGACGGTGCCGGAGATCTCCGATGAAGTGGTCGGGGTGCTGCAGCGGCTGCACGGACCGCGCGCGCAGTACGCGACGTCCGACAACCAAGCGCAGTTGCGCATCGGCTTCGGTGCTCTCGCAGACGAGCTTGACCGTCCGCGAGGGACGCCGCTTCGACGACGCCGACATCGCGAGCGGTGCGCACGTCTGCCTGCTGACCTCTGAGCTCGCCGCGAAACTGTTCAAGGCCGGCTCGGCGACCGGTCAAACGATCGAGGCCGGGCCGATCCGTTGCACGGTCATCGGCGTCTTCAGCGAGGTCAAGGGCGGCTTGTTCAACTCGATCGGCGCGAGCGACTTCGCGCTGATTCCGTACAGCACGTTTCGCGAGATCGCACCGGGTCCGATCGACAGCTTGCAGATCTACCCTGGGCACGGTGTCTCAGCGGGGCGGATCTCCGACGGAGTCGATGAGGTGCTGCGACGGCTGCACGGTTCGCGCGCGCAATATGCGACCCAGGACACGGCGGCCCAGATCAGGGATTCAACACGGTGCTGGGGGTCATCGCGGTCGGCCTGACCGGGATCGGCGGCGTCGCGCTGCTGGTAGCCGGGATCGGGATCATGAACATCATGCTCGTGTCGGTGACCGAACGAACCCGCGAGATCGGGCTGCGCAAAGCGATCGGGCGCTCGCCGCAGCGACGTGGCGCTGCAGTTCCTGCTCGAGGCGATCTTGCTTTCGTTCATGGGCGGCGGGATCGGAACCGTGCTCGGGTTCTTCGCGACGCTCGCCGCGTACTCGTCGATCGAGTCGTTCGTCGGGGCGGCGCCGATTCCGTACCTGCTGATCATCTCCGTGGCGGTCGGCTTCTCGACGCTCGTCGGCTGCGTGTTCGGCACGTATCCGGCGATCCGCGCCTCGCGGATGGATCCCATCGCGGCGTTGCGATCGTGAGCGCGGCGCGCGACGTGGCACGGTGAATCAGCCAGTACTTCACCGAAGCGCTGGCGCGTGCTGGCCGCGAATCGCGTCCGCACGATTTTGACCGCGCTCGGCTTGATCATCGGCGTCACCGCGGTCATCTCGATCCAGGTCCTGGGGGCCGGCATGGCCGGCGCCGTCAGCGGGATCCTCGGCGCGGTCAGCGACCGCACGTTCATCGTGCTGCCCAACACGCAGCAGGCGGACTTCACCCGCGCGGCAATCCGGCTCAGCGACCTCCAGCGCGCGAAGGACGACGTTCCCAACGTGGTCGCCGCGATCCCCGCCGGCGGACGAAGCTGCGCGCGACGCTTCGGGCACGCACGACCGCCGCATCACGCTGGGCGCCGGCGCCGACGAGCGCTTCGCGACCGCGACGCCGCTGCGCTACGGGCGCAAGATCAACGCCTGACGACATCCCGCCGGTCGGCAACGTCTGCCATCCTCTCCGACCGCGCCTACACCAAGTTGGCGGATCATCGGCGATCCGACCGGCGGCTCGCTGCGCGTCGGCGAGCACCGCTACGTGATCGTCGGCGTGCTCGGGGTCGACAAGCGCCGGCATCTTGCCGATCTCGGTGAACGCCGACGTGACCATCCCGTACAGCACCTACGAGCGCGAGTTCGTCCGCGGCCACGCGATCCTGTTCGCGCGCTTTCTGCTCGACGATCCGTCGAAGGTCGAGCAGACCGAAGCCGACGCGACTACGTGGCTCAAGCACATCAAGGGCGGGCGCGTCGAGTATCAGACGTTCGACCGTAAGTCGTTCACCAAGGCGATCGACGGGATCTTCGCCGGCATCACCGTCGTCGTCGCACTGATCGGCGCAGTCTCGCTGTTGGTCGCCGGGATCGGCATCCTCAACATCATGCTCGTCAGCGTCGCGGAGCGCACGCGCGAGATCGGCCTGCGCAAGGCGATCGGGGCGACGCGCTTCCAAGTGCTGCTGCAGTTTTTCATCGAGGCGCTGGCGCTGTCGGGTTTCGGCTGCGTCGATCGGTCTGATCCTGGGCGTCACGATCGGCGCGCTGGTCAACGATCTGGCGATCGTCAAAGTTTTCCGGCGTCGTCGCGCCGATCCCGTGGGTGCGCAGCATCCTGATCGCGACCGGTTTCGCGACCGTCGTGACGCTGGCGTTCGGCACCTATCCCGGCCTGGCGAGCGGCGACGCTCGATCCGATCGAGGCTCTCCGCTATGAATAGCTCCGTACTCGGCGGGCAAGCCGCGATCAACGTACTCGAACGTGACGAAGACCTATTCGCTGGGCGACGTGAAGGTCGAGGCCCTGCGCGGCGTCACGTTCACGATCGAGCGCGGCGAGTACGTCGCGATCATGGGACCGTCGGGATCGGGCAAGTCGACGCTGATGAATTTGCTGGGCTGTCTCGATCGACCGACGTCCGGCAGCTATTTCCTCGACGGCACCGACGTCTCGACGCTGGGCGACGACGCGCTCGCCGCGATCAGGCTCAAGAAGCTCGGCTTCGTATTCCAAGGCTTCAACCTGCTGGCACGCACGAGCGCGATGAAGAACGTCGCGCTGCCGCTGTTTTATGCCGGGGTCGGCACGCGCGCGCGCAACGAGATGGCGACGGCCCAGCTCGCCGAAGTCGGCCTCGGCGACCGCGTCGATCACAAGCCGAGCGAGTTGTCGGGCGGACAGCAGCAACGGGTCGCGATCGCGCGGGCGCTGGTCAACGACCCCGCGGTGCTGCTGGCCGACGAGCCGACCGGGAACCTGGACTCGCAGACGAGCGAAGAGATCATGGGGCTGTTCCAGCAGCTCAATGCGGGCGGGCGCACGATCATCATGGTGACGCACGACGAGGACGTCGCCGGGCACGCCCGGCGCATCATCCGCCTGCGCGACGGCCGCATCGTCTCCGACGAGCTGACCTCGCCGGCTCCGGCCTGACGTCCCGCCCGTCCTTACGCTGCTGGCCGGCCGATCGCGTCGGGCCTCTGCGGGAGGTAGCGGTATTAGAATTTCGGGAAAAGTACGATAGCGACGTCACTCCGGTCCGCCCGGGCCGGTAATGCGACTCGTCACACCCAGAAGGAGCATTTGGAACACCGTGAAGCCTCGTACTAGCGTTTTCGGGATGGCGGTCGTCGGTTTGATCGGCGCGATCATCGGGAGCTTCTCGATGATGCTCTTCGCGAGCACCCACTTTGCCGGCGTCGCCGGCCCCGGCAATACGCCCCCCGCCGTGAACGCTGCCCCGCTCGTCAGCGGCACCACCGACCAAGACCGCATCATCAATGCGGTCAAGCGCGTCGAGCCGTCGGTGGTCGCGCTCGAAGTCAGCATCAACGGGACGCGCTACATTCCGACCGACCCGTTCAGCCAGTTCTTCGGGCAGAACGGCCCGCAGATGCAGCAGCGCGTCCAGGAGCGGGCCTCCGGCTCGGGCTTCGTCTATGCGCGCGACGGCCTGATCCTCACCAACGCCCACGTGGTGCCCAAGGGCACGACGTCGATCACGGTCGTGTTCGCCAACGGCGACCACGAGAAGGGTCACATCTACGCCTCGAACCCCGGTGCCGACATCGCGCTGGTGAAAGTCGATAACTACGCCAAGCTGCCGCCGCCGGTCGAGTTCGCCGACAGCTCCAAGGTCCAGTCCGGCCAGTGGGCGATCGCCATCGGTGAACCCCAAGGCCTGCAGCATTCGGTCTCGGTCGGCGTCATCTCCGGATTCAACCGCGACGAACCGATCGGGGGCGACGGCGAGCAGATCCATCTCTTCAAAGGGCTGTTGCAGACCTCGGCGCCGATCAACCCCGGCAACTCGGGCGGCCCGTTGGTGGACTACGACGGCCGGGTCGTCGGGATCAACCAGTCGACCGCGGCGCCCTCGTCGGCGCAAGGCATCGGCTTCGCGATCCCGTCGTCCACCGTGACGCAGACCGCCGCCCAACTCGTCAAGCTTCCCGGCCAAACCGTGAACGCCTCGACCACCGGAACCGGCATCGGCTTCCTCGGCGTCTCGATGCTGCCCATCAACAACAACGTCCGGACGCAGACGGGCTACAACGACCAGGGTGGCGTGGCGATCGCCCAGGTCGTGAGCGGCCAAGCGGCCGACCAGGCGGGTCTCGAACCGGGCGACATCATCCAAACGATCAACGGTAAGCCGATCAACCAAACGAGCGACGTCTCGAACATCATCACCAAGCTCAAGCCCGGGACCAACGTCACCCTGCGCATCTGGAGCCAGGGCGTCAAGAAGAACGTCGAGGTGAAGCTCGGCGAGCAGCCGGCTGCCCTCTACGAACAGAACCAGCAGCAGAACCCGTAGTGTGTTGGCGCAAAGTGCGCCAACACTCGCGTTCGGCCTTCGGCCGATCCGCCCACCAAGGGCACCGTTCGAGAAGACGGTGCCCTTCGTTTTTTGCCGCCCGGCCGTCGCAACCGTTGTGCCACAAAAACTGTCACAACTATCGAGTGGAACACAACCGCCCGAACGACGTATCATAGGCGGTGCGTCGCCCTCGGGCGACTCGGCTCATAACCCCCTTGAGCGGTGGTAAGCGGCAAGGCCTGATCGGTGTCGTCTCCGGGCGACATGGTGACGGATGGTCCACGCCAGCTCGGAAAGCGAGACATCACAACCAATGGCAAAAGTGGTCGGCATCGACCTCGGCACGACGAACTCCGTCGTCGCCGTGATGGAAGGGCAAAGCCCGACCGTCATCGCCAACTCCGAAGGATCGCGCACGACGCCTTCGGTGGTGGCGTTCACGAAGACCGGCGAACGGCTCGTCGGACAACTGGCGAAGCGCCAGGCCGTCACCAACCCGGATCGCACGATCAGCTCGATCAAGCGGTACATGGGGACCGATCATAAGGTCAAGATCGACGGCAAGGACTACACGCCGCAAGAGATCAGCTCGATGATCCTGCAGAAGCTGGTCAACGACGCTTCGTCGTATCTCGGCGAGCGCGTCACCAAAGCCGTCATCACCGTGCCGGCGTACTTCAACGACGCGCAGCGGCAGGCGACCAAGGACGCCGGCAAGATCGCCGGCCTCGAAGTGCTGCGCATCATCAACGAGCCGACCGCGGCGGCGCTCGCGTACGGCCTCGACAAGAAGGCCAGCGAGACGATCCTCGTGTGGGATCTCGGCGGCGGCACGTTCGACGTCTCGATCCTCGAGGTCGGCGACGGCGTGTTCGAAGTCAAGGCCACCAACGGCGACACGCACTTGGGCGGCGACGACTACGATGCGCGCGTGCGCGAGTGGCTCGTCGGCGAGTTCCGCAAGGAACAGGGGATCGACCTGAGCGGCGACCGCCAAGCGCTCCAGCGGCTCACCGAGGCGGCGGAGAAGGCGAAGATCGAACTGTCCGGCACGGTCCAGACGTCGATCAACCTGCCGTTCATCACGGCCGACCAGAACGGCCCCAAGCATCTCGACGTGACGCTCACCCGCGCGAAGTTCGAAGAGCTGACGCAAGACCTCACGCAGCGCTGCGTGCAGCCGTTCAAGAACGCGCTGGCCGACGCGAAGCTCGACGTCTCGCAGATCGACGAAGTCGTGATGGTCGGCGGCTCGACGCGCATGCCGGTCATCCAGGAGCTGGTCAAGAAGCTCACCGGTAAAGATCTCAACCAGTCCGTCAACCCCGACGAAGTCGTCGCGGTCGGCGCGGCGATTCAGGCCGGCGTGCTCGCCGGTGAAGTTCGCGACGTCGTGCTGCTCGACGTGACCCCGCTCTCGCTGGGTCTGGAAACGCTGGGCGGCGTGAACACGAAGCTCATCGAGCGCAACACGACGATCCCGACCCGCAAGACGCAGGTCTTCACGACGGCCGAGGACGGTCAGACGTCGGTCGACATCCGCGTTCTCCAAGGCGAACGCGAGATGGCGAACGACAACAAGGAGCTCGGGCGCTTCCGGCTCGAGGGGATCCCGGCTGCGCCGCGCGGCGTGCCGCAGATCGAGGTCACGTTCAACATCGACGCCAACGGCATCGTGAACGTCTCCGCCAAAGATCTCGGCACCGGCAAGGAACAGCAGATCGAGATCACCGCGTCGACCAACCTCAACAAGGATGAAGTCGACCGGATGGTCCGCGACGCCGAAGCGTTCGCCGCGGCGGACAAGGCCAAGAAGGACGAAGCCGAGATTCGCAACACCGCGAGCTCGCTGATCTACTCGACCGAGAAATCGCTCAAGGAAGTCGGCGACAAGGCCGAAGCGGGCGTGCGCGGCGACGTCGAGACGGCGCTGACCGAGCTCAAGAAGATCAGCGAGAACGGTAGCGCCGACGAAGTCAAGGCGGCGACCGAGAAGCTCCAGCAGGCTTCGTACAAGCTCGCGGAGACGCTCTACAAGTCGACCGGCGGCTCGGCCGAGGGCGGCTCGACCAACGGCGCTTCGGCGGGACACGAAGACGCGTCGTCGGACGGCGCGACCGCGCCCAACGAAGACGTGATCGACGCCGAGTTCAAGGAAGCGAAGTAACGCCGGCGTGACCCATTCGGCAGGCTCAGGGCAGGCGCCGGATACCGCGACGAGCACGTCCGCGGACGACGCGCAGAAGGCCCTTCGACAGGATGACAACGTGAACGGCGCGGCAGTCTCCAGCAACGGCGGCGAGGGCGACCTCGCCGCCGAGCTGGCTGCGGCGCACGCCAAAGCCGAGGAGAACTACAACAAGTTCCTCTATGCGATGGCGGACTTCGAGAACTACAAGAAGCGCATCGAGCGCCAACTCGCCGAGATCGCACTGGCCGGCAAGAAGGTCGGTCCTCACCAAGCTCCTCCCCGTGCTCGACAACCTCGAGCGCGCGGTGGCGTTCGAGGACTCCGACGGATTGCGCGGCGGATTGCAGGCGACGCTGCGCATGTTCGAAACGGCACTCACGAGCGAGGGCGTGAAATCCGTCCCGCTCAAAGGCCTGCCGTTCGATCCGCGTTTGGCCGAAGCGATCGCGACCCAACCCACGCCCGAAGGCGTCGCCGAGGACACCGTGCTCGACGAAGCCTGCAAGGCGTACACGATCGGCGACGAGGTGCTGCGTCCGGCGCAAGTCGTCGTCGCCAAGAACGCGTGAACTACAAGGACTACTACGCGATCCTCGGCGTGCCGAAGAACGCGCTCGAGAAAGACATCAAGAGCGCGTATCGCAAGCTCGCGCGCAAATGGCATCCGGACGCGAATCCCGACAGCCCTCAACAAGCCGAAGAGAAGTTCAAGGACATCCAGGAGGCGTACGAGGTTCTCGGCGATCCCGAGAAGCGCAAGAAGTTCGACGTCCTGGGTTCGGATTGGCAGCGCGCGGCGCGCGAGGCCGAGCAATACCGTTCGCACCGCCAGGCGCAAGGCGCCGACTTCGGCGGCTTCAGCGGCTTCGGCAACAACGCCGCAGCCGGCGGCGCGAGCGGGTTCTCGGACTTCTTCGACATGTTCTTTTCCGGGATCGGCCGCCGCCCGACGGCCGGCCCCGGCGGCTTCGGCGCGCAGCAGCGCGGCGAGGATCTTGAGTCGACGATCGAGCTCACCCTGCACGAGGCGTTCGAGGGCGGCAAGAAGGCGGTCACGCTGCAGATCGAGGACGTCTGCTCGCGTTGTCGCGGCACGGGAACCGATCGCAATCGCATCTGCCCGCAGTGCCACGGCACCGGACGCGTGCGCGAGACCAAACGCTTCGACGTGACGATCCCGCGCGGCGTGCGCGACGGTCAGCGCATCCGGCTGGCCGGACAAGGCGCGAGCGGCGCGGCCGGCGGGGCGCGCGGCGATCTGTACCTCGTCGTGCGGCTCGGCGGTGACGCGAGCTACGAGCGCAAGGGCGACGACCTGTATCTCGACCTGCCGGTCAGCATCTACGACCTGATTCTCGGCGCACAAGTGCTCGTGCCGACGATGACCGGCGACGTCACGATGACCATTCCGGCCGGAACGCAGAACAACAAGATGCTGCGCCTCTCCGGCAAGGGCATGCCCAAGCTCAAAGACGGCGGTTTCGGCGACGAGTACGTGCGCCTCATCGGCCAGCTTCCGACCAACCTCACCGACAAGGAACAAACGCTCTTCCACGAGCTGAGCGCCCTCCGCAACGGCAAGAAATAACCCGTTCTCTGTCACCCTGAGCTCGTCGAAGGGTGTCGTCACAACGGCTGACGATCGCGGTGGCGGCGTGCCGTTCGAGCTCGTTGACGCGAGCAACGATGTCGACGCCGAAAAGCGCGACCGCGTAAATGAAGAGCGCGATCGTCATGCGCGCCCATGGTTCTTCGCGGCCCGCGCCGACGGCGATCGGCAGCGTCGAGCGACGCGGCCAGCGGCAACTGTAACGCGGAAAGCGGCAAACGACGCAACTCGTCGCGGCCGAATACCAGCCATGCGAATCAAACGCGGCGAGCAGCGCGCAGACTCAACGGCAGCGCCGGTCGCACGAGAGAATGAACCGGTCCAGCAGGCGCAACGTGTGTGCCGACGGTACCCGCCGCGTCCTGGATCGCGCCTGGGTCTGCTTCTGACCGTCCTTCGACGGGCTGCAGGATGACACGGCGACAGGCTCAGGATGCACGGCGACAGGCTCAGGATGACGGGGGCGGAAATCCATTGGGGATGAGCACCGTGAGACGACACCGTTCGGAGCCGGGAGATCCGGTTGGCTTCGCGCCCGCAGGGCGAGCCGACCGCGGCCAACTTCGCGCTGCGAGACCGTCGACGTCGGGCCGCCCGGCGACGGCGAGCTGCTGGTGCGCAACGCGCTCAGCTCGGTCGAGCCGTACATGCGCGGGCGCATGAACGACACGAAGTCCTACGTTCCGCCGTTCGTCGTCGGCGAGCCGCTTGAGCGGTGCTGCGACCGGCACGGTCGATCGCGTCGCACGTACCGGAAATCCCCGAGGGCGCGACGGTGATCCACGACCGCGGCTGGCGCGAGTACGCGCTCGTCCCGGCCAAGGCGGCTCGCGTCATCGACACCGGCAAGGTTCCGGCCGAGACGTATCTCGGCGCGCTCGGTACGACCGGCTTCACCGCCTGGGTCGGGCTGCGCATCATCGCCGACGCGAAGGCCGGCGAGACGCTGTTCGTCTCGGCGGCGGCCGGCGCCGTCGGCTCGATGGCGGTGCAGCTCGCCAAGCGGCTCGGGATGCGAGTGATCGGATCGGCCAGCTCCGCGGCGAAGGCGCAGGCCGTGCGCGAGCAGTTCGGCGCCGACGCGGCGTTCGATTACCACGACGGCGCGACCAAAGCGCTGCGCGAGCACGCACCCGACGGGATCGACGTGTACTTCGACAACGTCGGCGGCGAGCAGCTCGAAGCGGCGATCTTCGCGACCCGCGATCACGCGCGCATCGTGCTGTGCGGCGCGGTCTCGCAGTACAACGCCGCCAGCCCACCGCCGGGGCCGCGCAATCTCGCGATCGCGATCGGCCGCCGCCTGCGGCTCCAAGGTTTCATCGTCATCGATCACATGGCGCGCTTTTCGGAGTTCATCGCCGAAGCCGCGCCGCTGGTCGCCGGCGGCGAGCTGAAGGCTCCGACGACTTTCGTCGACGGTCTCGAGAACGCACCGGGCGCGCTGATGGACATCCTGCGATCCAACGCGACGCTCGGGAAGGTCGTCGTCCGCGTCTGATCGTGTTCGCTGATTCGTGCGGGCGGCGGCGCTCGTCGCGCTGGCGCTGCTGGCGGTGGCCGGCTGCTCGCACGGTGACGGGTATCGCGGCGGAGCCTACGCCGGGTTCACGTTCCGGCCCGCGGCGTTGACGCCCGTTCCTGCTCCGACGCCGTCACCGTCGCCGACCCATCCCACGCCGACGCCGCAGACGCTCGCGCGCTGGATCGCGATCGATCGCGCGCAACTGCGGCGGTTGCCGCGCACTTCGCCGGCGTACGCCGGCTATCAGGCCGACTTGATGAACGCCTTGTACCTCGCGAAGCAGGACGGGGCGCTCGAACGCGAGCTGGCTTTCGTGCGCACGGCGCTGCCGGGAGCGTCCGAGCCGCCCCGCGACGCGGCGTTCCTCCGCGGCGATCGCACCGCAGGGTTCGACGCGTACGCGGTCGGCGATCTGCGCGATCCGCTCGCGCTCGCGCACGCCGGCCGCTGGCACGACGCGATCGCCTCGTTGCGCGCCGTGCGCGAAGGGGCGGGCTTCCCCGGCCGCTCGATCGCGGCCGCGCTGCTCGAAGGCGACGCCTACGCCGCCTGCGGGCGGTACGATGCCGCCCGGACGACGTGGTACCGTGCGTTCTCGACCGCCGTCCTGCGCGGGAGCGGCCGCCATCGGTTCTTCCCCGAGTGGACCTCGGCGATGAACCGCTTGGTACGCGAGCGCAACGCGGCCGCGCGCGCTTCGTCGCAACCGGACTGCCGCGACCTGCCGCCGCCGCTCGCCGACCCGATCGGCTAAGCGGGAACTCCACCGCGCCCGGCGCGGTTCTTAACGGGTGATGCTCGGCGGAGGCCCCCCCATCCACTTGATGTGGTCCAACATGTTCAGCCCCGATCGTCCCAAGGTGACGCAAGCGGGTGGACCTGCGCCGCATTCTGGCCTTTTTTCGCCCGTATATCTGGCAGGAAAGCGCCGTCCTCGCCTGCATTCTGGTCGTCGCGCTGCTCGGTTTGCTCCCGCCGCTCTTCACGCGCACCCTGATCGACAACGCCATCCCCAAGCACGACATGCATGCCGTATGGCTGGCGATCGGCGGGATGGTCGCGAGCGCGCTGCTCGCCGCCCTCATCGGCGTGTACCAGGGCTATCTGAACTCGGTGGTCGGCGAAGGAATCATGCGCGACATCCGCACGAACTTGGTCAACCACCTCCACCGGATGCCGCTCTCCTTCTTCACCTCGACGAAGACGGGCGAGATCATGAACCGCGTCTCGAACGACGTCGACAACATCGACAACGTCGTCACCGGGACGCTGGTCTCGATCGTCACCAACGTGTTCACGATGGTCACGACGGTGGTGACGATTTTCGTGCTCGACTGGCGGCTCGCACTCGTCGCGCTGGCGATCGTCCCGCTGATGATCCTGCCGCTCTCGCCGGTCGGCCGCAGGATGTACGACGTCCGCAAGCTCACCCGCACGAAGCGCGACGAGATCGAGTCGATCACCCAGGAGACGCTGTCGATCTCGGGGATCACGCTGATCAAGTCGTTCGTGCGCGAACCGTTCGAGCGCCTGCGGTTCTACGCGGCGGGGACAGAGTTGATGAAGCTCGAGATCCGGTTGTTGCTGGTCGGCCGCTGGTTCCTCGCGGCGATCACCGCCATGGTCGTCGTCGGGCCGGCCGTCGTGTGGCTGTTCGGCGGCTGGCTGGCCATCGCCGGCGGCGTCACCATCGGTACGATCGTGGCCTTCGTCGCCTACCTGGGCCGGCTCTACGGTCCCGCGTCGACGTTGGCGGGCGTCCAAGTTCAAGTCGTCTCGGCATTTGCCGTGTTCGAACGAATCTTCGAATATCTCGACATGGAACCCGAAGGCGCGGAGAAGCCCGACGCCGCGGTGCTGCAGGATATCCGCGGCGAGATCGCGTTCGACGACGTTCACTTCGCCTACATCCCCGAACGCGCGGCGCTCGACGGGGTGACGTTTCGCGTCAGCCCGGGCCAGATGGCGGCCTTCGTCGGACCGTCGGGCGCCGGGAAGACGACGATCACCCAGCTCGTCCCGCGCTTCTACGATCCCCAGTCGGGGACGGTCCGGGTCGACGGTCACGACGTGCGAGACGTCACGCTGGCCTCGCTGCGCGAGAATATCGGGATCGTCACCCAGGAAACGTATCTCTTCCACGACACGATCGAATCGAATCTGCGGTACGCCCGCCCGGACGCGACCGAAGCCGAGCTGATCGCGGCGGCGCGCGCGGCGAACATTCACGACTTCATCGCCTCGCTTCCCGACGGCTATCGGACGATCGTGGGCGAGCGCGGGCACAAGCTCTCGGGCGGCGAGCGCCAGCGGCTGGCGATCGCCCGCGTGCTGCTCAAGAACCCGCGCGTGCTGATCCTCGACGAAGCGACCAGCGCGCTCGATTCGGCGAACGAAGCCGCGATCCAAGCCGCGCTGGTGCCGTTGCTCGAAGGGCGCACGAGCCTGGTCATCGCGCACCGCCTCTCGACGATTCTCAACGCCGACGTGATCTTCGTCGTTGAGAACGGACGCATCGTCGAACAGGGCGCGCACGCGGAGCTGCTCGCGCGCAACGGCGCGTACGCGCGCCTGTACTGGGAGCAGTTCCGCGACCGCGAGACGGCCGCCGTCGTCTGACGGGTGGCGCTCGACGTCCGTGGCCTGACCAAACGATTCGACCGGCAGACCGCCGTCGACGACTTGTCGTTCGAGGTCGCGCGCGGCGAGATCGTCGCGCTCGTCGGGCCGAACGGTGCCGGAAAGTCGACCACGTTCATGTGCCTGGCCGGGCTCGTTCGCCCCGACGCCGGCACCATCGCGTTCGAGGGCGCGACGTTGGGCGCGCAGCGCGGGCGCACGATCGCGCTGATCCCGGAAACGCCGGAGGTCTATCCGCTGCTCACCGTGTGGGAACACCTCGCGTTCGTCGCGGCCCTGACGCGGCAGCCTTCGGGCTGGGAAGCGCGCGCCGACGCGTTGCTCGAGCGGCTGGCGATGACGCCGGAACGCGACCGCCTCGGCAACGCGCTCTCGAAAGGGATGCGCCAGAAGACGCTGCTGGCGGCGACGGTGCTGGGCGGTGCGCCGGTGCTGTTGCTCGACGAGCCGATGATCGGACTGGACCCGCTGGGTCAACGCGAGCTGCGCGCGATCTTGGCCGATCTGCGCGCCGCAGGCCACGCGCTGCTCGTCAGCACGCACTTGCTCGAGAGCGCCGCCGCGATGTGCGACCGGATGCTCATCGTCGATCGTGGCCGGCTCGTCGCGAGCGGAACGATCGACGAGCTGCGCGCGCAACACGGCGACGGGTCGCTCGAAGACGCCTTTCTCGACGTCACGCGGCGAGCGCCGGACCGGCTCGGCCGGTGAGCGCGCTGTCGGCGATCTCGTACGGCGACCGGCACGCGCTCGTCAACGGGCTGCGCGAACTGCGCCGCCGCCCTGGGCGGGCCGTGATGTGGCTGTGTTATCTCGTCGCCCTCATCGGCTTCGCCGTGCTCAAGACGCACTCGCCGCGTTCCCGCTTCGCGCACCCGCTCTGGGCGGGCGCGCTGAACGATCTGATCGTGTGCGGGCTCGCGATCGCATTCGGCGTGGTGCTGGCGACCGGAACCGAGCGTTGGCTCGGGTTCTTCTCGTCGCGCGCGGAGGCGCTGTTGCTGACGCGCGGCACGCCGTCGCCGGTCTTGGTCGCGGCGTACCTTCAAGTGCGAGCGATCCTGCGCACGCTCGTGGGCGCACTGTCGCGGCTCGCCTACCTCTTCATCCTCGGACTACCGGCCGGAACGACGGCGCATGCGCTGCTCCTGCAACTCGCGTTCTTCGGTGCGGCTGCCGCCGCGATAGCGAGCGTCGCCCTCCCGCGCGCGCTCGCGCGGGGCACGGCACGCGTCGCGATGATCGCGCTCGGCAGCGCGATCGCCGTCGTCGCCGCCCTGCCGCTGATCGCCGACGGGCTGCGCCTGTTCCACCCTGCCGGCAGCCACGTGCTGCGGAACGTGGATCTGCCCCACCCGGGCATCGTGATGACGGCACTTTCGGCGGGCGACCTGCGTGCAATCGTACCGCCGCTGCTCGTCGCCGCGATCGCGACGGCAGCCTTTGCGCTCGCGGCGCGCGACGCGTACCCGGAGCTCTACACGATCTCGCTCGCACACTTCGACTTCCGCGAAAAGCTGCGTTCGCGCGGCGGCCGGTCCGCGGAGACGGCGACGCCGGCGGCGCGAGCGATCTCCACCACGCGCAGCGCGCGCGGCACTTGGTGGCGTGGATCGTTGGCTTATCTCTGGATCGATGCGCTGATGTTCTCGCGGCGCGTCTCGCCGGCGCTCACCGCGCTCTTCGCCGCGCTCGCGCTCGCCGGCGGCGCGCTGCTCGCGCTCCTGGCCCGGCGCAATCCGGAAATCTTCTTCGGCGTGGCGATCGGCACGTTTCCCGGCTTGAGCGTCGCCGTCACGTCGACCATCGGCGTGCGGCTCGCGCCCGCGCTGCGCTTGCCGATGTTCTGGCTGGGCGACGCCCCGCTCGCCGCTCGGCTCGCCGCGTGGACGTTCGGCGCGGTTTGGCGCGACGCGGTGCTGATCGCGCTGGCGGTCATCGGGTTTGTCGCGGTCGCGCACGACGCTCGCGGACCGGCGCTCGCGTTCGCCGGCGCGCTCGGCTTCGTCACGCTCACGCGCTCGGTCGGCCTCGGGGTCTTCGCGCTGATGCCGAACGCGCTCGACCAGCGCGGTCCTGCCGTGCTGCTGCGGACGCTGCTGTCGTTCGCGCTGCTCGCGCCGCCCATCAGCGCCGGCGTCGTCGCCGCGCTCGTGCTGGGCCGGCCGTCGCTGCTCGCCGCCGCGGTCGCCGGAACCGCAGCCGGGACGATCGTCGCCCTGGCGGAAGCGACGGCACTCGTCGCGTTCGCGGCCTGGCGTCTCGCCGGCCGCGTCGACCGCCTGGGCGCCGCCTAGGTTCCTTCTTCCCAGCCCAGGACGCGCGCGGTCAGCTCGGTGCGGTTGCGCGAGCTCGTCTTGCGCAGCAGCTGCTTGAGGTGAAAGGTCGCCGTCGAGCCGGAGATCGAGAGGGACTCGCCGATCTCGGTGCTCGACGAACCGCGCAACACCTCGCCCAGAACTTGCCCTTCGCGGCGGCTCAGCCCGTAGCGCGTCATCGCGCGCAGCACGGTGGCGCGCCGCCGGGCCGGCTCGACCGAGACGAGATAGAACGACGCCGATCCGCCCGCCAGACGCGAGAGGCGGACGAAGGCGAACGGCAGAGCGCGCGTCACCGCGGCGCCGCGCGCCGCGACGTCGAGCTCGCGGACGAGCTGAGCGAGCGTCTCGGTCAGCAGCGGCGACGTCTGACCGTCGCGCGGCCGGTAGAGCGCGTGCAGCGGCGAGTCCTCGTTGGAGGGCTCTTCGGAGAGAATCGGGTGCAGTTGCGCGTCGATCACGAACATGACCGGCGAGCTATGCCGCCGCCACTCGGGTGCCGCCCCGTCGACGATCCAGTGGGTGATCGGCGCACCGTGCTCGTCCAGAAACCGGCGCGTCTCGGCGATCTGGGCCGGCCGAAAACCCCGCGAACCCTCGACCTGCAGGCGGATCACCGCCAGCGGGCCTCCGTGGCGGCCGAAGACCAGGAACATCGCGCCGCCGCTTCGGCTGCGCACGACGAGCGCCGGCAACGGCTCGTCGCGCAACTGCAGGTCGCGCAGCAGGGAGGCGCATTCGGCGTCGTCCTCGCCCTCGACCCCGGTCAGGCCGCCGAAGAACGTTCGCACGGCGTACAGATCGGCGCCGGCGATCGCGGCGAAGACGTCGGCGGCGTAGCCGAGCGCGCCCGACGATCGCTCGTCGAACGTCGTGAACTGCGGGTTGCCATGAAGAATGGCCCCACCGGTCATGTGCGCTCCACCTCGGGTCTTGACATGCGGCCTTGCCACCGCAAAAGGGACCCCTTTGGTCCTGGGTCCTTTTCCTCTATACCCGCCTCTCAGCCCTTCTACCAAACGTCGTGTATCACCGCCCGTGAGGATTGGAGCCAGTCGGCGAAGTCGGGGGCGGTCATCGGCTGGGCGATGAGGTAACCCTGCAGATGCTCGACGCCGTTGGCCACCAGCCAGCGAGCCTGCTCGCGTTCCTCGACGCCTTCGGCGATCGTCCTGATCTGCAGGGTCTGCGCGACGCCGATGGCAGCCCGGGCGACGCGCTTCCACGGTCCCTCCTGGGCGACCGGGTTGGTGACGCGGCGGTCGATCTTGATGAAGTCGAGCGGCAGGCTGGCCATCGCGCTCAGCGAGGTCGGGCCGGCGCCGAACCCGTCGAGCCCGATCGGAATGCCGAGCCGCCGCGCGTGGCGCAGGAACGATCCGCCCGCCTCGCTGTCGGCCATCAACGTCCCTTCGCGGACTTCGATCGCGAGCCGGCTGGAGGCGTCGTCGACGTCGCGGATCATGTTCTCCATCTCCGCCAGCACGAGCGGGTTGACGTTGGAGATGTTGACGTGGATGCGCACGTCGGGCCGCTCGCTCGCCATGTTCAGCGACTCGGTGACGGCGCGAATGACCTTGACGTCGAGCGCCGACGACGCCATCGCGCCGCCTTTGAAATCCAGGAACGCGCGCGGCGTGAGCCAGCCCCGCGAGGGATGCCGCCAGCGCATCAGCGCTTCCGCCCCCACCACTCGCATCGTCGACGCCGACACGATCGGCTGATAGCACAGCAGAAAGTCGTTGTCGAAGTTCGCGTCGCGCAGACAATCACGAAACTCGCGCCGCGCGCGCACTTCCTGGCTCAAGCCGTCGCGGTACCAGCGCACCGTGTTGCCGCCGCTCTCCTTGGCAGCATAGAGCGCCTCGTCGGCGTGTTGGAGCAGGAGCTCGGGCGTGATGCCGTCTTGAGGCGAAACCGCGATCCCGATGCTGGCCCGCACGACGCTGGTGAACCCGCCTTCCTGGACCTCGATGAGCACCCGGTCGAGAAAGCGTTGCGCAGCCTCCGCCATCTCGAGTTCATCGTCGACCACCGTCAGGATCGCGACGAACTCGTCGCCGCCCAGTCGTCCGACGAAATCGTTGCGCCGGATGCTGTCGCGCATCCGCCGGCCGGCTTCGATCAGCGTTTGGTCGCCGACCGCGTGGCCGAACGTATCGTTGATCGCCTTGAATCCGTCGAGGTCGATGAACAGCACGCCGACGCGTCCCGCACGACGCTGGGCCGCCGCCATGGCGTTGTCGAGATGGCGCAACGTCGCGGTGCGCGACGGCAGCTCGGTGAGCGGGTCCATCGCGCCTTCACGCATCGGCTCGACGTCTTCGTCGTTGCGCAGCAGCAGCCGGGCGACGGCGCCGGCGACGGCACGCGCGACCTCAGGGTTCGCCGACCGCCCGCGCGCCCAGCGCATTGCGAAAACGTACGGTGCGGCGGCGGTCAGCCGGGAGACGTACCGATACTCGTCGGCGCTCTCACGCGTCGCCACCTGCGTCGCTTCGAACGCAAAGGCCTGGACGTTCTCCTCCGAGACGTTCTCGGACGTCACGAATGCGACCAACGCCCCGTCGGAACCGCAAACGAGGGCCACATCCGCCCCGGCGAGCGGGAGCGCTCCGGCGAGAATGACTCGCATCAACTCAGGGGAAGGGCGTCGTGACTCCACCGCGGCGTGAAAAAGCTCCGCGAGGCCATCCGTGTCAGCGGGTTCACGTTGCCGCTCAGGCGTCATCAATCTCCAGGTCCTCTTATCGTAAATGACGTTCCCGGATCAGGGCGACGCGCCCGTCGTCGCCGCACGAAGCCTCAAAAATCCCCCCGGCCGGACAGGGCCGATCGCCTCTGCGTCACAGGTCGAGCGCGCGCGATCGGCCGGTCATCCAGTGGACGAGATCGCTCATTGCGATCGGCGCGGCCAGCCCGTCGCCGCTCAGGGCCGTCGCACCGTGGCCAGCCAGCCAACGCGCACGGCCGGCGTCGGACACGCCTTGCGCGATGACGACCGGCGCCACGACGGAGCCCAGCGCGAGCCCGGCCAAGGTGCTCAGGTCGCCGCGCGCATCGATGCTGACGAAATCGACCGGGCCGCCGGCGGCGTCGATCGACGCCCTCGACAGTCGCCAAACGCCAACCCCGACGCCCGCACCGAGGGCTCGGAGGCGACGCGCGAACGGAGCGCGATCGGGCGCCGATCCGGGCGCTTCGCCGGCGAGCTCGACCCACAGATGCCGCATTGCGTCGCAGCGCCGAACGCCGCGGCGAATGCTTCGAGCGCCGCGTCGGTCGTCTCGCCCAGGGTGAGATGGATGCGCAGGTCGAGACCGGCCTCGCGCAAAGCTTGGTGCGCCTCCGCCGCGCGCGCGATCGTCCAGCGCTCCAACGTCTCGCGTGCGACCCGATCGGCCGCGCCGTCGAACTCGCCGAGCGGCGACGGCCGGTCGTCGTGCGGACCGCGCCATGCCAGGACCGCGGAAACCGCGCTCGGCGCACCGGTCTGCGCGTCGAAAATGGGTTGGTAGCGCAGCTCGACCAGCGCGGCAGGATCGCCGTCGCAAAGGCGCGCGCGCAGCAGTGCACGCTCGTGCAGCCGGTCGACCGGCCGACTCGCGGTACCAGTACGGGATCGGGCTGCCGGCCGTTGCCGCCGCCATCGCCGCCGCGCTCGCCTTCTCGACGAGATCCTCGGGCTGCGTGCCGTCGGTCGGACAGATCGCGACGCCGGCGGTTGCGCACAGGTCGGCGGCGGCACCGGTGGCCGCGTGCAGCAGCCGCCGCGCGGCAGTGTATGCCTCGGCCTCGCTCGTATCGAGCGCGACGAGCGCGAGAAACGTCTCGCGACCCAGGTATCCGACATGGTCGTTCGCGCGCGCGTCGCGGCGTAGGCTGCGCGCGATCGCCTCACGCTTCGGGCCGCCGGGGCCGGGCTCCACGTTGACGTACACGACGGCGAACGAGCGCTTCATGCGGCGAGCGCCGTGGACGAGCTCGTCGAGCCGGTCGAGCGTCGCATGCGCATCCGGGAGGTCCGCCGGCGGAGAGCCACCGCGACGACGCCGATCGAGTTCTCGCGCGCAACTCGACGCGATCGCGCGTGCTACCACCAGCGATCCCTCCCCGGGCGTCCGCCAGTGCAGTGCAAGGCGCTCGGTACGTCGGGGCGCGATGCGCGCGACGTAGAGTTCGGGCGTGATCAGCTCGTCTTCGAGCACGCGCCGCGCGCGTTCGAAAAGGCGGCGATTCCTTACGCTCGTCGGGTCGTCCGGGGCGGCCGCGATGACGCGTTCCTCGTCGAAAACAATCGCATTGTGCGCGTCCGCCAGGGACTGCGCCAACGACAGGACACCGGTCAGGCGGCGTTCGGGCTCGACATGCTCGGAAGCCGCGGTCCAAGCGCGCGCTTGACGTACCTTATACTGTCGCACGGATCGCAGTCAGCCTACCTGGCCGTAGCAGCACTGTGAACTCTCCCCTCGGGGAGTTTTCACACCGCACGTAGCACTATTCCCGCTCGTATGGACAAAGTCGTCGCTTCGTGCACCCAGGCGGTTGCGGACATCCCCAGCGGCGCATCGATCGCCGTCGGGGGCTTTGGGCTCAACGGCGTACCGCACAATCTGATCGCGGCCTTGTTGGAGCAAGGCGCGGCCGACCTCGAGACCGTCTCGAACAACTGCGGCGTCGACGGCTGGGGACTGGGCGTGCTGCTCGACGCCAAACGCATCCGGCGCACGACCGGATCGTACGTCGGCGAGAACAAGGAGTTCGAGCGGCAGTATCTGTCGGGGGAGCTGGAGGTCGAGCTGGTCCCGCAAGGGACGCTCGCCGAACGGCTGCGCGCCGGCGGCAGCGGGATCCCAGGTTTCTACACGCCGGCCGGCGTCGGTACGCTGGTCGCCGACGGCGGCCTGCCGTGGCGCTATCACCCCGACGGCTCGGTGGCGCTCGCGTCACCGAAGAAACCGGTGCGCACGTTCGGCGGGCGCGAGTACGCGCTCGAAGAAGGTATCGTGTGCGACTTCGCGCTGGTGCGCGCAAGCATCGGCGACCGCCACGGCAACCTGATATTTCACAAGGCAACCCGCAACTTCAACCCGCTCTGCGCGATGGCCGGCCGGGTCACCATCGCCGAAGTCGAGCATCTCGTCGAGCCGGGTGAGATCGACCCCGAGCAGGTCCACACACCCGGCATCTACGTGCAGCGCGTGGTCGAGGTCGGGACCGCCGGCAAACGCATCGAGCGCGCCACCACACGCAAGCGCGCTGACCAACCGCAGGCGGAACGATAACATGGCGCTCACTCGCACCCAGTTGGCGGCGCGCGTCGCGCAAGAACTGCGCGACGGTCAGTACGTGAACCTGGGAATTGGTTTGCCGACGCTCATCCCGAACTACGTCCCGGACGGCGTCACCGTCGTGCTGCAGAGCGAGAACGGTATCCTCGGCTTCGGTCCGTATCCGTACGAAGGCGAAGAGGATCCCGATCTGATCAACGCCGGCAAGGAGACCGTCACGCTGCTCCCCGGCGCGTCGTTCTTCGACTCGGCGACATCGTTCGGAATGATCCGCGGCGGCCACGTCGACGTCGCGGTGCTCGGCGCGATGCAGGTCGCGCGCAACGGTGACCTCGCGAACTGGGTGATCCCCGGCAAGATGGTCAAGGGCATGGGCGGTGCGATGGACCTGGTGCACGGCGCGAAGCGAGTGATCGTGATGATGGAGCACACCGCCAAGGGCGGCGCGCACAAGATCGTCGAGCGCTGCGACTTTCCGCTCACCGGGAAGGGCGTCGTGCAGCAGATCATCACCGACCTCGCGGTCATTGACGTCACCCCGGGGGGCCTCGTCCTGCGCGAGCTTGCCCCGGGCGTTAACGTCGACGAAGTACGCAGCGCGACCGGCGCTCCGCTCGACGTCACGCGCGATCCCGCCGTCATGCACATCCCGCCCAACGTCTGACGGCCGGAATCGGCGCCGCCGGCGGGCCGTCAGCCCGGCGGCAACCCCGCCGCCGGCAAGAGCCCCGAGCGACAGGCGATCGGAACGCCGCGCGACCAGCCCGGCGGCCCCTTGTAGGGAATGCGCCGTTCGCCGAAACCAAACGGCGGCACTACCGGGGCAGCGATGCCTCACGGTCGAAACGTACGGTGTCATGTCGATCGCACCACCGCGCCCCGAAGCCTCCGACGAAGAGGCGATGATCCTCGACGTCGTCCGCGAGCTCGTCAAGGAGCGCGTGGAACCGCGTGCCGCCGAGATCGACGCCAAGGGTGAGTTTCCGTGGGACATCAAGCAGCTCTTCGCGGAGAACGACCTGCTCGGGATCCCGTTTCCGGCCGAGTACGGCGGGTTGGGAGGTTCGTTCGTCACCTACGTCAAGGTCGTCGAAGAAGTCTCGAAGGCGTGCGCGTCGTCGGCGCTGATCATCGCCGTGCAGGAGCTCGGCGCGCTGCCGATCCTCATCGGCGGCACCGACGAGCAGAAACGCCGCTGGATCCCCGATCTCGCCGGCGGCGCGAAGATCGCGGCGTACGCGCTGACCGAGCCGGGCTCGGGCTCCGACGCAGCCGGTTCGATGCGCACCAAAGCGCGCCGCGACGGTGACGACTACGTGCTCGACGGATCGAAGATCTGGATCACCAACGGCAGCGTCGCCGACGTCGTCACCGTGTTCGCGGTGACCGATCCGGCCAAGGGCCCCAACGGCATCAGCGCGTTCGTCGTCGAGAAGGACACGCCCGGGTTCATCGTCGGCAAGCTCGAGAAGAAGATGGGAATCCGCGGTTCACCGACGGTCGAGCTCGTCTTCGAGAACTGCCGCGTCCCGGCCGGGAACCGGCTCGGCGAAGAAGGCCAGGGCTTCAAGATCGCGATGAAGGTGCTGGACAAATCGCGGCCGGGGATCGCAGCGCAGGCGCTCGGCATCGCGCAGGGCGCGCTCGACTTCGCGACCGAGTACACCAAAGGGCGAATCGCGTTCGGCAAACCCATATCGCAGCAGCAAGGCCTGCAGTTCATGATGGCCGACATGAAGACGGAGGTTGAAGCCGCCCGGCTGCTGCTCTACGAGGCGGCGCGCAAATGCGACGAGAACGCCGCCGACGTCACGACCTGGGCCGCGATGGCCAAGCTCAAGTGCGGCGATGTCGCAATGAGCGTCACGACCGACGCGGTGCAACTGCTCGGCGGCTACGGTTACTCCACCGAATATCCGGTCGAACGCATGATGCGCGACGCGAAGATCACCCAGATCTACGAGGGTACGCAGCAGATCCAGCGCATCGTGATCGCGCGATCGATGGTCGGCAAGTGGACCCCGCCGCCGAAGAACTGATGCTCGCCTTGCGCGGGTAAGCTTCGAGCGTGATCTCCGACGCGGCGGCACCACCGCAGATACGGCTGACCCGGCCGCAGTGGATTCGCCTGGTCGTCGTCGGGATCTTCGTCGTGCTGGCCCTCGCACGCGTCGTCCCCGACTTCGTCCGCTTCGTGTACCCGCTCCAGGTCTTCCGGTACGTCACCGACGACGACGGCATCGTGATCGCGGCCGCGCCGCGGCCCGTACGGACCGCCGTGCCGCGCCCGACGCATGCAGCGCACGCCAAACCGAAGCCGACCCCCGAGCCGGTCGACTTCGTGCTTCGCGGCGATCGCGTTCGCGTCGACCAGATTAAGCCGTTCGACCGCAAGCCCGGCCTAGCCGGCCGCGGCTACACCTACGACAACACCGATCGGCATCTGCCGGTGGTCCGCGCCGGCAAGCTGCGCGTGCTCCACCTCGTTTCGCGCGCGGAGTCCGTGCGCGAGCGGACCCTGGACCTGCTGCGAATCTTTCTGCTGATCATCGCGATCGGGCTGGGCGCGATTCTGTTCCTCGTCAAGCCGAGCATCGCTACGGCATCTTTCTTCATCTTCTGCCTGGGGGCAATCGACGCGCCGACCACCTATGCCGATCTCGTCCTCCCACGGTGGTTCAACCCGGTCCCCGAGTGGCTCGCAACCGATCTTCACGGGCTGGTCCGAGCAAGCTGGCAATTCCCGGCCCGCCCGATCTCGGAATGGTTCGGCGACACGCTCCACGGAATGGTACGCCCCGCGTTGCTGCTCTTCGCGCTGTGCTTGATCGACGGTGACGCCGACGCTCCGCGGGAGCGCGTTTTCGCCTGGTTTACGGCCGCGATCGGCTTGGCACTGGGCGCCCTCAACGCATACGCCGACTCGCTGGTGAACGTACGCCGGCCGGCCCGCGGAGCACATCGCGCAGTTCTACATGGATGCCGAGTACGGCGTCATGGCGCTGACCGTGATCGCGTTTCTGATCGCGTTCCAGCGGGCGCGCACGAATGACCGGCACCGGATCGGCTGGATCGTCGTGGCCTTCGTGTTCGCCGGCATCGCGCGGCTGATTTCGGACACGCAGTACCCCGCCCACATCCAGCTGTGGTTCAACAGCATCTTGGTCTCGATGACGATCGTGCCGATCCTCGCCATCTGGATCGCCGTCGTGCGCCACAAGTTCTTCAATGTCGATTTCGTGGTCAGCCGCGCGGTCGTCTACGCTGCGCTCAGCGCGGCCGGGATCGGCACGATCATGATCGGCGAGGAGCTGGCCAGCTACCTCTTCTACAACAATGTCGACGTCGCGTACGGCGTCGTGATCGCGGTGTCGATGGCATTCGGCGCCTTCACCGGAAAGCTCGGCGACGTGCTCAAGCACTTCGTCGACCGGTTCATCTTCCGCGACCGCCACGAGCAGCGCCAAGCGCTCGAGTTCATCGCCGGCTACATCCTCGATGCCGAAACCGGCGAGGATGTCTATCGCGCGCTGCTGCAGGATGCGGCGCACGCGCTCAAGCTCTCCTTCGGCGGGATCCTGGTTCGAAACCCGGACGCGTCGTACGAGCTCGGACCGCGCTCGGACGACTGGCCGCCGGAGCTCAACGTGCGGCTCAGCCCGACCGACGACCTCACCGCGGCGATTGCGCGCTCCCGCGGGGCGCTCACGTTCTCCGGGAAGGAGACGCGGCTGATCCAAACCTCGTTTCCCAACGACCCGCTCATCTTCGCCGCGCCCCTGTTCTTCGACCGCCTGGTCAGCGGGATCGTCGTGTACGGCCACAACGTCAGCGGTCTCGACTTGGACCCCGACGAGCGCGAGTTGCTCGTGCGCGTCGTCGCGCACGCCTCGATCGCCCTCAACGCGATCGAGCTCAACCGCTACCGCAACCCCACCACCATCACCGACCCTCTCCCAACCTGACCCATGTTCAATGGCCGACGCCGGAGTATTTGTTGAGGCCCAGGCGCCAGAAGGCGTAGGCGATCGCGACGGCGAGCGATGCCGATGACCGGCGTCAGCAGGCCGACCGCCGGCGGCAGGGCCGACGCCTCGTGGGCCTTGTGAAGAAAGAACCGCGCCGGAAAGTAGTTCATAAAGGCGAACGGCACGACGAAGGTGAGCAGCAGCCGCACGCCCTGCGAGTAGATGCTGACCGGGTAGCGGGTGAACTCTTGTTCGAGCTGGATCACGATCCAGCGCAGCGCGTCGACGCGCACGAACCAGAACGCGACCGTCGAGATGAACAGGTTGAAGGCCAGGTCGATCAGCGCGCCGCCGATCACGATGAGCGGAATGAACGTGACGAACAACGCGTCAACTTGCACGCGGCTGTACCAGGTCGCGAAACCGAACGTGATCAGCCCGAGGATCAGCTCGTCCGGGAAGACCTGGCCGGGCGTGGCGATCGCTTGGAACAGCGTGTCGAGCGGACGCACCAGCAGCCGGTCGAACTCGCCGTCGCGGACGTGATCGGGGATGTCGCCGACGGTCGAGAACAGGGTGTTGTGCAGCGCGTGCGCGAGCATCCACAACCCGTACAGGAACGCCATGTCGCGGAACGTCCAGCCGTTCATCGACGGAAAGCGCGCGAGGACGATCCAGAGCGCGGCGATCGCCGAACCGTGATAGACCAGCGTGAAGCCCAGCCAGATGAGGAAGTTCTCCCGGTACTCCAGCGTGGTCAGGATGTTGATCCGCCAGTACTGCCGGTACACGTTCGCCATCACCCGCAGCCGCGACCCCGCCGCTGCGGATCGTGAATTCACGACGTCACCCGCCCTGCACGACGATGCGCTTCGCGCCGGCCCGCCAAACGATCGTCGCGATCCCCGCCAGAACGATCACCCAGAACAATTGCACCCCGAGCGCTTGAAGGTACCGCTCCGGGCGAATCACGCCGACGTAGATCAGCAGCGGCGTCGAGAACATCGCCGCGAACGGCAGCACGAAGGCGAACTTCTGAAGAAACACGGGGAAGATGACCAGCGGGATGATCTCGCCGCCGAACAGGTCGGTCAGCCAGGTCACGATCAGCTGCAGCGCTTGGATCTCGAGCGTCCAGAACGCGATGCAGTTCAGGATGAAGTTGAGGCAGAACCCGACCAGGTAGCCCAGCAAGAAGCTCACGAAAAAGACGCCGAGCACGGGCAGGCTGGGCACGTCGATGTGAACGATGAGCAGCGCGAGCAGCAGCGACGGCACGATCAGCACCGCGTGGAAAAGCACCTCGCCCGTTCCGTCGCTGAAAAAGTAGAGCGGCACGATGATCGGCTTCATGAAATCGGTCGCGATGCTGCCGTCGTGCAGGCTGTCGTGGAGCAGGCGCGTCTGATCGATGTCCATGACCAGACCCATCAGCATGGCAACCGTCGTGTAGGTGATGATCGCGTGCAGCGGCAGCTCGCTGGGCGCGGTGTTGTGCGCGTAAAGCGCCAGCCAGACCATCCGCAACAGGTAGACGCGCACCAGCACCGATGCGATGCTGGTGAAGACGTCGAAACGGTAGGTCGCCTCGCGCGCCATCGCCTTTTGGGCGAATTGCACGTACGGTTCGAGCCGGAACCGCGGGCGGGCCGGCGCCAGGCCGGGCGGCGGTCACGACGGTGCGCCCACCGCGCCGTCGTGATATCCCTCGAGGTAGATCGTGCGCACGATCGACTCGATGTCCGGCTCGATGATCGAGACGTCGGTGATCTGATACCGCTCGGTGACGCGCCGGATCAGCGCCTCGGCGGTGATCTCGCGGCGGTTGAAGCGCAGGCGCACGAGGTTCGCCTCGCGGCTGACGACCTCGGTGCCGGCCACCTCGATCTCGGCGTACGACTCGGCCAGGTTCACGACCAGCGTGCGATGGGTGCCGTACTCGTCGCGCAGCCGTTCGAGCGAGCCGTCGTAGATGACCTTACCGTCGTCGATCAGGATGATGCGCCGCGACAGCCGCTCGACGTCGGCCAGGTCGTGGGTGGTGAGGATCACCGTCGTGCCGCGCTCGCGGTTCACCGTTCCGATGAACTCGCGGATCGCTTCCTTCGCCACGACGTCCAGCCCGATCGTCGGTTCGTCGAGATAGACGATCTTGGGGTCGTGCAGCATCGCGGCGGCGAAGTCGCCGCGCATTCGCTCACCCAGCGAGAGCTGGCGGACCGGCGTGCTCAGAAACCGGTCGAGGTCGAGGATATCCGCGAAGTGCTTCATGTTCTGCAGATAGCGCTCGCGCGGGACGTCGTAGATCGCGCGCAGCAACTCGAACGACTCGCGCAGCGGCAGGTCCCAGTACAGCTGGCTGCGCTGTCCGAACACGACGCCGATGTTGGCCGCGTTCGCCATGCGATGCGCGTGCGGGACGATGCCGGCGACGCGCAGCAGCCCCGACGTCGGCACCAGGATCCCGGTCAGCATCTTGATGGTCGTCGACTTGCCGGCGCCGTTGGGCCCGATATAGCCGACCAGCTCGCCCGGCTCGAGGCTGAACGAGACGTCGTCGACGGCGATCTTGTCGACGTACGACCGCGAGAACAGCGCCGCGATCGCTCCGCCGATCCCCGGCCGGCGCTCGCGAGACCGAAACACCTTGCGCAGCGCTACCGCCTCGATGATCGCCATGCTCGGCCTGCCTTTTCCCAGGGAACCCGTGCGCCGCCTTTACCCCGGACGAGCAGGAGGGGAGCCGCGCGAGGGGAACTCGCGCGTACCACCAATCGTTGGTGGTACAGATGCGGTGCCTTTGGGCCCCGGATCGAGTCTGACTAGGATGGGGGGTGAACTCACAACATGGCAGCTAAGAAAAAGGCCCCGAAGAAGAAGCCCGGCAAGAAGGGCGGCAAGAAGTAACTTCTCTTTCCAGAGATTCGTTTTTCTCAGTCATCATCCAGTAGACCAATCCTGAGCGCGGCCGGCAACGACCGCGCTCTTTTTGTCGCCAGGGAGCGAAGCATAGCAGGGCAAACGTGCTGTCCGTCCAGCCTAGAGGTGAGAGCGAAACATGGCACAGAAAAAGAAAATCTGAAAGGCAGCACCCAGAAGTCGAAAAAGGGCCACAAAGGCGGCAAGAAACTGAGAACGCGCCTTAAGATGTAGCGTCAGAGCGACGGGTCGCGCCGGCGAACCGCCCGCCCGGCGAGGCGCTCGAGGGTCGGCGGCATCGCCGCCGCGATCCGGCGCGCGGCGCCGCCCAGCAGCGGACCGGCAAGCGGACCGGAGATCGCCACCGTCTGGACGATGGCGGTCCCGTTTGCCTGTGGCTCCAGCTCCCACCGCAGCCGCAGCGCCGCCACCGGCCCGAACGTCACAACCAGCGCCAACAGCCGCTCCGGCTCGGCCTGTTCGATGCGAAAGGCGGTCTGGCGGAAGCGCTTGGGCTTGATCGTCAGGAGCGCTCCCGGTCGAAGCGGCCCCTCGAGCACCATCCAGTCGATGCCGGGATTCCACAGCGACCAGTGCCGGCCGTCGAGGAGCACGTCCCACACCTCGCCGGGCGCCGCGGCCGAGCTTGCTCCGGCGGTCGATTCCCATCTCATCGCGAACCCGACGTTCCATGGACGAGCCGCAGAACCCGATCGTCGCGATGGCGCAGCGGCTGCGCGCTCGCCGCGATCTGGGGGCGGCGATCGACTCGGCGACGGCCGGCGTCGCGCCGGCCCGCGGCGACGACGCGGCGGCGCGCTTCGCCGCGCTCGCCGAGGTGCTCGCCATCGGCACCAAGCGGCTCAACTCGATCCTGGGCAAGCGCAGCGGCGTGACCCTGGTGCGGCTCGACGGCCGGCCGCGTCTGCGGCTGCGCTTCCGCGACAAGCGCATCGCCCTCGATCTCGACGAGCCGCGCCAACTCGTCGTGATCGCCGGCGCCGGCCTCGACGGCGAGTACCAGTTCCTCGACGCCGACGTCCCCGCGCTGATGAACCTCTCGAAGTTCTCGACCGACGCCGGCTACCGCGACGCGCTCACCGGCTCGCAACTTCTCAAGACGATCTCCGAGGACGCCGAGCTGCCGCGGCCGGCGCACTTGGACGCGCCCGGCCCGCTGAGCTTCTAGCCGCGACCGTTCGCGCCGCCGCCTTCTCGTGCGCCGCCCGCGCGACGATGGCCGCGAGGGGCACATCGTCACCGGGCAGCGCCCGCAGTGCGGGACCGGCGCCTTGCAGATCTCGCGGCCGTGCAAGATCAGCCAGTGGTGGGCGTGACGCCATTTCTCGCGCGGCACGATCGCGGTGACGTCTTCCTCGACCCCGCGCGGCGTCGCCGCCAGGGTGAGCCCGAGACGGTGCGCGACGCGAAACACGTGCGTGTCGACGGCGAACGCCGCTTCTTCGAAGGCGACCGACATGACGACGTTCGCCGTTTTGCGCCCGACGCCGGGCAGCGCTTCGAGCGACTCGCGGTCGGCGGGAACCTGCCCGCCGTGCAGCTCGACCAGCGCGCGCGCGGCGGCGATGACGTTCTTCGCCTTCGTGCGAAAGAAGCCGCACGACTTGATGATGCGCTCGACGTCGGCCTGGCTCGCGCCGGCGAGCGCTCGCGCGCCGGGATAGGCGGCGAAGAGGTGCGGCGTGGTGAGGTTCACCCGCGCGTCGGTGCACTGCGCGCTCAGGATGACCGCGATCAGCAGCTCGAAGGGATCGCGGTAGTCGAGCGCCGTGACGGCGTTCGGGGTAGGTGCGCTCGAGGATCGCCAGCTCGGCGGCTGCGGCCGCGCGCGAGACCTTGCGTTTGGGAAACGGGATCGCCACGGCGGAACCTTCTAGCGGCGAACGCGAATCCTGTCTTGCATGCCGTTCCTCAAACAGAAGGACCCGACGGTTCCGCCCGGCCAGACGGTCACCGGCGGGTTCCCGGTGTTGCACGTCGGCGACGTCCCGGCGATCGATCCGGCCGCCTGGCGGTTGCGCGTGTTCGGGCAAGTCGAGCAGCCGTTCGAGCTGTCGTACGACGAGCTGCGGGCGATGCCGGCGGCCGAGTACCGCGGCGACATCCACTGCGTCACGCGCTGGTCCAAGCAGGCCACGCATTGGATCGGCATGCCGTTCTCCGCGATCGTCGCGCGCGCGAAGCCGCTGCCGAGCGCGCGGTTCGTCGTGCAGCACGCGGACAACGACTACACGACCAACCTGCCGCTCTCGGTGATGCTCGACGACGACGTGCTCGTCGCATACGAGTTCGACGGCCGGCCGGTCGAGCCGATCCACGGCGGCCCGGTGCGCATGCTCGTGCCCAAGAAGTACTTCTGGAAGAGCGCGAAGTGGCTGCGCGGAATCGAGTTCCGTGATACCGATGCGAAGGGCTTCTGGGAAGTGCGCGGATACAACAACGACGCCGATCCCTGGAAAGAGGAGCGCTACTCCGACCTCCCCGCCTGGTTCGGCTAACACCGTTGTCATCCGGAGCCTACCCGCTGTCATCCTGAGCCTACCGTCGTCATCCTGAGCCTACCGTCGTCATCCTGAGCCTACCGTCGTCATCCTGAGCCTACCGTCGTCATCCTGAGCTTACCGTTGTCATCCTGAGCTTACCGTTGTCATCCTGAGCTTGTCGAAGGACGGCGGACCGTCGAAGGGCGGCGCCGACTAACGGCTTCGCGAACGAAGAGACCCGTCGCAAGAGCGAGGGTCTCCTTGTTTTTCACGGCGTCCTTCGACAAGCTCAGGATGACAACGGTTGGCTCAGGATGACAACGGTTGGCTCAGGATGACAACGGTTGGCTCAGGATGACAACGGTTGGCTCAGGATGACAACGGTAAGCTTAGGATGACAACGGTAAGCTTAGGTTGACAACGGTAAGCTTAGGTTGACAACGGTAAGCTTAGGATTGACAACGGCGGTTAATGGCTGTCGAAGACGCCGATCAGGGCGACGCCGTTGACGCAGTGCGATCCGGTGATCGGCGCCACGGTGCAGTCGATGGCGTAGATCGACGCGCCGGCATAGCTTCCCGACGGGAGGGTGAAGTTGTTTCCCGCGTTGGGCTGCGTCGTGCTGCCGGGGAGCGTGAGCGCCGACGCGTCGAGCGTGTTCGTCGCGGTTGCCGTCGCGCCGGAGTTCGGGCCGACCGCGAACGACACCGCGGTCGTCGTGCCCATCGTCGTCGGCGTAATCACCGGAAAGGACGTCTGCCCACCGGCGCCGACGGCGGGCGCGCCGAGCTTCGCCGTTCCGAGAACGGCGAACGTGCTCGTGCCCGGCGTACCCGGTGCCGTTGCGATGCCGTGAGCGAGCGTCGTGCCGTAGCCGATCGCGGTGTTCGCTTTCGGCGAAGCGTCATGGAAGCGGTACTGATTGGCGGATCCGGTGTAGTTGGCGTCGTTGAAGAGGATGCAGTTCACCGCACCGTTGGCGGTCGCGATGACGATCGAGTAGTTGGTGTTGTTGGCGAACTGTGGAATCGGGCACGACGTGAGCGCCGGAGTCCCGGTCGACGGGGCCGGCCCGCCGGCTGTCTGCACGATCACGCTGCCGGAGACCGTCGGCAGCGGTTTGAAATCGCTCGCCATGCCGTAGGTGCAGCGCGCTGAGGAGCGGGGTCGACGGCGAGGCGCTGCCGTTCGACTGGAAGTAGATGTCGTACGACGTCGGCGTCGCGCCGGGCAGCCCGTTCACGAAACGTACGTTGGCTTGCTGGCCGGGAACGCCGCCGCCGCCGCCGACGATTCCGCTCGAGCCTCCGGCGCATGCGCTGAGCAGCAAGGTTGCGGGAACGGCGATCAGCGCGGCAAGGCGAAATGCTTTCATGTCGGTCGATTCCTACCCGGGGCCGACCGCGCGTCAACACTCGCGCAGATTAACATCGGCTGAGTTTTAGCTGAGTCGAACCGACGTCGCGACGCGCGTGACGATGCCGTCGCGCACCAGCGCTTCGACAACGCCCGGTATTTCGTGCAGGCGGTCGGCAGGTACGATGCGTGCGAGATCGTCGTGCAGCGTTTCGAGTGCGATCGCCTCGCGAGCGGGCACGTCGCGCAAGCGGTCGATGATGCGTCCGCGCAGGAAGCGCGTCGTGCGCTCGAACGGCAGCGCGTTCTGCGGCGTCTGCGCGGCGCATGCTCGCGCGCCGCGCGGCGAGCTGCGCGGGGTCGATCGGCGCGGCCGCGCATGCATCGCGCAGCGGACACACCAAGCATTTCGGCGCGCGCGCCGTGCACAACGTCGCGCCCAGGTCCATCATCGCCGAGTTCCAGTCGTGCGCGTTACCCGCCGGCACGGCGGCGATCGCCAGCGTGTCGAGCTCGCGCTCGCCGGCCAGCGGCGGGTATTCCGAGCCCGAACCGCACGCGATGGATGACGCGGCGCAGGTTGACGTCGACCGCCGCGTCGTCGCGCTCGAACGCGAACGCGCGAACCGCGGCGGCCGTGTACGGCCCGATCCCCGGCAGCGCAGCAGCGCCGCGATGTCGCTGGGCAGCGTCCCGGCGTGCCGTTCGACGACGGCTCGCGCCAGCGCGTGCAGCCGCGTCGCGCGGCTGTTGTATCCGAGCCCGCGCCAGGCGCGCACGACGTCGGCGGCATCCGCCGCGGCCAGCGCTCGCGAACGACGGAAAGCGCTCGACGAAGGCGTCGTAGAGCGGGATGACGCGCTCGACTTGCGTCTGCTGGAGCATCAACTCGCTCACCACGATCCGGTACGGATCGCGGGTGGTGCGCCACGGCAGATGCGTTCGGCCGTGGCGCGCATACCACCGCGAGCAGCGCCGTCGGACGGAAACGCGTCCGCTGTCGAACGTGGTTCACGTCAGAGCCTGAGCCGAGCTCGGCCTGTCCCCGGCCGCTTCCCCGATGCGGCGAATCCCCTCTTCGATCGCGCCGCGCGCGACGGGCGTGAGCGCGAGCCGAAAGTTGTGATCGCCGCCGGACTGCGCGAAGAACGCCTCGCCGAACAGGAACGACGCGCCGCGCCGTTCGGCGTTCGCGAGCAACGCGCGAGCGCGCATGTCGCGCGGTGCCGTCGCCCACAGGTAGTATCCGTCGCCGCCGCGTCGCGACGCGCATCGACGCCGGCCAATGCCGGTCGATCGCCGCGAAGGCGAGCGCGCGGCGGCCGCGCCAGCTCGGTGCGCAGCGCGCCGAGGTGCGCGTCGTAGGCGCGCTCGAGGTAGTCGCGCACGCCGGCTTGGATGTACATCGACGACGCCATGTCGATCGACTGCTTGCGCAGCAGCAGGCGCTCGTAGATCGTGCGCGGCGCGACCAGCCAGCCGAGCCGCAGCGACGGGGCGATCGTCTTCGAGAACGAGGATACGTAGATGACGTACTCCGCATCGCGGGCGAGCAGCGGCGTCGCCGCAGGCGCCGCGAGCTCGCCGTACGGGTCGTCTTCGACGACCGGAACGCCGTGGCGCTTGGCGAGCGTCACCAGCCGATCGCGCCGCTCCGGCGCTCATCGTCACGCCGGTCGGATTGTGGATCGCCGGCATGGTGTAGATGAAGCGCGGCCGGCGCGTGCGCAGGATCGCCTCGACGTGGTCGGTTCGCATCCCGTCGTCGTCGACCGGGACGGGGATCGCGCGCAGTCCGGCGATCTGGAAGATTTGCAGCGCGCCGGGATAGGTCGGAGCCTCGACCACGATCTCGTCGCCGGGCTCGGCCAGCGACTGCGCGACCAGCGTGATCCCTTGCGTCGAGCCGGTCAGTACCAGCACGTCGCGCGCGTCGACCGTGCAGCCGCGCGCGCGCATCCGGGTCGCGATCGCTTCGCGCAGCGGTGCGTAGCCCTCGCTGTCGCCATAGGTCAGGACGAGGTTCAGGTCGCCGCCGGCGCGCGCGAACGACCGGGTGAGGTCGTCGAGCGGCGAGGGCTCCGCAGGCGGCACGCCTTGGACGAACGCGATCGAGTCGCGGTGACCGGACGCGGCCAGCTCGCCGAGCACGGCCGGAAACTCGCCGACCCGCCACGGCGGCAGGGTGACCCACCACGGCACGCCCGACGCGCGGTCGGGCCGGCCGCCGGCATCGAGCGAGGCGACCCGCGAGCCGGACCCGACCTTCTGTTCGATCAGCCCGTCGGCGGCGAGGTCGCGATAGGCGTGCACGACGGTCGAGCGGTTCACCGCCAGGCGTTCGGCGAACGAGCGTTCGGGCGGCAGTCGCGTCCCCTCCGGAAGCGCCCCGGCCAGAATTCCCTCGCGCAGCCGCTCGTAGATCTGGCGATAGATGGGGACGACGCTGCCCCGGTCCAGTTCCAGAGCGACCTCCGACGACCCAGCGCGCATGACCCATCCATTCGGCGACCGTCACCAGGCCAATCCCGCAATGCGACCCC
Source organism: Vulcanimicrobiota bacterium (assembly GCA_963723445.1). Taxonomy (GTDB): domain Bacteria; phylum Vulcanimicrobiota; class Vulcanimicrobiia; order Vulcanimicrobiales; family Vulcanimicrobiaceae; genus Vulcanimicrobium. The sequence goes on from CAVRQP010000010.1 coordinate 391,440, forward strand.
GTCAAATCCCGAATTGGATGGCCTGAGCGCGGGATTGGCGGAGAGATCGACCGCTCGGGAACGCTATCATGGTCGGTAACCCCGAGCCGAAGGACCGCCATGATCGATACGTCCGTCCAAAGCATCCTCGCCACCAACGGCGCCGCGGCGGCCAAGACGGGCGCCCAGCCCGATCCGCAAGAGACGCGCGAGTGGCTCGACGCGCTCGACGGCGTGATCGACGCCGAAGGCGCCGGGCGGGCGAGCGAGCTGGTGCGCGCGATCGTCGAGCGCGCGGCGACGCGCGGCGTGCGCACGCCGGCCGCGCAGACGACGCCGTACGTCAACACGATCCCGGTCGACCAGCAGGCGCACTTCCCCGGTGACGCCGAGATCGAGGAGCGGTTGCGCCACTACGTTCGCTGGAACGCGATGGCGATGGTGGTGCGCGCCAACAAGGACCACAGCGAGCTGGGCGGTCACGTCGCGTCGTTCTCATCGGCCGCGACGCTGTACGAGGTCGGCTTCAATCACTTCTGGCGCGGGCCGTCCGAGACGAGCGGCGGCGATCTCGTCTACTTCCAAGGCCATTCGTCACCGGGGATCTACGCGCGCGCCTTCCTCGAAGGCCGCATCACCGAAGAACAGCTCGTCAACTTCCGCCGCGAGGTCGACGGCAAGGGCATCCCCTCGTATCCGCATCCGTGGCTGATGCCGGACTTCTGGCAGTTCGCGACGGTCTCGATGGGACTCGGCCCGCTGCAAGCGATCTACCAGGCGCGCTACATGCGCTATCTGCACGACCGCGGTCTGTCGGACACCAGCGACCGCAAGGTCTGGGGTTTTCTCGGTGACGGCGAGATCGACGAGCCGGAATCGCTCGCCGGGCTCGCGCTCGCCGCGCGCGAGAAGCTCGACAACCTCATCTTCGTCGTCAACGCGAACCTGCAGCGTCTCGACGGCCCGGTGCGCGGCAACGGCAAGATCATCCAGGAGCTCGAAGGCGTGTTCCGCGGTGCCGGCTGGAACGTCATCAAGGTGCTGTGGGGCACGCGCTGGGATCCGCTGCTCGCCGCCGACCATACCGGGATGCTCGTCAAGCTGATGGGCGAAACGCTCGACGGCGATTATCAAACGTATCAAGTCGCGCGACGGCAACTACGTCCGCGAGAACTTCTTCGGCCGCTATCCCGAGACGCGCGCGCTCGTCGAGCGCATGACCGACGAAGAGGTGTGGGCGCTCAATCGCGGCGGCCACGATCCGTTCAAGGTGTACGCCGCGTACAAGGCGGCGACCGAGCACAAGGGCGCGCCGACCGTCATCCTGGCCAAGACGATCAAAGGCTACGGGATGGGCACCGCGGGCGAGGGGATGAACATCGCGCACCAGCAGAAAAAACTGATGGTCGAGCAGCTGCGTTCGTTCCGCGACCGTTTCTCGATTCCGATCTCCGACCGCGACCTCGAGGACGTCCCGTTCATCAAGCCCGCGCCTGACTCGCGCGAGGCGGTGTACCTGCGCGACCGCACCGCCAAGCTCGGCGCGGTCCCGGCCCGCCGGCGCAACGTCGAGAAAGCCGCTCGCGGTGCCGGAGCGCAGCGCGTTCGCGGCGCTGTTCGAATCGACCGGCGAGCGCGAGATCTCGACGACGATGGCGTTCGTGCGCACGCTCTCGACGATCTTGCGCGACAAGACGGTCGGCCCGCGCGTCGTCCCGATCGTCGCCGACGAGTCGCGCACCTTCGGAATGGAAGGGATGTTCCGCCAACTCGGGATCTACTCGCACGTCGGTCAGCTCTACCGGCCGCAAGACGCCGATCAGCTGATGTGGTATCGCGAGGACAAAGCCGGCCAGATCCTTCAGGAAGGGATCACCGAAGCCGGCGCGATGTGCTCGTGGATCGCGTCGGGGACGTCGTACTCGACCCACGGCGTGCAGACGCTGCCGTTCTTCATCTTCTACTCGATGTTCGGGTTTCAGCGCGTCGGCGACTTCGCTTGGGCGGCCGGCGACATGCGCACGCGCGGATTTCTGCTCGGCGGCACGTCCGGCCGCACGACGCTCAACGGCGAAGGTTTGCAGCACGAGGACGGGCACTCGCACCTCTTCGCCGCGGCGGTGCCGAACTGCGTCCCCTACGATCCGACCTACGCGTACGAGGTCGCGACAATCGTGCAGGACGGCGTGCGGCGGATGCTCGGCGAGCAGGAAGACGTCTACTACTACATCACGCTGCTCAACGAGAACTACCAGCATCCCGCGCTGCCGCCCGGCGCCGAGGACGGGATTCTGCGCGGCATGTATCTGCTGCGCGACGGACAAGCCAGGATGACCGGGCCAAGGACGGGCCGCGCGTGCAGCTCATGGGCAGCGGTTCGATCCTGCGCGAAGTGCTCGCCGCGGCCGATCTGCTGCGCGACGACTTCGGCGTCATCGCCGACGTGTGGAGCGCGACGAGCTTCACGTTGCTGCACCGCGACGGCGAGTCGGCGGCGCGCTGGAACCTGCTTCATCCGACCGAGGCGCCGCGCCGCGCGTACGTCGCCGAGCAGCTCGACGGTCACGATGGGCCGGTGGTGGCCGCGACCGACTACGTCAAGACCTTCGCCGAACAGATCCGCCCGTTCGTCGAGCGGCCGTTCCATGCGCTGGGGACCGACGGCTTCGGGCGCAGCGACACGCGCACGCAGTTGCGCGCGTTCTTCGAGGTCGACCGGCGCTGGGTCGCGCTCGCGGCGCTCAACGCGCTCGCCGCCGGCGGAGCGATCGACCGTGCCAAAGTCGCCGACGCGATCGCCAAGTACGGCATCGATCCCGCCAAGCCCGAGCCGACGACGGTCTAGGCGAAGTATCGATGGCGCAGATCGAGCTCACCGTTCCGGACCTCGGCGGTTTCAGCGACATCCCGGTGATCGAGGTGCTCGTTCATCCGGGCGACGCGGTCGAAAAGGAAACGCCGCTCGTCACGCTCGAGTCGGACAAGGCGACGATGGAAGTTCCCGCCTCGGCCGGCGGGATCGTCAAAGACATTCGCGTCAAAGTCGGCGACAAGGTCTCGCAGGGCAGCGTGCTGGTCACGGTCGATGCGGCCGACGCATCGGTGACGACGCCCGCCCCCACCGCGACGCCATCCGCATCACCCGCACCGTCCGCAGCGGCAGCTCCGAGTTCCGATCCCATCGGTGCGGTGGCGGCGGACGCCGGTGCGAGCGAAGAGTCAACCGGCCACGCCGCGCCCAGCAGCGCACCCTGATGTCACCCTGAGCTTGTCGAAGGGTGACAGCGCGAACGGTGCCGCGACGAACGGTGCGGCGGCGGCACACGGCGACGGGCGCGCCGGTCCATGCTTCGCCGGCGATTCGGCGGTTTGCGCGCGAGCTCGGCGTCGGGTTGAGCCAGGTTCGCGGCAGCGGCCCGAACGGGCGCATCACCCGCGACGACGTCCAAGCCTTCGTGAAAACGGCGATCGCGTCGCCGGCCGCGGCCCGCGGCGCGGCACCGGCCGGGACGGCCGGCGGTGTGGGATTGAACCTGCCGCCGTGGCCGAACGTCGACTTCGCGAAGTTCGGTCCGATCGAACGCGTCGCGCTCACGCGCATCCAGAAGATCAGCGGCCCGGTGCTGGCGCGCAACTGGGTGATGATCCCGCACGTCACGCAGAACGAAGAGGCGGACGTCACCGAGCTCGAGAGCCTTCCGCAAGCAGATCAACGGCGAGCGCAAAGACGTCAAGGTGACGATGCTCGCGTTTCTCATGAAGGCCGCCGTCGCCGCGCTCAAGCGTTTCCCGCAGTTCAACGCCTCACTCGACGGCGAGGAGCTGGTCCTCAAGCGATACTACCATCTGGGCTTCGCCGCCGACACGCCGAACGGGCTCGTCGTTCCGGTGGTGAAGGACGCCGATCGAAAGGGCATCGCCGAGATCGCGCGCGAGACCGCCGAGCTCGGTGCGAAGGCGCGCGACGGCAAGCTCGGACCGGCCGACATGAGCGGCGCCACGTTCACCATCTCGTCGCTCGGCTCGATCGGCGGCACCACCTTCACGCCGATCATCAACGCGCCGGAGGTCGCCATCCTGGGCGCCTGCAAGGCCGAGATCCGCCCGGTGTGGGACGGTGCGGCATTCGTTCCGCGACTGATCCAGCCGCTCTCGCTGTCGTACGATCACCGGGTGATCGACGGCGCCAACGCGGCGCGGTTCTGCGTCGCGCTCAAAGAGTCGCTCGCAGACTTGCGCCGCATTCTGCTCTGACGCGGCGCTAACGGCCGCGCGCGCTCTCGATCTCCGATGACGATCCGGTCGGCGTGGTAGACCTTCGACAACCCCGCCAGCAGCGCGCGGCTGTCGACCGCGACCGACCGGTTGAGCCGCGCGTCGTAGCCGTAGTCGCCGCCCAGCGAGTAGATGTTCCCGTCGAAGATCAGCCCGACGACCTCACCGCGCGCGTTGATCAGCGGGCTGCCGGAGTTGCCGCCGATGATGTCGTTGGTCGTCGACAGGTTCATCGGCGTCGACAGGTCGAGCGACGACTTCGCGTCGAGCCAGCTCGGCGGAAGGGCGTAGGGCGCCGCGCCGGTCGCGCGATCGAACAGTCCGCCGATCGTCGTGTACGGCGGCACTTGCACGCCCGACGCGTTGACGAAACCCTTCACCGCACCGTAGCTGAGCCGCAGCGTGAACGTCGCGTCGGGATCGATGCTCGTGCCGTACACGGCGAAGCGCGCCTTCGCGATGCGTTCGGCGGCCGCGCGCGACGGAGCGTCGAGGCGGTCTTCGCCTTCCTTGCGAATCGCGCGCAGATCGGGATCGATGCCGCGCGCGTAGACGATCATCGGATCGGTCGACGCCGCGATCGCCGGTCGCGCCGCCGTCGAAGAGCGCCTTGCGCACCGCGGGATCGGCGAGCTTCGTGCCGCTGACGAGCCGATGCGCGAGGCCGTCGGGCGACTCGTTGCCGAGGAACTTCTTCACCAGCGGATCGTCGGTCCCGAGCAGCTCGCGGAAGTCCGAGAAATCAGGCCGAGCGTCACCTCTTCGAGATCCGCGATAGACGGGTTGAGCCGCCTCGACCCGTTGCGCGACGCGCGGTAACGCTTGGTCGGTGTACTCCGGAAGCCGGTCGGCGTTGGGCTTCGTGCGTTCCGCCGCCGCGCGCACGAGCGTGATCGCATCGCCGAGCAGTCCGCGCCGCGACGCCGGCGGCGGCGTCCTGACGCGCCGCCAGCGTTCCGCGCACGGTTTGCAGCGCGGCGAGCTGCGTCCAGGCCGACCCGTCGGCGGCTTGCAGCGCCGGCCGCGCGGCGACCGCCGCGCGCAGCCGCTTCTCGGCGGCGACCTTCGAGGCGAAGAACGACGGGTCGACCAGGGCGAGGCGGCGGCCGGCCACGACCTTGTACGAGTTCTCGACGTAGAACAGCTCTTCGTTCGCTTCGCGCAGCTGCTCGGGTCCGCGCCGCTCGAACTCTTCGAGGACGCCGCGCAGCTCCGACAGTCGCGCCAGCGCGCTCGGCAGCGCGTAGTCGCGCTCGTACGCGAGCTGCGCGACGGTCAGCTCGCGCGACGTTCCGCCGGGATTGCCGGGCACGTAGACGAGCTCGCCGGCCTTCGACCCGTTCGCGCTCCAGCGCAGGTAGTCAGGCGTCGATGCGGGCTTTCCGCCCGTCGTACGCGCGCACCATGCCGATGTCGAAATCGAAGCGCGGGAAGTTGAAGTTGTCCGGGTCGCCGCCGAACTGCGCGACCGAGAACTCCGGCGCGAACACGAGCCGCACGTCGTCGTACCGGCGGTAGCGATACAGATCGTACACGCCGCCGTGATAGAGCGAGACGACGTCGCAGCGCACCGTCGTGGCGGTGCCGCACGACTGCTGGACCTTCACCTCGGCCGCCCGCAGCGCCGCGTTCGCGGCGGCGCCCGTCTTGCCGGCGGTGGCCGCCTGGATCGTCTTGGTGACGTCGGTGATCGACGTCAGCTCGTTGAGGTCGAAGTTCGGACAGCGCGCCTCGTCCTGGGGCCGCGCCGCGAGGAAGCCCGCGTCGACGTAGTTCTTCTCGCCGCGTCGACAGCGCGGCGACGCACTCCAGCACGCAGTGATGGTTGGTCATCACCAATCCGTCGGCCGAGACGAACGACCCCGAACAACCCGGTAGCCGCAGCGTCGACGCGCGCACGTGAGCGAGAAACGCCGCTGAGGGCGCGACGCCGTACGCCTGCTTGACCTTCGCGGCCGGAAAGTTGTCGAACGTCCACATTCCCTCGTCGGCAAACGCGGACGTTCCGCCGAGCGAGATCGCACAGGCGGCGGCGAGCACGGACAAGGTCAGACGGCGCATACATCTCCCGACAGGATGGCAAAAGCCCACCTGTTTATCGCGACGTACGCGCTGAGACCTGCGCCGCTAGCCGTTGCCGCTGAGCGGGATCATCATCGCCTGTTCCAGCCAGTCGCGCCACGCCTTGTCGGTCGCGGCCGCGTCCATGCCCTTGGTGTTCGGACCCATGTGGCCGGGCGCCATCTTGTCCATCGGCTTGCAGACGATTCCCTTGGTGCCCATCATGGCTTCGGGCTTCTCGCCCTTGGCCGCCGCGCGGCACAGCATGGTGGCGTCCATCGGACCGGCTTTCATCATCGAGTCGGCGGCGAGTGCCGGCGCGCCGAAGAGGGCCACGGCGGCGACCGCGGCGAGCAGCGTCTTGTTCATGCGTGTTTCGTCCTTACGTGAGCGCGTGTGCCGGCGCAAATGCGCCGTCCGCACCCAGCATAACGGCCGAGTCGCGGTCCGGACGGTAAGGCTGCTTACCGGCCGCGCCGCGGCCGTCGCGCCACGCCGATCCCGAAGGCGGCCAATACCGCGAATGCCGGGACGATCCCGACCAGCCGCGGCGCCAGATCGATCGCCGCACCGCCAAGCGCCGGCCCGAGGATCAGCGCGACGCTGTTCGCCGCATCGTTGAAGCCCATGATCGCTCCGCGCTCGCGGGCCGGCGCATCCTTGGACAGGAGCGCCGTCAACGTCGGCTCGACGCAGGCCGCGCCGATCGCCCACAGGGCCAGTGCGACCGCGAACACGCCGATTCCGTCGGCGAACGTCAGCAGCGCGTACGCCGCCGCGCTCAGCGCCAAGCCGGCCTGCGCGACCGCGGCATCGCCGTACCGGCGGGTCAGCGGACCGGCGACGCGAGCAGCGCCGTCCCGCCGACCGCGCCGGCACCGGCGAGCAGCCAACTCGTCGTCTCGGGGCCGTAACCCAGCACGCGTTTGAGATACAGCGCAAAGATCGTGAAGAAGTACGTGACGGCGAAGATGAACAGCACGTGACGCACGACCAGGCTGCGGACGCGCGGATCGCGCACGACCGTCAGCGCGGCGCGGCGCAGGTTCGTCCGCGGCGCATCGTGCGCGGGATGGCGCGCGGGGAGGAAGCGCAGCGTCAGGCCGATGGTGACGAGCTCGATCGACGCGGCCACGGCGAAGGGAACGCCGAAGCCGAACCGGATCAAGAACCCGCCGAGCACCGGACCGAGCACGATCCCGACCCCGAACAACACGCCGAACAGCGCGTACGCCCGGTCGCGGTCCGGTTCGGCGGTCACGTCGGCGATGTACGACTGCGTGACACCGAGATTTCCGCCGCCGAACCCGGCGACGGCGCGCGCGACGAACAGCATCGCCAGCGATGATGCGGTGGCGAGCGCGACGTACCCGGCGAGCGAGACCATCTGCGAGATCAGGACGATGCGTTTGCGGCCCAGCCGGTCGCTCACGCTGCCCCAGATCGGCGCCGCGATCGTCGAAGCCACCGCCGACATCGTCAGCAACAGCCCGACGGTGAAACCGCGCGCGCCGTAGTGCTGCGCGACGTACGGCAGCAGCGGGACCATGATCATCGTCCCGAGCACGTCGACCAGCGTCACGCCGTAGATCGGGATCAATGCTGCGACCGTCGCGCGGTTCGTGTCGCGACGGTTTCTCGACTCCGCGGCTCGGGTACCCATGCTGCGCCTGCTTCCGATCGGAGGACCGTTGGCGAGTACCCGCGCGAACGTCACGACCAACATCCCCGCTCGGCTCGATCGCCTGCCCTGGGCCCGGTGGCATTGGATCGTCGTGATCGGCCTGGGGATCACCTGGATCCTCGACGGGCTCGAGGTCACCATCGTCGGCACGCTCGGCCCGACCCTGACCTCGAACGCCGGGCTCGGGCTCACCGATACGCAAGCCGGCTACGCGGCGACGACGTACCTGGTCGGCGCATGCGCCGGAGCGCTCGCGTTCGGCTATCTCACCGACCGTTTCGGCCGCAAGAAGCTCTTCCTCGTGACGCTGTCGTGGTATCTGATCTGCACGCTGTTGACGGCGTTCTCGTGGAACTTCTGGAGCTTCGCGCTGTTTCGCATGCTGGCCGGCGCGGGGATCGGCGGCGAGTACAGCGCGGTGAACTCCGCCATCGACGAGATGATCCCGTCGCGGCGGCGCGGCGTCGCCGACATCGCGATCAACGGATCGTGGTGGATCGGCACGCTGATCGGCGCGTTGGCGTCGCGTCCGCTGCTCAGCGGACAGCTTCTTTCCGGTTTCGCTCGGCTGGCGGCTGGCGTTCGGTCTGGGCGTCGTGCTCGCGATCTGCGTGCTGTTCCTGCGCCGGGCGATCCCGGAGAGCCCGCGCTGGCTGCTCACCCACGGCCGCCGAGACGATGCCGAGCGAATCGTCGGCGAGATCGAAGCCGAGGTGCGGCGCGAGACGCGGACGTTCGCGATTGCCGGCGCTCCGCGCCCCGGCGATGTCGTTCGATGCCGGCCGCCGGCACAACGTGTTCGTCGACGCGGTAACGGCGATGGTCCGTACCTATCCGAAGCGCACGATCCTGGTGCTCTCACTGATGATCACGCAGGCCTTCCTCTACAACGCCGTGTTCTTCAACCAAGGCCTGCAGCTCACGACGTTCTTCGGCGTCAAGCCGAGCGAGGTGGGCGATTTCATCATCCCGTTCGCGATCACGAACTTTGCCGGTGCGCTGATCTTGGGACACTTCTTCGATGCCGTCGGGCGCAAGAAGATGATCGCCGGCTGCTATCTCATCAGTGGAGCGCTGATGACCGTGACGATCGTGCTGTTTCTGCACCACGCGCTGGACGCGCGAACGCTGACGATCTGGTGGTCCGTCATGTTCTTCTTCGCCAGCGCCGGAGCGAGCGCGGCGTACCTGACGGTCAGCGAGATTTTCCCGGTCGAGACCCGCGCCGCCGCGATCGCCTTCGTGTACGCCGTCGGGACGCTGGTCGGCGGCGCGGTCGCCCCGCCGATCTTCGGCGCGCTCATCGGCACGCGCCAACCGTCGATGCTCGCGCTGGCGTGGGCGCGCGGGCGCCGCGCTGATGATCGCCGGCGGCATCGCGGAGATCGTGCTCGGCGTCGACGCCGAGAGGAAGCCGCTCGAGGAGCTCGCCGTTCCGCTCTCGGCGAGCGGTCCCCGGCTCGGGTTGCCTAGGTAGCCCAGCAGAAGCAGCTTGACGGTCGCTTCTTTCGGGCTATGATGACGGCACGGGGATTCCCTCGCGTCATCATCTCGGAGGTTTCGCATGCATCGCCGCTCGTTTCTGGTTGCCGCCGCCGGCGCGCTCGCCGCGACGCAGCAGCCCGCCCTTGCCGCCAAGGCGACCCCCAAGGCGAAGGTCACGGCCAAGGTTTCGCTGTTCGCCGATACGTCGAACGGTCAGTTGGGCGCCTCAATCACGGTACGCGACTCCAGCGGCGTGCTCGAAGCCCTATCGCCCGTCGCCTTGACGGGAACGGTCCTCGAAGTGAAGAACGCCGCGCCCAGCTCGTCGACCGCGGTCGTGCTCTCGAACCTCCCGACCGTCTCGACGCAAGGCGTGCCCGGCGCCATCGGCAATCCCGGTTCGTGCGAAGCGCAGTCGTTCGGATATTGTCTGGGCGCATACACCGCCGCGCGCAATCCGGACGGCTCGATCAAATGGCCGGCGGATCAGGCCGCCAACCAGCCCAGCGCGGCGTGGCTGTATCAGTGGGAGCACGTCGTCGTCGAGAACGACGCGCGTCCGTGTCCGGCAGGCTCCGGCGCGAAGCCGTACGCCGACAAGCTCGTCGCGACCGGCGCGCCGAGCACGGCGGCGGTCCCGTACAACCCGAGCGACTGGGCCGGCGTCAAAAAGATCTGCACGTACATCAAAGGGCTGAGCGTCACGACGGCGCCTGCCGGCTCGTCACGTTTTCTCGTCGGCAGCTACAAGGTCTACGGGAAAGTGCTTCACGGTAAGGCGACCTATCTCGCGCAATTCAAGGATCTGATCCGCCACGGGCACGCCATCGCGTTCTCGGGTCTGGTCCCCAAGCAGTACTGCATCGAGTCCCCGCCGCTCACCAACGACGCGTTCACCGCGCCGGCCGGCTTCATTCCGAAATCCGGCCACGGACAGGTGATCGTCGGCTTCAACGACGCCAAGGGGCCCAACGGGGCGTTCCTGGTGCAAAACAGCTTCGGTCCGGGCTGGAATCCCGGCGCCGCTTCCGATCGCGGGCACAACGGCCGCATCTGGTACGACTACGACGCCTGGTTCCAGGGCCAGGGCTACGCGCTGATCATGTACTCGAACGGTCCGATGGGCAGCGGCGGAACGGCACTTCACACGACCGGCAGCGGCCCGCGTTTCGTCATCGCCAGCGCGACGCCTCACGCCGACGCGAACGGAAAGCACCACCTGGTGCTCGTCACCCAGGCATCCGACGCCGTGACGATCACCGGCTTGACGGTCACGCCGCACACCGGCAAACCGGTGACGATGAAGCTGAACGAAACGATGCGCTTGGGCTACCAGTACGTCACCCGGCCGAAAGCGTTTCCGCCCGGGCCTTGCAAGGTCGCCTATACCGTCAAGCACAAGGGCACCACGTTGACCTATCAGGGGTCGGTCACGGTGAAGCCGCAGACGGGCTAGCTAGAAAAGCGGCCGGGCGTCGAGATCGTCGGCGATGGCGTTGGCGAACAGTGCGCGGCCGGCTTTGGTCAGGTGCACGTCGCCGCTTCCGGACAGCGCCGCGTGGTTCGGAGCAGCTTCGGCGGCGCGGGCGGCGCTCCAGAGATCGACGTAGCGGACGTGCGAAGCGATGACCGCGTCGCGAACCGCGCGGCCGCCGGATGCGTCCTGGAGCACCACCGTGCCGCTGGCGAATCTCTCCCAGGCCGTCTCATTGTACGTGATCTCGAACGGTACGGGGTGCACCGCGAGCACCAGCACGACGCCGCGCGCGGCGAGGTCGGCGTCGAGCGCGCGCAGCGAAGCGATCCAGGGGCCGCGCCAGGTGTGTTGATGCCGCGCCACGTCGGGCAGCGCGTACCCGAACTCTCCGACGATGTTGAACGTGCCGACGAAGACGATCGCGGCGCGGATGCGACCCGCGTCGGCCAGCGTGTCGAGCTCCGCGCGGATCGCGGCGATCGTCGGCGCGCCGGGCTCGGTCACCGCAACGACTCGTGCAGCCGGATCGCGGCGGCGCAGGTGAGCTTCGATGATCCCTTGCATCGAGTCGCTCCACTGCGTGTGCGACCAGGTGATCGAGTTGCCGGTCACGACGATCCGCGGACCCGCGCCGCCGAGCTGATCGAGCGGCAGCGGATCGTAGCCCGCGATCGCCGGCTGGCGCCCCGGCCCCGGATCGTCGATGCGGCGCACGCGCCGGTTCGCGCCGTCGGCGACGTAGAGCCCGCCATTGCCGTCGAGCGCGATCCCGAACGGCGCGTCGAGCCGCGCCTCGGCACCGGGACCGTCGGCGAACGCGCCGGTCTCGCCCGCCGCGTCGACGACGTCGGCGCCGGCCACGACCCGCACGGACCGGAATGCGGTGTCGACCAAGCGCACCGTGTTCGTGCGGATGTCGGTATAGAAGATGTGGTCGCGATCGCGCATCGCGACGCCGTACGGGAAACCGATCGGTTCGATCCCTTCGGTGACCGCCGCGCGCGCGTCGTTCGTCGCGGAAATCAACATCGGCGTAAGTCTGCCGTCGGGCACGAAGAAGCGCTGCCTGCTGCCGTCCTGGCGCATCACGAGGAGACCTTTGGTGTCGGCGACGGCGATCGACTCGGCGGCACCGGCGCTGTTGACGGCGACGCCGAAGACGTGGTCGCCCGGCGGCTCGCCGATCGCGACGGTCGAGACCGTGCCGTCGGGGGCGATGTGGCGCAGGCCCGACTGCATGTCGGCGACCAGCAAGCGCTCCGTCGCGCTCGAGCGCGAGCTGCATCGGTCGCTCGAAGCGCGCCGCAGCGCCCTTTCCGTCGACGATGCCGGCTTGCCCGGCCGATCCCGCAAAGGTCGTCACCATTCCGCCCGCTGCGATCCGTCGAACGACGTGGTTGCGCGCGTCGGCGACGAAGACCGTGCCGTCGGCGGCCACGGCGAGGCCGTCGGGGAAGTCGAACCGCGCCGACTGCGCGGGGCCGTCCGCATAGCCGCCACCGCGCGCGCCGGCGAGCGTGCGCACGCGCCCGCCGTCCACCACGCAGATGCGGTTTGCGCCGCCGTCCGCGACGAACAGCCGGCCGCGCCCGTCGACCGCGACCGCCGTGGGCAAGACGAACGTAGCATCCAGCGCCGGCCCGTCCTGCGCGCCGAGCGCTCCGCTTCCGGCTACGGTAGTCACCCGCGGGACGCTGTCTCCGTCCGGCTCGGGGGACGCGACCGCGAGCACGATGGAGAGCGCGAAGGCGAGAAGCGGCATTCGAACCCTGCTTCGCGCCGGGCCCGGGTATTCCAGGTCGCCCCGAAGGGTACGACCCCTTGGTGAGCACCGGCGACCGGCTCTGGTACCGCGACGCGATCGTCTACCAGACCCACGTCAAAGCGTTCCAGGACTCCAACGGCGACGGCATCGGTGACGTTCGCGGGCTGACCTCCCGGCTCGACTATCTGGCCAACCTCGGGATCACCGCGCTGTGGCTGCTGCCGTTCTTCCCCTCGCCGCTGCGCGACGACGGCTACGACATCGCCGACTACACCGGCGTGCACCCGTCGTACGGGACGCTCGCCGACGTGCAGCGCTTGGTCGACGAGGCGCACGCCCGCGGCATACGCGTGATCGCCGAGCTCGTGATCAACCACACCTCGGATCAGCACCCGTGGTTTCAACGCGCGCGCAAGGCACCGCGCGGATCGCCCGAACGTGCCTGGTACGTCTGGTCCGACGACGACCGCGCGTTCGCCGAGACGCGCATCATCTTCACCGATACCGAGCTGTCGAACTGGGCCTGGGACCCCGTCGCCGAGCAGTACTACTGGCACCGTTTCTTCTCGCACCAGCCGGATCTGAACTTCGCCAACCCCGAGGTGATCGGCGCGATCACCGACGTGATGCGGTTCTGGTCGAAGGCGGGCGTCGACGGTTTCCGGCTCGACGCCGTGCCGTATCTGTGCGAGCGCGAAGGCACGAACAACGAGAACCTGCCGGAAACCCACGCGGTGATCAAGATCCTGCGCGCGGTGCTCGAGAAAGAGTTTCCCGACCGCATCTTCTTGGGCGAAGCGAATCAGTGGCCCGAGGACCTGTCGTCGTATTTCGGCGACGGCGACGAATGTCACATGTGCTTTCACTTCCCGCTGATGCCGCGGCTGTTCATGGCGGTCGCCGACGAGGACCGGTATCCGGTCCACGACATCCTGCGCCAAACCCCGCCGATCCCCGACGACTGCCAGTGGGCGATCTTCCTGCGCAACCACGACGAGTTGACCTTGGAGATGGTCAGCGACCGCGAGCGCGAGCGGATGAACGCCGTCTATGCGGTCGAACCGCGGATGCGCATCAACGTCGGAATACGCCGCCGCCTCGCGCCGCTGCTTGAGAACGACCGCCGCCGCATCGAGCTGATGAACGGGTTGCTGATGTCGATGCCCGGGACGCCGGTGATCTACTACGGCGATGAGATCGGAATGGGCGACAACCTCTTCCTCAAGGATCGCGACGGCGTGCGCACCCCGATGCAATGGTCGCCCGATCGAAACGGCGGCTTCTCGACGACCGAACCCGTGCGGCTGTACGCACCGGTCGTCACGGATCCGACGTACGGGTACCCGGCCGTCAACGTCGAGGGGCAACTGCGCCTGCCGGGCTCGCTGTTGACCTGGATGCAGCGCATCGTCGCCGTGCGCAAGGCGACCAAGGTGTTCGGGCGCGGCACCCTGACCCTGCTCTATCCGTCCAACCGCCGCGTGCTGGCGTACTTGCGCGAGTACGAAGACGAAACCGTGCTGGTGATCGCGAACCTCGCACGCACCGCGCAGGCGGTCCAGCTCGATCTCGCCCAATTCGCCGGGCGCACGCCGTTCGAGATGCTCGGATCGAGCGCGTTTCCGCCGATCGCCACGACGCCGTACACGATCACCCTCTCGCCGTTCGGCTTCTTCTGGTTCGCACTCGTCCGCGATCCGAGCGGCACGGCGGCGCCGATCCGCTCGACGGCGCTGCCCGAGTTGCCGACGATCGTTGTCCCGCGCGGGGGGCTCGCCTTCGATCGCTGGGCGCGCGCGTCGATCGACACCGACCTCGTTCCGCTGGCGCTGGGAGCCTCGGAGCACGGCCGCGTTTGCGACGTCTTCACCGCACCGGACCTCGATCCGGGGTTGGCGCTGGTCGTGATCGGCGACGGGCTGCGGCGCATCTCGCTGCCGCTGCGTTTCGTCTGGGACGAACCGGTGCGCGAGGACGCGGTCGGCCGCGCCCGCAGCGGGCCGCGCGAGGGCTGGATCGTCGACGCCGCGGCCGATGCCGCGACCGCACCGCTGATCGAGCGCGCGATGCGCAACGGCACGCAGCTGTACGACGAGGGCGGGCTCGCCTTCGGCTGGGAAGGTGAGCCGGTGCCCGAGGCGCTCACCTCGCAACGGCTCGGCTCGGCCAGCGGCGCGCAACGCTGGATCCTCGACGATGCGCGGCTGCTCACCTTGCATCGCCGGATGCCGCGCGTCCAGAACAGCGCCGTCGCGATCATGCGCCACCTGCGCGAGTGCGGATTCACCCAGGCACCCGAGCTCTTCGGCACCGCGCTGGTCACCGACGTCGACGGCGTCACTTGGGTCGCGGCCACCTCGCAGCGCTACATCTCGCACCCGACCGATGCGGAAGCGTCGCTGCGCGAGGTCCTGCGCAGCGGGACCGCCGACGAGCGGCTCATTCGCAGCGCGCACAACGCCGCCGACGCGCTGGCCGCGCTGCACCGCGCGCTCGCCACGCCGGGCAGCGATCCGGAGTTCGACACGCGGCCGATCTCCGGCGCCGACCTCGCCGCATGGCGGGCGGCGGCGCAGGCCGATCTCGATGCGCTGCTGAGCGCCGGCGTCGAAGGCGTCGTTGCCGTGCGAGAACGCGTCGAGCGCGCCATCGCGGCGCTCCCCGAGCGGGTCGACGCGGCGTCTTCCCGCGCGCACGGACGGCTGACGCTGCGCCGCATGCTGCTCGTCGAAGGCGGCCCGGTGTTCGTCGGTTTCGGCGAGCTCGTCGACGATCGCTCGTCGCCGCTCAGGGACGTCGCCTCGCTGGCACGCTCGTTCGACACGCTGACCCGCGAGACGATCGTCGCCGAGTGCACACGATCCGACCGCCGACCACGGCGAAGCCAGCGCGGCGATGCGCGACCTCGCCGCACGGGCGCGCGAGGCGTTCATCGCGCGCTACGCCGAGAGCGCCCACGACCTTCCGACCCTTCCCCGCGACCGCTCGCAACGCGACGCGCTGATCGCCTTCTTCCGCATGCGCTCGGCGTTGCGCGACATCCGCGAGGCCCTCGCCCGGCGCCCCGCGGCCCTCGCCTCAGCCGTCGACGCGCTGCGCGCCGAGTTCGCGTGAGCGCTGCCGCGAAACACGCGCATCGCATGCCGTTCGGCGCCGAGCTCCGCGATGACGGTGTCGCGTTCCGGCTCTGGGCGCCGTCGCGCGACCGCGCGGTGGTCGTCGTCGACGGCGTCGAGCTGGCAATCGAGCCGCGTGCCGGCGGCTGGTTCGAGCGCACGGTGCGCGAGGCGCATGCCGGCTCGCTGTACGCGTTCGCGTTTCCGGACGACGACCTGCGCGTCCCCGACCCGGCCTCGCGTTTCCAACCGGACGGCGTGCACGGCCCGAGCCTGGTCGTCGACCCGTGCGCGTACGCGTGGCACGAGACGGCCTGGATGGGCCGGCCCTGGCACGAGACCGTGCTCTACGAGCTGCACGTGGGGACGTTCACATCCGGCGGAACCTATGCCGCGGCGATCGAACGGCTCGACGAGCTCGCGGCGCTCGGCATCACCGCGGTCGAGCTGATGCCGCTCGCGCAGCCGGCCGGCGTGCGCAACTGGGGCTACGACGGCGTGCTGCCGTTCGCGCCGCAGCACGCGTACGGAACCCCCGACGAGCTCAAGGCGTTCGTCGACGCGGCACACGCGCGCGGCCTGTGCGTGTTCCTCGACGTCGTGTACAATCACTTCGGCCCCGAAGGCAACTACCTGCACGCGTTCGCCGAGCCGGTCTTCACCGAGCGCCACCACACTCCGTGGGGCGCGGCGATCAACGTGGACGGCGACGACGCCGAAACCGTGCGCCAGTTGTTCGTGCACAACGCGCTGTACTGGCTGCGCGAGTACCGCTTCGACGGCTTGCGCTTCGATGCGGTGCACGAGATCCGTGACGATTCGAAACGCCCGTTCCTCGACGAGCTCGCCGCCCGCGTGCACGCCGGCGTCGAAGACGGACGCCACGTGCAACTGGTGCTCGAGAACGACGCGAACCAAGCGCGGCTACTCGCGCGGTTCGACGCGCAGTGGAACGACGACGCCCATCACGCGCTCCACGTTCTGCTCACCGGCGAGACGTTCGGCTACTATCGCGACTACGCGCACGAACCCGCCCGAATGCTGGCGCGGGCGCTGAGCGAGGGCTTCGCGTACCAGGGCGAACCCTCAGCGCATCGTCACGGCGCGCCGCGCGGCGAACCCAGCGCGTCGCTACCGGCAACGGCCTTCGTCGACTTCCTGCAGAATCACGATCAGGTCGGCAATCGCGCCTTCGGCGAGCGCATCGGCGCGCTCGCGCCGGAGGCGGCGGTCCGCGCCGCCACGGCCGTGCTGCTGCTCGCGCCCGCGATCCCGCTGCTGTTCATGGGCGAGGAGTGGGCGGCATCGACCCCGTTCCTGTTCTTCTCCGACTTCGGCGGCCAGCTCGCGGAGGCGGTCACGCAAGGGCGCCGGCGCGAGTTCGCCGATTGGCCCGGCTTCGCGGCAGAGGAGGCGACGGAACGCGTCCCCGACCCGCAAGCCCCCGCCACGATGCGCGCGTCGGTGCTGCGCTGGAGCGAACGCTCGGCGCCGGCGCATGCGGCGATGCTGGCGTTGCACCGTGAGCTGCTCGCGCTGCGCACGCGGCTCGTCGTTCCGCGCCTGGCGGCCGGCGCGCACGGCGAGAGCTATGAGGTGTTGGCGGCGACGGCGCTGCGGGTCCGCTGGCGGCTCGGAGACGGCTCGCATCTGCATCTGGTGACGAACTTGGGCGGCGATCCGGTCGCGCACGTCCTACGCGATCGCCGGTGCGCCGATCTTCACGCTCGGCGACGTTCCCGCTCGCTGCGCCGAGGCGGCGCTGGGCCCGTGGAGCGTCGGCTGGTTCCTCGAGTCGTGACGCCGCGCGCGACGTACCGGCTGCAATTTCACGCCGGCTTCCGGTTCACCGATGCGACCGCGCTGATCCCGTACCTGGCGTCGCTGGGAATCTCGCACGTCTACGCCTCGCCGTACCTGCGCGCGCGCGCCGGCTCGACGCACGGCTACGACATCGTCGACCACGGCGCGCTCAACCCGGAGATCGGAACCCTCGACGAGTATCGCGAGTTCGTCGCGACGCTGCGCGCGCACGGAATGGGCCACATCCTGGACTTCGTCCCCAACCACATGGGCGTGGGCGGCGACGATAACGCCTGGTGGCTCGATCTGCTGACCTGGGGCGAGGATTCCCACTACGCCGACTATTTCGACGTCGACTGGCGTCCGCTGCGGACCGAGCTTCGCGGCAAGGTGCTGCTCCCGTTCCTCGGCCAGCAATACGGCGAAGTGCTCGACGCCGGCCAGTTGCGCTGGGAGTACGTCGACGGCGGCTTCGCCTTGCGCTATTTCGAGCATCGGTTTCCGCTCGCGCCGCCGACGTACGCGCTTGCGCTCGAGGGCGCCCAGCCGGATTCACTCGGCTCGTTCGCACCGCTGTTCGCCGCGCTCGACACGATGCCGGAGCATACGAGCCGCCGTGAGGCGGCCGCGTCGCTGCGCCGGCTGCTCGACGAGACGGAGGGCGCGAGCGCGCGCGCCCATGCCGAACGGCTCGACGCGCAACGCACGACTGCCGGCGGCAAGGCGCTGATCGAGCGCGTGATCGACGTGCAGCATTGGCGTCCAGCGTCCTGGAAGGTCGCCGCCGAGGAGATCAACTACCGGCGTTTCTTCGACATCAACGCGCTGGCCGCGATGCGGATGGAGAACGCGAACTGCTTCGGCGACGTGCACCGGCTGGTGTTCGAGCTGATCGCGCGCGGCGACATCGACGGGCTGCGGATCGATCACGTCGACGGGCTGTACGATCCGATCGGGTATTGCGATCTCCTGCGCTCGCGCGCGCAACTGCTCGGGCAGCCGATGTACCTGGTCATCGAGAAGATCTTGGCGCCGAACCAAGGCTTGCTCGCACGCTGGAAGGTCGATGGAACGACCGGCTACGAGTTCATGAACGCGGTCACCGGTTTGGCGGTCGACGGCCGCAACGCGCGGGCGTTCGACCGGCTCTACCGCCACTTCACGCGCGACGCGCTCCCGTTCGACGAGGTCGCCTACCGGGCGAAGAAGTTCGTCCTCGAAACGGCACTTTCTGCCGAGCTCAACGTCCTCGTATTGCGGCTCGACCGCATCGCGCAGCGCGATCCCCACACGCGCGATTTCACCCTGGGTGCGCTGCGCCGCGCGCTGCTCGAAACGGTTGCGGCGTTCCCGATCTACCGGACCTACGTCACCGGCGCGGCCGTCGAGGCGGCCGACCGGCTGTTCATCGAGCGCGCCATCGCCACCGCCCGTTCGCGCGACGTTTCGAACGAAGGCTCGGACTATGCGTTCCTGCGCCGCGTCCTGCTGGCCGAGCACGACGACGACGCCGAGCGCGAGCGCTACGTCGAGTTCGCGATGCGCTTTCAGCAGTTGACGGCACCGGTGACGGCCAAAGGCGTCGAAGATACCGCTTTCTATCGGTCGTTGCGGTTGGCCGCGCTCAACGAGGTCGGTGGCGATCCGGCGCATTTCGGGACGCCGGTCGAGATGTTCCACCGCCAGAACGCCCGGCGAGCCGCGGAGCATCCGTACGCGCTGCTCGCAACGGCGACGCACGACATGAAGCGCGGCGAGGACGTGCGGGCCCGGCTCGCGGTGATCTCGGAGGTCCCCGATCAATGGCGCCGCGCGCTGGCCGGCTGGTCGCGGCTGAATCGCAAGCACCGCGGAATCGTCACGCCCCTGGCGGAGTACGCGATCTATCAGAACGATTTTGGGCGCGTGGCCGGTCGAGCTGTTGGGCGAGCAGCTCGACGCCGGCGCGCTCGGCGCGTTTACCGAGCGCATCGTCGCGTACGCGATCAAAGCGGCTCGCGAAGCGAAGCTGCGCACGAGTTGGACCAATCCCGACGCCGCCTACGAGGAGGCGCTCGAAGCATTCGTGCGCGCGATCCTCGATCCCAAGCGTTCATCCGGCGTTCCTCGAACGTCTCGCGCGCGGCGCGCGCAGCCTGGCCGCGACCGGCATGACGAACGGCCTCGCGCAAGCGGTCCTCAAGGCGACCGCGCCGGGCATCCCCGACACGTATCAGGGGACGGAGCTTTGGGATCTGAGTCTGGTCGACCCCGACAACCGGCGCCCAGTCGACTTTGCTGCGCGCGCGACCGCGCTCGCGCAGATCGACGCGGCGCTGGCAAACGGCATGCCGCGCGAAACGCTCGCGCGCGATCTGCTCGCCGCGTGGCCCGACGGTCGCATCAAGCTCTACGTTCTCGCGACGCTGCTGCGCTGCCGTGCTACCGGCGTCTGGCCGGTCGACGCCTATACGCCGCTAGCGGCAATCGGCGAACGAGCGGATCACATCATCGCATACGCCCGCGGCGACGCGATCGTCGTCGTACCGCGGCTGGTCCGCGCGCTCTCCGGCGAAACACCACCGCTCGGCGACGTCTGGGGAGACACGTCCTTGACCGTCGACGCCGCAGCTCCTCAGCGCTATCGGGACGCGCTCACCGGTCGCGTCGTCTGCGTGGAAAACCGCGACGGCCGGCAGTGGCTCGCGCTGGCCGGCGTGTTCGCAGTCTTGCCGGTCGCCGTACTCGAACCGGCCCAGCGCGCAGAGGATCCGGGGGCGGCAGCAAGGTAAGCGTTAGCTCTTTCATTGACATTCAGGATCTGCTATAATGAATGGGGCAAAGCTTACTTAATCATTTAGGAGCCCGAAGCATTCAACGAATAGAGCAAACGCCGTGGAATTGGACGGGGGGGACCCCGGTCGGCCGGCTCCTCGCGGCAGAGCGCGAGCGCCTCAGCGTCAGCCAGTCGGAGTTGGCGCGCCGACTCGGGGTCTCAGGCGCAAATCTCTCGCGAATCGAGCATGGCGCCGACCTGCGCGTCTCCACCCTGATCGAGCTCGCACGCGCCCTGGGGTTCGAACCGATGCTGGTCCCGAAAGCGTATGTTCCATCGGTCCGGGCGCTCTTGAACGATCTTCGACGACCTGAGAACGACCAGCCCGAGCGCGGGCGATTCGAGTAATGACCGAAGCGCTCGGGGTGTCGCTTCAGTCACGTCGCGTCGGAACGATAACGCATCTGTCCGGAGACTACACGCTCTTCAGCTTCGACGAGGAGTACCTCGAAGACACGCTGCGTCCGGTTCTCAGCCAATCGTTCATCGGAGCGAGCGGCAACATCGTGCGCCTGATTCCGCGCACGCATCGCGTCGCGCCGCCGTTCTTTGCGAACCTCCTACCCGAGGAAGGCAGCCTACTGCGGAGCATGGTCGCTCGTCAGCTCCGTATAAACCCTTCGCGCGACTTTCCGTACCTGCGCGCGCTGGGGCGAGATCTCCCAGGTGCGGTCGTGCTCGACGACGTCGGGATGGAGCGCTCCGAGGAGCTGCCACTCGAAGAAACGCTGCTTCCAACCGAAAGACCGGTACGGTTTTCGCTGGCCGGCGTTCAGGCGAAATTCAGCGCGAGCCAGGCGCGGGGCCGCTTCACGATCCCCGTCGCCGGAACGGGGGGGTCCTGGATCGCCAAGCTCCCGGCGGTCGCGTTTCCACGCCTACCTGAGAACGAGCAGACGATCATGTCGTTTGCGCGATCGATCGGACTTCCCGTTCCCCAAACGGAACTCGTCGATCTGGATTCGATAGAAGGTTTGCCCGCAAATCTACCGGCGTTACGCGCGGACGAGCCCCGCAAAGCGTACGTCATCTCGCGCTTCGATAGAAAGCCGGACGGAACACGCGTACACGTCGAAGACTTCAATCAGATCGCGAACCAGAAGCCGGACGAGAAATACGACAACAAGAGCTCATCGTGGATCGCCCACGTCATCGCTACGATTTGCCCACGATCCGATGTCGATGACTTCGTCAAGCGCCTCGTGTTCGGGATCTGCGTGGGGAACAACGACATGCACCTCAAGAACTGGGCGGTCTCGTACCCGGACGGCCGCAATGCTCGACTTGCACCTTTGTACGATTACGTCTGCACACGGGAGTACTATCCAAATGGGGAACTTGCGCTGACCGTAGGCGGTGAAAGGCAGTTCGAACGGATCGGTCGCGATGCCATGCAACGGTTTGCCGCGGCCGCGCAGATTTCAGCGAAGCAAACCGCGGTCATCACCGGCGAGATCGTGACCGCGATCCGTGACGCCTGGCCGCGGTTCAAGGCCGCGGTGGAGAACCAGCCGTTGACGGAAGCAATCGAAAGGCAGTTCGCTATCGTCCCGCTGATGAACGGGCGCTAGGGCGCCCCGTTGCCGTCGATCCGCAAGCGGAACGTGCACTGCGGAATCCCGTGCGAGGGGATGCTTCCCGGCCCGTTCGCCGCCCTGCCGGGGGGCCGCCGAGCGAGGGGACGAAGCCTGCGGCGAAACGCTTTTCTCTGCGCCGGGGTCGTGCTGAACGGCCACTTTCCCATGCTCAGGAGTTCAATCTAACCCCATGGCTTCGTATAACGTCGACGCGCTCGTCATCGGCGCCGGCCCGGGCGGCTATCACGCCGCGATCCGGCTCGGCCAGCTCGGCAAGAAGGTCGTCTGCTTCGACCGCGACGAGGTCGGCGGCGTCTGCCTCAACTGGGGCTGCATCCCGACCAAAGCGCTGCTGCACGTCGGCGAGATCACCCGGCAGATCGATCGCGCCGGCGAGCTCGGCCTCAAGGTGCCCAAGGCCGAGGTCGATCGTGAGGGCGTCGCGGCGTTCGCCGACAAGGTCGTCAAAGCCAACGTCGGCGGCGTGAACCAGTTGTTCAAGGCCAACAACGTCGAGTTCGCCTACGGCGACGCGTCGTTCACCGGTAAGAACTCCGTCTCGCTCAAGAAGAAAGATGGGACGGCCGACGAGTACACCGCGGCGGCGATCGTCATCGCCACCGGCTCGGCCCCGATCGACGTCAAGGCGTGGCCGCACGACGGCGACACGATCATCAACTCCGACGACGCGGTGCGCATCAAGCGCATCCCCAAGAACATGCTCATCGTCGGCGGCGGCGTGATCGGCCTGGAGTTCGCGACCGTCTACACGCGCATGGGAGCCAAGGTGCTCGTCGTCGAGGCGATGCCGCAATTGCTCGACCGGCACCGACCTCGAGATCAGCAAGACGCTCGGCCGCATCCTCAAGAAGCAAGGCGTGGAGATCGCGCTCAACACGAAGGTCGAAGCGATCGAGAAGACCGGCCCGCAGGCGGCGAAGGTCACCATCAACGGTGAGTTCACCAACAACAAGCCCGAGGTCCGCGAGTTCGATCAGGTCTTGGTCGCGGTGGGACGCCGCCCGATCACCGATACGCTCAACCTCGCCGCGGCCGGACTGCAGGCCACCGACAAAGG
Organism: Vulcanimicrobiota bacterium; assembly: GCA_963723445.1. Taxonomy (GTDB): domain Bacteria; phylum Vulcanimicrobiota; class Vulcanimicrobiia; order Vulcanimicrobiales; family Vulcanimicrobiaceae; genus Vulcanimicrobium. The sequence goes on from CAVRQP010000010.1 coordinate 414,555, forward strand.
GTTCCTCGAAGTCGACGCGCAGCGCCGCACCAAGGTCGACGGGATCTTCGCGATCGGCGACGTCACCGGCGCGCCGATGCTCGCCCACAAGGCGATGAAAGAAGGCGTCGTCGCCGCCGAGGTGATCGCCGGCGACAAGGCCAGCGCGTTCGATCCGGTCGCGATCCCCAACTGCGTCTACACCGACCCGGAAGTCGCGACCATCGGCCTGTCCGAGGAAGAGGCGAAGGCCGCGGGCTACGACGTGCGCGTCGGCAAGATGAACCTCATCGCGTCGGGCCGGGCGCGCACGATGAACGAGACCGACGGGATCATCAAGCTCGTCGGCGACGGCAAGACCGATCTGCTGCTCGGGATGCACATCGTCGCGCCGCAGGCCGAGTCGCTCATCGGCGAGGGCGTGATCGCCCTCGAGATGGGCGCGACGATCGAAGACATCGGACTGTCGATTCACCCGCACCCGACGCTGACCGAGTCGATCATGGACACCGCCGAGTTCATGCACGGCAAGGCGATCCACATCGTCAATCCCAAGCCCGCCAAACAGCCGGCGGCCGTCTGAAGGCCCCGGCGATGAGCTACGTCACCACGGCATTGCGCGCATCGCTCGCGCTGGCCCTTATCTTGTCGGCGGGCTGCGGCGGCGGCGGGGGCGGGGGCGGCAACGCGAACTTCGAGCCGGCCGGGCCCATCACGATCACGGTCTTCGGTACCGGAAAAGCGTCGGCGACGACGCCCACCAACCGTCTCATGATCCCGCACGGCACGTCGCTGATGGTCCACGTCTCCGAAGACATCTACACCGGCACCTACAAGACCTCGATGGTGACCAACCCGCCGGCCAGCACGTGCATCACGATCACGCCGCCGATCTCGGACTACGTGTTCACCATCAGCGCCAGCGCCGACCCCGGCTGCGTCTACCCGCAAACCGCCGACATCCTGTTCACCGAAAACTTCGGCCACACCACAACACTCTACGTCGAAGGAACATAACCCAACCCTTGTCATCCTGAGCCCAACCCTTGTCATCCTGAGCCCAACCCTTGTCATCCTGAGCCTGTCGAAGGATCGACAACATCGTGTCCAACCTCAAGGTGTCACCTCGCGGCGGGACGCGACCCTTCGACAAGCTCAGGGTGACAACATTACGTCGCACCGATCGGGTGGCAACCATACGTGCTGATCGGGCGGTCACCAACGGTGGCATGGCTGGAATGGCGAGGCTGATCGATCTCGGGCGACAACGGTACGGGCCGGTGTTGGAACTTCAGCGCGCCCTGCATGCGGCCGTGGCTGAGGGACGTGAGCCGGATACGTGGCTGGTGGTCGAACACGAGCCGGTCGTCACGCTGGGCCGCAACGCCAAGCCGGCCAACGTGCTCCTTTCGCGCGGGTTGCTGGAAGCACGCGGGGTCGACCTTGTCGAGGTCGAGCGCGGCGGCGACGTGACGTACCACGGGCCGGGCCAAGTGGTCGTCTATCCGATCCGGCGACTCGAGCGCTTTCGCGAAGTCGTGCCGCTGGTGTCTTCGCTGGAGACCGCGGTCACCGGTGCGTTGTTCCGCTTCGGCATCAACTCGCGTCCGCGCAGCGAGCATCGCGGCGTGTACGTCGGCGACGACGCGATCTGCGCGATCGGTCTGGCGGTGAAGCGCATGACCTCGCTGCACGGGCTCGCGCTCAACGCGTGCACCGAGCTCGACTACGACCGACTCATCACGCCGTGCGGGACGCCGCAGTTCGGGATCACCTCGATCTCGGCGCAGCTCGGGCGGCACGTGTCGTGGGCCGAAGCGCGCGACGCGTTGATCGATTCGCTCGAAGGCTCTTTCGGCCAAGAGTTCGCGCGCGAGACGCTGCCGCCGGGGGCGCCGCTCCCATTTCCGTCGAAACCCGTCGCGGAATCCGCATGACCACCATCGATTTGATCGGCGACCCCGGCGACCCCCGGCCGGTCGCCGCGCCCGAAGCGCGCAAGCGCAAGCCCGAGTGGCTCAAGGTTCGTCTTCCGTCGGGCGAATCGTACGAGAACGTGCTCGGCGAGGTGCGCCGGCTGCAGCTCCACACCGTTTGCCAAGAGGCGATGTGCCCGAACCTCGGCGAGTGCTGGGGTGCCGGGACCGCGACGATCATGATCTTGGGCGACACGTGCACCCGCGGCTGCCGCTTCTGCAACGTGAAGACCGGCTCGCCCAAAGGTGAGGTCGACTGGCTCGAACCCAAGCGCGTCGCGGCGGCGGTCGCCGAGCTGGGCTGGAAGTATCTCGTGCTGACGGCGGTCGACCGCGACGACCTCGCCGACGGCGGCGCGGCGATCTTCGCCAACACCGTGCGCGCGATTCACAAGCGAGTCCCCGCCGCGAAGGTGGAGTGCCTCACCGGCGATTTCGCCGGCGATCTCGCCGCGCTCGACATCGTGCTCGACGCGCGACCCGAAGTGCTCGCGCACAATCTCGAAACCGTCGACCGCCTGCAAGCGACAGTTCGCGATCGCCGCGCGAACTACCGCCAGTCGCTGAGCATCCTCGAGCACGCCAAGCGATCGGGCAAGGTGACCTATACGAAAACGTCGTTGATGCTCGGCCTGGGTGAAACCGAGCCGGAGATCGAGCACACCATGGACGACGCGCGCGCGATCGGCGTCGACATCTTCACCATGGGCCAATACTTGCAGCCCACGCAACGCCATCTCAAGGTCGAGGAGTTCGTCACGCCCGAGAAGTTCGCGCGCCTCAAGGCGATCGGCGACGCCAAAGGTTTCGTGCAAGTCGTGTCGAGCCCGCTCTCGCGCAGCTCCTACCACGCGGAACAAGCCTTCGTTTAACGGCAACCTGCGAGCAACATCGATCGTGTCGAATCAGAGCGTGACCGACGAAGTGATCCTGAGAGGCTTCCGCAGCCTCCAAGCACGGATGAACCAACGTTTCGCCGGGTTCGACGCCCGTATGATGCGGCGATTCGACGAAGCGAACTGACCACGGCGTCCGACCACCCGGACGGCCTGCCGCTGCCGCGGCGGCGGATCGCCTACGTCGCGATGGCGATGGCGACGGCAATGTCGGTGCTGGACGGGCAGATCGCGAACACCGCGCTGCCGGCGATCGCGCACGACTTGGGCGCGTCGCCGGTGACGTCGATCTGGGTCGTCAACGCGTTCCAGCTTGCGGTCACCGCGACGCTGCTGGGGTTCGCGGCGCTGGGCGAGCTGCGCGGGCATGGCCGCGTCTACCGCGCGGGCGTCATCATGTTCGTTGCCGGCTCGCTGGCCTGCGCGCTCGCGCGTTCGCTGCCGCTCTTGGTCGCCGCGCGCGCGTTCCAAGGGATCGGTGCCTCGGCGATCGTCTCGATCAGCCCGGCGATCCTGCGCGACATCTTTCCGCGCGCGCAGCTCGGCCGCGCGCTGGGTTTGAACGCGCTCGTCGTCGCGACCAGCGCCGCAGCCGGCCCAACGGTCGGCGGTTTTATCCTCGCGGTGCTTCCGTGGCCGTGGCTGTTCGCGATCAACGTCCCGTTCGGGCTGGCAAGCATCGCGCTCAACCGCGCGCTGCCGCCCGATCACGATCGCAAACCGGGCTGGCTCGACTTCCCCAGCGTCATCACGAGCGCGCTCGGCTTCGCGCTGCTGATCTGGGGCTTGGACGGCATCGCACGGCACGAAGCCGCCTGGTCGATCGCGTTGCGGCTGGCCGCCGGCGTCATCTCGGGCACCGTCTTCGTGCGGCGCCAATTCGCGCTGCCGCAGCCGATGATCGCGCTCGACCTCTTTCGCATCGGGCCGTTCTGGATGGCGGGCGCGACGTCGTTCACCAGCTTTGTCTCGCAAGGGATCGCCTTCGTTGCGCTGCCGTTCTTCTTTCAGGTCGCGCTCGGGCGCACGCCGCTCGAGTCGGGGCTGCTGCTGACGTCCTGGCCGCTCGCGGTCGCCATCATCGCGCCGCTCGCAGGCCGTCTGTCCGACCGCTTTTCGGCCGGCATCCTCTCGACGACCGGGCTCGCGGTCTTCACCATCGGCCTCGCGCTGTACGCGCTGCTGCCGCCGCATCCGAGCACGGCGGCAATCGTGCTGCACGGTATCGTTTGCGGGCTCGGCTACGGGTTCTTCCAGTCGCCGAACAATCGCGAGCTGATCGGCAGCGCGCCGCGCTCGAAGAGCGCCAGCGCTTCGGGCCTGCTCGCTACCTTTCGCCTGGGCGGCCAGACGCTGGGCGCGTCACTGGTCGCGATCGTGTTCGGGGCGTTCGGCGCGTCACTGGCCGGCGCCGGCACGCAGGCGCAAGAACTCGTCGCGCACGCCACTCCTGCGGTCCTGTGGCTCGCGTGCGGGTTCGCCGGGCTCGCCACGCTCGCCAGCGCCTTGCGACTGCGCGCGCCAGGTTCGCTTCGCGTGCGGGAGCAATGACCGGCCTGATGCATCGAATGCTGCACCACTGGGCGACCGTAACGTTCGCCGCGCTCGCACTGTGCCCCGGGGCGGCCGCCGCCGCTGCCGCGCCACCGAGCGCTGCGCCGGTCTACGACAAGCTCGGCGCCACGGCTTCGTGCCGCGTGTCGTCCGATGCCGCCGTGTGGTACACGGTGCCGCAAGGAACGTTCTCACCGCTACGCGTCGCCGCGAGCGATTGTCCGGCGGATGCGCTCGGCGTCGCACCGGCTCCCGTACCGAGTTGGGCGAAACCGAACGGGCCGACGCAGGCGGTGTTCTCCGCGGTCTCGTTGGTGGAGAAACCGCGCGGTGGACCGATTCAGCCCATGGCCGACGCGGCGCATGCGGCGGGTGTTCCGCTGACGTACCTGCTGGGTTGGGACTGGATCCCGAGCAACGTCCCCGTCATCGACGCGGAGCACGAGCGCGGTGACGACGTTCAGGTCGTGCCGTCGAACCTCGCGCTGGCTCGCAATGCGTGGACGTGGTTCGCTCCCTCGATCTCCGTGCTGGGCGCCGGGATGGAGCGCCGCATCGACCTGACGCTCGCGACGAAGCTGGGCGCATTCTGGGGAATCACTTGGGACTCGGCCGGCGTCGACGGCGCGTTCGATCGCGGCGCGCCGTGGGGCCTGTACTGCGCGGATCCGCTCTCGTATAAACGACCGGCTCCGGACGGCCGCTGCGACCTTGCCGGGATCGAATGGACGGCACGCGACCTGACGATGGCGTACGAGAGCGGACGCGAAGACGCGTACTCCACCGATCCCGACGACTTGCGGCTGCGTGCGCACTTGCCCCCCGCGGCCGCGGCCGAGTACGAGCGCGAGATCGTCGACGCGTACGCCGCCGCCGGCCAGACGACGCCGCTGCTGATGGTCGCGCAGGAGGAGCCGCAAGAGTTCGCCGACGCGTTGGCGGAGGATCGCCCGATCGAGCTCGCCCTCTACGAGCAGGCGCGACGCGACGGGATGACGGTGACCACCCTCGCCAATGCGGTGCGTCGGCTGGCGCCGACTGCTGCGCAAACCCGCGTCATCGCGTTCCCGGCGTTGGCCGCTTCGGGTCGCTACGGCCCCGCGACGATCGACGCGCACGACGCGCACGTCGGGCTGACGTTCACCGCGGCGAACCTCATGCCCGATCGCGTCTTCGCCTACGACCGCGCGACGAAGTCGGCGCGCGACGTCCCGATCCCGCAACTCTCCGCGCGCGAGATGCCCGTGCTGCTGGGCGTCACGGCGCGCGACGGCGTGCTGACGCTGCATTTCCGCGCGCCGATCGCGACAGATTTCGGCGTCGCGTTCTGGGTCGATCCGGCGGTCGCCGGATGGACCTCCCCGAACGTCATCCCAGCCGGGCGCGCCGGGGCCGTCGCATTCTTCGATCTCGCCCGCGGCGACAACACGGTCACCCTCGGTTGCCGAGCGTGCACCTCCGATACGTTCCCATACGCCGGCACGTAGCCCGCCTAGCGGGTAACCGCGCCCGAAACCGCAAAAACGGCTGGTCGCACTATGAGCACAGCCAAGAAAGCCGCGCACCGAACGTTTCGGCGGTAGAATAGGTGGCCGAGGCGAACGCCCGAATCGGAGGGCGTCCGATCAGCATCCCGTTCGGGCGCGACGGGGCCCTGGTGTTCGGCTCGGCGATGGCGGCGAATGCCGGGGCATATGCGCTCCACTTCGTCGCCAGCCGGCGGCTCGGCGCGGTCGAATACGGCGACCTCTATGCCTTGATCACGGGGATCACGCTGCTGTCGATCCTCACGACCTCGGCAACGCTGATGGTCGCCAAGACCAGCGCGGGGCTCACCGCCGACGAGCATCGTCCCCAACTTGCTGCTTTCGTGCGCTGGGTGATGGCGCGGGCCGCCATCGTCGCCGCCATCGTGACGGCGACGAGCCTGGCCGGAGCGGCGTTCATCGCGCATTTTCTGCACGTGTCGAACGTGTCCGAGGTCGCGGCGTGGGCCTTCGTGTTGGGCGCAAGCGTCCTGGTCCCCGCCCTGGCGGGAATCCTTCAAGGCGTCCAGGACTTTGCGGCGTTCGCCTACGTCACCGTCGTCAGCGGCGTCGGACGGGCGGTGCTCGGGATCGGCGCCGTGCTATTAGGTTTCGGTGCGACCGGCGTGCTCGTCGCGAACGTCGCCGCGCTCGTCGTCGCCGCCGGTTTCGCCGGCGCCGCTCTGCGCCACGACATCGCGCTCGAGGGTGCGCGCTTTCGTCCGGATGCGCATTTCCGCTGGGGCTCGGCCGGCGTCATCGTCGCGACGATGTGCAGCACGGCGCTGGCGACGCTGGACGTGCTGCTGGCGAAACACTTTCTGTCCCCGTACGACGCCGGCATCTACAGCGTCGTCGCCCTGTGCGGCAAGATGCTGCTCTTCGCGGCGGGGTTCATACCCACGTTGCTGGTCCCCAAAGTCGCCGCAGGCTCTCGCCGCCAGCCGATCGGGCCACCACTATCTTCGCGACGCGCTGAGCGTGACGTTCTTGGCGTGCGGCGTCGGGCTCGGAATCTTCGCGGTCGCACCCGCGCTGGTGGTGCGAACGCTAGCCGGAGGCGCGTACCTGGCGGCCGCGCCGAACTTGCTCGAGTATGGAGTCGCGATGACCTTTCTCGCGGCAACGAACGTGGTGATCTCGTACAAGATCGCCGCGCACCGCTTCGCGTTCGTTGCTCCGCTCGGCGGTCGTCGTTCTGCTCGAAGTCGGCGCGGTGTGGCTCTGGCACCACGACATTCGACAGATCCTCACGATCCTCATCATCTCGAACGTCGCCGCGCTGGGCGCATCAGCCTGGAGCCTGTCTCGGCGCGCAGGCGACTCTTCTCAAGAAAACCAAGGCACGACCGCGCCGTAGGGGAGGTTTGGCGCTTCGAGGGTTTCCCGGAGAACGCGCGTATATTTCGCACGGTGCACGGGGTGTTGAAACGTCGCATGATCCTCGTCGCGGGAAGCGTTCTTCTTCCCATAGCGGCAACCGGCGCGACGCCGGACGAGCATCCCACGGTCACGACTTTTTCGGGGACCGGCGCTCTCGGCAGTCGCGATGGCCGCGACCCGACGTACACATTGCCTGTCGGCGTGGCATTCGACAGTGCCGGCCGCCTGTACGTCGCCGATGCCGCCGCGCAGCGCATCCGTGTCGTCGAACGCGACGGGACGACGCGAACCTTTGCCGGACCCGATGGTCCCGTGAACACGCTGGTCACCACCGGCGGCTACGTTGACGGTCCGGCGCGGACGGCACGCTTCAATTGGCCGCTCGGCCTAGCTGTTGGCGCGGACGGGGCGGTCTACGTCGCCGACTCAAACAATAATTGCATCCGGCGGATTGGACAAGACGGAATCGTCTCCACCTTCAGCGGACGGCCGGGTGCCTGGGGAAACAGCGATGGGCCCGCCGCGGTTGCGACCTTTGGGCTCCCGACGGGTATCGCGGCCAACGCAAAGGACTTGTACGTCGCCGACCGTTACGGCATTCGCAAGGTGGCTGCCGACGGCTCCGTGACGACGCTTCGCAACCTCGGCCAGGCCCCGTGGGCGGTCGCCGTCCGTCAGCGGCCGGCCGGGCCGGTGGTCATCGCCGCGGATCGAAACGGCATCGTCGCGCGGTACTACGTCGGCTCGGACTTCGTCGACCGGCGCTTCGCCTCGCCGCAAGCCGGCGTGGATTCCACGACGCTGTCCAATCTCGGCGACCGGGTCATCGGCAACGCCTTTGGCCTCATCGCGCTCGACGATTACACCGTGGCGTACACCGATCCGCGAACGGAAAGCGTGCGTCTCCATCGAGCTCGTCTCCGGCGAAACGAAGGTCCTGGCAGGCTCGGACAGTCCGGACGAGCGGCGGACGATGCTGCCTTCGCCGACGGACCGTGGGACGTCGCACGCTTCTTCGCGCCGGCCGGAATCGCGCGCAGCGATGACGGCCGGATTGTGGTCGCCGATGCCGGCAACCGCCGCATCCGGCTCCTCTCGACTTTTTCGCGACCCTACGATCCCTGGAAATCGGCCAGCGATTCGATGTACCAACCGAACGACTCCGACCGCAGCACGGCTGCATACCGCATTGCCTTCGTCGGGAATTCGCAAGTCTACAGCGACACGGGCTGGTCGGATTCGATCGAAAACGTGCTGCAGCAGCGGCTCGAGCTGGAGCGTTGAAACCGAAGGACCCGATACGCGTCGTTCCTGCACTCGCCCCTGGGGTGAAGATCAAGGCGTTGCAAGAGTTCGCCGACGCGTACAGTGATGCCCACCTTTTCGAAGCACTGATCTTTCAAGTCAACACCGGGACTCTGCCGGATTACCCCGACACGACGCATGCCGGCCGCGTAGCCGCGATCGCGGGGGGACTCCGCGCGTTGAACAAACCCCTCGCCGCGGCACACATCCCTCTGCTGGTCGTCTGCGAGCCATTTCCGGCAGAATTTTCGCCGGCTGAATCATTTTGGCGGTATCACCGAAACAGGTAAATCCACTTCGTCACGTGACGCCGAGCGTTACGCGGAGATTGTCGAGGCGGCATCGCAGGCAGGGGTGGCATATGTCGATCTTGGGCCGGTTTACCGCACGGCTGAGGCTTCCGCCGACCATCGAGCGCTGTTCGGAAGCACCGAGTCGCACTTCAGCGCGAACGGACGTGTCGTCACCGGTAACGCTATCGCCGACTTCATCCTTCGCGATCCCGCCCGCTGGATCGTGAAAACGCCGAATCGATAGGGAATCTGCGGCGGCTCGCCAACGCCCGGTCTCCGGAGGTCCGATGCGCCTGACCAAGCTGCTGGCCCTCATCCCGTTGTTCACGCTACTGGCCGCGACCGCACCGCAGTCGCACGTGTATGACGTCATCCACTACGGTGCGAAGTGCGACGCGGTAACGGCCGGGAACGTTCGCACGACGCTGTCGATCGGCAACGGCTGGTGCGGACGCGGTCTCCATGGCGTCCCCCGCGAACGTCGTCGCAGGCGTGCAAATCTATCTCGATCCCCGACGAGCGCACAAGAGATACGCTACGTGAAACGCGTCGCGGGGACGGACGTCACGTTCACCGCGGCGCTGAAGCTCGACCATCAGGCTGCCGCTCCGGTCTACGGCAGCGGCGGATACGTCGCCGGAACGGACGACACGAAGGCCATCAACGCCGCTTTCGCCGCCGCCGCGCACGATGGTGACGGGACGGTACGGTTTCCGGCTGGGAAAGTGCGCCATCTCCGGCCCACTCAACGCGAGCACGTCCGGCCTGACCGTCGCGGGCGCCGGAATGCACGCGACGACGATCGTCGCGATGCCGAACTTCGATTACGATCCGGCGCGAACCCCGCGCGGCCTCGACGGCCAATACGTCGGGATGCTGTGGACCGATCTACCCGTGCCGCCGCCCGCCCGCGGGATTTCGGCACCGCAGCCGCCGCTCCAACACGTCACGATTCGCGATCTCGGCCTCGATCCGCGGGCCGGAACGCAGAGGCGCTTCTACAAGTTCAATGCAATCTCGGGCTTCGCTCGCGCGATTCAGTACTTCACCGTCCGCAATGTCTACTTCGAGCTCGGATCGCCACTGTCGTGGACGGACCTGACCAAGCCGTTCAAAGGCGTCGACTATATCGTACTCTCCTACGATCCGGCCAACGCGTCGCACGATCTGCTTTTCGAGAACATCGAGGCCCATAACGGAGTCGGCTCGATTCAGCTGCGCCAAGGTGCGGGTTATACGGTGGCGCCGTGTCCGGCGGTCGTACACGATCGAATCTACGGCATAAAGATTCTCAACGAAAAGGACATCATCGATCTCAACGACATCCAAGACGACCGCATCGTCATCACGGCCAAGGCTTGTCATCCCGGCGCCGAGATGGACGACATCCAGGTGAGTGGTCAGGTGGTGACGGTCGCGCCGTCCGTGACCAATGGCGGCGCCAACGGTCTAAAGATCGAAGCGGCGAACTCGGTGATGCGCAACGTGCAGTACACCGATATCCAGTACACCGGCTCGCCCAACGGCTCGTACCTCGCGTCGGGAACCCGGGTGGGCTCGGGCAACCCGTTCGGCGCGCTGATCTTCGACAAAGACAGCGGGATGAGCAATATCGTCGTCGCGCACGTTCACGCCGTCAACTCCGAGGGCATCGGCGTGGTCTTGCGCGGCGGTCCGTCCGGCGAGCCGATGAGCATCACGTTCGACGACCTGACCTTGACGAACTCCTACGGTGCAGCGTGCGTCCGATTCGCGTCCATTTCGCCGCCGACCGGCAAGCGATCAAGTGCATGTTCTCAACGTGACCTGCTCGGCGGCAGCGGAAGCGCGCGCCCGGTTTGGAAACAACCTAATCGGCGCGCTCTTCCTTCCGACCGGCGGCGTTCCCACGAACGGCGTTTCGGGAGACGTCTCGATACGAAACAGCCGGTTCATCGGTTATCCGCGGCCGTTTTTCATCTACGGCGGCGGCGGATTCAAAGGCGTCGCTGGTCGACGGCGTCAGCTGGGACACGGGGCGTCCGGCCTACGACACCTCGACGATCTTGCGGAACACGTCGCAAGCCCCGCTCCTTGACGCGCTGGCCGGGATCGCGAGCCGATAAGCCTATTTGCGCGCGGCGATCGTGATGAAATGGGCGTGGCCGGGATCGAGGCGCCCGAGACGCGGCGGCAGCGGGTGGTAACCGCTTCCCGGACGTCGATCACGGTGAAACCGTGCGCGGCGAACAGTTCGCGCAGCGCGCGCGTCGTGAAGATGCGGCGATGGAGCATCCCGTCGGACACGGTCGCGTTCTCGCCGGCGTGAAGCCCCATCGGATTTCCGAGCGGATAGCGGCGGTTGGAGTAATTCGACGAAGAGAACGGTTGAAAGCCGACGACCAACGCGGCGACGTTGTGCCAGCTCGCCATGTTCTCCGTTGAAACGACGGCCATGCCGCCCGGTCGCAGCACGCGATAGATTTCGGCCACGAAGGCGTCCGTATCGGCCAGATGCTCGATGACCTGATTCGAGACGACGAGATCGATGGAATCGGCCTCAAACGGAAGCGAGCGTTCGAGATCGCCGGAGAGACGCCTCGAGACCGAGCGCCTCGGCGGCGTCGCGGAACGGCTCGTATCCTTCGACCGCGCGGACGCGCGCTCCGTTCCAGGCCGGCGACGAGCGTCTGGGTCGCGCGTCCGTCACCGCAGCCTAGATCGACGACTTCGCGCGGCGCTCCGGCCAGCGCCATCTGCGCGCGCATGTTCTCGACGTTGAGCGCGCTCGGATTCGACGTACAAGCCGCCCTACGGCGCCACGCAAGAAGGAAACGAGCGGCATCGCAGCGTGCTTTAGGGCACGAGCTGGTAGACCCTCGCCTCGATCCGTCAGCGACGACAACTCCACGCGCGGATCGTTGTTGAGATTCGGCACGGCGTAGTCGGCGGCGTCGATCACCGTCGGCTGCGCGAAACGCAGCGCCGGATCGGCATAGACGTCGAGCCGGACAACGATGAATGCGGGGCTGCGGCTTCTTGCGCAGCATCTCGATCGCGTCGTCCGCTCTGCCGTCGCCCGGAAGCAGCGTGGCAACGGAAACATACGGGACCGGGCTGCGAGATGCGAGCTCCGCGCTCCAACAGATCGTCGGCGAAAATGAACGATGCCGCGCGAGCCGTACTCCGCCAGCGGCAGCTCGACGGCATCACTTCGCGCCGGGATTGAGGGTAAGATCACGGCCGGTGTCGCCGGAAGGGCGACGACGAACCCCGCTATTGCGAGCGCGACGAACGCGATCGCGCGCAGCGGCGCGCGCAGACCGGCGGCGCGCCCGAGCGACAATCCGAATCGCGACGGCGACCGGCACGGCGAGCAACACGGACACGATCGCGAGGATGCGCGCCGTCGGCCAGCCGAGCGGAACGAGGTCGAGCAGCCGCGCCGGCACCAGCAAGGGCACGCCGCCCAGCAGGGCCGGTATCGCCAGCACGGCCGCGACGATCGCCGCGATACCCGCATCGCGCGTCCCTCGGTCGCGGTTCCGTAACGACCAGAACCAGCCGGCGACGAGCGCGAGCAAGGCGAGTCACGGCGACGGTCCACGGCCACCCGATGCCGTCGGCGCGGACGAGGCGGCGCGAGGCGTTGCTCGACCACCAGAGCGCGAGCGTCGTGGCGTCGGGGCGAGCGCCTCGGAGGCCAACGCGCCGGCCAGCGACCCCGCCACGCCCGCGATGCCGAGCGCCCACGCGAGGCGCGGCGCGAAGGCGACCCGCCAGTCCGAGCCCCAGCGCCAGAACGGCGAGTTCGTAACCGCCCGCGACGTTGAGCAGTCCCAGGGCGACGCCGGCCGGCGACGAGCGCCCAGGAGGGACGGCGCAGCGCGAGCGTCGCGACTGCGAGCGCAGGCCAGAGATCGAACGCGCGCCGTCGCGCCGACCTGCCGCAACAGCGGGCTCACGGCGAGCGCCACGACGACCGCAATCGCCGCGCCGCCCGACGTCCCCGCCAGCGCCGCGACGAAGCGCACCGCGCATAACAGCAGCGCAGCGAGGTCGAGGATCGCCAGCAGGTTCGCGAGCTCGGGCCCCGCCCAGCGCCCGGGAAAAGCGAGTTTCGGCGACTGTGAGGAGCGGCGAGTCGGCGATCCCGACCCGGGGCGGCGAACCGTCCGCCGCGAAGATCGCGTCGTCGCGCAGGTGCGGCCCTCGCGCTGCAGCGCCGCCTCGAGGAGCGAGGCGTTCCACACGGCGGCGCCGTCCGGACCGCCGACAAGCTTCCAGCCCTCGTGACCGCGGTCTGCACCGGCGCCGAGCACGACGGCAGATCAGCACGGCAACAGCGGCGCATGCGAACCCAGACCCGGCGCCACGTCGCGTCGTCGAGTCGCTGCAACGACGTTAGGCAGCGGGCTGCGCCGCACGACCGCGAAGGACGACGGCGAGCCGGCGAAACGAGCGCCGGTTCGAGTGACGGAGCGCGCCGGCCCGAGGTCGCGTCGCGACAGAGCACCACAGCACGATGATGATCGCGCAGGCGACGATCCCGTCGGCAACGTCACGGATAGGCTCGAAGGGGAGCGACCCGAGCGCGAGGCCGACCGCGGCTATCGCGATCGCCGAGCGGCAGCGCGTCGAGAGCCGCCCACGATAGCGCGATAACAGCAGCACGCGCGAACGTGGCGAAAAATGCGCTCGCAGACGAACCCCTGTGACGGCGCGAAGATCAGCGCGATCGAACCTGCGACCGCGCTTGCCCAAAGTGCGGCGCGCAAGAGCACGCGCCGCGAGGCCCGCACGCGTCTCAGGAGCGCCGCCATCTGAGCCCCACGAAAGACAGTGAGAGCACGAGCCACACGACCGAGACCGCCTCGCCGATGCGAACCCAGTCCTGCGGCGCGAAGTCGATCACGTAGTCCCGCGGTCCGGCTCCTTCGACGTACCAGGCGTTGTCGTACGCGTTTCCGACGACATGATTGTCGAGCGGAGCCATCAGCCACTTGAGCGAGAGCAGCCAAGGCACGCGACCGCTCGGCGCTCGGCGCTCGATCAGCCGCCATCCGCTGTGATACGTCTCAGCGAACGAGATCCAGGCCGGCCCGGGAGCATCGAGATGCACCGCGTACAACTCGTCGTCGATGTGGGTCAAGGTTACGCTGCGGCGGCGGCCGCATGCGGCGCCGGTCGCGGCCCCAGCAGCGACGAGCTCACGACCGACCACGGCGCCCGCAACTGGGTTGAGACCGTGTGCGGCCCGGGCGACAAACGGACGTCGGGATAGCGTAGCGTCCAGAGATCCGGCGTTCCGGCCAGCGGCGCGGCCGACGCCGGCCGCAACGGGGCGCGATCGATCGCGAGGATCTCCTGGGCGGGCGGTCGCAGCTTCTCGCGCCGCTGGCCGGTGAACACGACGTCGCCCAGACCGAACGCGTATGCCGTCTCGGTTCCGAGCGGGCCTGCGTCCATCGAAAGCGTCACCGTGACGTCGACCGGACGCACGGCGATGTAGCCGAGATGTTCGAACGCGATCTCGCGCAGATCGAACACGGCCTCGCGCCAGCCGGTGTCGCTGTTCACCGAGATCGGCATTCCGTCGAGGTCGAGCGTCGCATCGAGCCCCGGAAAGTCGCTGTTGTGGATCCAGTTCTGCGGGAAGTCCCGCGTCGTCGTCGGCTGCCGGCGGTGACGTGCACCGTTCGCATCCCAACCGGGGTCTGCACGCGGAACGCGATGTCCGGACGAATCCCGGCGGTTCCTTCCCAGAAGCGCACGTGGACTTCGGGGTAGCGCGCGAAGTCGACCTTCGAGAGCGGCAGCGTGACGGTGTAGTTCCGCCAGCCGCGGCGGACCGGAAGCGGCGATCTGCGCGACGGCGCTGCGGGTGATGATCTGCTCGCGCCGTGGATCGACCTTGACGACGTATCCGTCCGATGTCTCGCGCAGCACGTCGGCGACGATCGTGGAACCGTCCGCCATGTGGAAGGTCGCGGAGCGGCCCACCAGCGGCTCGCGCACCGCCGACGTCTCTTCCTGCACCACCGCGTTGACCAGCAGCGCGCCGCCGCGCGACCCGGCGATCGCGCTGGGCAGGTTGGTGACTGCGCGCGCGTTCGCGGCGCCGAACTCCGCGCTCACCCCCGATCGACATACGAACGCCAAGGCGGGCCGGAAAGCTCGATCCGCAGCGAGCGCAGGACGAGCCCGTAACTCCCCGGATTCGCGCGCATGTCGAGTCCGGGGCGCTTGCCGTAGATCAGCCGCAACGCCGGTGACCTGATACGACTCGGCCTGCTCGGGATTGAAGAACGACTGGGCCGCGACCCAGGCCGGATCGGTTTGATGGAGCTGCAGCGTCTCGTCGAACTGCTGGTCGAGCGCGGTCTGCGCCGAGTCGCGCACCGACCAGTCGTCGAGGCGACCGCTACGCATCGAGCTGCTTTGTCGAGATAGATCGTGTGGCCGTCCGACACGACGCAGGACGACGCGCAGCCACGCCGCGACGACGGTGGTGTCGCCCGGCGAGTAGACGAGCGTGACGTGCGGATCGGCGGTCAGCGGCAACGGTGTGGGCAACGCCGATCCCGGCCACCGCCAGCTCGGGCGCCTTCGCCCCGGCATGCAGCGAGATGCTGTACGAGACGCCGAGCCGGCCCGAGCTCAGCCGCGTGACGGGCACGGCGAAGCTTCGCGCGCACGGCCGGCAGCGGCAAACCTTCGGCCAGCTGACCGTCGGGGATTCGTTCGTCGCCGTACGAAGAGATCGGCCACGCCAAGTTCGTGTCGTCGCCGAACCACAGCGCGGCGGCTTCGGACGGAACGCGTTCGGCGCGCACCACCACGGTCGGCGAGAAGCGGTCGGGCGCTGGCCAAGCGAAAAGTGGCCGTCGAGGTTCTGCGCCTGCGGCCGCGCGCCGGTCAGCCAGTCGCCGTGCGGCTGGGCGTAGACGAAGGCCGAGCGGATCGCGGGACTCGACGTAGTCGGGTCCGAGCGTCGCGAACCGTTGTCCCGGCAAGGCGATCTGCTCGCGGTAGAGCGCCGGCGTCTCGGCGTTGACCGGGCGCGACGACAACGCTCGTCGCGCGCCTGAGCGTCGCGTCGACGCGCGCTTGGTCCGCTACGGCCTTCGGAATCGTCTGGTTTCCGAGAAACAACAGCAGCGGGTCGCGTTTCGCCGCGGTGAGCCCGGCATCGGCGAACGGCAGCATCGCATCTTCGTAGCCGACCGCCAGCGTCGCGTCGTTCGCGCCATAAGCGTGGCCCAGCGTGTCCTCCGGTTTGATCCTGTAGAGCACGAGATTGGGCCCTTCGTACTTCTTTGGTCAAGCGCGAGTCGTGATCCAGAAAGCGTTCCGACTCGAGCGCGGTCAGCGGACCGAGCACCTTGTAGCGCTGATAATCGAACGCCATCCGGTAGCTGGTCAGGAAGTCCTTGTGCAGCAGGACGTGATCGAACCCGTAGAGACCGAGCGTGCCGACCAAACGCGGCAGCTCCTCCGCCTGCACGCCGTCGGCGTCGTCGTACAAGGGCGCGGCGCTGATCGAGCGCATCTTGAAGACGGCGCCGTTGACCACGTGGCTGCGGAACAAGAGGTTCTCGAAGTTCGCGCCCTTGTACCACGACGTGATGAAGATCTCGCCCGGCGCGCCGGGCAGCGAGAGCGCGCGGCTGTCGGTGCCGAACAGGTGCATCGACCTTGCGATAGTCGTCCGGGATCGTGGTGAGAAAGTACGGCTCCGCGATCCGTCCGGCGAAGAACGGCCACGCCCCGACGCACGACGCAGCACAGCGCGATCACGAATGCCCAGCGCTGCACGGTGCGCCCGCGAGGCGGCCAGCGACGCGCAGCCGACCGCGAACAGCGGCGGCAACACGATCAGCAGCACCAGCACGAACTTGTCGTAGGTCGCGCGAAACGCGGCGAAGAGCACGTATCCGGTCTTGCAGCCACAGCAGGCTGATCGGCAGCGGCGGATGGACGCCCTTGGCGAGAAAGAGCCCGATCGCGGCCGCCAGCCAAAACCACGCCACGACGCGCGCGCGCGTGCGCAACGCCAGGAACGCGACGAACGCGGGAACCGACGTCAGCAGCATCATGGTGACCGAGTCGTACAGCGCGGCATTGCGCGTCTTGGGCCACCAGATCAGCCCGTCGAGGCGCAGCAGGTTCGAGAACGAGGTGCGCGCCGCGATGAGCTTCTGCGAGAGCGCGAGCGCCGCGGGATCGGCGGCCTCGGGCGCCGTCACGCTGCCCTTGTACAGGAACAAGGCGGCGATCGACGGCAGCCACATGTACGCCGTCGTGCCGGCGACCATTGCGACGCCGGCCAGCGCGAAGCGCAGCTTCCAGCGCCGCGTCGTCAGCGCCGTCGACGACGAACAGCGCGGCGAGGAAGGCGAAGCCGAGAATCGTGTGCGCCGGATTGCCCATCGAAGCCGCGACGCACAGCAGCCCGACCAGCAGGCCCGTCGCAATCGTCGGCCGGTACCACAGCGCGGCCAGCGCGCGCCGCCACGACCGCGGGCCACATCATCAGTCTCGAGTTGGAACGTCGACGGCGGATACAGCAACAGCACCGCGTCGAGGACGTTGTAGCCGGCGAAGATCGCCGCGCCGAACGCGGACGCGGCGGCGAGCGCCGGACGCAAATCCGGCAAGCGCGCGGCGAACGACGATGAACGCCAGGAAGAACGAGCCCAGCCCGCAGGCCAGCAGCTCGACGAAATACATGATGCGGCCGGTTCCCGGGCCGCCGAGTCCGATCGCGTGCAGCGCCATCGATCAGCACCGCGTACGGCAGCGTCAGCAGCGCCTGAAAGTTCGGGAAGCCGAAGGCGGTCTTGACCTCCCAGCTCCCCGTCGACGTCCGCAGCAGCTGATGCGGGAAGATGTTGTAGAAGCCGGTGTCGTGACCGACGAAGATCTTGTTCGCCGGCAGGTTCGCGACGGTCGTCTGCAGCGCGAGAAACACGATCGCGACGACCGCGACCGGTACGGCCCAGCGGTCTCGAGCGGCGCGACGTCGCGGCTCCGCTATCGCCGCGGCCGCTCGACTTCCGTCGCCGTCACGAGGTGGTGCGGGCGGTCAACGCGGATCCTCGACGGAGCGCTCGGCCTGGATGGACGAACGTCCGACGCCGATCACCGTGAACCCGTGACGCGCCGTCTGCTCGAAATCGTAGAGATTGCGCAGATCGAACAAGAGCCGCGCCGACATCAGCACGCCGATGCGCGCGAAGTCCAAGTGTTTGTATTCGTTCCACTCCGTTGCGACGACGAGCGCCGCCGCGCCGGTGGCGCACGCATAAACGTCGCCGGCATACTCCACCGTGTCGCCGAACCGCTGCCGCACGGCGGGAACCGCCATCGGATCGTGCACCTGAACCGCATATCCCGCATCGAGCAGGCGCTGCAGGAGCGCCAGCGGCGGCGACTCACGGATGTCGTCGGTATTGGCCTTGAACGCAAGACCCAGCAGTGCAATCGTCGCGCCGGCGGGCACGAGCTCGGCGATCTTCTCGGCGCAGCGGTCGATCTGCGCGGCGTTGGTAGCCAACACCGAGCGCAGCACGCGCGCATCGACGCCGCGTTGCTCCGCGATCCTCGCCAGCGCGGTGACGTCCTTCGGAAAGCACGAGCCGCCGAAACCCAAGCCCGGATGGAAGAACATCGTGCCGATCCGGCGATCGCTTCCGGCGCCGTAGACGACGTCGTTGACGTCGGCGCCGACCTGTTCGCAGATGTTCGCGATCTCGTTGACGAACGAGATCTTGGTCGCCAGGAACGCGTTGGCCGTGTACTTGATCATCTCGGCCGCGCGCACGCTGACGACGATGACCGGTACGTCCAACGGCTGGTACAGCGCACGCATCACGTCGGCGCAAAAATCGTCGTCGCAACCCACGACCACACGGTCGGGCTTCATGAAATCGCCGATCGCCGATCCCTCGCGCACGAACTCGGGGTTCGAGATCACGCGGACGTCGTGCTCCGCCTCGGCATACTCGCGGATCAGCGTTCGAACGAGGTTACCCGTCTCGACCGGAACGGTCGACTTGTTCACCACGATCTTCGGCCCGTTAAGATTCCGGGCGATGTCGATCGCCGCTTGTCGAACGTAGGTGAGGTCGGCGTGACCGTCGTCACCCTGCGGCGTTCCTACCGCGATGAAGATCAGGTCGCTTCGGCCGACGGCGTCCGCGACGTCGGCGGTGAACTCCAGCCGCGTCGCCCGCACGTTCCGCTCGATCATCTCGGCGAGTCCGGGCTCGTAGATCGGTACGCCGCCGCGCCTGAGCGTCGCGACGCGCTCGCGGTCCGTGTCGAACCCGATGACGTCATTACCGAGCTCCGCGAAGCACGTGCCGGTGACTAGACCAACGTAACCGAGACCGAAAATCGCTATGCGCGCCAAGAGCCGTTCCCGATACCCGCGAAGGGGTGCATCGCGTTCCAATATGGCGCGCTTGGGTCAACGACCTCCTCCGCTGCACCGGCGAACCGCCGTTCCTTGAGGATGCCGGCCCTGGCGCGGAGAACGATCACCGCCGCATGGGAAACTCGATCCACCCGACCGCGATCGTCGCGCCGTCCGTCGTCCTGGGCGACGGCAATCACATCGGCCCCTACACGGTCATCGAAGGCGACGTGCGGATCGGAAACGGGAACTGGATCGGCCCGCACGTCACGATCGGCACGCCGGCGCAATACACGACCGAAAAGTTCGAGTTCAGCGGCCAGCGAACGACCGGCGTCACGATCGGCGACCGCTGCGTGCTGCGCGAGTACGTGACCGTGCATCAGCCATCGACCAACCGGACCGTCGTCGAAGACGATTGCTATTTCATGGCCTACTGCCACATTTCGCACGACACGGTCATTCGGCGCGGCGTCAACTTGGCCAACAATACGCAGATCGCCGGCTTCACCGAGATCCAGGAGATGGCAAACGTCGGGCTGTCGGTCGTCATCCACCAGTATTCGACGATCGGAGCCTACGCGATGATCGGGATGGCGGCCGTCGTTACCAAGGACGTACCGCCGTTTTCGAAGGCGGCCGGCAACCCGACCCGTTTGCGCGGCATCAACGCCGTCGGCCTTGCGCGCAACGGTTTCGCCCCCGAGCTCGTCGAGCGCGTCGCCGACGCGCACCGCCGCGACGCGTTGAGCGAGATCGAAGACGAGTCCATCGCGGCGATCGTCCGAGCGCTTCGCTGCGCGCGGCGCGGTCACGCATCGTCCCGTACTGCGCAACGACTGACGGGCGGTCAAGCGACGGGCGCCGGCTCCAGCGTCACGGGCCGGCCCATTTGGGCGGACTGATCGAGCGCGGCCAGAACGCGCACCACGCGCGCGCCGGCCTCGAAATCGACCTCAGGGCGACGACCGGTGCGCACGCACTCGACGAAGTGGCGGAGCTGCGCGATCAGCGGCTGCTCGCCCGGATGCGGCGGCTTCTCCGTCGTTCCCTCACGATTGTTCGGCGCTTCGGAGCCGCCGCGGTAGAGCGTGAGCTTCTCCTGGGCACCGTCGTCGAAGACGATCGTTTCGCGCGAGCCGACGATGCTCACGACGCGTTCCCGGAACGGATAGTCCCACGAGACGCGCAGATCGGCGACGGCACCGCTCAGGGAAGCGCATCGTCGCGAACGCGACGTCGGCGCGATCGGCGCGGATGTAGGCGTGCCGCTCGGCATAGACACGCTCGGGCATTTCTCCCGCGAACTCCAAGAACATCGCGACGTCGTGCGGGGCGAGGTCCCACAGCGCGTCGACGTCAGGGCGTATCGGACTGAACGCCATTCGAGCACTCGTCATCGCGCGCAGCGCTCCCAGCGCGCCGCTGCGAATGTGCTCGCTGATGACCGCGGCAGCCGGATTGAAGTGGTAGACGTGCCCGGTCATCGCCGGCAGACCCGTCAGCGCAGCCTCCCGCGCGAGCGCGTCGGCGGACTCGGGACGATCGGTGAGCGGCTTCTCGACCAGCAGCGGCTTGCGCGCCGCCATCACGACCCGCGCCAACTCGGCATGCAGCGAGGTTGGCCCAGCGATGATGACGGCGTCGCAGTCGGCCGCGGCACTGAGCACGCGAACGTCGGTCGTGACGTGGACATCCGGGTAGAGCGAGCGCGCGCGCGCGAGCGCCGCATCCGACGCGTCGGCAATCCAGGTGAGCACGGCAGCCGTCGACCGCGCTGATGCTCTTCGCGTAGTTGGGTCCCCAGTATCCGAAGCCGACGAGCCCCAGCCGAACCTTCGATTCGGCTGGGCGGAGCGAAGCGGAGCCGTTCAATATACCTCCACGCCGTAGCGAAGCGGAGGCGTTTAAGCCACGACTTCGGCGGAAACGGCGCACCCGCGCAGCGCGCCGACGACGCGCTCGACCTGCGCTCGGGTGATCTCCGGGAACATCGGCAGCGAAAGAATCGTCGTCGCGGCCGCCTCGGTGCGCGGGAACGAACCCGCGGGGATACCGAGCTCGCGATAGGCGGGCTGCAGATGGATCGGGGTGGGGTAGTGGATTCCGCTTTGAATCCCTTGCGCGGAAAGCTCGGCCATCACGCGTTCCCGCTCGGTGACGCGCACGACGTAGAGGTGGTAGACGTGACCTTCGTCGGTATGACGCGGCGGCGGCGCGAAACCCGCCTCCGTCAACAACTCGTCGTACCATTTCGCGGCCTGCAGGCGCTGCGCGTTCCAGCGTTCGAGATGGGCGAGCTTCACCCGCAGGACCGCCGCCTGAATGGTGTCGAGCCGGCTGTTGTCGCCGACGATCAAGTGCTCGTACTTCTTGCGCTGGCCGAAGTCGCGCAGCAACCGAACGCGGTCGTCGAGGCCGGCGTCCGCGGTGCAGATCGCCCCGCCGTCGCCGTATGCCCCCAGGTTCTTGCCCGGGTAGAAGCTGAAGCCGGCGATATCGCCGAACGTTCCCGCGCGCCGTCCGCCGGCCGTCGCGCCATGCGCCTGGCTAACGTCTTCGAGCACCTTGAGCCCGTGCCGCCGGGCGATCGCGACGATCCCTCGATGTCGGCAACCTGGCCGTAGAGATGCACCGGCATGATGACCTTGGTGCGCGGCGTGATCGCCGCTTCGATCAGGTCGACGTCGATCAGGTAGTCGTCCCGCATATCGACAAAGGTCGGAACCCCGCCGAGTTGGGAGACGGCGAACGCGCAGGCGATATAGGTGTTCGCCGGCATGATCACCTCGTCGCCCCGGCCGACCCCAAGCGCCTCGAGGGCGACTTTGAGGGCGGCCGTACCGGACTCGACCCCGATGCAATGCAGGCAGCCCGATGAACCGAGCGAACTCAGCTTCGAAGGCGGCGACGTCGGGGCCGAGGATGAAGGCCGTGGTCTCCATCACATTGGTGACGGCACGCTGTACGTCGACGCTCGATCGCGCGATACTGCGCCTTCAGATCGACGAAGGGGATAACCTCAGGCAACGTGCAGAACCTCAAGAAACACGTGAATAGCGACGTCCGCCCTTCGTTTCCGCGCCGCACGAGCCCTACCGAACGATGCGCGTCCTCCTGATTACGCGCCACATGCCCGCGCGATCGGTCGTGCCGGTCGATCGCGGCGGCGGCGGCAACACGTTCATCGAGGCGCTGCTCGACCTGCCTCGGCTGCGCGACGATCTGCAGATCGACGTGGTGGGGCTGCATCCCGAAGGCGAGGCGATCGAGGAGCCGCCGAACGTCAAGATCTCCTACGTACGGTCGGAGCGGCTCCACGGCTGGCTGTGGGAGCACCGGGAGGCCAAGAACCCGGTCGCCGCACTGTTCGTGCTCGTCTGGACGGCGTTCATGCTCACCCGCGAGGCCCTACGACTCACCCGAACGCAGGGCTATGACCTGATCTACGCGGTCGGCGGCCCGATCGCCGGCGTCGCCGGGATCGCGGTCAAGCGGTTGCGGCGCATCCCGCTGGCGATGCACTTCCAATACACGTACCGGTTTCGCGGGGCAGCGCTCCCGGTTCGGCTCTTAGCTCGCGCGTTCTACAGCCAGGCGGACGCGCTGATCGGGAACTGCGCGATGCTCGGCCGGGATGCGGTCGCGATCGGCATGCCGGCCGCGCGTTGCCATTGGGTCTTCAACTGGATCGATCAGACCGCGTTTCGCCCGCTGGAACCGCGTGAGCACGTATCGCGCCGCGCACGCCGTCGCGCCCGAGCAAACCGCGTTCTACTTCGGCGGCCGCTTCGACTACACCAAACACGTCGACCGCCTGATCGACGCCTTGCGCGACCTCGACGAGCCGCGAGCGGTGTTCTTCTTCGCCGGCGACGGCGTACTGGCGCCCGAACTGCGCGCGCTGGCGGCGCGCAATCCGAACGTGCGCGATTCTCGGCACGGTCGCGCGCACGGACTTGCCCGCGCTGCACGCGGCAGCCGATCTGCAGTTCTGGAGCCAGCGTCGACGTCGACTATCCCGGTTTGGTTGCGATCGAAGCGATGTCGTCCGGGCTACCGCTATACACGTCGAACGAAACAATGAACCCGCTCTACGCCGGAGAGCGCGTCGATCCGTCGTTTCTGGCCGTCCCACGGGTGGCGCGCTTGTTCGATCCGACACGCGACGGAATCCGGGCGGCGATCCGCGAAGCGATCGACAATCGCGACGAGCTCAACCAGCTGCGCCCCGAGGTCGCCGCATTCGCGCGCGAGCACTTCGGTCCGGACAATGCGCTGCGCCTGATCGACATTTTGCGCTCGTGCGCGCGGCCGCCGCGCGAGGCGCACTACGCCGTCTCGCGCGAGGGCGACATGATCTCGTAGAGCAGCCCGGCGGTCCCAGAGGCATATTTGACCGTTTGCATCAGCGCGAAGCCCGCGGCGAGCCGCGGCTGCGCGACGAACTTGCGCCAATGGCGCAGATACGCCCCGCGCAGCGGGTTCATCTGCACGACGCCGCGGCGCCCGTTGCGGGCCAGGAACGGTCGCACGGTGCGGCCGTAATAGAAAGCCCGGCCGGCGATCTCGCCGGAGCGTCCGCGGCTCATCGATGTGGCGCTCCGACGGAGCGATCATCGCGATCCGAAAGCCTGCGCGCACCAGGCGGTTGTGAAGGTCGTAGTCCTCTCCGGCGACGAGCGCCTCGTCGAAACCGCCTACTGCGTCAAACGCGCTGCGCCGAAAGAACCGCGCACCGACGTGCACCGTGTCGTACCGGTACATGGCGCGCTCGAAGTTGCGCACCTCGGACCAGAAGCCGGCCACCGGATCGCAGTCGTTGTGGACCTGCACGACGTCGGCGCCGCCCTCGCAGGCCGCAACGGCGGCGGCGACGACCTCCGGGTCGGCCACGTAGTCCCCATCGACCCGATAGACGTAGGTGCCGTGAGAAGCGCGCACCGCCGCATTGCACTGCGCCGAGCGCTCCGGCCCGATCGAGATCACGATATCGGCACAGCGCTGCGCGATCTCGAGGGCACCGTCGCTCGAACCGTTGTCCGCGACGATGAGCTCGATCGGGGTGTATCGCTGGGCGCGAATGCTGGCGAGCGCGCGCTCCAAAAAGGACGCGCAAGTTTCGCGTCGGAACGATTACCGAGACGAGCGGAGCATTCATCTTCGCGAGTTTTTTCTGTTCGCCGCGCGTGCCCTGCGATGTGAAGGAGCGCAAGGGGGCGACCGAACATATCGCCTACAGTGGACCCCCGCCGTGCGCGGCAAGCGGCCGTCACGGGCGCGCTCGGCGCCGTCCTCGCAATTATCTTGTTGCTGCCGGTCTTGCGCGCGGGCGTTCCGGCGTACATTCAGGACTGGACATGGCCTCCCGATGCGGCGGGGCTGCACGCGCAACTCCTCCAAGGCTGGCAAGCATGGCTCGACGACGGGTGGGACGCCCGAATCCGTTCCCGACCGCACTCCCCTACTTTCTCGCAATGGCGTGGGCCACGCCGGTCCTGGCGCCGCGGGTCGAGCTAGGGTTGCTCTTGCTGGTCACCTTCGCGGGCGCGTTTGCCGCGTCGACCCTGTACGCTCGGCGGACCTTTGGACTCAGCTGGGGCGCCTACGTGTGCGGGGCGATCTACGTGGCGGGGCCGCTCGTCCTCACCAAGCTGATCGCCGGACACCTCCCATACCTCCAAGCCTATGCGGCGTTCCCGCTGTTCGCCCTGGCCCTGCACGAAGGCGCAGCGAGCCGGCGATGGTGTGCTGCGGGCGCGCTCGCGGCCGGGATCACGGGATTGCAGGCGCAGTTCCTGGGGTTCGACGTCGCGTACGCGCTGGTGGCGCTCGCCTTCGGCGCGGCCGCGCCTCGCGCGGTCCTGGGGTGGGCCTGCTGTCCGTTCCGCTGCTCCTGCCCACGCTGGTCGGGCCGACGGTCAACGCGCATGGCGGCGACGGGATCCTCGCGCAGCAGCGCGCGGTCATCGCGTGGGAGCGAGTGCAGAGTTCGGACCTATGGGAGCGGTGACCGGCCTGGGCTACTTCACCCGGGACGTGCCGCGCCTGGACCCGACCCGCCTGGTGATGCTGCTGGCCGTCATCCCCGTGCTCGCGCTGCGCGGCGCGATCGCCGAGCGAGCGGCGCCGGCGGCCCGCGCGCTGGTCACGATCGCGGTCTGCGGCTGGCTGGTGGTGATCGGCTTCAACGGGCCGCTCGCGCCGATCCTCGACGCGCTCTTCACCAACGTCACCGCCGCTCGCTCTACCGCGAGCTGTTCGACGCGAGCGTGCTGGTATGGTTTCCGTCGCCGTGCTGGCGGCCGCCGGCATGGAGCGGCTACCGCCGCTGGTCGCGGCGACCTGCGCGGCGGTGGCGGCCGTCGCGCTGGTACCCGTCTGGGCAGGCTACGGCGTCTACTTCGCCCCGCCGCCCTCGCCGGTTGCGTTGACCGAGGTATCGCGCTCGTATCGGGTGACGCCGCGCCGCCGGGACGCGTTGTGTGGTGGCCCTCCTTGCAGCCGATCGCTCCGGTCGGGCGCCGCGAAGGCGGTACCGACCCACTGGCGCGGACGCCGCTCGGCACCGCTCTGCCGCTCTACGAATACCAGCCGCTGGGAATCGACGGCTACGCCGTCTCGCTGGCCGCCAACGGCGAATGGCCCGCCGCCGCCCCACAGTTCGCTTGGCTGGGGGTACGCTACGTGGTCGTCCGCGACGATCTGGCGAGCCTCGCGTCCGGCCGGCCGCGGGCGGCGACTCCGCCGGGCGACGCTCTCGTGCGGGTCGGAAACCGCGGCCCGTTCACCGTCTACCGCGTGCCCAACGTCCGCCCGCTCATTACGGTCGAGCCCGCGACGGCCGACAGCGATCCCAGCCTGAACCGGTTCGCGGCTTCGTCCAGCGAAGCCATTCCCCGCGCCGACTGGATGTCGCGGCCTTCCCGTACCTGTGGCATTCACCGGCGGTGGCATCGTGCGGTCCCGGCTCGGTGATCGGCGGCGGAGCAACCCTGGCTCGAGCCGGCGGGCCGTGGATCCTCGCGGCGCATTACGGAGAAGCGGCCTGCGCCTGGCGCACGTCGATCGAGCTCAACGCCTCGGCCGGTGACCTGTTCGTCGCGGGCGGCTGGGCCGCGCGCCCCCAACCGGCGTCAGCCCCGCCGAGCACCCCGCTCGCGAGCCCGCCGGCGTACCGCGAGCGACCAGGGCACTGGGCAGCAACCCTCGATCTCGCGCATCCCGGCCTACTCGTCGTGCGCGTCCGCTTCGACGCGCGTTGGCGCGCCAGCGCGGACGGAAACGATCTGGGGACGCCACGGCGCTGGTTCGGTTTCCCGGCCTGGCCGTTAGCCCGGCCACCACGACGTTGCGGTACGCTACGGCGGCGAAGCGCCGGTCTTGGCCTGCCTCGCCCTGTCGCTGGCGACCATGGTGGCCTGCATCGCGTTGTTGCTCCTACCGCAGCGGCCTCGAACGGTCAGCCCCCCAAGTGGATCCCGCCGTTGAGGTTGAGCGCCTGACCGGTGATGAAGCCGCCCTCTTCGACCAAAAAGCGCACCAGCGCCGCCACTTCCTCGGGCTGCCCGGTGCGATGGAGCGGGATGCGCGCCAGCAGCGTGTTTTGCACCTCGGGCGGAATCGAGCGCCACATATCGGTCTCGATGAAACCCGGACAGATCGCGTTGACGGTGATCCCCGCCGACGCGGGCTCGAGTGCGAGGCTGCGCGTGAAGCCGGGGATGCCCGCCTTCGCCGCCGCGTAGTTGGTCTGTCCGAACCCGCCGATCTGGCCCACGAACGACGAGATGCTGACGATCCGCCCGCGCTTACGTTCGAGCATCGCCGGGACGACCGCGTGGCTGCAATTGATGACGCCGACGAGGTTGGTCGCGAGCACCGCCGCCCAATCGTCGGGTACCATCTTCTTGAACGTCTTGTCGCGCAGAATCCCGGCGTTGTTCACCAGCACGTCGATCGGCCCCACGCCGCTCGGTGACGTCTCGGACGAGCGCGTACACGGCCTCGACATCGCGCACGTCGGCCCGCGCTCCCTCCGCGCTGCCGCCTCGCTCGGCGATCCGCGCCACGACGGCGGCGGCGCCTTCCCGATCGCGTTCGTAGTTGACGATCACGTGCGCCCCGCGGCTCGCCAGCTCGAGCGCGATGGCGCCACCTATCCCGCGTGACGCGCCGGTTACGAGCGCCACGCCGTCACGCAGGTCCATACGACGCGCCTTCTCCGGCCTCGCGAACGGGTCCGCCCCGCCTGCCGCGCTACGCCGGAGCCAGCTCGTCGACCGCGCGGACGAACGCGTCGGCGGTGGCGTCCCAGGTCAGCGGTCGCGCGCGGTCGAGCGCGCGCTGGGCGAACGCGTCGAAGCCGGCGAAGATCTCGCCGGTCGCGCGAGCGAGCGCGGACGGACGAGCCTCGACGACGCGTCCGCTGACCCCGTCCGCGACGGCATCGCGCAAGCCCGGGAACGTCGTAGACCACCGACGGCGTGCCGTGTCGCGCCGCCTCGGTCACGACGAGTCCCCAGCCCTCGCGCGCCGAGGTCATCCAGAGAGCCGAAGCCGCACGCATCAACTCGCGACGCGCGTCGTCGTCGACGCGCCCGGTGAAGGTCACGACATCGCCGAGGCCCAGTTCCGCGATGCGCCCCTCGAGCGCGGCGCGGTACGCCGACGGGCCGCTCCCGACGATCCGCAACCGGCCGGTCCAGCCGCCGTCGCGCAGCAAGGCGGCGGCTTCGACCGACTCTTCGATCCGCTTCGAGGGCGTCACCCGGCCGACGACCATCAGATCGCGCGGAAGGGTCTTGGCCGGCACCGCCTCGTCGGCGGGTTCGTCGACCGCGATCGGAACGATGCGCAGCGGCCCGCGCAAACCGATCGCGCGCAGCGTCTGCGCCGACGACTCCGAGATCGTCAGCAACGGCGTCGTCCGGTAGGGTCGCAAGTAAAACGGTTCGGCGGCATATCCGAACCGGCCGAGCGCGCCGCCTTCATACAGCCAAACCTCGCGCGCAAGCTGAAAGATCAGGGCGACCGAACGCGCCGCGTACCAGGGTGTGAAGAACGGGATCGTATTGATCTCGTCGACGACCAGATCGAAATCTTTGCGCCGCGCGTAACGCCGAAACGCCTGGAGGTGGACGGTCGTCGCCGTACCGGCGCGCAGGAAGCGGACGCCTTCGCGGATCTCGGCCGCCGCCGCCCCGGGTACGCGCCCGAAAACCACTCGACGTCCCAGCCGCGGGCGGCGAGCCGCTGCAGCACGCGCCACGTCAGGTGCTCGGCGCCGCCGGCGCGCGGATGCCACGGATCGCGCCAGTTGAGCAGCAGCATCCGCCGCGGGCGGTCGATCCCCACGCTATGCGGGTGCGAGAGCGAAGCCGCTGCGATCGACCTCCATCGGGGCCGGCTCGACCTCGGCGCCGGCGTCGAGCTCCCACGTCGTACCGCCCGATCCGTCGTCGCCGAGCGGCCGGAATCCGAGCTTGGCATAATGCTCGCGCACCATGCCGTTGCGCTCGGTCGGGAGATAGACGCCGACGACTTTTCGGACGCCGCGCGCGCGGGCGTGCTGCAGGATCTCGCGCAGCACCATCTGCTCCACTCCCCGCCCGAGGACGCGGCAGCTCATCAGCCAGGTGTCGATCTCCCAGACGTCGCGGCTCCGTCGCGCGGCAGATGATGACGCTGATCATCCCGTTGTCGCCGAACGTGTCGATCAACCGCACCTGCAGCGTGAACGCCGCAGGGTCGGCTTCGAATGCCGCCACGGCGATCTCGTCGTAGCGACGCGTCGTCAGGTTGAACTGGTTGGACTTGTTGATCAACTGCGCGATGCGGCTGCGGCCGGTCGCGTCGAACGGCTGGAAGACGATCTTCATCTGCGAGCGATGCGAGGTACGCGTCGAGATCGCCGGCCTGTCCGCGCAGCGCGACGCGCCGCGCATTGTCGCGGTAGAAGTCGGCGCGCTGCCGGTCCTCGGCGGAGAACGCCGTCGCTTCGAAGTATCCGGCCGCGGCGAGCGTCCGCGCATACAGCGCGGGGTCGTCGGGCAGCTCGGGAACGGCGACCTGCGGCAGCATCTCGCGAACCAGGCCGCGCTCGACCGGGTTGTCGTCGACGAACACCATCGCGTCGAGCCCGAGCGAGAGCTCCTGCGCGATCGCGGCGATGTTCGTCGCCTTGTCGTTCCAGTTCGCCTGGAAGACGGCGATGTGGTTCTCCCGCAGCAGCATGTCGGGGTGCTCGAGGAATGCGCTGCGCGCGACGGCTGATCGTCGTTCTTCGACGACACGGCGAGCACGACGCCGCGCTCGCGCAGCGCGAGCGCGGCGCGCTGCACGTCGAGAAAGGCCTCGCCGGTGGCGTCGCCCTGTCCGATCACGATGCCCTCGAGACCGTCGTCACCGATGACGCCGCCCCAACGGTATTGTCGAGATCGAGGATCAAGCAGCGGCGGCTCTTGCCGCGCAGCGCGCCCAGGATGCGTCCGACGTGGTCGGCGTAGAGCGGCAGCATTCGCGCGTCAAACGAGAGCTTCGCCACGTTCCACTGCTTGGGCGAATGCCAGTTGGCGAGCCCGACCGTTTCGGCGAGCGCCGCCACGTCGAAGAGCACGTCGTCGGTATTCGCCAAGACTCTCGATGAGCGCGGCGTTGAACGCGGCGGCGAGGTTGCGCGGCGTCCCCGGGACGGCGCGATCGAAGCTGCCGAACACCGTTTCGGCCGGCGGCGCGAGCGTCTGCACGATCGAGCGCGCACCGCCGTTCGCGCGAAGCGCCGCGCGCACGGTACGCACGAACTCGACCGCGTCGGCGACCGATGCCGCCGCCGCGTCGGAATCGCCGGGCGGCGCGCCGAGGGCGACGCCGCGGTGATCGAGGGCGAGCAAAACGGCGTCCGGCCGCGCGAGATTCACCCGAGAGCCGGGCGAAAGCGCCTCCTGCACCGTCTGCCCGAAATCCGCTTCGACGCACTCCAACGCGATGCCGTAACGCGCCGCGCTTGCGACCAGCGCCGGAACGACCGGTTCGAGCGTCGCGTTGCCGAGCACGGCAAGCTTGAACGGGCGCGAGCGGCGCAATCGAGCGGCCCGGTCCCGCAGCGCGCCGATCGTGTCGGCCAGCCGCCGCAGTTGGTTCTCGTCGAGCGCGTACTGAGCGAGCGCGATAACGGCCCGCCCGGGTCTGCCGACTCGGCGACGGTACGGCAGCGCCGCCGAAAGTCCGCCGGAACCCTGGGAAGCCACGCTAGGCTCGCGTAGAGATCGTCGCTCATCGTCACTGCAGTAAGATCGTATCCACGAGCCGGAGTCGCCGTCCTTTCGGGCAACGCAAATGGCGCACCTCGTCGCCGACGTGACGCTGCATCGGCGTAGCGGGCGAAGGCACGGCCGTGCGCGGACGAATTGGCCGAGACCCGTCTTTTCGTCCGGGAGGGCGAGACATCGTGCTTCTCAGGTTTGCGGCGTGCTGCGCAGCGTCGCTCGCGTTGACGACCCTCGCCGCGTCCGAGCGCCGCGCTAGAGACGTCGCCGGAGTCGTGCTCACGACGATCGCCGGTTCCGGAGCCGCGGGTTTCGCGGACGGTCTGCCCGGCTCGTTCCTGATGCCCTTCGGACTGACGTATGGACCCGATGGAACGCTGTACGTGACCGACGCCGGCGCGCAGCGGATTCGCGCGGTCGATCCGGCGGGCCGGATACGCACGATCGCCGGAAGCGGAAACGTCGACGCGAGCGGCCTTTGGGTTGCCGGCGGCTATCGTGACGGTGCAGCGCACGAAGCGCAATTCGACCGGCCGGCCGGGATCGTCTGGCTCAACGGCAAGCTGTACGTTGCCGACACGAACAATCATTGCATCCGTAGCGTCGCGGCTGACGGAACGGTGCGAACCTTCGCAGGCTCGCCGCAACGTCGCGGGACGGCGAACGGACCGCTCGATACCGCCTCATTCTAATCCGACCGGGCTGGCGAAGGATCGGGCAGGGAAATCTCTACGTCGCCGACTTCTTCGGCATTCGCGAGATCCATGACGGCCGCGTGACGACGGTCCCAACCTCGGCAGTACGCCGTTCGGCGTCGCGGAGGTCGACACGGCGAACGGGCCCGTGCTGTTCGTTGCCGATCTCCTGGGCCTCGAGAGGCGCATGCCCGACGGCACGATCGAGCGCTATGCGAATAACGCGCTCCAAACCGCGACGCGAAACATCCAGGGACTGCAGCCGCTCGGAACGCCTTTCTCTGTCGCCGCCTTCGACTCGGTGTCGGTCGTCTACGGCGACGTACGCGGAAACTCGGTTCGCTATCTCAACTGGGAGGTTGGCTCGGAGCAAATTCTTGGCGGGCTCGACGTGTACGACGGCGCCGCGAACGAGCGCGGGCTGGCGCGACGGTTCCGGCGATCAAACGCGGGTCGACGGCCCGACGGGTCTTGCAGTTGCGCCGCAACGGAACCGTTGCGATCGCCGATGCCGGCAGTCGGCGGATCCGACTGCTCAGAAACCTCGATCGAAGCCATGATGCGCGCAGCGCCGAAGCCGTCCCTATGGGTGTTCGAGGCCAGTGCAAACACGCATCGCATTGCCTTCGTCGGCAACTCGTTCCTGTGGGAGTACGATAGGTGGAGCACGTCGATCCCCGGATCGTCGAACACCGCCTGAACGAGAACAGCGAAGGCGAACGGAAGTTCGTCGTGACGCCCGTACATCTTCCCCGGCGCCCAAGTCGTCGCAATGGCCGAGTACGCGAGGCTCGTCTTAGCCGAGACGCATGTCGCCGACGTGATCGTCCTCGAGTATCGCGACAAGCAACCTCTACGGCATGCCGAACGTCCCGGCGAACGCGACAAGCACGCAGATCATGGCCGCGGAGCCGTCCTGGACCAAACAACTCACCGAGTCTCTGCATGGCGCCGACCAGATCCTTCGCAAGAATCGACATCAGCTTGATCGTCGTCACGTCGCCGTCTGCCGGAAAACGTCTCACCCGTCGAGTCGCTGTGGAACCAGCTGCTGTCGTCCGAGGGACAGCAGGCTGCGTCGCATCAGATCGGCGAGGCGATGAATCGCGCGGTGCGGCAGTCCGGGGTTCGGTTTGTCGACGGGTTCGCTGCCTTCGAAGCCGAGTCTCGGTCAGCGCGGCACGCGGCGCTCTTCGGGACGCAGGACGTCCACTTCTCCCCGCACGGACGCGCCGTGCTGGCCGAGTGCGATCGCTGAATATCTCGCGCGAACAAAGCCGTGGGAGCGATGACCTTAGCGCGAAAGGTGTGAATGTTTCCGTTTCACTCGCTTCTGCTTGCGCGCTGCTTTCGGTCAGTCTCGAGCCAGCCGTTTCCGGCTGCGCTGCGGCTGAACCGCCGATCGACACCGTTTCGACGCTAGCGGGGACCGGAAAACCGGGTTTCGCAGACGGCACTGCGCAGCACGGCCACCTTCCTGATGCCGTCGGCGATGGCCGTCCGACACATCCGGTCACGTCTACGTCACGGATGCGGCGGCCGAGCGCATCCGGGAGATCGTCTCGCGCACCGAGGTCCGCACCGTCGCCGGCGGCGGCGAACCAATCGCCGACGGCTCGTACGTCGTTCAGGGTTCGCGTGACGGCTCAAGGGCGGAACGCACGGTTCTTTACGCCGTCCGGAATCGTCGCAGCGCCCGACGGGACGCTGTACGTCGCCGATACGAACAATGGCGCGATTCGCAGGATCGCCCCGCGGCGTCGTTACGACGTTCGTCCGCAACCTCGGGCTTCCGCGACAGATCGCGCTCGACCGCGCCGGAAACCTATATGTCGCCGACTCAAAGCGTGGCGTATTGCGCATATCGCCGAACGGCACCGTCACAGTCCTGAACAGTGGATCGCAATCGTCACCTTACGGCGTCGCCATTTACGACGAACAAGGTGCAGTGAAAGTGTCTTCGTCGCCGACGCACGCGGAATCAGCGGGTCGAGGCTCGACGGCTCGGATCGAGTGCGGTATCTGAACGCGGCAAACGCCGTCACCGAAGGCACGCCGGGTCGAAGGGAACGAGACTATCGGAACACCTTTTCAACTGGTCGCCCTCAACGATCACGCCGTCGCCTATACGGACGTACGAGCGCACTGCGTTCGCTACCTCGACCTCATTGCACAACGTCACGTTCATCATCGCCGGCCGCGGCGACGAAAGCGCGAACATGGATGCGAGCGGATTTGCCGACGGCCCGGCATCGTCGGCGCGCTTCGATGCTCCAATGGGAATCGCGCTGTCTTCCGAACGGCTCCCTCGTCGTCGCCGACGCCGGAAATCGCCGCATCCGGGAGATCAGCGGGTTCGATCACCGCGAAATCACCCGAGATCCGCTTTCCGTCATTGACCAACACCGCGATCCGGCGAGTATCGGATCCTTTACGTCGGCGCGTCGAACATCTGGTGGGCCACGAGCTGGGCGGAGTCGATTCCCGGCATCGTGGAGCGGACCATCGCCGACGACGTCCGCGCCCGGCTGGGACGCACGGCCCGAGTCGTCCCGGTTCAGATGCTGGGCGCGTCTGCTTCCGGCATTTCGCGTCGTACATCTCGAACGTCGTGAACGCGGGCGCCGTAGACGCCGTCGTCTTGGAGCTCAACGACGGTTCCGTCACCCGTCAGCGATCCCGAGTTGGAAGGCGGCGGCGACGAGCACGCTGCGAAATCTACGAGCAACGCTGGTGTCAGCCCACATTCCGTTCGTCGATCGTCGCCGAACCGCTCGTCGCTGAGGTAGACCCCGTCGAGGGCGCCTGGACCAAGACGGTCGAGAACGCATACCTGCCCGCAAACCTCGAAGCGTGCGCAGCGATTGGACCGAGAGATCGGCAAAGCGAGCGGGGTTCCGACGATCGACCTTTGGTCAGCACTTCGCGACGATCTTGCGCTCCTCGCATCATCGCGCGCTGTTCACAAGCGAGGACGGACACTTCTCGGAGTACGGCCGGGAGGTCGTCGGCAACAACGTCGGAACTGCGCTGGTCCGCCTGCGGCCGTGGGCATCGCCGCAGATAAGCGTGCCGTCGGAGCGAAATCAACGTTGCGCGCTCCTGCATTGTACGGTGCGGCGGCCCGTTCTTTCGATGAGGCGTCGTCGTCGCATACGGCGGCGCGAACGCATAGACGTTGCCGTTGAGGTCGCCGATGTAAATCCCGCTCGGTACGACGGCCGGCGATGAATCGATTGCCCCGGCAGTCGGATACGTCCAAAGCGGCGTGCCGTTTCCGTTCATCGCCAGAGCGACGATCGCCGAATCGCCCGGGCTCACGACGACGCCATTGGTGATCGCAGCGTACCCTTGCATGATGCTCTGCATCTCGTACGACCATAGGCTTTGCCCGGACGGATTGAAGGCTTCCAGGAAGGAGTGATAGCCGGCGATGACTTTCGACGGCCGGCGCGAGCCGTGCGGCGTCAAGAAATCCGGTTGAAGCCGCGTGGCGGAGGGATCGCGCGCGGTCCGCCGTGCTGCGGCCGGCGTCGAGTTCGAGTACGCGCCGGTCTGCACGACGACGTTGACGCCGTCGGTGGTAGGCGAGGCATACTGGCCATAGCCGAAGTTCGGATTGAACACGAGCTGTTGCTGCAGCACGGCGCTGGACGGCGGGCCACCCAGGCCGCTGATGTTGAACGTGTACATCGAGGAGTTCTTGTTCACAAAGGATGCGGTCTCAGTCGATCGGCCGAGGTTCCGAATCATCACGCTGCTGCCGGTGTCGTAGTCGAGCTGAAGATAGTTCGTGGCTGCCTGGGCCCACGCGACGTAGCTCCACAGCAGGTTGCCGTTCAGGTCGAGCGCGGCTGCGCCGTCGGCGGTTTGTACCACGCCCGGCTGGTTTCCGCTGTTCTGACAAACGTTCCCAGTCCCAAAGATGAGGTGAGAGCCGTCGTAGGCGATCGCACCCCAAACGGCGCCGCCGCCGCCGGGGTTGGTCAGATTGTTGACGTACCACGTCCACCCGATCGCGCCCGTCGCCTTCGTTGACCTCTTGCACGCCGGCGTTGAGGCATTGCGGCGGATCGCCGCCCGCGGTCGGAAAGTAGATCTTGCCGTTCGCGACGACCTCCGCACCCCGGGTGAGGCCGTTGACCGTCGCCTGCCACGCGACCGACCCGTCGTTCAAGTTCAGCGCGTAAAGCGTTGACGGCTGCGCGGTGCCGTTGCCCGAGAACTCCCGGTCGCTGACGAAGACCAGACCGTGCGCGCCGCCCTGTGGATCGATGGTCGGCGGCTTACTGCCGCCGCCGCCGAGCATTGCGAACTGCCATATCACCGATCCGTCGATCGCCGAGAGATCGTAGACGACTCCGGGGCTGCCGGTAACGACGATCACGTTGCCATCGTACACCGCCGGGTTCGCATAGATCCCGGTCGCGTTCGGAACTTGGACCTTCCAGCGCAGCGCCAAGTTCGGCGCGGTCGCCGTCGAGATTCCCGTGCGCTGGGCCTCGAAGCCGGTCCGCTGGTAATCGTGCGCGAACGTCAGCCAGTCATCGGCGGTGACGTTCAGCGCGTTCAGGGTCAGGGTCGGTGCGCTGCAGTTCGCGCCCACGATGTAGCAAAAGTTGACGCGCACTCTGCGGATACGTCGCGGTCAAGTTGATTTGGGTCGATGTCGGGCCGCCGCCCGCCGGGCCGACCGTAAACTTATTTGGCGCTTGCGCGGTGGGCGGCGTTACGACGAAACTCGGATTCGTCGTCGTGACGGACCACGTCGGCAGGCCCGGGCCCACGAGCTGCGCGCCCGCCTGATCGACCGCCGTTACGACATACACGACGCGCGAGAGGCTGTACGCTGTCACCGTTGAGCCGGATTGTCGGAGGGAGGGCGTCATGACCGGCGTCACGGAGATCGACTTCGGGATTCCCCATAGTGTCCAAGGCGGCGTGCTGATCGTTCCGTTCGCCGCGATCGTCAGCGGAATGCCGTCCTGGATCGATAAGACGGGGCCGTGTCCATTCGTTCCGGAGTATGTCTCGACGATGCAGTAGTACATTCCCGGCGCCAGGTTCGTGCTGATGTTGCAGACGGTGCCGGACGCGTTTGTCGTGCAGGCGGTAGACGTGGGCGTCAGGTTCGCGAGGGTGACTTCTCCGGCCGGCACATCCGAATTCCCCAGATAGAACACGACGGTCAGCGACTGCGCCTTCGGCGAAAAGTATGAAGGCGTTAGCGATGCGGTCGAAACTGGTGGAGCAACCGAGATGGGGATCGTCACACCGACTTTGGTCGCATTTGGCGCGGCGAACGGGGCGCCCAGCGTACCACTCGGCGTCACGCCGGCGTGCGAGTTGCCGCAGGCCGTAAGGATGGTGAAGGCCAAGACGGCAGCGATTCGAGCAGCAGAGTTGCCAAGCGATAACAACAAGATCTTTCCCTCCGACTGCGCTCGGTGACGGTACCAAAGTCGACGGCCGCTGGCCTTCAATGTCTCGGCCGGATCGCCTCCTGTGCGAAACGCCGCGCGAATCTGACGGCCGCCGGCAGCTGTCGGCACCATAACCGGGTCCGCGTCACGTGGCAGGGCTCCCTCATGTCGGTCAGAGAAGTTTCGGCCGGCGTCGGTGTGGCGCGTATTCGACGGGGTTTTGTGCATGACGTTACGGATGCTCGTTGCGCTACTTGCTGCATCGGGGCTCGCGCTGCCGATCGCCGTGCGAGCGGCTCCCTTTCCGTCCGTCTCCACGGTCGCGGCTTCAGGGGCGTTCGGAATCCCCGGAGGGACTCCCGCGAATACTCCGTTCATGGAGCCGATTGCAACGGCGGTCGCTCCCGACGGTTCGGTCTACGTCTCGGATTTTGCAGCGCAACGCGTCGTCCAGATCTCACGCGACGCGGTTCGCGTCGTCGCCGGGGGCGGAGCGATGGACGCGAGCGGGATTCGGGTCCCCGGCGCTTTCGCGAACGGAGAAGCGCTGTCGGCACGGTTCGACGGCCCAGCCGGTCTCGCGTTCGACGGCGACGCGCTCTTGATCGCCGACGCCAAGAACCACTGCATACGTCAGCTCAAGAACGCCGTAGTAACGACCTTCGCCGGCGTTTGCGGCCAGTCTGGATATGCGAACGGCAGCGGCGACGCCGTGCGATTTATCCTCCCGTTGGGCCTCTACGTCGTCCCGGGCGGCGCCGTCTACGTTGCGGACGCGGGAACGGGCCTGCGGAAGATCGACGCGACGGGCCGAGTCACGGCAATAAACATCTCTTCCTATGAGGCCTACGCTATTGCATACGAAGCCACAACAGCGACGATGTTCGTTACCACGAATGACGGTATCTTCGTTCTCCGCAACGACACTCCGACGGGCATCAAGTACGGAGGCATCGCGTCGAACGGCGTGCGCGCATCACAGCTATCGTACCGTTACGACGCGGGCTATCCGTTCGGCATCGTCGCGCTCGACCGATATACCGTACTGTATTCCGATGCCGTGACCGGAGCTCTCAGGTACCTCGAAGGCTAC
Organism: Vulcanimicrobiota bacterium; assembly: GCA_963723445.1. Lineage (GTDB taxonomy): Bacteria > Vulcanimicrobiota > Vulcanimicrobiia > Vulcanimicrobiales > Vulcanimicrobiaceae > Vulcanimicrobium. Next base: position 452,344 of record CAVRQP010000010.1, read on the forward strand.
ACCGGCACCGCTGAGGTGTTGAGCGGCTCCGGTACCGGCGGCGATTTTCGCCTGACCGGCCGCGAGAACGGCCCCCTCGGCCGGCGTTCGTTTGTACAGCCTCTGGGCCTCGCGCTTTCACCGGACCACGCAATTATCGTTGCCGATGGCCTCGGGCGGCTTGTGCGCCGGATCGCGCCTTGGTCCGCCCAAACGCTCGCGATCCCGGCGGACGAATCGATCCCGCACTGGGCGCCGAACCGTTTCCGCATCGCCTACATCGGTAACTCGACAATTTGGGCGGGCGCGACGTGGTACGATTCGATCGAAGGTCAGCTACAGGCTGCCCTCGACAAGCCCGCCTTCCGCGCGGCGCACGGTGTTCCCGAGGTGCTGCCATTCTGGATCGTCGGCGCGAACGAGTTTGGTGCTGCCGCTGACTACGGCACCTTCCTCGTGAAAAACCATTTGGCCGACGCGATTGTGCTGCAGCAGAGCAGCATGTCGCTTTTCGACCCATCACCTGCGCCGCCCGAATTCTGCGGAGCGCTAGATTTTGGAAAAGCGTGGAGCTCAAGCGAAGCGAGCACCTTGCGGCTAGCCGATGCCGCGTCACATGAGTCGGTTCCGTTGATCGGCGTTATTGCGCCGGATGCGGCCGATGTGTCCCCTGCGGAGTCGCTCTGGTGGTCCATCGCGCCCGGTCAAATGGAGCAGTGTGACAGTGGGCTTGTCGACCAAAAACGGCAGTTTCATCGGATGGTACTCATGCTTTTTGCCCGTGCGCGCATCGCGACCGCCGATCTGTGGCCGACGTTTATCGGTGCGGAAGGGCGGCCAGATAGCCGTCCGCTGTTCGGTTCGTTCGACGGCCATTTCACTCTGGAAGGGCGGGCCCTCGCGGCGCGAACGGTGTTACCCGTCGTGGTGAAAGTAATCGACGGTCACTCGAAGTGAAGCCCGTTTGGTACCGTTGGGCGCACTTTGCACGGACGGGGCCCAAATCAATCGGCGCTTATGGGGGGTGCCGTTCATCGAACCATCTGCCCTTCACTACATTGGTGTCGCTGGCGCGAACTTGACGCCGAAAGAGGCCTCTTGCTGTGCTCGGGTATGCGCGCGATCGCGAGGTGTTCGATGCGCTTAGGGGGGTCCGGCGCACGATTCATGGTGCCCGTTGGGCGTGCGTCAAGTTGCTATCAATCTTCACGATTGCGACACTTTCCCCGACTGGATCGTAAAGGTCGTAAAGTCTTACGTCGCGTACGAGGTCGATTATCTCCGTCGAGCCACCGAACTCGCTGCGACCGCGAGAAGCGGATCGTCGGACCTGTGCCAGCATCGTCTTCGAATTCGCCGCTATGCTTCGTCATGCTACTGAACATGCTGTTCGTCGAGTTGATCAGCGCCGTTTAACCGCTCTCAGCGCGTTCGCTGCCAGAACCAACACCGCCGATCGACCTCGACGAGTTCATCGATGATTCCGCGCGCTGCACGAAACTCGTCAACGGCCTTCCGGCAGTACGTCCATTCGTCTTCGCCGTAGTCGTCGACGATCGCATACCCGCCAATCGAGAGCTTGTCGTAGAGACTCGTAAGCGCGTCCATTGTGGACTCGTAGTAATCTCCGTCGAGGCGCATCACCGACAGCCGCTCGATCGGGGCAACTGGCAGTGTGTCCTTGAACCAGCCCTCGAGAAAACGGACTCGATCGTCCAGCAGGCCGAAGGTGTCGAAGTTAGCGCGGACGTCCGCGAGGCTGGCCGCGAAGTGTCGGTAACCCTTCTCCATTACGACGCCATGGTGCGCCGCCGATTCGATGGGGAACCGGACAGCATCCGGCTCTGGCAGGCCTTCGAACGAGTCCGCTACCCACACGAGGCGATCGGCGGCGCCGAGCGCTTCAAGGACCGCACGCATAAAAATTGTCGCCCCGCCTCGCCAAACACCGGTCTCGATCAGATCGCCGGGAACACCCTTGGTCACGACGTCGACGACGCAAGCCTGAATGTTGTTCATGCGCGCCAGTGGCAGCATCGAGATTGCGGGGCCCTTGACGTAGTGGCCAAGGAAGCGCGTGACGAAGGTTGCTTGACTTGAATTCACGTCCGGCTCTTGGGCGAAGAGCGTGTTCGTCAGCACCCGCTTGAGTAGGTCGAGGTAGCGTTCGGCGGCGGTCACGTCGCAAAGGTACGGACTTGCGGCCCCAGCGTCAAGGAGGCCGCGAGGCTTTTCGTCCGAATTGCGTCCGGTCGCCGTTCCCGTACAGGAGGATTCCGTGAGAGCACCTTTTGCTTTACTTGCGCTTGTCGCGGCCGCTTTCGTTGGCACGGCCTCGGCTGCCTGGGCCGACGACGTTCCCGGACGCGCGGTGCTCGCCAAGCCGGGGGGTGACGCCCTCGTGATTTGGGACGCGAGTCCCGTTGTCGCCTCCATCGTCAAGAGCAAGACGAACGATGCCGGCGCCAACGATTTGCTTGAGCGAGACGCTGTTCATGTGCTCGCCGCAATGGCGCCGAACATCGACAAGACCGCGAAGACGATCACCGTGCGGGTGATCTATAGCAGGACAGGCGCGGTGAGCCCAGTGTATGGGACGCCGACTTTCATGGGGATCGAGCGCTATGCGACTCTAACCGTCCCGGGTCCGAACGCCCAAGGCGATCGCGATAAGTGGAAGGAGCTCGATACGAACTCGCCGGTTCCGAGCTGGTTTGCCTTCAAAATTGTCGGCCTTCTCCCGCCGCGCTGAAAGCAAGACGTCATGACGCCGCTCGACTCGATCTATGCAAAGCTGACCGAGATTCTGCGCGAGGTCTTCGACGACGACGCCATCGTCGCTGGCCCGAACCTCACCGCCAATCAGGTTGACGGTTGGGACAGCTTTGCCCACCTTCGCGTGATGTTCACCGTCGAACAGACATTCGGCGTGAGCTTCTCAGCGTCGCAGATGTCCGGGTTGAAGAATGTGGGCGAGTTGGCGCAGCTCATAGAATCGAAGGTCGCGGCGCGTTAACGGCGAGCTCCCGCAATCCGAAGTCGGTATAGTCCGTCAGGGGCCTCGTCTCAGGTGCCCAATGCAGGCGTAGTTTATGGGAGTCCGCTCGTCCTCGGGACGGGCACCATCCTTTACGTTCAACACCAGCTCTGAGTCAATCGCAAAGAACTTCGCAATCATCTCTCGCGCCTCACGCGCCGACACGTACAGGTAAATATGGTCGATGTTCGCCGCCCATATGGCAGTGGTCAGAAAGATGATGCCGTTCGGAGCGACGAGGCGAGCGAGTTTCTCAAGCAGGAGCTCAGGTTGTTCGAGATGTTCCAAGAGCTCGCCGCAGATGATTCGGTCAAAGCGCCGATCCTCCGGTAAGTCGAAGACATCAGACTTGATCGCGTTGACCGCGGCACCATTCAATCGCGAGACTTCGCGTGTAAAAGCGACCGAGCTCTCGCTAAGGTCAAGCGCGGTTGCGCCCCACCCGGGATTCATTCGCGCAAATTCGGAAATGAAGATGCCCGTACCCGATGGCACCTCGAGCAATGTACCGGTCGCGGCCGAGGGATGGCAGAAATACTCTATGAAGAACATGAGCATCTTGTAGTGGTTGATCCAGAACGCCTGTGACAGCAGCAGGCCGTTGAGATAGCGGCTCTCCATCAGCTCAGCATTGTCGTATACCGCAGTGCGGACTTCGTCATAGTTCGAATACTTGTAGTGACCCGTCGCATCGAGTTCGAGCTGAAGCCGCACGAACTCTTCCGAAAGCGCGATGAAGTCGCCGAGCGCCTTGCCGTAACCTTCCAAGTTGCGGCTAGACTTTTCGAATGCCAAATTGCAAATCCGCTGCGCAAATGCGGGATCGTAGCCAGGTTCTTGCAACCTCTTTGGAATGCTCTGCGTCGCCCAATGGCCCTCAAGCGCCTGATGCGCGATCCGCACTAGCTCTTCGTCGGGGACCATCACTTGGACGAACCCCGCGAGCGCCGATGGCAGTGGCGGTCCACGTCGTCGATCAGACAGCCTTGATTGTCGACCATTTGCACAAACGCGAGCATTGAAATTGCCAGCCTTCTAACATCGTTATCGAGGAAACCCGAGAACTCCGGGGCTGCGGCTAGTGGCCGAATCACTCCGGCCATTATCGCGCCGCGACGTAATCGGGCTACGGCGTTCGTTGCATTCGATTTTGACCCCTTCGCAAAAGGCGCGTCACCAACGGGCCCAGGCGCTACCGAGAGCCACAGCGAACGACGGTCCAAAGCGCATATTTCGGAGCATAGTGTGGCACGGATTTCGCACTCGCAGGTGAGCGATCAAGGCCGAACGAGCTGCTCGAACACGGGGCGGCGAAGGCCCCATTTGGTAGAGTTCAGCACCCGAGATCATGCCGGGCCAATCGATCGCGGGCACGTTTAGGCTGACCGATCGTGAACGTACCCTCATACGAGTTTCTCGCGTTCGCTGCCATCGTCGCAATCCTCGCAAACCTCTCGCTGCGGGCCGCCTGGCGCCGAGCTATTTTGCTCCTTGCGAACATCGGCTTCTTGCTGACATTCTCACATTCGGCCTTGCAGCTTGCTCCATTCGTTGGCTTTTTGGCGATCGGCTTCGTATCTGCCAAGCTCTTTGAGCGCCACAAGAGCAAGGCTATTTGCGTTGGACTCATCGGACTGCTCATTTTGGCGTTTTGTTGGCTCAAACGCTATACGTTCTTCCCCGAATCATCGTTCCTCTCGTTCCCGTATGTTGCGATAGGGCTCTCGTACGTCTTCTTTCGCGTTTTGCACCTCGTCATTGATGCGTATCAGGATGCCCTTCCTGAGCGCCTCAGCTTTGCCGCGTACGTTAGCTACACCTTGAACTTCCCGTGTCTGGTCTCCGGTCCGATTCAGCTCTATCCTGATTACCGCAAGACAGAATCCGTTCAGCCTGCGAGTCTCACGCGCGGCGACATTGCGGCCGCATTGGATCGTATCGTGATCGGCTATTTCAAGGTCGCTGCGCTATCGCCGGTTCTGTGGGCCGTCCATGTTTACTCCGTCACCGCCTTTTCGGGCGCATCGAGCGTGGCAGACCGGGCGGTTTGGGGCGCCTTGGTTCTTACAGCCTATCCTGTCTACCTTTACATCAACTTCTCGGGCTACACTGATTTCGTAATTGGGGCCGCTCGCTTTCTGAGTCGAGCTGCCGGAAAACTTCAACCATCCATTTGTCTCGGAGGGCTTCATCGAGTTCTGGGCTCGATGGCACATGACGTTATCGCATTGGTGGAAGACGTACGTCTACTCACCGCTGTTCATGGCACTCATGCGCCGCTTCCCCTCTCCGCGCGTGCAGCCTTTGCTCGGCGTCGTGGTCTACTTCGTCACATTCTTCTTAGTGGGCGTTTGGCACGGTCAGACTTCGATGTTCCTGTTCCTCGGAGTTCTGCTCGGGCTCGGCGTTAGCGTCAACAAGCTGTACCAGATAGAAATGATGCGCTGGCTTGGCCGCGCCGCGTACCAGAGGCTGTCCCGAAACCCCCTTTACTCGTCGCTATCGCGCGGCGCGACGTTTTCGTACTTCGCATTTGCGTCGCTTTGGTTCTGGTCTTCGTGGTCCCAACTCGGCGGCTTTGTTTCATGGCTAGGCGCGCTCGGGCTCGTTGCTGTTTGCGTCTTCACGATTACGTGCTCCACGATAGCTTTGGCAGCATTCAAAGCTGCGCTCGACTGGCGTTCTCACCTCGCATCAGGCCGTGCCACGTCGGTGCCGATGCTCTACCTGAGAACCGCGTGGATCTCCGCAGTAGTCGTAATCGTGTTCTCGGTTACCGTAGTGCTGAACGCTCCGGCGCCGACAATTGTATACAAGGCCTTCTGACCATCTCATGGCTGCTCATGCCGATATGCCCGAGACCACGGAGCCCACGCCGGTACAGGAGCGGTCCAACGCCGTCGACTCGTATCGCGGCTCGGTAGCATTCGGGGCGACGATTGTCGCGCTCGTCGTCGCAATTCTCATCATCGTTCTTCAAGACGTTTTCATCGACCGCGATTTCCCCCACCTCGCGCGTCTGACTACCGATTTTTCGCCGGCGTATCTCAAACGTGAGATACGATCGATGAAGGGTATACAAGCCGTCGTGTTCCTTGGCGACTCCGTCTTATGGGGCTATCGTTTGCGAGCCGACCAGAACGTCGTGTCGCTGCTCGCGGCGCGTGGCTGTGCATGTCGCAACCTTTCATTCAAGAGCGGTAATCCGGCCAACGCGTATGCGCTCGAGCGGCTAATGCTCGGCTTGGGTGTCGTTCCACGAGTGGTCGTCATCGAAGTGAACCAGTCTGTGTTCAATCCGGCCGACATGGAGTATCAAACACTGCATCCCGCCATCGCCGCATTGGCGGCTCCTCTCTTGTCGAGCCGCGATTTGGGCTTGCTGAGCCTCCCGCCAACGCCGGCGCCTCTTGCGCGGCGCGTCGATCGCACGCTGTCGTCGATTTCGGCGCTCTACGCGATGCGGGCTGACATCAGAGAGACGCTGTACGGAGACGTGCAGCCGTCACCAATACCGAACCTCACCGGTGATATGTTCGAGGGAACATATAACCTTGTGCCTCTTGATGAATCGAACGTCGGGGTTCATTTCTTGGAGAGGGCCGCTGACCTGATGCGGCGCCGGCACGTCGAACTGGTCGCGTTCCTGACGCCAACGAACCACGCGCTCCTTCACGACTACATCGACAATAGGCAGTATCGCGCCAACGAGGTATACTTGGCGCGGTTGCTGGAGCGACGGGGCGCGCGAGTCCTTGATCTCGACCGCGCCTTTCCTACAGATGAGTTCCTCGACAACGCTCACCTCACTGCGGCCGGACAACGTCGCTTGGCATCGATCCTCGCGACTGCGATTCGGCGCTGACGAATCAGGCGGCCGGGTGCGTGTGAGCGAGGCCCGCACTCACGGGTTGCAGCACAGGTGATTCGGGCGCGATTCGCCAAACCGCGTCGCCGCGGAGGTTCTGATGCACATGCCCAAGCTAGCCCTTTTCGTGCCGTCCCTCATGCTACTGGCCGTGAGCGCACCGGCGCCGCACGTCTATGACGTCGGGCGTTATGGAGCGAAGTGTGATGCCGTGACGACCGGCGCCGTCAGCACCTCGCTCATGCGAAGCGCGTCTGCGGGTGCCGAATCCGCATCGATGGCATCGGTCGCGAATGTCGTCCCGGGCGCGCAGATCTATCTCGACCCCACGAAGGGCATGCAGGAGATCCACTACGTCCGAAGCGTGGCCGCAAACGACGTCTTCTTCACTGCCCCGCTGAAGGCCGATCACGCTGCGGGGACAAGGGTCTACGGGAGCGGCGGCTACGTCTCGGGGACGGATGACACGGAAAAGATCAATGCCGCTTTCGCAGCGGCTGCACGGGACGGCGCCGGTACGGTCCAATTTCCGGCAGGCAAGTGCGCGATTTCGGGCCCACTAAATGCGAACACGCCGGATCTGACCATCACGGGCGCCGGGATGCACCAGACGACGATTGTCGCGATGCCCACCTTCGATTACAATACGGCACGGACGCCACGCGGACTCGACGGGCAGTACGTTGGGATGTTATGGACCGATCTGCCCGCAACTCCGTCTTCTCGGGGCCTCTCGCCGCCGGAGTCGCCGCTCCAGCACGTCACAATCCAAAATCTCGGGCTCGATCCGCGTGCCGGGACGCAATCAGGCCATTTCTACAAATTTCAGCCGATCACCGGCTATGTGCGTGCCGTGCAATATCTCACCGTTCGAAACGTCTACTTCGAGCTCGGCGCACCGCTATCGTGGACTGATATCACAAAGCCCTTCAAGGGAATCGACTACACCGTGCTATCGTATGACCCCGCGCACGCATCGCACGATCTCGTGTTCGAGAATATCGAGGCTCACAACGGGGTCGGAACGATTCAGTTGCGCCAAGGCGCCGGTGGCTCGCAGAGCCCGTGCCCTTCGGCTCCGCATGACCGGGTAACTACGATCAAAATCCTCAACGAAAAGGACGTGGTCGACCTAAACGATATCGAGGACGATCGCATCGTCATCACGGCGAATGCCTGCCATCCGGGTGCCGAGATGGATGACATTCAGGTGAGAGGTCAGACCGTCGCCATTTCGCCGTCCGTGATGACCGGCGGTGCGAACGGCCACCGAAATCGAGGCCTCGAACGCCATCGATGCGGACTGTCCAACACACTCGACGCGCACCATACAACCGGGTCGGCCGAACGGCTCGATCTCGCGAATGCGAACGCGACTCGGGTCCGGGGCAATCCGTTTCGTCGGCGCCTGGGTCTTCAAATCCGCGACAGCGGAATCACTGACCTTGTGGTCGCGCACCTGCGCGCGGTGAACTCTGCGGGAGTCGGAGCCGTGCTACGGGGCGGCCCACTCGGTGAGCCGATGTCGGTGACGTTCGACGATCTAATGCTGACGAATACATATGGAAACGTTTGCGTCCGGTTTGCGGCGCTCTCGCCTCCGACCGGTCGAGACCAAGTGCACGTGTTCAACGTTACGTGCTCTTCGGCGCCAGAAGCCCGCGCAAAGGTCTCGGAAACAATCTCTCCGGAGCGTTGTTCCTCCCGAGCGGCGGTGTGCCGACGAACGGCGTCTCGGGTGACGTGGCCATCCGCAACAGCCGGTTCCTCGGCTATCCGCGGCCACTCTTCATTTACGGCGGGGGCGGATTCAAAGGGGTCGTGGCCGATGGCGTTACATGGGATAGTGGCCGCCCGGCTGTCGATCCCTCGACGATCATGCGAAACACGTCGCCGCACTGAGGATCTGCAGCTCGCATTGACAGCTCCGTGGGAGCGGCGACGATGATGATAAGCGAACTTTTCGCGCTCGCCCGCATTTCCACCGCTCCCGGATCCCTCGAAGACGCGGATTGCGCTCATCGGGAACTCGATGATTTGGTGGGCCACGGACTGGCCGAGTTCCATCGAAGGGCCAAACGGAGACGATACCGAACGCGCATGCACGCCGGCGACCGTTTGAAGTGCTACCCATTTTCTCCTACGCGGCGTCTGTTGTCGCTCAGCTCTCGTACGTCCGCGAGTTCTGCGAGGCGCACTATGGCGGACGTCGTCGCCCTGAACCTGAACTCCGGCGTGGTTCACGATTCGTACGGTTTCAACGGTCCTGTCTCGGCCCCCGCGACGGTCGCGCACGTGGGCCGCCGCCACTGCGCGCCAAGATCGCGCCGGTCGCAAAGACGTGCCAAGACGCCGGAATCCACTTCGTGATCGTCATCAACCCGCTCTCATACGAGTTGGCGTCGAATGGGGACGCTGCTAAGGCGCGTGCTTGGGAACGATTTGACGACGGACCTGGGGGCGCACACCGCCTACGTCACGGCGTTTGCAGGCTTTCACAGTGATCGATCTGGTGGCCGGCTTTCATCGCTGCCGAAGAGGCTAGCTGGCGGTGACCACCCCGCTCTCTATCTAAGCTCGGACGCGCACCTAGCCGAGCCCGGCCGAGCGGTCTTCGCGCGGGCGTTCGCGGAGGCGATCGGGCCTCTCGACATCCGGTAGCGGAAAGACGGGGAGCCCGGCTACTGCAAACGGAGGCCCCCTGGTGACGGCGGCTTCGCGCGACCGAGGGTTCAAGCTGGAGTCGATCGCCTGCGATCTCTGCGGGTCAGACCAATCCCGCCTGGTGATGGAAAAACGCGGCGATCTGTGGACGCGCACGTTCTCGATCGTTCGCTGCGTGCGCGTGGCTTAGTTTACGTGAACCCGCGGATCGCGGCGGATCAGATCGGCTCGCTCTACGACGAGGCCTACTATCGTGGCCAAGGCTTCGATCGCACGATTGACTACACGCGCGACTCCGTCGAGGACCCCGTGAACCCGCCGCGATCGATCGCATCATCCTCACGCTCGACAACGCGTTGGGCGATCTACGCGGTGCGCGCGTTCTCGACGTCGGTTGCGGCACCGGAACCCTGCTGGTCGGTATGAAGGACGCCGGCGCCCAAGCCGAAGGCATTGAGTTTTCCAACTCCGCTCGGGCGCACTGCCAGCGGCGCGGAGTCTCGATCGTCGGCGACTCCATCGACGACCCAAACCTACCGGCGGCGGCGTACGACGCGGTCACCGCGACCGAGGTCATCGAGCACGTCGTCAGTCCCACCGCGTTCCTGCGTCGGGTGCGCGGGCTCCTAAAGCCGGGTGGCGTCTTCTACTATACGACCGGCAACTGGCATCTGGTTCGGCGCGCGCCCGGGACCGCGTATATCATGCCGGAAGGTCACCTCTACTACTTCACACCGAATACGATGCGCAAGTATCTTGAGAAAGCCGGGTTCGATATCGTGACCGGCGTCGTCAATCGAGCATGGATCGCCTATCGCGGCCTGCCGCGGCCAATCGCGGACGCGATTCCCGCAGCGGTACTGCTGGGATTGTCCCGCCTCGCCGGTGACATCGGCCAGTATCCGATCGGCCGGCGCGCGGCACGCGACGACGCTGTCCGCTAGACTGCGGCGGTGCTTTCACCGGTGGCCGACAGCATCTCTTCGCCACGCTGAACTTCAATGACCGATGATTCGGCGAGCGTCGTGCGCGGAACGGCACGCCCGTACGATACCACCGGTTCGATCGCCGTCATCGGTTGCAAGCTATCCGTCGCACGGTCGTACCAGTGCAGAACGCGCGCACGATAGAACACTGCCAAGGTGTCGATAAAGATCGTCTTTACGTCGCTATAGCGAATTCGCTGCGCGAGGCGTTGCGGCCGGATCTTGACCGGCGCGTCGGTAATCTGGCCGCCTGCGCGGTGAATGTTCACCAGCAGCTCGAGATCGAACGCGAAGCGCTTGACGCATAGGCGCGGCAGCACGGCGTGCAGTATCGCGCGTTTGAAGATCTTGATTCCGGTCTGCGTGTCGCGTAGCGGCAGCCCGAATAAGAGCCGGACGATGAAAAAGTAGGCGGCGCTCAAAATCCGGCGAACCGGCGGCACCTGGACGTCGGATTCCGGATGTCTCTTAGAGCCGATGACCGCGTCGTAACCGGTCTCGTCCATTCTCGCGTTCAAGCGATGGAGCAGCGAAGGGTGCAGATCGAGGTCGGCGTCGAGAAATGCGATACGTTCGCCTCGCGCAAGCATCGCACCGAGCACGAGCGCAGCCCCTTTGCCGTGGTTGGCTGGAGACTCCACTACGACGATCCGCTTCGGGTACAGCTCGGCGCACAACCGGGCGCAGCGCGCCGTTCCGTCGGAACTGCCGTCGTCGACGACGACGATCTCATAGTCGGGCGTCAATTGCTCGACCGCGGCCACGATTTCGGCCAGACACGACGCGATCGCGCCTGCTTCGTTGTATGCAGGAACGACAACGGACAACTCCATGCGCCGAAAAACTCCTTGAAGGGTTACCCACGTCAGAATTCATCAACCCGATGAAGAATTCGTGATCCGGTCTCCGCTAGTGCGCTGCGGCGGTCGCGGACTCCTCGACGGTATGCGGGGGAAACGCCCGTTCTGCGCCATTTTTAAGGCGAAGTGCTGGACGCTTGCTCGCTTTTATGCCGTCCGCCCGCCCGCCGTTCGGCTTCGGCGGCCGGCGGGTAGAAGCACGAGCGATGCAGACGACGGTGAACGACCTTCGCGCGCTCGCCGCGCAGGGAGCGACGATCCTAAACGTGGGCAAGCACCAGGGACATCGGGAGATCCGCGGTGCGGTGCGGTACCGCCCACACGACCTCCTCACGCCCGATCGCCTCACGATCCCGATCGCCCCCGACAAACCGGTCGTGCTCTACGACGAGCAGGGCGACGGCGATCTGACCCCTCAGATAGCCGCGAAACTCCAGGAGAACGGGTTCGGCGACGTCCGCAGCCTCAAAGGGGGCTTTGCCGCCTGGGAGGCCGCCGAAGGCGAGACGCAAGAGGCCTCGTTCGAGCAGGTGGTCCCCCCGACCCGGCCCTCAGACGACCAGGAACTGGACCGCCGGATCTAAGCCGCGGGCTGCGGGACCGGCTTGCGCCGCAGCGCGACGTTGAGCAATCCGCCGGCAAAGCCCAGGCCGATCGCGGCCCACGCCAGTTGCGGCGTCCAGAACGCGTTCCAGCCCAACGCCGCGTCGAGGCTATACGCGCCGAAGCCGACGAACGCGAAGACGGCGGCGAACGCCAGGTACAGGAGCGGAAGCTCGTAGCCGTTCTTGGTCGCTGAGAAGCCGTTAGGGAGGTGAACCACGAGGATCGCCACCACCATTGGAGCGATCATGAACATCGGCCCGATCGGGCCGCCCAACCCGAGCGCGACCAGCAAGCCGCCGACGAGTTCGCTCGCACCGGCTGACGCTGCAAAGAGAACGCCGGGACGAAATCCGAGCGACTCGAAGAAGCCGCCGGTACCGGCCAGGCCGTAACCGCCGAACCAGCCGAAGAGCTTCTGCGCCCCGTGCGTGGCGAAACCGAGGCCGATCAGGCGGGCAAGGAGCAGTCCCAGTGAAATTCCCATATCCATTCTTTCGTAGCTAGCTTACCAAGTGTAGGTAGCTCGCATCTTAGCACCTGTGGTAAACTTACGTCAAGTAGCCTACCGAGAATAAATATGCCTCTTCGAACGACCCCCGCCGAACCCCAGCCGCACTCCGTCGACGGCGTGAGTCCGTTCTGCCCGCGATTCCAGTATGCGATCGAACTAATCGGCCGCCGCTGGCTCGGTGCGATCGTGCGCGTGCTCGTCGGCGGCCCCGCTCGCTTCAACGAGATCCTGGCCGCCATCCCCGGCCTCTCCGACCGTCTCCTCACCGAGCGCCTGCGGGAGCTCGAAGGCGAAGGCTTGGTCGCCCGCACCGTCTCACCCGACCGCCCCATCCGCGTTTCGTACGAGCTCACCGAACGCGGTCGCAGCCTGGACACCATCATCGAACAGATCGGGAGCTGGGCAGAACGCTGGGTCGAGTAACTGCGTTTGCAGGGTCAGCAATCATTCCCGAGAGGACAAGAACTTGAGATATCGACTCCTTCCCCAACTCCTGGCGGCGGTGCTCTTCACCGCCGTGTCAGCCCAGCTCTGGCCCAGCAGTACGGCGGCGCGCCCACCCTAGAGCCGGCCATGCGATTACCGATCTGCGCGCCGCGCGGGACATCCTCAGCCAGGGAGGCCCGCACGGCGTTAGCCCTGAGGATACACAGGTCATCGGCCTCATCGATAAAGTCATCGCCGACAGCATCCGCGTCGTGCAGTCCGATCGTGCCAGGCTGCACGTCGAGCCGGAGACGGGCGCTGATACGACGGCATCGGGCTCGAGCCGCCACGAAAACGTACGCCGCTTCCTGCTCGCCGCTCAGCGTGACCTTGACGAACGGGAAGCCGACAGAACGGCGCGACCCTATCTCGAGCAGGCGCGCTATCAATTAGGTGAAGCGATCACCATCATCCAACGCCAGAAGCCACGCGCAACCACTAAGCCCTGCGATTTGCGGGGCGACACACCCTTGCTCGGTCATGTGTCGCCCCGCTCCGCCGTCATCGAGCCGCGCTCTAAGCGCTAAGCGTATACCCCGCGCAGCTTCAACGACTTGACGACGCGATCGATCGCGATCATGTAGGCCGCCGTCCGATACGTGATCCCACGCGTCTCGGCGATCTCGCGCAACACCGTGAAGTTGTCGAGCAGCACGTCCTTGAGGCGTTCGTTCACCTCGGATTCGCGCCAGAAATAGCCTTGCCGGTCCTGCGCCCATTCGAAGTAGGATACGGTCACGCCGCCGGCGTTCGCCACAATGTCGGGGATCACGACGATTCCGTTCTTGGCGAAGATGTGGTCGGCTTCGGGGGTGGTCGGGCCGTTCGCGCCTTCGACGATCAGCTTCGCTTTGATCCGCGCCGCATTGTCGACCGTCAGCACCTTCTCGAGCGCAGCCGGGACGAGCACGTCGCACGGCACCTCGAGCATCGCCATGTTCGACATCCGCTCGCCGCCGCGATATCCATCCAGCGAGTGATGTTCCTGCGCGTACGCGATCGCACCGGCCAGATCGATCCCGTTCTCGTTGACGTACGCGCCCGTGACGTCGCTGATTCCGACGATCTTGCAGCCGTGGTCGGCGAACATCCGCGCGGCGATCGAACCGACGTTGCCGAAACCTTGCACGATAACGCGCGCGCCCTTGGGTTCGATTCCCAACCGCGCCATCTCGTCGAGCGCGACGATCGAGACTCCGCGCCCTGTCGCTTCGACGCGCCCGCGCGACCCGCCGATCTCGAGCGGTTTACCGGTGACGACGCCCGGCGTGTTCTGGCGCACGTGCATCGAGTAGGTGTCCATGATCCACGCCATGTGCTGCGGCGTGGTGTTGACGTCGGGCGCGGGGACGTCTTTGTCGGGGCCGATCACCTCGACCAACTCGGCGGCGTAGCGGCGCGTGATCCGCTCGATCTCCGACATCGAGAGCGTCGACGGATCGCAGGTGACGCCGCCTTTCCCGCCGCCGAAGGGCAAATCGACGACGGCGCACTTCCAGGTCATCCAGAATGCCAGCGCGGTCACTTCGTCGAGCGTGACTCCGGGGTGGAACCGAATCCCGCCCTTGGCCGGCCCGCGCGCGAAGTTGTACTGCACGCGGTAGCCGGTGTACACTTCGATCCCGCCGTTGTCGCGCTGGAACGGGATCGAGAAGATGATCTGCCGGGACGGATGGGTGAGGATCGCCTTGATCCCGGCGTCGAGGTTGAGCAGGGCCGCCGCTTCGTTGAAGTACGCGATCGCGTCGCCGAAGACGCTGACCTCGCGAACTGCGGTGGGACCCGGTACGGCTGTGGACATCAGAGTGCTGGCCTCCTGAGCCGTCCGGCTCCTTTAGGACATTCGGCGGAAACCCCTGGGTATTCGGTACGCTATTTGGCCGAGGCAAAGGGCGGCAGGGATGCTCGCTTGGCTCGCATCATACCCCACCATGCAGTACCTCGCGCAGGTTTCCCAGCAGACCCGATACGACGCAGGCGCTGGCCGCTCTGAGCGCTATGGGCGGCGTGATCGCCATCGTCGCGCTGGTGTCGGTCGTCTTCACGGTCTTGATCTATTTCATGATCTTCAAGCGCACCGGGATGAATCCGTGGCTGTCGCTGCTGATGCTGGTCCCGCTGGCGAACTTCGTCATGCTCATCATTCTGGCGTTCACCGAATGGCCGATCCAGCGTGAGCTGAACGCGCTGCGCGCGCAAGCCGGCGGTCGTACGTATCCCGGCGCCGGGTACGCCGCGGCGCCGCCGCCGCCCTACGGTTCGCAACTCCCGCCGCCGCCAACTCCCCCCACGATCACCTAGCGGTCAGACGTTGAACCGGAACTCGACGACGTCGCCTTCCTGCATCACGTAGTCTTTGCCCTCGGAGCGCAGCTTGCCGGCGGCGCGCAGGGCGTCCGTCGTCTTGTAGGTGACGTAGTCGGCGTATGAGATGATTTCGGCGCGAATGAAACCGCGCTCGATGTCGGAGTGGATCTTGCCGGCCGCCTGCGGTGCTTTGGTCCCTTTCTCGATCGTCCAGGCGCGCGTCTCTTTCTCGCCGGTCGTCAGAAACGTCATGAGTCCCAGCAGATCGTAGGCCTCGACGATCAGGCGATCCAGCCCACCCGACGTGATGCCGTAGTCGGCGCGGAACATCGCGACGTCCTCGTCGCTCATCCCGGCGAACTCCGCTTCGATCTTGCCGTTGAACGCGATCGCGCGGCTGTTCTCGCGCGCGGCATGCTCGAACACGGCTTGCGCCATCGGCCCCAAACTCGTGATCTGCGCTTCATCGACGTTCGCGACGTAGAGCATCGGCTTGGCGGTGAGCAGGAACGCGTCCCGGGCGATCTCCGCTTCGGGCGATCCGGCCGCGAACGAACGCGCGGGCGTGCCGGCTTCGAGCGCCGCGATCAGGCGGTCGAGCGCGACGAGCTTGGCGGCCTCCTTGGGGTTCGCGCGAACTTCGCGCTGCAGCTTGTCGCGGCGCTTCTGCAGCGACGCGAGATCGGCCAGCGCCATCTCGATGTCGATGATCTCGATGTCGCGCAGCGGGTCGGCGCTGCCCTCGACGTGGGTGACGTTGTCGTCGTCGAAGCAGCGGACGACCATCGCCACCGCGTCGGTCTCGCGAATGTGCGAGAGGAACGCGTTGCCGAGTCCTTGACCGCTCGACGCGCCGCGCACGAGGCCGGCGATGTCGACGAATCTCATGGTTGCCGGGACGATCTTTTCGGACCGGCTCAGCGCGGCCAGGACGCCCAGGCGAGGGTCCGGGACCGGGACTTCGCCGACGTTCGGCTCGATCGTGGCGAACGGGTAGTTCGCGGCGAGCGCCTGAGCCGAGCGCGTCAGGGCGTTGAAAATGGTGGACTTCCCGACGTTGGGGAGCCCCACGATGCCGCACGACAATGCCACGGAGCGCCTTCGTACGCGACGCCGCCGGATTGGACCCGCCTAGGCCGCTGCCGCCCGCCAAAGGAGTTGGCGGAAAATCCCCCGGAGTATCGACCGATGCGGCAGATGAAGGTCGACAAACTGGGGATCGATCTCCATACGCACGATCCGGTCGTCATCTTGAGGGACCTCGAAGGCAAGCGCTACCTTCCGATCCTGATCGGGCCGTTCGAGGCGACCGCGATCGCCTTGGCACTCGAAGGGACCGCCGTCCCGCGCCCCCTGTCGCACGACCTCATGCGCACCCTGCTCGTCTCGCTCTCGGCGCGGCTCGAGCAGATCATCATTCACGACATCAAGGACTCGACGTTCTTCGCCAAGCTGATCGTGCGCACCAACGGCGACGTCCAAGAGATCGACGCGCGGCCTTCCGACGGGATCGCGCTGGCGCTCAGGATGGACGCGCCGATTTTCGTCAGCGACAAAATCGCGCTCGAGGAGACGGTCCCGGACAAGGACGCCGATCCCGAGGACTCCACCAAGTTCAAGAAGTTCATCGACGAGCTCAAACCGTCCGACTTCCTGGATTGACCGATCGGACCGCAGCTCGGGCAGGCGTGGGGCTGGGAGTTTCGTGGCTGTGCAGGAGCCGTATGTCTGCAGTTTCTCGTCATCGTAGCGCGGTGTGTCTCCTCGCTTGGCGGGCAGCTCGCTGGGCCGCCGGGCGCTGCCGACGTGAGCCGCCGCCTCAAGACGGCTGGCGATGACGCCGGTACAGATATACATCCGCGCGGTTCACGCGATGAGTGACGTTCCTCGACCTCGGTTCGTCACGTTCCGTGAAGACGTGACCGGTCGGAATTTCAGCTCGCGCTGTGTGAGCGGTGACATCACCATTACCCCGCATCACGGCGATTTCAAAGCGAGCTACGATGTGGCGGTTCGGACGAGCGACGGCAGCGCGTGTCAGCGAGCCCGTCGGAGAAGCGCGGCGGCAAAGGCTGTACGACGAACCATAGTCAGATCGAACGTTGCTGCGCTGCGCTCCGCGGCCTGCGGAGGCTCACCGTCACCGGCTACCGCGCCGACGGCGGCGCCAGGTGATGCGTTGCTCGGCCTGCGGACTATCGGTGTGGTCCGCGCCGAGGGCTCTCGTTACTAACCATATAGAACTTGCCGGTCACGAACAACGTGACGGCAGCGACGTTACCACTTGAAATTGAAGGCATATCGAGACCGAATACGCACCCGCTGACGGATCTGTTCGTCGATTCGGCCACGTTCTTGGTGCGTGAGGCACGCGGTGAACCGCGACACACTACGTCGTCGGAGCGCGCGCGGGCGCGGGTTCGTCTAATCGAGCGCGTCGAAACTGGCTCGCTAAGCGCGAGTACTTCGAAATTGCCGCAAACGCGTTGCTCGTTCACCTCAAGATGATCGTGACGGTCGACGGTTCGAACTTTCGGACACCAGAGGAGTTGGACGGAGTCGCGTTCCCTGCGGCAGCGCGTACCGGGCCGCCCCGGCCGGGCCGTCTCCAAGCCGTTAGGAAACGCGCAGCGCCGGCGAACGACGTGCCCGAGCGGGCACCGGTACTGTGCCGAGTGGTGATGATGAAGGCGGTGTCGCTTTTCCGTCGTACAGGGGGGCGCAATGTATGTGACGGACGAGCGCGCCGAGATCGGCGTTTACGGGGGGTCGGGATTCTACTCGCTCATCGAGAACCCGCGCGAAGTCTGGGTCGAGACGCCCTATGGGTTGCCCTCGGACAAGATCGCGCTGGGCGAGATCGCCGGCAAGAAGGTCGCCTTTCTGCCGCGCCACGGTAAAGACCACCGTTACCCGCCCCAAGCGATCAACTATCGCGCGAACGCCTTTGCCATGAAGGCGTTAGGCGTCTCCCGCATCATCGGCCCGACCGCCTGCGGGTCGCTCCAGAAGAGCGTTCGGCCCGGCTCGATGGTCGTCGCCGATCAGATCGTCGACCGCACCACCGGGCGCAAGGACACGTTCTACGACGGTCCGGTGACCACGCACGTCTCGTTCGCCGACCCGTACTGCTCGCAATTGCGTCCGCTTGCGATCGACGCGCTCAAGAGCCTGGACATCGAGACCCACGAGACGGGGACGATCGTCGTGATTCAAGGCCCGCGCTTCTCGACGCGCGCCGAGTCGAAGTGGTTCAGCTCGCTGGGCTGGGAGGTCATCAACATGACCAACTACCCCGAATCCTACCTGGCGCGCGAGCTCGAGATGTGCTACGTGAACATCTCGCTCATCACCGACTACGACGTCGGCATCGAAGGGCTCGAGCCCGTCTCGCACCACGAAGTGATGCAGGTTTTCGCCAGCAACAACGATCGCGTGAAGAACGCGATCTTCAAGATCATCGCGAACGTGCCGGCCGAGCGCACCTGCTCCTGCGGCAACGCGCTCGCCGGCGCGCGCGGTTAGCGCGGCACCATGAAGAGCGGGCCGGTGCTCGGCATCGACGTGGGCGTCTATGCATCGGCGGTCCCGCGGCTGCTGCGCAACCCGTCGATCATCGTCGTGCCCCTGTTGATGGCGGTGATCGGCGTCCTGCTCACCGTCGTCATGACGCCGTTCAGCAGCGGAGCCATCGGTTCGATGACGTTGGGGCTCGCGCAACTGATCCAGTTCATGCTGACGCTGTTCGGGCTGGGAGCGGCCTGCATCATCGCCGACGACGCGTGGCGCCACGGGCACGCGTCGTTCGAACGCGGATGGGTCGAGACGCGCCGTCGCGGCAGCGACATCTTGATGGCCTCGGTCGGCTTCGGTTTGGTCGTCACCGTCGGGTTGTACGTCACGCAGATCATCGGCTTGCTCGGCTACCTGTTGGCCGCAGCCATCGTCGTCTTTCTCATCTGGACGATCCCGGCCGCCGCCGTCGGCGGAATCCCCGGCGGCGCCGCGATCCAAGTCTCGATCGACCGCGTGCGCTCCACGCCGCTGCCGGCGGTGCTCGCGACGATCGTCACCTTGGTGCTGGTGGGTCTCGTTCGTGCCGATCGCTTCGAACTGGCTCGCGAGCCTGCTCCTCGTGTGGACCTACGGCAGCGCGCTGGTCGAGCATCTCATCGCGGCACTCTTGCAAGCGATCGCGCTCGGATACGTCGCGCTGGTGATCACCAAGACCTACACCGACGCCGCCTTCTCAACCCGCCGCTGGTAGTGTGTTCGCGTCGCTAGCGCGACGAGGGAGCGAGGGCCATGCGGACGAGGTCGGCGACGAGCGGTGCGCTGACGTTGGTGCGGGCGATGCGTTCGGCGTCGCTGATGGCGCCGAGCAGCTTGGCGAAGGCCGCGTTATCGCGCAGCGGGAGAGCTTCGAGCCGCGCGCGTTGATCGCGCGCGAGGAGCGGGACGGTACCGCCCAGGCCTAGCGCGATCCAATCGCGGGTGAGCGTCTTGACCGTCTCGAGGCCGGCTTCGAGGGTCGGACGCGTCGCCCAGACGCTCGCGTCCGCTTCGTCACCTTGGGCCGCGGCGAAGAACCACTCGACCGCGGCATCGCGCGTCGACCCTTCCCCATCGTTGAGATACTCCAGCGCGCGGCCGGCGCTCCCGCCGGCGATGCTCGCGGCGCGCTCGGCATCCTCGGCGCCGGCGCCGTGCCGCTCGAGGATCTGCACGACCTCGCTCTCGGCGAGCAGCGGAAAGGTCACTTCGACCAGCCGCGATCGAATCGTCGGCAAGACGCGGTCGATCGCGTTGGTCGTCACGATCAACGCCACCCCGGCCGGCGGTTCTTCGAAAAACTTGAGCAGCGCGTTGGCCGCCGGAATGGTGAACTCGGCGTCGCCGAGGACGAACACGCGTTTACCACCCGCGTATGAGTGCAGCGACAACTGGCGCACCAGGTCGCGAGCCGTCGTCTCGTCCGCGTCGTGAAAGCCGCTGCCGTCGCGTTCGCCGATCTTGAGCTGCCCCTCGGCGTAGTAGAAGTCAGGATGCGTCCCGGCTTCGAATTGCAGACAGCCGCTGCAGGCGCCGCACCAGCCCAACAACGTGCGTTTGGGCGTAATGCACAGCAGCGAGTGGGCCAGCGCGCGCGCGAACGCTTTCTTCCCCACGCCCGCGGGTCCGGTGAAGAGGTAGCCGTGCGAGAGCGTCGCGGGGGTCAGGTGCTCGAACATCGCGCGCGGCCCCGCCGCGCCGATCACGTCGAACGTCCCGTCGATCACGACGGCGGGCCGCCCAGGCGACGCCGAACTTCAGCCTGCGCCGCCGCCGCCAGCACCTCCGGCGGCTGCGTCCCATCGAGGACGACGTAGCGATTCGCGAACCGCGCGGCCAGCGAGAGATAGCCCTCGCGCACGCGCGTATGGAACTCGACGTCTTCGCGTTCCAGCCGATCGGTGTCGCCGCGCGCGTGCACGCGCGCCCGGGAGACCTCGGGCGGGAGGTCGAGCAGGAAGGTGAGATCGGGCGCGATCCGGTGCGTCGCCATCAGACAGATCTCCAGCAGCGATTCGACGTTCAGCCCGCGCCCAAAGCCCTGATACGCGACGGTGGCGTCGAAGAAGCGGTCGCACAGGACGATCCGGCGTTCCTTGAGCGCCGGGGCGATCACGTCGGCGACCAACTGCGCGCGGGAGGCGTTGAGCAGCATCACCTCGGCCACCGGATCGACGGCGAAGGCCGGATCGAGGAACAACGCACGTAAAGAATCACCTAGCGGCGTGCCGCCGGGCTCCCGGGTGACCAGGACGGAATCGCTGTGGGTCCTAAGGTCGTGTTCGAGCGCTGCGATCAGCGTCGACTTCCCGGCGGCCTCGATTCCCTCGAAGGTGACCAACACCGAGCGGTCTTCGCGACCGGCGCCGCTCGGCCATGGCGGAGGTGACCTATCCTCAACGAGTTGCTCAAACGGTTGGGCGGCGCCAAGGGCGAGCGCCGCACCGCGAGCCGAACCCGGCGGCGCTACCCGATCGCGTGGCTGCGCGGCGAAGCGCTGGTGCCTGCGCTGGGACTCGAGATCTCCGAGAAGGGGATCCTATTCGCGACGCGCGACGCACCTCCGGGGCGCATCATCGACGTCGCGATCGACGTGAACGGACGGCGAGTGCGCGCCCGCGTCAAGATCGCACGCCAAGGAACGATGGCGCGCGACGGCGTCGATTGGGCGCTCATCGCCGGCGTCTTCGAAGGAATCGCGGCCGACGACTGGGACGCGATCGTGCGCTTCTGCAAGAACTTCAACGCGCCGGGCAACAAGGCCGCCGAAGAGTTGGCCGCGATGGCCGGCGCCGACGACGACGCGTACCGGCTGCTGCCGCTGCGCGTCCAGCAGCGGGTCGTCTCCGCCCTCATCGGCGCGGGGCGGCTGGCTCCGAACAGCCGGCCGGAGAACCCGCTGCTGCGCATGTCGTACGCCGGGAAAACCAGCACCGGCGTCCACCGCTTGTCCGTGCACAGCCGCCGTCACGAGGACAGCGAAGTGCTCCAGTTCGACTCCTTCCTCACCATCGACGACGCCGGCGAAGTCCATCTGGAGCGTTGAGCTATTCGGGCCCACCGTGGGCTCAGGGGCGGATCGGCCGCAGGCCGAACGCGAGTGTTTGCGCACTTTGCGCGAAACACACTAGACGTCGGGCCCTTTGAAGAATCTTACTCGGCGGTTCGGCTCGAGGCCGGTCGAGCGGGATTGGACGCGGTAGCGCTCGGCGAGCTGGTGCTGCATGCGGCGGATGTACGACGTCTGCGGCGTCAACTCGACGGCCCGGCTGTCGAGCAGGACCTGATAGACGGCTTCCTCGGCCTCGCGCATCGCGATCTCCTCGACGTCGAGCGAGGGCAGGTTGAACACGTCCTTGAGCGCGTTCTGGATCTGCGTCGTCGTGTTCGTCTTGATCGAGTAGATCGGGACGTTCTCGGCCGCGATCTGCTTGAGGCGATCGGACTCCTTGCGTTCGAGCGCTTTGAGCGTCAGCACGACGTCGGCGTCGTCCCACTTGCGCGCGATCGAACCGTGGACGCGCAGGTTGTGCACCGCGCGCTCGATCTTGTTGCGTGAGACGCCGTACGGGAAGATCATCAGCGGCTTGGCGTCCTCGGGGACGTTTTCGCCGGCCGCACCGAACAGCGCGGCGTCGTCGTCGCGCGGCTGCGTTCGCAGCTCGCGAATCTTCTCGGGCGAGATCGCTTCGGGGTTCGCGTGCTGCACGATGTCGATCGACCCGCCGGCCGTGCGCTGGCGCACCTCGGGCTGCGGCTGGTAGCCGCGCAGCAGCGCATCGACGACCTCGCCGACGTTCTGATGGATCGCCAGCCGGTCGCGATCTTGGATCTCGACGACCACGTCGAACGTCGGCGGCTGTTTGCGCTCCAGAACGGTCTTGCGCGTGCCGCGCCGGCGCGCTTCCTCGTCGGAGAGCGTCACCGCGCTGATCCCGCCGATGAGGTCCGACAGCGTCGGGTTCATCAGCAGGTTCTCGAGCGTTCGCCCGTGTGCGGTTCCGATCAGTTGCACGCCGCGTTCGGCGATCGTGCGCGCCGCGAACGTCTCGGCTTCGGTGCCGATCTCGTCGATCACGATCACCTGCGGCATGTGGTTCTCGACCGCTTCGATCATCACGTTGTGCTGCAGGTGCGGGTCGGGTACGGGCATGCGGCGGGCGTGCCCGATACCGGCATGCGGAACGTCGCCGTCGCCGGCGATCTCGTTCGACGTATCGACGATGACGACGCGCTTGCGGTCTTCGGCCAGCACGCGCGCGCATTCGCGCAGCATCGTCGTCTTGCCGACGCCGGGACGGCCCAGCAGACAGATCGACTTACCGCTGCGAATCACGTCGAGCACGATATCGATCGTTCCGTACACCGCGCGACCGACGCGGCAGGTCAGGCCGACGATGCGCCCGGTCCGGTTGCGAATCGCGCTGATGCGGTGCAGCGTCTGCTCGATGCCGGCCCGGTTGTCGCCGCCGAACGGCGAAAGGCGCGCCGTGATGTGCGTGATGTCTTCGGCCGTGATCGAGGCGTCGCTCAGGAACACGAAATCGTCTTCGAAGCGCGCCTCAGGCACACGTCCGAGGTCCAGCACCACTTCGATGACGTTGACGAGGTTCGGGAGACGGACGAGCGCCTGGCGGAGCGGGAGGGGGAAGATGTCCAGAAGCTGCGTGAGCTCCCAGTTCGGCACGAAGGACTCGGCGTTAACGGCCAACGTGACTCCTCGTCGACGTCTGTCGATTTTCGATCGTCGCCGCCTCCGTCGCCGGGGAACCGCGACGGGTCCACGCCTTCCCGGCCCTCCGGTTGGAATACCTGGAACATACTTGGTTTCAATATCGGCAAGGGGGTGATTCGTTTCAGCCGGCGGGCACGGGACGGGGTCGCCCACGCGCCGTACTCGCTTGCATGGCGACGCGCTACCTCGACGATTATACGGTCGGCAGCACGGCCGAGATCGGCTCCGTGACCGTCTCGCAAGACGAGATCCTCGAATTCGCGAAACGCTACGATCCGCAGCCGTTTCACACCGATGCCGAGACCGCGAAAGCTTGGCCGTACGGCGGCCTGATCGCCAGCGGATGGCATACTGCCGCGATGATGATGCGCGTCGTCGTCGATCACTTCATCGACGGCGAGACGAGCTTGGGCTCTCCCGGCTTGGGCCCGATCCGCTGGAAGCTGCCGGTGCGGCCCGGCGACGTCCTGCGCGTTCGCGCGCGCATCCTCGAAAGCCGCCGCTCGGTGAGTAAGCCTGACCGCGGTTCGCTCACCTTCGAGGTCGAGGTGCTCAACCAGAACGACGAGGTGGTCATGGTCGTCGAGAACTGGGTCGGCATCATCCGCACGCGCCCCGGTTAGCGGCTACGAGCGCAACGACGGCATCTCGTCGGCGAGCGCGTGCAACGCATCGTCGTATTCGCGGGCGAGCCGCGCGACGAGCTCACCGGCGCTGGGAACGTGCGCTACCGCACCGATTCCTTGGCCCGAGCCCCAGATGTCGCGCCAGGCTTTGGCCGCACCGAAATCCATCTTCGAGGGATCGCTCTGCGGCAGGTTGTCGGGATCGAGCCCCGCGCTGACGATCGACGGCCGCAGATAGTTGCCGTGCACGCCGGTGAACAAGTTGGTATAGACGATGTCCTGAGCGCTCGAAGCGACGATGCTCTGCTTGTAGGCGTCGCTGGCGTTCGCTTCGCGGGTGGCGATGAACGCCGAGCCGACGTAGCCGAAGTCGGCGCCCATCGCGCGCGCGGCCAGCACGGCTCGGCCGTTCGCGATCGCACCCGACAGCGCGAGCGGGCCGTCGAACCACGCGCGGATCTCCTGCACCAGCGCGAAGGGCGACCACGTCCCGGCATGGCCGCCGGCGCCGGCCGCAACGGCGATCAGGCCGTCCGCGCCTTTTTCGATCGCCTTGCGCGCGAACGCGACGTTGATGATGTCGTGCAGCACGACGCCGCCGTACGCGTGGATCGCGTCGTTGACGTCGGTGCGCGCGCCAAGCGACGTGATGACGATCTTCACCCGGTGCCGCACGCACGCTTCGAGGTCGTGCATCAGCCGCAGGTTCGACTTGTGCACGATCAGGTTCACCGCGAACGGCGCCGCCGGCCGCTCCGGTTGCGCGGCGTCGTGCTCGGCCAGCTCGGCCGCAATCCGGTCCAGCCATTCGTCCAACGCCGCCTCGGGCCGCGCGTTGAGCGACGGGAACGCGCCGATCACGCCCGCCTTGCACTGCGCGATCACGAGTTCGGGTTGCGAGACGATGAACATCGGCGCCCCGATAACCGGAACCGCCAGCCGCCGGTGCGAAAGCGCCTCAGGCAGCATCAGCGTCGCGCTGCACGGCCGGCCAAACCCTCATGTCATTCTGAGCTTGTCGAAGAACGAACGATCTTCCCGTCGCGGCGATCGAGCGCTGCGGTCAGATGCCGAGGTACTTTCGGAGGCGGCGTTCTCGCGGCGTGTCGAGCTCGTGGTGACGCTGTGAGTCCCGGTACTCGGCGGCGACGTCGAATGCGCCGGTCGGGCACGACCACGCGACCGGCGGTTCGGCCCCGTCGAGGTGGACCTTCGCGTCGTCCGCGCCGGGCAGGTTCGACGCCGGCGATCCCCCGATGCAGATGCGCACGACGTCAACCGCCAGCAAGGGACCGCCGTTGTACGCCTGACCGACCCGGAACCCGGCGAGCACACCGGCGCGGCCGTACTCGTCATCGAGGTAGAACGGACCATGGTCGCCCCATTTCATCCAGGCGCGAAGATCCTCGACGCTCGCGAAGTTCAGCGCTCCCTCGTCATACGTGACGGTGTACGGAGATGCGCCCGAGACGCGGCGGCAGGCGTCCGAGCCGGCGGCGGCGCCTTCCATCACGCCGCCGGCCAGCTCGACCGTCATCTCGCGCGGCTCGGTGTCGAGATCGAATGGTACAACTCCGGTGCGCGAGTTGCGCCAGCGCAGCACCCGCGTGGTCGCCGAAGGTGCGTCGATCTCGACCGATCCGTTGGCGTTGCGCAGCGAAAACGACGCGCCCGACCGAAGCGCGACCGTCTGCGCGATCGCCAGAGACGGCTGTTCCGAAGACGACGAACCCGCGAAGAGCTCGCATCCCTCGCGCCGACTGGCTGTTCATGAAATTGCTCTCACGGGTGTTGTCGATAGTTCTCGCGCAGCACCGCTGCGTCGAGCTCGACCGGGTCGAGGATCGTCCTGGCGCATCCGTACCACGCGGTCACAGGTGCGGGAGAAGCAGCGTGCTTCCAGCTGAACGAGCTGCCGGCCGACGGACGCAGCGCGGTCGGCGGTGCGATGGTCGACGCAAAGCTTTTCGACGGTCAGGCTGTTCGTGCCGTTCGGTGCGATCGTGAACGTGACGGTCGTGCCGTCGCGACCGTAGGCGGTCGGCGGGAAGGCTTGCAGGTAGTACTCGAGCGCGCGTTCCGAGGCGAAGTCGTAGGAGTGCTCGTCGGCGTTCGTGTCGTTGAACGGTGACGCCGCCACGTAGGCTCCCTGCGCGCCGTACCAAGGATCGGTTCGGCCGTCCAACGTGAGCGTTCGAACGTTGTCCTGCCACTCATAACGCCGCTGGTGCCTCGGACAGCGATTCGACGCGCAAAGTCCCCTGCGGCGTGCGAGCGACCAGCGTGTCGCCGGGGCGCAGGACGAGCTCGTCGCCGGGGACGAGGCGCTCGCGCGGCGACGCAGGCCGCGAGCACCGGTACGCCGATGAGGGCCAGCACGATGGCGACCCCACGCCGAACGATCATCTTCACGATATCGGCAAATCGATCGGGGCACGCTACCGCGCCGGGACGCTGCCTACAACATCACCAGACCGAGGCGGATGCCGAGGGTGACGGCTTCGGTTCGGGTGGTCGCGCCGAGCTTGGCGAGGATCGAGGCGACGTGCGCTTTGACGGTGTTGTCGCTGATCGCGAGGCGCGCTCGCGATACGGTGGTTCGACCAGCCGTTGGCGAGCATCGAGAGCACCTCGCGTTCGCGGTCGGTCAGCGGCTCGATGCGCACCGTACTCGGCCGACGCCCGCGCCGGCGTTGCGAGCGCGTCGCGCGCCGACGCATCCAGCACGACCAGCCCGGCGCGCACCGCGTCGAGCGCGGCGAGCAGCTCGCGCGCGTCGCTCTGGCGCGCGAGCACCGCCGCCGCGCCGGCGCGCAGCGCGGCGAAGGCCAGGTCGGCGTGGGGGTCGTCGACGAGCAGGATCGTCGGCTCGGTGAAGCCGGCCGCGATCGCGGCCAGCGCCTCGCGCGCGCCGGGCGCATCGAGCAGCACGACGTCGGCGACGTCGCGCGACGTGACGTCGACGCCGTCGCCGAGGGTGCGCTCGATGCGTTCGCGCGCCGGCGCGTCGGCGTCGATCGCGACGCGCGTGCGATCAGGCGGCGCGCTCGTGCTCCGCGTCGCCCGGGATCGGCACGACGATCGCCGCGCCGCCGCGCAGCACGTCGAGCGTTCGCGCGAAGCGCAGACGCTCGGCGTCGCGCGCGAGCAGAACGTCGCCGACGATCAAGCCCGGCCCGCTCGGCGCGGCCGTCCGGCTCGACCGCGACGATCAGCAGCGCCGCGCGGCCGTCGCGCAGCCGAACCGGCGCGAGGTGCAGGCCGAGCCGTGCCGGCGCGGATCGCCGCGCCGACGAAGCGCTGCACGTCGTCGGCCGGCACGGCGAGCGCGAGCCCGCCGACGACCATGCTGTTGATCCCGACGACGCGGCCGCGCACGTCGGCCAGCGGCCCGCCGGAATTGCCCGGCGCGAGCCGCAGGTCGGCCTGGACGAAGCGGCGCGAGCCCTCGGTGACGGCGGCATGCGCGATCCCCATGGTCAGAGCGTTCGGGATCCCCAGCGGATGTCCGACCGCGACGAGCACTTCGCCGACCCGCATCTCGCGACGGGTCGCGCACGGCCGCCGCCGGCAACCCGCTCGCGTCGATGCGCAGCAGCGCCAGATCGCGCGCCGCGTCGCGGCGTTCGACGCGCGCCGCGAAAGCTGCGCCCGTCGCTGAGCACGACCTCGGCCTCCGGCGCGGCTCGCGACGTGCGCGTTCGTCACGATCGCGCCGTCGCTGCGTCCAGATGACGCCCGAGCCCGCGCCGTCGCCGCGCAGCCGCACCGCGACCGTGCTGGCGCGCAGCGTCTCGGCCAACCGTTCGAGGTCGCGCTCGATCGCGCGCGCCGATGCATGGCGTATCATCGCGTTCACTCCGGCCGTTCGCCGACGACGACCTCGAGCTGCCGCGGCGTTCCGCCGCGCAGCACGTCGATCCGCAAGCGTTCGCCGACCGTCGCCGCTGCCGAGCTGCGCGTGCACGTCCGTCCGCGTCGGCGACGGGTTTGCCGCCGATCGCGGTGATGATGTCGCCGACGATGAGCGCCGCCCGCGTCGGCCGGGCTCTTCTGCTCGACGCCCAGCACGATCGCGCCGCCGGCGACGCCTTGCAGCGCGACGCCGAGGTAGCCGCGCGGGATGCGTCCGCCGCGCGTCAGCAGCGTCTCGACGACGCGCTGGATCGTCGCCGCCGGCACGGTGACCGCCTGGCGCCGCGAGAGCCCGCCGGTGTTCAGGCCGACGACGCGCCCGGCGACGTCGAGCAGCGGGCTGCCGGAGAAGCGCGGATACAACGACAGGTCGGCGCGCACGAAGCGGTCGATCTCGCCGCCCTGCCAGGTGCGCCACGGTCCGCCGACCGCGCTGATCACGCCCATCGTCGCGGCGACGTCGCCGTCGTCGTCGCGCGCGACCGCCAGCGCGATCGCACCGACGCGCGGCGCCGGCGCCGGAGAACTCGAGCGGCGTGCCCGCCGTCGTCGTGCGCAGCAGCGCGAGGTCGGTCGACGGATCGCGCCCGGCGATCGTCGCGCGTCTCCTCCTTGCCGCTCGGCGCGCACGATCTCGATCTCGTCGCTCTCGAGCGCGTGATCCGCCGTCAGGATCAGATCGGGCCGAACGAAGAACCCGCTCGACCCGAGCCGCGAGCGTCCTTCGACCGCGACGACGCTCGCCCGCGACGCGCTCGACCGTCGCCGCGATCTCGTCGGAGAGCGCGGCGAGCGCGCCAATCGTCTGTGTATCCATGCGCCCGATCCTACGCCGCGAACCGAGCGCCCGCATCACCCGATCGGGTAACGCCCGCCGAGCGATCGGTAGACAGCGGATCGGCTTGCCGCACTAGCGGTGACGGCGCATAGCTCGCGGTCGTGCGGTCTCCGCCAAGGAGATCAGTATCGCGCGGCTCGTCCTCGGACGACAGCCGAGTTGAGCGAGGTCAGCTCGAGGTGCGAGGTCGGGCCGCGGACGCCCGGCACGCGGCGATGTAGCTGCCGTTGCGCGCGGCGACCGTCGAGATAGTCGTCTCGGTGTGCCGCTCGACTGCACGAGGCGGACGGCGGTCACACGCGCATCGT
This sequence comes from Vulcanimicrobiota bacterium, assembly GCA_963723445.1. Lineage (GTDB taxonomy): Bacteria > Vulcanimicrobiota > Vulcanimicrobiia > Vulcanimicrobiales > Vulcanimicrobiaceae > Vulcanimicrobium. The sequence goes on from CAVRQP010000010.1 coordinate 481,622, forward strand.
CGTCGAGCGTGACGTCGATCAGCCGCCGTTCCCGGCTGCTCACGGCGCGGAGGCATCGCGAGCCGAGCCGGTCGCACGAACGGCGCCGTGCATGACGCCGGAACCGCGCTCGGCCCGCAGGCGCGGCGCCGCGCGCTCGGCGCCGGTGCGCCGATGCCGTCGCCGCGGCGAGTGACGGACTTCGTCGGGGAGCCTGCCAGTACCACGACGAGCGTCGTGCTCGCCGCGACGCAGCCGAACGTCGGCGCGGCGAACCGAAACTGCGTCAGACGCCTGCGCGGCGGCCGCATCGATCGCGGGATCGCCGGAGGACTCAGCGCAGGACGGCGCGGCGCAGCCGGCCGTCGCTCCCGACGATCGAGCGCGAAGCGAACGTTCGGCGTTCGTCGGGATGCGCGCGGGCGGGAGCGTGAAGTCTCGACTCTTCGATGACGCGCAGCGCCTCGCGCGGACACGCCGCCGCGGCTTGCGCTTGCGGGATACGGTCGTCGGTCCCGCCGCGATCACCACCCCCAGGATGAATCCAAGCACACCGTCGGCGTTCACGACGCTCGAAGAATCGCCTCTCGAAATGTGCGCCCCGCGCCGAACGCGCCTGTCGACAGCTCCGGATGACACGTGGTGCGGCTCAGCGCACGACGCGGATGAACTTGAGGTCGTCGTCGTAGGGGCCTTGCATCCTCACGCCGGCTTTTTTCTCGAGCGTGAGGTAGTCGATGATCTCGGGCGTGATCTCTTCGCCGGGCGAGAGGACGGGGATGCCCGGCGGGTACGGCGTGATCACCTCGGCGCAGATGCGGCCGCGCCGACAGCTTGAACGGGACGAACTCGGTGTCGGCCAGGAACGCGTCGCGCGGCACGAGCCGGATCGGCGGGATCGCCGGGCAGCTTGTACGTGCCGGTCTTCAGCCGCCGGTCGAGCACGCCCGACGGCGAGAAGATGTCGACCGGGCGGTCTTCGCGCGCCAGCTCCTGCACGCCGTACACCAGCGCGTCGGACGCTTCGGTCGTCGTGCCGATCGTGTAGAGCGCGACGACGTTGAAGAGGTCGGCCAGCTCGACTTGCACGTTGTAGCGGCGGCGCAGGATCTCTTCGGCCTCGTAGCCGGTGTAGCCGAGATCCTTGACGGTGATGGTGATCTTGGTCGGATCGATGTCGTACACGCCGGGCCGGCCTTCGAGCTCCTCGCCGAAGCAGTAGACCTTCGGGATCTCGTTGAGCCGGCGGCGCGCGTCCTGCGCGATCTCGATCGTGCGCGAGAGCAGCGCCGGCGCCGTCGAGCGCCATCTGGCGCCGCGCGACGTCGAGCGACGCGACGAGCACCAGGTTCGGCGAGGTCGACAAGAAGAGCTTGTAGACGGCTTTGAGCCGGTCGAGGCGGATGCGGTTGCCCTGCACGTGCAGCATCGCGGTCTGCGACATCGAGCCGAGCATCTTGTGCGTCGAGTTGATGCACATGTCGGCGCCGGCTTGCATCGCCGAGAGCGGCAGCGCCGGGATGGAAGTGGAAGTGCGGCCCCCACGCCTCGTCGACCAGCAGCGGGATGTCGTGCTCGTGCGCGATCGCCGCGATCGCTTCGAGATCGGCCGCGACGCCGTAGTACGTCGGCGAAACGATGTAGATCGCCTTGACGTCCGGATCGCGCTCGAGCGTGGCGCGCACTTCGTCCGGCGTGACCGTGTGGTCCATGTGCAGCGCCTCGTCGACCTCGGGCTGCATCCACACCGGCGTCGCGCCCGACATGATCAGGCCGCCCATCGCGCTCTTGTGCGAGTTGCGCGGCAGCGCCAGCTTGTCGCCCGGGTTGAGCGCGGCCATCATCATGCACTGGTTGCCGCTGGTCGAGCCGTTGATCAAGAAGAACGACTGCTCCGCGCCGAAGCACTCCGCGGCGAGCTCCTGCGCGTCGACCAGCGCCTCTTCGGGCTGCAGCAGGTCGTCGAGCCCGCGGATCTGGGTGAGGTCGATCGCCAGCACGTTGTCGCCGACGAAGTCGCGGAACGCGCGCTCCATCCCGATCCCTTGCTTGTGGCCCGGCGTGTGGAACGGGATGACGCCCGCGTCGACGTAGTCGAGCAGGACCTGGAAGTACGGCGCGCGGGTCTGATCGAGCGCGGCGGCCGGCTCCGAGTCGTCCTCCGGGTTCACAACGGGCGCGATTATAGCAGAAAAGCCCGCCGTGTGGTCACCTCGGGCTAGGCTTCGACGCGGTCCTCGATCGAGACGTTGTAGAGGAACAAGAACTGGTGCCACTCGCCCGGCAGCGTGTTGCGCTTGACGCGGATCCACGGGATGTACTTGGGCGCCTTGGGCTTGCGCTTGAGCCGCATGTTGGCGTGCTCGGGCGTGCGGTTGTTCTTGCGGTTGTTGCAGCGCATGCACGCGCACACCAGGTTCTCCCAGGTCGACGGGCCGCCTTTGCTCTTGGGCAGCACGTGGTCGACCGTCATCATCCGCTCGCCCTTGAGATTGCAGTACTGGCACGTGTAGTCGTCGCGCAGCAGCACGTTCTTCTTGGTCAGCGCGACCTTCTGCATCGGGCGCTTGATGTAGTACAGCATCCGGATGATCGACGGCAGCTTCATCTCGAAGCTGGTCGACTTGATGATCGCTTCGCTGCGGTGCACGATCTCCGCCTTGCCGGAGAAGATCAGCCGCACCGCGCGCTGGAACGACGTGATGTTGAGCGCTTCGTAGGTGAAGTTCAGGACGAGGACGTCGTTCACGATCGCCCCCGTACCCGGCGAGGCCAGGTGCCGAATGCAAGAAGCGAGACATCGGCTGCCTCGCTTCGGGGATGACGTGGGGACGTGCCGGAGCGGACTCACGAGAGCCGTTCCACTCCGCTGGCCTGCGCCGCGGTGCGCGAGCGCCGAGACGCCGTCCGCATCGCGAGCCGCGCTTCGCTTCGCCCCGCCGGCGTCTTCACCTCGTCGGCGCGGACCGCGCTGCGGCCGCATGCATCTCCAAGGAAGTAGCCGTGGACCCGGTCGTCGCCGGTGAGCTCGGGATGGAACGACGTGCCGAGCACGTTGCCCTGGCGGACCATGACGCCGTGGCCGTCGCGCTCGGCGAGGGTCTCGACGCCGGGGCCGGCGCGCTCGATCCACGGCGCGCGAATGAAGACCGCGGGGAACGGCTCGTCGCCGAGCGCCGGGATCGCGAGCGGCACCTCGGCCGAGTCGACCTGCCGGCCGAACGCGTTGCGGCGCACGGTGACGTCGAGCAGGTCGAGCGTCGGCTGCTCGAGGTCGGCGACGTCGTGCGCGGCGACGATCATCCCCATGCAGGTGCCCCAGAACGGCATCCCGTCGCGCACCCGGTCCTTGATCGGCGCGGTCAGGCCGAACCGGTCGAGCAGCCGGATCACCGTCGTCGACTCGCCGCCGGGGACGACGAGCGCGTCGACCCGCGCGAGATCGGCCGGCGTGCGGACTTCGACGACGCGCCGCGCCGGCGCGCTCGAGCGCCGCGCACGTGCTCGACGACGTCACCCTGCAGCGCCAGAACGCCGACCGTCTTCATCGACGGGCGCGCACGGACGCGACGCTAGTTGCCGCGGGTTGCGAGCAGCTCGTGCTCGGCGAGCTGGCGGATGTCCAGGCCGTCCATCGCCTTGGCTTCTTCCGGGATCGCGTGTGCGCGCGCAGCACGACGTCGGGATCCTGCCAGTGCGTCGTCGCGTCGACGATCGCGCGCGCGAACGCGGCGGGGTCGGTCGACTTGAAGATGCCGCTGCCGACGAAGATCCCTTCGGCGCCGAGCTCCATCATGAGCGCGGCGTCGGCCGGCGTCGAAACGCCGCCGGCGCAGAACAGCACGACCGGCAGCTTCTTCGCGGCGGCGACCTCGCGCACGAGCTCGAGCGGCGCGCCGAGATCGCGCGCCCGCGCGACGAGCTCTTCGCGCGGCGCCGAGGCGAGCTGCGCGATCCCGTCGCGAATCGCGCGCATGTGGCGCACGGCCTCGACGATGTTGCCCGAGCCCGCTTCGCCCTTGCTGCGGATCATCGCGGCGCCTTCGGCGATGCGGCGCAGCGCCTCGCCCAGATCGCGCGCGCCGCAGACGAACGGCACCGTGTACGGCTGCTTGTCGAGGTGGAACAGGTCGTCGGCCGGCGTGAGCACCTCGGACTCGTCGATGTAGTCGACGCCCAGCGCCTGCAGCTGGCGCGCCTCGCCGATGTGGCCGATGCGAACCTTGGCCATCACGGGGATCGTGACGGCGTCCATGATCCGCTCGATCAGCGCCGGGTGGCTCATCCGCGCGACGCCGCCGGCGGCGCGGATGTCGGCCGGGATGCGCTCGAGCGCCATGACGGCGACCGCGCCGGCCTCCTCGGCGATCTTGGCCTGTTCCGGCGTGACGACGTCCATGATGACGCCGCCCTTGAGCATCTGCGCGAGCCCGCGCTTGACCGTCTCGGTGCCGGCTGGCGTGTCCGTTCATATCCGCCCCATTGTCCTGCTCGAAGCGTCCGCCATCAATGCGGACAATAGGAACACTACTTAGCCCTTCGACAGGCTCAGGGTGACGAGGTCAGCGTGACGCGGGCGAGTCGGGCTTGGCGGCGGGGCGACGTTCGAGCGCTCCTCGGGCGAGAGCGTGGGCGGCTCGGTGTCGGTGTCGGCTGGGTTCGTGCGAGACCAGCGGCAGCGGGCAGCGGCGGCGAGGTGTAGATGCGCGACGCGGGGCAGCGTGATCTCGGGGATCGGGCGTCGCGCGGTGCGGCGGCGGGCTCGGCGGCGGCGGCGCGCGGCGGCCGGGTGACGCGGGGGTCGGGGAAGGCCGGGTCGGTCGCGACCGAGATGACCTCCAGGCGCTTCCAGTTCTGCAGCTCGCCGGCGTCCGACGGCTGCGGCTTCGGGGACGGGGGTGACGCCCGATCCGGCGATCGGGATCGCGGCGCTCGGTCTGGAGCAGGACCCGGTCGCCCAGCTTCTGGCCGATCAGGATCGAGACCACCAGCACCACCGCGCCCGCGACGAGCAGCATGGAGAGTCCCGGGCGGCGGCTAGGCGGCACGCGCGGCAGTTTGGCTCAAACGGGAGCCGCGGCCTCTCGCGCTTCGTGGGTCGGCATGGCGTCGATCAGGACCGGGTCGCCGAGCCGAATCTCGAGCAGCCGGCCGGCGTCGACGCGGCGGCGGAACGTCTCGGCCGCGGAAGTCGAGCGTGACCTCGCGGGCCCGCTCGCGGTCGTTGCACAGGTAGATCAGCACGGCGCCGTGCCGGGTCCTCGAACGCGACGGCGCCGACCTCGACCGGCGAGGTGCGGATCTCGTCGGAGACGTCGCGGCCGGCATAGTAGACCCGGTACGGCTCGTCGGCCGACGCGAAGTCCATGTCGCCGACGATGACCTTGCGCTCGGCGTCGACCACGTAGCTGTGGCGGCGGCCGCCCCAGTGGACGCGCACCGCCGCGCTCCAAGCCCATTCCGGCGGCAGCAGCGGCGCGATGTGCGGCCGCCCGCTCGTGCGGTACCCGTCGAGCCCGCACACCGTCTCGGCGACGGCCCACAGATACTTGGCGCCGGTCCACGGCGAGAGGTACATCCCGCGGTTGGTCAGCGATCCGCCGTCGAACCACTCGCCGAACTGACCGGGAACGGTGTTGCGCGACGCGCCGGCTTCCATCGACTCGTAGATCACCTCGAGCCAGTGCGCCGCCTCGCGGTGCGCGCCGTTGCGCGCCAGCGCGACCGCGAACCACAGGGTGAGGTCGGGCCACACGCCGCCCAGCAGGCCGAAGCCGTGCGACGGGAAGTACCACGCGTCGGCGGTCGAAATCGTGCGCAGGCCGACCGGCGTGGTGAAATCCGACTCCATCAGCCGCCGCAGGATCGCCTTGCGCACCAGCGGCTCGGCGACCTCGAACAGCACCGGAAACACTTCGTCGGCGGTGAAGTTGTCCTGGTAGTTGCCGTCGGTGTCGTAGTTGAGCACGAAGGCCGACGTGTCGGCGTTGAACAGCTTGGCGAGCATCGCGTCGCGCAGCGCGCTCGCCTCGCGCGAATACTTCTCCCAGGCGACGCCGTCGTCGAGGACGGCGGCCAGCCGCGCGGTCGCCTCGAGCGCGAAGTACGCCTCGGCGTTGATCTCGGTGACGGCCCCGTCGAGCGTGTAGTACGGGATGATGTTGCGCCACGACGTGATGCCGAACATGTCGACGCCCGACGCCTTGCAGAACAGCAGTCCGTTCTTGTCGCGCTGGGTGAGCATGTAGTCCGCGATCTTGGTGACGATCGGAAACACCTCGCGCAGCCATGCGTCGTCGAGCGTCGCGTTGTAGTGATGCAGGATCGCGATGATGTGCAGCGGCGTGTCGTCGTTGACGTTGAGGTCGTAGAACGTCGAGAAGCCGTTGACGCCGCGCACGTACTCGACGACTTGACCGGTCGGTTCGAGAAAGCGGTTGAACAGCTCGATCGCATCGCGCGAGAACTGCGGCATAGAAGTAGTCGTAGCCGTGCACGAACCACGACGTGTCGCGCGAGACCAGAATGTCCGACGGCGGCGAGTTCGTCGAACCCCAGCCTTGCGGATACTCCTTGACGACGCGCAGCATGTTCGTCTTGGCCCAGACGACGCCGCGGTTGATCAGCGGCGACGGCGTGAGAAAGCGCGCGTCGGCGAGCTTGCCGGCGTAGTAGCGTTCGGTCGCGGGCAGCGCGTCGGGATCGCGCAGGAGCTGTTCGAGCACCGGCTTGGAGTGGTCGTCGCCGTCCTTGTGAAAGACGACGGCCAGCCGCAGCGACTCGCGCTCGCCGGGCGCGATGTCGACCGCGTACTCGAACGCGCCGAAGATCCGGCTCGACGCGAACTCGGCCAGATGCGGCGTGATCTCGCCCAGGTGCTCGCCGCCGCTGACGCGTCCCTTCCATCATCCCTTTGAGCAGCGTCTGCTCGCGCAAGGCGACGACGACCGCCTTCGGATCGCGCGAACCGCCCCACCAGCGAACCCAGCCGGACTGCTCGCCGAACGAGCGGATGAAGCGGTCGCCGGCGCTCGCGCGAACCTGCTTCTCGGGCTCGCCGTAGAAGCGCTGGCCGATCAGCAGCGCCCACGGAAAGATGCGCACCTGCACCGGCGCGGGCGCGCGTTGTGGACGGTCACGTCGACGACGAACGAGACGACGCGGTCGTGGCGCGGACCGTGCGGAACGTAGAACGCCTCGGTGACGTGCACGTCGCGCGCGATCGCGAACTCGGCGATCTGCGCGTAGGGCAGGAAGGTGAACTCGCGCGTGATCTGGTGCGGGAAGAGCGTCTCCTCGTCGCCCGCCCGGTACGCGATCTGATGCGCGCCGAAGATGATCTGATCGGTGTCGGCGTCCCACAGCCCGCGGATCCCGCCTTTGGGCGTCGACGTCGCGAACGTCTTGAAGTTGCCGAGCGTCAGCCCGAAGGGCGTTTGCTCCTCGCGCAGCACGTAGGCGCTGAACTCGTTCCGCTGCGCATCGAAGGTCGGTCCCACCGCGTCACCCTCTACCCGGGGGCGTCTGCGACGGCCTCCTCGAACGGCTCGGCGTGCTGGCCCCCGCGAAGATCAATCTCACGCTGGAGATCCTCGCGCGCCGCGACGACGGCTACCACAGCCTGCGCAGCGTGATGGTGCCGATCGCCCTCGCCGACGAGCTCGCATTCGAGCCCGGCGAGCGATTCGCGTTCGCGTTGCGATCCGCCGCTGCCGGCGACCGACAACCTCGTCGTCCGCGCGCTCGACCGCATCGGCCTGGCGCGACGCGCCGTTCGCCGTGACGCTGCGCAAGCGCATCCCGGTCGGGCGCCGGGCTCGGCGGCGGCTCGAGCGACGCCGCCGCCGTGCTGCGCGCGGCGATGGCCTGCGCGCTCGGGCCGACGCGGGACGCGCACGACTGGGTCGCCGTCGCGCGCGAGCTCGGGCTCGGACGTGCCGTTCTTCCTGGTCGACGGCCCGGCGCTGGTCGAAGGGACCGGCGAACGCGTCACCGCGCTCGGGCGCGCGCCGCCGTGGTGGGTCGTGCTTGCCGTTCCGCCGGTCGCACGTCGCGACCGGCCCGGCGTACGCGCTGCTCGCGCAGCGACGCGCAGCGCGCGCCCGGCGCCGACGCGGCCGCGCAGCGGCTCGGCGTCGCTGCGCTGCGGCGAAGCGCTGCAGCGCGCGCGACTTCGCCGCCGTGCTGGCCACGATGAGCAACGACTTCGAGCCGATCGTGCGCGGCGCGTATCCGCCGGTCGACGCGGCGCTGCGCGCGCTCGACGCCGCGGGCGCCGCCGGGCCGCGCGATGCTGTCGGGTTCGGGCGGCGCGTGTTTCGCGCTGTTCGAGCGCGAAGCGGACGCGCGCGCGTTCGCGCAACGGCTGCACGCGCCGGCGACGCGGCGGTGCACGTCGTCCCGTTCGCCGCCGGCGACGCATGGGTCGATTCGCCTTGAGGGCGCTCGACGCCATCGTCTTGGCCGGCGGAGGCGCCGACGCGATCGCCGCGCTCGAACCGGGCGCGCCCAACAAGGCGTTCGTGCGCATCGGCGGCGTCCCGATGGTGCAGCGCACGCTGGCCGGCCTGCGCGCGTCGTCGCGGATCGACCGCATCGTCGCCGTCGCGCCGCCGTCGGCGGCGGCGCATCCCGCGCTGGCCGGCGCGAGCGAGGTGCGCGGCGACGGTGCGCGGATGCTCGACAGCCTGCGCTCGGGGATGCAAGGCTTCACCGAGGACGCGCTGGTCGTCGTCGCCGCCTCCGATCTGCCGGCGCTCGACGCGGCGGCGGTCGACGAGTTCGTCGACGCGGTGCTCGCGCGCGATCTCGACGTCGCCTACGCCTGTCTGGAACGCCGCTATCACGAAGCGGCGTACCCGGAGTTTCCGCACACGTGGGCGCGGATGCGCGAGGGCGCGTTTCTGCGGCGGCGGTCTCGTCGCGCTGCGCCCGCGCGTGCTGCCGCGGCTCAACACGTTCATGGACGCGCTCGGGCGCGCGCGCAAGTCGCCGCTGCGACTGGCCGGGCTGTTCGGCTGGGACGTCCTGGCGCGCTTCGCGATCGGCCGGCTTGCGGATCGCCGACGCCGAAGCGCGCGCGTCGCGGCTGCTCGGCGGCGCGCGTCGGCGCGGTCCGCTGCACGCAGCCGCAGATCGCGCTCAACGTCGACCGCGTCGCCGACGTCGCGCTGCGCCAACGCGCGCTTCGCGCGCGGCTGGCGAACCTCTCGCGCCGCGCCCGCGTTGTCGGGAACATGCGGCTCGCGATCGGCGTCTTCGCCCTCGCCTTGGCGCGCCGCGCACCGGCGCGCGCGCAGACCGCCGGCCGCGCCCGGCCGGCCGTGCGCGCCGCGCCAAACGAATCTGGGCGGCATCGGACGCGCGGGCGTCGTGGCGTTCACCGCGCGCGATCTCCGGCGCGCCGGTCTGCGCGACCGTCGCGAACGTCGCGTTCGACGGCGTTCGACGCGCACCTCGGCGACGCGCCGGCGCGCCGACGCGTTGGTCAGTCGCCGCCGTCATCGGCCGGGCGGCGACGTCACGCGTCCCGCTCGACGGGCGCTGACGCTGACCGGCGTCGGACCATACGTCGTCGCACCGGGCGGCGGCGTTCCCGCCGTCGGCCGGCGACATGACCGAAGCGGCCGCGCGTCGTCCTCGCCTTCGCCGGCCAGCGCGTGCTGCTGATCGCCACGACGCCCGTCGAGCTGGTCGACCTGACGCGCATCCTGCGCGACCGGCCGGATCTGTTCGGCGCCGACGCCGTCGAGCGGGCCGTCGTGATCGCCAGCGGACCGAACGCGGCGCTCTCTTTGCGCGCCGACGGCGGACGTCATCGGCGCGCCGTCGATCGCGACGCCGCGCGTGCTGTCGTTCGTCAAGCGGCGGTAAGAATGCGCGAACCGTGCGCCTCTCTCAGCCCGTCTCAGATTTGACGGGTAGGAGCCGGTATAATGCGCGCCATTACGGTGCTCTGCGACCGCAGTCGGTGATGTCGGCGGCGCAGAGCGCTATTGGGAGACGGTGTTGCCGGCCCTCGCATCCCGAGGGATCGCGGTCCGTCTCCTGGCGCGCGACCTCGCACCAAGCGCTCGCTTCGGCGACGGCGTGTCGGCGCGCGCGATCGCGTGGGCCGACGAAGACGGGCGCGCCGACGCCGACGCGGCGCGCGCCGTCGCGGCCGAGCTGCGCGAGCACCCGCCCGACGTCGTCGTCACGGCCAGCGTGTTCGACGGCGCGGTGCTCGACGCGGTCCGCGCCAACGCGCCGCGCTGGGTCGCCCGCATCCACGATCACCGTGTCGTTCTGCCCGACCGGCGACCGCGTCTACCCGCAGTTCGAGGCCCCGTGCAGCGCGCCGATGGGCGCGGCGTGCCGCGGCGCGTCGATCGTGCGCGGCTGCGTGCACGGCCCGCGCGCCGTCGTCGTTCCGGCGATCGCCGAGCGCGAGTCGTTGCGCGACCGCATCGCCGCGGGCGGACCGGGTGCTCGTCTCGAGCGACCACATGCGCACGACGTGCATCGCCAACGGCATCGCCGGCCGCGCGGATCGAGATCACCCCGCCGCCGCTGCCCGACGCTGCGTTCGCCGCCGTGCCGGCGGCGCGCCCGCCGCGCCGACGCTGCTGTTCGCGTCGCGCTTGACGCCGCGCAAAGGCTGCGCTCGCTGCTCGGCGCGCTGGCCAAGCTGCGCCGGCCGAGCGCCCGCGGCTCGTCGTCGCCGGCGAAGGCGAGGCCGAGGAGCGCGACGCGCGCACGCAGGCCGCGCACGACGGCGTCCGCGTCGAGTGGCGCGGCCGGCTGAACGCGCGCGAACTGCGCGCGGCGATCGACGACGGCCGACGCGGTCGCGGTGCCGTCGCTGTGGCCCGAGCCGTTCGGGCTGGTCGGCATCGAAGCGCAAGCGCGCGGGCGGCCCGCCGTCGCGTACGAGGTCGGCGGGATCGGCGATTGGATCGGCGGCGCCGGCATCGCGGTCGCGCGCGGCGACGAGTCGCGCTCGCCGCCGCGATCCGGCGCGATACTCGATGGCATCGTGGCGCGACTTCGCCGCCGAAGGCACGCGGCGCCGCCGAAACATACCGGCTCGACGCGCACGTCGAGCGGCTGTTCGACGTCTTCCAAGGAGCGAACACGATGAAGGTCCTGGTGATCGGCGGTGACGGCTACTGCGGCTGGGCGACGTCGCTCTATCTGTCAGCGCGCGGTCACGAGGTCACGATCGTCGACAACCTGGCGCGGCGCGCTGGGATCGCGAGCACGGCCTCGACTCGCTCGTGCCGATCGCGTCGACTCGCCGGCGCATCGACGAGTGGTCACGCGCCACCGGACGTACGATTCGCTTCGAGGACGTCGACGTGACCGACTACGCCGCGCTGTGCCGCGTCGTCGCGAAGACGCGAGCCCGAAGCGGTCGTACACTTCGGCCAGCAGCGCAGCGCGCCGTTCTCGATGATCGACCGCGAGCACGCGGTCCGGACGCAACTCAACAACACGGTCGGCAACCTGAACGTGCTGTGGGCGCTGCACGAGCTCGCGCCGCAAGCGCACCTGGTGAAGCTCGGCACGATGGGCGAGTACGGGACGCCGAACATCGACGTCGAGGAAGGCTTCATCACGATCGAGCACAACGGCCGCAGCGATCGGATGCCGTATCCCAAGCAGCCCGGCTCGTTCTACCATCTCACCAAGGTCAGCGACAGCGACCAGATCTACTTCACCTGTCGCGTATGGGGTCTGCGCGCGACCGACCTCAATCAAGGATCGTCTACGGTACGTTCACCGAGCAGACGGCGATGTCGGCGGCGCTCGCGAACCGCTACGACTACGACCACATCTTCGGCACCGTGCTGAACCGCTTCTGCGTGCAGGCGGCGCTCGGACACGCGCTCACCGTCTACGGCTCCGGCGGCCAGACGCGCTCGTTTCTGGACATTCGCGACACCGTTCGCTGCATCGAGATCGCCATCGAGAACCCGGCGCGCGAGGGCGAGTACCGCGTCTTCAATCAGTTCACCGAGATGTTCTCGGTCGAGGAGCTCGCCGAGCGCGTCGCGCGCGTCGCGCGCGAACGCGGCACGGCGTGCGAGATCGCGCACATCACCAACCCGCGCAGCGAACGCGAGACGCACTACTACAACTGCGTCAACACGAACTTGCGGTCGCTCGGGTCTCGATCCGACGCCGCTTTCGGACGATACGATCGCCGGGTTGATCCTCCTGGCGCGCGAGCACGCGAACCGGGTCGATCTTCGCCTGATCCCGCCGCGCATCGAGTGGCGCGGAACCGCCCCAGCCAAAGAGCAAGCCGAAGGCGCACCGGCGGTAGCCTAAGGCCTTTGGCGGTGGCCTAGCTCCCTTGGTCATCCTGAGCTCGTCGAAGGACGGCCGTGCCGAGCCCTACTGGTTTTCGGCGCGATCGCATTTGGGGCGCGACCCTTCGACAAGCTCAGGGTGACAACGTTGCTCAGGACGGGCTGACAACGTTGCTCAGGGTGACAACGTTGCTCAGGGTGACGGCGTGGGTTCGGTCCAGCGGGTGAAGAGCTTGGCGTCGATTCCGAACTGGTCGAGCGCTTTGCCGACCGTGTGGGCGACGATCTCGTCGACCGTCTTGGGGACGCGCGTACATCCCGGGGACGGGCGGCAGGATCACCGCGCCGATCTCGGCGAGCCGGGTGAGCGTGCGCAGGTGGCCGAGGTGCAGCGGCGTCTCGCGCACGACGAGGACGAGCGTGCGGCGCTCTTTGAGGCAAACGTCGGCGGCGCGAGCGAGCAGGTTGTCGTTGAAGCTGTAAGCGATCGCCGATGCGCTCTTGATCGAGCACGGGATCACGAGCATCCCGTCGGTCTTGAACGAACCCGATGAGATCGGCGCGGCAAGGTCGGCGTCACGGTGGACGACGTCGGCGAGCGCCTCGAGATCGGCGGCCGTCACGTCCGTTTCGAGCTCGATCGTGCGGCGCGCTTGCTCGGAGAGCACGACGTGCACTTCGACACCGCCGACGGCGCGCAAGGCGCGCAGCGCGCGACGGCATAGACGCTGCCGCTCGCTCCCGAGACCCCCACGATCAACCTGCGCATCGATCCACCGATTCCCGCCGGTCCACAAACTCCGCATCGGCGATCTGTGGAGTCCGGCCGCGGGTCGGACCGTCTCGCCGACCGAATCCAACCGCGTGCTCCTCGTCGACAAACGCCGGCTGCCGGCCGGTGACGCGCTCGCGCCGGCCGCGCTCTTGACGCGGCTGGTCGACCGCCGCGTCCTGGGCGAAGGAGAGCGGCGCGCGATCGTGCGCCGCATCGCCGCGACGCGCGAAGACGTCACGCTCGCGGCCCACCTGCGCCGAGCCCGTCGTTCGCCGAACGCGTCCTCGACGCGATCGACCGCGACGCCGTCCGACGGCGTTCGAAACGCTGGCGCAGCACGTCCGCACGCTGCTCGCCTTCGCCGACGCCCTCGACGTGCGCGGGGCCCTTCGGCTCGCGCTCGGCTCGCGGCCGGCGCTCGACGGCGCGAGTGCGGCTCGACGCGGTGCTGCTCGCCAACGCGGCGTTGAGCTTGTTGAAGCTCTCCTGGGCATAGACCTTGGAGGCCTCGACCCTGGTGAGGCCCTCGTCCTTGGCCTTCCTCTGGAACGCCTCCAGCAGGAGGAAGAGTTGCTTCGCGGTGCGGGCGGGGTCGGGCCCTTCGAGGGTGACGGTGACGTAGCCGCTGGTGCCGGGGACGGGGTCCTCGCCTGGAGGTTGGCGACGAGCAGGTCGGCCGCGTCGGGGAGCCGCGCCCCCCGGGGGGCGCCACGGCGGGGTCGTTGACGACCTCCTCGGCCAGCGGCTTGCTCCGCAGCATGGCCAGCCGGTTCGGGACGTACCGCTCCGACGACTCGGGGTCGTGGTGGCCGACGCTGGTCGACAGGAGCGTCGACAGGACCGGGTCGAACTGCGGGGGCTCGATCAGGATCTGCGCCGAGGCCGGTAGACGTTCGGCATCCGCACGACCCACGCCGCGCCGAGCACGGCGAGGGGCACGCCGACGGCCAGCACCAGCCAGGCCCTCCGCCTCAGGGCGCGGATGTAGTCCGGGGGACTTGCCCGTCGCCCCCCCGGGATGGGGATGGGCGGGCGTCTGGACGTGGGCCGTGGGCCGTGCGCCGAGGACGGGGCGGGCCGGGGCGCCCGCGGCGACATAGGGCTGGATTCCGTCCATGAGTCGTTCGCTCCGGGTCCGGTCACTCGTCACCGAACGGGGTGTCAATGCGCCACCGGCCTCGCGCCCTATCCAGGGCGACCCGGAGCCAGCTCATCGAGGTGCGCGACAGGGATGGCGACGAGGTGAAGGCCAGGACCGGCGTCGTCTCCACTTCCGCCCCCGCCGCCGGCCGCCCCGACGCCCGCCTCGGGCCGGGCGCGGGGGGCTTGCTCGCGGCGTCGTCGCCGTCGCCCGCGTCGGCCGGCAGCAGCCGTTCGAGCCGTTCGGCCGTCGCCAGCGGCGAGCCGCTGGAGGAACCGGAAGGCGATGTCGGCCGCCAGGGTCGAGTCGGGCGTCTGGTGCAGCGCGACCGTCAGGAGCAGGTCCTGGCCACTCGAGAGTCGGAAAACGGCCGAGGGGCCCGACACCGCCGCGACGTCGCCGGCGGTGGATCCGCCGTCGGCTCCCGGGTCGTCGCCGATCCCGGAGCGCCGAGGGTCGTCCAGGACGCGCGGCCGTCGCGCGTGCACGACGAGCCCGACCGCGTCGCAGCCGAGCTTGCGCGCCGTCTCTCCAGGATGGCGCGGATCGCGCGGCAGGCCGTCGCACAGCTCGATCCGCTGGATCGCCTCCCAGGTCACCTTGGCCGCGAACCGCTCCTGCCGGCCCCGCGCCAGCCGCGCCTGGAGGTCGCCCCGGAGGTTGGCCAGCTCGTCGAGCCGGCTCGTCAGGATCAGCAGGAACGCCAGGCAGCCCGAGAGCCCCAGCACCAGCGCGAGCAGCTCGTTGCTCGAGCGCGACGCCGAGCAGCACCACGCCGCAGAGGAACCCCGAGAAGCAGTAGAGCAGGAGCGCCGCCTGCCGTCGGGTTCAGCCCGAGGCCGATCAGCAGGTGGTGGACGTGCCGGCGGTCGGCCGAGCTGAGCGGGAGGTTCCGCACCCAGCGGCGGAAGATCGCCATCGCCGTGTCGGAGATCGGCAGGCCCATCGCCAGGATCGGGAACAGGATCGAGATCGCCGACGGCCCCTTGAGCGACCCCTGCACGCCGATGACCCCGATCAGCAGCCCGATCAGCAGGCTGCCGCTGTCGCCGAGGAAGATGCAGGCGGGGTGCCAGTTGTAGAGCAGGAACCCGGCCAGGCTCCCGGCCAGGGCCGCCGCCATGATCGCCACGCCGACGTTCTCGTGGTGGATCGCCACCAGCGTCAGCGTCCCGCTGACGAGCAGGCCGACGCCCGAGGCCAGGCCGTCCATGCCGTCGATCAGGTTCCAGATGTTCATGCAGGCGAGGAACCAGAACAGCGTGGCGAGCAGCGCCGGCAGGCCGATCGACGAGCGGCCGGCCCGCGACGGCGAACTCCGGCCGGGCCGGCCAGGTCGACGGCCAGCCCGAGGACCTCGAACCCGCTTGATCCGGACGCCGCCGGCGAACAGGACCAGGACGGCGAGCGCCTGGCCGGCGAGCTTCATCCGCGGGCCCATGCGCGCGGGTGTCGTCGACGAAGCCGACGACCAGGACGATCGCGGCGGCGACGAGCACCGACCACTGGCGCGACCACCAGTCGGCGAAGCCGGGCCAGTCGTCGAGGTAGCCGCCGAACCCGACCAGCGGCGATGCCCGGCGGCCAGCGCCGAACGCCAGCCCCAGGCCGCCGAGCCGCGGGGTCGCCCCCTTGTGGATCCGGCGGAACTGGTCGGGCCGGTCGATCGCGCCGGCCCAGACGGCGATCCGCGTCACCAGCGGGGTCGCCAGCACGCACCCCATGAAGGCGACGGCGAAGATCAGCAGGAAGGAGTTCGAGAACATCATGGTAGGGACCATCCTCAGCGCCCCGGTGGAGTGTCCGCCTCCGATCCCGTGCCCGCCCCGGACGGTCAGGTGCCTTCTGCGACGAGGAGCCGCGGCGCGGAGGAGTCCCGCCCGCGGAGCCTCGGACTCCGGCCCCCGGGGACGTCGCCCCGTCCGGGATCGCGGCGCCCCGGACCGGGGCCGGAGGGCCGAGCAGCGTGGCGTTCGGATGCAACCTCCTCGCGACCGCCCGGAGCGGCCCGCGGCCTGGAGGTGTAGAAGGATGGGTCGAGCGGGACCGTTCGCGGGCGCGGGCGGGTTCCACGATGGTGTCTCGTCGTCCGTGACCGATCGGGCTGCCGTCCGCACCGGCCGTCCATCCCGGGCGGAGCTCTCGTGGTGGCCCGAGTATCGGCCTTCCCCCGATCCGGGTCAAGGCGGATTCCGCGCGCCTGTTCATGCGAATCCACGTATCCTCGCAACGCAACGAAGTTGATCCTCGATCCAATCGTGATATCTCCTCCGACCGGCCGAATAATACTCTGGAAACCGCGTCACTGGAGCCGAATCTGAACTTTATCGTCAGTATTCAGTGTCGGGTGGTGTCCCAGGATCATTGAACGCTCGCCGTAACTCCTAGTAGACGACGAGTTCTCCCATTCGGCAACCTCGGCCGCAAAGTTCGTGTTGCGTCATAGATTGGAATCGTTCAATGAGCCTGGGGCACTAGCCTAATCGGGCGAAGTCTTCGCGACACACGACCTATATATGGATGCGACCGGGGTTGATAGTCCTGGGCTCTTTCCTAGGGCTGGTGTTGATAAACTAGGTGGAAAAGCTTTCTTTTGAAATTTAAGCCTTTTGAGACCATAACAGCTTGATCTTGCCCCTCCGTCCGGGTAGACAAGGCCGAACGGAAGCCAATTCCGGCACGAACCGGCAGCCCGGCCCGGTTAGGCCACCACATCGGTCGATCATCCCGGCCGGATTCGGGGACCGGGTATCAACTTCAACGACGCGACGACGGGCCGGCTCGCGGGACGGGCAGCCCGACGGCACATCCCGGGGGAGGCTTGCCCCATGCTCTTCACGACCACGTCGCCCGAGCGGCAGGTCCGCTATCTCCGGCTGTATAGCCGCCCCGACGACGCCCGGGCCGCCGCCCGCGAAGGCCGGCGGATCTATGGGGTCGCCGTCTCTTACGACGGGAGGCTGCATCGCCTGACCCCGACTTACGGGAGGATCCATCGCGATATCGACCCGGGTTGGGTCAGCTTCGCCGAGCACCAGCCGGATGGGTCCATCATCGCACGCGGGCCGATCCCCGGGTCGCTCTACGTCAGTTGAGCGGGGAACAACTCCGAGCGTGGGGTTCGACAGCGTCGGCGTCCTTCCCGGGCCGCACAGCCATGAGACGACAGCTCGAACACTCCGCCTTGGCCGACCGCATCCGTGAGGTCCGGCGGGACCTGTACGGGGAGCACGGCGGCCCACTCCTGGCCCGGAATTGGGCCTCCCCTACCGCACCTGGCTGAACTACGAGGCCGGGATCGCCATGCCCGCCCATATCATCGTCGGGTTCATCGCGGTCACCCACGCCGATCCCCGCTGGTTGCTGACGGGGGAGGGGGAACGGTTTAGCCATCCGAATCGCAGGCGACCCGAGGATGGGTAGGTCCAGGCTCATTGAACGAACGATTCCAATCTATGACGCAACACGAACTTGCGGCCGAGGTTGCCGAATGGGAGAACTCGGTCGTCTACTAGGAGTTACGGCGAGCGTTCAATGATCCTGGGACACCACCCAGTGTCGGTAAATACAATCGTGTGGAGACAGTTGACCAGGATACCTGAAGGGAGGAGGAATGGGTCGCAAAGGCAAGAAGCACAAGGACAAACGGAGGCAGCCAACTACGTGCGTCTACTGTGGCAATACGCGAATTTGCACAGAGGAACACGTAATTCCTCAATGTTTCTTTTCCGAAGAGAACATGCCCCTCAAGTCAGACTTCGTGATTGTCCCTGTCTGTGATCCGTGCAACAGCAGAAAGGCCAGGGATGACAGCTACGTGCGGGACTTGTTCACCGCCGATATCGCCTGCGATGGCAATCCGACTGTCCGGGCGGTCCTGCCTACCGTATTTCGTTCAATCAAGAAGAATTGGTCAGACTTTGGCCGCGTCGCCATATCGCAGGGGCACATCAAGGCCATGCACTCACCAGGCGGTATCTACCTCGGCCATTATCCAAGCGTTCCCGTGGAATGGAAGCGGGTAAACCGCTTCTTCAGAATGGTAGCTCGGGGGCTGTATTGGAAAAAGTTCGAAAAACGATTCCCGGATGGCTATACATTTGAAGTTCGCCGCCTCTACGCTTCGGCCTTCTCCGATTTGTTCCGTCATGTGATGGAAAATGGCGGGAATGGACCGCACGCCATTGGGGAAGGAGTCTTCGGTTGTGCGTTCATGATGGCCGAGGAGGACCCGTTCATTACTTACTGGCTGATGTGGATCTACGAAAGCATCTTCATCACAGTCGCCACTGGTCCTCACCATTACTTCGACCAATTCGTTAGGCCAAACAACGAGCCTGGGGCCATCGGCCTCTGGTGATACATTTGGCTGCGCCGTTTTGGTGGGGTTTCACCGCGTTCACCTATCCAACAAGGCTGTGCGTCACTCGGGCGTAAACCGCTGTATGTTTGATCCGCAACCGGTGTCCCGGCCGCGATCGTGACCCGTCCCGCCCGGTATTCCCGCGGCCGAACTGGAAATTCAGGACGCCTCGCCCGTTTATCTCGATGATGATATGGGCGGCCTGCGCGTCGCGGCTCTTTGACAATGGGTAGGGCGTGCGCAACACGCCACCTCTCGGACGCCCGGACGGGGCCCCTTCACATGCCCTACGAATCGGGGTGCTGATCGCGCCGAACGAACCCAACTCCGCGCCGGTGCCCAGCGCGAAAACGAAGCCAATGGGATTCTGGGCAAGTTACCGGACGAACCGAATCGACCCGCCGAATCGACCAACCATCTCGCGAACGAAACGAAGCCAATGGGACACTGGGCAATTTCGCCCTCGCCCGATCGATGCCAGCGGATCATGGATTACGAAAAACCCGAAACGAAGCCAACGGTATCCTGGGCAAGATGGTGACGGACGATCTCGGATCTCCCAAAAACCAGGCCGACGACCCATTATGAAAACCTAAGTCATGAAAAGGCATCCAATTAAGCGGCTCATGCGACTTCGATCACGGGATTTCCCGAAACGAAGCGAATGTCGAGCTAGGCAAGATGGCGTCTCCCTCGAAGTTCGGCCGCTCGTCCCGGTTCAGAGCTTCTGCCGAATGAACCGAAACGGAAGCTGGGTAAGATGCCTTCCGCTTCGGACCGCCGGCCAGGACCCCACTCCAGGACCTCTGCCGAACGAACCGAAAGGGAAGCTGGGTAAGATGGCGCGGAGATTGGTCTGGCCCCGGGCCACTGGCCACTGGCCGTCGCGACCCCGATCACCCATGATGGGGGCATGGCCGGACAACGCGACCTGGTCCTCGGGACGGCCGGGCACATCGACCACGGCAAGACGGCGCTGGTCCGGGCCCTGACCGGCGTCGACACCGACCGCCTCCCGGCCGAGAAGCAGCGCGGGATCACGATCGACCTGGGCTTCGCCGCGCTCGACCTGGGCGACCGCCGCCTGGCCCTGGTCGACGTCCCGGGCCACGAGCGGTTCATCCGCAACATGCTGGCCGGGGCGTCGGGGCTCGACCTGGCCATGCTGGTCGTCGCGGCCGACGACTCGGTGATGCCCCAGACCCGCGAGCACCTGGAGATCCTCCGCCTGCTCGGGCTCGCCGGGCGGCGTGGTCGCCCTGACCAAGTGCGACCTGGCCGACCCGGCCTGGCTCGCCCTGGTCGAGGAGGACGTCCGGGCGCTGGTCGCCGGCACGTTCCTGGAGGGCGCGCCGAGGTCGTCCGGACCTCGGCGACGACCGGGCAGGGGATCGACGACCTCGAAGGCGAGCCTCCGGCCGGCTCTGCGACGCGGCCCCGATCGCGGACGACCCGGGCCTGTTCCGGATGGCGATCGACCGGTCGTTCACGGTCGCCGGGCACGGGACGGTCGTCACCGGGACGGTCGCCTCGGGCGAGGTCGGCCGTCGGCGACGACCTGGAATGGCTCCCCGACGGGCCGGACCGTCCGGGTCCGCGGCCTCCAGCGCCACGACCGGCCGGTCGATCGGGTCGGCCGGGGCGCGCGGGCGGCGATCAACCTGGTCGGGCGTCCATCACGCCGAGGTCCGCCGGGGCCACGAGCTGGCCGCGCCCGGCTACCTGGACGCCGACGCGGGTCCTCTCGGTCGAGGTCCGCGCCTCGGCCGACGCCCCGCGGCCGCTCCGGCATCGGGGCCGCTACCGGCTCCACCTCGGGACGGCCGAGGTCACGGCGACCCTCGCCCTGCTCGGAGGCGAACGAGCTGCCGGCCCGGCGGGCCGGCGCTCGGCCAGCTCTTCCTGGCCGAGCCGGTCGCGGCCGTCCACGGCCAGCCGTTCGTGCTCCGCGAGGAGAGCCCGCCGGCGACCCTCGGCGGCGGCCGGGTGCTCCAGCCGTCGGCGCCGCCGGATCCGCCGCCGCGACCGCGCCGGCGATCGACCGGCTCGGCCGGCTCCGCTCGCCCGACCCCGTCGACGCGGATCGCCGCGGCGCTGGCCGTTCCGGGCCTCGGCCCCTGGACCGACCGGACGCTCTGCCGCGACGCCGGGCGTGCCGATCGGCGAGGTCGCCCGGCGTCCTGGCGCGCCTGGCCGACTCCGGGGCGCTGGTCGACGCTGCCGGTCGGGCCCGCGGCGGACGGCCCGGGTCCTGGCCGAGGTCGCGGCCGACCTGGAAGACCGGGTCCTCCGGGCCCTCGGCCGGCTCCACGCGGCGCAGCCCCGGCAGTCGGCGATCCGCCGGGCCCGCGTCGCCGCGGCGCTGGCCGACCTGGAGAACGACGCCCTGGTCGCCGGCGCTGATCGACCGGCTCAAGGCGCCGGGGCCAGGTCGTCGCCGACGCCCGGACGGTCGCCCTGGCGGGCCACGAGCCGAAGCTCAGCCAGGCCGAGCGGAAGCTCAAGGGCGAGATCGCCGAGGCGTATCCGCGCCGGCGGGTTCAGCCCCCCGACCCCGCCGAGCTGGCCGGCCGGGCCGGCGCCCGGGCCGCGGTCGTCCCCGAGCTGCTCGCCCTGCTCCGCGACGAGGAGCGGCTCGTCGAGATCGGCCCGCGGCCTCTACCTCGACTCCGACGCCGAGGCCGAGCTGCGCCGGCGGGTCGCCGACCGGCTCGCCGACGGCTCGACGATGACGATGGCCGAGCTCCGCGACCTGCTCGGCACGACCCGCAAGTACGCCGTGCCGATCGGCGAGTACCTCGACCGGATCGGCCTGACCCGCCGCGAGGGCGACGTCCGGCCGCCTCGGCGACCGGCGCGCGATCGGCCGTCGGATGGTCGGTCGAGCCGACGGAGGCCGACCCGTGAGCGACCCCGCCCGTCCGCCGCCTGCCGCCGGTCCACGCGGTCCTGGACTCGCCCCGGCCTGGCCGAGCGCTCGGGCCGTCGCGGGGCGCGAGGCGACCGTCCGGGCCGTCCGCGCGGCGCTCGACGAGGCCCGCGCGGCGCTCGGCGCGCGGGCCGGGAGCCGGCCGTCGACGTCGAGAGCCTGGCGCGGCGGGCCGGCGGTCGCTCGGCGGCCGATCGGCCCTGGCTCCGGCCGGTCATCAACGCCACGGGCATCCTGCTCCACACCGGGCTCGGCCGGGCCCCGCTGGCGGCCGAGGCGGTCGAGGCGGTCGACCGGGTGGTCCGGGGCTACTGCAACCTCGAGTTCGACCTCGACACGCGGCGAGCGCGGGCAGCGGACCGACGGGCGTCGACGGCGCTGCTCCGCCGGCTGACCGGCGCCGAGGCCGCGACGGTCGTCAACAACAACGCCGGCGCGACGGTCCTGGCCCTGCGGGCCCTGGCCGCCGGCCGCGAGGTGATCGTCTCGCGCGGCCAGCTCGTCGAGATCGGCGGCAGCTTCCGGCTCCCCGAGATCTTCGAGGTCTCCGGGGCCCGGCTCCGCGAGGTCGGCACGACCAACAAGACCCGGCTGTCCGACTACGAGCGGGCGATCGGCCCCGAGACCGCCGCCCTGCTCCGCGTCCATCCGAGCAACTACCGGATCGTCGGCTTCACCGAGGCGGTCGCGATCGCCGACCTCGCCGCGCTGGCCCGCGCCCGCGGCCTCTGGGCGATCGACGACATCGGCTCCGGGGCCCTCGGGCCCGGGCTGCCCGCCGCGGCGTCGCGGACGAGCCGACGGTCGCCGAGGGGCTCGCCGCCGGCGCCGACCTCGTGCTCGTTCTCGGGCGACAAGCTGCTCGGCGGCCCGCAGTGCGGGCATCCTGGTCGGCACGCGCGAGGCGATCGGCCGGGTCGAGGCCGACCCGCTGATGCGGGCCCTCCGGGTCGACAAGATGACGCTGGCCGCCCTCGAGGCGACCCTGCGGCTGGCCCTCGACCCCGGCCACGCCGGCCGATCGCATCCCGCTCTGGGCGTTCCTGAACGCCCCGCTCGGACGCCTCGCGGACCGGGCCGAGCGGCTGGCCGCGGCGTTCCGCGTCCGAGCTGGGCCTGGACGCCACGGTCGTCGAGTCGACGGCGTTCCTCGGCGGCGGCAGCGCCCCGGTCGAGCCGATCCCGACGGCCGCCGTCCGGCGTCGGCCCGCCCTTCCCGACCCCGGGCGCGAGCTCCGAAGGCGGCCTGGGCCGGGCCCTCCGGCTGGGCGACCCGCCGGTCGTCGCCCGGGTCCAGGGGGGCGCCGTCCTGTTCGACCTGCGGGCCGTGCGCCGAGGACGACGACGCCGCACCTGCTCGACGCGGTCCGCCGGCGTCTGTCGGGATAGGGCGGTCCGGCGCCGGCGCGATCGTGGACCGGCGACGTGCCGCGGCATCGTGCGTCGCCTCGCGGCCGGCGGACGTCGCGCCGCGATGTCCGAGCGTGCCGGCGATCCCGGGCCGAGTCGAGGAGCGTCGCGACATGCGACTCTGCCGGTTCGGTCTCGACGACGATGGTCCTGACGGGCTTCTACGCCGACGACCGGGTCATCCCGATCGACCAGGCCGCCGAGGCCTACAGCGAGCGAGGACGGCGTCGAGCTGCTCCTGCCCTCGACCGACGACCTGCTCGACCTCCTCCCGCCCGACGGCCCGTCGTATCGACGCCGTCCGCGACGCTGTCCGCCTGGGTCGACGGGCTCGACGAGGATGAGCCGCGGCGAGCTGGCGATCCCGGTCGACGAGGTCCGAGCTGCTCGTGCCGATCGCCCGCCCGCCGCAAGCTCCTGCTCCTGGCCGGCAACTACGCCGAGCACGTCGCCGAGCGGGGCGGGATCGCCGCCGAGCGGGCGCGAGACGTTCCCCTACGTCTTCATGAAGCCGCCGACGACCACCCTGACCCACCCCGGCGACCCGATCGTCATGCCCCGCGGTCTCGCCCGACCACATCGACTGGGAGTGCGAGCTGGGCGTCGTCATCGGCCGGCGCTGCCGGCGACGTCGACGAGGACGAGGCCCTGGACTACGTCGCCGGCTACACGGTCGTCAACGACATCAGCGACCGCAAGTTCACGCCCAACCCGGGCCGGAAGCCGCGCGAGCGCGACAAGTTCTTCGACTGGCTGCACGGCAAGTGGCACGACACCTTCTGCCCGATGGGCCCGTGCATCCTCTCGGCCGACGCCGTCGCCCGACCCCCAGGCGCTGCCGATCCGCCTGACGGTCAACGGCGAGGTCAAGCAGGACGCGCTCGACGGCCGCAGATGGTCTTCCCGGTCGCGGCGGTCATCGCGTTCCTCTCGCGGTTCGTGACCCTGGAGCCGGGCGACGTGATCGCGACCGGGCACGCCCTCGGGCGTCGGCTCGGCGACCGGGACCTACCTCAGGCCCGGCGACGTCGTCGTCGCGCGTCGATCGAGCGGATCGGCACGCTGGAGAACCCGGTCGAGGCCGAGGACGGAGGACGGCTCGGAGACCGTCACCCCGGGCCGCGGAGACGTCCAGGAATCGATCGGCCGGTGCTGTCTGGTACGCCTCGCGTCCCGATGGCTCTGCGCGTCCGGCGCCGCGTCGTGCCGCGTCGCTCCTCGACGACCGGGATGGCTCGATGTCCGAGATCCGCAAGCTGCTGGTCGCCAACCGGGGCGAGATCGCCATCCGGGTCTTCCGCTCGGCCCACGAGCTGGGCATCCGGACGGTGGCGATCTACTCGCACGAGGACCGGTTCGCGATGCACCGGCTCAAGGCCGACGAGGCGTACCAGGTCGGCAAGCCGGGCGAGCCGATCCGCAGCTACCTGAACATCGAGGCGATCATCGCGCTGGCCACGCGAGAAGGGGGTCGACGCGATCCACCCCGGCTACGGCTTCCTCTCGGAGAACGCCGAGTTCGCCCGCGCCTGCGAGGCGGCGGGGATCGCCTTCGTCGGCCCGCGGCCCGAGCTGCTCGACCTGCTCGGCGACAAGGTCGCCGCCCGCGAGCTGGCCGCGCGAGGCGGGCGTCCCGGTCCTCGTCGGGCAGCGACGAGCCGGTCGTGCCCGGCCCCGAGGCGCCGCGCAGCTGGCCGAGTCGCTCGGCTACCCGGTGATCGTCAAGGCGTCGATGGGCGGCGGCGGCCGGGGGATGCGGGTCGTCGAGTCGGCCGACGCGCTCGACGCGGCGATCGACCAGGCCCGCCGCGAGGCCGGCGACCGCCTTCGGCGTCCCCGACGTCTTCCTCGAGAAGTTCATCCGCAAGGCCAAGCACATCGAGGTCCAGCTCCTCGGCGACCGGCACGGCAACCTCGTCCACCTCTACGAGCGCGACTGCTCGGTCCAGCGCCGGCACCAGAAGGTCATCGAGATCGCCCCGGCCTACAACCTCGACCCGGCGATCCGCGCAGGCGATCTGCGACGCCGCCGTCGCGATCGGCCGGCACGTCCGCTACGACAACGCCGGGACCGTCGAGTTCCTGCGTCGACGTCGAGACCGGCCCGTTCTACTTCATCGAGGTCAACCCGCGCATCCAGGTCGAGCACACCGTCACCGAGATCGTCACCGGCATCGACCTGATCAAGAGCCAGATCCTGATCGCCGCAGGGCGCCAGCTCGTCCGACCCCGAGATCAACCTGCCCGACCAGGACGGCGGTCCAGGCCCAGGGCTACGCCTTCCAGTGCCGGGTCACGACCGAGGACCCGGCGAACAAGTTCACGCCCGACTACGGCCGGATCACCCACTACCGCTCGCGCCGGCGGCCTGGGCATCCGGCTCGACGGCGGCACGGCGATCACCGGCGGCGATCATCACGCCGTTCTACGACTCGCTGCTGGTGAAGATCTCGCGCCAGCGGCAGCCGGTTCATCGACGCCGCCCGGCGGATGGAGCGGGCCCTGCAGGAGTTCCGCGTCCGGGGCGTGAAGACGAACGTCCCGTTCCTGCTCAACGTCGTCACGCACCCCGACTTCCTCGCCGGCCGCTGCACGACCCGGTTCATCGACGAGACGCCCGAGCTGTTCCGGTTCCCGGTCCGCCAGGACCGGGCGACGAAGCTGCTGACCTACGCCGCCGAGGTCACGGTCAACGGCTTCCCCGGCGTCACCCGGCCGGCCGAGCTACGCCACGCCGGCCGAGCCGCGCCCCGCCGGCGTACGACCACGTCGGCGCCGCCCGCCGACGGGCTCGCGGCAGCTCTTCCAGGAGCTCGGGCCCGAGGCGTTCTCGCGCTGGGTCCGCGAGCAGAAGCCGCTGCTGCTGACCGACACGACCTTCCGCGACGCCCACCAGTCGCTCCTGGCGACCCGGGTCCGGACCCGCGACATGCTCCGCGTGGCCGACGCCTACGCCCGGCTCTGCCCCGGGATCTTCTCGATCGAGATGTGGGGCGGCGCCACGTTCGACACCGTCGATGCGGTTCCTCAAGGAAGACCCCTGGGACCGCCTGGCGCAGCTCCGCGAGAAGATCCCCAACATCCTCTTCCAGATGCTCCTGCGCGGCTCGAACGCGGTCGGCTACACGAGCTATCCCGACAACGTCGTCCGGGCGTTCGTCAAGGAGGCGGCCGACGGCCGGGATCGACCTGTTCCGCGTCTTCGACTCGCTGAACTGGGTGCCCAACATGGAGGTCGCCCTCGAGGCCGTCCGCGAGGCCGGCGCGCTCTGCGAGGCCGCCATCTGCTACACCGGCGACATCCTCGACCCGGGCCGGCCCAAGTACGACCTGGCCTATTACGTCGGCATGGCCAAGGAGCTGGAGAAGCGCGGGGCCAACCTGATCGCGATCAAGGACATGGCCGGGCCTCTGCAAGCCGTTCGCCGCCGAGCGGCTGATCAAGGCGCTCCGCGAGGAGGTCGGCGTGCCGATCCACTTCCACACCCACGACATCGGCGGGGCCCAGGCGGCGAGCGTCCTGAAGGCGGCCGAGGTCGGGCTCGACATCGCCGACGGCGCCGTCGCGTCGATGTCGGGCCTGACCTCGCAGCCGAGCCTCAACGCGATCGTCGAGTCGCTCCGGTTCACCCCGCGCGAGACCGGGCGTCGACCCCGAGGCCCTGATCGAGATGAGCCGCTACTGGGAGGAGGTCCGCAGCGCTCTACGCCCCGTTCGAGATCGGGCCTGCAGGCCGCCGTCGGCCGAGGTCTACGCCTACGAGATGCCCGGCGGCCAGTACACGAACCTGTTCCAGCAGGCCAAGGCGCTCGGCCTGGCGTCGCGCTGGCCCGAGGTCTGCAAGGCGTACGCCGAGGTCAACCTCCTCTTCGGCGACATCGTCAAGGTGACGCCGACCTCGAAGGTCGTCGGCGACATGGCGCTGTTCCTCGTCGCCAACAACCTGACGCCCGACGACACGCTCGACCCCGAGCGCGAGCTGGCCTTCCCCGAGAGCGTGGTCGAGCTGTTCGAGGGCCGGCTCGGCCAGCCGCCGGGCGGCTTCCCGCCGGCGCTGCAGGAGCGGGTGCTCAAGGGCCGGCCCGCCGCTCACCGAGCGGCCCGGCAAGAACCTGCCGCCCGGCCGACCTCGCCGCCGCCCGCGAGAAGGCCGACGGCGCTGCTCGGCCGGCCGGCCACCGACCGCGACGCGCTGAGCCTCCTGCTCTATCCCCGCGTCTTCCCCGACCTCGCCGCCCACGAGCGGACGTACTCCGACACGTCGATCCTGCCGACCCCGATCTTCTTCTACGGCCCCGACCCGGCGGTCGAGAACCTCGTCGAGATCGAGCCGGGCAAGACGCTGATCGTCAAGCTCGCTGGCCGTCGGCGAGCCGCACGCCGACGGCAAGCGGACCGTCTTCTTCGAGCTGAACGGCCAGCCGCGCGAGGTCGAGGTCGTCGACCGCTCGCTCGCCTCGGCCGTCCGCGAGACCCCCAAGGCCGACCCGACCGACCCCAACCAGATCGCCGCGCCCGCTGCCCGGCCTGGTCGTCGGCGTCGCGGTCGACGCCGGCGACCCGGTCCGCAAGGGCCAGAAGCTCCTCTCGATCGAGGCGATGAAGATGGAGACCACCCTCTACGCCGAGCGCCCCGGGCGCGTCGCCGAGGTCCTCGCCGCCGTCGGCCACCAGGTCAAGACGGGCGAGCTGCTGATCAGGCTGACGAGCCGAATGAGCGACGTGGAGCCGATCGCCGTGATCGTCCGAGACCGGCTCGATCCGCCGCGACGATGGTCGAGCTCGACCGAGCGACCTCGGCCAGCGACGACTGCGCGAGCCGATCGCGGAGTCGATCCGCCGCTCCCGCTCGTGCGTCCGGGCCGACCGGCAGACGCGGGGGCGGGGCCGGGGCGACCACGCCTGGTGGTCGGACGCCGGGAGCCTGACGTTCACCCTCGCTGCTCGACCCCGCCGCGCACGGGCTGCGGGCCGAGCACGAGCCGAGGCTCGCGCTGGCGACGGCCGTCGCGGTGATCGAGGCGATCGCCGAGGTCGTCCCGGTCGACGGGCCTGGGGATCCGCTGGCCGAACGACGTCGAGGCCGGCGGCCGCAAGCTCGGCGGCATCCTGCCCGAGCGGGTCGAGACGCCGCACGGGCCCCGGCTCCTGATCGGGATCGGCCTGAACGTCCGACCCGACTCGACGACGCCCCGCCCGAGGTCCGCCGCATGGCCGCCTCGCTCGCCGCGCTCGCCGCGGCGCGCCCGCCGCCCGAGGACGTCGAGCGCCTCTTCCGGGCGATCCTCGACCGGTTCGACCGCGATCCTGCCCGGCTGGCCCGCGACGATCCCGGCTCTGGCCGGCCGCTGGGACGGGCTCGACCTGCTCCGCGACCGATGGGTCCGGGTGGACCTCGGCCCGCGGATCGTCGAGGGCCGGGGGCGCGGGATCGACGCCGAGGGGGCCCTGTGCCTGGCCGGCGAGGACGAGACCCATCGCCTCTTCGGCGGGCAGGTGCTCCGCGAGGAGTGAAGAGGGATTCACCACAGAGCACACAGAGATCACGGAGGCCAAGTCGAGCGAGAGGAGCAGGGATGGGACGCGTCCTCGGTTCCCTGTCCGATCTCATCGCTCGTCCCTCATCTCATGGTCTCACGGCTCTGTGGTGATCTCTCACCGCATCTCGGCGAATTCCTTGTCGGCCTTGGCGGGCGGGGCCTTCGCGCCGATCCAGTCGATCAGGATCGGGGTGGCGATGTAGATCGTGCTGTACGTGCCGCTCAGGAAGCCGACGACCAGGGCGAAGGCGAACCCGTGCAGCCCCTCGCCGCCGAAGAAGTAGAGGATCACCACGACGAGCCAGGCGGTCAACGACGTCAGGATCGTCCGGCTCAGGGTCTGGTTGATCGCGTCGTTGACCATCTGGTCGGTCAGGTACGGCGTCTTCCCCTTGATCTCGCGGATGCGGTCGAAGATGACGATCGTGTCGTTGACCGAGAAGCCGATCAGGGTCAGGAACGCGGCGATCATCGGCAGGTCGATCTTGAACTGGTCGATCTGGAGGACCTCGCGGACGCCCGGGATCGTGCGCCAGCCAGTAGCTGACCGCGACGGCGCCCAGGGTGATGAGCACGTCGTGGACGACGGCGAGGACGGCGGCCAGGCCGTAGGTCAGCGACTTGAACCGGAACCAGAGGTAGGCGATGATGATCAGCCAGCTCGCGACGGTGGCGATCAGGGCGAGGGTCCGGGTCTCGCCGGCGACCGTGCCGCCGAAGTTGGTGATCCGCTCGAAGAGCAGGTCGCGGTTGTTCTGCAGCGCCGTCGCCAGCGCTGCCGAGCTCGGCCCTGGCGACGTCGGGCTCCAGGTCGGTCCGGAGGATCAGGCGTGTTCGCGCGGTCGCCGCCTCGGCGGCGGCGGCGTCGACGATCTCGAACCGCGACGTCGGGTTGGCGATCTTCGCCTTGCGCCAGGACCTTGGCGAACTCGGCCGCGACGACCTGCTCGGCGGCGGCTGCGTGCTGTTGAAGGCGAGCGTGTTGAACTTCAGCTCGTACTGCCGGCCGCCGGCGAACCGGTCGGCGCGCGGCGCGGCGTCCTTGGCCGTCCGGCGGCGGCGGCGGGGATCGGCTTGGCCTCGCCGGCGGTCATCTCGACCCGCTCCAGGCTCGGCCCGAACGCCTCGAGGATCGTCTTCTTGACCTGCTCGGGCTTCTGCTCGGTCGTCCGGATGTTGAACCGGGTCAGCGTCTTGTCCTGGCCGACCTTGAGGCTCTCGACCGTCACGTCGGGCAGGACGCTCGCCTTCTGCGCGGACGAAGCTCGGCCCGCTGCGACTCGGAGAGCGACTTGACGTGCGGGTCGTGCTCGTTCAGCCGGATCGTGACCAGCGTGCCGCCGGTGAAGTCGATGTTGTACATCCCCCGGCCCCGGGCGAAGGTCGCGACCAGGCCGAGCACGATCAGGACCACCGAGGCGGCCATGCAGAGTGGCGCGGGCCGATGAAGTCGAAGTTCGTCTTGTCGATCATCTTCAGCATCGTCAGCTTCTTGAGCCAGCCCTTGCGGTAGCAGAACTCGAAGATCACCCGCGAGACGAAGACGGCGGTGAACAGGTTCCAGAGCATGCCGATGATCATCGTCAGGGCGAAGCCCTTGACCTCCTCGGTGCCGACCGACGTAGAGGACGATGCCCGACAGCAAGATCGTGACGTGCGAGTCGAAGATCGTCACCCAGGCCCGGTTGAACCCGTTGCGGATCTGCTGGGCCATGCCGGCGCCCCGCTCCTTCTCCTCGCGCATCCGCTCGAAGACGAGCACGTTGGCGTCGACCGCCATGCCGATCGTCAGCGCCAGGCCCGCCAGGCCGGGCAGCGAGAAGGTCGACTGCATGAAGGCCATCGACCCGACCAGCAGGATCATGTTCAGGACCAGCGCGACGACCGCGACCACGCCGGCGAACCGGTAGTAGACGATCATGAAGATCGGCACGACGAGCATCGAGACCCAGATGGCGCGGATGCCCTTGGCGATCGTGTCCTCGCCCAGGGTCGGGCCGACCTTCTCCTCCTGGAGCGGGGTCGGGTTGAGGCTCGCCGGCAGGCTCCCGCCTGGAGGATCTTGATCAGGTGGTCGACCTCCTTGGCCTTGAAGCCCTGGCCGCCCCCCTCGATGATCCCCTGGTCGCGGATCTCCGAGTTGATCGACGGGGCCGACATCACCAGGTTGTCGAGCAGGATCGCGAGCTGATACTTGAAGGCGTCCGCCTCCTCGGGCAGGTGCTCGCGGGTCAGCTTGCCGAACTTGCGCGCGCCCTGGCGGTTGAAGGCGAAGCCGACGGCCGGCTGGAGCCGCTCGTCCTGCGTCGGCGTAGACCCGCGAGAGGTACTTGCCGGTGACGTTCTGCGCGGTCGAGGTTGCAGAGGATGTACCGCTCGATCCGGCCCGGGCGCGACCTTCTCCTCGCGGATGATCGGGTCGGTCGGGCGCGGGTTGTTCGGGTCGCCGCCGCGGATGTCGCTCGGGTTGTACTCGACCCGGTACGACGTCGATCGTCTTGAGGCCGTGCGGCCTGGCCAGGAAGAGCGTGTCGACGGTGTTCCGCTCGATCGGCGACCGCGACCGTCTGCTCGGTGCCCGCGGCGTCCTTGCCGGTCAGCTCGACGTCGGACGCCCGCGTAGCGGTTCTTCTTCCAGTCCTGCGCGGGTCGGTGATCGAGCGTGTCGGTCGGACTTCGGGTTGGTCCCGGTCGAGACCTCGCCGAGCCGGGCCCAGAGGTAGCGCGGCGGGCGGCTTCGAGCGCCGCTCGGGCCCAGCGCCCGGTCGATCGACCGCCGGCGTCGTGCTTGCGGTTGGCCAGGATGCGGAACTCCAGCGCGCCGACGTCGGTCAGCATCCGCTTGACCTCCTCGACCTCCTCGGCTCGGCCTCGGGCAGGATGATCTCGAGCCGGTTGCCGCCGATCTTGCGGATCGGGATCTCCTGGACGCCCTGCGGGTCGACCCGGTGCTTCAGCGCCGCGATCAGCTCGTCCATGTTGAAGTTGGCCGGCAGGTTCTCCTTGTCGACCTCGTAGACGAGGATCGTCCCGCCCGAGAGGTCGATGCCCAGCTTGAGCTTCTCGCGCGGCGGCCACAGGGCCAGCAGGCCCGCGAGGGTCGTGACCCCGATCAGCGCGAACTTCCAGCCGAGGTTTTTCATGGTCGTTCCTTGCGGCCCGGCGGTCGTCAGCGGTCCGGCCGGAATCCGCGCCGAGCGACCCGAGTCGCCGCGAGGGCCAGGCCAGACCCTCAGGACGCCGGCCCGAGTCGCCGATCGGCGGTCGGCGTCCGCGACGGCCGTCGGAGGTTCCGGAATGCGGCATGTTCCATTCGAGCTGATCGGGCATCGGCCGGTGAGGTCCTGGACGCCAGTCGGCCTTCGCCGAATGCGACGACATCGGCTCCGACGGTCCGACCATCGCGTCCGCAACCGATGATCATCGGGTCGATCCGGCGTCCGCGATCGGCCTCTCAGACCGGCCTCCGCCGCCTTCTCCTTCTCGGCCGCGGCCTCGAGCACCCGGACGATCGCTCGCCTTGCTGAACGCGATCTTGACCCCCCGGTCGTCGTCGACCCGGACGACGACCCGGTCGTCCTCGTTGTCGACCGAGACCACCGTGCCGTAGATCCCGGCCGAGGTCAGCACCTTGTCGTTCTTCTTCAGGGCGTCGATCATCTCGCGCCGCTTCTTCTCCTGCTGCTGCTGCGGGCGGATCATGAGGAGGTAGACCCAGAGGCCGATGATCAGCAGGTAGGGCAGGAACGTCCAGGGCGGCTCGCGGCCCGGCCGCCGCCGGCGGCCGGCGCGTTCTGGGCGAACAGGAGGGGGATGCGCGGCGAACAGATCCGGGCATGTCGCTGGGTCCGTGATGGGTCGGGCGGGACGATGGCGGGCCGGCGCCGGAGATGACGTCCGCTCCGTCGTCCGCGGGCCGCGTCCCTCGAACCATGCACTCTAACCGTTAGGGTCCCAGCGCTTCAAGCACTTCCGCCCGGAACTGGACGAACCGACCCGCCGCGGATCGCCTCGCGAATCCGGCCGGTCAGCCGGTGGAGGTACGCGACGTTGTGGATCGACGCCAGGATCGGCCCGAGCATCTCCCCGGCCAGGAACAGGTGGCGCAGGTACGCCCGGCTGAACCGCCGGCAGGCCAGGCAGTCGCAACCCTCCTCGATCGGCCGCGGGTCGGTCCGGTGCGCGGCGTTGCGGAGCTTGACCGGCCCGCGGTCGGTCAGGCAGGTCGCGTTCCGGCCGTTGCGGGTCGGCAGGACGCAGTCGAACAGGTCGATCCCGGTCGCGACGGCGTCGAGGATGTCCTGCGGCCGGCCGACCCCCATCAGGTAGCGCGGCCGGTCCTCGGGCAGCAGGTGCGTCGTGACCTCCAGAGCGCGCGCGGACCTGCTCGCGGCCCTCGCCGACGCTGACGCCGCCGACGGCGTAGCCGTCGAAGTCGAGCGCGACGAGCGCCTCGGCGCACTCGGCGCGGAGGTCGGCGTGGCTCCCCCCCTGGACGATCCCGAAGAGCGCCTGGTCGGCCCGTCGTGTGCGCCTCCTTGCACCGCCCGGCCCAGCGGATCGTCCGGCCGACGGCGTCGGCGATCGCCTCCTTCGTCGGCGGGCAGGGCCGGGCAGTGGTCGAGGCACATCGCCACGTCGGCCCCGAGCGTCCTGCTGGATCGCGACGGCGCGCTCGGGGGTCAGGTCGAGCAGGCGGCCGTCGAGGTGCGAGCGGAACGCCACGCCCGCCTCGGTCGAGCTTCGACCGCGCCGGCCAGGCTGAAGACCTGGAACCCGCCCGAGTCGGTCAGGATCGGCCCGTCCCAGCCCATGAACGAGTGCAGGCCGCCGAGCGCCGCCACCACCTCCTCGCCCGGCCGGAGGGCCAGGTGATAGGTGTTGGCCAGGACCATCGCGGTGCCGGTCGCGGCGAGCTGGTCGGGCGTCAGGCCCTTGACCGTCGCCTGGGTGCCGACCGGCATGAAGGCCGGCGTCTCGACGGCCCCGTGCGGGCGTCGACGAGCCGGCCCCGCCGCGCGCGGCAGGCGGGGTCGCGGGCCAGGGTCTCGAACCGGACGGGGCGTGCCAAGGGCCGGGCTCACTCGTTCTTGAGCTTCAGGTCCAGCTCGGTGAGCTTCTCGCGGACCTCGTTGAGCGAGGTGACGCCGAAGTTCTTGCACTCCATCAGCTCGTCGCCGGTGTGGACGATCAGCTCGCCGACGGTCTGGATGCCGAGCTTGGTCATGCACTTGCGGCCCGGACCGAGAGGTTCAGGTCGCTGATCGGCTTGGCCAGCAGCGCCTTCTCTTCCTGCGAGAGCTCCTCGATCGGCTCGGCGCGGAGGTCGCCGCCGGCGCGCTCGCCCCCTTCCAGGGCCATGCCGAGGCGGAGGCCCTTCGAGGCCATCATCTCCTTGATTTCCTGGAGCGACGTCTCGCCGAAGTTCTTGCTCGCCAGGAGCGCCGCCTCGGTCGTCCGGGTGAGGTCGCCGAGCGTCCGGATGTTCATCTTCCGCAGGCAGTTGCGGCTGCGGACCGAGAGCTCGAAGTCGGTGACGGGGATCTCCAGGAGCTGCCTCAGGACGGTGAAGCCGCGCTCGGCCTCCTCGTCGTAGTACATGTCCTTGCTGGCGCGGCAGTCCTTGAAGAAGAGGCGGGCGCGGGGGTGGTTCGGGTCGGCGGCGAGCACCTGGCGGTAGCACGTCTCGGCCTCGCGGAACCGCATCTCGTCCTCGTAGAGGACGCCGAGGTTGATCAGCGCGGCCAGCGGGACGGGCGGCCGCGGCGTGCAGCGCTTGTAGTAGTCGACGGCGGTCTCGTCGTTGCCGTAGAGGTCGTTGATGTAGGCCAGCTCGAACAGGGCGCCGGTGTGGTCGCGGTCGAGGCCGAGGGCCTTCTCGAACTCGGCGGCGGCGGCGGCGAGCTCGCCGTCGGCGGCGAGCAGGCTGCCGCGCTGGTAGTGGTACTCGGCCGAGCCGCCGGCCAGCTTCTCGAGCGCCGTCGAGGATCTTCTGGGCCTCGTCGATCTTGCCCGGCGCGGCGCAGGGCGCCGGCGCGGTGGAGCTCGGCCTGCTTGGCGTCGTAGCCCGCCTTGGCGGCGGCGGCGAACGCCTCGGCCGCCTCGTTCCAGCGCTGGAGGTTCTCCAGGGCGAGGCCGCGGTGGAAGTGGGCCAGGCCGACGTCGCCGGCCTTGGCCAGGTGGTCGAGGCCCGACTGGTAGCGGCCGAGCAGCACCTCGCCGACGCCGAGCCGGAGGTGGGTCTCGGGCTTCGGCGCCCCCTTCTCGCGGTCGCGCATCGCCGCGACGGCGTCGCGGAGCGTCCGGTACCGCGACGGGTCGCGGCCGAGCACCTCGCGGAGGTCGGCCACGGCCGAGTGGTCGAACGGGGTCCGGTCCAGGAGCGCCCGGACGTCGGTGGTCATCATCTCGGCCATCCGTCTCTCTCCCTCAGCCCCTGGACATGGCGATTCGGTGAACCCTCCGCCCCGAGGCGTCGCCGCGCCGGGCGAGTCGTCCGGCGCGGTCGTCGCGTCGGGGCGGGGGCAAGCGTTGATTTTAGCGATCGGCGCGTCGTTTGCAAGCTCGGCGCGGCGGCCGACCCGAGCCGGAGGCCGGGGCCGCTCGTCTAGCTCTTCCGCATTCCCATCATCTGGCCGCTGCCCCGCGGACCGATGAACGCATCGCCACCCGTCGCCGGCCCGAGACGTGACGTAGTGAGGCCCGGGCCCTCACCTTGACAACGGGCCGAATCGGCGTAGGCTACTTGGCTGTTGGGATCGTCCCCAATGCCGCGAGGGAGCGTCGGCCCAGGCGTCGGCGGACTCCCGCCGACGCAGGACGGGCCTCCCACCTACCTCAACCTTGGATGAGGGCGCCATGGATCGACGCATCCTCGTGGTGGACGACAGCGAGCTGATCTGCCAGCAGCTCTCGCAGCTCCTGGCCGGCCCCGGACCGGCGGATCAAGGTGGCCCACGACGGGACGACCGCCCTGGAATGGCTGGTCGAGCGCGACTTCTCGCTCGTCCTGATCGACCTGAACCTGCCCGGCATCGGCGGCCTCGACCTGATCCGCGAGATCCGCCAGCGCGACCTGCCGGTCACGGCGGTCGTGATGACCGGCAACGGCTCGGTCGACACGGCCGTCGCGGCGATGAAGCTGGGCGCCTACGACTACCTGTCAAAGCCGATCGACTCGGTCCGGCTCGGCATCCTGGTCGAGCAGGCGCTGGAGGACCGCAAGCTCCGCGACGAGGTCGCGCGTGCTCCGCGCCGGGGCTCCAGCAGCGGTACGCCTACCACAACATGATGGGCAAGAGCCCCCGGATGCGCGAGGTCTTCGCGCGGGTCGCGCGGGTGGCCTCGTCGTCGTGCACGGTCCTGATCACGGGCGAGACCGGCACGGGCAAGGAGCTGGTCGCGCAGGCGATCCACTACAGCGACGTGACGCGGGGCGGGCCGCTGGTCGCGGTCAGCTGCGCGGCCTTGCCCGAGCCGCTGCTGGAGAGCGAGTTCTTCGGCCACGAGCGGGGCGCCTTCACCGGCGCCGACCGGCAGAAGAAGGGGCGGTTCGAGCAGGCGATGGGGGGCACGCTCCTGCTCGACGAGATCGGCGAGTTGCCGCTGGGGATGCAGGCCAAGCTGCTCCGCGTGCTCCAGGACGGCACGTTCGAGCGGGTCGGCGGCTCGGGGGTGATCCAGGCCGACTGCCGCGTCCTGGCCGCGACCAACCTGAACCTGGCCGAGGCGGTCGCCGCCGGCCGGTTCCGCGAGGACCTGTACTACCGCCTGAACGTGGTCTCGATCGAGCTGCCCCCGCTCCGCGAGCGGCTCGACGACATCCCGCTGCTGGTCGAGCACGTCCTCAAGAAGCTCCAGGAGCGCCGGCTCCCGGCCAAGACCTTCTGCGCGAGACGATGTCGCGGCTGGCCCGGTACGACTGGCCGGGCAACGTCCGCGAGCTGGAGCACGTCATCGAGCAGGTCGTGGTGACCACCCCCGGCCCGGTCATCGAGCCCGAGAACCTGCCGCCGCAGATCGTCTCGACCCGCGAGGAGCCGTTCAGCCTCGACTTCGACCTCCACCGCCCGCTCCAGGCGATCACCGACGAGCTGACCGAGCGGATCGAGCGCGCCTACCTCCAGCGCGTCCTGGAGCGCCATCGCGGCCGGATCGACCGCTGCGCGGAGCACTGCGGCCTGTCGCGGCGGAGCATCAGCGAGAAGCTCCGCCGCTACCAGATCGACAAGGCCGACTTCAAGCCCAAGCCCCCCCGACGCTCGCCCCAGGTCGTCCTGGGCGAGACGGCCTGAGTTCCGACCCCCGACCCTCTGCCGTCACCGGACATTCTCGATCAATCATCCGGTCCTGGCGTCGCCGCGCCCGGGAATTCCACCCGGGATGATCGGGCGACGTCGAAGTGGCTTTGTTCGGGTAGCCCGTGTGCCAGGATCGCCGCGCAACGGACCCCGGAACATCCCCCCTCCCCGACCGCCATTCTGGCAGTTGGGTTCGTTCGGCGCTCGTCGCGGCGACCGACATGGGCGGGTCGAGACGTCGGTAGCACGCTCGCATCCCACTGTCTCTGTTATCGATCGGGCGGAAAGGGTCGTCCCTCGCTCACCCGACCCGCGATCCGGTAGCGGTCCGACGGTTTTCGATCCACCCGATCGGAATGGCTGCCGTTTCGGCAGTTGGGTTCGTTCGGGCGTTTTCCGACCCCTGGGTGTGCCGTGCCTACTACAGTTGTAAAATAATCTCAAAACATGATCCGCTTCCGTTTCCTCATCCGACTCGACCCACCACCCGCGCAGCCGAGAGCCTTGAGGTTCCCTGGCCGTCATCAATGCATTCATGATATTATCGCGAGCCCGATCACACGACACGACCAAGGATGGCGATATGACCGTGTCTCAGACGACGGACGGCGTGACCCGGCATCGGATCGACCATAGGACCGGTTCCCGAGGGTCCATCGTCCCTCATCTCTCGGGCCATATCCCGGCCCTTGATGGGGTCCGTGGGTTGGCGATCCTCCTCGTCCTCGTCTATCACTTCACCCTAGGAGTCTCGGGGAAGAGTCTGGCCACCAAGCTCCTCATCCGGATGACCTCCGCGGGCTGGTGCGGGGTCGATTTGTTCTTCGTGCTCTCCGGGTTCCTGATCACGGGAATCCTCTTCGATGCGAAGGAGTCTCCGCACCGCTTCCGGAACTTCTACGCACGACGAGCCCTTCGGATATTCCCCCTCTACTACGGCACCCTGATCGCGGTCTTCGGAGGGTTACCCTGGATCGTGTCCTGGACGCGGGGGTTCGACGGCGTGGAGGACGCCGGGGTCTGGCTCTGGGCCTATGGCACGAACATCCTGGTCGCGTTGAGGGGACGATGGTTCCCGCTCAGCCACTTCTGGTCGTTGGCCGTCGAGGAGCATTTCTATCTGATCTGGCCCGCGCTGATCTTCTCCTCGGATCGCAAGACTTCCATGCGAATCTGCGCGGCCGTGGTGGCGATTGCGCTGGTGACTCGCGTCTGGCTCGTCATGGAGGGGGCGTGCCTGGCGGCCTACTGCCTGACGATCTGCCGCATGGATGCCCTGGCGATGGGCGGCCTGGTCGCCCTTGCGATCCGGGGGCCGGGAGGGCGGTACGCGATCACCCCCCATGCCAGGAAGGTCGCCTTGATCAGCGGCGTTGCATTACTGGCCCTGATCGTCGGGAGATCTGGCTTCTTCTTCCACGACCCCGCGGTCCAGACGGTGGGCTACGCCCTGCTCGACCTCTTCTTCGCGTCCATGCTCGCCCTCGTCGTGTCGTCTCCCGGGCGTTTCCGCTCTCGACCCTTTTCGATCTCGCCCCCTTGCGGTCCCTGGGGCGATACAGCTACGGCCTCTACGTCTACAACTCGATCGCGATCCTCATCCTGGAGGGGATCTCGTCGGGGCCGACCGCCCACGTCGGAATCGGTCGTTTTCGGCACCTATTCTGGTTAATGGCCGGCATCGTGACGACGTTCGCGGCGGCATGGCTGAGCTGGCATTTGTTCGAAAAGCAATTTTTAAAATTTAAACATTTTTACGGTACGCCGTCGGGAGATCGCGCCGGGAGAAACCTCGGGACGGCCGCCGGCCGGGCGGCGGGCGGCCCCGGTGGGCAAGACGCCGGGGCCGACGGCCGCAGCACGCCTCCTCACCGGACACCGGCGTCCCGGCCCTCCAGCGCGGCGATCCGCCCGGAGGCCATCCGGCCCTCGGCCGAATCGGGCAGGACTCGGACGATCTCGCGGTAGAAGTCGAGGGCACCCCGGGTCTTGCCCATCCGCTCCAGCGCCTGGGCGGCCTGGAGCCGGGTCGCGGCCAGGCGGGCTTCGGCCTCGGCGCGTCGCGCGCTCGGCGCGCTCCTCGGCCTGGCGCCGGGCCTGTTGGGCGGACCGATAGGCCTCGTCGATCTGCACGCCGAGCCGGAGGTCCTCATCGAGCTGCCGCCTCTCGACGTCCCGCGCCGCCGCGAGGGCGAGCCGGTCCTCGGGCGTCTTCGAGGGCCCGGGTGCGACCAGCGACCTCAGGAAGGAGAGCACCTGGAACTGCTCCAGCGGCGACAGCGCGAAGAACTGGCGGGCCGACTTCTCCCCCTGGCCGCCGTGGAACGCGACGGCCTCCTGGAGGGTGCGGGCCCGGCCGTCGTGCAGGTAGGGGGCGGTGTCGCGGAAGGCCCAGAGCGGAGGGGTGCGCCATTCCGGGCCCTTCGGTGCGCCCGGGGACTCGGGATCGTCCTGCCCGTAGTAGTTGCCCGAGTCGCTCAGGCCCTGTCCCATATCGTGCAGCAGAAGGTCGCTGTAAATCCCGTCCACGTCGCCGAGCCTCGGGGTGTGGCACGTCGCGCAGCCGACGCTGGCGAACAGCATCCGCCCCCGGCCGAGGGCGGCCGAGCCCTTCAGCCCGGACGGTTCGATGGCCGCCGGGACGGGCAGCATGGAGACGTAGATGACCAGCGCGTTGCACTCGTCGGCCGACAGGTCCAGCCCCTTCGCCCGCCCCGGCTCCACGTCCAGGGGAGACGCAGCCTGGTGACGGTCGGGGATCTCCAGGCCGAGCTCGTTGGCACACGCCGCGAAGACGAAGTCGCGCAACGAGGGCGTCTGCGCCTTCCATCCGAACCGGCCGACCTGCCCGTCCTTCAGGCGATGAATCCGCCCCCGGGCGTGGACCGGCTGGGCCTCGACCGTTTCGCGGAGGACGCTCTCCGGCACCCCGTCGATCAGCCCGGCGCCGAACAGGGGGGGCGCATTGCGCTCCGACAGGTTCAACGAAGCGTTCAGATTGCGGATGCCCTGCCGCCGGTCCGCCAGCCCCTTCTGGGAGGAGATCGCGCCGGCGATGTGCTCCTGGACCTGCCTCTGGATCGATCGGGCGTCGCTCCCCATGCGGGCGGCGTCGAGGAGCGAGAGCGGGGGGTGTGCGGTCGAGGCGCGTCGGTGTGATCGTCGCCGCCGAAGAGCCGGAGCCTCCACGCCGCATACTCCGGGTCGGTCCCGTAGCGGTGCAGGACGATGCTCGCCGCGTCGCGGAAGAGGGGGTGGACCCGCGTCGCGTCGCCTCGGCCCGCCGTCGCGGGCGCCGACAGGAGGGCGACGTTCGTGCTCGCCGGCCGGCGCCGCCGGGGCCCGCCTGGCCGTGGCAGGCCACGCACGAGGTCGCGTTGTAGACCGGCCCCAGGCCGTCGCCGCCGTGGCTCCTCGGGTCGTTGGTGACCCATTGCCTCGCGAAGAGATCGCCCCCCTCGGCGATCACGTCCCCGAGGGTCCGGTCCGGCCCCGTCCGCGACGCCCCCGCGCCGGCCCAGGCGGCCGGCCCGACGAGGACCCCGCACGCGACCAGGCCCCACATCCGACGCGACATCGGCCGCATCCCCGAGACCTCGGCGTTGCCATGTCATCCTCCCCCGAATGCGCGGAGCGACCCCCAGGCCGCACGGTGCGGTCCACCTCGACGGACGGGCTCGATCGGGTTTTCGGATGGCCCCCGACGACCTGGCACCCACGGGGGTCCAGACGTCGGATCGACGATCCTTATTCGGTCCGGATTCCGAGGAAATTCGGGAGGGGTTCAAGGTCGATGCGACCGCGACAGGCTCGCGACCGGGAGTGGGCCGGGCGTCTCGTTGCGACGGAACAGGACCGAGACGCCGTCGCGGGTGGCCCCGTTTGCTTGCAAACGGGGTCGCGAAGCGACGCGAGGTGCGGGTGAGGCTCGGGACGACCTCTCGCGGCTGCGCCGCCCGGGTCGGCGAGCAACCCGGGCCACCCACGGGAAGACCTCACGTGAATCATCGCTTCGGACGTTTGAGTATCATCGAGTGCCGGGAATGCACTTGCCTGCCACTATCTTCGTAGACTTCTGTGTAAACACCGGAGAGTTCCCAGCCTTCATCGCCCTCCTTGTTGAGGGAATCCAGCGTGGCTTGGTAGTCCTGATGATTTGCATCAATTGACTTATATTCCCATTTTGTCCTTTGGTCAGCTGGCCTATCTTGGGCTGACACCGGGCCGCGCAGGAACGACAGCAATAGGGCCGACACCAACAGCAGTAGACCGACCAGAAGGAGTAGAGGCCGCTTCATCGAGCACCCCCCATTAGTGAGCCAAGAGACATTTCTGCACTCTTGGGATTCTACCGTCGTCGTAAGCCACCTTCCAGATTCTACGGACCCATCTGGCTGACCCGTCGGGCATTCCCACGGCCCTTACGCCGGTTTTCTGTACCATTGCTACTCACGCCCCTTGCCGCGTCCGTCGGCCACCGGTGCGAGGATGATCTGGCCATACTCAAAGGTCATCCGTCCATCCCGGCTCTTCGCCCCAGTCGGACGGGACCGGATACCTCTCGATCAGCTTGTCCAACTCCTCGCGGCGGAGGGCGGTTGATTCCACGGCGGCCCTGGCGACGGCCTCGTCCTCCTGCCGAGCCTCTTTGACCTGGAAGGCCAGCAAGCCATCTGGGGCGACGGTGATCAGGTCGATCCTCTGCTTGATTCCTCGGCCAGTTCGCGGAGGTCGGCGCTCGATGACGGTCCGCTCCCGGTCGGAGACCTCAGCCCGGAACAGCCCCGCGTCGGTCCGGTCGATGGTGATGGTCAACGACATGATCGCTCCCTGCAAGACCCGATGTCGGCGCCCTCTCCGAGGTCATCGGCCGCTCCCGCCGATTCATTGTAGAGGAATCCTTCCTGCACGCACAGCGGACGGGTGTGGGGAGGCGTGCATCCGTGCCGCCGCACATCGCAACCGGAAGGTTCAGGGGCGATCCGCTTGCGACAGACGCGCAACCGGGAGGTGTTTTCGGTCGGGGGCCTGTGGCGGCTCGCGGCGGAAGAGGACCGAGACGTCGTCGCGGTGGACGACCTGCCAGGCCGGGTCGTCGGCGAGGCGGCGGGCCAGGCCGCGGTCGGGGCGGACCCAGACCAGGTCGATCCGCTCGCGGTCGCGGAGGTCGTCCCAGGCCGGCCCCCCCTGGAGGGCGTCGAGGTAGTCGAGGATCGCCTCGCTTGCCGAACAGCTCGAAGCGGTCGTCGAGGAAGGCGCGGCCGGGGGGGCCGGCACTCGGCCTCGATCATCCCGCCCCAGTCCTGCTCGTGGAAGAGCCGGGCGCCGACCGGCTGGCGGTCGAGGGCCGGCGACGGCCGACGAGCGGCCAGGTCTTCGGGTCGAACCCGCCGAACCGGAGCCCGCGCGCGACCGCCAGCGGCCAGCGCCAGCGCGACCGCCGCCGGCCAGGCCGACCAGCCGCGGCCGGCGCCGGCCGAGCTCGCGCGACGGCCAGCGGCAGGCCGTCGAGCAGCTTCGCCAGGCCCGGCGCGGCCGCCAGGGCGAACAGCGGGGCGTGCCGGACCGAGCCCAGCGCCAGGTGCAGCCAGACCAGGGCGTGCGCCAGGTCGTACCGGCCCGATCCGCCGGCCCTCGAGACGCTCGGCAGGGCGACCAGGGCGAGCACGACCCACTCGATCACCCGGGCGTTCGGCCTTGCCGAACGGGATCGGCTGGTACTCGTCGATCAGGTCGGTCACGCCGCTGGAGACGAGCAGGTCGGCGACGTGCCGGTAGAGCCCGAACCCGTACGGGTTGACCAGCGGCGCCAGGCACGCACAGGACGAACGCGGCGGCGAACCTGCGCCAGGTTCGCCGCGCCGCGGCGCGTCCAGCGGCCCCGAGACCGCGTGCCCGAGCGCCGGCCGTCAGCACGATCAACGGGCCGGCCAGGAACCCGCCGTGGACGTTCGCCCAGACGACCATCAGCGGCGGGACCGCCGCGACCGCCCAGCCCCCCCGCTCGTGCTGGGCCTGGCAGGCCCGCAGGGTCCAGAGGACGAACGCCAGCGTGAACAGGTGGGGCCGGATCAGGAAATGGATCGCCCCGACGCCGGCCGCGAGCACCGTCGACGACCACCGCGACCAGCGGCGAGACCGGCCGTCGCGGAGCAGCCCGCGCGCCAGCGCGCCGTAGAGCCAGGCCAGCCCCAGCGCCGTCGCCGCGACCGCCGCCGTCCAGCCCCAGCGGTCGACCAGCAGCGCCAGCGCCGACGTCGAAGGCCCACGACTGGTCGACCCAGGGGACGCCGTCGCGGGTGTAGGTCAGCATGTCGGCGCGCGGGCACGTCGCCGCTCCGGAGGATCTCGCGGCCGAGCCGGAGGTGCCAGAACGTCCCCGGGTCGTTCAGGAACCCCGTCCGGCCCCCGACCAGGACCGTCGACCAGGACGAGCCCGAAGACCAGGTCCGGGACCCCCGGCGTCGAACCGCCGCGAACATCGCCATCCCGGCCTCCGCCTCCCGAGCGTGTCGCCCGCCCACGCAACCGACACTCCGCCTGTCCTGCCAGCATAGCGCACGGCCGTGGGCCGGCGGACAGGCCGCAGTGCCGCCCGACGGACGTCGCGCAGTCGCGAACCGATTACCCCCTTTTCGGCGTAAGATCGATCGGATATACTGGGTGATGCACTCGCCCTCCGAACGGCCGTCGGCCGTCTCCGCTCCGTGGCCGACGCCCGGTCAACGCGAGCGACTCCCCTCTGCCCCCGGTTCGTCGAGGCGTGCCGTGAAACCGCCGCGTCCCCGCGTCAGCCGCCGCGACCTGTTGCGCCTCCGCCGGGCGGCGGCGAGGCCGTCGCGGCGCCGCCGCGCCGCCGACGCCGACGCGGCGCGACCGGCTTCGGCGGCGCGGGCGACCTGATCCGGGCGAGCCGGCCGGCGATGGGGTCGTACTTCGAGGTCCGGCTCGGCCGCCGGCACGCCCGGCGCGCGTCGACCTGGCCGAGCCGGGCGCTCGACCTGATCGACGACCTCGAGCAGCAGCTGACCGTCTACCGCGACGACTCCGAGGTCAGCCGGATCAACGCCACGGCCCACCTCGGGCCGGTCGAGGTCGAGCCGGGGCTGTTCGGGCTCCTCGAGCCGCGCCGTCGCGATCGGCCGAGGCGACCGGCGGGGCCTACGACGTGACGGCCGGGGCGCTGTCGGTCGCCTGGGGCTTCTTCCGGGGGCCGAAGCGCGTCCCCGACCCCGAGACCCTGGCCGACGCCCGGGCCCGGACCGGCCAGCACCACCTGACGGCTCGACCCCGAGCGGCAGGACGGTCGCCTTCGACCGGCCCGGGGTCGTGATCAACCTGGGGAGCATCGGCAAGGGGTACGCGATCGACCGGGCCGTCG
Organism: Vulcanimicrobiota bacterium; assembly: GCA_963723445.1. Lineage (GTDB taxonomy): Bacteria > Vulcanimicrobiota > Vulcanimicrobiia > Vulcanimicrobiales > Vulcanimicrobiaceae > Vulcanimicrobium. The sequence goes on from CAVRQP010000010.1 coordinate 525,737, forward strand.
GACGTGATCCGGGACCACTGGTGGCCGACGTCGGCCCTGGTCCACGGCGGGCGGTCGAGCCTCTACGCCCTCGGGTCGCCCCCCGGCCGGTTCGGCGGGCGCTGGGAGGTCGCGCTGCGGAACCCGTTCGACCCCGAGTCGCCGCTGGGGGTCCTGCGGCTGCGGAACCGGGGGATGGGGACCTCGGGGACGGCGTTCCAGCGGTTCGAGGCGGGCGGCCGGGTCTACGGCCACATCCTCGACCCGCGGACCGGCGAGCCCGGCCGACGGGCCGGCGAGCGTGACCGTGCTCGCCCCCGACCGCCGCCGAGGCCGACGCGCTCTCGACCGCCTTCTACCTGCTCGGCCCCGAGGCCGCCGCCGCGTACGTGGCCGAGCACCCCGGGGTCGGCGCGGTCTTCGTCGAGGAGGGGCCGGCCGACGGCTCGCCCCGGGTCGTCGACCCTGGGCCTGGGCGACGACGATTTCTGGCCGATGGACGCGTGAACCCGGATTCGTAACCGCCGGCTCGTGACGCTGCTCGACGGCCCGCGGATCGGCGGTGCGTCTCCCGACGCCCTGACCGAGCAAAGGAGCACTCCCCTGGCTGCCTCGCGACGCTACTACCCCGGCTTCTTCGGGGCCCTGTTCCTGGTCCTGCTGCGGATCGCGATCGGCTGGCACTTCCTCTACGAGGGGCTCGAGAAGGTCGAGTCGACCCGCAAGGGGGGCAAGCCGTTCACGGCCGAGGCCTACCTGCGCAACGCGACCGGGCCGCTCGCCCCGTACTTCCGCGGGCTCGTGCCCGACGTCAACAGCCTGGCCATGCTCGACCCGGACCGGCTCAAGGCCGCCTGGGCGGCCGACGTCGAGCGGCTCGCCGACCATTACGGGTTCGACAAGGACCAGCGCGACAAGGCCGCACGCGGAGCTGCGGCAGAGCGAGGACGTACGCCGACGTCTGGTTCAGCGACCGGGAGAACGCGCGAGAAGCGGACCAAGTACTTCCACGAGCTGCGCCGAGGTCCAGGCGATCGAGCGCAACCCCAGGCGCCTGTCGTTCGAGCGCGAGCGGGCCGCCGCGAGGCGGAAGGACCTCGACGCCGACCGCAAGGACGCTGATCGCCGACCTCGACGCGCACGGCGACGCCCTCCGCGAGGCCGTGACCAAGCTCGCCACGCCCGAGCAGCGCGAGGCCGCCGGGCCGTACGTCGCCGCCCTGGACCGACGCTCGACTGGATCAACCTGCTCGACGACGTACGGCCTGATCGCGATGGGCGTCTGCCTGATGCTCGGCCTGTTCACCCCGCTGGCCGCCCTGGCCGGCGCGGTCTTCCTCGGCGCAGATCTACCTGAGCATGCCCCCCTGGCCCGGCCTGCCGGCCAACCCGATGGCCGAGGGGCATTACTGCATCGTCAACAAGAACCTGATCGAGATGCTCGCCTGCCTGGCGCTGGTCGTTCATCCCGACCGGCCTCTGGGTCGGCCTCGACGCGCTGCTCTTCGGCTGGATGTTCGGCCGCCGCCGCGAGCGACGCGCCGACACCCGACGCGCCCGGCGCCGGCGACCACCGGCCCGAGCACCGGCCCAGCCCCGGCACCGGCCGGCCCGCCGCCGGTCCGACGTCCAACCCGATCCCGCTTTCCAGCCCAGGTCCATCCGAAAGGGAGTGAGCCGCGATGACGAACCTGACCCCCGAACAGCGCGCCCTGGGCCGCGAGAACGCGAACCGGGCGCTCGGCATGACCCGCCGCGACATGCTCAAGGCCGCCGCCGCCGCCCCCGCGCTGGGCGCGTTCTACTTCGGCTACGAGAAGATGGACAAGCCCCCCGTCCGCGCCGCGATCATCGGCACCGGCAACGAGGGCTGCCAGGCGATGATCCGCGACCACAACCGCGACTACCTCGACTTCATCGGCTTCTGCGACATCCGCCCGTCGCAGCAGGAGCGGGCCGTCAAGGAGTTCTCGAACCACAAGCAGTACGGCCCGGCCGACGCCAAGAAGCTGAAGAAGTACGCCGACGCACAAGGAGATGCTCGCCGACCCCGACGTCGAGATGGTCGTCATCGCCCTGCCGCTCTGGCTGCACGCCCCGATCGCCATCGAGGCGATGAAGGCGGGCAAGCACGTCTTCTGCGAGAAGCTGATGGCGCACTCGGTCAGCGAGTGCAAGGAGATGTGCCGGGTCGCCCGCGAGACGAACAAGCTCCTGGCGATCGGCCACCAGCGGCACTACTCGGTCCTCTACGACAACGCCAACTACCTGGTCCAGAACGACCACCTCGGCGACATCCGCCACATCCGCGCCCTCTGGCACCGCAACAACGCCCGGCCCCAGATCGCCACGGACAAGAACGGCAAGCCGGTCTACGACCCCAAGACCGGCGAGCCCGATCTACGTCACGCGACGAGAAGGGGAACATCGTCTACCTCGACGGCTGGAAGCCCGCCATCCCCGAGGACGACAAGAACGTCGACTTCGCCAAGTACGGCTACAAGAGCCTCGACGAGCTGGTCCGCTGGCGGCTCTACAACCGCACCGGCGCCGGCCTGATGGCCGAGCTGGGGAGCCACCAGCTCGACGCCTGCTCGATCTTCCTGGGCAAGAAGCACCCGCTGGCCGTCACCGGCATCGGCGGCACCTTCTTCTACACCGACGGCCGCGAGGTCGACGACCACGTCTTCGTCACCTTCGAGTTCCCCGGCAAGGACTACGAGCCGGGCGAGCACGGACAAGGGGGACCACGTCGTCGTCACCTACTCGTCGATCAACACCAACGCGTTCGAGAACTACGGCGAGATGCGTGATGGGCTCGCGCGGGACGATGATCGTCGAGGGGGAGAAGGAGATCCTGCTCTACAAGGAGGCGGGCAACGCCGCCGACCTCGCGGCTGACGAGCATCACGGTCGAGAAGGGCGCGGCGAGCAAGCCGGTGATCGAGGCCAGCCCGAGCACGGCCGGCCCGTCGGCCGCGACCGTCGCTGGGCGGCCTGGCGACCGCCGACCCCTCGCGCGGCTACCGCGAGGAGCTCGAGCACTTCGCCTACTGCATCCGCCACGGCGACGCCTCGAACTACCACGAGGACAAGGACCACCAGCCCCGCTGCCGCGGCGAGGTCGCCCTGGCCGACGCCGTCATCGCCCTGACCAGCAACCTCGCCATGCAGCAGAAGCGGCGGATCGAGTTCGACGAGACGCTGGTTCGACTACAAGTCGCCCGAGGTCCCCGAGAGCTCCGAGCACGCGATCGCCGAGCGGGCCTGACCGACGCCGACGCAGCAGGCCGATCGCGACCGAGCGCCCCGGGGCCGGCATCCCCGGCGGCCGCGGGTCGTCGCCGTGCGACGGACTGGCATCCGAGTTGCCTCTGGCACGCGAGTTGCTGCGAGCTGCGGCCCGCCCGACCAGTCGGCCTTGTCAATTTCCGGGCGAATGTCGAGAATGGCGGAAACGCCCAGGGAAGGGAGTTTCGCGGCCTCGCTTCGACGCTCCCACCGTCTCCACGGTTCAGGCGTCGTGAACCCCGTCGCCAGCCGGAGATCGTCGGGAAGGAGCGTCCTCCGGATGGCCGTCGCTCACCGCCCCGGTCTCGCCGTCCCACGCCGCGCCGGCGCCGACGCCCGTCCACCGGCTGGGCGAGCAGGTCTTCGAGCATCGTCGCCGAGATCGGCGACGTCGGCGCATCTTCGCCGTGCCTGACGTTCTCGTGGATGTTCCGCCGCCGGCCGCGGTGGTCGGTCCTGGTGCCGAACTTCTACGCGATCGGCGTCTCGAGCGTCCCGGTCGTCGCGATCACCGGGACGTTCATCGGCATGGTCCTGGCCGTCCAGGCGCACAGCCAGTTCGCGATGATGGGGCTGGCGACGCGGCTCGGCTCGGTCATCAACATCTCGCTGGTCAAGGAGCTGGGGCCGGTGCTGGCGGCGACGATGCTCGCCGGCCGGGTCGGCTCGTCGATGTCGGCCGAGCTGGGCACGATGCGCGTCACCGAGCAGATCGACGCCCTCTCGGCCCTCGGGACCAACCCGATCCATTACCTGGTCGTCCCCCGGTTCCTCGCCTGCTTCCTGCTGATCCCGCTGCTGACCCTGATGGCCGACTTCATGGGGGTCATCGGCGGCGCGGTCGTCAGCACGCAGCTGCTGATGGTCGACTCGTTCGCCTACTGGCAGCACTCGCGCGAGTACGTCGGCGGCGCTCGACCTGTTCGCCGGGGTCTTCAAGAGCTTCTTCTTCGGCGCGGCGATTGCGCTGATCAGTTGCCACCGCGGGTTCCACTCGCAAGGCCGGGGCCGAGGGGGTGGGCCGGGCGGCGACCGAGGCGTTCGTCTACTCGTTCATCGCCATCCTGTTCCTCGACTTCATGATCGGGATCGTCTGGAACGGCGTCTACACGGCCATCTGGCCCCAATCGGCGGGCCTGCTATGAGCGCCGGCCGCGACGCCGACGCCCGGCGCCGGCGCGGCCCGATCATCGAGCTGATCGACCTGTCGATGCGGTTCCGCCAGCAGGCGGTCCTCCGCGACATCGACGCTGCCGATCCGCCGGGGCGAGACGCGTCTGCGTCATCGGCGAGAGCGGCTGCGGCAAGACCGTGCTGCTCAAGCTGATGATCGCGCCTGCTGCGGCCGACGCGCGGGGTCGTCAAGTTCGACGGCCGCGACCTCGCCACGCTCGACGAGCACGAGCTGAGCCAGACCCGGCTCCGGTTCGGCTTCCTGTTCCAGATGGCCGCGCTGTTCGACAGCCTGACGATCTTCGACAACGTCGCGTTCGGCCCCCGCGAGCACAACCTCTACGACGCGGACGACGCTCGAGCAGGTCGTCGCCGAGCGGCTCCAGGAGGTCGGCCTGCCCGCCGGGCCTGGAGCAGAAGAAGCCGGCCGAGCTCTCCGGCGGCCAGCGGAAGCGCGTCGGCCTGGCCCGGGCCCTGGCGCTCGAACCCCGAGGTGATGCTCTACGACGAGCCGACCACCGGGCTCGACCCGATCATGAGCGACGTGATCAACGAGCTGATCCTCCAGACCCAGCGCACCAAGAAGACGACCGGCGTGGTCGTGACCCACGACATGAAGACCGTCGCCAAGGTCGCCGACCGCGTGGTCATGCTCTACCCGCTGGCCCGGCTCGGCCCCGGCGAGCCGCAGATCCTCTACGACGGCCCGCCCGAGGGCCTGGAGGACCACCCCGACCCGCGCGTCCGCCAGTTCGTCCGCGGCGAGGCCGGCGAGCGGCTCCGGGAGATGGCGCAGCAGCGCGGAGCTGACGGCGCGTCGGCCGCGATCGCGATCCGGTCGACGACCGGCCCGCTGCGGCCCGAGATCGCCGACGGGTCGACCGTCGGGCCCGCCGATCGGCGCACGCGAACGAGGGTGGTCATGAACGAACGGGTCATGCAGTTCCGGATCGGCATGTTCGTCATCGTGGCGGGCCTGGTCCTGACGATGCTGATCGTCTGGTTCGGCGAGTCGCCCTCGCTGTTCCGCGACCACGTCTACGTCACGGTCCACTACGACGAGGCCCCCGGCGTCGGCCGAGGGGATCCCGGTCCGCAAGAGCGGCATCCGGATCGGCGAGGTCACGGCGATCGACTTCGACGACCGGCCGAACCAGCCCGACGGCGTGCTCGTGACGCTCTCGCTCGAGCGCAAGTACAAGATCAAGGCCGGCTCGGTCCCGCGGCTCATCGCGGTCGCTGATCGGCGACGTGACGATCGACATGCTCCCGGGCACCGGCCCGGGCCTGCTCGCGACCGGCCGACGCCGCCGGCCAGGCGCCGATCATCGAGGGCGCCGTCGCCGCCCGACCCGTCGAAGGCCCTGGCCGCCGCGACCCAGGCGTTCGAGAAGGTCGGCGGCACGCTCGACGTCGATCGACGCAGGCCGCCAACGGGCATCGCCGAGCTGACCAAGAACGCCGACAAGCATCGACGAGTTCCTCGACCACCTGGAACGCCACCGGCAAGAAGGTCTCGGCCGCGGCCGACGGGATCGACCGGTTCATCGCGCGCCAACGAGGACGACTTCCAGCCGGCCGTCGCCAACCTCCGCGAGGTCGTCGCAGAAGCTCAACGACGACGCTCGACCCGCAGACCCAGGACGCCCTGAAGACGGGCATCGACCGGTTCGCCGACCGCCTCGGCCCGGCTCGACGCCGGCCTGGCCGACGCCGGCCCGCTGTTCAAGGACCTCGGCGCGCCGACCAACGCCGATCCCGACAGACCGACTTCGGCCAGACCATCCGCCGGCTGAACCGGATCACCTCCGACCTCAGCCTGCTGACCGCAGACCCTCAGCGACGGCCAGGGGCAAGCTCAACCCCGACGGCAGCCTCCAGAAGCTCGTCACTCCAGCGCCGAGCTGTACGACAACATGAACCGGATGGCGATCACGGCGACCGACGCCTTCGCCGGCTTCAAGCCGATCCTCGCCGCGCTTCCGCGTCTTCGCCGAGAAGATCGCCCGCGACCCGTCGTCGATCGTCGCGCGGGGCGCTCGCAGCGGTGAGCGCGATCGCGGACGGCTCGGTCGATGGACGATCGCGACGCGGCTCGCGGTCGCGGTCGGGGCCGGCGATCGTGCTCGTCCTCGGCGGCGGGCGCCGCTGCTCGCTGGCCGTCGCCCGAGCGCGCCGCGGCTGGTCGTCGCTGGCGCTGGCGACGACGTCCTGGCCGCTGGTCGCGGGCCTGGCGGGGCGCGCGCGGGACGGCGCTGCGCCCGGCGGTCGTCTGGGCGGCGGCTGGCGGTCGGCGCTGGGCCTGGTCGCGCAGGCGTCGGCCTGGCTCGAGCCGCTCGGCGGCGGGCCGGCCGGTCGGCGGGGCACCTGACCTACCTGTCGGCCCTGGCGACCCTGGCGGCGCTGATCTCGGTCCTGAACGCCCGGACGCCCGGCGGCGGGGCCTGGGCGATCCTGATGGCGCCTGCTCGTCCTGGTCTTCCTGATCCCCTGGCTCGAAGGCGCCGGGCCTGGCGCGCAACGCCACGGGCCTGGCGCGGCTGCGGCTCGATGCCCCCTGGACGATCTTCTACGGCCTGCTCGTCGTCGCCGGGGTGACGAACTACCTGCCGACCCGGTACGGGCCGGCGGCGGCCTGGCTGGCGCTCGGGTTCGCGCTCGAGTACCTCGGCCTGACGCGGACCGACTGGCCGGCCGGCGCGGCGGGCGACGCTCTGGTCGGCCGTCCCCTGGACCCTGGCGGCGGCCGTCTGGACGGCCGACTGGCGGTCGCGGCGCGCGGGCCGCGGCGCGAGCCGGCCTGGAGGCGACCTGGCTCTGGTTCCGCGACCACTGGGGGGTCGTCTGGGCGCTGCGGGTCCAGGAGCGGTTCAACCGCTCGGCCGAGGCGCAGCGGCTGGCCGGTCCGGCTCGGCTGGTACGGGGTCGTCGCCGGCGCCGGGCGACGGCGCCGGACGCCGCGACGTCCCCGCGGCGGCCGAGGCGACCTTCAAGGGCCTGCTCCGCCGGTTCGCCAGCCCCGAGCGGATCGACGAGGCGACGGCCGACGGCCGCGAGGCGCCCTTGCCAACCGCCCGGACGCCGGGTGATGATACGATCGGAGCGATCGGCGGGGACGGCGGTCGGGCACGGTCGAGGAGGACGGCGTGGATCGAGGTCGCGAAGTCATGCCGGCACCGCCCTGGTCGTCCTGGCCGTCCTCGGCGGTGATCGCCGCGCTCTACCTGCTGAAGGCGATCCTGATCCCGATCGCCCTGGCGCTGCTGCTGGCCTGCCTGCTCTCGCCGCTGACGACCTTCCTGCGCGCGGCTCCTGCCGCTCGGGCCGACGGGCGCGGCGGTGGTCCTGTTCCTGCTGACGGTCGTGCTCGGCCTCTACGTCGCCAGCCTGACGGCCGAGAGCCTCGTGCAGGCGGCCAACACCCTGCCCGGCCGACATCGAGCGGCTCTCGGGCCAGGTCAGCGGCCGGATCACCGACATGGTCCGCGACCAGCCCTACCTCCGCGTCGATCCTCCCCGAGCCGGGGACGATCGACCAGCTCGGCGACGCCAACCGCGACCTGCTCATCGACAACCTGAGCTACGGCCTGGCCGACCTGACGATCTGGGTGGCGCAGGGGCTGATCGTCCTGATCCTGGTGCTGTTCCTGCTGGCCGAGAGCGAGATGCTGACGCCCAAGGTGATCCGCTTCTTCGCCCCGACGCCCGGCGACGCCGCGGCCGCCGGCGCGGACCCTCGACGAGCCTGACCCGGCAGATCCGCGCCTACCTGGTGGCCCGGACGCTGATCAACCTGGGCCTCGGCGCTGGTCATCGCGCTGGCGCTCTGGGCGCTGCAAGGTCAAGTTCCCGTTCGCCCTGGGGCTGTTCGCGGCCCTGACGAACTTCGTCCCCTACGTCGGCCAGGTCCTCGGCGGGGCCCTGCCGACCCTGATCGCGCTCGGCCAGTCGGGATCGATCGGCGACGCCCTGATCGTGGCCGCGGTCTACCTGGCGGTGGTCGGCGTCGAGGGGTACGTGGTCACGCCCTACGTCATGGGCCGGTCGCTCGACCTGAACGGGACGACGGTCCTGATCGCCTGCCTGTTCTGGGGCTTCCTCTGGGGCCTGGTCGGCCTGGTCCTGGCGATGCCGATCACCGTGACTGCATGAAGCTGGTCTTCCAGACCGTCCCCGAGCTGAACCGCTGGGCCGAGCTGATGAGCCGCGACTGGCAGCACGCCCTCGGCCGAGGCGCGCCCGACCGTCTCGCCCCCGACGCCCCCGGGCCGCCCGTCGCTGGCGACGGGGACCGAGCCATCGCACCCCCATAGCCCGGTCCCCGCCGTCCGGGGTTGAGCGGCCCGTCCCGCCGCCGTGCTTGACCGGAGGGTTCGGATCATTGCAGGATGACGCGGGGCGATCGAGGTCCGCTCGAGCAAGAGGACTTGCCATGGAAGTGACGCTCGAATACTGCGCCCTGTGAAACTACGAGCCGCAGGCCGTCAGTCTGACGGCCAAGCTCCTGCCGCGCTTCAAGCGGGCGATCTCGCCGGTTCGTGATGATCCCCTCGAAGGGGGGCTGCTTCGAGCTGACCGTCGGCGGCAAGCTGCTCTACTCGAAGCTCGAGACGGGCCGGTTCCCCGACGAGGAGCAGATGATCCGAGGCGATCGGCGAGGCGCTGGGCGAGTGAGCGTGGCGCCCGCCGGTCACCAGGACCCCTGGAGCGAGCCGGATGTCCGGACGCGACGAAGCGACTGACCGACTACGCCAACTGCGCCGGGTGAGCCGGCAAGATCGCCCCGCTCGGGGATCGCGCAGATCCTGCGCGACTTGCCGGGTCGCGGCGACGACCCGAACCTCCTGGTCGGCACCGAGACGGCCGACGACGCGGGCGTCTACCGCGCTCGCCGACGGCCTGGCGCTGGTGCAGACGCTCGACTTCTTCCCGCCGCTGGTCGACGACCCGTTCACCTTCGGCCAGATCGCCGCGGCCAACGCGCTGTCGGACGTCTACGCGATGAACGGCCGGCCGATCACGGCGATGAACATCGTCGGCTTCCCCGACGACGAGCTGCCGCTGGCGATCCTGGCCGAGATCCTCCGGGGCGCGGCCGACCGCGTGGCGCTGGCCGGCGCGGTGACCGTCGGCGGCACACTCGGTCCGCGACGCCGAGATCAAGTTCGGCCTGAGCGTCACCGGCCTGGTCGACCCGGCCGAGATCCTGACCAACGCCGGGGCCCGGCCGGGCGACGTCCTGGTCCTGACCAAGCCGCTCGGCACCGGGTTCGTCACCACGGCGGACAAGAAGGAGGAGTGCCCGCCCGACGTCCTCGGCCGGCGCCGTCGCCGGGATGATCCAGCTCAACGCCGTCGGCCGCGACGCCCTCCGGGCCGCCGGGCGGCGCCACGCGCCTGACCGACGTGACCGGCTTCGGCCTCGCCGGCCACGCCTCGCGAGATGGCCGAGGGGCTCGGGCACGACCGTCGAGATCGACGTCGCCGCCCTGCCGATGATCGAGGGGGCCGAGCCCCTGGCCGTCCCCCGCTACTTCACCCGGGCGAGCAAGACGAACCGCGCGTTCGTCGACGGCCGGCTCCGGCGTCGAGCCGGCGGCCGACCCGCTCGCGTCGAGTTCGCCTTCGACGCCCAGACCTCCGGCGGCCTGCTGATCGCCGATCGACCCCGACCACGTCGACCGGCTGGTCGAGGAGCTCCGCGCCGAGGCGGCGGCCTCGGCGGTCGTCGGCCGGGTCGTCGAGCGGCGAGGGCCGTCGCGTCGTCCTCCGTTGAGCGGGCCGGCGAGGTCGGGTCGTCGCGGGCGGGGCCCCGGGGGATCAGCATCTGAGCAGCGTAGACCTGGGGAGACGCTGAACTCGCCGCGAACTCATCGCGGCGGAGGAGGCAAGATCAGGAGCGAGACGAAGGCGGCGAAGATCGCCACGAGACACGGCCTGGAGGCGCACGTTCTCCTCATCCCAGAGCAGGTAGAGCGGCAGGGTGTTCGGACGGCCGCGATCAGGACGACGTACGAGCGCCGGAGCAGGCCGAATCGAGACGGAGGATGAGCCGGAGCCGAAACCGGCCGCACGACCTCGGCGAAGCCGACGGATCACCTCGGCGTGGATGATCTTCTCCCGCTCGCGGGCCGGGTCGAAGGCCGATGATCTCAGTCCTCGATCCGAGCGAGCGTCGAGGTCTCGGCCTCGTCTGACCTCGGCCGACGGTGGGCCGCACTCCTTCGAGCGCGTCGCGGGCGTAAGCCGGTCGAGTCGGCCCTCGAGCCGGCACCATCGCGAGCGGCTGGGGCTAGCGTCGATGGTCGTCGTAGAGGGCCGCCGGGGACGCCGACCTCCGGGGAGACCTGAGTCGTCGACCCCGACGAGGTCTCCAGGTGACGACGGCGATCGGCCGAGGGCCAGGCCGTAGAAGACCCCGACCCGCGACGCGAACGACCCAGGCTCACGACGTCGGTACGCAGCCCCGCTCGGTCACCGCCTCGCCAAAGCGGCCCAGGAAGAGGCCGCCCGACCGAGGCCCCCACGCCGGCCGAGACGACAGCAGCCAGGGCCAGTTGGGGACGTAGATCGTCAGCAGACATCGCTCCCATCCTCGGCCGCGGCCGGGTTGACGAATTGCACGCGGGCACTCCAGAGATACGGCCAACCCCCGCGCAGAGACAACGGCGGGTGACGCCGGAAGCCCCGGACCTCGATAGGCTACGTGGCCGGGACCCTCGACCCCGGAGATCGACCCTCGGATCCGACCCCCTCGCGGCGCGCGTTCCTCGGCGCGGCCGGGGCGACGGTCGGCCTGGCGGGCCTGGCGGCCGCCGACGACCGGCCCGGCCCGCAACTCGGAGGGAGGCGGCCGAGGCTGGCCGCGCTCGCGACGACCTACTACTACCTCTCGCACGCCTACCACATCGTCGGCCGGTTCCTCGACGGCTTCGTCGTCCACGACGGCCACGGCCTGCACCGGCCCGACTTCGAGATCGCCAGCCTGTTCATCGAGCAGTCGCCCGACGCGACCGACCTCGGCCGCGCCAAGGCCGCGACGGCACGGCGTCCGGCTCAGCCCGACGATCGCCGACGCCCTGACGCTCGGCACCGGCAAGCTCGCCGTCGACGCCGTCCTGCTGATCGCCGAGCACGGCGACTACCCGTACAACGAGAAGCTCCAGAAGCTCTACCCGCGCGGGCGGTTCTTCCGCGAGGTCCTCGACGTCTTCCGGGCGTCGGGCCGGTCGCGTGCCGGTCTTCATCGACAAGCACCTGTCGTACAGCCGCGCCGAGGCCCGCGCGATGGTCGACCGGCGCGGGCGCTCGAGCGTCCCGCTGATGGCCGGTCGAGCCTGCCGGTGACCTGGCGGCTGCCGGCGCTGGAGGTGCCGCTCGGGCCGGACGTGGAACGAGGCCGTCGTCGCCTCGCGCGGCGACATCGAGATCTTCGGCTTCCACGCGCTCGAGACCCTCCAGTGCATGGCCGAGCGCCGCGACCGCAAGGGGCAAGCCGCAGGGGGTCGTCGGCCGTGACCTGCCTGGAAGGCGACGCCGTCTGGGAGGCCGGCGACCGCGGCGTCTGGTCGCGGCCGAGCTGCTCGACGCCGCCCTGAGCCGGAGCCACACGCTCAACCCCGGCGACATCCGCCAGAACACCCGCGACTTCTGCCGCCCCGCCGGCCGCGACCGACCCAGCTCCGCCGTCGCCGGTCGCCTTCCTGGTCGAGTACGCCGACGGCTTCCGCGGCACCGTCGCTGATCCTCAACGGCCACGTCGACGACACGACGATCGCCGCCCGGCTCGACCGGCGACCGCCGAGCCGGTCGTCTCGACCCTGATGTACCTCCCCGCCCCGCCGGGCGCGAGCTTCTTCAACCCGCTGGTCCTGCGGATCGAGGACTTCTTCCGGACCGGCCGCCCGCCGTACCCCGTCGAGCGGACCCTGCTGACCGGCGGCATCCTCGACGCGGCCCTGGAGAGCCGGCGTCCGCGGCCACCGCCGGGTCGAGACCCCCGACCTGGCCGCGATCGACTACGACGCCCCGCCGACTCCGGCTTCATCCGGACCCCGGTCGCCAGCGCGGCGCCGAACGCGTTCTCGGAGGGTGCGTGAACCGCACCGTCTCGCGTACTCAATCTTCGAGCGTCGACGTTCCAGTACGCCTCGCTGAGGAACCGCGACCAGCTCGCGATCCGGACGGCGGAGGCGTCGTAGAGGGGCTTCCAGGCGGGCCGGACGGGGGCCGGCGGAGCTTCATGCCGGCCTGCTCGGGGGTGCGGTTGGCCTTGCGGGCGTTGCACGCGACGCAGGCCAGGACGCAGTTCTCCCAGGTCGTCAGGCCGCCCTGCGAGCGGGGGACGATGTGGTCGATCGTCAGCTCCTCGCTGCCGGGCCGGGCGCCGCAGTACTGGCAGGTCGTGTGGTCGCGCTTGAAGACGTTCCGGCGGCTGAACGTCACGGCGTTCTGGCGCGGGCGGTCGTGGCGGGTCAGGGTCAGGACCTCGGGCACGCGGAGCCGGAACCTGACGGTCCGGATGAACGGCTCGCCCTCGCGGGGGGCGAGCCGCGCCCAGTCGGCCCAGGTGTAGAGCCGGAAGTCGTCGGGGTCGACGACGTGCGCCGACTCGTTCCAGAGCATCGTCAGCGAGCGGGCCACGGTGGCGACGTGGACCGGCTGCCAGTTCCGGTTCAGGACCAGGGTCGGACGTTCCAGGACGGCCGCGGACTCACCATGATCGATAAGCCTCCCGACGGGTCGAGCCAGGGGACCGGGGGAGTCGAACCCCCGCCGGTCGTACCGCGCAGCGCGCGGACGACCGCGTCTCACCAATCATAGCCGAGTCGACCCGCGGCCGGCATGGCACGCCCGAGCGATCGATCCCGGGCGATACGGCGGACGCTCGGCGGCCGGTTCGATGCGATCGGTCGAGGCGGCGAATCCGCGGGGCGGTCCGTCGATGAAAGCCGAGATCATCGCCGATCGGCAGCGAGCTGGTCAGCGGGCAGTCGCTCGACACCAACAGCCAGTGGCTCAGCCGGGGGCTGGCCGGCGCTGGGCGTCCCGGTCCGGTTCCACACGACGCTCGGCGACGACCTGGACGAGAACGTCGCCGCGTTCCGGGTCGCGATCGGGCGGGCCGACCTCGTCGTGATGAGCGGCGGGCTCGGGCCGACCCAGGACGACCTGACCCGCGAGGCCCTGGCCGAGGTCGGCGGGCGTGCCGCTGGTCGAGGACCCCGCCTCGCTCGAGGCGATCGCCGCGATGTTCGCCCGCCGGAACCGGCGCGATGGCCGAGCGGAACCGCGTCCAGGCGCTCTTCCCCGCAGGGGGCCGAGCCGCTGCCGAACCGCGTCGGCACCGCGCCCGGGCATCTGGATGCGCGTCGGCGGGGCGATCGTCGCCTGCCTGCCGGGCGTCCCCTCCGAGATGCGGATCATGTTCGACGAGCAGGTCGTCCCCCGGCTCCGGCGCGCTGGGCGGGCCGGCCGGGTGATCGTCCACCGCAAGATCAACCTGTTCGGCAAGGGGGAGTCGGACATCGAGGCCGACGGCGCTCGACCTGACCGCGCGCGGCCGCAACCCCGAGGTCGGCATCACCGCGCACGAGGCCACGATCAGCTTCCGGGTCACCGGCCGAGGGGGCCGACCGAGGACGAGGCCCGGCGCGCGATCGGAGCCGACCCTCGCCCTGATCCGCGAGCGGTTCGGCGACCTGATCGTCGGCGAGGGGGCCGACGACGTCGCCGAGGCCGTCGTCGCGCAGCTCGCCCGGACCGGGCCGACGCTGGCGACCGCCGAGTCGTGCACCGGCGGCCTGATCGCCCAGATGATCACGGCGATCGCCGGGCGTCAGCCCGTACTACCCCGGCGGGGTCGTCAGCTACGCCAACGAGGCGAAGGTCGACCTGCTGGGCGTCCCCCCGCCCTGATCGAGGCGCACGGGGCCGTCAGCCCCGAGGTGGCCGAGGCGATGGCCGTCGGCGTCCGCGACCGGCTCCGGGCCGACCTCGGCCTGAGCGTCACCGGCGTCGCCGGGCCCGACCGGCGGGACGCCCGAGAAGCCCGTCGGCCTGGTCTACCTCGGCCTGGCCGACCGCCGAGGGCGTCCAGACCCGCCGGCTCGACATCGGCCCCGAGCAGCCCCGCGACGTCATCCAGGGCCGGTCGGCCAAGCACGCGCTGAACTGGGTCCGCCTGGCACCTGCTCGCACGGGACGACGAGGCTCGATGACGCGATGGCGATGAGCTCGAGGATCGGCTCGACGCCGACTGTCCTCGGCCGTGTCACTTCGTCCTGGCCGATCCGGCTCATTCGGCCGGGCGTCGTCGGGGCCGCCGACGGGCCGGATCACGGCGACGGTCGAGGCGACGGTTCTGGCCGTCGACGTGGCGGAAGTCGACCTCGACGAACAGGCCGGGCTTCAGGTCGTCGGCGTGCGAAGCGCGGGCCTGGCCTGGCTCGGAGCGTCCCTTCGCCGGCCCTTGCCCTTCTCGGCCGGGTCCGGTCGCCTCGCGGGCCTCGGCGGGGGTCTTCGCGCCCTTGCTCGTCTCGTCGTCGAGGCGCGGAACCGGGTCTCGACCCGGGTGTCGGGGCCGACGTCGACGACGACGAGCGGTGTCTCGCGTCGGCGGCTCGCCCTTGGTCGCGACCGAGTTGGCCCCCTCGCTCGGCGTCCTTCTTGGCGCGACGCCGGGGTCCTGGTCGCGGCCTGGTCGCGGGCCCAGTCGCGCCAGACGGCGGCGGTGTTGATCGTCAGCCGGTGGGTCGCGAGGCCCGCTCGACTCGGCTCGTCTTGCCGGCCGATCGAGGCCGCCTCCTTCGCGATCGGCTCGACCTTGACGATGACGCCGGAGGCCCGCTCGGCGGGCGTCGCCGCCTTCGCCGTGCCGGTCGGCGCTCGGGCCTTCGTCCTCGGTTCCTGGGCCCGGACCGGCGCCGGCGACCGCGACCAGCAGCGCGGCCGCCAGGCCGACGCACGTCCTGCGACGCAGACGTGAGACTCATCGGTGCCGCTCCTTCCGAGATCGACGGAGTGGACGGGAGGGATCGGGACGGCGTCCCGGACGGCTCCGACGGGCTTCAGTGCAATTCCGGGGCCGGTCCCGGCGTCGGGCACGAGCCGGCCGCCCTCGACCTCCCAGCCGTCCCAGAGCCGGGCCGGCCTCGGGGTGGTGGGTCCGGAGCCAGAGCGGTGGCCTGGTCGAGCGCGCCGCGACCGCGTCGGCGGCCGTCGGCGCCGCGAGCGCGTCCAGGAGCAGGCGGGCCAGCTCGCGGTCCGGGCCGTCGCGCCGCGCGGCCTGCGTCCAGGTCGGCCGCGGCGTCGCGGATCGCCGGGTCGCGTCGCGGCCGCCAGCGGCGAAGTCGGCCCAGAGGCCGATCGGCCGGGTCGGGGTTCCGTGCGCAGCTCGTCGAGCGGCTCGCGGGGGAACGGCGACCCCTGCGCGGCGGCGTAGGCCAGCGGGCGGGTCAGGAGCAGCCGGAGCCAGTCGGGCCAGCCCTGGCTC
This sequence comes from Vulcanimicrobiota bacterium, assembly GCA_963723445.1. GTDB lineage: Bacteria > Vulcanimicrobiota > Vulcanimicrobiia > Vulcanimicrobiales > Vulcanimicrobiaceae > Vulcanimicrobium. The sequence continues at coordinate 541,674 of CAVRQP010000010.1, forward strand.
CGCGCCACGGTCAGGGCGTAGCCGCGCGGGTCGGCCGAGGCGGCCTCGGCCGTCAGCGCCTCGGCCAGGACGTAGCGGGCCAGGCGGCGGCAGCGGCTTGCGGAGGCCGATGTCCCAGTAGCTGCCGCTGGTTGACCCGCGGGTCGCGGCTCAGGGCGTAGGCCGCCTGGACCCGCTCGGCCTCGGGGCGGCTGCGCGTCGTGGAGGACGTAGATGTTCGCCCAGACGTCGCGGAGCGACCAGGCCCCCCAGGCGAACCAGCCGACCAGGGCCACGAGCGACCACCAGGCCGGCCAGCGCCCAGGTAGAACAGGCCCCCGTACTTCTCGCGCTCGCGAGCGCGCGGGGCGGGTCGGGCGTGACGATCGGCAGCGGCGGGAAGGCGAGCCGGGCGGGTCGCCCGGCGGCGGTCGGGAAGTGCGGCTCCATCGGTCCGGCGTCTCCTCTGCGTGGTCGCGTTCCGGCCAGTCTAGCCGACCGGCGTCGGATTCGCGTCACCGGCCGTTTGACGCACGCCCGGATCGGGACCTAGAGTCTGCGCGGGTGGATCGATCGCCGTTCAGGCTCTCACCCGGGCGACCGGAGGTGCAGCCCGCGGCCCGCGGCCCGGCCTCGCGCCCGACCACGCCGGTGCTCGCCGACCTGATCGCGCCGACCGTGCGTAAGGTCCGTACCCATGGATCGTCACCCGCATCCGCCGGTTCCTCCGATCACGAGGAGGCGGCCGACCGCCGCGGAATACGCCGTGCTGCTGGCCCTGATCCTGGTCGTGGTCATCGGCGCGGTCACCGCGGTGGGCAACTCGACGTCGGGCCTCTGGCAGAACGACGTCGACCGGATCACGAACGCGGTCAACGGCTCGTGACGGCTCGTGAGCGTCGCGTCGCCGAGCGTGCCGACGACGCCGCCGCGTCTCGCCGCGACGGCCCGCGATGGTAGCATGGAGGCCGCGGGGCGTCGGCCCGGGGCGAGCCGCGGCGACGCGCCGGTCGCGCGCCCGGCGTCCGCCGCGCCGGCCGCCGGGACGATGAAGCTCAAGCGACAGCCCGAGGACTTCCAGGTCGAGGAACTGCCCCTCGTCGCGGGGGGCGACCGGGGCCGGTTCGCCTTCTACCGGCTGACCAAGCGCGGGATGGGGACGCTCGAGGCGGTCGAGGCCATCTGCCGGCGCTGGAACCTGGCGGGGCGGCGGGTCAGCTACGGCGGCCTGAAGGACCGGCACGCCGTCACGGTCCAGTACCTGACGATCCTCGACGGGCCCGACCGGCCGCTCCGCGAGTCGAGCTTCGACCTGGAGCCGCTCGGCCGGCTCGCGCACCCGTACGGCCCGGCCCACTTCCGCGGCAACCGGTTCGCCGTCGTCCTCCGCGACCTCTCGGCCGAGCGCGCTGGCGCGGGCCGGTCGCGGGCGGTCGGCGAGCTGCCCCGCGACGGCCTGCCCAACTACTTCGACGACCAGCGGTTCGGCTCGGTCGGCTTCGGCGGCGGGTTCATCGCGCAGGCCTGGCTGGCCGGCGACCACGAGCGGGCCTTCCGGCTGGCGATCGCCGAGCCGAACCCGTCCGACCGGCCGGGCACGAAGGCCGAGAAGGCGATCCTCCGCGAGTGCTGGGGCCGCTGGCCCGAGGCCAAGGCGCGGCTCGACCGCTCGCACGCGCGGAGCCTGGTGACCTACCTGGTCGACCACCCGACCGACTTCCGGGGCGCCTTCGCCCGGGTCCGCCGCGAGCTGCGGTCGCTCTACTTCTCGGCCTTCCAGAGCCACCTCTGGAACCTGCTGCTCGGCCGCGCTGATCGAGCGGACCGACCCGGCCCGACCAGCGCGTCGCGATCGACTTCAAGGTCGCCACGCTGCCGATCCACCGCGGCCTCGACCCCGACCAGGCCGCGGCCCTGGCCGCGCTGCCGCATCCCCCTGCCCGCCTCGCGGACCCCGCTGCCCGCGAGGGCCCGCTCGGCGAGGCGGCCGCGCGAGGTCCTCGGCGCCGTTCGGCCTGGCCTGGGAGGACCTCCGGGTCAAGCACCTCAAGGACGTCTTCTTCTCGAAGGGCACCCGCCCCGCCCTCTTCTTCGCCGAGGACCTGCGCCACGAGCGCCGGCGACGACGAGCTCCACCCCGGCCGGCAAGAAGCTCCGGCTCGCCTTCGAGCTGCCCAAGGGGGCGTATGCCACGCTGGTCGTCAAGCGCGTGACCGACGCGGCGGCTGACCGCCGCGACCTCGAATCGCGATCCGACCGATGCTCGACATCCTCTACGAAGACAACCACTGCCTGGCCGTGAACAAGCCCGCCGGGCCTGCTGACCCAGGGGGACGCGACCGGCGAGCCGACGCTGCTCGACGCGGCGCGGGCCTACCTCAAGGCGACGATACGCACAAGCCGGGCAACGTCTTCGTCGGGCTGGTCCACCGGCTCGACCGGCCGACCTCGGGCGTGGTCCTGCTGGCCCGGACGAGCAAGGCCGCCGGCCGGCTCTCGGAGCAGTTCCGCGACGGGGACGGTCGAGAAGGTCTACTGGGCCGTCGTCGAGGGGGCCGTGCCCGGAGGACGCGGGCGAGTGGGCCGACACGCTCCGGAAGGACGAGCGGCGGAACGTCGTCGAGGTCGTCCCGGCCGGGACGCCGGGGGCCGCGAGGCGCGGCTCGCGTTCCGGGTGCTCGGAGCGGCGCGGCGGGACGACCACGCTGGAGCTCCGGCCCGATGACCGGGCGGAGCCATCAGCTCCGGGTCCAGCTCGCGGCGCGCGGGCTGCCGATCGTCGGGCGACCGGAAGTACGGGGCGACGACGACGCTCCGGGCGCTCGACGGCAAGCCCCGGGTGGCGCTGCACGCGCGAGCGGCTGACGTTCACTCACCCGACGCGGCCGGGAAGCGATCTCGGTCGCCGCCGCCGGTCCCGGCAGACTGGCCCTGCTTCAGCGAGCGGAACGTCGGGAGCGCCGACCGGCTCCAGTACGCCAGCGGGACCCCCAGGCCCGGTGAGGATCATCGCCGCGACCGGCCGCCAGGCGGTCGGGTCGGCCGGGGGCGGGCCGGCGGGGCGCGGCGGCAGCCGCCGGGGCGACGCGGCCGCGGGCGACGGTCGGGCGTCGGCCTGCGGGCTGTCGGCGCGGGGCGCGAGGTCGTTCGGGCCGGGTCGGGGGCGCGGGCGGCGGGCTGCGGACCGTCCGGCGATCGGCCGGGGGGCGCGGCTTCAGGCTCTCGAGGTAGGTCGACGGCGGCGTGCCAGAACGCCTTGTCGCGTCAGGCCGAGCTCCTCGGCCTCGCGGCCGGCGACCTGCGGGTCGACCTTGTCCACGGTCAGCCGGCGGATGTACCAGAGCACCCCGGCCCGGGTTCCATCGGTATCGCAAAAGTAAAGAGGACGGGCGTCGGCCAGGGAGAGTTCGAGATTGAAACGGGCGACATGATCGGCATCCACGGTCTTGACGAAATCGGCAAGGCCACGTAGCGCAAACCCCGCTTCGCGACCTCGGCGATGAACGCGGGCGCGACCTCGCCCGCCTCGCGGAGGTCGAGGATCGTCTTGTACCCCTTCTCGGCGAGCCAGTCGAGGCCCGTCGTCGTGGGCAGGCTGCCGCCGGCGAGCTTGGGCTCGAGCGCGGCGAACCGGCGGATGCCCGGCGCGACGCTGACCTCGGCCGGCCTCGCGGCGGTCGCGGTCGCGGCGCGGGCCTGGCCTCGGGGGCCGTCGGCCGGGGGCGGTCGGGGGCGGGGCCGTCCGGTCCAGCTCGTCGTCCGGGGCAGGTCGAGCGGCGGGAGGTTGTCGAGCGGTTGAGAGCCGCCGCCGCGGTCGGCGGGCGGCGGGGCGACCCCCGCGCCGACCGGGGGGTCGGCTCGGGGTCGGGATGTTGGCCCGCGCGACCGACTCGTTGCGCGGGCCGGGCCGCGCGATAGCGCGGCAGGCCGGCCTCGTAGTTGGTCTTGCCGGTCGAGTTCCGCCGCCGTGGACGAGCCGCCTCGGCGCCCGGCCCGGCGGGCTGGTCGGGCGAGGCCTCGGGATCGGCTCGAGCTGCGGCGGCCGACGTCGACCGGCGCGGCGAGAGCGTCGTGCCGGGCGGCGGCGACGGGTCCGCCGGCGCCGGCGAGATCACGCCGGGGGCCGGCGTGCCGTACTCGCCGGGGAGGGCCCGGCTCGACCGGCACCGCGGGCCCGATGTAGGTGTTCCGCGGCCGGAAGATCCGCTCGCGGAGGTTCGTCATGCTGTCTCAGGCCCGAGCAAGGGCCGCCGCCGCAGCCGCCGTCGCCGCACGCCGGCGCCGCACCCGCCGAGGACCCGACTGGCAGCCGGCCTGCGACAGCACGGCCGCGGCCACCAGCAAGAGGCCCGACGGCCGTCGGCCCGGACGTCCTGGCGCCGGGGTCCCTCGCGGGGGGCCCCGGTCCGAAACCATCGCATCGTCGTCATCGCTGGAACCTCCCGTCGTCCGACACCTCGACGCATCCCCCGGCACGCCCGTCCCGCCGCCGATCGCCTGCCCGACCGGGCGGGGCCGATCGCATCGCGCCGAGCCGGGACCGAGCCGCGGCCTGGCCGGTCGGGAGCTCCAAGACCGGGGCCTCGGCCACAGGTGCCGAGGACGGCCGGGAGCTGGCGGTTCCGGGGGACGGTTCGCATCGGGACGCTCGCGGGTGTCAACTCAAAATGCTGGCAACAGATCCCCGACGCGACGAGCGAGGGGGAGCCCTCCCGCCCGTCGTCCACGTCGTCCGGGCGGCACTCGGGCCGCGCCTCGTCGCGACCGGTGCGACCCGACCGGCGAGGTGCCGCGGGGCCGCGCCGCAGGGGTGCGGGGTCCGGGTGACGACCTCGGGACTTGAGGATCGTCGCTGAAACTTAGCCGATGATCGGGCGGTTGCAAAAAATCGGGGCCGATTTCTACAATGATTTCCGTGCCCGAAGTCGTGAACTCCGCAAACTTTGCCCATCACCGAACCGGCGACCCGCCGGCGGTCGCGAAGGCGTCTCGCGGCGGCGCCGGTTCTCGGGATCGGCGAGCGCCCGGGCCGACGGCCCGGGGAGATCCCCGACCGATGTCCCATCGGCCCGCGACGACCGGGGCGGCTCCGGTCGCCGAGCCGCCGGCGGCGGGCATCGCCGTCGCGGCGATCGCTCATCGGCCTGGTCGCGCTGCTGGTCTTCGGGTTCGACCTGCGGGGCGAGCCGCATTTCGTCGACGAGTCGGCGATCGTCTCCAAGTCGTACTTCCTCGCGCTCTGGCTCGCGGGGCGAGCGGCGACGACCCGGCCTGGCTCGAATACCCCGCCTTCGACCACCCCCCGCTGGGCCAGTACCTGACGGGCCTCGGCCTGATGGCCGGCGGGCACCGGTTCCCCGGCCGCGGCGTCATCTAGCCTGGTATCGCGACACCCGGGTCCGGGGCGAGTCGGACGAGGCGCTGGTGGCCGCGCAGGTGGCCCTCGGTCATCCTGGGGGCGGTCGGGCTGCGTCGCGATCTATGCGCTCGGGGCGCTCGCGCAGCGACGGGCGGGCCGGGGCGGTCGCGGCCCTGCTGCTGATGATCAACCCGCTCTATCGGCTGCACGCGAGGCGGGCGATCGCCGACGTGCCGTGCGAGGCGCTGGTCGCTGGCGGCGCTGGCGGTCGGCCTGTACTGCCTGGCGAGAGGTGCTCGCGGGTCGCTGGGGGGTGGTGCGCGGCCTCCTCGGCGCGGTCGCGACGGGATGCCTCGCCGGCCTGGCGGTGCTGGGCAAGCTCAACGGGGTGCTCGTCGTGATGACGCTCGGGGCGTGGGCCGTGCTGGCGCTCGCCCTGCCGCCGATTCGCGATCGGGAGGAGGCTGGCGGTCGCGGCGGGGGCCGCGCTGGCGGCGATCGTGGCGTTCGGCCTCTTCGTCGCGCTCGAACCCGACCATGACGGCGCGACCCGGAGGGGCCGCTCCCGCCGCACCTGCGCGCGATGCGCCGACCAGGGCATTTGGGAACGGACCAAGATGTACTGGGGCCATCGCGTGAACGTGTCGGACCTGGCGCGGAAGACCTTCCCTCACAACGCCCTCTACACGCCCCTGGAGAAGCTGGAGGCGGTCGCCGTGCAGGGCTTCGGCCGCTTCGGCCCGTTCGGCCCGCATGCTTCCGACTCGACGCGGCGGTTCGACTGGCGGCAGGACTGGGGGGCCGTGATCTGGGGCCCGTGGGTGGCGCTGGGGCTGGCCTGGGCGTACGCGAGGGGGCGGGCGCAGCTGCGGGACGGCCGGCCGCCGACCGCGTGGGCCGTGCTGATCCAGGCCGTGCTCGCGATGGCGACGGTGACCGGCCTTCATCCCGCTGGCCTGGGACCGCTATCATCTGCCGATCGTGGCCGGCATGCTCGCGCTGGTCGCCTCGGGCGCGGCGGTGTCGGCCTTCGACCGCGTCCTCGGTCGTCGGGACGTCCCCGACGGGGCGGGCCCGCCATGATCCCGCCTTCGCCCGCCGTCCGCGCGGCCCGCCCCCGTCCTGCCGCCGGGAGCCGGCCCAGCTCGCGATGCTGATCGCGTTCGCCCTGGCGGTCGACCTGCACGGGATGGGGGAGGACGCGCAGCAGCGACGAGGTCGGCCAGCTGGACGTCGCCCGCCAGGGGCCCGCGGCGATCATGACCGAGTGGCGGACCGCGCAGAATCACCCGCTCTACGGGCTGCTAGCCCATTACGCGATCCGGGCCCTGCCGCTCGACGAGCTCCGGGCGTTCCGGGTGCCCGCGCTGGTGGCCGGGGTGCTCGTGCCGATCGTCTTCTATCGCGCCGTGCGTCGCTGGGTCGGCCACGAGGCGGCGATCCTGTCGGCGTTCGCCCTCGTCGTGGTCGACCCGATCCGCCACTACGCCTCGGAGGGGCGGGGATACTCGATCCTGTCCTGGGGCGCTCGTCACGTCCCGGTGGCTCCTGGACTTCCTCGAATCGGGGAGGGTGCGGTTCCTGATCGGCTACGTCGCGGCGGCGGTCGCGACCGGCTACGCGCACCTCTGGGGCTTCCCGGTCATCGCTGCGCACGGCGCGTTCGTGACCGTGGAAGCCCTCCGCCCGGGTGCCGGCCGCGCTGGACCGGAAGCGGGCCGCCGCGGCGCTGGCGGCGATCGCGGCGGCCGTCGCGCTCGGGGTCGCGCTCTACCGGCCGATGCTCCCGGAGATCCTCCAGACGGGCCGGACCGAGTCCCCGGCCTGATGGTCCGCCAGCTGGTCGCCGCCCTGCTCCAGCTCGTCCGGTTCGGGAGCTGGACGGTGGCCGTGCACCTCGTGCTGGTCCCGATCGTCCTCGGCGGCTTCGCGCGGAGGGGGGAAAGCCCGTGGCGGGATCGGACGTTCCGGCTCCATGCGAACGTCATCGCCTGGGTGCTGGCCGGGGCGATGGCCCTGCACCCGATCAACTTCGGCAGCCGCTTCCTCCTGGGGATCGAGCCGAGCCTCTGGGCGGTGGCGGCGTGGGGACTGTCGGGCTTCTGGCGGTGGGGAGTGGGGAGTGGGGAGGGGGGAGCAAGACTCGTCTTTTCTCCCCACTCCCCACTCCCCACTCCCCACTCGGAATGTGGCTGGTCGGCTTCGGGTTCGGGGTGCTGGTCGCCAACGCCCCGCTTGCGCACGGATCCCGCCCGGCTCGTTCGCGAAGGGGCGCCCTCCACCGAGGTGCACCTGCTCCGCAAGCTCCCGAGGGCGATCGGCAACCCCGCGGCCGTCGCGATCGTGGTCGCGGGCCTCGCGGCCGTCGGCTTCCGCGCGGCGGGGTTCGCGCCTTCTCCCCGCATCGCCCGGCTCGCGAGCCGGGCCGCGATCGCGGGCTGGACTGCGGTGGCGTTCGCCTCGATCGTCCCCCTGGTCCTGGGCCCGTTCGCCCCGGGGCCTCCCTGGGCCTTCGAGGTCCACATGGTGGCCGTCGGGGCGATCCTCCTGCTAGCCTGGGAGCACCGGCACGACGCCCGCGCCCTCGGCGCACTGCGCTACGGGCTGCTGGCGACCGCCCTGATCGCGCTGTTCTGGCTGGCCGGGGTCCCCGAGCCGAGCGTCGACCCGGCCCTGGCCCTGAAGCTGGCGGTGGCGGCCCTGCCGGTGCTGGTGGCCGTCCCCCTGGCGGGGACGATCCCGGGCGGACGGACCGGCCCCCGATGCGTGACGCAGGAGCGAGGCCCGTGCGAGTGCTCCGACGCCCCGGGCCCTGGGTCTTCGCCATCCTGCTGGGGAGCTACGCCTTCTTCTGGCAGGCGCGCGACTGGAACAGTCGCGAGCCGGCTGATGCTGACCTACGCGCTCGTCGATCGGGGCACGATCCGCATCGACGGCCTCGAAGACCAGACGGGCGACAAGGCGTACTTCCGGGGCCACTACTACACCGACAAGCTGCCCGGCTTCTCGCTCCTGGCGGCCGGGCCCTACGCGGTGGCGAAGGCCGTGCTGCGGCTCCCCGACCACCCCCTCGGCCTGCCCGGGTTCGCCTACTGGCCGGCCGATTACTGGGTGACGCTGGGGACCTCGGGCCTGCTGACGGCCTGCACCGGGGTGGTCCTGGTCGGCCTGGCGCCGACCTCGGCTGCGGGCCGAGGCGCGCGGCGCTGGTCGGGCTGGCGTATGGCCTGGCGACCCCGGCCTACGCCTACGCGACGATGAGCTACGGCCACCAGGCGTCGGCGTTCGCCCTGCTCGCGTCGTTCGCCCTGCTCTGGCGGACCGACGCCGCGGCCGGGCGACGGCCCGGATGGTCGCGGCGGGGTTCCTGGCGGCGTACGCGGCGGTCATCGAGCTCCAGGTCGGGCCGGTCTCGGCGATCCTCGGGCTGTACCTGCTCGCGCAGGTCATCGGGGGGCGACGGCGGCCTCGGCGATCGGCGAGTTCGCGGTCGGGGCGGCCGTGCCGACGCTGGTGCTGCTGGGGTACAACCAGCTCGCCTTCGGGTCGCCCTGGGACATGGGCTACTTCCACCACGCGACGGCGATCTTCCGCGACGTCCACTCGTCGAAGAACCCGCTCGGCCTGCGGCACCCGGACTGGTCGCGGGCGCGGGCCTTGCTCTGGGGGGGGCATCGCGGCCTGCTGTTCTACGCGCCGATCGTGGCGCTGGCGATCCCGGGCTGGGCGGTGCTCGTCGCGAGGCGATGGTGGGGCATGGCGACGGTCTCGGCCGCGGCGGTCGCCGCGGTCTTCCTGGTCAACCTGAGCTATCCCGAGTGGACCGGGGGCTGGTCACCGGCCCCCGGCTGCTCGTCCCGCTGCTCCCGTTCGCGATGCTGCCGGTGGCCGCCCTGCTGGGGCGGCCGCCGCGCGGTGATCGTCGGCGGCGGTCCTCCTGGCGCTGGCCGGCGGCGTCCTGATGCTGCTCTTCCAGGGCGCCGGGCGCGCTCGCCCGGCCCGATCCTCGACCCGATCCGGTGGTTCGCCCTGCCCATTTGGCGCGGCGATCCGAACACCGAGGCCCGTCTCGCCTCGAACCTCATCTCGCTCCTCGTCCCGGGGGCGCTCGGCGCCTCCCCGCGAGCTGGAGGGGGGTGCAGTTCCTCCCCCTCGTGCTGGCGCAGGCGGCGGCGATCGCCCTGCTCTACCGTTACCTCCGGCCTCCAAAATCCCAAGGTTGACCGATCGCCATGCTCTTCCTTGAAAGGGCTCGTGCATAGCCGACGGAGCGAGACGACAGCAGAATTGGATAACCGAGGAAAGAAACCCGCCGCACCGCTCATGTTCTTCCCGTTGATAGTCTTACCGGGCTTCTTGACGTGGGAAAACTGGGAAGCCGCCCGCTACTCTGGGTCGCAATGCCGGAAAAGAAAACGGACGTTTTCTTTACCGTTATTCGAAGGCAAGCGTATCGAAATTTCGTCGGCGACAGCGACCGCCTTTAGAGGTAACATGGGATAGGCGAACGAATCCCCCCCAGCCCAATTCTTATTGTTGCATTTACAGATTATGAAAATATTAAAATTTTCACTATCCGGCATGATGGCCACCATCGCACTTCTCGCGTTTGCCATCGCGATTTACCGCATTCCATGGCTTCCACTCCGCACATCCGCCTTCTTCACCGTCGTCGTGCTCACCCTCCTTGCCGCAACCCTCGGCTCTCTCCTGAATCGTCGAGCATCATGGATAGGCTTCTCACTCTTCGGTTGGACTTGGTTAATCGTCTCCTTCCTCGCGTTGGAGGTTGGGTCGAAGCATTCGACCGAAGACACGATACCCGTCCCCATGCCGATTACGGCGATGTGGCTAGTGGAGTTCTCTTCGTCAGTGCTGGGGTTTAACCCGATAGTGGAAGGGGAACCGGTGACGACAATCCCAAACAGCAAAGGGGGTGTTTCCCTTGTGTCCCATTCGCTGGTGCAGATCTGCAACCTCTTGCATAGCCTACTAGCGGCGTGTTTCGGTGCCTTACTGGCAACGTGGTTCGCCCGGCGTGAATCACACGGTGGCACTGGCCGCTCCGAAAGAGCTGCCGACGAGGAAAACCGGAAATAGCGACGCAACAAAGAGCCTATCGTAAAGAAAACGGTCGCTTGTTTTCCTTGCCGCACCTGGTCATCAGAGGCAGTCGGCGGGCCGGTTTCCCAGCTTCAGCGTGCCACTTTACGGTAAAGCAAACCCGGGTTTTCTTGACCGCTGATATTCGAGGCAACTCGTCCCGTCACGCGGGCCAATGGCATCAGTTGCCTAATGGTCCCAGGGTGCTTCCAGGTTTTCGCGCATCCGCCATGTCCCATCCGCCATGCGGGGCCCATCAACCCGAAGTGACGAGCCATGCAAATCGCGATCGAGCCGATGACGCCCGCCGACTGGGAGGCCGTCCGCGCGATCTACCTGGAGGGGATCGCGACGGGCCATGCCACGTTCGAGACCGACTGTCCGGGCTGGGAGGCCTGGGAAGCCGCCCGACTGCGGGCCGGTCGGCTGGTGGCCCGCGCGGGGGATCGCGTCGTCGGCTGGGCGGCGCTCAGCCCCGTCTCGACCCGCCCGGCCTACGACGGGGTCGCCGAGGTCAGCCTGTGCGTTGCCGCCGCGGCCCCCGGCGGGTGGCACTGGTGGCTCCCACCAGTGCTGTGCTTCAACATCGGAGCACTGATGGCTCCCACCAGGGCCACCCGCGTTCGCCAATGGGGGACGTGAGACACCCGGTCCCTCTCACGTAAAGCCGACCTCTTGATACGGCTCCCCCGGCTCGCGCGGGCTGATGCGGATGGTCACCTTGCGATCCAGCCGCTTGAGGAAATCGAGCAGCTTGTCGGTGGTGAAGCGGCTGAAGTGCCCGTTCATCAGGTGGGAGACTTCCGGCTGCTTGATCCCGAGCAGGGACGCGATTTCCCGCTGCTTGAGCTTCCTGTCTTTCAGCAATTTATAGACGTAAAATCCAATTTTTGCTCGTGCAAATAGCTCGTCGGCGTCCTCGAGCCCCAGATCGGCGAAGACGTTGCCGGAGCCTTCCTCGAATTCGGTCCCCACCCGGTCGTTACCCCTCATGGTTCGCCCGCTCCTTCGCTTCCGCGTATCGCTGCTTGATCAATTCAACTTCCTGCTTCGGCGTGGCAATGATGATCGATGCATTCAGAGGCCGAGAGATCGGCGGATCATCATCGGCCTTGATGCTAGCCAGTCGGCTACGGTCGGCGGGGCAAGCTCATCTATCATGGAAATATATTTGTCCTGTAATCTATCATCTCGGCCGAAGTAAACGGCGATCAGCCCGGTCCTCGTAACCCACACGCCTTGATGACCGTCCTTCGGCGTCACCTGCGGGAAAAAATCCACGGCCGGCGTGACCCTTAGACCTTGGCGACCGCCCTTGGGAAGATCCTCCCGCGAGAAAAGATCGACGGCCGGAGAAACGGGCTCGATCCACGCCGAGATTGGCCTACCGGCTGCTTGCGGGACCCAGATGATCGCGGTGTACCTGAGATCGTTCCGCGGAGGTCCGTGGAGCAGACGTTCTGCATCCGCCTGCGTCATGCCCGGTTTCAGGAGCTTGAAATGTTCCCTCGTAACGCCTGGCCTGGACCCGAAGGGTAGCAGGGCTAAGACCACCGCGACGAGCGATAGGATGGCAAATATGATAAAATTTGGTAGTTTCTTTATCATTGCGGTGATATCTGCATTTAAGTAATCAGCGGACGTGCGGCTGCCTTGCGACGCCTCTAGGGTCGTATTCGGCGAGCGATCCGGAACATTGCATCGCCATGACCAAAGTTGGGTATCATCCCACCAAAAGCCAAAATTCGTGTTTGATTGCAATATTGATTGGATTCATGAACCAAAGAGTCCTCTCTTTGAATATCGCCACCGGCCATATCGCAGGGTAAAGATCGGCCTCCTCGCTGCCGGTGATGCTGGAGGTGGGGTGTCCGGCAGCCCAGGATTTCCTTACCGCTGGAAGTCGAGGCAACTGGCCTCGTCGAGCGAGCCGGTTGGCATCATCATGCCTGATGGCCGCTGGGGCCCTTCGGAATGTCCCGTATCCGTCCTGGCCCATCCTCCATGCAGGGACCCATCAACCCGAAGTACCGACCCATGCAAATCGCGATCGAGGCCATGACGCCCGCCGACTGGGAGGCCGTCCGGGCGATCTACCTGGAGGGGATCGCGACGGGCCACGCCACGTTCGAGACCGACTGTCCGGGCTGGGAGGCCTGGGACGCCGCCCGACTGCGGGCCGGTCGGCTGGTGGCCCGCGAGGGATCGCGTCGTCGGCTGGGCGGCCTCAGCCCCGTCTCGACCCGCCCGGTCTACGACGGGGTCGCCGAGGTCAGCCTGTACGTTGCCGCCGCGGCCCGCGGCCAGGGCGTCGGCACGGCCCTGCTCCGCGCCCTGGTCGAGGCATCGGAACAGGAGGGGATCTGGACCCTCCAGGGGTCGATCTTCCCCGAGAACGCGGCCAGCCTCGCCCTGGTCGCGGCGGCTGGCTTCCGCGTGGTCGGCCGCCGGGAGCGGATCGGCCGGAGGGACGGCGTCTGGAGGGATACGATCCTCGTCGAGCGGCGGAGCCGAATCCTGTAGGGTGCGCGAACGCGCCGGCTTCCGATGTCGATGGGGGACGGCGCGATTCGCGCACCGGACGGGGTCATCCCGCCGCCGAACGCTTCCGGCGTCTCTCCCGGCTTTCCGCGTTCTGGAGCCGCTTCAGCTCGCGACGGCATGGGATGCGGTAGCAGGCGACCCGGTGGCCATGATCCGAGGCCAATCGATTGTCTTGCGGTTGCTGAGGGAAGCCACGTCCGCAGAGCTCGCACCGGGCCGCGACGATGACGTCCCGCGCCGCCGTCGCACGCCCCTCGTGGCCGTTGATGGCCTCGACGAGGTCCTCCAGCGTCACGGCACCGGACTCGATCATGGCCCTCAGGGCTTCGTTCATCGCCGCCGCTCTCGTGGAGTATTGTCGACGATCCTCGACGATCGTCGAGGATCGTCGACAATACTCATCATGGTCGCTCCGACGGGACGGATCAAGTAGGACGAGTCAATCCGCGTCTTGAGATTGACACTTTCTGCCAAATCTTGGGTCCGATGAGCGACGCCTGACTCAACGCGGACCGACCCGATCTGGGAAACACAACTCTTGATCCGGATGGGTCTAAGCCGCAGTCAACCCGGCCGCGATGTGCCCGCAGGGGTGCGTTTCCCGAAACGAAGCCAAATTGCGCCTACCCGATTGTCACCGTCGCGGCCGGATGGATGCACGGGCGCTTTCCCGAAACGAAGCGAATCGGCCCGGCGGGCTGGCCTCGCCCGGACGGGGGAGGGTCGAGGGGCGTTTCCCGAAACGAAGCGAATGTTAAACAATGGCCGGCCGGTGCACCCTCCCGAGGACCGGCCAGGGTCCGTGACGAGCTTCGACGCCGGAATCGCAGAGCGCGGCAGCGGCCGCCCACGATGATATGGGTATGGCCTGCGCGCGTCGCTGGGAGGCTCGATGGGACCCGGACGCTAGACCTGGGTGTTGATCGCAGGAGGACGAGCCGTCGTGATGACCAGGATGCCCAGGATCCAGGTGCAGAGGCGGAAGGCGTGGGTCCAGATCCGCGCGCCACGACTCGTGCCGGGAGGCGGCGTAGACGAGGCTGATCGCCACGACCAGGGGCAGGACGAACCAGTAGATGTGGAGCATGCCGACGATCACGCGACCTGTCCCTCCAGGTTGTTGACGGCCCGCCGGGGCCGCGGACGGCGCGGCCTCGGCCTCGTCCTCCTTGTCGAGGTCGGCGTAGGCCGGGCCTTCGTAGGCGTCGTAGATGGCCAGGACGTTCAGCAGGCCGGCGACCGTCGTGTAGATCGATGCCGATCTCGACGAGCTTGCCGAGCCGGGGGTGGAGGCCGTTGATGCACGTTCTGCGGGGCTCGGCCATGAACCCCCAGAGGATCGGCGACAGGTCGTAGTACCGGAGCGTCCCCTGGATCAGGGCCGGCAGCGCGGGCAGGCCGACGAAGAACTGGCCGAGGTAGTGCAGGCAGAACTTCTCCGGGTTGTTCAGCGGGTTGACCCAGCGCCAGTAGACGATCTTCCCCTCGCCCATCGCGAACCCCAGCGAAGTAGAGGGTGAGGATGCAGGACGCGTACAGGATCGCCTTGCCGGTCCGCCCCTGGTAGAAGTGCCCGAGGCCCGGGAACAGCCAGGCCAGGAACGCCGCCTTGAGCGGGCTGCGCAGCGGGACGGAGGATTCAGCCATGGATCGGTCACGGATCGGATGCGAGGGACGTTTCGGGCGCCGGGCCACGCGCCCGATCCTAGCACGATCGGTCGGACGCCCGACCACCCCGGCCGCGGCCGGGTCAGGCCGCGGACCGGGCCCGGGCGCATTCGCGGGCGACGCCCTCGACGACCTCGGGCGTGATCATCTCCAGCCCTCGGAGGGCGCCGGCCATCAGGGCGAGCGAGCCGAGGCGGTCGAGCCCCGCGGGACGCCGCCCGAGAGGGCGTGGAGCCGGTGCAGGGCGCGGGGGGTGAAGGTCGGCTCGGGGCGGCCGGCGGCGGCCAGCTTGGCGGCCAGGTAGCGGCCGGCCTCGGACCGCGTCAGCGGGGTCGAGGCGGATCGCCAGCTCCCAGGCCGGGGCGTCGGACTCGCCGTCGTCGTCGGTCCGGCGGACCCGGAGGACCGTCAGGCGGGCGTCGGGGTGCGGGTCGAGGTGGGCCAGCCGGTCGAGGTCGAGGCGATCGGCCGGGCTCGACGAGGTCCTGGCAGTCGTCGATCGCCAGGACGACGCTGGAGCCCCTGCCAGCGGCAGAGCCGGACCGCGTCGCCAGCGCCTTCCAGGCCGCCGCGCGGCCGCGGCGCCGCGGCGACCCGCGCCCCGAGCCCGCTCGGCCAGGCCGGCGAGCAGGCCCGGCGCCGTCGGCCGGGCTGGCGACCCGCGCGACCCGTCGCGAGCGGGCCTCGCGTCTCGGCCAGGGCCCGCGCCAGGACGGTCGACTTGCCCAGCCCGGCCCGCGCGCGGAGGACCGCCAGCCGCTGGCCGGCCTCGATCGTGTGCGACCAGCCGGGCGACCGCCTCGTCGTGCGGCGGCGGTCGGCACGTAGGGCGACCCGGCGTCGAGGAACGGGTCGCGCGTCAGACCTCCAGTGGCGCTATCCACACGGTCGGCGTCGACTCCCCGGGCCTCGATCGGTCCGTCGACGTCGCATCCTTCCCCTACCATCGGTTAAGATCGGCCCGCGGCTTTGGCCTTTGCCGCGAGGGGGACGACCGGTGGCCGACCGCTTCTACTGCCCCGATCCGCCCGATCGACGGGCCGCCTTGCGCTCGAAGGCGACGAGGCCCGCCACCTCGCCCGGGTCCGCCGGGTCGGGCTCGGGCGAGGTCGTCGAGGTCTTCGACGGCCGCGGGTTCGCGACGCGGGCCGAGGTCGTCGCCGTGGGGCGAGGACCGGGTCGAGCTGCGGCCGGTCGGCGACCCGCTGCCCGACCGCGCCGCGCCGCTCCGACTGACCCTGGCGACGGCCGTCCCCAAGGGGGAGCGGTTCGACTGGCTGGTCGAGAAGGCGACCGAGCTGGGCGTGGCGCGGCTGGTCCCGCTCGTGACCGAGCGGTCGGTGGTCGACCCGCGCGCGGCGAAGCTCGACCGGCTCCGCCGGGTGGTCGTCGAGGCGTCCAAGCAGTGCGGCCGGAACCGGCTGATGGACGCTCGACCGCCCGACGCCCTGGGCCGCTGGTCGTGTCGGACGTCCGCGACCCGGTCCGGCTGATCGCCCATCCCGGCGGCCTGCCGGTCGCGCGACTGGCCGCGGCCGGCCGGCGGCGCGGCGATCGCTGGCGGTCGGGCCGGAGGGGGGGTTCACCGACGCCGAGGTCGAGGCGGCGCTCGCGGCCGGGCTGGCTGGCGGTCGGCGCTCGGGCGCGACCCTCTTGCGGGTCGAGACGGCCGGGCTGGCCGGCTGCTCGACGGTCCTGGCCCTCTGCCGGAGGAGGCGACGGACGGATGAGCGGCGAGCCGTGGGCGGTCGTGGCGCATGCTGGTCCTGGGGCTCGTGGCCGGCGTGCTCAGCGGGATGTTCGGGATCGGCGGCGGCCTGGTGATCGTCCCGGCGCTGGTGCTCCTCTTCGAGCTGCCGACCAGAAGACGGCGACCGGACCTCGCTGTTCGCCCTGATGTGGCCGGTCGGCCTGCTCGGCGTGCTCGAATACTGGAAGCGCGGGCGAGATGCGACGTCCCGAGCGGGGCTCTGGATCGCCGTCGGCCTGTTCTTCGGCGCCTACGTCGGCGCGAAGATCACGCGGGCGATCTCCCCGACGACGATGAAGCGGGCCTACGGCGTCTTCCTGCTGGTCGTCGGGACCTATTTCCTGCTCGACGACGCGGTCCGGCCCGCGCCGCCGAAGCCGGCCGCCCGGCGCCGTGCCGGCGCACCCGCCGTCCGACGATCAGGTCCACTGACCGCCCGACTTGTCCTGGTAGATCGACCAGACGTAGCCGTCGGGGTCCTTCAGGGCGAACTCGCGCCAGCCCCAGGCTCTGGTCGGCCGGCTCGCCCGAGACGCTGAGCATCGCCCCCTCGTCGAGGCAGTGCTGGTAGAAGGCGTCGACGTCGTCGACCCGGAGCTGGAGGTGGATGCCGACGCCCGACGCGCGCGTCGGCGAACTCGGCGGCGTGCGTCGTCCTGGGGGTGGAGCATCAGGCGTGAAGTCGCCGATCCGGAGGATCGCCAGGCTGATCGGCGCCCCCTCGCTGCTCGGCGTGGATCTGCGCGACCTCGGCGCCGACGATCTCGTTGTAGAACTCGAGCGACTTCAGGACGTCGTCCACGTACAGGAAGACGCTCGTGACCTTGGCCGCCATCCGGAACCCTCCTGGCCGGCATCCGGAACGGGGGAGACCGCCGGAAGATACACCGAAGCCGCGGTTCCCGCAACGGCATCGGATCGGCCGGGGCGGAGATGCCGTGAGGCCGCCCCGGACCGGACTCGCCCCGCGCTCAGGGGGCCGCCAATCGGCGCGATGCCCGCAACAGGCAGGCCAGCAGCGCGCAGCCCCAGGAGGAAGGTCGGCAAGCCGGCCACCTCCCCGACCCGCCCCCACGGCCGGTCGGGGCCCAGGATGAACCCGCCGATGGACCAGTAGAACACGTCGAACGCGGCGATCCAGGCGAAGTAACCTGCCGCCGCGATCGCGACCGGCAGCCCGACCCGGGGCCGGCCCGGACCCCGCGTGGCCCAGTACGTGAACAGCAGGAACAGCACGATCTGATACTGCGGGAACCCGACCTTGTAGAACAGCAGCGTCGTCAGGAGCGCCAGCACGGCCGACGACGGGGCGTCGACCTTGCGGAGCTGACACCAGGCCCACAGCCACAGCAGCGCCGCCACCAGGCAGGGCGTCGACAGCATGTCGACGTCGGGCACGCCCCAGACCCGATGGAGGGGCGACTCCGTCCCCCGCAGGAACCGGAAGATCGACAGGAGACGCGACTCTCGGGTCGCGGCGAATGACAGCGGGAGGAACGTCGACGGCCCCCAGACGTATCCGCTCGCGGCCAGGCCGAGGACGATCGGCAGCGCCGCCGCGATGGCGAGCCGGGGGCGGAACCGCCCTCCTTCGAAGGCCAGGAACGGCAGGATCACCAGGGGGATGTACTTCGAGCAGCACCCCCGCGGCCAGGCACGCCCCCGACAGGACGTCGCGCCCGCGCCCTCGCCCTCGAGGGCCGCCACGGCCGCCACCCCGACCAGGACGTCGAAGTGCCCGAAGGTCGCGACCTCGACCCACGGCAGCGGGTTCCAGAGCCAGGCCATCAACCCGACCGCCGGGAGGCCGGCCAGACGGCCGCGGGCCCGGATGTCGCCGACCAGCCAGACGGCGAAGAGGACGTAGGTGTAGGCGAACAACAACTTCGGCGCCAGCGGGTTGACCCACGCCAGAGGGGCCAGCAGGTTGAACAGGGGCCCGTAGGCGTTGAGGGGCTCGTGCCGGTCCCCCATCGTCCACCAGGGGTCGTGGCCCCGGCGGACCTCGTCCCAGATCTGGAGGTCCGGCACGTAGTCGTGCTGCACGCCGGCCAGGGCGGTCACCGCGAGGAAGGCGAGAGAGACGAGCACCAGCCCGAGGCTGACCCGACGATCCTCGCCGGTCGCATCCCCGGCGAGGCGACGATCCTGGGCCCGCACGATCAGGACGACGCTCAGGTGGAGCAGCCCGGCGAACAGGACCGCACCCGAGAAGGTGCGCCAGAGGTCGTAGGGGCGTTCGACGGGAGGCGATCCGGCGTCCCCCCGGAGGTAGCGGTTCAGGGCCGGGAGGCTCCGCCCCAGGTACGTCGCCTCGATGATCGGAGGCGCAGCCCACCGCGCGACCCCGGCCCAGATCGCCCCGAGGACGGCGTAGGTCGCGACGAGCGAGATGACCCGACGGCGATCGGGCTGGATCATGGGACGACCCGGGTAGCCTGTCCTGGGGAGCCGCCCGCTATGATACACGCCGGCCGCACGCTCGGGAACGCGTCGGCACGGCCGGCGAGATCAGGGGCCGCGTCGCGAGGGCGGGTCAGGGTCGTCGGGGAGCCTCGAATCCTCGTTGTCGCGGACCATCTCGGCGCCGCAGCACCGGAAGAGCTGGTTCGGGTGGTGGCTCGGGGTCGGGATGATGACCTTGATCTCCGACCCGCACGACGGGCAGAGGAGCCTCTGACCCGTCGGGTACGGGGTCGGGCCGCTCGATCGTCTGCTCCGGAGACATGAGGGGCCTTCCTCGCTCGCTCACTCGACGTTCAGGTGGACGTTGCCGTCGGTCGTCGGGACCATGTCCTGGTCGCAGCACCTGAAGACCTGGTCGGGCGGGTTGCAGGTGCAAGGGATGATGATCTCGATCTCCGAGCCGCAGTTGTGGCACATCAGCCGCTGCCCCTCCGGATACTTGACCTTCTTGCTGGCATGGGTGGACTCGGTCTTGGCGGCCATGACGACATTCCCTCCGCTCCCGGGTTTTCGGGTGACGCATCCCCAGGGGGATCTCGCAAATCGCGGGCCTGTCTCCCGGGTCCGGGGCCGGTTTCCCGCCGCGATCAGGACGGCGACGACCGTCCCGACGCCCGCACCAGGCAGGCCAGCAGCTCGCACCCGAGGACGAACGTCGGCAGGCCGACCGTGTCGTCCACTAGGCCCCACGTCCCCAGCGAGATCGGGATCTTCCCGCCCATGTAGAGGTAGAAGACGTTGAACAGGGCGATCCATCCGAAGTAGACCCCCAGCGCGACCCGCAGGGGAGGGTTGGCCTCCAGGACCTCCCAGTCCCGGCAGGCCCAGTACGAGGCGATCGCGAAGAGCACCATCTGATACTGCGGGAACCCGACCTTGTAGAACAGCAGCGTCGTCAGGACCGCCAGCACGGCCGAGGACGCGACGTCGGGCCTCCGCCGCCGGCACCACGACCACGCCACAAAGAGCGCCAGGGCCATGATCGGCGTCGACCACGAGTCGAGGTCCGTCAACCCGAGCCAGTGGAGCGGCGAACGCGACCCCGCAGGAACCGGAAGATCGACAGCAGGCAGGACTCGCGATCGGCCGCGAGGGACAGGGGACGCAAGGTCGAAAAACCCCAGTAGTTGCAACTCAGGGCCATCCCCAGGCGCGGTCGCGGTCACCGCGACCCAGAGCAGGCGGCGGCGGACCCGTCCGTCATCGAGCGCCAGGAACGGCAGGAGCACGATCGGGATGTACTTCAGCAGCACCCCGGCGGCCAGGGACAACCCCGCACGGACATCCCGCCCCCGCTCCCGCGCGTGGACCGCCGCCACGCAGGCCACACCGACCAGGATGTCGAAATGGCCGAAGAGCGCGATCTCGACCCAGGGGAACGGGTTCCAGAGCCAGGCCATCAGCCCGAGCGCCGGCGGCCGCCGGGCCGCCGACGTGACCGGAACTCCTCGACCAGCCAACCCGCGAAGAGGATGTAGGCGTAGGCGAAGAGGATCTTGGGCGCCATCGGGTTGACCCACGCCACGGCCGCCAGAAGGTTGAACAGGGGCCCGTAGGCGTTGACCGGGTTGATCCCGCCCAGCGCGTAGTACCAGGGGTCCCCCCCTTGCGGACCGCGTCCCAGATATGAGGAGGAACACGTAGTCGTGCCTCGGGCCGCTCAGGACGGTCAGCGCGAGGAAGGCGAGCGAGACGAGGATGAACGCCCGGCCCAGGCGGCGATCCGCCCGACGTTCCTCCGGAGAGCGACCCTCGTCGAGCCGACGCTCCCGGTCCCCCACGATCAGGACGACGGTCAGGTGCAGCAGTCCGGCGATCAGGACGGCCCCCGAGAACGCCCGCCAGAGGCCGAAATAGTGCTCGACCGGATGCGGGGCGGCGCGGGTCAGGAAGAACCGATTCAGGATGGGGAGGCTCCGCCCCTCGTAGGACGCCCGGATGATCGGCGGCACGACCCATCGCGCGAAGGCGGCCCAACCCGCCCCGAGTGCGGCGTAGAAGCGCGATGACGGCGAGGGTCCGGCGGCGGTCGGCGGGGGCCATGACGCCCATTGTCCGCGATTCTCGGGGCCGAGGGAGCGCAGGAATCCCCCGATCGGGCGGGATCAGGGGGCGAGGTCGGCGGCGAAGAACTCGACCGTCTCGCGGAAGGCGGGCAGGAGGAAGCCGGCGGCCGAGTAGTGGCCGCAGTCGTACCAGCGGATCGGGGGCCGGCCGGCCGCCTCCCAGAGGGCGCGGGCGGAGGCGGGGGGATGACCTCGTCGACGTTGCCGGCGATCATCAGCAGCCGCTTGCCGGCCAGGCGGTCGGCGTAGGTCAGGGGGTCGAACGGGGCGGTCAGCGCCTTCAGGTCGGCCCGGGTCCGGCCCGACTCGACCCACAGGGCCCGGATCGCGCGTCGCCTGGGCTCGGGCATGTCCCAGAGGATCGTCGCCAGGTCGCCCCCGGCGAGCAGGAAGGCCGCGCGGTTGATCGTCGGGTCGACCGCCGCGGCCAGCGACGCGACGATCCCGCCGAGGCTGATGCCGGTCACGCCGAGCTTGGCCGGGTCGACCTCGGGCCGGCCCGCCAGCCAGGCCGCCGCGCGGCGGACGTCGCAGACCCCCTGCCGCATCGAGCCGATCGACCGCTCGACGTCGGCCGACAGGAACCGCTTCGCGGCCCCCGGCCGGCCGGCGCTCGCCGTAATACGGGAGCTTGACGAACAGGGCCGCCACCCCCCGGTCGGCCAGCCGGGCCGCCAGGTAGCGCGACAGGGCGAAGTCGGCCCCGAGGATGTGCAGCACCACCACCGCCGGCCTCCGTCCCGCGCCCGGTCGGGCGGAAGTACTCGGCGTGGACCGTGTTGTTCTCCGGGTCCGGGCGTCGCGATCGGCGACGGGAACCGCACCGCCGAGACGGTGTACGCCCGGCGCTCGCGGAGCGGCTCCATCTCGTAGGCGAAGACGCGCCGCGGCCAGCCGGAACGGCTCGGGGACCGCCGCCTCGGCCGCCGTCGGCCGGAACGTCGGCCTCGCCCGCGCTCGACCGCGCAGACGGCCGATCCGGCCAGCAGGATCAGGCAGGCGTGCATGGCCTCGGTCAACGTCCGGGGGCCGGCGACCGAGGCCGTCGGCGTTGCCCCCGAGGTCGCCGTGGGGTACGAGTACCCCGCCTCGACCGGCCGGGGGAAAGGGAGTTCTCCGAACCGATGACCACGACGGCCCGCCGGACCTGCGCGACCTCCGCCCCGAGCGGGTCTGCCTGATCAAGCCGAGCCCGCTGGGCGACGTCGTCAACGCCCTGCCGGTCCTCTCGGCGCTGCGCGGCCGCTGGCCCGACGGCGCAGATCGCCTGGGTGGTCAACCGGCTCGCTCCGGGGCCTGCTCGACGGCCATCCCGAGCTCGACGAGGTGATCCCGCTTCGACCGCGCGGGCTGCGGCCGGGCCTGCGGGGCGCGGCGGCGATCGTCCGGTTCCTGGCGGGCCTGCGGTCGCGGCGGTTCGACGTGGCGATCGACCTCCAGGGGCTGCTCCGCTCGGGGATCATGGCCGGCGCCACCGGGGCCCCGGTCCGCGTCGGGCTGGCCGACGCCCGCGAGGGGGCGGCGCGGTTCTACACGCACCGCGTCGATCCCGCCCGGCTCGATCGACGAGGCGCACGCCGTCGACCGGCTGCTGAGCCTCGCCGCGGCGTTCGGCGCCGACGTCTCTCGGCCCCGCGGTTCGTCGTCGCCTGCGACGAGGCCGACCGCGCCTGGGCCCGCGCGACGCTGGCCGGCGTCCCGACGCCCCGGCTGGTGCTGAACCTCGGGGCGCGGTGGCCGACGAAGCGCTGGCCGCCCGAGCACTTCGCCGAGGTCGCGCGGCGGGCGGTCGCGGCGCGAGGCGCCGGGCTGGTGGCGGTCGGCGCGACGGAGGACCGGCCGCTGGTCGACGCGCTCCGCGACCGCCTCGCCCGGCGCCGCGATGCTCGACCTGTGCGGCCGGACGACCCTGCCGCAACTGGCGGCGCTGGCGGCCGAGTCGGACGTGTTCCTCTCGAACGACACCGGGCCGCTCCACCTCGGCGGCGGCGGCCGGGGCGCGGGTGGTCGGCGTCTACACCTGCACCAGCCCCGCGGCTCAACGGCCCCTACGGCCCCGCGCGCCGTCGCCGTCCAGACCGGCGTCTGGTGCGCGGCCAGCTACGTCAAGGCGTGCGACCGGCTCGAATGCATGGCCGAGCTGACCCCCGACCGCGTCTGGCCCGTCGTCCTGGCGCAGCTCGACGCCGGCCGCGATGCGGGCATCTCCGCCGCCTGAATCGGCGATCCTCCCCTTCCCCGTCAGCGAACCGAGCCCGACAGGCTCCGTTTCGGGGGGGCCTTCGCCGCCTCGGGCTCGGCGGGCGTCCTGAGCAGCGTCGCGTGGTCGATGTAGGCGGCGAGGAACGACGGCAGCCAGTCGGTGAGGAAGTGCGAGCTCGCGAACATGCCGCCGGCCTGCGACGCGACGACGTAGGTCACGGCGATCAGCTCCATGCCCGCGGCCTGCTCCCGGCGCGCCCGACGGACGGCCCGGACGAGCGCCACCAGGCTGACCACCCCGAGGTAGCCGTAGGCCGCCAAGCCGACGAGCCCGTGCCGGTAGACGATCGCCGCCGGGAGGAAGTGGATGTTGTGGATGCGGTCGCCGCCGAGGTAGGCATTCTCCAGGATCGGCGGTGTCGCGCCCCTGCGTCATGTCGAGCGTCGCGCCCGCCCCGGCCCCCAGGAGCCAGAGGGCCGGCGACATCTTCCCGAGCTCGGTCAGGGCGAGATCCGTCTCGAAGAACCGATGGCTCAGCGGGACCTCGTCCGAGTTCCGGTAGTCGAGCGAGAACGCGAAGATCTCCATGACCCGCCGGCCCAGCGGGGTCTCGATCAGGTTCAGCTTGTCCATGACCGACTCGTGCGAGAACGCCAGGACGACGGCGAGCACGACCATCGCCAGCAGGACTCGCGCCGCGACGCGGGCCGCGCCCCCGGCGGCCATGACGATGAGGAAGGTCAGGCCGATGACCATGATCGTCGTCCGGTTCATCTGCGCCAGCGACATCACGAGCGGCGAGGCCAGGACGAGCATCGCCCGGAAGTCGTGCTTGAACGCCAGCAGGTAGACCAGCGAGACGATGATCGTCAGGACGGCCGACGGGCCGACGGCGTGGATCGTCTCGCACAGGGGGAAGGCCGCCAGCGACGCGACGGCGCAGAGCCATCGAGCAGCCGACCCAGGTCCGCGCCATCCGCTCGTCCTCCTCCGGCCGGTCGAGCCGCGCCGATTGGAGGGCGAGCCGCCCGATGAAGTAGACCGAGACGCTCGCGAACAGGTACACGAAGTCGGCTATGGCGCCGATCGTCGGCCAGTACTGGAGCAGCCCGATCGTCAGCGAGAGGAAGGCGATGGCCAGTTGCATGATATAGAAGCGGCGGAACAGCCCGGCGGCCGGCGGGAGCCGCAAGCTCCGCCATCCCAGGAGGACGAACAGGAAGAGCGCGACCCCCAGGACGCCGATCGCGCCGGCGTGCATGTAGGGGGCCGCGAAGAAGGTGTGGTAATTGGCGAGGAAGAGCCCGCAGTAGACCACGCCCGCGAGCTGTCCCAGCGCGGGGCCGAGGATCATCACGATCAGGAGGATGGAACCGGCTCGCATGCGTCTCGATCCTGGGGCGGGCGGCCGGGCGGGCGACCGGCCGGGAAGTCCTCTAATTTGCCGCGGCCGACCCCGATCCGGCAAGACGGCATCCCTCCGGATGCGCGACCCGCGCCGGCGGGTCGGTCGCGGCGGCCCGATCACCGGCTCGAAGTCGCCAGCCGACGGCCCCGCAGGCCCGCCTCTCGGTCGACGACCTCCCGATAGAAGGCCAGCGCGTCGGCCATGACCTGCTCGTGGTCGGCACGCTCGGCGATCAGGCGCCGGTTGTGCGCGCGGCCGCCCGCCGCAGGTCGGCGTCGCGCAGAGCGCGCACGATCGCCCCGGCCGCGGCCTCGGGGCTCGCCGGGTCGCAGAGAAGGCCGTTGACCCCGTCGTCGATCCATTCGCGCACCGACTCGATCCCGCCGGCCACCGGGAACAGGCCGCAGGCCATCGCCTCGAGCATCGAGTTGGGCGTCCCGTCGTGGTCCGACAGCGACGTGACGACGCTCGCCAGGCGGTACACCTCGGCCATCTTGGCGTGGGGCAGGAACGGCAGCAGGCGGACCGATCCTTGCAGGCCGAGGCGCGACACCCAGCCTTCGGCCACGGCGTTGCCCTCCATCATGCCGCAGAGGAAGACGGCGCGAGGCTCCTCGCGGAGAACCTGCGGGATCGCGCGGAAGAACGTGTCGTTGCGGATGTAGGTCTTCATGCCGCGCGGGTTGATGACGACCGGTGCCCCCTCGGGAATCTCCAGGCGACGCGCCAGGGAGGCGTCCGGAGGGCCGGGGTGGAAGGTCGCGGATCGGATCCCGCCGGCGCCGATCAGCACGTCGAGGGCTTCGAAGGGTCGAGCCCGTGCTCCCGCGCCAGCCGGAGGTCGCGCCGGCAGTCGGCGTGGAACCCGTCGGCCCTCGCCATCGCGAGCCGGGTCAGCCGGGACATCATCCGCGATCCCGCCGCCACGTGCGTGAAGTCGGTGCCCCACGACGAGACGACCAGCGGGACCGGCGCGCCTCGCAGCGCCATGGCCGCCAGGACCCCCTCGAAGGGGATTCTCTGCGCGAGGACCAGGTCCGGACCGATCCGCTCGACGAGCCGCCGGAGCCGCCCCCTCTGGCACCGCATGAGCCAGGGGGCGAGCCGGTTCCGCAGTCCGGCCAGCGCCAGCCAGGCGGGCGTCCCGCGGAGCTTCGCGAGCCGCCGCGAGCCGTGGTTCGTCGTCCGCTCCGCGGCCCCCCCGATCCGCGCCCGCAGGGCCGCCGAGAAATCCGTCGGCACGACGTGCAGCGACGCGACCGGCGGGTCGCCCGCCGTACAGGGATAGGTCGAGATCAGGTGGACCCCGTGCCCCTCCTCGATGAAGAGCCGCATCCAATTTTGGATGTGCGAGGTCCGCCCGTCGGCGATGAAGCAAAGTCTCACGGTCCCCTCCTCGCCCCCCGGTCGGCCCGCCGGTCCGTCGCTCCGCGTCGCCCGCCTCGCACCCCACAAGGATACCACCGGGCCATGAGGCGGGGCCCGATTCGGACCCGACCTCGATGCCCCCGAGCCTCACGTCGCCACTCACGCCCGCGACGGCCCATCCGCCCGGCCCGGTCCACACGACCGGCCGGGACGACAGGCCGCCCGGGCCTCCACCGGGCACGGCCTCGACCCGAGAGGGGTAGAGGCGGGCCCGCAGCGCGAGGGCCGGGCGCTCGACGAGGACGCTCATGCCAATGCCCCCCGCGATCGCCAGGCCTACGTAGGCCACCGCCCCGATCGCGTTGCGGGCCAGGCCCGGCAGGCCCTGCATGGTCGGTTGATCGATCAGCCATCGCGCCGGGTCGTGCCCGAGCTCCATGTGCCAGAGGTAGATGGTGTAGGAATAGGCCCCGATGACGGCGATCAGGCGCAGCGGTCGGGTCGCTAAGGCCCGCCCCAGCCAGCCCTCGCCGACCGGGGTCGCGACGAACGCGAGCAGGATGCACCCGTAACCCAGCAAGAGCATCGTCGAGCCCGACCGTGGGCACCCACGGCGAGCTCTCGGCCTCGAAGACCAGCATCGGCGAGACCAGCATCAGCCCCAGCGCGAGCAGGGGCCCCCGCCGTCGCGTGACCCGCCTCAGCGAGGCGGGCCGGAACGAGGCCAGGTAGGACAGGAAGACGCCGAAGAACAGGCCGTCGATCCGCAGGTGGGTCGGGATGATTTGATAGGTCCAGTCGAAGGTCATCCGCTGCGCCTGGAGCCGCATCGCGGCGCACCCGAAGATCAGCGCCACGGCCAGGGCCGGGATGCCCGGGATCTCGGCGACCTCGCCCCCCCGCCGCGACATCCCCGCCAACCCGACGACGACCAGTGGCAGGACGAGGTAGAAATGCTCCTCGACGGCCAGGCTCCACGTCTGGAAGCCCCGCGTCTCGATGTCGGACGAGTAGTTCTGGTAGTTCAGCAAGAATGGCGACCATCCGGGCCGTCGCCCGGCCGAGGTCGCCCCCGCACTCGATCGCCATCAGGACCAGCAGGAAGGCGAGGTAGAGGTAGTAGCTCGGCCAGATCTTGAAGCCCCTGCGGATCAGGAAGCGGGGCACTTCGAGACGGCCCCGTGCCCGGATCTCATTGAACAGCAGGCCTCCGATCAAGAACCCGCTCAGGACGAAGAACAGGTCGACCCCCGTCCAGCCGAACCGATACCAGACCTTGATCGGCAGGGTGTACCATCCCTTGAGCTGCTGCGACGACGCGGTGTGCGCCCCAGGACCAGGAGGATCGCGACCCCGCGCAGGATGTCGAGCTGGACGAGTCGTCCTTGGTGTTCGCGCCGCGCCATGCTCGTCCCTCCCTCGATCCGTCCCGACTGCCCAGCATATCCCGCGACAGCGACCGCCCCGGCCGGACGGGCTCAGGTGGCCGGGGACGCGGCCAGCGAGGCGCGGGTGCGCGCCAGGGTGCGGTCCTCGATCATCTCCTCCAGGACTTCCTGGATCATGTCGAGGCAACGCTCGCGGTCGAAGTAGCCGGCGCGGCGGAGGGCCTGTTCCTGCCACTCGGACAGCCGCGACGGTTCCGTCTTCAGCGCCGCCAGCATCGCCGCGACGTCGCCGACGTGATCCCAGCCGAACCACGGTCCGGGCTCCTCGCGGCACATCTCGACCCCGAGCGGGCTGTCGGCGTCGGAGATCGCCAGGATCGGCGTCCCCACGGCCATCGTCGGGATCGCCTTACCCGGGAAGAACGCGCCGCCGCATCCCGCCTTCTCGGTGATCACGAACAGGTCGGCGTCGTGCAGGGCCCGCACGTAGTCGGCCTCGTCGAGCAGAGGGGCGAACGTGAACCGCGCGTCGCCGCTGCCGGCCACCCAGTCGCGCATCTGGGCCGCGGCGCCGCCGTCGCCGTGGATTCGGAACGCGAACGGGGCGTCGCTCCGGTGCAGCTCCTGGCAGAACTCCAGCAGCCCCTGCTTGGTGCCGATGTTGCCCGAGTAGAGCAGCCGAACCGGGTCCGACGCCGGCCGGCCCTGCTTCGACGGCAAACGGCCGATCTCCTCGGCCAGCGTCGCGTGCAGCCAGTTCGGGATCGTCAGGATCGGCTGGTCGCGTCGTCGCAGGTCATTTAACCGCTCGGCCATCACCGGCGAGAGCGTCCGCCACACGTCGGCGCGGTTGAACAGGCGCGACGCTGGACGGCCTGGAGGACCGCCCGCGCCGGGCCGCTCCGCGCGATCCCCCCGGCGGCGGCGGCGTCGGCCGGCAGGTCCTGGACGCTCATCAGGAACGGGCCGCCGTAGAACAGCTTGTGCAGCGCCGCGCACGCGACGCTGCCGGCCAGGGGGCAGTAGGCCATCACCGCGTCGTACCGGCCTCCCCGCCACAGCGACCGGCAGATCGACAGGAGATACGACCCCTCGTACAGGAACCGCTGCCAGATCGAGCGCGGGTTGGTCGGGATGAACATCCCGTATCGCTCGACGCGGATGCCGTCCTCGATCGTCCTCTCGATGCGCACGCCGTTGCGGCCGCTCTTGTCCCGCCATTCGGGATAGTACGGGTAGGCGAACCGCACCGTCACCTCGACGCCGCGATCGGCCAGGCCGCGGCACATGTCGGCGAAGATCGCCGCCCCCCGCACTCGTCGGGCAGGTACAGGTGGGTCAGGACCAGGAGCCGGCGGCAGCGCGGGTTCGACGGGACGTTCATCGGGTTCGCTCCGGGATGCAGGGGACGGGTCGATTCGGATCAGGATGAGGTCTCGAATGGGCCGGCCTCGGGAAGGCCGCGCGGCCATCGAGCCGCATCCACCGGCGGCCGCTGCCGCCCTCCGATCGCGATCACTTCCTCGCCTCGATCAGCAAGAACAGTCCGTGATCCTTGAAGAAACGCCTCAGGATGAAGCGGGGCCAGAGCGCCTTCGCCACGGTCAGCAGCGGGCCGCGATGCCGCTGCCCGACCGAGCCCTGGAGCAGGTCCCCCCAGCAGAGCTGGACCCGCGTGTCGACCGAGGAGAAGTCGGAGAACATCGCCCGCGCCTCGCGGACGGAATAGGCCTTCGTCCCGGGGCTCTCCAGGTGGCGATGATAGATGTCGGCCAGGCTCGTCCGCGGCCTCCCCCGCAGCAGCGCGTACCGTGCCCGAGCATATAACCCGTCAAGGAATACGTATGATAGATCATGATCCTGGCGATGCCGCCCGGCCGGAGGACCCGGAAGACCTCCCGCACCGCCCTCGGCGTGTCGGGGGTGTGGTGCAGCACGCCGAAGGAGTAGACGAGGTCGAACGATTCGTCGTCGAACGGGAGGGCCTCGGCGTTGCCCCGGGAGAGGTTCGATGCCAGGCCGTGGGCCTCGAACCGACGCTTCGTGTGCTCGATGGCCCTCTCGGTCAGGTCGATCCCGGTGAGCGACCGGGGGGCCGACTTCGCCCATTCGAGGTGATCCGCCCCCATCCCGACGCCGATCTCCAGCACGTCCTTGCCCGCCCCCTCGGCGAACTTCGCGAGTTCCGGGATGGGCTCCAGCTCGAAACGCGCCCTGCCCTGGGCCTCGTACTTCTCCCTCTCCGTCGGGCCCGTCGCCAGGCGTTCGCCGCAGGACGATCGGTCCCAGAAGTCCTCCACCTGCTTGATCAGTTCGGCATGACTCATGGATGACTCCCGCTGGCGAGCCGAGGTCCGATCGTCCAGGACGGCGGTCGTCGGGCGGCTCCCCCTCTCGGAGTATTTACATTCAAATTTCAAATTTGAAATTTTAAATATTTCATTTCCAATGTGCGTCGCCCGCTCAGTAGAATGTGCGTCGCCCGCTCAGTAGGCGCCGCGGCCGCGGAGGACGACGGCGGCGGTCAGCGCCAGCAGCTTCAGGTCGAGCCGCGAGCGAGCGGCCGTCGACGTAGGCCATGTCCATCGCCACCCGCTGCTCGTAGGTCGTGTCGCTGCGGCCGTAGACCTGCCACATCCCGCCCAGGCCCGGCTTGACCGACAGCAGCCGCTCGGCGTGCTCGCCGTACTTGGCCCGCTCCGCCGCCACGATCGGCCGCGGCCCGATCAGGCTCAGCTCGCCCCGGACGACGTTGAACAGCTGCGGCAGCTCGTCGAGGCTGTGCGCGGCGCAGCAGGCCGCCGATCGGCGTCAGCCGCGGGTCGTCCTTGATCTTGAAGTTCGCCTCGAAGCGCGCGCCGCAGGTCGTCGCGGGACTGGAGCTGCGCCTCGGCGTCGGCGACCATCGTGCGGAACTTGTAGCAGCGGAACGGCCGGCCGTGGCGGCCGAGCCGGGCGTGCCGGAAGATGACCGGGCCGGGGCTGGTCAGCTTCACCGCCGCCGCCAGCGCCGCCATCAGGGGCGCCGCCGCCACCATCAGGGCCGCGGCGCCGACCAGGTCGAGCGCCCGCTTGGCCGCCTCGTAGGCCGGCCCGGCCGCCGGCGCGCGCCGCGCGGCGGCGGCGGCCGGGCCGGCGGCAGGCGGAGCCGAGCGGGGCGGCGGCGGACTCGGGCGGCGAGAAGGTGCTCATCGGTGCGGTCCTCCAGGGGGTTGTCGGGCGATGTCGTCGGCGTCGTCTCGTGTCGGGTCGTCTCGTCTCGTCTCGCGGGGCTGTCTCGGCCTGATCGCGGCGAACAACACCCTCCCTGGCGAGGCCCGGCGCCGGCCTTGCCGGCGCCCCACCTCCCTGCTCCCCGCGGCGCCGCGGCGCCGGCGGGTCCCGTCCTGTCCCTGTCCGGTCCGGGTCGATCGGCCCTCAGGGGTCGCGCCGGGCCGCCGCGGCCGCCGCCGCCGTCCGTCGCCGTCGCCGTCGCCGTCGCCGTCGCCGTCGCCGTCGCCGTCGCGGCCGCCGGCGCCGGCCCGGGCGGCTCGCGCGCTCCGCCCGCGCCGCCGGGCGGCCCTCGCGACCGGGGCGGCGGCCGGCGGGGCCGTCGGGCCGGCCCGCGGCGGCGACGGGCCGGGCGGACTCGGGGAAGATCTCCATCCGCGCCTCCAGGCCCGAGGCGAGCAGCTGGTCGCGGTTGGCGACCTCGGTGACCACCGTCGCGGTCCGCGACTGCGGGTCGATCCGGCTGTCGAGGAACACCACGCGGCCCTCGAAGCCTCGCGCTCCACCGCCAGCTCCTCGCCGTCGAGTCTCGGGCCAGACGCCGACCCGCTGGCCGACCTTCACCCGCCAGTAGTCGGCCAGGTTGACCTGGCCGGTGACGCGCAGCGTCCGGTCGTCGACGACCCGGAAGAGCGGCTCGCCGGCCCCGACCAGCTCGCCCTGGTTCTTGAGCACCTCGACGACCATCCCGGCGTGCGGCGCCGCGCACTCGCGCGCCTTGAGCATCACCTCGATCCGCCGCCGCTCGATCTCGGCCATCTTGCGCCGCAGCCTCGCCTGCTCGACCTCCAGGCCGCGCCGTGGTCGCCTCCAGCTCGTGCGCCCGCAGCTCCTCGACGCTGACGTAGACCCGCTTCTGCAAGCGTCTCGGAGCGCTGGAGCTTGTTCAGCGCCTGCGCCAGCCGCGCCTCGCTGACGCGGATGTCGATGTCGGCCTCGGCCTGGGCGACCTGCAGCTCGAGCTCGGCGCGGAGCTCGGGTCCACGACCCGGCCGAGCACCTGGCCGGGCTCGACGCGGTCGCCGCGGCGGACCAGGCAGTCCTGCAGGACGGTGGCGCCGCCGCCGGCCAGCGCCGGGCCGACCAGGCTGGAGCGCTCGTACTCGACGTCGCAGCGGCGGACCACGATCAGCTGCGGCGGAGCTCGGCCGGCGGGTCGGCGGCGCGCGTCGCCGCCGGGCGCGGTGGCCGCCAGCAGCAGCAGCGGCAGCAGGCAGGCGGGCATCGGCGGGGCATCGGTCGGTCTCCGGGGGTCGGTTCGGTTCGGTCCGGGTCCGTGCTGGTCTCGGTCGGCTCGGGTCAGGTGTGATCTCGTCGTGGCGGGCGTGGCCGTTGGCCGAGGGGCCCGGCACCGCCTCGGCCGCGGGCGCCGCCGGCCGCGGCGCCGGCGGCTCGGCCGCCGCGGCGTCGGCGACCTCGGAGGCCCGCATCGAGGCCGCGGGCCGCCGTAGGCGCCGTAGGTGCCGTAGGTGCCGTAGCCGCCGCGCTCGCGGCCGACGCCGTTGACGACCGTGCCCAGCACCGGCGTGCCCAGCGACTCCAGCAGCTCGCGGGTCCGCTCGGCGTCGTGCACCTTCAGCCGCGCCGGCCGCACCACCAGCACCACGCCGTCGACCGCCGCGCCGATGATCGCCGGGTCGGTCACCGCCAGGATCGGCGAGCTGTCGATGATCACCAGGTCGTACAGCGACCGGACCTCGTCGAGGAACGCCGCCAGCCGCGGCGAGGTCAGCAGCTCGGCCGGGTTGGGCGGCTCGGGGCCGGTGGCGATCAGGTCGAGGCCGTCGACCGCCGTCCGCTGCACGACCCGCGACAGCGCCGAGCTGGCCGTTCGAGGAGCTTCGACAGGCCCGGCTCCTTGGACAGGCCGTGGATCCGCTGCTGCGACGGCTTGCGGAGGTCGGCGTCGACCAGCAGGACCCGCCGGCCGGCCTGCGCCAGGCTGATGGCCAGGTTGCTCGCCGTGGCGCTCTTGCCGTCGCCCGAGTAGGGGCTGGTCACCAGGATCACCTCGAGCCGGCGGTTGCGGCGGAGGAACTCGAGGTTGGTCCGGACGGCGCGGTACGCCTCGGCCCAGGGCGAGCGGCCCAGCGCGTGCACCACCAGGCCGAACTCGCCGACGGCCGCCGCCTGGTCGTCGCGGATCTGCGGATCTGCCCGAGCACGGCGTAGTCGAGCACCCGCCGCAGCTCGGCGAACGAGCGGACCCGCTGGTCGAGCCGGTCGGCGGCCAACGCCGCCGCGACCCCGGCCGCCGACCCGGCCAGCAGCGCCACGGCCAGCACCAGCGAGCACCTCGGCGCCACCGGGCGGCGCAGCGCGTTGACCGGCTCGATGACCTCGCTGTTGATGCTGGTGAAGTCGCTGGCGAACTGCGCCTGCTTGAGCTGGTCGACGACGGTGTTGAACAGGTTCCGCTGCCGCTCGACCTCGTTGCGGAGGTTCGACTCGCGGATCAGGTCCATCTCGACCTCCTTGGCCTGCTCCTGGTCGGTCTCGAAGCTGCTGGCTCGAGTCGGCCTCCAGCGCCTGCGACGGTCCGGTAGCTCTGCTCGATCGAGGCCAGCAGGTCGTGCAGCTCGCCCTGACTCCAGCCCGAGCCGCGACGTCGCGGGCGCGGTCGCGGATCCGGCCGATCTGCTCGTCGAGTTCCTTGGCGCGGGCGTTCTGCGGCGCCGTAGCGGTCGGCGAGCTGGTGCTGCTCGTGCGACGAGCTGGCGGAGGTAGTCGTTGCCGCCGGCCAGGCCTGGGCGGCGTTGAGGTTGGCCAGCAGGCCGGCGGAGTCGCCGCCGAGCTGGCCGATGGCGTGCGCCACCGCCCACAGCGCCGCCCCTCGGCGGCGAGCTTCTTGCCCAGCTCGAGCTGGAGCTTCAGCTGCAGCGCCTTGGTGCGGGCGTCGACGACGGCGCGGTCGGCGTGCTCCAGCCGCTGCGCCATGAACGAGCGGCCGGTCTCGTTGGCGGCGCAGCACGCCGGTGTCGCGGCGGAACTCC
This sequence comes from Vulcanimicrobiota bacterium, assembly GCA_963723445.1. GTDB lineage: Bacteria > Vulcanimicrobiota > Vulcanimicrobiia > Vulcanimicrobiales > Vulcanimicrobiaceae > Vulcanimicrobium. The sequence goes on from CAVRQP010000010.1 coordinate 575,239, forward strand.
AGGTAGCGCGCCTCCAGCTGGCGGAGCTCGCGGCTGAGGTCGTCGCGGGCCTTGGCGATCAGGGCGATGACCTGGCTGCTGTTCTTGCTGGAAGGTGGCGTCGAGGAAGCTGCGGTAGCTGGCCACGACGGCGGCGAGCGTGCGGCGGCCTCCTGCGCGAGCCGGCCTCGTAGTCGACGCGGAGGACCTTGGCCATGCGGTCGGGCCGGGTGACGCGGAGCCGCTCGATGGCCTGGTCGGCGGGGGTCTTGTCGGCGCGGCGGGCGCGGTCGAGGAGCGAGGGGACGGCGGCCGGGCCGAGCTCCTCGATGGCCGCGTCGACGACGGTGGGGCTGGCGATGATCAGGGCGTGGGTGGGGATGTAGTCGTCGCCGCCGTCGACGGTGTCCGCGGGGTCGTTGCCGGCGACGGACAGCGGCCGGCCCCCTGCTGCAGGACCAGCAGCCGCGCCGTGGCGCGGTACAAGGGGGGGGTCCGCGCCAGGTAGATGACGGCCAGGGTCAGGGCGACCGGCACGGCGGCGGCGACCAGCCTCCAGCCGCGGCGGAGCACCTCCAGTGCTCGCGGAGGTAGCCGATCAGCTCGTCGTCGGGGCCGCCGGGGGCGCCCGCCGCCGGCGCGATCGCCGCCGTGAT
>CAVRQP010000011.1:0-709861 GCA_963723445.1 Vulcanimicrobiota bacterium
GCTTTGGGCTGCTGCCAAAGGTGCTGATTGCCTTCCTGATCGCGTTTTTCCCGATCACGGTCAATACCGCGGCGGTCTTGAGCGTTGACCAGGACGCGATACTGATGGCTCGTTCGATCGGCCTCTCGGCCGTCCAACGCTTCATTAAGGTAGAGCTGCCGAGTGCATTACCGGCCTTGTTCGCCGGGTTCAAGCAGCACCGCCTTCGCCGTGGTTGGCGCGGTTGTGGGAGAGTTCCTCGGCGCCGACGCCGGTCTCGGGCGGGTCACCTACTGCCGGCGCGACACTCGACACGGCGCTCCTCTTCGCTGCGCTGACGGTGCTCGCGATCCTCGGTGAAGTTTGCCGTGATCGCGATCGCGGAGCGCGTGATCATACCTTGGCATGCTACAGGAGACGAGGACGTGTTCCAATCGTCGGGGGCTCAGGCGGTCAGATGGACGAGCAGACGACGATCGAAGACGTTGGTGAAGCGCCGCGGGCCGGCGCGGCCATCATCGTCGACCGGGTCAGCAAGTTGTACGGGACGAGAACGGGGTCGGTCGAGGCGCTCGCCGAGGTCGCTTTCACCGTGGGCGCGGGGGAATTCGTCTCGTTGCTCGGCCCCAGCGGATGCGGCAAGAGCACGTTGCTGCGGATCCTCGCCGGGCTGGACACGCAGACTACCGGCGCCCTGATGCCGGGGGGGTCGGCGAACGCCCGCCTCGCTGCTGGGCGTGGCCGGCTATATGCCGCAGCGCTGATCTGCTCATGCCCTGGCGGCACCGTGCTCGACAATGCCGTGGCGGCTGGAGGTTTGCCGGCGTCTCGCCGTGAGGCCGTACGCAAGCGCAGGCGCTCTTTCCTGCCTTCGGACTGGATGGACTTCGAGGCAGCCGCCCGGTGACCCTCTCGGGGGGCATGCAGCAGCGCTCTCTTTGCTGCGCGCGATCCTCACACGGCCGGCCGAATGCTGCTGGATGAGCCGTTGGCGCCCTCGACGCGCTGACCAGAGACCAGATGAATGTCGATCTACAGGCGCTATGGCGGCGCGGCGACAAGACCGTCGTGTTTGTTACGCACAGCATTTCCGAAGCTGTATTCCTGTCCGACCGCGTCCTCGTGATGTCGCCGCGCCCCGCACGCATCGTGCTCGACGCTCGCATCCGGCTCGCGCGTCCGCGCCGGATGCGCATGCGCGATGGGACCGAGTTCACTGCCTACGAGCAGAGATTCCGGCGCAGTTCGCGGAGGCGGGTGTGCTGCGCGAAGAAGATGATTAGGAGGGTGAAGCTCCGCCCGACCCGGGCGGCTCGCCGGCGCGGTCGTTTGCAGCTGCGGTTATGGGGTTTGTGCTCTGCCTCTTGACGGCCTGGCAGGTCGTCGTGTCGCTGTTCGACATTCCGCGCGCCGGATCGGCCTCGAACTGCGGCACGTCGATGACGGTGAACTCGGGCGAGAACTCAGCTGTGGGCTGACCCGGTGCCGGCGGCGGCACGATGAAGAGATCCCGCGCGAACAGGCTGTGCCAGGCGTACTCGGTGACGATGCGCACCGGCAGGCGGTACGCGGGTCGGCGCCGACGTAGCAGTCCAGCGCGAAGACGTCCTTGCCGTTCAGATACGCGCCGATGCGCGCGAGCAGCCCGTCGAAGATCGTCGCGTCGGTCGGCTTGTTGGCCGACCAGTCGATGTGCGTCTCGCTGCCCGGCTCCCGCACGAAGAACTTGTCGTTGGGGGAGCGGCCCGTGTGCTTGCCGGTCTCGACGACGAGCTGGCCGCCGGCCCCGAGCTTGCCTTCCCCGCGGGCCAGGGCGTGCTCGTACAGCAGTGCGGCGGCCTGGTTGCGGTGCACGGTCCTGACGCCGCCCAGGCCCAGGCTGGACAGATGTTCGTCGAAGGACTGCGAGGGGTTCGGTAGCGTGATAATGGCGCTACACCTCGCCGACCCGGTTGGGAAAGAAGGAACACGATTCGCTCGGTTGCGTGGCGCCTCGTCCGACACCAACGGTCGCGCGATGGTTCTCAGAACGTGGTGCACGAGCTCTTCACCGTACTTCCACCGGGCGAGGCGTTCGCGACCTTCGGCCGCGGTTGTTCCCCGTCGAACGCACGGAAATCGTTGCGCTCGAGGCGGCGGTCGGCCGGGTCTTGGCCGCCGACGTCATCGCGCGCGAGACCCTGCCGTCGTTCTCGCGCGCCACGATGGACGGCTACGCCGTGCGGGCCGCCGACACGCACGGCGCATCCGAGCAGTCGCCGGCGTACCTGCGCGCTCGTGGGCGACGTCCCCACCGGCGTCGGTGCCGGCGCGTCGCGGTCGGGCGCGCGCGAGGCCATGCGCACCCACACCGGGCGCGATGCTGCCGCGCGGGGCGGACGCGGTCGTGATGGTCGAGGATACCAACCTCCACCCGGCCGGCAGCGCGAGCGAGGTCGAGGTGCTGGCCGCGGCGGCGCCGGGCGAGAACGTGCTGACGGTCGGCGAGGACGTCCGCGCGGGGGCGGTCGCCGTGCCGGCGGGGCGGCGTCTGCGCGCCGCCGACGTCGGCGGGCTCGCCGCACTCGGCGTCACGCGCGGTAGGCGTGCGCGCGCGCCCGCGGATCGCCATCCTGTCGACCGGCGACGAGGTCGTCCCGGCCGGCGCGCGTCCCGGGCCGGCGCAGGTGCGCGACGTGAACGCGACCACGATCGCGGCGGTCGTGACGCAGGCCGGCGGCGTTCCGGTCGCCGCGCGGGATCGTGCCCGACGACGGGCCGACGAGCTGCGAGCGCGCCCTGCGCGACGCGCTCGAGCGATGCCGACGCCGTCGTCTGTCGGCCGGCTCGTCGGTTTCGGTCCGCGATCTGACCGCGCAGGTCGTCGCGCGACTCGGCGCGCCCGGCGTGCTCGTCCACGGGATCGCGATCAAGCCCGGCAAGCCGACGGTGCTCGCCGTCTGCGACGGCAAGCCCGTCGTCGGCCTGCCGGGAAATCCGGCCAGCGCGCTGGTCGTGGCGTGGCGCATCGTGCGGCCGCTGGTGCGGCTGCTCGGCGGCGAACGCGTCGGCGAGGCGGCTCGGCGACGAGCGGCGAGCTGCACGCGCGGTCTCGACGTCCCGGTGCCGTCGCGTCCGGGCCGCGAAGATTTCGTGCCGTGCACGCTCGCGCGCGATGCGCGACGGCGCGCTGCGCGCGACGCCGGTGTTCGGCGCCTCGAACCTGATCTTCACGCTGGTGCGCGCCGACGGCGCTGATCGTCGTTCCGCTCGACCGCAGCGGCTTGGGCGCCGGCGAGACGGTGCGGGTGATCGTCCCGTGAGCGAGCGCGCGCATCTTCCTGCACGACGTTCCGCTCGAGACGCGCGCGCGCGCGCTTCGACCTCGCGCTCGACGAGCGCCGGCGCTGCGCTTCGACGCGGTCGAGACGCTGCGCGCTCGACGACGCGCTCGACCGCGTCACCGCGCGGCCGGTGATCGCGCGGCTGTCGTCGCCGCACTATCACGCCTGCGCGATGGACGGGATCGCCGTCGTCGCGGCGCGCACGTCGGGCGCCCGCGAGACCGCGCCCGTCGAGCTCGCCGGCGGAAGAAGCGCCGGTCGTCGACACCGGCGACCCGCTGCCGGCCGGGTTCGACGCCGTCGTGCCCGATCGAGCAGGTCGAGCCGCGCGCCGGCGGGCGCGTCGCGCTGCGCGCGGCGGTCGCGCCGTTCGACCACGTGCGCGCGATCGGCGAGGACGTCGTCGCGAGCGAAGTCGTCGTCCCGGCGCTGCGCCGGCTCGGCGCGGCCGACCTCGCGGCGTGCGCGACCGCCGGCGTCGCGCGCGGTGGAGGTGCTGGCGCTGCCGCGCGTCGCGCTGATCACCACCGGCGACGAGCTGGTCGACGTGACGACCGACGCGCCGCGCGCCGGGCGCGATCCTCGACTCGAACGCGGTGCTGCTGCGCGCGTGCGTGCGCACGTACGGCGGCGAGGTTGCCGTTCGCGCGCGCGTGCGCGACGACGAAGGAGCGTTGATCGCAGCGCCGTCGCGCGACGCGATCGCCGCGTGCCGACGTCGTGGTGGTGAACGCGGGCTCGTCGGCCGGTCGCGACGATTACACGGCGCGCGTCTTCGCGCGCGTTCGGCGACGTCGTCGTGCACGGCGTCGCGATCCGGCCGGGCCATCCGCTGGTGCTCGCCGTCGCGCGCACGGACGCGGGCCGCGTCGTCCCGCTGCTCGGGCATCCCGGGCTATCCGGTCAGCGCGGCGATCTGCGCCGATCTCTTCCTGCGGCCGCTGCTCGAGCGGCTCGGGCGGCGCGACGCGCCGAAGCCGCGCGAGCTCGAGGTCGAGCTGACGCGCAAGCTGTTCTCGCCGCTGGGCGAGGACGAGTACGTGCGCGCGGTCGCCGCGCGCGTCGACGGCCGGCTGGTCGCGACGCCGCTGCGGCGCGGCGCCGGCGTCATCACCTCGCTCTCGCGCGCCAACGTGCTGATCACGATCCCGCGCTTCAGCGAAGGCGCGCGCGCCGGCACGCGCGTCACGGCGCGCGCGCTGCGCCCGCTCGCGCAGATCGAGCGCACGCTGCTCGCCGTCGGAAGCCACGACGTCGCGCTCGATCTGCTGGCCGGGCCGGCTCGCGGCGCGACGGGATCGAGCTCGTGTCGGCGCACGTCGGCAGCATCGCCGGGCTCGTCGCGCTGCGCGAGCGCTCCGCCGCACCTCGCCGGGACGCACGTCCTCGATCCCGGCAGCGGCACGTACAACGACGCCGCGGTGCGCCGCTACGGTCCGCGCGAACCGGTCGCGCTGGTTCGCTTGGCGGAGCGCGAGCAAGGGCTCGATCGTCGCGCGCGGCAATCCGCTCGGGATCGCGTCGCTCGCCGACGTCGCGCGCACGCGCGCGCGCTACGTGCAACCGCCAGCCCGACGCGGGCACGCGCATCCTGCTCGACGCGCTGCTCGCGCGCGAGGGGATCGACGCGGCGTCGATCGTGGGCTACGACCGGATCGAGTTCTCGCACCTTGCCGTCGCGCAGCTCGTCGCGAACGGCAGCGCCGACGCCGGCCTCGCGATTCGCGCCGCGGCGCGCGCGTTCGAGCTCGATTTCGTCTCCGTCGCGTGGGAGCCGTACGACCTGGCGCTGCCGGCCGCGGCGCTGGACGAGCCGCGCATCGCGCGGCTGATCGCCATCGCTGCGCGATCCGGCGTTCCGCGCCGAGGTCGAAGCGCTGGGCGGCTACGACTGCGCGAACGGCGGCACGGTGCGCATCGTCGAGCCATCCGCGAGCCGGTGCGCGAGACGCGATGACGGTCGAGCTGTTCGGGATGGCGCGCGCGCTCGCCGGCGTCTCGCACGTCGAGCTCGCGCTCGACGAGCCGGTCGATCTGCGCGAGTTTCTGCGCGCGCTCGGCGAGGCGTGCCCGGCGCTGGTCCCCGACGTGATCGCGCGTCGCGCGACGCGCTGGTCGAACCGAACCTGCTGCTGCTCGACGGGCGCCGCGCGCCGCGCGACGGCGAACGTTTCGGCGCGGCGGACCGCCCGTGCATCCTGTTCCTGGCGAGCGGCGGATGAGCGCACGTCCCGAGCCGGCCGAAGCTACGCCGGACCGCGCGATCTGCTCGAGGTCGACCTGACGACGCGCACGTGGCGGCGCACGCGCGCTCGGCCGACGAGGTCTTCGCCGATGCGCTGGGCGGCGTCGGGCTCGCGGTGCGGCTGATCGACGAGCGCGTCCGCGGTCCGCTCGATCCGCTCGGGCCGGACAATCCGATCGTGCTGGCCGCCGGACCGTTCGCTTCGACGCCGGTACCGGCGGCGAACAAACACGCGCTCGCGACGATCTCGCCGCTGACCGGGCTGCTCAACGAAGGATCTGTCGTCGAGTCACTTCTCGGCGGTGCTGCGGCGCTGCGGCTGGCCGCGATCGTCGATCACCGGCGCGCGCGAGCGCGTGGACGACGCTCGTCGATCGACGGCGACGAGGTGCGCGTTCGAGGACGCGTCGGCGCTCGCCGGGCTTTCGGCGCGCGAGCGACCAAAGCGCTGCGCGAAGCGTACGGCGACCGTTCGCTGCGCGTTTGCGCGATCGGGGTCGCGGGCGAACGCGGCGTGCGCTACGCCGCCGTCGAGAACGACGGCCGCCAGGCGGGTCGCGGCGGAACGGGCGCGGTGTTCGGCGCGAAGCGGCTCAAAGCGGTCGCGCTGCGCGGGCGCGGCGAGGTCGCGATCGCCGACGCGGCGGCGACCGCCGCGCTCGCGGCGACGTTGCGCGCGCGCGCGCTCGGTCCGAAGACCGCGAAGTATCGCGTGCTCGGAACGGCGGCGAACCTGCGCGTGCTGCAGCGCATGGGCCAGCTGCCGACCCGTAACTTCACCGCCGCGACGTTCGCGGGCGCCGAGAACGTGACGCCGGAGCGCGCGCGAGAGTCGAGCGGCACGTACCTCGAGCTGCGCGCCGGCTGCGCGGGCTGCCCGGTGCAGTGCGAGCATCTCTACGTGCGCAAGGATCGCGACCGCCGCAGCGCGGCGGCGAGCGAGTACGAGTCGGTCTGGGCGTTCGGTCCGAACTGCGGCGTCGACGACCTCGACGCCGTGCTCGACGCGATCGGGCGCTGCGACGTGCTCGGGCTCGACACGATCTCGACCGGCTCGGCGATCGCGTTCGCGATGGAGTGCGCCGAGCACGGGTCTGGTGCCGCGCGACGCGTTCGGCCCTGCGCTGCGGTTCGGCAACGCCGGCGTGCTGCTGCCGGCGATCGACGCGATCGCCGCGCGGCGCGGCCTGGGCGACGTGCTGGCCGACGGCGTGCGCGCCGCCGCGCGGCGCATCGGCGGCGGCGCCGCGCGCTTCGCGATGCACTGCAAAGGCCTCGAGCTGCCGGGCTACGAGCCGCGCGCGCTGCCGACCTACGCGCTCGGGCCTGGCGACGTGCACGCGCGGCGCGTGCCACAACCGCGCGGCGACCTACGACCGCGAGCTGCGCAACCCCGGCACCGATCGCGGACGACGCGCTGCGCGCGCGCGACGCGCTCGATGACGAGGACCGCGCGATCGCGTGGGACAGTCTCGTGCTGTGCAAGTTCGTGCGCGATTGTTTCGAGGACTTCGAGACGGAGGGCGCGGCGTTGTGGACGCGCGGTCACCGGCGTCCCGCTCGACGCGCGCGGACTTGTCGCGCCGTCGCGCAGCGGACGTGGGAACGCAAACGCGCGATCAACGCGCGGCTGGGCTGGACGCCGGCCGACGACACGCTGCCCGAACGGCTCTTCGCCGAACCGATCGCGGACGGGCCGCACGCGGGACGCCGCATCGAGCCCGAACGGCTCGACGCGCTGCGCGCGTCCTACGAGGCGTGGCGCCGTGCGGCGGGTACGCCGGCCTCGGTCGGCTAACCGCGCGACGATGCGCCGCCTTCTCGCGACCGCGATCGCGCTCGCGTGCTGTTCGCTTCCGGCCGGCGCGCGAACGCCGGTGGCAATCGGCACCTTCGCGCCCGGCACGGTCGACGGGATCACCGACGTCCCCGGCGTGCGGGTCGGGCACGTCACCAAGGTCGAGGGCACCGACGTGCGGACCGGCGCGACCGCGATCGTCCCCGACGACGACATCTGGAACCAGCGCGTCGCGGCGGCGACGTTCGAGCTCAACGGCAACGGCGAGATGTCCGGCGCGCACTGGGTGAACCAAGCGGGATTTCTCGAGGTGCCGATCGTGCTCACCGACACGCTCGACGTCGGGCGCGCCGACGACGGCGTCGTGTCGTGGCTGATCGCCAAGCATCCGCTCATCGGCGTGCGCGACGACGTCCCGCTGCCCGTCGTCGCGGAGTGCGACGACCAAGGCATCAACGACATCCAAGGGCGCCACGTGCGCGCCGAAGACGTCGCGGCGATGCTCGACGCCGCCAAGCCGGGCGACTTCGCGCGCGGTAACGTCGGCGCCGGGACGGGGATGCGCGCGTTCGGATTCGCCGCCGGGATCGGCTCGGCGTCGCGCGTGTTGCCCGCGACGCTCGGCGGTTACACCGTCGGCGTGCTGGTCAACGCGAACACCGGCTCGCGCGGCGAGTTGCGCATCGACGGGGCGCCGGTCGGCCGCGCGTTCGCCCACGACCTGCTCCCGGTGTATCCGCGCCGAGCCGGCTTTGCGCCGCCGGACCACGGCCGCGCCGCCGACGGCAGCGTCATCATCGTCGTCGCGACCGATGCGCCGCTCGACTACGCGCGCCTGCGCGACGTCGCCAAACGCGCCGGCATGGGGCTGGCGCGCACCGGCGCGACCTCGCACGTGTCGAGCGGCGATCTGTTCATCGCCTTTTCGACCACCCACCGTTACCCGCGCGGTGGTTCGGTCGCGGGACCGCCGCTGGTGACCGGCGAGGATCGCGTCGATGCGCTGTTCGAAGCCACCGTCGAAGCGACCGAGGCCGCGATCGACGACGCGCTGTTCAGCGCGCACACCGTCACCGGTCGCGGCGGCGTGACCTACTACAACCTGCCGTACGCGCGCGTCGAACCGCTGCTCCACCGGTAGTTGCGTTCGGCCCGCGGCCGCTTCGCGCGTTCGCTCCTACTGCGTCGAGATGTCGCCGGCGTCAAAGGTGACCGCACCCGTTTGTTCACCCCGAAAGCACGGTTGCGCCGGCGGGTAGACGGCGTCGATGTAGATGGTGTACGGCGTGTGCGGGGCGAGCGGCGAGAGCGTCGACACGAACGTCTCCGGCGGAGTCGCGGCCGCCGGCGCCGGGACGAGCGGGGTCCCCTCGACCGTGGCGCCGGCGCCGTGCGCGACCGCCCGCGGCGTTCCGTTCGGCGGATCGTAGCTGATCTGAACCGTAATGCTGCTCGGCAAGCCGGTCGTGCCGGGTGCCGGCGAGAGCATCACGGGCGGCGCAGGTACGAGCACGACCGGGCCGCCGCCCTCGCAGGGCGACGCGCCGCCGCCGCCACAGGCGCTCAGGGCTGACGAGTGCGGCGAATATGAAGGGCGGTACGAATCGCATGGCGCAGTGTCTCATGCCGCGGCGGCCGGATCTCAGCCGTACGTTCGTCCCGAAGGTGCGTCAGCGACGAGCGACGGTTTGGCCGGGCTCGTCGTAGCTGAGGATGGATCCGTCGCGCAGGAGCTGCTCGCGCACGGCGGCGATCGCCGCGGCGTCGCGCGCCATCGCGAGAAACGTCGACGCCGGCGCGCTCGGCGTAGGCGGCCGCGATCCCGGCCGCTTCGCCCTCTTCGATGGTGGTCGGAACGACGCGGGCGCTGCCCGCGGCGATATGCGTCGCGCTGATCGCCGGCGAGGCGAGGATCACGTTGGTCAGATCGCGCGGGACCAACGTTCCGAACGGGATGCCGTAGACGTGGCGGATCGGCGCGTACGCGAGCCTGTCGCCGGCGGTGACCGGGTGCAGGTCGAGCGGATAGGAGCTGAGCCCGATCGTGTCGTCCGGTATCGTGCCGTCCCACACGTCGGTGGCCGTCAGACGTGCGACGCCGGCGAAGTGCCGCGTCTCGCGCACGTAGACCGCGCTCGCATATCGTCCCAGCGTCGCATCACCGAAGCCGGGAAGGCGGGCGCGCAGAAACGCGATGAGGCGCGGCGTCTCCGCTTCGCTGATCGCGCGAGCGCGGGCAAGATCGGCGGCGGACCGGCCGTCGATGCCGAGCACGTCGATCGCGTTCGCCGTCACCTCACCGTCGGGCTCGCGGCCCAGGTTGAGATCGCGCACGACGACGTCGGCAGAGAGGGGACGATACGCGCGCAGCAGCGTCGCGTAGCCCCAGGCGCGCCGGTCGGTTGCGCCGCCGGCGCCGTCATTCGCCGGGTCGTACCCTGCGACCACGCGCGCCCAGTCGATCCCGCGCAGGGTGAACATCAAGGTGACGGGCTGCATGCGCTCGTCCAGGCCCGTGTCTTGGCGGCCCACGTCGTAGCGGGCTCCGGCGAGCGCCGCGACGTCGCCGTCGTCGGTCGCGTCGACCACTTCGGCGGCCGCGATGACGAACGTGCTGCCGTTCGCGCGCTCGAATCGCACGCTCTCGACGTCCCGGCCGCCGTCGCCACCGTCGTGCGCACGCCGACCGGACGCGCCTGCGCGATCAAGTGGATCCGCGGTTCGCTCAGCACCAGGTGCAAGAAAACGCGCGCGGCGTCGCCGGGCGTGAACGCGTCGCCCAGTTCGGCGTGGATCTCGCGGAACAGCCCGGCTTGGATCGGCGTACCGTCGGGTGCCACATTAAGATCCCATTGGTCCATCAACGCGTCGGTCAGGACGCCGCCCAGTTGCGGCGTCCGCGGCGACCAACGTCACGTCCGCGCCTTTGCGCGCGGCCGCGACCGCCGCTGCGACGCCGGCCGGCGTTCCACCGACGACGAGCACCGGCGACGGAGGCGGCGCCTGCGCCGACGCGGGGTGAACGACCATGGAGAAGAGCAGGGCGGCCATAGCGGCGGCGACTGCGAGCCGGCGATTCATGTGGTGTGCTCAGATAACGCAACGGCGCTCGCACATGGTTCGCGCGAGCGCCGTCGCTGCGGCGGAGAGGGGGAGATTCGAACTCCCGAGACCTGTTACAGTCTGCTCGCTTTCCAAGCGAGTGCATTCGACCACTCTGCCACCTCTCCACGCCGTGCCGAGCCGGTCGAAGGCCCCAGATTCACGCCGCGAGGGTCGAACGCCTCGCGGGCCGGCCGGTCGCTAAATGCCTGCCGGATGCCAGATCGTCTTGAGCTCGGTGAAGGCGAGCACGCGCTCCAAATCGTCGAAGCGCTCGTCGAACCATTGCGCGGGCGCCGGCGCGTCCTCGAAATGCGTGCGCTTCACGTTCTCGGCGGCAAGCCGGCCCAACCGTTCCTCGGCTGCGGCATCGAGCCCGAACGCGCCGAGGGCGTTGACGTCCATGTGGCCGGCGAGCACCGGCGCGAGCTCGGTGCGCGGCCCGGTGAGCACGTTGCAGGCACCGCCCGGCAGATCGCTCGTCGCCAAGCACTCGGCGAAGACGACCGCGCTGCGCGGATCGCGCTCGCCGGCGACGACGACGACCGCGTTGCCGCTGACCAGCGCCGGCAGCACCGCGGTCACGAGCCCGAGCAGCGCGGGCTCGTCGGGCGCGAGCAGCGCGACGACGCCGGTCGGTTCCGGCGTCGAGAAGTTGAAGTGCGGGCCGGCCACCGGGTTGCGCGTCGAAGCGAGCGCAAGGTACTTGTCGCACCAGCCCGCGTACCACACCGTCCGGTCGATCGCCGCGGTCACCTCGCGTTGCGCCGCCGGCGGCGTCAACGGTCCCGCCGACGACGAGCTGCTCGGTCAACTCGGCCCGGCGGCCTTCCATCATCTCGGCCAGCCGGTAGAGCACGAGCCCGCGCAGCGCCGGTGCCTGGGCAGACCACTTCTGGTGCGCGGCGCGGGCCGCGACGACCGCGTCCCGCACGTCCTTGCGCGACGCGTGCGCGACGTTCTCGCCGCCGATCTGGTCGCTCCGGCCGGACTCACTGCGGGCGAACGCTCCGTTGATGTACAACTTGTACATCTTGCGGATGCGCACGCGGCCGTCGGGTTCCATGGATACGACACTTCCGGCGTGAAGGCGCGCTTCCTCGGCCTCGATCTCGCCTGGGTCCCGAAAAACCCGTCGGCGAGCTCGCCGTGCGAATCGACGATCACGAGGTGCAAGTGCGCGTTGCGCGCCGCGGCCGAGCGTTACAAGCGCTGGGACGACACGATCGACGCCGTCGTCTGCGCCTACGCCGCGGCGTACGTTTGGCGGCACGGAACCCAATCGAGCGCCGTGCGCGTCTACGGTGACATGACGAACGGCCACATCGCGGTCCCGTCCGGGCCGCCACCGGTGAAGCGGGCGCCGGGTGGGTACGAGTCAGCCGTTGAGCCCGTCCGCGCGGGCCCGTCAATTCGCACTGGGGAGAACCGTACGTGAGCACCACCAAGAACAGCCAGCCGTTTCTGAGCGACGTGACCGAGCTTCGGCGCCGCGCCCGCGAGCAGATCGAGAAGGGTGCGATCACGCCGGACTACGGGCTCGACCCCGAGCAGGCGGTCGACCTGCTCCAGAACGCGCTTGGCAACCGAGATCGTCTGCGTGCTGCGCTATACGATGCACGCCGTCTCCGCGACCGGGATCTCGAGCGAAGGGCCAAAAGACGAGTTCATGCAGCACGCCAAGGAAGAGCGCGGCCACATGGAGCTCATCGCCGAGCGGATCAATCAGCTTGGCGGAACGCCCAACTTCAACCCCGAGGGGCTGCTCTCGCGATCGGCGTCCGAGTACGGCGCGAGCGACCTCAACTTGGTCGGCATGATCAAGGAGAACTTGATCGCGGAACGGATCGCGATCGAGCACTACCGCGAGTTGATTCGATTCTTCGGCGAGAAGGACCCGACGACGCGCGTCATGCTCGAGGGGATTCTCACCAACGAGGAAGAGCACGCCAACGACATGCACGACCTGCTGGTCGCTCACGAAGGAAGGCCGACGCTCCCGCGCTCGTAACGGGTCGACGTGGAGCTGATCTGCGTTCGGCACGGACGCACCGCCTGGAACGCCGACAAGCGCTTTCAGGGACACACCGACGTCCCGCTGGACGATGAGGGCCGCGCGCAAGCGTCGGCCCTCGCTGCATTGCTGGCGGGCGCGCGGATCGACGCCGCCGCGTCGAGCGACTTGGGCCGAGCGGTCGAGACCGCGCGCATCGTCCTGGCCACGCGCGACGTGCCGCTGCGACTCGATCCGGACTGGCGCGAGATGCGGTTCGGCGACTGGGAAGGACTTGACGTGGGCGCAGATCGTCGCCGCCAACCCGCAGCTCGATCCGTCGTCCGAAACCGCGGTGCATGCGTACGCGCCGGGCGGCGGCGAGACGTTCGAAGCGTTATGCGCGCGCGTTCGCAGCGCCGTCGACCGGCTCGTCGCCGAGGTCCCCGACGACGGCGTCGCGCTCGCCGCGACGCACGCCGGGCCGCTGCACGCGCTGCTGAGCGTGCTGCTCGGCGACGCCGAGCGCGCCGCGCTCAAGGTGCGTTTCCTGACCGCTTCGATCACGCGCTTCCGGCGCTCCAACGGCGTGTGGACGCTCGCGCGCCTCAATCAAACGGCGCCGGCGAATTCCAGGCCGGCACCCGACCCGCGCGGAACCCCGGCGCAATGACCCTTGCGACGCGCCAGAACCGGCTGAACCTGCCGCTCGGGGATCGAGCTCCCGACGAGATCAACGTGATCGTCGAGATTCCCAGCGGTTCGCGCAACAAGTACGAGTACGACAAAGCGCTGGACATCTTTCGGCTCGACCGGGCGCTGCACTCGCCGATCTTCTATCCCGGCGACTACGGTTTCGCGCCGCGCACCCACGCGCTCGACGACGATCCGCTCGACGTGCTGATCCTCGTCTCGGAGCCGACGTTCAGCGGGTGTCTGGTCGCTGCGCGCCCGATCGGTCTGCTGCGGATGATCGATGACGGCAAAGAGGACGACAAGGTGCTCGCGGTTCCCGTCGGCGAGCCCGACTACGCCGACGTCCACAACTACACGCAGATCTTCCCGCACCAGCTCCGCAAGATCCAGCACTTCTTCGAGACCTACAAGCTGCTCGAAGGGAAGCAGACCAGCACGACCGGCTGGGACGATGCCGCCGCCGCTCGCCGTATCATCGTCGAGGCCGCGCAGCGCTTCGAGCCGGGCCAGGGGTAACCCGCACGCCGGCGGCGGCGACCGCATCGCTGCCGGCCGGTACGTCGCCGCGTATGGCCGCGTCGAAGAGCTCGGCCGTATCGACCAGCCGCGGTCCGGGACGGTTCACGAAGGCATTGCCGTCCATCGCATAAATGCGTCGCGCGCGCGCGGCGCGCAGCGTCGCGAGCGTTCGTGCGCCATCGGGCGGCAGCGACGCGATCGCCGCTTGCGCGCGGGGAAGATCGAAACCGCACGGCGCGACGATCACGACGTCGGGATCGGCGGCGGCGATCTCGTCCCAGCCGATCGCGCGGCTGTCGGCACCGGGGTTTCCCAGCACCGGCTCGCCGCCGGCAAGCTCGACGAGGCCCGGGGTCCAATGGCCGGCGCTCATCGGCGGATCGGTCCACTCGAGGACCAGCACGCGCTCGCGCTGCCGTGGCTGGCCCTCGCGTACGACGTTGCCTTCGCGCAGCGCGTCGATGCGCGCGCGAAGGCGGTCGACGACGTTTGTCGCACCCGTTTGCGCGCCCACGAGCGTCACCCAAGAACGCGATCGTATCGAGGACCTCGTCGAGCGACGACGGCTCCAGCGAGACAACCTCCGGCTTTCCCGAGACGGCGTGGCCGCCCGCGGCGAGCCGGCGAACGGCACGCTCGACGATCTCGTACGACACGGCGCATACCGCGCACAGCTCCTGGGTGACGATGAGGTCGGGCGCGAGCGCGGCCAATCGCGCGTCGTCCAGACCGTAGAGCGACGAGCCTTGATGGACGCGCGACCGGACGTGCCGGTCGATTCCCGCCGCGTCGAGCTCGGCCGGCAACAGCGATGAGGTAAGCGCCGGCCGCGTCTTGGCGGCGGGCGGATAGTCGCACTCGTGCGTGACGCCGACCACCTGGTCGCCGGCACCGATGGCGAACAGAATCTCGGTCGCGGACGGCAGCAAGCTCACCACACGCATCGAGCGGGGTGTTCAGCGAGCGACGAGGCGAGCCTTGGCGGGACGCGGAACCCCCGGCCGTCACGCCTCACCCCGCCCAGGAGTACCGTTCCCTGAACAAGATCACGGTCCGCAACCCGATCGTCGAGCTGGATGGCGACGAGATGACGCGCATCATTTGGCACTTCATCAAGGACAAGCTCATCCTGCCGTATCTCGACGTCGAGCTGCGGTACTTCGACCTCTCGATCGAGCACCGCGACGCGACCGACGACCAGGTCACGCTCGATGCGGCGCACGCGATCGAGGCGTGCGGCGTGGGCGTGAAGTGCGCGACGATCACGCCCGACGAGGCGCGCGTCGAAGAGTTTCACCTCAAGAAGATGTGGCGCTCGCCCAACGGCACGATCCGCAACGAGCTCGACGGAACCGTGTTCCGCGAACCGATCATCTGCCGCAACGTCCCGCGGCTGGTCCCCGGCTGGACCAAGCCGATCATCATCGGCCGTCACGCGTTCGGCGATCAATACCGGGCGACCGACTTCGTCGTGCCCGGCGCCGGCCGGCTGACCATGACGTTCACTCCGGACGGCGGCGGCGAACCGATCGAGCGCGAGGTCTTCCAATTCCAAGGCGGCGGCGTCGCGCTGGCGATGTACAACGTCGACGAGTCGATCCGCGGCTTTGCGCGCGCCAGCATGAACTACGGGCTGCTGCGCGACTACCCGGTCTATCTCTCGACCAAGAACACCATCCTCAAGGCCTACGACGGCCGCTTCAAAGACCTCTTCCAGCAGGTGTTCGACGAGGAGTTCAAGGCCGAGTTCGAGCGGCGCGGGCTCACCTACGAGCATCGCTTGATCGACGACATGGTCGCGGCGGCGCTCAAATGGCCCGGCGCGTTCGTCTGGGCCTGCAAGAACTACGACGGGGACGTGCAGTCCGACACCGTCGCGCAGGGGTTCGGATCGCTGGGTTTGATGACGTCGGTGCTGATGACGCCCGACGGCACGACGATCGAAGCCGAGGCCGCGCACGGCACCGTGACGCGCCACTACCGCGAGCATCAGAAGGGTCGCGAAACCTCGACCAACCCGATCGCTTCGATCTTCGCCTGGACGCGCGGGCTCGCGCATCGCGGCAAGGTCGACGGTACGCCCGACGTGACGCAATTCGCCGAGACGCTCGAGCGCGCGTGCATCGAGTCGGTCGAGTCCGGCAAGATGACCAAGGATCTCGCGGTGCTGATCGGCCCCGACCAGCCGTGGCTCACCACCACCGAGTTTCTCGACGTGCTCGACGCCGAGCTGCGCCGCCGGATGGACGCCGCTACGCCGGCCGCGGTATGAACAGCGAGGAGACGCTGGCGATCCTGGTCGGCGGCGGCCCGGCGCCCGGCATCAACGGCGTCATCGCCTCGGCGACGATCGAGGCGCGCAATCACGGCCTGCGCGTGCTGGGGATCTACGAAGGCTATCGCCATCTCGTGCGGGGCGACACCTCGCACGTTGCCGAGCTGCAGATCGAGGACGTCTCCCGGCTGCATTTCTCGGGCGGCTCGATGTTGCGTACGTCGCGCACGAATCCGGCTGCCGACGACGAGTCGCTGCGCACGTGCATCCGCTCGCTGACCGTCCTCGGCGTGAGCTACCTGATCACGATCGGCGGCGACGACACGACCTTCGGCGCGACGCGCATCGCCGCCGAGACCAAGGGCCGCATCGGCGTCGCGACCGTGCCCAAGACGATCGACAACGACTTGCCGCTGCCCGACAACGCCCCGACCTTCGGTTTCGAAACCGCCCGTTCGGTCGGCTCGGCGATCGTCGAGAACCTCATGGAGGACGCGCGCACCGCGTCGCGCTGGTACTTGGCGATCACCATGGGGCGGAAGTCGGGTGCGCTCGCACTGGGGATATGCAAAGCGGCGGGTGCGACCTTGGCGGTGATACCCGAGGAGTTTCGTGGCGAGCGCATCGCGCTCTCCGACGTCGTCGACACGATCGTCGGCTCGATCGTGAAGCGGCTCGTCTCGGGCCAGGACCACGGCGTCGCGGTCATCGCGGAGGGATTGGCCGAGCGGATCGCGCCCGAGGAGCTGGCGGCCGTGTCGACCGCGACGCGCGACGCCTACGGGCACGTGCGGCTGGCCGACGTGCCGCTCGGGATGGTGTTGCGCGACGCGATTCGTTCCCGGCTCACCGAGATCGGAATCGATGAGACGGTCGTTCCGAAGGACATCGGCTACGAGCTGCGCAGCGCGAAGCCGATTCCGTTCGACGCCGAATACACGCGGACGCTCGGCTACGGCGCGGTGCGGTATCTGCTGGGCGGCGGCAGCGGCGCGCTCATCGCGCTCGCCGGCGGCCGCATCGTACCGGTCACCCTCGAGGAGATGCTCGATCCGGCGACCGGGCGCATTCGGGTGCGGCTCGTCGACGTGACCACCGAGTCGTACGAGGTGGCGCGCAAGTACATGATCCGGCTCGAGCCGCAGGACCTGACCGAACCGCGCCGGTCGCGCCTGGCCGCGCAGACGAACCTCGATCCCGAAGCGTTCGCGCAACAGTTCGGGCGCTTGTTCACGCACGCCTCGGCCCACGCCTGAGCGTCAGACGTGCAGCGGGACCAGCTGTGATTCGAGCTGCAGGAGCGTGCGGTCGAGCGCGTCGGTGCCATTGCGGGCCAGCGTGTCGTAGAGCGCGATCGCGCTGGTGCGGGTGAGGATCATCGAGCGGTACCACGGGAATGCCGGCGCGAGCCGGGCCAGTCCGGACTGACGCGCCCAGCGCTGACGCAGGCGAGGCGCGATCGCGTGCATCGCGTGGACCGACAGCACGTAGTCGTGGTCGCTGAGGTAGTTGACGAACGCTTCGAGCGGGACGGGATCGGCGGCTAGCGCATAGCTCGAGCCGTCGCGTTTGACCAGACCGTAGGCGATCGGATCGACGTTCGCGACGATCGCCGCCGCGCGGCACCACACGACGACCTTGGCCTCGTCGCCGAGCGACGGCGCGGCGTGCGCCGAGAGCAGCGTCGTCACGAAACGCGGATCGTGCCCGCGGGCGATCGCTTCGGCACCCGACAGGACGTGATGTCCGCCGGTGTCGCCGATCGTCAGCTCGTCGTAGGTCGTGCCGTCGTCGTTCCACCCGAAGACGACCGTCTTCATGACGTCGTGGTAGAGCGCCGCCGCCACGACCGTGTCGCGCGCGACCGTCGGGCGCCCGCGGAAATAGTGCCGGTCGTAGGTTGATGCGAGTGACTGCGCGATCGTCGCGTTGAACGATTCGTGCATCGCCAGACCCCCGGGATAATCGTGATGCGAGCCTTCGCCGGAGCCCGGCGCCGACCAGAACGGCTGCGCCCCCGCGGTCGTATCGGGATCGGTCGCCGGCGGGAAGATGCCGCGCACCGGGGCGTCGGGCGGGACGAATCCCTCGCGCGCCAGCGCGTCGCGGACGGCGATGCGGGCTGCCGGCGTCGGGTGGCGGTCGGCATAGAGGGCGTGCGGATTGCGGACGAGCTCGATCATCGTAGCGCGTAGCCGCGCGTCATCGATCGAGCCGGCGAGCGCCTCGATGCGCGCGTAGGTTGCCGCGACCAGGTTCGAGCCGCCGCGCCAACGACGCGGCGGCCGCGTTCCCGCGGCTCAGCGGTCCGCGCGGCTCGGGCAGCCCGCCGCTCGGCGCTCCGGCTGCCGCCGCGGCGTCTTCCAGTCCGGCGACACCGCCCAGCAGGGGCGCCGCCGCCGCGGCCACGATGCCGAGGAAGGCAGGCCGCGACCAGACCGTAGCCCGCCCGTCAGCGACGCACATCGGCCGACGTTTCTCGACCCGGTGAGCGCCGGCCCGCTCGGCGCCGGACCGGTGCGTCGGACGCATCGCATCGTGGGAAGGAATACGCCGCCGAGCCCGGCAACGAGGCTGCTGGTATTTTGTATGCCAAATACGAACAACCGGGATCCCGAGGTGCGATGGCTGCCCTGGTCCTAGCCGCGATCCGGTCCGATTTGAGCATCTCCGCTCGGGTGTACGAAGCCATTCGCGAAGCGATCACCGCCACCAACCTATATGAGATCGACGAGCCCGATCTGCGGCTCGACGAGCGGGAACTCGCGGCCCGGCTCGGGGTGAGCCGCACGCCGATCCGTGAGGCGCTCGTCCGCCTCGAGCACGAGGCGCTGGTGACCAGCGTTCCACGGCGCGGGTACTTCATCGCGCGCAAGAGCAAAGCCGAGCTGATCGAGATCATCACCGTTTGGGCAGCCTTGGAAAGCATGGCCGCGCGGCTGGTCGCGATCGGGGCAAGCGATGAGGGCATCGCGTCACTGCGCGCGATCTTCGCCACCTTCGACGGTGGCCGCATCGCGGCCAATCTCGACGAGTACTCCGACGCCAACCTCCGCTTTCATCAGCGGATCATCGATCTTTCCGGATGTGAGGCGCTCAGGCGCACGGCCGACGGCATCCTCGTGCACGTGCGGTCCATCCGCCATCGCACCATCGGCGAGAACCACCGGTTCGAACGCTCGATCGTCGACCACATGCAGATCATCGAGGCGATCGAGCGACACGATCCCGACACGGCGGAGCGCCTCGTGCGCGATCACGCGCTCGCCTTGGGTGCGCACGTCGCCGCCAACGACAACGACCTCTAACCTTCAACTTCACGCGACGCCTGCGACGGGGGAAGCCCATGGCTCAGACTGCACCTGCAACGACCGATCTTCCGAAACTCGACGCCGATCAACCCGTCCAGACGATCTCCGGCGGCCACCTCGTCGCCAAGGCGCTCAAGAACGAAGGCATCGACGTCATCTTCACGCTGTGCGGCGGTCACATCATCGACATCTACGACGGCTGTCAGGATGAAGGCATCAAGATCATCGACGTGCGGCACGAGCAGGTCGCCGCGCACGCGGCCGACGGCTACGCGCGGGTGACGGGACGGCCGGGTTGCGCGGTGGTGACCGCGGGACCCGGCACGACAAACGCGACCACCGGCGTCGCGAACGCCTTCCGCGCCGAGAGCCCGTTCCTGCTCATCGGCGGCCAGGGTGCGCTCAACCAGCACCGGATGGGCTCGCTGCAGGATCTGCCGCACGTCGAGATCATGAAACCGATCACCAAGTTCGCGTCGAACGTCGTGACGACCGAGCGCGTCGCCGACATGATCGGCATGGCGTTCCGCGAAGCGCACAACGGCGCATTCGGCCCGTCGTATTTGGAGATCGGCCGCGACATCCTCGACGGCAAGGTGCCGCTCGACAAAGCGGTGATACCGCAGCGCGGGCACTACCGCGCCTCGACCAAGTCGATCGGCGATCCGAGCGACATCGAGAAGCTGGCCGACATTCTGATCAAAGCCGAGCGGCCGGCGGTGCTTTTCGGCCAGCAGACCTGGACCTGCCGTGCTGGCGACGCCGCGCACGAGTTCGCGCGCACGTTCAACATCCCGGCGTTCATGAACGGCGCCGGCCGGGGCACGTTCCGGCCCGACGACCCGCACGGTTTCCAGCTCACTCGCGGCTACGCGTTCGGCAAGGCCGACGTGATCGTCATCATCGGCACGCCGTTCGATTTTCGCATGAGCTACGGCAAGCGCCTCAAGGCGCCGACGGTCGTGCAGATCGATATGGGCTACGGGACGGTCGGAAAGAACCGCGACATCTCGCTCGGCCTGGTCGGTGACGTCGGGGCGATCTTGCGCGCCGTGACGCAAGCCGCGTCGGGCCGTCTGCAGGACGGCGCGAAGAGCCGCCAGCCCTGGATCGACGAGCTGCGCGCGGAGGAACGCAAGCTCAGCGAAGCGCGCCTGCCGAAGATCAAGAGCGACGCGATCCCGATCCACCCGCTGCGCCTCGGCTACGAGATCAACGAGTTTCTGACCGAGAACACGCGTTTCATCGGCGACGGCGGCGACGTCGTCACCGCGGCCGGCGGGATCGTCTGGCCAAAGGGTCCGGGCCTGTGGATGGATCCCGGACCGCTCGGCACGCTCGGCGTCGGCGTCTCGTTCGCGATGGCATCGAAATTCGCCGAACCCGACAAAGAGGTCGTCTGCCTGTTCGGCGACGGTACGTTCGGGATGACCGGCTGGGACATCCAAACCGCGAATCGATTTGGTTTGCCGTTCATCGGGATCATCGGCAACAACTCGTTCATGAACCAGATTCGAGCCGGCCAGATCATGAAGTACGGCAAGGAGAAGGGCGACGTCGGCAACTACCTGGGCGACGTCGACTTCGAGAAGTTCGCGCAGATGCTGGGCGGCTACGGCGAGGCGGTGCGCGATCCCAAGCAGATCCGGCCCGCGCTCGAGCGCGCCCGCGAGTCGATGGCATCCGGCAAGGTCGCACTCGTCAACGTCTGGATCGACCCGAACGAATACGCGCCGGGTACGATGAACCAGACGATGTACAAGTAGGCCGCGATGAGCGTTACAGACGTTTCCTCCAACGGCGCGCGCAACGGCGAGCCGGTTCGCAAAGCGCTCGACGGCGTCAAGGTCCTGGACATGACGCACGTGCAGGCCGGCCCGTCGTGCACCCAGATCCTGGCGTGGCTGGGCGCCGACGTCATCAAGGTCGAGCTCCCCGGTCGCGGCGACATCACCCGCGGCCAGCTGCAAGACATTCCCGACGTCGACAGCCTGTATTTCACGATGCTCAACTGCAACAAGCGCAGCATCACGCTCAACACCAAGACGCCCGACGGCAAGGCGATCTTCGAGAAGCTCATCGCGCACTGCGACGTGCTGGTCGAGAACTTCGGCCCCGGCGTGCTCGACCGCCAAGGCTTCACCTGGGAGCGCATCCGCGAGATCAACCCGCGCATCTCGTATGCGTCGATCAAAGGCTTCGGGCCGGGCAAGTACGAGGATTTCAAAGCCTACGAGACCGTGGCGCAGGCGATGGGCGGCGGCATGAGCGTGACCGGCTGGCCCGACGGGCCGCCGACCAGCTCGGGACCGCAGATCGGCGACTCCGGCAGCGGAATCCATCTGGTCGCGGCGATCCTGGCGGCGCTCTACCAGCGAACGCACACCGGCCGCGGGCAGCGCGTCTCGGTCGCGATGCAGGACGCGGTGCTGAACCTGGTGCGCGTGAAGATGCGCGATCAGCAGCGGCTCGCGCACGGACCGCTGCGCGAATATCCCAACAAGACGTTCGGAGACTACGTGCCGCGTTCGGGTAACGCGTCCGGCGGCGGACAGCCGGGGGCCGCGCTCAAGTGCGCGCCGGGCGGTGAGAACGACTACGTGTACGTCATCATCCAGCCGCAGGTCTGGGCGCCGCTGGCGAAGCTCATCGGACGCCCGGAGCTGGTCGACGATCCCGGCTATGCAACGCCGGCGGCGCGCCTGAAGCACCTCGACGAGGTGTTCGCCGTGGTCGAAGCGTGGACGCAAGGCTTCACCAAGTTCGAAGTGCTCGAAAAGCTCAACGCGATCGACGTACCGTGCGGTCCGATCTTGAGCACCAAGGACTTGATCGAAGACGAGTCGCTCGCCGCGCGCGGGATGATCGTCGAAGTGCAGCATCCCGAGCGCGGGACGTTCAAGACCGTCGGCTGCCCGCTCGTGCTTTCGGACACGCCGGTCGAGATCACCACCTCGCCGCTGCTCGGCGAACACAGCGAAGAGATCCTCAACGAAATCGGCTGGGAGGGCAAGGACGTCAAAGCGCTCCATGCCGCCGGCGTACTGTAGGAGAACGAGAAACAGCATGCTGCTCGAGCGTCAGACCGTCGACCAAGCCGCGGTGCGCGCGGTCCTCGACCGCGTAAAGGCCGACAAGCGTGGTGCGTTGTCCGCACCGGAGGCCAAGCAGGTCGCCGACGCCTACGGCTTGCCGGTGCCGCACGAGGGCCTCGCGACGTCACCCGACGAGGCCGCGCAGCTCGCGGCGAAGATGGGCTTCCCGGTCGTGCTCAAGATCGTCTCGCCCGACATTCTGCACAAGACGGAGGCCGGCGGGGTGCTGGTCGGGGTCGAGGACGTGCAGGCGGTGCGCGCGGGCTACGACACGATCGTCGCCAACGCCAAGAAGTATCAGGCCGGCGCGCAGATCACCGGCGTGCAAGTGCAGCAGATGCTGCCCACCGGCGCACAGGAAGTGATCGTCGGCGCCGTTACCGACCAAAGCTTCGGCAAGCTGGTCGCGTTCGGATTGGGCGGCGTGCTCGTCGAGGTGCTCAAAGACGTCACCTTCCGTCTCGCCCCGGCGACGCGCGAAGACGCGCTCTCGATGCTCGACGGGATTCAAGCCGCCGAGATGCTCGAAGGCGTGCGCGGTGGTGAAGCGGTCGACCGCGAGGCCCTCGCGTCCATCATCGAGCGCGTCTCGCAACTGGTGACCGACTTCCCGGAGATCAGCGAGGTCGACCTCAACCCGGTATTCGCGACCGCCAAGGGCGCGACCGCCGTCGACGTGCGCATCCTGGTCGATTTCAACCCGCCCGAACCGCGCCATCGTCCGAGCCAAGACGAGATCGTGCGCGCGATGAACCGCATCATGCGCCCGGACTCCGTCGCGGTCATCGGCGCGTCGAGCGAAGAGGGCAAGATCGGCAACTCCGTGATGAAGAACCTCGTCAACGGAGGCTACACGGGCAAGATCTATCCGATCAACCCCAAGGCCGACGAGATCCTCGGTTACAAGGCGTACCCGTCGGTCAAAGACATCCCGGGGGATGTCGACGTCGCGGTCTTCGCGATCCCGGCCAAGTTCGTCGCCGCGGCGCTGACCGAGTGCGGCGAGAAGCACGTTCCCGGCGCGGTCCTCATTCCGTCCGGCTTCGCGGAGACCGGGAACGAAGCGGGCCAGCTCGAGATCCAGCAGATCGGCCGCAAGTACAACGTTCGGCTGATGGGGCCGAACATCTACGGCTTCTACTATCTGCCCAAGGACCTGTGCGCGACGTTCTGCACGCCGTACGACGTCAAGGGCTCCGTCGCGCTCTCGTCGCAGAGCGGCGGCGTCGGTATGGCGATCATCGGCTTCAGCCGCTCGGCGAAGATGGGCGTCTCGGCGATCGTCGGCCTGGGCAACAAGGCCGATATCGACGAGGACGACCTGCTCACGTTCTTCGAGCAGGACGACGCGACCCAGGCGATCGCGATGCACATGGAGGACCTCAAGGACGGCCGGTCGTTCGCCGAAGTCGCCCAGCGCGTCTCCAAGAAGAAACCGGTCATCGTGCTCAAGGCGGGCCGCACCGCGCTTGGCGCGCGCGCCGCGAGCTCGCACACCGGCGCGCTCGCCGGCGACGACAAAATCTACGACGACGTGCTGCGGCAAAGCGGCGTCATCCGCGCTCGCGGTCTCAACGAGATGCTGCAGTTCGCGCGCGCCGTACCGATCATGCCGACGCCCAAGGGCGAGAACGTGGTCATCATCACCGGTGCGGGAGGTTCGGGGGTCCTGTTGTCGGATTCGGTGGTCGACGCGGGGCTCTCGCTCATGAAGTTCGACCCGGATCTCGACGAGGCGTTCAAGAAGTTCATTCCGCCTTTCGGCGCTTCGGGCAACCCGGTCGACATCACCGGCGGTGAACCGCCGAAAACGTATCAGAACACGATTCGGCTCGGCCTCGAGGACGACCGCATCCACGCGCTGATCCTGGGCTACTGGCACACGATCGTCACCCCGCCCATGGTTTTCGCGAAGCTCGTGGTCGAGGTGGTCGAGGAGTTTCGCGCCAAGGGAATCGACAAGCCCATCGTCGCCTCACTGGCGGGCGACGTCGAAGTCGAAGAAGCCAGCGAGTACCTCTACGACCACAAGATCCCGGCCTACCCGTACAACACCGAAACGATGGTTGCGGCGTTGGGCGCGAAGTATCGCTGGGCGCGCGGCGCTGGGCTGTTGTAGCGCCGGGCCTCTCTCCATGGAAGTAATCTCTGCCGCACTCGGTGCGCGGCTCGAACCGCTCCACAAGGTCCTTATCGTCCACGAAGAATACGCTCGCAGCGGCGACGCGCTTCGGAAAGGTTTGGAGAACTGATGCCCAGTGGATTGCGCAACCCTTGGTTGCAGCTCATCGCCGGGATTATCTGCATGGCGATGGTCGCGAACCTCCAGTACGGCTGGACGGTCTTCGTCGACCCGATTCGTGAGGGCCACGGCTGGAGCCGGGCGGCCGTTCAGGTATCGTTCGCGGTATTCGTGCTGGTCGAGACCTGGCTGGTGCCGTTCGAGGCTGCACTCGTCGACCGCTACGGCCCCCGAATCATGGTCGGGGCGGGCGGGGTCTTGGCCGGACTGGCCTGGATCATCGACTCGAACGCACAGAGCTTGGAGATGCTGTATCTCGGCGGCGTCGTGGCCGGCCTCGGCGCCGGAATCGTGTACGGCACCTGCATCGGCAACGCGCTCAAGTGGTTTGCCGGCCGCCGCGGACTCGCCGCCGGCCTGACGTCGGCGGGGTTCGGCGCGGGCGCCGCGATTACGGTCATCCCCTTGACGCAGATGATCAAGAGCAGCGGCTACCAACACACCTTCCTGTTCTTCGGGATCCTGCAAGGTCTGGTGATTCTGGTCGTCTCGATGCTGCTGGTCACGCCGCCGAAAGCGCCGGCCGAAGCCTCCAGGATCAACCCGCGCGTTCTGCAGGGCAAGCGCGACTACACGCCCGCGCAGACGCTGGCTTCACCGGTGTTCTGGGTGATGTACGTGATGTTCGTGCTGGTCGGCTCGGGCGGCCTGACCGCGGTCGCGCAGCTCGGCCCGATCGCCAACGACCGCTACATCAACGTCATTCCGGTGACGATCCTGGCGTGGACGCTGCCGGCGCTGACGTTCGCCCTCGCGCTCAACAACATCATGAACGGGATCACGCGTCCCTTGCTGGGCTTCGTCTCGGATCGTATCGGACGCGAGCTCACCATGTGCCTTGCGTTCTTGCTCGAGGGGATCGGGATCTTCGCCCTCAACATCTACGGCACGACGCCGGTGGCCTTCGTCCTGCTTTCTGGGTTGGTGTTCTTCGCCTGGGGCGAGATCTACAGCATCTTCCCGGCGACGACGCGCGATCACTTCGGTCAGAAGTACGCCACGACCAACTACGGGATGCTCTACACCGCGAAGGGCACGGCGTCGCTGCTGGTACCGTTGGCGAGCGTCATCACCGCGGCGACCGGGAGCTGGTCGATGGTCCTCATCATCGCCGGTGCCTTCAACATCGCGGCGGCGCTCATAGCCATCTTCGTCCTGCGACCGCTTCGCGTGCGCGAGATCAACCGTATCCACGCCGTCCATGCCCGCCAATATGCGGCAGCCTGAGAAGAAGGGAGACCCGATGCGTCCTACCACATCGCGCTTCGCTGCGGTCGTCGCGGCGGCCGGCCTGCTGGCGCTCGTCGCGCCTGCGGCCGTGCAGCCGGCGGCGGCCGACACCGAAATCAGCGCGCTCGTCGCATCGAACGCAAAGGCCGCGTTCGGCGACCTGATCAAGGAGTTCGAGGCCAAGCACAAGGGCGTTACCGTCAAGGCCGAGTATCTTGGCGGCGCCACGATCGGCAAACGCATCGACGGAGGCGAATCGGTCGACGTCGTCCTCGTCGGCAGCACCGTGCTGACCCCCGAGCTCCATCTGGTCGATGCGCCGACGCCCGTGCTGCAGAACAAGGAGATGATCCTGGTTCCCAAGGGCAACCCGGCCAAAGTTCATAGCCTCAAAGACCTGGCCAACCCTGGCGTCAAGATCTCGATGGGAACGCCGACGTCGGCGGTCGGAAAGCTCGCCAGCCAAGTCATTCAGAACGCCGCCGCCGACTACGGCTTCGACTTCGTGACCGGGATTCGCAAGAACATCGCGGTCGCCAGCGAGAAAGGCAGCGACGTCGTCGACGCGATCGGCCCGAAGGCGAATGCGGGGATCACCTTCGCATCCGACGTCAATCCGGCCAAGTTCGACGAGGTTCCGATCGAGGACAAATACAACGTCGTCTCGATCTACTCGATGACCGTAACGAAGAACGCGAAGAACGCCGCGCTCGGCAAGGAGTTCGTCGCACTGGTCGCCGGTCCGCAGGGGCAGGCGGTGCTGCGCAAGTGGCACTACATGCCGCCACCCTCGAAATAACACGGATGCAAGCGACGAAGGGCGCCGGCATGTTGCCGGCGCCCTTTTTCCATGCCTTCGGCGTGCGCCGCGCTTTAGTCGTAGGCGCGGCGGAAGGTCGCGTACATGTAGCGATAGTCGTAGTAGAACCAGTTGCGGAACGATCTGCGCACCAGGGACGACGCCGTCACGGGCGAGGCGCCCTTCATCACGTAGTGCATCCCGTCGAAAAATCGGCCGAGTACAACGGATACGACGCCATCGGGCGGAAGCCGGCGAACGGCGCGAAGGGCGTGGCCGTCCATTCCCAGCCGTTGCCGACGAGATCGTGCACGCCCCACGCGCTCGCGCCGTGCGGCGACGCGCCGACGGGTTCGGGATCGAACCGCCGCCAGCCGAAGTTTCCGTGGCGCGCCGGGTCGGGCGCGGCGTCGCCCCACGGCTGCGGCCGCTCGGGCCCGAGCGCGTGCCGTAGGCGGCGCGGTGGAACTCGGCCTCGGTCGGGAGGCGTGCGCCGCTCCAGCGCGCGAACGCGGCGGCCTGCTCTTGGGTGCTGTACACCGGCCACGAAAGCGGCAGCGCCAGATCCTCGAAGCATCCGAGCAGCATCCATGCACCGTCGCGCTCGAACCAGAACGGGGGCAGCGGGCCACCGTCGCGCACGAAAGCGAGGTAGTCGCCGTTGGTCACGTCGTGAGCGTCGATGCCGAACCCGGCGATGCCGACGAGGTGCTCGTCGAACTCGTTGTCCCAACCGAACGAGATGCCGCCGCGCCGCGCACCGAGCGTGGCGGAGCCGGCCGGGATGGCGATCGGGTCGGCGCGCGCGGGCGCGACGTCACGGTGCTCCGGGCGCGGCCCGCGCTGCTTGCCGCGGCCGAGCCGGTGGATGATGTACATCAGCGTTTCGTGATGCATCGCTTCGTGCTCGATGACGTTGTACGCGGCTTCGGCGTTGACGAGGTTGGGGTTCGCCGGGTCGTCGAGCCGGCCGGTGGCGAACGCCTCGATCACGGCGGCGTCGCAGGCGGCACCGAAGCGCTCCACCGTCGCACGATCCGGCCAGGCCGCACGCTTGTGCTCGGCCGCCACCGTCACGTCGCGCGGGTCGATGCCGCGATTGAACAGCCGCTCCAGTTCGGGATCGACCGACGGCCGGCCGAGCGCGTCGCGCACCAACGTGATGAACGCGAACGCCGGGATGTGCCCGTCGTAGAAGACGAAGGGGTGACGCAGCGGGATCGGCGCGTCTTCGTATGCTTCCGGGGCGATCAACCCGAAGAGCTCGGCCGTGCGGCGGCGGTTCGCGCGATAGCGTGACGCCAGCGTCGCCCGGTCGACGGCGGCGGGAGCGAGCGTGTCCACGACCCGCTTCTTACCCGGTCACGGGCCGATTCCCGTCAGCCTTTATCCATCAAAGCTAAAGCTTTGGTGGCTAAAGGCGCCCTTCGGGCGTCGGCTTGGGATCACTGCTAGCGTAGGTAGGCACGGAGCCCGGCGGCGCCTCCTTCGCGGCCGAACCCCGACTCGCGGTACCCTCCGAAGGGCGAGCTCGGATCGAATTGGTTAAAGGTCGAGCACCACACGACACCGGCTTGTAAGCGCTGGGCCACGTACATCGACTTCGCGCCCTTGTCGGTCCACACGCCCGCGGACAGCCCGTACGGCGTATTGTTGGCCTTTTCGATCGCCTCGTCGGCCGTTCGGAAGGTCATGATCGACAGCACCGGACCGAAGATTTCCTCGCGCGCGATGCGATGCGATTGCGAGACGCCGGTGAAGAACGACGCGCGATGATACCAGCCGCGCGCGGGCAGCGCGCACGTCTGCTGGTGCAGCACGGCGCCTTCGGCCACGCCGCTCGCGACGAGCTCGCCGATCTTCGCGTGCTGGGCGGCAGAGTTGATCGCGCCGATGTCCGTGTTCTTGTCGAGCGGATCGCCCAGCCGCAACGTCTCGATCCGCGCCTTGAGCCGTTCGACGATCTCGTCGTGCACGGACTCCTGAACCAGCAGTCGCGAGCCGGCGCAACAGACGTGGCCCTGGTTGAAATAGATCCCGTTGACGATCCCTTCGACCGCTTGGTCGAGCGGGGCGTCGGCGAACACGATGTTCGCCGCCTTGCCGCCGAGCTCGAGCGTGACGTGCTTGCGGGTTCCGGCGATCGTCTTCTGGATCAGCTTGCCGACCTCGGTCGAGCCGGTGAACGCGATCTTGTCGACGCCCGGATGCGCGACGAGCGCCGCGCCGGCGCTGCCGTCGCCGGTAACGACGTTGACCACGCCCGGCGGCAGGCCGGCCTCTTCGCAAATGTGGGCCAGCAGCAGTGCGGTGAGCGGGGTCGTCTCGGCCGGTTTGAGCACGACCGTATTACCGCACGCGATCGCCGGCGCGATTTTCCAGGCGGCCATGAGCAGGGGAAAGTTCCAGGGGACGATCGAGCCGACGACCCCGATCGGACCGGGTTGCACCATGCCGGGGACCGCGTAGCGCAGCTTATCGGCCCAGCCGGCGTAGTAGAAAAAGTGTGCCGCCGCTTGCACGACGTCGAAGTCGCGCGATTCTTTGATCGGCTTGCCGCCGTCCATCGTCTCAAGGACGGCTAACTCGCGCGAGCGCTCGGTGATCGCGCGCGCGATGCGGTACACGTACTTCGCGCGATCGGCCGGGCGCATCGGACGCCAAATGTTCTCGTATGCCGCGCGGGCGGCGGCGACGCCCCGATCGATGTCTTCGCCGGTACCGACCGCTACTTGACTGAGCTCGTCTTCGGTTGCCGGGTTTACGGTGCCGAAGGTCTCACCGCTGGCCGACGGGACCCACCGGCCGCCGATGAAGTGGTCGTAGCGCGGCGCGATCCGGACCGGCGTCGTTTCGATCGAGGGTGCGTAGGCCAGCGCCATCTGCCGGACGTTCGCCGCGGAGCGTCCGCTCCCCCAGCCCAGGTGGCTGTTGTAGTTTCGCAACGAAACCGAACGGAACGCCCGGCGTGTCGCCGTGCTGATCGGCCGCCCCCAGTTTGCCCGCATCCTCGAATAGCCGGTCTTTCCGAGGCGTTCCACGTGTTCGACGACCGCGGCGCGGCGCTGAGCTATCTGGCGGGTACAGAGCCGAAGTGACCGGACGATCGGAACTGCGAATCAATCGCGACACGGGCGACGCCGGGACCCCGAAGGCGTTGCGGCATGCGCTCGGCGCCTTCTTGAGCGCGTTGCAAATCGAGCCGCCGCTGCGCGAGGACATCATCATCGCTGTCGGGGAGGCGCTCGCCAACGCCGTCGAGCACGCCTATCGGACGGGCAACTCGGGCACCGTCGAACTGCACGCGACCACCGACGCCGAGGACACGCTGCTCGTCGACGTCTTCGATCGCGGCGCCTTCATCGATCGCGAGCTGCGTGAAGGGCGCGGTCTGGGGTTGCGCATCGTGCGAGCGATCGCCCGCGCCGTCACGATCGACACCGAAGGCGGGACGCGCATTCGAATGGTGTTCAAGACGGATCCGACGTCCCAAGCGGCGACGGATCAAAGCCCCGTCTAGTCTTTGCTGATGTAATCCAACGATCCGTAGCGACCGGTCGCGAGCTTGTCGCGCTGCAGCAGCAAATCGTCGAGCAGAGACGACGCTCCGATGCGGAACATCTCGGGCGACAGCCACGCGTCGCCGAGCGTCTCGTCGATGAGCACGAGATAGGCGATCGCCGTCTTGGTCGTGCGCACGCCGCCGGCGACCTTCAACCCGCGCCGGTCGCCGGTGCGGCGAGCGAAGTCGCGAATCGCCTCCGCCATCACCAGGGCGGTCGCGAGCGTCGCCGAGGTCCCGATCTTTCCGGTCGACGTCTTGATGACGTCGGCGCCGGCCTCGAGTGCCAGATCGCTCGCCCGGCGCGTCGCGTCGTACGAACCGAGCTCGCCGGTTTCCAGGATCGCCTTGAGGTGGACCGGACCGCACAGCTGCTTGACCGCCGCGACCTCTTCGAAGACGTGCCGTTCGTCGCCGGCGAGAAATGCGCCGCGGTCGATGACCATGTCGATTTCGTCGGCGCCCGACGCCAGCGCCGCCTCCGTGTCGCGCAACTTCACGTCGAGCGACGAGAGGCCGCTCGGAAAGGCGGTGGCGACCGAGGCGACCTTCACGCCGGTTCCGCGCAGCGCTTCCTTCGCGACCGCGACGAGGTTCGGGTACACGCAGACGGCCGCGACCCGCGGCGCGCCCGGCGCCGGATACGCGGCCTTGGCGCACAGCGAGCGGACGCGGCCCGGCGAGTCGCGACCTTCGAGCGTGGTGAGGTCGATGCAGCGGATCGCCAGATCGATCGCGGCCAACTTCGCCTCGTTCTTGATCGAACGCTTGGCGAAGCCCGCGGCGCGGGCTTCGAGCATCACCGCATCGACGGTCGGGGACGACGGCGAAAGAAGGAGGGGCATGGATCGGGGCCTTCGAG
This sequence comes from Vulcanimicrobiota bacterium, assembly GCA_963723445.1. Classification (GTDB taxonomy): domain Bacteria; phylum Vulcanimicrobiota; class Vulcanimicrobiia; order Vulcanimicrobiales; family Vulcanimicrobiaceae; genus Vulcanimicrobium. The sequence goes on from CAVRQP010000011.1 coordinate 31,092, forward strand.
AACGTCGCTCCACCTGACCTCGTCCGGGCTCCCGCGGAGGTTCACGATCGCGCCGATCATCGCGTTTCGCGACGTCACCAAAACGTTCGAGTCGGGCTACGTCGCCCTGCGCGGCGTCGACTTCGACATCGCGCCTGAACGCTTCGTGGCGCTGGTCGGGCCGTCGGGCTGCGGCAAGTCGACCACCCTCTCGCTGACGGCGGGCCTCGACCGTCCGTCGAGCGGAACGGTCAGCGTTCGCGGCAAGCAGGTCGACGGGATCACCGGCGGCATCGGCTTCCTGTTCCAGCGCGACGCGCTGCTGCCGTGGAAGACCGTGCGCGACAACGTGCTGCTTCCGCTCCAGCTGCGCGGCGTCGGTTCGGCCGCTGCCCGCGGGCGCGCCGCGGAGTGGATCGGCCGCGTCGGGCTGCGCGGGTTCGAAGGCGCGTTTCCGCACCAGTTGTCGGGCGGGATGCGCAAGCGCGCCTCGCTCGCGCAGACGCTGGTCTACGATCCCGAGATCCTGCTGATGGATGAGCCCTTCTCGGCGCTCGACGTGCAGACGCGCAACCTGATGGAAGCCGAGCTGCTGAGCCTGTGGCAAGGTTCGGGCAAAACGGTGATCTTCGTGACGCACGATCTCGAAGAGGCGATCGCGCTCGCCGACGAAGTGTTGGTGATGACGGCGGGCCCGGGTCGCGTGAAGTCGCGTTACGACGTGACGTTGCCGCGCCCGCGCGACTTCGAGCAAGTGCGATTCGATCCGCGCTTCACCGAGCTGTACGCGAAGATGTGGAACGACTTGCGCGACGAGGTCTTGGAGAGCTATGCGCGAGCGAACGCCGCCGGTTAGCCGCCGGCTCGTGCTCGCGACGCAGGGCGCGCTCACGATCCTGTTCCTCGCCGGGTGGGAGCTCGGCGTCCGCTGGCACGCCGCCGATCCGAGCAAGGGGATCGATCCGTTCTTCTTCTCGAGCCCCTCGCAGATCGGGGCGACGGTCGCGACGTGGTGGGCCCACGGTTACGTGGTCAACGACGTGCTGGTCACCATGTGGGAGACCCTGCTGGGCTTGGCGATCGGCGGCCTGATCGGCGTCGTGCTTGGGATCGCGCTGGCCTCGAACCGCTTCTTGGGGGCGGTGTTCGAGCCGCTGCTGGTGTTGCTCAACTCGATCCCGCGCGTGACCCTCGTTCCGCTGTTCATCCTGTGGTTCGGGTTCTCGCTGATGTCGAAGGTCGTCAGCGCGGTCGTGCTCGTCCTGTTCGTCGTGTTCTTCGCGACGTATGCCGGGATCAAGGACGTCGATCCCACGCTGATCGCGAGCGCCCGCGTGCTGGGCGCCAAGCGCATCGACGTCGTTCGCCACGTCTTGTTCCCTTCGGCGCTTACGTGGATCTTCGCGTCACTGCGCTCGGCGGTCGGTTTCGCGCTGATCGGCGCGGTGGTGGCCGAGTACTTCGGCGCCAGCGCGGGCGTGGGGTACCGCATCCAGTACTCCGAAGCCCAGCTCAACACCGGTGGGGTCTTCGGCGGGCTCGCGATCCTGATGGTGCTCGTCACCGTCGTCGACACGTTCATCCGGTGGGTCCAACGCCGCCTCATCGTGTGGAAACCCGCGGACTGATCGCTAAAGAAGGAGAGATTCCATGCCCGAGATCTCGCGCCGTTCCGTAATCGGCGGCCTGGCCGCCGCCGGTGCATCGACCGTGTTCGGCGTACCGACGATCGTGATCGCCGCGGGGCCGAAGGAGAAGGTGCCGGTGACCGTCGGCGCCGAGCACGCGCTGGTCTACCTCCCGTGGGATGTCGCCAAGGCGGTGGGTTATTTCGACGCGGAAGGGCTCGACGTCGACATCACCTACACCAAAGGCGGGAGCGAAGCGGCGACCGCGCTGGCGTCGGGAAGTTGCGACTACAGCGGCAACGCGATCGATCATGCGATCGCCGCCGCCGAGCACGGGAAGTCGCTGGTGATGATCTCCGACTTCATGAACCAGCCGGGGATCGCGCTGATGGTGCGGCCGGCCGACAAGGACAGGTACAAGACGTTCGCCGATTTCAAGGGCAAGACGATCGGCATCACGTCGATCGGCTCGGCGACGCACGTGCTCGTCGTGTGGCAGACGCATCGGGCCGGGCTTGGCCAAGGACGACGTCAAGGTCGTCGGTGTCGGCGGCGGTTCGACGATGATGTCGGCGCTGGCCGGCGGCCAGGTCGATGCGGCGTACGGCAACGACCCGTACGCGACGACGCTGATCAAGACCGGGCGCGGCGTCCAGTGGTCGGGACTCTACACGTCCGCCGACACCCGTAAGGCGCTCGGTTTCAACGAGTACTGCTTCACCGGCGCACTCACCCGCGCGGAAGTGATCCAGAAGAATCCCGATCGCACCCAAAAGATCGTGAACGCGCTGGTGCGCGCACAGAAGCTGATGGCGACGCGTACGCCGTCTCAGCTCGCGGCCGCGCTGCCCGACGAGTTTCGCGGTGGAACCCCGGCGGCCGACTGGGCGGCGTCGTACAGCCACTCGCGTCCGGCGTACACGCAAAACGGCGACATCTCGCTCGAGGGCGTGAAAGCGAACGTCGAGACGAACAGTTACTTCCTGGGTCAGGCGCCGACGGTCGACCCGAGCAAGCTGTTCGACAACTCGTTTGTCGACAAGGCGAAGCGCGCGGTCAAAGTCTAGCCGCGTCGACGGGCGCGGTCATAACGTATTCCGAGACGCTGGCGCACTGGCACGACTTCTATTTGGCGGCGGGCGGTGCGGCCGCGACGCTGGTGGGGCTGCTGTTCGTCGCGCTGTCGTTGCACCTGCGCGATGAACTCACAGCCGGAGGTACGCGGTCGCGCGCGTGCATCCCGGGCTCCTGTTCAGGCGCTTGGGGCTGAGCTTGCAGTGTTACATCGGGCTTGCCGCCGTTGCCGTCCTGTTCGTGGCCGGCCAGCCGGAGAATGCGCTCGGGTGGCTGGTGAGCGTGACGATCGCCCTGCTCCTGATCGCCGCCCGAAACACCTGGGATCTGCCGGTCACGGTGGCGGAACGCGACGAAACGTAAACGCTAGAGGTTACCGCGCTTGGCCTGTTCCTGCTCGATCGAGACGAACAGCGCTTTGAAGTTGCCCTTCCCGAACGACAGCGAGCCGCGCCGCTGGATGATCTCGAAGAAGAGCGTCGGGCGGTCCTGCAGCGGTTTGGTGAAGATCTGCAGCATGTAGCCGCGGTCGTCGTGGTCGACCAGAATGCTCAGCTCGCGCAGGATCGCGACGTCTTCCTCGATCGCTCCGACGCGCTCACCGAGCGTCTCGTAGTACGACGCCGGCGTTTCGAGCAGCTCGACGCCGTTGGCACGCAGCGCCCGAACGGTCTCGATGATGTCGCCCGTCGCGATCGCGACGTGCTGAATCCCGGGGCCGCCGTAGAACTCGAGGTATTCCTCGATCTGCGAACGCTTGAGACCCTCGGCCGGTTCGTTGATCGGCATCTTGACCTTGCCGGTCGCGTTCTGCATCACTTTGGAACGCAGCGCCGTGTACTCGGTCGAAATATCTTTGTCGTCGAAGCCGATCAACTGCGTGAAGTGGAACGCTTTCGCGTAGTAGTCGCACCAGCGGTCCATCTCGCGCCAGCCGACGTTGGCGACGCAGTGGTCGATGCGCTGCAGGCCGGGGTCTGCAGACGGCGGCATCACCGCCGCCCAGGGCCGGTAGCCGGGTAGCCAAACGCCGCGATAGGCGTCACGCTCGACGAACGTGTGGACGGTATCTCCGTAGGTCGCGATCCGTGCTTGCGACCACGCGCCCGTCGCCGTCTTCAACCACGGCCGGCTCGGTAAGCGAGCGCGCGCCGCCTGCGACGACGATGCGAAAAGCTTCCCGCGCGTCGGACGTCCGCAGGGCGACGTCACGGACGCCGTCGCCGTGCCGCTTGACGTGTTCGGCGATCGGATCGCCGGCGAGAAGGGACGAGGTGAGAACGAGCGTCAAGTCGTGCTGCCGGACGACGTAGGAAGCGCGCCCCTTCATCCCCGTCTCCGGCCCCGCGTAGGCGACCGGCGCGAAACCGAAGGCCGTGCAGTAAAAATGTGCGGCTTGCTTGGCGTTCCCGACCCAGAGCTCGAGATGGTCGAACTCGAGCGAGTCGATCGCCGCCGCGCGCCGCGCCGCTACCGTGCTCACGTCCGTTCGGTTTACCCCGGCCGGCAAACTTCCCTCATCGGCGAGCGAGCGCGACCCGCGCCGCCGGGTATGACGGAGTCGTGGACCAGTCGAAATCGTTCCTGAGCAAATACCTCGACGATCGGTCGACCCGGGCCGGACAGCAGATCGGCGCGCTCGCCGGCGACCTGCGGCTCGCCGGCGAACAACTACGAGGGTACGGCGTCCCATCGTTCGCGACGATCTACGTCGACCACGGTGCCGATCTGATCGATCGCGTCGGCCGATATCTCGAGGTGACCGACGGCGACCGGTTGATCGGCGACCTCGAGAACTACGCGCGCCGGCGGCCCTGGATCGTTGCCGGAGCCGCGGCAGCCACGGGCTTCGCCGCATCGCGCTTCCTCAAGACGTCGCGAGCGCGCTATGCGGACTGACGCGCCGCGCGAGGCTGACCGGCCGATCGGCGAGCTGCTGCGTCAGTTGGGTGACGAGATCGGTGCGCTCGTCCGCGCCGAACTCGAGCTCGCCAAAGCGGAGATCCTCGAAAAGAGCAAGCCGGTGATCGCGTCGGCCGGGATGTTCGGCGGAACCGCGCTGTTCGGCGCGGGCGCCTTCGGCGCCGCGACCGCGTTCCTCATCGCAGGCATCGCGGCCCTGGGCTTGACGGTGTGGGCGGCGGCGCTGATCGTGACCGTGCTGTACGGCGTCGTTGCACTCGTGCTCGCGCGCGCCGGCAAGAAAAGACTTCAAGCAGCGGGACGGCTCTTTCCCGAGCAAACCGCTCAGACCGTGAAGGAAGACATCGAATGGGCAAAGACGCGAGCGAAATCCGCCTCGAGATAGAGCAGACCCGCGCCCGCATGGGCGACACCATCGAAGCGCTGGGCTACAAAGCGGATCTTCGCGCGCGCGTGAAGGACGCGGTGAACGAACGCGTGGAGACCGTGCGCGGTACGATCGCCGAAGCCGCCGGCGGTATCATGCAGACGGTGGAGGGCGCGACCGGAACGCTTGGCAGCGTGTTGAGCGAGGCGACGGCGAAGGTCGGCGACGCGACCGGCGGCGTGACCACCAATCTGACGGGCGCGATGAGCGCCGTCGGCGAGAAGTTGCCGCGCCTCGATGACGTGCGAGGTGCCGCGAGCCGCGGTACGGGCATCGCCGTCGAGAACCCGCTCGGGCTCGTCCTCGGCGCGCTGGCGGTGGGATTCTTGGCCGGGATGCTCGCGCCGGTGAGCGATTACGAACGAAGGACCGTCGGTCCGATTCGCGACGATCTCATCGGCCGGGCGAAGGGTGCCGGAGCCGACGCGCTTCGGCGCGGCGGCCGGGAGCTGATCGCTAGGGCACGACGCTGACCGGGATCTGGATGGAGGACGCCGCCCCGTCGAGCCGCGTAGCGCTGACGGTGAGCGCGATCCCGGTTTGACCCGGCGTCAAGCCGGCGGCTGAAAAGTTGTAGGACGATTGCCACTGCCCCGGCGCGGTCTGGGCGATCTGCGTCTGAAAACCGTGATAGCCGATGGTGAGGCGGGCGACGTTGGTCGTCGTGACCGCGCTGAATCGCACGGGGGCGCCGTTGCGCAGAACGGTCGGCGTGAACGTCGCGTAGAAGATCTGCACGGGTTCGGTCGGTCCCGCATAGTTATTGGCCGGCTGTTGTCCGTACGTGAAGACGTTCGTGGCGGCGAACGCGGACGGGACCGGCGAAGGCGTCTCGGCGCGTGACGTGGCTTCCGCCTTGAGCGTTGCGAGTGCCGGCTGCGGTGCCGGCAAGATTCTGGGCGCCGGTGCGCCGGCGGCCTTCGCGACCGGTGGCAGGGTCGTCCCCGGCGCCAGGGTCGGTAGCGGCTGCGGCGTAGGAATCGCGGGCAGGCCCGCGCCGGCGGCGGCGTTTGCGGCTTCCGGTGAAACGACGTGCGGCGTCACGGTGATGATCAACTCGTTGCGCTGGCGGTTGTACGAGTCGTTACGGAACGCTTTTCCGATCAGCGGGAGATCGCCGAGTAACGGAATCTTGGTCGAGGTCGTGGTCGTCGTATCCTGGATCAAGCCCCCGATCACCAGCGTCTGGTCCTCGCGCATCGCGACGGTCGTCTGCGTATCGCGCGTCGAGATCTGCGGAATGCCGTTCGATACGCCCGACAAGCTGTTCACGGTCGGATGCAGGGCGACGGTGATGAAGTTGCCGGCGTTGACGACCGGCGTGATGTCGAGGGTGACGCCCGTCTGAAAGGTTTGGAGCTGCGTCGTCGCGACCGTGCCGGTACCGCCGCCGGTCGTGGTGAGGATCGCGATGTTGTCACCCGCGCGAATCGTCGCGGTGCGTCCGGAGATCGTCGTGATGCGCGGATCGGCCAGCACGCGGCCTTTGCCGCTTTGGATCAGCAGGTTGAGGTTCAGCCCGAACGAGATCGGCGAGCGCGTGAGCGGCTGGAACTGCAGGAACGGCGGCGGCGTCCCGCCGTCGGGCGAGTTCGGCGTCGTTTCGCTCAGCGTCGTGCTCAGAACCGGCGTGCTGAAGCTCAACCCGAGATTTTTCGCGGCGTTTTCGTCGACCTCGAGGATCTCGGTGTCGAGCACCACCAGCTTTTGCTCGACGTCGAGCTGGTCGATGAGCCCCTTGGCGAGCCGGATCGCGTACGGGCTGCCGGTAAGCACGAGCTGCGTGCCGTTCGGAGGTACCGTGATGCGCAGGTCGGGGGCTTGACCCTGGAGCGCCTGCGTCACGGTCGTCGCGATGTCGGTCGCCGACGACGACGGCGCGCCGTTGAGCCCGGGTGCCGCCGCGCGCAGCGAGATCACCTCGACGCCGCCGGCGCCGCCCTCCGCGGTCCCCGGTTGCTGCACCGGTGGCGCGCCGCCCGCGCCGCTCGTGTCGAGCTGCGCGAGCGCATCGGCGATCCGTTGCTGCTCGGACGGCGTCGCGAGCACCGAGAGCGCGTTGAGATCGGCATCGACGGTGACGGCGACGTCATGGAACGAGCGCGAGAGCAGGTTCGCGACCGAGCGCGCGTCGACGAAGCGCAGCCGGTAGATCTGCGTGTAGCCGCACGCCGCTCGCGGGCTGATCGATCAGCGCGACGAGCGCCTTCGCCTTGGCGACCTCATCGGGTGCGCCGCCGAGCACGACGGACTGCCCGGCGACGCTCGCACGTACGCCGTGGAACTGGTGGACGATCGCGCGCGCGACGTCGCGCGGTGCGGCACGCGTGACGCGCACCGCGTCAACCGGCGCGATGCTCGGGGCCGGCGTGGCCGGCGGGGTGTCGATCGCGGCGATCAGCGTTTTGATCTGCGCCACGTCGGCCGGCTTGGCTTCGACGAGCAGGGTATGGTTCGGCGCACGGTCGATGCGCGCCGCCGGATAGAGCCGCCGCAGCTGCGCGGCGACCGCGGTAGGGTCGGCGCTGCGTAACTGCACGACTTCGCTCACCGGACGCGCCGGATCGCGAACGTCGATACCCTCGACGACCGCGCGCATCGCCGTGACGTCCTCGGGCGGCGCGACGACAACCAGCGCGTTGGCCGAGGAGTCGACCGCGATGCGGTCGCGCGGATAGAGGCCGCGCAGTACGTTCGCCGCTCGGGCCGCACCGATGATCTGCAGCGGGAGCACGGCGGGCGCGTACGGCGTTTCCGACGGCCCCGGTCGCGGCGGCTCGGCCAGCGTCACGACGACGACCCGATTGGCGCGCGACCAGGTAGCTCCCAGCGGTGCGAGGATCGCCCGCAGCGCTTCGTCGAGGGTGCGACGATCGAGCGTCACGCTGACGCGGCCGCGGACGTCGGGTGCGACGGCGATGCTGGCGCCGTACAACCGTGCGACCCGGGCCAACACGTCACGCACCGGGGCATGCGAAACGTGCAGCGAAGCGCGCGCCGAAGCGACTTGCGGTGCGGCCGAGAGCGGGCGTGAGCCCAGGCCGCTCGTCACGAGCGCGAGCAGCGCGAGGACCGCGAACAGCCGCCGGAAGGTGACCGCAACCTTCGCGGGAAGCGCGCCCGTCACGAGGGACACGACCAGACTCCGAAACGCTTCTCGCGGGGTGAGGATGCCGACGGTGACTGATGAGGGGTGACGCATCCGGGCGACCGAACGCCGCGGAGCGAGAGCGACTCGAAGCGGCAATCGTCGAAGATGCGACGCCGGGCTATGTGTCCGTTCGCGCGCTGGTCGCGCTCGGCGACGAGTCGACCGATCGGCTCGCGCGTTCGACGGCGATGGGCCGCGAGTTCGTCGCCGAGGTACGCCGCCGAGTTGCCGCCGGCCGGAGCGCTGCACTGCTCGCCGCGAAGCCGGGCGTCACGGAGCGCATGCTGGAAATCGCGACGGCGGAGATCGTCGCGGCGGGGCGATGCGAGCTCTCGATGGGAAGCGTCGCGGCGGCGCTCGGCATCTCGCGCCGGACGTTGCACCGGCAATACTCGTCGAACGCGTTGATCGAGGCGTGCCGGCCGCCGTGCCCTCACGATTTGGCGCGCGCGGTTCGAGCACCGCATCTACCGCGCCGACCCGGATCCGGTGAGGCGACTGTTCCTGGTCGTCGACGCGATCGCCGCGTGGGTGGCCTCCGAGCGGTTTCGCGACGATCAGGTGCTGCGGCCGGCGTTGAGCGACGAGGTGCAGGGGAACGACCTCCGCGAGCACTTGGCCGCGGTCGAGCGTTTCGCGACGCGCCTCGCGCAGCACGCGCAGGTCGCCGAGCCGCGCGCGTTCGGCATCTTCATCGCAACGAACGTCGCCGGCGCGGCGGCGTGGGTCGACTACGGCGACGAAGCGCACGCCGCGGCGCGTACCTTCGTGGAGCGATTGGCGCGGAGCCCAAACCGGCCCTGAATTACCCGCTTGGTGACACATGTGTGTCATCTTTATTCTAGCCGGACTTGCCATTTCATGCCGCGCGGATGCATGATGTTGTCGCTCGATGACATCGGGATCTCGCCGGTGATGGCTCGCCGGCGCGTCCGAGTCCGATCGGGGGTAGGGTGTAGATGGTTAGGCGATCACGCGACCTAGGCGTGTTCAGCGCGAGCATTGTCGCGATGGTAGCGGCAAGCGCGTTGCCGGCGATGGGCAATCCTGTTGCCACGGTGCGCGTGTCGAACGGATCTGGGACGTTCGACCTCGCGTACGTCACGAGCGCATCGTCACTCGGCGGCTTCGTCACCTCGGACAACCCTCCGCAGGCGACGATCGCGCGCGGCACCGCCGACGCGTACACGGTTACGTCGGCCAGCGCCCAAACGCTAGCCGGCGTGCTGATCTACCGCGTCACCGATGATCCGTCGCGCGAGTGCACGTTCCGGTACACGCTCACGTTCACCGGCGCGCGCCACGCGCTCGCCGCCGACGCGCGTGCAACCTGGACAGGCCCGGTGAAATGCACCGTGACGACGACCAGCCCCGATAAAGCCAAGGGCGACTTCAGCGTGACCTTCACGATGCAGTGACCCGGCGTCGATCGAGCGGCGAGCGGGCGACGATCACTTTCGCGAGAGACGCCGCCCGCTCGACCTCGTCCAACCGGCCCGCAAGCGGGCCACCGAACAAGGAGACCTTTCATGAACCGACTCACCAAAGTCCTCGCGCTGGCCGGCCTGACGCTCGGCGGCGCCTTCCTCACGACCGCCGCCCAAGCGTCGGCCGCGAACTTCAACGTCAGCTTCGCGATCCACAACAACGACACGTCGGCGAGCATGATCCGCCAGACGGACCCGCTGCCGAGCGGAGTCACGAATCTCCGGACCCCGCCCGTGGCGATCTCGCCCGGGGGAAACGATCCGGCGTCGGGATTCGCGACGTTTTCGCTGACGCTCCCGCTCCTCGGCCAAAACTCGCACGTATCCGTGGCGTACGCCAACTATGCGGACCCGACCGATTTCTGCACGTTCACGATTGAAGTGAAGAACATCGGCGGGTCCGCTGCCGTATGTGCTGCACTTCTCGAGTGACCAAACGCGCTGCACCGTGCCCGTCCGACGTCAACTCGGCGAACGGTCAGTTCACGAGCACCACATACCCTTGGGTTGGCAGGCATAGTCTCATAAAAGCGACAGCTCGGGCGCGCCGCCAGGCGGCGCGCCCGGGCTGACGTCGCCGAGCTCGATCCTAATAACTGTATGGCTGAACCGAGTAGCTCAACACGTAGAGTCCCGGCGGCTGCTGGCCCATGGCAACGCCCGTTCGGGTCGCGCCATTGACGCCGTTGAAGACGCTTCCCGGGTCCTGAAAACCCGCCGGAAAGAGGTTCGGCACCGTCTTCGTCAGGCGGCCTGTCTCGTCGTAGAGGTCAAGGCACGGTCGCGCATTCATGTCAAACGAAGCCGACGATGTTCGGGCAATACATCGACCGCTGGAGGATGAGATGATTGACGGGATCGATGCCGATAACGGCGGACGCGCCACCGATCATGCCATTGAAGCCGTGATGCAACTGATCGACGCCGAGCGTGTGCTCGAAGACCTGGGTCGTAGCTCCTGAATTGAGGTTTACCAGGCTCAATTGCGACCGAAACGCGTAGTCGGCTCCCTGGAAAAATTGGCAACTCGTCGCGACGGCCGCGACATGTGTCGCCGGATCGAGGGCCAAGGAGTACCCGTAGTTTCCGAGTTCCGGATCTCCGCCGTCGATCGGCAGCGACCGCGTCGTGACCGAGGCGGTATTGAAATCGATCGTGACCAACTGCGGTGATTGCGCATTGCAGGCAAGCGAGTCGTTTTCTACGAGGATGTATGCGCGGTCCGCGCTAGGATCGTAGGTGAAGGTCTGGACAGCTTGGTCGAACGGGTACGCCCCGTCCATAAAGGCGGTCACGTTGATACCGGGCGAGAAGCCGCTTCCGTTCGTGATGTCGCCCCGAGTGGCGAGAAAGTCGCCGGTCGCGAAGTCGACTGCCAGATAGGCGGATCGTGACGGTGACGAGTTGCTCGCGGCCGCAGCAACGAGGGCGGTTGACGGAATGCTGCCGCTCGGAAAAGCAAAGGGTACGAAACCGGCGGCCAGCGGGGCCGCTCGATAGTAGTTGATCGTCGAAAAGTCGAGCGTGTCGACGCTGAGAGCAACATCGTTTTGAACGATCGGGTAGACGGCGGTGCCGTTGTTCGGTAAAGGCAAGTGATACGCCGGCGTTCGTGCCGGTCTTCAAATCAAAGGGCTCCGTCGTGTAAACTGCGAGATTTGCCTCGACGGGCCCAATCGCCGCCGTACTCGCCCATATACCCGTCAGTCCCGTTGGGATCGAGAAAGGCTGCGTCAAGTGGACCCCCAAGTGCGCTGTCGATACCATGATAGGTAATCGTTCCGGCATCGCCGGCTTCAGCGATCGCCGTCCCCCCGTTTGTGGGGAGGACGCGGACGTTTACCATCGCGGTCGCCGGGATTGCGGCGATGGTCGGGTCGATCGTCACCGATCCTCTGACGCCGCTCGCAGCCACGTGATAGAGGGAGCCGGTTACGACGCCGTTGTCGTCGACCGTATTGCCGTTTGGATTTCGGAACGTATTAAAGCCGTCATATAGCGATGGAGTCGGGTAGAACGGGCTGGGTGGCGGCGCCGCGAGCTCGATGATGGCTCCTGAAGCGCCCGGCACCTGCGAAACGTCGTAAGTGACGCTGAATCGGGCCTTGTACGGAACGTCGAGCGTGTGAACGCGCGCGCGTCCCTGATCCTAGTGAAAGGAGAGGGGCCGTCGGCCGTGCGGTTCCTGCGTCTACGCGCGTGAAAGCCAAATCGCTGATATCTGAGGGAAACGCGGTCGTGCCGGACTGCAGGTCGATCCATAGCGTATAGGTCCCAGCACCGGCCAGCGCGCTGACGGGAATGTTGACGGTGCCAGTCGGCGCCGAGAGCGGCACGGAATAGTAGGGATACAAGCCGACATTGGCCAGTTGGTAGCTAGCTGTGCCCGGCATCGAGACGTTCAGGGTAGGCGCGCCGAGCAGTTGGCGAGGATAACCGCGAAAGTCGTAGGACACCGGGATCGTCGAGCCGTTTACGACCGGCGGTACCGTCGGTGCGAGCACCAAGCGCGAGCTCGTGCGCGGGTGGACCGAACGTAAGCTGGACCGTTGACTCCGCGATGGTATGAAGGCCGACCGAGGCGCTATACGTTAGCGACAGGGTGCGAGAGATGCCGGGCGTGAGAGATATGCCCGCCGCGGAAAAGAGCTGCGCCGCGAGAAAGCGCGCGTACGGCGTCGTCGCGATCACGCGCGAGGGTTGGCCCGCGACCGAAAGCCGGTAGGTTGCGTTTGCGGGGATCCCTTCCCAGTCCGGCGCTATCGTGATGTAAGAGTTCAGGTCTGCGGCCGTATCCGTCCCGGGAAATGCATCAGCCCCCTCGGGTCCGGACAATCGCGAATGGGCCGTCGAGCTTGATGTACGATCGGGTCGAGCGTCGTCACGTAGACGGCGTCGTTCAGATAACGAGCGTTGCCTTCCGCGATGAACGACCCGGTCCGGCGGCCCTGCACCGCGACGCGCGCGATCCCGGGATGCACGGGTTTGCCGCTGCCGGCGAGCAGCTGCTCGACGATCTTTCGAACGTCGACCTGAGGACCGACATTCAACGCGACATCCGATTGCGGAGGGTTGGACACGGCCGTCCCCGTCGCGGCGAGGTAGTCGCGGACTTGCGGAGCGCTCGTAAATGGATGTCCGGAAAGCCGCGCTACTTGCAGAGCGACGGCCGCCGCCGCTGCTGCCTCGGGCGCCGACGCGGAGGTCCCGCCGGCAATGCCGACGCCGACCGAATCGTACGACGGACCGATAAGCGAGAGCGCTTCAATATTGTCGCCGGGGGCTGAAACATTCACGCGGCTCCCGAAGCCGCTCGAGAATCCGAGCTGTCCGTCGAAGCGCGTTTCGGTGAAGTGCCTTCGTGTTGGCCAGCTTCACGAAGGCTGGGATTCTGCGGATTCGCGGCGGTGATGTCGTCGAGAGTCGAGGCGCCGACATCGATCGCACCGCTATCGGTGTCGACGGACGGCGCCGTCGTAAAGCCGAGGTCGGTCGCGGTCGTCGTGTTCGTCCCAACGTTCGTGGCGGCGCTTCCGCCTGACGGCCCGATCGCTGCCGCACGTGAAGTTGCGCGTTCCGTCGTTCGCCGCGATGCAGACGACGATATTCGCGCTCACGACCGATGCGATGACACTTTCGCGACAGCGGGTCGTCCTCCAGGTAGCGGCCGGAAAGCCGTCAGCGTCGAAGCCGAATCCGATGCTTGCAGTGATCACGTTCGGCGCGGGAACCTGCCGTGATGCGCCGATGAACGCGCCGAGTACGTCCGTCGTTCCGACCGTTCCGTTCGGTGGCCCCCGGAGCGACCCACCGAAACGACGCGCCGGGCGCGATGCCAAGGAGGTCGGCACCGGTCGTGTCTGTCTCGCCCGATCGCTGAAGGTTGTCGGGCAACGGGGCCATCACCGAGAAGTCAAGGCCGACTTCGCCGAGCCCTGGATCGACCCCGCAGACCTCGGCGGTCGGCGAGAGGTTGCCGTTTTGGTCGGAGACCCATACCGGGATCAACGGTAGCGAAGGGAAATCCAGATAGCGCTGGCCGCCGATCATGTGCGTCGTCGGCGCGCCGCCCGCGACGAACGCGTAACAGGGGTCGTTCGGGTTCTGGCCGGCTGAAGCGTCGTCAGCGTCGCCTAAGCCGACGTTGGTGATGATTTCGCCGGTACCCGGAAGCTGCGAGAACCGCCGGCCGATCTCGTCGAACGCGGCCACAGCGTCGACACCCGGCGCGTTCAACATCGCCTGGAGGTTGAACGAGACTGCGGTATTCGTCGGAATCGCCGGCATCGCGGCTGCCGCGGACTAAATGGCGCGGCCGAACGTTCGCGCCGGCCGGCGTAGCGTGGAAAGCTCTTTGATTGCTGCGGGGGGAAGCGGTACGACGTTGCGAGATCATCGAGTCGACCGCGAAATCAGGTGATACGTAAGCGACGGACGAAGATGTCCGTAGCGTCTGAAGCGCGTTCGAGACGGATGAAGCGTCGACATGAAGGATGAACGCGTTGTCGAAGGGGATCAACGGATGGCCGGCGCGAGCTTCGGCGCGAGCGCGCATCGAGCTCAGCGTGCCGCGGTCGACCTGAGAGAAGAGCCGCTCCGCGCGATCGACGCCCAGGTGCATGAGGGTGAGGTTCGTGCGCGCGTCCGTCGTGAACGGGTGCGGCGAGATGTTCTGCTGCTTCGCCCCTACGGTCTTACGCAACGTCAACGCGGCGGCGGGCGTAAGTGCGTCGACGTCCCGTGGGATCGTCACGCCGGATTTGAACGCCACGATGACGCGTCCTGGAACGTATGGTTGCGGCGGATGCTCGAGATCGAACAGGATCTTCGCGCGCTGCGGCGGCGTGATCGTCCCGGTGAGCGGGCCGTACCGCACGCTGGACAACCCGAATTGGATCGTACGACGGCTAGCAACCGTCGCAAGCGCTTTGAGCAGCCGTCGCACCGCCGGCCGGAATGCGCGGCGGCGCGATCGACGGCCCGCCCGTCCGTGTAGACGGTTGCGATCCGGCCGTCCTTGAGCGTGCCCATCATCGCGACACGCGGACGCGTCAGCCGCGGATGCACCACCGGCATCGGGCGGTTCGGTCGCGCCTCGGCCGGCGGAGCGATCACGGCCAGCGAAAGGGCGAACGTGATCGCTGCGATAACCTTAGAAGACATCGCACACTCCTTGCGGCTGCGTAAGCCCTAGCGCGGACGGGGTGAAAAACGAGCGCGCCGCGATCGACCGCGCTGAGGTCGTCGAGATAGGTCGTGACGCGCGTTTGCGGATCGCTCCGCGACCTGCGGTTCGCGCGTGTTGGGGTCGATCGACGATACCGAAAGGATCACCGGGATCGGCGACCGAGGTGACCGGCGTGCCGGTCGGATCGAGGGCCGCGATTCCGCTGGCACTCGTGACGTACAGTTGCGCGACGGTTTGCGGCGACATACTGATCGTGAGCGGCGAGCCGTACGCGATCGCGATCGGCGCGGCGGCGAGCGGCGGCCGATCCTTGTCCGCCGCCGCGTTTCCGTGAAGAACGCCAGCGCCGGCGTCGCGGTCTGTCCGACCGCGATGCGGTTGAGGAGAACGCCGGGCGTGGATGCGACGTAGGCGATGCCCTGCGCGCTCGTCGCCGCAAAGGTCGCCGGGAGCGCCGGCGTTCGGCGCGCCGCCGGACGGCGAGAAAACCGTCACGCCGCCACTACCCGCCGCGTAGACGTTGCCGTCGTTCGGGTCGTACACGACGCCGTTCACGCCGGCGACGGTCGGCGCGGTGAACGAACCCAGCGCGCGCCGTTCTCGTCGAACGCGAGGACTTTGCCGAGTCCCGCGTCGGCGACAAAAATCTCGCGGTCGTCAGGGTCGTATGCGAGCGCTACCGGATTCTTCAGTCCCGCGAACGCACCGGCGGGCATCGGCAAGGCCGCGCCATGAGCGTCGAATCGAGCAACTGCCGGAGCGCCGCCGTTCGCGTAGGCCACATATAAGGCGCTCGTCACGTCGACGATCGTCGAGCTCGTCGCACTGTTGCCGTTCGCGTCGAAGGCGGTGGCCACGAGTGCCGTCGGGTACGTCGTCGTGTTCGGCGCGACAGCCTGCACGGTGTATTGGTCCGTCGTCCCGCTGACCGGCGTAACGGAGAGGATGCCGACCGCGCGCACGTTCGGTGCGAGCGAGATCGCCGGCGGTGCGTCGGGTTGGACGATGACGTTGCCGTCGACGTCGAGCGGCGCGACCGTGAAGGTCGCCGGCGCCCGGCCGACTAGCTCGAACGACGCCGGCGACGAGCCGGCTACCGCAACGACGTTGCGCTGGTTCGGGCAGAGGACCGATGCGCACGCCGGCAACGGTACCGATCACCGTCGCGCTCAGCGTGTTCGTGACGTTGGCCGCGATCGACTGGGCGACGCTTACGCGGCCGAGCTCGTTGCCGGTCGCCTGAGTCTCGGCGGAGACCTGGGGCTGATCGTACAGCGAGATGATGAACACGTCGTTACCGGCGGGAGCATCGATCGTGATGGTCGACGTGCCGCCGCTCGTCGACGGGGCGTTCGCGAACGTGACCGGCCCAGGCGTTGCGTTGTCGGGGTTCACCTCGACCACGACGCTCTGCGTCGACGGTGAGATGAAGGCGGGCCGGCGCTTCGCCTGCGCGTTGCCGCGCGCCGGCCAATGCATCGTGAAGCTGACCGGAACGCGCGCTTTCGTCTGTGCGCTGCGATTGGCGGGCGGAACGGCGCGACCGCCACCTGCGCAGGCACTTGCGCCGAACGCCAGTGCGGCAGCGAACGCCCATGCGCGCGCGATCATTGGATCGTTCCTTGCGTGACCGTGACGCCGACCGAAAGCTGCGCGGTCTGGCCGAACGGTCGGTAAAGGTGACGCGTACACGATCCCGAGCTTTGCGCGGTAATCGTGAACTGCGCCGGCGCGCTTGCGACTGAAGCCGGGGTGGCGCTGAGCACTGTTCCGCACGTGCCTGCGTTGGCTGTGATCGGTCCCGTGTAGCCGGCCTCGCTCACCGTTACCGTCGCCGATTGGCCGGGGCCGGTGAACGTAAGGGTGGTCTGCGATAGCGTGACCGCGCCGTTGGGCGCTGCCGTCGGCGCGGCTGTCGGTACGGGCGTCGCCCTCGTGAATGTCGTCGGTGCCGGCGAACCGCCGCCTCCGCCGCAGCCGCAAGAGCCACGGCAGCATTGCGCACGTAATGAAGAAACGTCGTATCAGACGAGTCGGCATTCGCAGCCTTCCGGGGACGTCGGTGCACAAGTCGTGCACCATTGTGGCATCCTACGCGCAGCGCTGCGCGTCCGACTTGTTACGCGCCGATGATACGCGCGTATCTCGGCCGAAAGGAACGCGACGTCAGTTCACGCCGACGCGCCGCGCGATCTCGACGTGCGTCGTGCGAGCGCGATCCGGGAGCCGTATCGTTCGAGCGCCGGCAGCGCGTCGCGAACGAAACGCCGAGCGTCGCGCGTGCGGCCCTCGGCTAGGGCGATCGTCGCTAGATCGCGCTCGGCGCGCCGCGCGGACGCGACTGTTGCCCGCTCGAGCGGCGTCGACTCGCACGGACTCGGCGATCGCGCGCGCCTCAACGTACCGGCCGTGCGCGATCGCGCGGCGTGCCCGCATTGTACGCGCGAGCAGCGCGGTTGCAGTGCCGGGCGAACGAGTGCTGCGCGCGACGTCCGCCGCTTGCATAGCGCGCGCGAGGATCGCGTTCCCACTGCGCAGCGATGCATGCGACGTGCGCAACGGGTCCGACCATGCTACCGCGTTCCGCCGTGCCGAGGCGCGGCGAGAACGTCGTCGAACGTTCGACCCGCGGGTCGGGTCCGCTCCGTCTCGTGCCGAGTCGCTCGGCGCGTGCCGCAAGTAGCGGGCGCAGTGTCCAGTCTGCGCAGCGAGTTCCTCGACCGCGAGCAAGCGTGGAAGCCTTCATCGGCAACAGCGCCGCGCAAGCGCGTAGAGTTGCGCGTCGACGTGCATGACGGCGAGTCGCTCTTTGACTCGCGATCGAGCGAGCGACAGCAAAAGACCATACGCGACGCGGACAGCCTCGCGACCCTGCGGTACGTCGCCGACCTCCCAGCGCTGGCCGGCATAGGCGGCCAGCGCTCGAACACGCAAGGCCCGCCGGCGCTCGCTGCCGAGATTTTGCGACGACGGATCGGTAACAATGGACGGCGGTCGCATCGCTACGCCGGCGCCGATGCCGGATTGCCATCGCGAGCACCACTCCAAGAACTCGACGTGTTCCGCGAATGCCGCCTGCTCCGCGCTCGTCCAGCCTGTTGCCGTGCAACGCCAGCATGTCGTGCACCGTGGCGACGAGCGAGCGCGCTTCGGGCAGCCGTCCGGCGTCGAATTCCGCTTCGGCCGCCAAGCAGCAGGCCTCGACGCGCGTCGCGAGGTTCGGTGCAGTCTGCGCCATCGACGCGAAGACCGCCAATCCGAGGCTGCTCTTGCCGATGGCGTGCAGCTCGACCGCTTCGGCGAGCCGGAGCTGCGCGATGTCGGCGCCGACGATCGCCGGCGCGCGTTCGCCGCCGGCGACGCGCCGGAACGCGCGCAGGAACGCGTCGTGCGCCGCGGAGCGCTCGCGCCGGAGCTGTCGCTCGGACAAGCCGAGCTCGGAGGCGACCAGCTCGGGCGGTTGCCGGTCGATCTCACAGCGCAGCAGCGCCGCATGCATCCGGCCGAGGCGCGCGCCGTCGCGGTCGTCTTCGTTGTCCGCGTACAGCGTGCCGAGCGCTTCGCGCACCAGGCCGCAAATCCGCTCGAGCGCAACGGCGATCGGCGTCCGGCGTGCGCCGGCGCGAGCGAGACGACGACACGAAGTACGCGGCGGCGAGCTCGTTGCGCCGCAGCTCGCGCGCGTCGTCGAGGTTGCGCAGCAGATGCCGCGAGGCGCAGTAGCCGGAACGGGACGGCTTAGCCCGCGGCATCGGCGCCGGCGGAAGGGTGCAGAGGGCGGAACACGAGTCGTCGGCCTCCAGCCGCCGAGCGAGATCCGCCTTACACCCCGGGTCTAGCCTATATTAGCTAGGCCTCGCGACGGAATCCTGCAAGATCATGCTACGGCGTCACCTAACTCTTGGGCGGCGAGATGCCGAGCTCTCGGTAGAAGGCCGCCGGGTTCATCGGCCGGCCGAGGAACGCGCGGACTTCTTGATCGGGCTCTTCAGCCCGCGCGGGCGCGAGGATGTCCCGGCGATAGGCGGCCCCGGCGACCGGGCTGGTCAGCCCCTGCGCCTGAAACCTCGAGAACATGTCCTGCGCGTAGACCTTCGACCACAGATAGCCGTAGTAGCCGGCGTCGTAGCCGCCCATGAGGTGGCCGAACTCCGACTGCGGATGGGTACCGTCGACGAATTGGTTCGGCGTCGTCCGGGCGACGGTCGCCTTCCAGACTGCCGTCGTGTCGACCGGCGGTTTCATGGTGTGGTACTCCATGTCGACCGTCGCGTAGAGAATTTGCTGCGTCGTCTGGAGCGCGTAGTGCACGTACCGCGCCGCGATCATCTTTTGGATCAAATCGTCGGGGAGCGGCTGGCCGGTCGTGACGTTGGAGCTGACGCGCTTGAGGATTCCTGGATCCCAGGCCCAGTTCTCGAGCATCTGCGACGGCGCCTCGACGAAGTCCTGACGGAAGCCGCTGGTCAGCGTTTCGTACGGCTCGTCCGCCAGCATCGCCGCCATGTTGTGACCGAACTCATGGAAGAACGTCTCGACGTCGCCGTGTTGCAGCAAGGCGGGTTTCCCCGGCGCGGGCTGCGGCCAGTTGCCGACGATCGCGCTCTCGGCCAGTCGCACGGTTCCGTCGGGCAGCACGCGGCGCGGGATGATCGGAAAGTTCGCGAAGTGATCGTACTTCCCGGGGCGCGGAAAGAGATCCAGATAGAAGCGTCCCAGCGGGCGGCCGGAGGCCGCGTCGGTGACGCTGTAGGCCTGCACTTGCTCCTGCCAGACCGGAACGTTCGCGCGCGCGAACTTCACGCCCAGCAGCTGCTCGTAGATCGCGAGCACGCTGTCGATGACGTGCTGCACCGGGAAGTACTGCCTGATCTCGTTTTGGTCGACCGCGTACTTGGTTTTCTGCAACTGGTTCTCGTAGTAGGTTTGATCCCACTGATCGAGCGGGGCGCCTTTGAGCGCCGCGTCCTCGTCGCGCTCCTGGCGTGCCTTCACCAACAGCGCGGAGTCGATCTCGGCGAGGAAGCTTTCGACGCGCTGGGGCGTCCCCGCCATACGATCGGCGAGCACGTACGCCGCCCAGGTTGGATAACCCAGGAGGTGCGCCAGCCGGTCACGGGTGGCAATCGCGTCCTCGAGCAGCTTCACGTTGGCCGTGCCGCCGCGGTTATTGTAGGTTACGTAGAATTCTTTGCGCGCCGCGGCATCGGTTTCGTTCTGCAGGAACGGCCCGACGGTCGATTCGTTCACCGGCACCGTATAGCCGCCGGCGGCGGCCGGCTTGAGGGCGGCCGCGACGAAGTCCGGTGGAAGCGGCTGCGCCTGCGCGGCGGTGATCGTAATGGTCGACTGGTCGTTGCCCAGGTTGGCTTGAAACGTGTTCTGATCGTCGGTGAGCTTTTTCTGGAGCGCTACGAACGTCTTGCGCTGGGCGTCCGGCAGGCCCGCGCCGCTGCGCGCCAAGGCGGTCAACCACAGGCTTTGAAGCTTTTGCTGGACGGCGCCGCGGGCGGTCCCACTGGTGCGGGCGGCGGCCAGTGCCTTGTACAGATCCGGCCGGGCGGAAATCTCGCTGAGCACGTTGCCGACATCGGTCGAGCACTTCAGCGACGCCGCCCGCACCTTGGGATCGGTCGAGATGTTATAGAGGAAGCCTTGGGCTGCGAGATCGTCGTTGAGATCCGCCGACGCGGTCTCGACCGGCAGCACGACCGTCGCGAACGTGCGCGGCGGACGGCCGGCGACGATCTGCCCGACGCGGCGGCGGATGGTGGCGATCGACGCCGCGCACGACGACGCGATCCGCGCCGGCGTGAGCGACCAGTCGATCGAGAGCACGGCTGTAGCCGGCTTGGCCGGGGCGGCGACCGGGAGGGTCACGACGAGCGCTGCACCGAGCAGGGGTGCCCAGCTACGTGAGAATGCGTAGTTCATTGCCACGATCTACGTTCGCGAAGGCCCACAACCTTCCGTCCGCAAATGAGATGGGATGCTTCGTTCGCTCCTTCGACTGAGCGCTGCGGTCGCTTTTGCGGCGCTTCTCATGCCCGGCGGTCCCGTCGGCGGCTCCGCCGTCCGGGCTCGCCTATGACGAGATCGTCCGGATCGTCGCCAACGCGACGCCGCCGCCGCCGGGAAACTTTCAAGCCGACGTCGCCGCGCTCAACGCGAAGCCGGTCGCCGCGGCGACGCCCACCTCTGCCCCGCGACGGCGCGGGTTCGGCGGGATCGTGGGCGCCATCGCCGGAGGCGGCAACATCGCCGGAGCGGTCGCGGGGAACGTCGCCTCCGACGCCATGGACAACGCGATCCAGAACTCGATGAGCGCGCAGTTCGGCGCCATGGGCGCCTCGTTCGCGAACTTCCTGCAGCCGCACCTGATGCGGTACGCCTATTGGAACGGCTGGGAGCGGGTCGAGGACGTCAGCGCTCAGACGGCGACGATTCGCAAATGCGACGCGGGGCAGGTGATCCAGCTCAACCTCGCCGCGAAGACCTACACGATCTATGCCCCCAACGCCGAGCCCGTTCCGACTTCGCGCCCCGCGCCGGTTCAGCGCGGCCGCGCCCCGGCGCCGGATCCGGCCCAGCCCGGGACGGCGGTTGCGACCTTGAGCGATACGACCAAGTCGCTCGGCCCGCTCAGAATCGAAGGCGAGCCGACCAGCGGCTACGACACGACGACCAGCTTCGCAACGACCCAAGCAACCGGGAGCTGCCACAACGGCAATGCCACCATCGAGACGGTGCAATACCTCCCGCCGCTGTCGAGGCCGGCGGTGACCTCGTGCCCGGTCCGTCCGCCCGAAGGGCTGCCCGAAACGGCCACGGCGGTGCCGACCGGCGGCTGCAAACCGACCTTTGCCATGCACCGAACCGGTCCGGCCGTGCCGAGCGGCCGGCTCGCGCTGTACTCGTTGGTCAGCTTCGGCAGCGCAGCCGGCGCGACGCCGGCACCGGGCGGAGCGCCGTCATCATTCGGTTTCCTCACCGAGCGAGGAAACCTCAAGACGCTCGGACCCGCCGACGCCGGCCTTTTCGGCATCCCGCAGGGGTTCACGAAAGCCCCGTAGACCGTTATCATAGGCGAGCCTCGACGAGGGTTGGGCCTCGCGCAACGGTAATCCGTGAACCCCGCCAGGCCCGGAAGGGAGCAACGGTAAGCGGACTCCCCCGTGTGCCGCGAACCACCTGGCCCTCGTCCTGGCCTTTCTTTTGTGATGCAGAACCTGATAACAACCGTGCTCGCCGGGGTGCTGTGCGCGCTGGTGGTGACGAGCGGATACCACTTTCTCGTCGCCGTACCGCGCCTCCGCACACTTCGCTCGATCATCGACACCCATGACGGACTCCTCGGCGGCGGCGCAGCGCGCGCGACCGACCGGCTCGCCGCGCTCGAGCGCGACACGGTCGCGGCCGCCTCCGCGCGCGACGCCGAGCGGCAGCGCATCGACGCGCTCGAGCGCATCGCCCACATCGAGCTCCCGCGAGTCGGTTTCGTTCGTTACAATGCGTTCAGCGACGTCGGGTCCGATCTTTCGTACGCCCTCGCGCTGCTGAACCGCGACGGCGACGGCGTCGTCCTGAGCAGCATCTATTCGCGTGAGGACACTCGCACGTACGGTAAGGCGGTCGCCGCGTTCAAGCCGGCTCAGGACCCGTCCGAAGAAGAACTCGCGGCGATCGCCAAAGCGCGGGCCGCGACGTCATGAACGGCGTGAACAAAACGTTCCTGATCAAGATCATCCCGCCCGACGGGTACAGCGTCTACAAGCTCGCCTTCACGCGCCGGCACCTCGCGGCGGTGGCCGCGACGCTCTCGATCGCGCTGCTCGCCGCAGCGGGGATCCATACCTATCAGTTGCACGTCGCCGAAGGGAACGTCCGCCAACTGCAATCGCTCACCGCAGAGCAGCAGACGAAGCTCGAAGCGATCGACAAGCAAGCCGACGACCTTGCGAACCAGCTCAAGGCCGTGCAGCGCGAGAACGCCGACATCAAGCGCATGATCGGGGCGGACCACGGCGAGCACAACCAGCACGCCGCGGCGCCGGCGGTGGATGCGCCCGGGCGGCCGGATTTCGCGGCCGTGCAGGCGCGCCTGCGCAACCTCGCGCGCGCATCCGCCGAGACGCGTGACGACGCACTGCACGTGGAGCGCTTGGCGCTGCGCGTGCTCAACGTGCGGCGTCTGGCGGCAATCGCGCGCGAGCGCTTCTTGGCCGGGATCCCGTCGCTCAACCCGGTCGGGGGCGCAATCGCGGCGCCCTACGGCTGGCGCACGAATCCTTGGCCCGAGTTCCACAAAGGCGTGGACCTCGCGGCGGATTACGGCGACCAGGTTCGCGCCGCGGCCGCCGGAACCGTCGTGAGCGCCGGCTGGGACCCCGGCGGTTTCGGGATCAAAGTCGACATCGACCACGGCAACGGTTATCACACCTGGTACGCGCACCTCTCGCGCACCGCCGTGGAACCCGGCCAACGCGTCACGAAGGGACAGCCCATCGCGTTCGTCGGCACGACCGGGGAATCGACCGGGCCGCACCTGCACTACCAGGTGATGTACGACGGGCAACCGATCGACCCGGCGCCATACCTCAACGGCGTGCCGCCCCACGTCCTCGCGACACTTCCCGACGCCCCGGGCGTATAAGAGCCATCATGTGTCAAATCTGGGGCATCGTCGATCTGATCTTCAAGCTGTACCTGTTGGTGATGATCGTCTATGCCGTGGTTTCATGGGTGCCGAGCCTGCGTGGAAGATGGTCGGACTACCTGGCGATGCTTGTGGAGCCGGTCTTGACCCCGG
This sequence comes from Vulcanimicrobiota bacterium, assembly GCA_963723445.1. GTDB lineage: Bacteria > Vulcanimicrobiota > Vulcanimicrobiia > Vulcanimicrobiales > Vulcanimicrobiaceae > Vulcanimicrobium. The sequence goes on from CAVRQP010000011.1 coordinate 54,758, forward strand.
TGCGCCGCATCATCCCGCCGCTGGGCGGTCTGGATCTCTCGTTCCTGGTCGTCATCATCATCATCCAGCTCGTCGACTCCAACATCGTGCAGGCGCAGCGCTATACCGCGTGTTTCCTCCAGTAGCCCCACCGTGATCCAGCGTGAATCGGCCGTCGCGAGCAGCGGCCCGGCCCACGTTCGGAATTTCTGCATCATCGCGCACATCGATCACGGCAAGACGACGCTCAGCGACCGCCTGCTCGAGTTCACCAAGACCATCGAGCACCGCGAGATGGAAGAGCAGGTGCTCGACACGATGGACCTCGAGCGCGAGCGCGGCATCACGATCAAGATGCATCCCGTGTCGCTGACCTATACGGCGCACGACGGTGAGACGTACGAGCTCAACTTCATCGACACTCCGGGCCACGTCGACTTCAGCTCCGAGGTGTCGCGCTCGCTGGCCGCCTGCGAAGGCGCCCTCTTGGTGATCGACGCCGCCCAAGGGATCGAAGCCCAGACGCTGGCGAACTATCACCTCGCGCTGGCCCAAAACCTGACGATCATTCCGGTCATCAACAAGATCGATCTGCCGGCGGCCGACGTCGAGCGGGTCAAGCACGAGATCGAAGAGCTGCTGGTGATCGAGGCCTCGGACGCAATCCCCGCCTCAGCCAAGGAAGGGATCGGCATCGAGGACATCCTCGAGGCGATCGTGACGCGCATCCCGCCGCCGCGCGCCCGAGGGCAGAAGCTGCGCGGGTTGGTGTTCGACGCTCAGTTCGACACGTATCGCGGCGTCGTCGCCTACATCCGGATCGTCGACGGCGAGCTGCGGACCGGGATGCGCTTCATGTCGATGGCGCACCGACGCGTCTATGAGGCCACCGAGGTCGGCGTCTTCAAACCGGAGATGCGCAAGACCGGCGTGCTGGGCGTCGGCAACGTCGGCTACGTGATCGCGAACATCAAGTCGCTGGGCGACATGGACGTCGGCGACACGATCACCCTGGCCGACGATCCGGCAGAAGAAGCGCTGCCCGGTTACAAGCCCATCGTTCCGATGGTTTATTGCGGCCTGTATCCGAACGAAGGCGTTGAGGTGTCCGAGTTGCGCGACGCGCTCGAGAAGCTCGCGCTCAATGATTCGGCGCTGCACTTCGAGCCCGAGTCGTCGATCGCGCTGGGCTTCGGGTTCCGCTGCGGGTTCTTGGGGCTGCTGCACATGGAGATCGTGCAAGAGCGGCTCGAGCGCAACTACAACCTCGACTTGATCGCGACGTCGCCGTCGGTCGTGTTCCGCGTGACGCTGACCGACGGCTCGGTCGAGAACATCGACAACCCGGCGAAGCTGCCCGCGCGCGACAAGATCGCGCTGATGGAGGAGCCGTACGTCAAGGCGACGGTCATCACGCCGCCCGACTACGTCGGCGCGATCATGGAGTTGACCCAGAACCGCCGCGGCGCCTTGGCGAACATGGAATATCTCGTTGACGGACGGGTGATCCTGAGCTACGACATGCCGCTGATCGAGGTCATCATCGACTACTTCGACCAGCTCAAGAGCCGGACCAAGGGTTACGCTTCGCTGGACTACGAGGTCTCCGGCTACCGCGAAGGCGATCTGGTGAAGCTCGAGATCCTGCTCAACGCCGAGCCGGTCGACGCGCTGTCGTTCATCGTGGCGCGCGAGAAGGCCGCCAGCCGCGGCCGCGCGTTGGTCGAGAAGCTCAAGGACCTCATCCCGCGCCAGATGTTCGACGTCCCGATCCAAGCCGCGATCGGCGGCAAGATCGTGGCCCGCGAAACCGTCGGCGCGATGCGCAAGAACGTGCTGGCGAAGTGTTACGGCGGCGACATCACCCGCAAGCGTAAGCTGCTCGAGAAGCAGAAGGTCGGCAAGGAGCGCATGAAGCGCGTCGGCCGGGTCGACCTGCCGCAAGAGGCGTTCATGGCCGTTCTGCGGCTCGACGAATCCTGACCGCGGGGAGCCGGGTGGAGCGCGGGCCGCACGACGACGAGCCGGTCGGATGCGGGAGATGACGGTCTACGTTGCGACCAAGAATGCCGGCAAGCTGCGCGAGCTGGAATCGCTGTTCGCGGACTCGCCCCTGAAGCCGGCGGTATACGAAGGCTACGAGGATCCGGCGGAGGGTGACGTGTCGTATGCGGACAACGCCGCGCTCAAGGCGCACGCGCTGCGGGTGCAGCTGATTCGCGCCGGCCGGGCCGCGAATGTGTTGGCCGACGACTCGGGGCTGGAGGTCTATGCGCTCGACTGCCGGCCGGGCGTCCTCACCGCGTACTATGGCGGGGTCGACCTCACGTGGGCGGAGCGCCGGCGGAAGCTGCTCGATGAACTGCAGCGGAGCGGGACGACGGATCGGCGCGCTCGCTTCGTCTGCGCGCTGCACTTCATCGACCGTGACGGGCGCGAGCTGGCAGCCCTTGGAGCGGTCGAAGGTGAGATCGCTGCCGAGGAACGAGGGCATCAGGGTTTTTCATTCGATCCGGTGTTTTTCTACCGGCCGCTTGGTCTGACGTTTGCCGAGCTGACCGCCGAGCAGAAGGACCGGGTAAGCCACCGCGCCGCCGCGGCGTCCGGGCTACTCGCCTCGCTTCGACAGGGCGGAATCAACGACTGAAAGCAAGCGGCCCGATCTTTTCGACCGGGCCGGCTCGCTATCTGGTGCACCGCGAAGGACTCGAACCTTCAACCAATTGATTAAGAGTCAACTGCTCTACCATTGAGCTAGCGGTGCGACGTTGGAGAGAGTACCCGCTCGGAGTCGCCCTCGTCAAGCGAACGACCCCAAGCGGACCGTTAAGTGCGCCCGGAGGGAATCGAACCCTCGGCCAACCGGTTAAAAGCCGGATGCTCTACCGCTGAGCTACAGGCGCAGACGCAACAGGTTCGTCATGCCGGTTCCTACCTCCGGCGACGAACACCAGGTGTCGGTTGAAGCGAACGGCTCCGCACAGAAGCGGAGCCGTCGAAACTTGGGGTGACTGACGGGGGTCGAACCCGCGACCTATCGCGCCACAGGCGATCGCTCTAACCAACTGAGCTACAGTCACCGCGTTCGCGGCCATCTTTATCGGTTGTATCCGCCGAGAATTCCTTCATGCCTTTCGCGAGCCGGGTGCGGAGGGGCCAGGAGAGAGCGGTGCGACGCCGATGGCAATTAGCACAACGCACCTCGCATTTTCGAATCTCCGCATCGATAGTTTCGATCGGCAGCGCCTGCCGTGCCAACGTGCTGACCGATGCTCGCTTTATCCCAACGACATGATCGAATTCGAGCACGAGAGGATCGGCAATTCCACAATCAACGCATGAATGGTGACGCAGGTATTCATCCACATGAACCCGATTACGCACGCGGTAACGGTGAGTCCGCTCGACTTGCCACCGACTGAGATGCGGCTTTCGGCGGTAGTATTCGCGCCAATATCGCTGTTGACAAGTCTTGCATCGCGCATGGCGCCGCCCGGTCGCGATCTTCTTGAAAAAGAACTCTTCGATCGACTTGTGTATACCGCATCCTGTACACCGTTTCACGCGAGCAGCATATCGGCTGCGTGTGCCACCGTGGTGGCATTGTACATGCGTACGCGCGTGTAACGCGTGCGTTGGCGCGCCCGGAGGGAGTCGAACCCCCATCGTTCCGCTTAGAAGGCGGATGCCTTATCCGTTAGACCACGGGCGCCCGGTGCGCGCGCATCCTGCGCGCTCGTTCGCGCGCCTCCGGCACGCAACACCGGTCGCACGCTGCGACCGGCGTGTTCACCCACTTTTGGGCGAGACACACTCGGGATGACAGGACTTGAACCTGCGGCCTCTGCGTCCCAAACGCAGCGCTCTACCAAGCTGAGCTACATCCCGCAGGGCTCATCGTACCACGCGGGCAAAACCCGGTCCTCGCAATTCCTTCGGAGTCGGGAGGTTCGCGTGCGCCGTCTCTTAGCAGCTTTGGTCGCTGCCGCGTTTGTCGCGGGTCCGGTACCCGCGCCCGCCGCGGCTGCCAAGCCGGTGACGTTCGAGGCGCTGCGCGCGCTCGTCGGCGTGCGGGAGCCGCAGATCGCCCCCGACGGGAGCCGCGTCGCGTACGTCCGGTCCGCCGGCGACTACAAGGCCGACCGCACCGACAGCGAGCTCGCGCTGGTGGACGTCACGGGCGGTGGCCGCCGGGTCCTCACCCACGATCGCATCGGCGTTCATAGCCCGCACTGGTCCCCGAGCGGCGACCGGATCGCCTATCTAGCCTCCCCTGCGCGCGGCAAACCGGCTCAACTCTACGTGCTGCCGATGAACGGCGGCGATTCGCTCAAGGTCACCGACGTCAAGAGCGGCCTCGAGAACTTCGCTTGGCGCCCGGACGGAGCCGCGTTCGCCTACGTCGCCCAGGACGACCCGCCCAAGACCAAGGCGCCCGAAGACTACGTGCCGGGGTTCCCGGTCACCGACGAGCACTTCCTCACCCGCGAGCCGTCGCGGCCGGCGCATCTGTGGACGATCGGGGCCGACGGCAAAGGCGCCAAGCAGATCACGAAAGGCGAGCTGTCGCCGTCCGACGGCGCCGAGATCGCCTGGCTTCCGGACGCGAGCGGGGTGGTGATGACCATGCAGCCCGATCCGGTCTTCGCTCACCTCACCAAGAGCCATACGATGGTCGTCGACGTCGTGAGCGGCACCGCCCGCGCGGTGCGCGGCGACTCCGTCGACGGCCGGTTCGCGCTCTCGCACGACGGAAAGCGCGTCGCACTGTCGGCGCCGCGCCATGGCAGCGTGTACCTCGAGAACGACGTCGACGTGCGCGCGCTCACCGACGGCAGCGAGGTGCAGAGCGCGGCGGCGATCGACCGCAACGCGCACTGGTTCGCCTTCGCACCCGACGACAACGCGCTGTGGGTGGCGACGGCCGACGGCGTGCGCAACGTTCTCTGGCGGTATCCGCTGGGCGGGAAAGCGCAGCGCGTCGATCTCGGCGACGTCGACTTCGGTCCCGACGCGACCGTGGCGCACGACGGCACCGTGGCGTTCGTCGGCCAGCGGCGCGACGATCCGAACGAGATCTACGTGCTGCCGCCCAACGGCGCGCCGCGCAAGCTGACCAGCGAGAACGCGTTCTTGAGCGAGTACGAGCTCGCGCGCCGCGACCGCGTCGACTGGAAGAGCGACGACGGCACGCCGGTCAACGGCGTGCTCACCTACCCGACCGGCTATCAGTCCGGCAAGAAGTATCCGCTGATCCTCGACATCCACGGCGGCCCCGTCTCGACTTCGACCTGGGACTTCGGGACGATCGAGGGCGCGATCTGCCAGGTGCTCGCGGCGCACGGCTATCTCGTGCTGCAGCCGAATTATCGCGGCAGCGACAACGAAGGCGACGCGTTTCTCCAAGCGATCGTGCCGCACGTGACCAGCGGCCCCGGTCGCGACAACCTGGCCGGCGTCGAGGCCATCAAGCAGATGGGGATCGTGGACGAGGCGCGGATCGGCGTCAGCGGGTGGTCGGGCGGCGGCCTGCAGACGGGCTGGCTGGTCGGCCACGCGACGTTCTGGCGCGCCGCGGTCGCCGGCGCCGGCGTTTACGACTGGTGGGAGCAGGCGGTGCTGGCCGACATCAACGAGCAGTTCGCGATCGACTTCTTGGGCGGCGCGTCGCCGTGGACCAAAGAAGGACGCGCGGCGTTCGCCGCCGAGTCGCCGATCACGTACGCCGGAAACATCCGCACGCCGCTGTTGATCCTCAGCGACACCTCCGATCAGCGCGTCCCGATCGCGCAGTCCTATGCCCTTTACCACGCGCTGCACGACCGCGGCCGCACGGTGAAGTTCGTCGCCTTTCCGCGCGCCGGTCATTTCCCGAGCGACCCGGTCGGCCGCGAAGCCGTCGAGCAACAGTGGGTCGGCTGGTTCGACCAATGGATGAAGTGATGAGCGTTACCCGTCGCGTCGCGGCCCTCGCCGCGCTCCTCGCCGTGATCGCCGCACCCGCGCTCGCATCCGCTCCGCGGCCGTTCGACGAACGCGACTTGCGCGCGCTGGTCAATCTAGGCAGTCCGGAGATCTCACCGGACGGTACGCGCATCGTGCTCGTCGTGCGGCGGGCCGACTTCGCGAAGAACAGGTACGTCAATCAGATCGTGCTGGTCAACGCGATCAGCGGTACGCAACGCATCCTCGTCGGCGACCGGAACGACGCCGGCGGTCCGTTATGGTCGCCGGCCGGCGACCGGCTCGCCTTCATCGCGACGCCGCCCAAGGAGCCCGACGCGAAAGAGGAGCCGGCGCGGCAGATTTTCGTGCTGCGCATGGACGGCGGTGAAGCGACCCGGGTCAGCGACGCGAAGCATGGGATCGAATCGTACGCGTGGCGTCCCGACGGCAAGGGCTTCGCATACGTCACCCGCGACGACTCGCCCGACGAGAAGCGCATCAAGGCGCACGACGACTGGTTCGAGATCACCGACGACGCGTGGACGTCGCGCGCCGCGGCGATCCCGAGCCATCTGTGGACGGTCGGCGCCGACGGAAAGCAAGACGCACCGCGTCACGCGCGGGACGTGGTCGGTCGACGGCGGCCCGGAGTTCGCCGCGGACGGCCGCAGCGTGTACGTCGTGCGGACGCCGACGCGCGTCGACCAACCACTACCGTTCGCGCAGCATCGTCGAGGTCGATCTGACGAACGGCCGGCTGCGGACGGTCGCGGACGAGCGCAGCGCCGACGGTCCGCGGCTCGCGCCGGGCGGACGCCGGTTGCTCTTCACCGCGGAGAACGCGCAGGGGTTCTCGCAATCCGATCTGTACGTCAGCGATCCCGACGGGCGCAACGCGCGCGACCTTTCGGCGCGGCTCGACCGCAACGTGGAGTTCGGGCTCTTCGCGCGCGGGGCGGTCGTCGTCGGCGCGAACGACGCGACGCACCGCCGCCTGTTCGCGCTCGCCGCCGACGGGACGCCGCGCGCGCTGCCGCTCGGAGCCGTGGAGCTCGGCGGCGGCGCGAGCGCCGCGCGCGACGGCACGCTGGCGTTCAACGGCGTCACCCCGGCGCATCCGGCGGAGGTGTACGTGCTGCGCCCCGGCGCCGGCCCGCCGCGGCGACTCACCGGCTTCAACGACGCCGCCGTCGCGGGCCGGCTGCTCGGGTCGCACGCGCACCATCACCTGGCGCAGCGCCGATGGCTTCCTCGCCGACGGCGTGCTCACCGCGCCCGCCGACGCCGCGCCGCGGCCGGAAGTACCCGCTGGTGGTGCTGATCCACGGCGGTCCGACCGCGACGTCGACCGACGGTTTCTCCTCGCTCGCGCAGCTCATGGCCGGCACGCGGCTGGTACGTCTTCCAGCCGAACTATCGCGGCAGCGACAACCTCGGCAGCCGCTGGGCGCAGGCGACGGTACCGCACATCACCAGCGCGCCGGCGCGCGACGTGCTCGACGGCGTCGACGCGGTCGAGAAGCTGGGCATCGTCGATACCAGCCGCATCGGCGTGTCGGGCTGGAGCGAAGGCGGGCTGATGACGTCGTGGCTGATCGCGCACGACCACCGCTGGCGCGCCGCCATGTCGGGCGCCGCCGTCAACGACTGGGTCGGCTACGGCGACATGACCGACGCGAAGGACTTCACGCCCTCGTTCATCGGGCCGTCGCCGTGGGTCAGCGACAAGACGCGAGCACTGTACGAGGCGGAGTCACCGCTGACCGACGCCGCCGCGGTGAAGACGCCGACGTTGATCATGACCGACGCCGGCGACTTTCGCGTGCCGACCCCGCTGTCGTACGAGTTCTACCACGCGATCCGCGCGACCGGGACCCGCGTCGAGATGATCGTCTTTCCGGTGAACGGTCACTACCCCAGCGATCCGCTCCACGGCCTGCAAGTGACGCATCTCTGGGTGGACTGGTTCGCGCAAGCATTTCTGATCCGGCGGACCGGCGACTCCAGGGCCGCGGGGCGCACTGAGAGAACGCTTGGTCTACCCCACCAAGAGGATCGATCGATGAAGCCTTCTCGTAGTGCATTTCTGGCCGGCACCGCCGGCGCGGCGGCGGCGACCGTCGCAGCACCGACGCTGGCCGCACTCGCCGGCCCCGCCGACGTCGCGAGCGCGACGCGCGGTATGACCCTGACGACCTTGCGTGACGGCGCGCGCGACCATGTGGGGATCCGCACGCCGCGCGGCATCGTCGACGTTGGCGCCGCCGCGAAGGCGCTCGGCGATCGCGAACGTGCCCTACACCGTCGACGACGTCATCGCGGCCGCGGCAACGTGACGGCGCTTCCCGGCATCGTGGCGAAGGCGCCGGCCGGCGCGATTCGCAGCGAGTCGTCGGTGCAGTACGGGCCGGTCGTCGGTGCGCCGCCGAAGATCATCTGCGTCGGGTTGAACTACCGCGCGCACATCGCGGAAGCCGGCGAGAAGACGCCGCCGTTTCCCGACCTGTTCAACAAGTACAACACCGCGCTGAACCGGCACAACGGCACCGTCGCCGTCTCGCAGGTTCCCGCGGTGCAGTTCGACTACGAGTCCGAGCTGGTGCTGATCATCGGCAAGACGGCGCGCAACGTTCCCGAGTCTCAAGCGCTGAGCTACGTGTTCGGCTATACGACCGGCAACGACTTCACGGCGCGCGACCCGCAGATGCGCGTCTCGCAGTGGATGACCGGCAAGACGCCCGATCAGTTCGCGCCGATCGGCCCGTGGCTGGTAACGGCTGATCAGATTCCCGACCCGCAGACGCTCCAGGTGCAGACGTTCGTGAACGATGAGACGGCGCCGCGCCAGGACATGAACACGTCGCAGATGATCTTCAACTGCGCGCACATCGTGAGCTACGCGTCAAACTACATCACCTTGCAGCCGGGCGACGTGATCTTCACCGGCACGCCCAGCGGCGTCATCCTGGGGATGCCCAAGGACAAGCAGGTCTGGCTCAAGCCGGGTGACCGCGTTCGCACGGTGATCTCGAAGCTGGGCGAACTGCACTTCACCCTGACGTAAGCGCGTTACGGCCGGCGGCGATTCGGAGCGGCGAAGCGCTGGGATCGCGAACCACAGGGCGGCGGGCGCATGGGCATTGCGGTCGGCGAGGGCGTCGGCGCCGGCGTGCGCGACGGTCCGGCGACGGACTCGACGTCGAGGGTCGGCGCGGGAGACGCGACGGTGCCGCCGCCGCCGCCGCCCGAGCCGCCGCCGCAAGCCGCCGGCCATCAGCAGGACCGCCGCGAGGACAAACAACGGGGAGGCGGTTCGGCGCAGACTCATGCTAGCGAGCCGGCGTCGCAAAGCGTATGGCGGAAAACCGCACTTTGCTTGGCGGTGTCGCAGGCGAACGGAACGAACGCAGCCGGCTCCGGGCACGTGGCGGAATCGGCAGACGCGCTGGATTTAGGTTCCAGTGGGGCGACCCATCCGAGTTCGAGTCTCGGCGTGCCCACAGGGCTTCGCCGCTCTGGACGAGCGGCGAACCCGTGCGTCCTCCCTTCGGTCCGGGCGCCTTGAAGGTGGTCCGGGCGCTGCGCGCCCTCAATGCGTTGTCGCTTTGGTCGAGCGGCGAAGCCGTGGCGCCCTCTCTTCGGTCCGGGCGTCTTGAAGGTGGTCCGGGCGCTGCGCGCCCTCAATGCGTTGTCGCTTTGGTCGAGCGGCGAGGCCGTGGCGTCCTCCCTTCGGTCCGGGCTCTTTGAAGGTGGTCCGGGCGGTGCGCGCCCTCAATGCGTTGTCGCTTTGGTCGAGCGGCGAAGCCGTGGCGTTCTCCCTTCGGTCTGGGCGTCCTGAAGGTGGTCGGGGCGCTGCGCGCCCTCAATGCGTTGTCGCTTCGGCTTCGCGGCGGGGCAAGCGTGATCGCCTTGACGCGTTGGGTGGGCTTCGGTACACTCCGAGGGTTCGCGTGGGGCGTCTCGAAAGGCGGTCCGGCGGTCGCGGAAGTAGCTCAGCGGTAGAGCATCGCCTTGCCAAGGCGAGGGTCGCGAGTTCAAATCTCGTCTTCCGCTCCAGTTTCGATTCTCAACGGCGGGCGGTTGCCCGCCGTCTCCGCTTCCGGAGGTTGCCCGACTCGTGCCCACGACGCTGAAGTCGCTCGATCCCACCCAGGTCGAGCTCGAGATCAGCATCACGCCGGAAGAATACATCGCGGCGCAAGATGCTGCGTTCCGCACGCTGGTTCGCAAGGCCAAGATCCCCGGCTTCCGGCCGGGCAAAGTGCCGCGCAAGATCTTCGAGAGCACCTACGGCAGCGGGGGGATCGTGGAACGCGCGCTCGACGATTTGATCAACAAAAAGTACCCCGCGGCCCTCGAGGAGCACGACTTGCACCCGCTCGACGATCCGAGGATCGAGTTGGTGCCGACCGACGCGGGCGAGCCGCCGCGCTTCAAGGCGGTCGTGCCGGTGCGGCCCGAGATCGACCCGCAGGGCTATTCCGGCGTCGAGATCACCGACGTCCACGAGATCGCGGACGACGACGACGTCGAGCGCGCGCTGGCGCAGATGCGCCGGGAGGCCGCGACGCTGGTTCCGGTCGACCGCGGCGCCCAGCTCGGCGATACCGTCGTCATCGACTACGAGGGCAAGATCGACGGCGCGCCGTTCGAAGGGGGCGCCGCCCAGGGACAGGAGACCGAGTTGCTCGACGAGCGGTTCATCCCGGGCTTTGCGACCGGAATCGCCGGGATGACGGCCGGCCAGACCCGGGAGGTCCATGCGACGTTTCCCGACGCGTACCAGAAAACGGACCTGGCCGGGAAAGCGGCCGTCTTCACGATCACGCTGCACGACGTCAAAGAGCCCGAGCTTCCCGAGCTCGACGATGAGTTCGCCAAGCGGGTCTCGCGCACCGAGACGCTGGACGCCCTGCGGGCCGAGATCAAGCGCCGGCTCGACGAGACGGTCAAGCGAAACGCGCGCCGGCACATGTCGAACGAACTGCTCGAGAAGGTCGTCGCCGTGAACGACTTTCCGCTGCCGGAGGTGCTGGTCCGGCGGGAGACCGACGAGCTGATGAGCGAGTCGCGCCAGTACGTAACGCGCGCCGGGCTGTCGTGGGAAGACTACCTGGCGCAGAGCGGCAAGTCCGAAGACGACTTGCGAGCGGGTTTCCGCCTCGAGGCCGAGCGGCGGGTGAAGACGACCCTGCTGATCGAGGCGATCGCGCGCAAGGAGAGCATCCACGCAACCGAAGCGGACGTGGAGACCGAGCTGTCGGCCCTGGCGGCGCAGTACGGCCAGCCGCGCGAGCAGATCCTCGAGGCGCTCCAGGCCAACGTCGGCGCGCTGATCGGCGGCATCGTGCGCACCAAGACCATCGATCGGCTGATCGAGCAGGCCAAGCGTACAGCGCCGGCCGCCAAGCAGGCCTCGCCTGCCCCCGCGGAACCGGCTGCAACTGAAGTCCCGGCGGACTAGGTCTCGGAGGGCGCACATGGGACATCTCGTACCGATGGTCGTCGAGCAGAGCGCACGCGGTGAGCGGGCGTACGATATCTACTCGCGGCTGCTCAAAGAACGCATCATCTTCGTCCACGGACCGGTCGACGACGGAATGGCCTCCCTCGTCATCGCGCAGCTCCTCTTCCTGGAGCGCGAGGATGCCGATAAGGACATAGATATGTATATCAACAGCCCAGGCGGATCGGTGACCGCGGGGCTAGCGATCTACGATACGATGCAGCTCATCAAGCCCGACGTGGCGACGATCTGCGCCGGAATGGCGGCCTCGATGGCCTCGGTCCTGCTGACCGGCGGAGCGAAGGGCAAGCGGTACGCCCTGACTTACTCCAAGATCCTGATCCACCAGCCGTGGGTGCAGCAGGTGGGTGGCCAGGCCACCGATATCGAAATTCATGCCCGCGATCTGATTGCGACGCGGCGCTCCCTGGCCGGCATTTACGAGCAGACCACGGGAAAACCGGTCGACCAGGTTCTCAAGGACATCGAACGCGACTACTATATGACGGCACAAGAGGCGGTCGAGTATGGGATCGTCGACCAGGTGTTCAGCAGAGACAGCCGGACCGTAGCCCCCAACACACAAAGCTTGTAGGTCGACCGCATGTTTCGTTTCGGGGACGAGAAAGGCCAATTGAAGTGCAGTTTCTGCGGCAAGTCGCAGGAGCAAGTGCGCAAATTGATCGCCGGCCCCGGGGTGTACATCTGCGATGAGTGCATCGAGCTCTGCAACGAGATCATCGAGGAAGAGCTCTACAAGAACGTCGACGAGAACCTGCGGCTGCGGAACATTCCCAAGCCCAAAGAGATCAACCACATCCTGAACCAGTACGTGATCGGCCAGGAACGGGCGAAGAAATCTCTGGCCGTCGCGGTCTACAACCACTACAAGCGCGTGAACGCCGGCGGCGCATCGGGCAGCGGCGCCGAAGAAGTCGAGCTGCAGAAGTCCAACATCTTGCTGGTCGGTCCGACCGGCAGCGGCAAGACCTACCTGGCGCAGACCCTCGCGAAGATCCTCGACGTCCCGCTCGCCATGGCCGATGCCACCTCGCTCACCGAGGCGGGCTACGTCGGTGAAGACGTCGAGAACATCTTGCTCAAGCTCATTCAGGCCGCCGACTACGACGTCAAGCGGGCCGAGAAGGGCATCGTCTACATCGACGAGATCGACAAGATCGCCCGCAAGAGCGAGAACCCGTCGATCACGCGCGACGTCAGCGGCGAAGGCGTGCAGCAGGCGCTGCTCAAGATTCTCGAGGGGACGACGGCCAACGTTCCTCCGCAGGGCGGGCGCAAGCATCCGCATCAAGAGTTCATCCAGATCGACACGACCAACGTGCTGTTCATCTGCGGCGGCGCGTTCGACGGCCTCGAAAAGATCATCGAAGGGCGCGTCGCGTCGAACTCGCTCGGCTTCCGCGCGAACCCGGAGACGAAGAAGGAGCGGCTGCACACCAAGATGCTGCAGCAGCTCATGCCTGAGGATCTGCTCAAGTTCGGACTCATCCCCGAGTTCATCGGCCGCCTGCCGATCGTGGTGACGCTCGACGCCCTCGACGAGCTCGCGCTGCGCCGCATCCTGGTCGAGCCGCGCAACGCGCTGGTGCGCCAGTTCCAGAAGATCATGGGGATGGACGGCGTCGAGCTGACCTTCACCAAAGAGGCCCTGATCGCGATCGCCATCAAGGCGCAGTCGCGCAAGACCGGTGCGCGCGGCCTCCGTTCGATCCTCGAAGAGATCATGCTCGACGTGATGTACGATCTGCCCTCGCTGACGGGCGTCAAGAAGTGCGTCGTCAACAAAGAGGTCGTCGAGAAACGCGAAGCGCCGACCCTTGTCTTCGCCGATCGCCCGAAGGACCAGAGCGCTTAAAGAGCCGGCGGTTACGTCAGGCGTTCGAGTCGCCCGTTCGCGTGGACGCGGAAGCGAGTGTCGAAGGAGCGCATTCCGTCCTCGCGTGCGACCTTGCTGTGAATGAGCACGTCTTGCGTCGCCCGGTCCGGACTCACGCCGCGTCGCGCGCCGGCGATCATGCGAATCAGCGGGACGGTCCCGGCTGCCGGACGTTCCAGCCGCCCGGCGCGCACGAGCTGATCGACGACGGCATTCTGCACGGCGATCGGCAAGGCGCGGAACTCGTCGTCGCCCTTACGCGTCGGCGCCGGAGCCGCCGGCTCGGGCTTGTTGTCGATGTATCGAACCACAGCGTCCCAGTCGTCGGCGGCGATCGCGGTGAACGAGCAGAAGTAGCGGTGAACGATCCGCTCGGGCGCCTGCACCGTGTCGGACTCGTCGACGCGGACGCGGGCGGGGATCGTGCGCTCGCGCAGCCGGAAGGTCAGCTCGAATTCGGGGAGGGCGATCCGCAGGGACGAGACGATGGCGATCCCCTCGCGGGCCAGGTTGGTCGCGAGCACCGGAATGCGCCGGCCCCCGCTGAGCACGTGGCCCGCGAACTTCCCACGGCGCGCTCCCGCAGCGCCGTTCTCGAACCAGCGCTGCTCGCGACGACCCAGGATCTGATCGAAGAGCTGCATCCGAGAGCATCATAGCAAGCCATCGCCGTCCTGCCCGCATTTTTCCTCGCTCATGGCCGGAATTTGACGCTTGTCACAGGCGCGGGCGCCCCGCTCTGCTCAGAGAGATGCGGCCGTGCGCACGCCGAGGGCCGCCTGGATGCGCTGCGCGGCCGCCTCCGGCGTGTCCGGGGCATCGACGTGCACGAACAGGTGTTTGTACCGGCTCCCGGTCAAATCGACGACTAGGACCGCATCCTCGCGGCCGTAGTCGAAAAAGACGACGTCGCCATGGTAGAGGAACGTCCCGGCCATGACCAGGGAGGGCAGGTTCGACCCGAGCAACTTGAGCGATTCCCAGAAGCTGGGCGGCTTCGTCGTACTCGCACCGGTCACGCTCGCGAGCGGAACGTGAAACGAGCCGTGCACGGCCCAAAACGCCTCGCCGCCACCGAGCTCCACGTGCAGCGTGCCGCCGTCGATTCCCACTTTCGCCATGGCGCTGGTTACCCGCGCGTTCGGCCGCGGTTTCGGGTAAAATCGGCGCCATGGAAAGACAGTCGACGTTGACCGTTACGAGCGCGGTTTTTCGCGAGGGGCAGACAATACCGCGAAGCGCCGTCTTCGGCGGGATGGGGTGCACCGGGGACAATCAGAGCCCGGACCTGAGCTGGTCCGGCGCGCCCGCGGCGGCGAGGTCGTTCGCGGTGACCATCTGGGATCCCGATGCGCCGACCGGGGTCGGCTTCGTCCATTGGGTGCTGTTCAACATCCCCGGCACCGTGTCGTCGCTGGCCGCCGGGGCCGGCTCGCGCAAGGACGCCGGCGTGCACGCGCTCCACGGTACGAGCGACTTCGGCATGGCTGCATACGGCGGCCCGTGTCCACCGCCCCGCGACTCGCCGCACCACTACCATCTCGTCGTCTACGCGCTCGACGTCGAGCAGCTCGACGGGCTCGACGAGACGACGTCGTATGCGAAGTTCAAGTTCATGTCGCGCGAACACGTCGTCGCAACGGGCGAGATCGTCGGCCTCTACGCGCGGCCGCCGGCTTAGCCGGGGCCGGGCACCGAGGCACCGGCGGCGGCGCGCACCTGCGGATCGGACTCCTCGTCGAGCGCCCGTCGCAGAATCGCGTCCGCCCAAGGTGTCGCGAGCGCGACGAGCGCGTCGACCAGCGCCAGCCGCACCGCGACCTCGGAGCCGTCGGCCCGTGGATCGACCAGAGCCGGCCAACCGGGCGTCCGCGGGCTGGCCGCTTCGTCGTCGCCGGGCGCCGGCGGGGGCAGCCAGCGTTCGACCGGCGGCGGCTCGATCGGTGGTGCGAACGACACCGTCGCAGCGCGCGGCCGCTCCGGCGCGAAAACGGCGATCGCCGTCAAGCTCGTCCCGATGAAGGCCAGCATCGTCGGGATCGGCAGCGTCAGCACGCGATCGGCCTGCACGTCACCTGCTCGTCGATCAGCGTCAGCAGCGCGGCCCGCGCATCGTCGAGCGTGCGGTCGCGACCGCGCGCGAGCGCATCGTCGAACAGCTCGACCGGAACCGCCTCGTACGCGGTCAGCGTGACGTCGAGCGCGCGCAGGTAGTCGTCGACGGATGTGCCGAGCAGGGCGTCGCCGTCCGCCGCGACGATCGTTGCTAGCAGCGCGCGCAGCGCGGCCGGAGCCCCCAGCGGCGCTGCCGCCAGCGCAGCATAACAGCGGTTCGAACGGTCGGGGTCGACCAGGGCCAGCAATGCGTCCCGCAAACGGCGATCCTCGAGGTCTTCGGCGCCGACCGTGAAACCGGGGATGCGTAGCTTCACGAACAGCCGGTCGAACACATCGCGCAGGGCGAGGCCGACCGCGTCGAGCGCCCCGCTCTCCGCGCCCGCCACGGCCTGCTGCGGCTCGGGAAAAAATGCGCGCAATGCGAGCACGTGGAGAACGAGACCATCGCAGCGCGCACCGTGCAACAGGCGCGCGATCTCTTCCCAGCGCGGCGCGCGCAGCGGCGTCGTGGGCCGGATCGCGAGGTCGAAAGCCGTTTCGCCGTCGTCGTGCGGCCCGTTATCGAACTCGTGCGGCGCCGCCGTATCATCGGCCGCCGCGAGCGCGTAGGCTTCGACGTGATACGGCAGCTGAGCCGGCCGCGTCGCGAACGCTTCGGCGCCGCGGATTCTGACGGCGGGCGGTTCCGGGGCGTAGCGCAATCCGTCGGCGTCGAGTTCGACGCCAATCCCGAGCGCTTCGGCCGCCGCGGATCCGGCCAGCAGCGACCACCCGATCGTCACGCGCGTCCCCGGTGGAATGCCGCGCACGACCAAACCGTCACCGTAGAGTAGCGAGCCGCCGGCGGCATCGAGCACCGCGCACCCACCGACGGACGTCGAGCCGCCGACGTATGCTGTACCGTTGAGCTCGCACGCCCGAATCGTCAGCCGCTCGAGCGCATCTTCGACGTCGACGTCGAGCCGCACGGCGAAAGATGCTCCCGTCACGACCTCGTCCGGCGCATGAAGCGCCGCGTGAACCATCGGCGGAACGCGATCTGCGAACGCGCGGGCGTCGTCGTTCGCCTCCGCCGTCGGCACGATCGGCGCCCGGATCGTGACGGCCAAGTCGGTGCGCGCCCGCTCGCCATCGGCATCGGAGACGATCACCGCGAACGGAACCTGCAGCCCGTCGACGGCGGTAACGGCAATCGCCAGCGCAAGGTCGACGACGGCGAACGTGCCCGGCTCGAGCGTTCGCTCGACGGGCAGCGCTTCCATCAGGCCGGCGCGCATCAGCGCGACCCCGACACGCTCCGGACGGTCCCCCGCGTTCACGATGCGCGCGCGAACCATCGCCGTCTCGCCCGGCGCGACGCCGTGCGGCACGTCGAGCGCGTCGACACGCACGTCCTGCCGTTGCTGGGCACGGTACTCCAGATCGACGTGCTGCGTTTCAATTTCGACGCCGACCGTGCCGCCGGCGAAATCGGCGGCGTGTCTCGCCGTGAGCTCCAGCCGCGTCGTGCTGCGCGCCGGCAGCAACGAGATCACGAGGTCGAGCATTCCGGTCTGACGCTGAAGGCGGGCCATCGCCGCCGGCGAGGCGCGACGCCCCGGACGGCCGCGATCGGGATGCCGTCGACCGCGACGCTGTCTTCGTCCAACCGGAGACCGGCCGGCAGCGTCATGCTCAGACGCGCATCGTGCGCGGGCGCCCAGCCGTCGTTGCGGACGTCGACCGTCAGCTCCACCCCTCGTCTGCGCGGTCGTGCGACCACGACGGGCGCCGCAATCTCGGGGCGCAAGGCGAGGGCATTGCGCGCGCAGATCGGCCGCCGCGCGCCGGCACCGAAGCGGACCTCTGCGCCGTCGCAGCGGACCTGCGTCATCGCGTGCTCGACGCGCGCGTCGAAGCCGAGCGTGACCGACGCCCCGGCCTCGATCCGGTCGACGTCGAGCGTTGCGGCACCCTCGCCGTCGACTCGCCGGCAGCCCGCCGGCGACGGCAGCCGGACGGAGACGCCGACGGCGGGCCCGTCACCTTCGTTGCACACCACGGCGCTCACCCGGACGGTGTCGGCATCGACCGGCTCGACGAACGTTCCGCTCGACTCGCCGTCCAGCACGGCGCGGCTTCGGACGTGCAAGGTGCAGACGTTCGTCGTCAGCCGTGCGTCGGTGAGCTCGACGCGGGCCTGGAGCGCAAGCTCCGTGCGTTCGTCGAACGGCGGCAGCACTCGCGCATCGATCGCCGCCGTCACCTCCTCGCCGGGCGCCACCGAGCGCAACGGGGCGTCGAGCGCGTCGAGCGCTGCGAGCCCGGCCGGCAGGACGAAGGCCACCGTAGCAGCGGGGCTCGGCACCGTCCCGACGTTGCGCGTCCGAAACGTCAGCCGCACCACCTCGCCGGGGCGCGCAACGCGCGGCTCGACGGACAGCGCGTGCAAGACCGGCTCGTTACCGCTCGTCATGCCCGACAGGGTGCCCGCGCGCGGACCGCGGCATGACCGCCGGCCCGGCGAGCGCGGACAAGGGCACCGCGCGGGGCACCTCCGAAGAGGGTCCTGGATGATCGACCTCTCGACGCTCCGCCGGATCCCGTTGTTCCGGGATTTTGCCGACGAGCAGCTGTCGCAGGTGCTCGCGACCGTCTCGGAGCGCCGCTATCCCAAGCACCAGTTCGTCGTGCGTGAGGGCGATCCGGGCGACACCTTCTTCGTGATCGCGGCCGGTTCGGTCGCCGTGTGCCGGGTCGGTCCGGACGGCCGCGAGACGATCCTGTCGATTCTCAAAGAGGGCGATTTCTTCGGCGAGATGTCGATGTTCGACTCGTCGTTGCGTTCGGCATCGATCAAAACGCTGACCGACGTCGAGGTCGGTGCGGTGCATCAGGCCGACTTCCTGGGCTTGATCGACCGCAACCCGCAGATCGGCCGGCTGCTCGTCATCGAGCTCTCCGAACGGCTCCGCGCGGCGAACGCCCTGATCGCGGCGACGACCTCACAGGACATCCGGGCGCGCCTCGCCGCGCTGCTGCTCAACCTGTCCGAACAGTTCGGCGAGACCGTGGCCAACGGCACCCGCATCACGCTGCGCCTGACCAATCAGGAGATGGCGAACATGATCGGGACGACGCGCGAGACCGTCAACCGCACCCTCAACCGGTTCTGGGACGATCGTTTGGTCGACATGCGCACCGCGCACGTTGTGGTGACCGATCCCGACAAGCTGCGCGCGCTGATCCCGTAAGCCGCCCGCGAGCTGGTGCGCGCTCGGTGCTCGCCGGGCTGGGTAAGGCAGTTGGCGAATCGCCGAAAGAGCGTTATAGGAGCGCTATCATTACGGGGTGTGTCGAGTTGGGGGTTGCCGGCGGGTTGGCCAGGCTGCGAAGAGTTGCATTACCGGCGCTTGCCGCGCTTGCGACCATCCTGGGAAGCTGTACCGCGCCGGCTCCGGCCAATCGAGCAGTCCCCGCCTCCGAGTTCGTGCGGGGTACGGCGTTGGAAGGCCCGTTGCTCCAGCTCGCGTCTGGTCGGCCAAAGCAAGGTGCAATAACGTTTCGCGCCGTGTTGGCGTCCGGAACAGATCGGCACTATCGTAGCTACAACGATGCACTGCGCGGAGTATTCTTGGCGGATCTCTACGCGAAGAACGATCGGGCCGCGGCGGCGGATCTCTCCGCGGCGATTGCTCAAGCGCAGGGCGCGCCGGCGGGGGAAAGCGCGGCGGCGCGAGGCGCTTGGAACAAAGCTTGGTCCGAATATTTGCTCGATGCCGAGCCGCGCGACGGAGCGTGCACGGATCCGACGACTGCGCAAGGAATCCGATCTGCGATCGCCGGGCGTTTATCCGAGGCGCGTTCATCGTGGCAGAAAAGGGTCGACTGGATCAGCGATTGCAAATTACCGTATGATCCGTACCGCTTCGGAAACGGCGGCGATACCAAGAGCGCTCTTATCGGTCTTTCGTACCTGCAACAAGGTCGTTGGCGACGGGCGGAGGCTGCATTGATCGTAGGCGTTCTCTTCGGGCGGGCGACGTCGGGGTACACGGCGCTCTTCCCCGGAAACATCATCGCGATGCAGATGCTGTTCGCGTACCGGGCACATTTCAGCCGCGGGCAAGGCCGGTATCAGTGGCCGGAGCTCGCCTTACCGTAAGCCCGTTTAGGGCACCCCCTTTCAATATGATCGCCGACGCTGTGCGCGAGCTCGCTCCGGTCGGCGTGGCGTGGGTCTGCGCGGGTGCCGCCGCGTTCGTCACCGCGAGGACTCGCGCACACGCTCGGGCCGATCGGCTGGCGCTGCGCGCCGCGCGCGAGCGCGAGGCGGCGTTCGTCGACGTTGCGCGGCGGCTGGCCGGCGCCGCGCGGGATTCGGCGGACGCCGTGCGGGACGAGATTGCGCGCGCGGCCCGCGTGTTCGCGCCGGCGGTCGACGGCGTGTTGCTGTACGACGAGCACGAGGGCGCGCTGCGCTGCACGGTGGCGTTCGGAAACCGGTTCGCGTATTTCGCCGGCTCGCAGGTCGCGCTCGACGATCGCACGTCCCTCGCCGCCCGGGCGCTGGCGGCGGGGCATCGCGTCACGTTGACCGCCGACGGCGTGCGGCCGCCGCATCCCGCCGACGCGGCGGCGCTCGGCGTGCCGCTCGCGCTCGACGGCGGGCGCGCCTGTGTCGTGATCGCGACGGCCCAGGTGGCCCTGGACGCCGAGGCGATCGAACGGCTCGTCATGCTCGCCGACCAAGCTTCCCCGGCCTACTCGATCGCGCTGGATCGCGAGCACGACCGGCGTCGCGCCGAGTACGACGGCCTGACCGGGTTGCTGACGCCGCGGGCGTTCCGCGGGCGCTTGGCGGCGCTGGTCGAGCGCGGCCGGTTCGCGCCCGCAACGCGGCTCGCGCTGCTGTTCGTGGATACCGATCGCTTCAAGCATTGGAACGACGCCTACGGACACGCCGCCGGCGACGCGTTGCTGCGCGAGCTCGCGCAACTCTTGCGCGGCGCGGTTCGCTACGAGTGCGATCTTGTTGCGCGCAACGGCGGTGACGAGTTCTGCATCGTTTTCACCGAGGCCGACAAGGCGACCGCGATCGAGCGCGCCGAGCTGCTGCGCCGGCGCATCGCGACGCTCGATTGCCGCCGGCTGCGACCCGACGGAGCGAGCGCCGACGTGCGCATCAGCGCCTCGGTCGGCGTCGCCGCGTACCCGGCCGATGCCGCCACCGCCAACGAACTGCTCGAACGCGCCGACGCTGCGATGTACCACGCCAAAGCGACCGGCCGCGACGGCGTCGCGTACGTGGATCTCGACGGCGGATTCGCTCGCCTGGCGCGCGAAGAACGCGTCTGATGTTCCCGTCCTCGCGTGCCGCGCCCTGAGCATTCTGCGCGTCGACGTTCTCCCTCACTTGCGGACCGCGCGCTTCGATCGCGCCTTGAGCTATCGGGTTCCCGCCGGCGTCACAGTCGACGTCGGCGACGTCGTGCGCGTGCCGCTCGGTTCGCGCGAGGTGTTTGCGTACGTGCTCGGCGCGCCGTACGAGGGCGACGACGAAGCAGCATTGCGGGATGTCGCCGCGCGCATCGACGGGCCGCGCGCATTCGATGCGGCCGGGCTCGATCTCGCGCGCTGGATCGCCGACCGTTACGTCTGCTCGCTGCGCGAGGCGCTCGGCGCGCTGGTGTTGGCCGCCGCGATTCCGCGCGCGATGGACCGCTTGGTTCCGCGCGGTGAAGCACCGGATGCCGCGCGCTTCAAGGTGGTTCCGGAACGCCTGATCCGGCTGTTATGGAACGACTTTCACGACGGCGTCGCGCCGGGTGCGCTGCTGCGCCATGCCGAGGCGCGCCGCGCGGGCGATCGCCAAACCTTGGTTCGCGCGGTCGATGCGCTGGTTCGTGCGGGCGCGCTCGAACGGCGCCGCAGTCATGGCGAAGGCGCCGATCGGGGCCGCGACGATGCGCGTGCTGCGGCCCGGCGAGGCGTCGATCCGCGGGAAGAAGGCCGAGGCGCTCGTTGCCCACGTCGTCGCGCTGGGCGAGGTGCGCCGCGCCGACGCGCTGCTGGCCGGATTCTCGGACGCGGTGATCCGGCGCGCGATCCAATCCGGCGCGCTGATCGAGGAAGCGCGCGAGATCCGGCGCCGGCGCGAATCCCGCGCGACGCTGCCGGCGTTTGCGCCGACCGCCGAGCAGCACGACGCGATCGCGCGCATCGCGGCGTTGCTCGACGCCGGGGCGTTCGCGCAACTGCTGCTGCACGGCGTGACCGGCAGCGGCAAGACGTTCGTCTACCTGCACGCGATCGCGCGCGTGCTGGCCGGCGGCGGGCGCGCGATCGTGCTGGTGCCCGAGATCGCGCTGACGCCGCAAACCGCGCGCCGTTTCGAAGAAGCCTTCGGCGATCGCGTCGCCGTGCTGCATTCGGCGCTTTCCGAGCGCGAGCGTTTCGACGCCTGGCAGGCGGCGGCGCGCGGCGAGATCGACGTCGTCGTCGGCGCGCGCAGTGCGGTGTTCGCGCGGCTCGACGCCCTGCGGCTGATCGTCGTCGACGAAGCGCACGAGACTTCGTACCGCCAGGATGCGGTCCCCCGCTACGACGCCGTCGCCGTCGCCCGCGAGCGCATGCGGCGGGCCGGCGGCGTGGTCGTGCTCGGCAGCGCCACGCCGGCGCTCGAGGACTACGCGCGCGCCCGGGCCGGGCGCTTCCCGGCGGTGCGCATGCTGGCCCGCGCGACGGCGCAGCCGTTGCCGCCGGTGCGGGTGGTCGACATGGGCGCGGAGTTCGGCGCGGGAAACCGCCGGGTGTTCTCGACCGCGCTGGCCGGCGCGATGGCCGACCGCATTGCGCGCGGCGAGAAGACGGTGCTGTTCATCAACCGCCGAGGCAGCGCGCGCTTCGCGCTGTGCCGCGCCTGCGGGCACGTGCCCGAGTGCCCACGCTGTTCGACGTCGCTCACCGTGCATCGCAGCGAGGCGCTGTTGCGCTGCCACTGGTGCGATCATCAGACACCCTTGCCCGAGATCTGCGCGTCGTGCGGCGCGGGTCCGGTCCGCGAGTTCGGCGCCGGGACGCAGCGCGTCGCCGACGAGGTGCAGCGGCTGTTTCCGGACGCCGTCGTGATCCGGATGGATTCCGACACGACCACTCGCGTCGGTGACCACGCGCGCCTGTTGGAGCGTTTCGCCGAGCGCGGCGACGTGCTGGTCGGGACGCAAATGGTCGCCAAGGGTCTGGACTTTCCGCAGGTGACCCTGGTCGGCGCGGTCGCGGCCGACGTCGATCTGCACGTCGCCGACTTTCGCGCCGCCGAACGCACCTTCGCGCTGCTGACCCAAGTGTGCGGTCGCAGCGGACGCGCGCAAACGGGCGAGGCGATCGTGCAAACGTATTCACCCGAGCACTTCGCGATCGCCAGCGCCTCGCGGCACGATTACGAAGGCTTTGCCGCGGAAGAGCTGGCCGACCGGCGCGCGCTGGGCTGGCCGCCCTTCGCCCAGGTGGCGCTGGTCGGCGCGATCGGACGCTCGCGCCGAGCGGTCGAGGCCGCCATCGGGCGCTGGGCCGGACTGCTGCGGTCCGACGAGCGGTTCGACGTGCTCGGTCCGGCGCCGTATCCCGTTGCGCGGGTGAACGACGAGTGGCGCTACCGTATCGCGGTCCGCACCAAGGCGATGAGCGCCCTGCGCGCGACCCTGCGCACCGAGGTTCTGCCGCTACTCGAAGCGACCCCGGACGTCCGCGTGACGATCACCATCGACGCGTAAAAAGCGTAAAGAAGCGGTCAGAGCAGTTATGGTCCTAGGACCTTTGGGGAGGTACGATTGCGGGCGGGCGGTGGTCCGGAGGGCCGCCGTTCGATGCTAGGATGGCGAAAGAAGAGGCCGCCCTTCGGGGCGGTCTCTTCACATCCGGCGCTCCGGCGCGGGCCGGACCCAGCAAAAAAGCCACCCGTTCGGGGCGGCTTTGCGGGAGTCGTCCGCCGGCCGGCGCTAGCGCGCAGCTTGCTTCGTGAGAGCCCGGGCCAAGCGGGACTTCTTGCGGGCCGCCTTGTTGGGGTGGATGATCCCCTTGCGGGCGGCCTTGTCGAACTGGGCCTCGACCGACGACGAAACGGCCGGATCGTTGGCGGCTTTCGCCTTTTTGAAAAACGTTTTCAGCCGCGTCTTGGTGTCGAGGTTGCGCAGCGTGCGCTTCTCGCTCTGACGCACCCATTTGACGGCTGCTTTGATGTTGGGCACGAAGAGTAGCCTACCACATCCCCCACTGCGAGGGAAAGACCCGCAGCAGCCGTGGCGCGGCACGGCGGGCGGCGTCTTAGCCGGGCCCGCGGCCGCCGGCGGGTGGCATTTGCGGTCCCATCGAGCGCGGCGCGCGACGGCCGGCGAGCTCGGGATGGTGGGAGATCGCCAAGGCGCGGACCGCCGCTTGGAGATCGCCGCTGACACGCGTCTGGCGCGCCGCGACCTCGACGTTGCCGGCCAGCGCCGCGCGTTGCGCCGCCGCATTGGCCTCGACGGCGGCCTGCGCGATCTCGTGCGCTTCCGGGCCGGTCTCGACTTTGAGCAACTCGGCGAGGCGAGTCGCGTCGAAGCCTTCGTGGCGGTCCATCTCGCCGAACCTGCGGCCCTGCGCGGCCGGCATCATGCCATGGTCGTCCATCATGACGGGCCCGCCTCGAGCCGTCCATCATGCCGTGGCCGTCCATCATGCCGGGTCCAGCATCGCGACCCATCCCGCCGGGCGCCACGCCCGCGGTACGGGCGGCGGGCGTCGGCGGAGCGGGAATGTCCTTGGGCAGCACCGGCGCCGGCCGCGGCCGCTCGTCCATCGCCGCGCGGGCCAAGGCCGACGCGACCATGGCATCACCGGTCGCTCCGGCGGCGTCGTTGCGCCCGTAGCGCTCGATCGCCGACCGGTAATGGGTCCGCGCGGCGTCGATGAAGTGGCCGGTGGCTCCGGCCAACTCCGCTCGCCCGATCTCGCGGTAGGCCATGTTCAGCGGAAATACCGCGCTGCGCGCGGGCCGCGCGGCCGACGGCGCTTTCGGAGCGGGGGCGTTTTGCGCAGGCGCGGCGCTCGGGGCGGCGACGAACGCGACTGCGATGAGGGCGAAAAGGCAAAGCGTGCGCATCTGGCACCCATTCACACAAAGCCGGCTGGGACGGCCCTGGAAAACTGTCCGGCCGTGCGGGCGGCCTCAGCCCGCAGCGGCGACGATCTCGACGTACGAGCCGTACCGGCTCGGCGCGATCGGCCCTTCGTCGACGGCGCGCCGCACCGCGCAGCCCGGCTCGCTGAGGTGCCGGCAGTTGGCGAAGCGGCAGCGCGTGGCGGGTTCGCGGAACTCGACGAACAGCCAGCCGATCTCGTTGGCCGACATCGGATCGAGGCCGAACTCGCCGATCCCCGGGCTGTCGATCAGAAAGCCGTCGCCCATCCGCGCCAGCCGCGCCGACGTCGTCGTCTGCCTCCCGCGCCCGAAGCGCGAAAGGTCGCCGACCACGGCGATACCGCCGAGCGCGCGGAAGATGCTCGACTTGCCGACCCCGGAGTTGCCGACCAGCAGCGCGCGCCGCGACGCGATCTGCGCGCGCAGATCGTCGATGCCGCGGCCGGTCTTGGGCTGCAGGACGATCGTCGGAACGTCGACGGCGCGATAGATCGCCGCGATGCGCTCGGCGGCATCTTCGCCGGCGAGGTCGGCTTTGGTGAGCAGCAGCAGCGGCGCGATCTCGTGTTGCGCCGCGAAGGCGACGAGCTGGTCGATCATCGTCGTGTGGAGCGGCGGATCGACCAGCGCCGCGACGACCGCGACGGTATCGACGTTGGCGGCCATCGTTTTCGTGCGGCCGTTGCCGGCACGGCGCTCGAGCGTGAACGTGCGCGGCGCGACCGAATCGACGACGACGCGGTCGTCGGCGATCGCGCGGGCGTCGACCAGATCCCCCGGAACCAGCATGCTGTGGCGTGCGCCTTTGCGCAGCGAGGCGAGTCGGGGCTCGGTCTCGTCGTCGGCGACGATCCAAGCGGCGTTGCGGCCGACCGCAATGACGCGCGCCCGGCGGAGTCCGTCCTCGCTCACGCGAAGGTCTGCTCGACCGTGATCGTCGCCCGCACCGTCCTCCTGGCCGACCCGCTCGCCCGTGCGAACGTGGTCGAGGCGTTGGGTGGCCCGGGCGGCCCGGTGGGCGTGATCGACGTCGTCGAAGACGCGGGCGTCGTCACGGTGCACTTCGACGACGCGGTGACCGAGCCGGAGCTGATCGACGATCTGGTCGCGATCGAGTCGGTCTTCGTCCCGGCGCGCATCACCGGCGAGCTCACCGCCGACGAAGCGGCCGCGATTGCCGCGGCGGGCCTGGGCGATCCCGAGCTCGATGCGACGCGCGCGATCGAACGGTATCTGGTGGACGCGCGCTCATGACGTGGCCGGCGATCGCGATCCATTTCACCGTCACGGACGCGTTCGATATCCTCGCCACGTCGGTTCTGACGTACTATCTGCTGCTCCTGATCCGGGGAACGCGGGCCGTGCAGATCATGCTCGGGCTGTTCGTGCTGGTCGTGATCCTCGCCGTCTCCAACTTGCTGCACTTGCTGGTCCTCGCCACCGTGATGCAGTACCTGCTGCTCGGTACGGCCGTCGGGTTGCCGATCGTGTTCCAGCCCGAGCTGCGGCGCGGCCTCGAACAGCTCGGCCGCGGGCGCCTGTTCGTGCGCGACCGTCGCGCCGAGGACGAGATCGCCGCGGAGCAGTTGCGGATCCTCGCGCACGGCGCGTTCGTGCTCGCCGGCCAGCGCGCCGGAGCACTGATCGTGATCGAGCAGCAGACGGGACTGCGCGAGTACGTCGAAAGCGGAACGGCGCTCGACGCGCGGCTTTCGCTCGACCTGCTGCTGGCGATCTTCAACAAGACCTCGCCGCTGCACGACGGTGCGGTGATCGTGCGCGATCTGGTGGTCGAAGGAGCGGCGTGCTTCCTGCCGCTCAGCGACAACGCGATTTCGGTGGACCGCCACGTCGGCACGCGGCATCGCGCCGCGGTCGGGCTGACCGAGCAGACCGACGCGGTGGTCGTCGTCGCCAGCGAGGAGAGCGGGCTCGTCTCGGTCGCGCGCGCGGGGCGGCTGTCGGTCCCGATCGACGACGAGGAGCGTCTGCGCCGCGTCTTGGCGGCCTGCATCCGGCCGTCGCGGCGGCGCGTTCAAGCCGACGGCGGACTCCTCGCCAACCTGCTGACCAGGGTCCCGCGTGCTGCTCAACCTCCTCAAGAACAACTTCGGACTTAAGGTCCTCGCCGTCTGCTTGGCGGTGACGGCCTGGGGATATTTCCATCTGGCCGCGGCACCCGGCACGACCGCGAAGTTCGATCAGACGCTGGCCGTGCCGATCGTCGTGACCGGCCTGAAAACGGGTTATCAGGCCCGTTATGCCGACAAGGTTGCGACGGTGGTGATCGAGGTACCGCGCAACGGCACCGCCGTCAAGCCCGATCAAGTGCAGGCGGTCCTCGACGTCGGCGATCTGGTCGATCCGGGTTTCCACAACGTGCCGGTCAAGATCGTCTCGCCCGACGTCGCGATCCGGTCGCTCTCGCCCGCTTCGGTCACGCTGTCGCTCGACCGGCTCGAGGAGCGCGTCGTGCCGGTCAGCGTCGATTACGTCGGCGACCGGCGCGCGATCGTCGTCGACTCGCCGGTGGTCACGCCGTCGACGACGACGATTCGCGGCGTCGGCACCGATCTTTCGCGGGTGACCGGCGTGCGCGTCGAGATCCCGATCCCGTCGAAACCGCAGCTCGTTCGACAGCATGATTCGTCCGACGCCGTCGGGCGCCGGCGGCGAGGAGATCGCAAACGTGCAGGTGTCGCCGAACCTCGTCCACGTGCGCGCCAATTTCACCTCCGCGACGACCCGGGCGAAATAGGCCGCGTGGGAAAGTATTTCGGTACCGACGGCGTGCGCGGCGTCGCCAACGGGGACCTCACGCCCGAGCTGGCGTACGCGATCGGCCGGGCCGGTGCGGCCGTCATCGGACACGCGCAGTCGCTCGACAAGCCGATCGTCGTCGGCCGCGATACGCGCTTGTCGGGACCGATGCTCGAAGGCGCGATCGTCGCCGGAATCACCTCGACCGGGCGCAACGTCGTGCTGCTCGGCATCGTGCCGACGCCGGCCGTCGCCGCGATCACCGTCTCGATCGAGGCGGCCGCCGGCGTGATGATCTCGGCCTCGCACAACCCGATCGAGGACAACGGGATCAAGTTTTTCGGCGCCGACGGCTTCAAGCTCTCCGATGCGGTCGAAAGCGAGATCGAGCGACTCATCGAGGACTCGGCGCATCTGCCGCGTCCGACCGGTCTCGACATCGGAATCGTCGCGCAGACGCCCGGCCTGCTCGACAGCTACTTCGCGAAACTGGTCGCCGCCGGCGCCGATCTGACCGGCCGCACGATCGTGATCGACGGCGCGTTCGGCGCGGCGTACCTCGTCGGTCCGAAGATCTTCGAACGGCTCGGTGCGCGCGTCGTGGCGATCAACTGCGAGGACGACGGCAGCCGCATCAACGTCGACTGCGGTGCGACCGATCTGGCGCATGCTGCGCGAGCGCGTGCGCGAAGAGATCGCGCGCTCGACCGGACCGGTCGTCGGCGTCGCGTTCGACGGCGACGCCGATCGGGCGCTGTTCGTCGACGAGACGCGGTGCGGTGTTCGGCGGCGACCACGTGATGCTCGTCATCGCGCGCGACCTCGAAGCGCGCGGCGAGTTGCCCGGCGATGCCGTCGTCGGTACGGTGATGTCGAACATGGGCTTCGAGAAAGCGCTCGAGCGCCACGGCATTCGGCTGCTGCGCGCGGCCGTCGGCGACCGCTACGTGCTCGAAGCGATGCGCGCGGGCGGCTACCGTTTCGGCGGCGAGCAGTCGGGTCACGTGATCGACTTGGCGCGCGGCACGACCGGTGACGGTCCGATGACCGCGGTCACGCTGCTGGCGATCGCCGCGCGCACGCAGCGTTCGCTGCACGAACTCGCGGCGGACCTCGCCGTCTATCCGCAGGTGTTGCTCAACGTGCGCGTGAGCGACAAGTCGATCGCCGACCACCCGGCGGTGCGCGACGCGATCGCCGCGGCGGAGCGCGAGCTCGCGCACGACGGGCGCATTCTGGTCCGTCCGTCAGGGACCGAGCCTCTGGTGCGCGTGATGGTCGAGGCGAGCGACGACGCCCGCACCAACGCCGTCGCGAGCTCGGTCGCCGACGCGATACGGAGCGCCGCCGCGCTCTGAGAAGTGCTGCCCGGCAGGACCTCCCTCATGTTCCTGACCGCATTGGCCGATCTTTACGTAGCCGGGGCAACACGGGGAGGAGATGCGCGGTCCGAGCGCCTATCCCAAGGCCGTGGCCGCGAGTGAAGTCGCGGTCGCCGGTCCGGTGAAGTGTAGTGCTTTGCTGGGTTCGAACGTTACCTGCTAACTGATCACGGAGTCCGGCGCAGCAGGGCGCTGGAGCGGGGGACCACACAGGCAGGGGTAAACGCGCCGGTCGGCGCGCGGGCGATTCTTCCGTCCGAACCCGTCAACTAACCCCGTACGTGTGGAAGAAGGAGCAGTTTTTTGCATCGTTCCATCCTCACCGGGTTGTTCGTTTGCATTCTCTCGGCGGGTTCGTCCGCCGCAGCGTTTGCCTCCGAACCGGGTGACCATGGTGCTCCGGCCGTCGCGACGACGGCCGTGACGAGCGCCACCGACGCCGCCCCGCCGACCGCCGGCGCCGACCTCGCCATGTGGAATGCCGGCCCGGCGCCGGCCGACGACGCCGACGCCGCCAAGCCCGTCAAGGCTTCGCGCTTCATCCACATTCAGAAGTTCGCCAGCGGGATCGCCGCCCGCGGGGCCGCGATGGCCTCGCAGCTGACCCGCAACGCGATGCGGTTCTTGGGCGTCCGGTATTCGTTCGGCGGGACCTCGACCTACGGGTTCGACTGCTCGGGCTACACCCAGCACGTCTTCGCGATGATGGGCGTGCACTTGCCGCGCATGGCCGACGAGCAGTACTACGCCGGCAAGAGCTTCGCCGGGCAGCCGCGGCCGGGCGACTTGGTGTTCTTCCACACCTACGCCCCGGGCGTCTCGCACGTCGGGATCTCGCTGGGCGGCGACAAGTTCGTCCACGCGTCGTCCAGCCACGGCGTGATGATCTCGAGCCTGCACGACTCCTATTGGAACGTGCGGTACCTCGGCGCAAAGCGCGTGGTCAACTGACGTAGAACGGAGCCGCTGTGCGGGACGGCGGCGCAACCGACGAGACCCAGGAACGAGCGGCCAACGCGTACGCGGTCTGGCCGCTCGCCGTGTTGGATCTCTTCCGCGAGCCGCCGGAGGCGACGGCGTGGTCGCGCCTCCACACGCGCCAGGCGTTCGTCTTCGGGATCGCCGGCACGCTCGGGTACCTCGTCGTGCTGGCGCTGCCGCTGCTGATCCTGATCGTCGTGCCGCCTCTGGCCGGCTCGCCGGCAGCAGTCGTTTGGCTCTACGCGGTGGGGTTGGCGGCCGACCTCGCCGGCGCGTTCGTCCTGCTGCGGTTGACCCTGTCATACCGCGGCCGGGCGCTGCGCGGCGAGCTCTTTTCGATTCCGTGCGTGACGCCGATCGCGGACCGCTTGTTCCGGATCGAACGCTAGCATTGCCGGCGCCCGGCGGCGGGGAACGCCCGCGAGGCGGAGCGAAGGCAGCGCATCGCGACCGTTGGGGCGTCGCCAAGTGGTAAGGCAGCGGGCTTTGAATCCGCCATTCGTTGGTTCGAATCCAGCCGCCCCAGCACGTTTGTTCGGTCGTGCCGGCGCGGGCGACAGGCGCGGGACGACGGGGTGCGCAAGTCGACGCCATGTTGCCGTTCGTCCGCCTTCACCGGCTCGCGGCCGTCGCGGTCGTCTGCGCCGGATCGCTGGTCGCGGTTCCGCGGTTCGCCGTTGGGGCCGACGCACCGGCGGGAGCGGCACCGGACGATGCTTCCGGCGGTTACGTCCGCGCTCAGGAGCTCTTTCGCGACCGCAAGTTTTCCGACGCGGTTGCCGCGGTGAGCGCCTTTTTGGCCGCTCATCCGCGCGACGCGCGCGCGCTCGTGCTGCGTGGCGACGCCAAGGCGGACCTCGGTGACAACGACGGTGCGCTCAAGGACTACAACAGCGCGATCGCGATCGCACCTGAATATCAATACGCCTATGTAACCCGCTGCGAGACGCGCCTGCAGCTCGACGACACGTCCGGTGCGTTGGCGGACTGCGACAACGCCGTGCGCCTCGATGCAACCGACGCGCTCGCATACGAGGACCGGGCGGACGTGCTCTTCCAGCGCGATGCGTACGATCTGGCACTGACCGACTACGACAAGGCGATCGGGCTCGGCCGCGCGTCGGCCTACGTTTTCGCCGCGCGCTGCGACGTCGAGCGCCTGGTGGGCAAGCGCGAGCGCGCCAAGCCCGACTGCGAAAAGGCGCTCGAGATCGATCCCAAGAGCCGGCGCGGGCTGTGGGCGAGGGCGCGGCTCGCGCTCGTCGAGACGCGCTACGTCGACGGGATCGCCGACCTCAACGCGTACATCGCGCAGAACCCGAAGCTGTCGGACACGGCCTACTACTTCCGCGGTCTGGCCTACAATCGCATCAGCAAGTTCGCGCTCGCGCTCGAGGACTTGCGAACGTACGTGCAGCGCCAGCCGTCCGATCCCGACGGCTACAAAGAGCGCGCCATCGCCAGCTTCGGCGTCGGCGACAAGGCCGGCGCGCTGGCCGACCTCGACGTCGCGCAACGGGGCTACCGCAAGAGCGGCGATCTCACCGCGGCCGACCGGACCGCGGCGATGGCGAAGGCGATCTCCGACGGTAAGGCGCCCGCGCCGTAACGTGTCCCGTCAGACGCTCGCGGCGATGATCGACGCGTTCGCGCGCGGCGAGCCGGCGGCGCGCTGCCCTTGTTCTCCCAGGATGCGGCGTTCATCGAGCCGCGCAAGGCCGCGGTTCGGGGACGCGCCGCGATCGCGGCCGAGTTCGCGCGCTTCGAACGGTCGGGCGTCCGGTTCGAGTTCATCTGTGACGACGTCATCGTGGAAGGTGTCCGCGCCTGCGTCGTCTACCGCTTCGCGCTCGGCGAAGGCAACGGGGAGCCCCGGCGCGAACGCGCGGGGTGCGCTACGGTCCACTTCAACGAGGGTGGCGAGATCTTGGAATGGCGGGAGTACGAGGGATGAACGTCAACGGCACTACCGGGCAGCAGCACCACGAGGACCTGTCGATTCACGTCCATGTGGTCGACGACATCGAGGTGTTCGAGCTCACCGGTTCGCTCGACATCGCGACGTCGCCGACCGTCCGCGCGGCCCTGACCAGCGCGTCCGAACGCGGCGGCCACCAACTCATCGTCGACCTGACGCAGGTCGATTTCCTCGACTCGACCGGGCTGGGCGCGCTGATCGGCGGACAGCGGCGCGCCCGCGAGTTCGACGGCGAAGTGCGCCTGGTCGCCAAGGAAGGCCAGATTCTGAGGCTGCTGCGGATCACCGGCTTGCTCAAGGTGTTCGCGGTTTACTCGACGCTCGAAGACGCCGTCAAGAGCGGCCAGCGCGTCGGCGACCTTTGACCGCTAACCTCGACCGCGCGCTAAGGCTCTCGTCGAGCAGCTCGACGACGTGCTTGACCGCCACGTGCGGGGCGCCGGCGCGGTCTAAGCCGTTCCGCATCTGGAGCGCGCAGCCGGGGTTCCCGGTCGCCACGATCTCCGGCGCAACCTCGAGGATGCGGTCGACTTTGCGGCGCTGCAGTTTCTGCGACATCTCCGGCTGGGTGACGTTGTAGATTCCGGCGCTGCCGCAGCACAGCGACGACTCGTCCATCTCGCGCAGCTCGATCCCCGGGATTTGGCGAGCAGCCGCCGCGGCGCCGCCGTGATGCGCTGGGCATGCGCGAGATGACATGCGTCTTGGTAGGTGACGACTCCCCGTAGCGCGCCGAGCGAGCCTTCCGGCAAGACCGATCTCGTCGAGGAACTCGAGCACGTCGCGCACCTTGGCCGAGAACGCGGTCGCGCGACCGGTCCAGTCGGGATCCTCCGCAAAGAGCTGACCGTACTCCTTGAGCGCCGAGCCGCAGCCCGCCGCGTTGATGACGTACACGTCGGCACCGCTGCGCTCGAACGCCGCGATGTTGCGCTTGGCCAGCTCGCGCCCGCGCGCCATCTCGCCGGCGTGGATCGTAATCGCACCGCAGCAGCCCTGACCGCGCGGGACGATCGTCTCGACGCCGGCGGCACCGAGCACGCGCACCGTCGCCTCGTTCCACGTTGCGAACGCGACGTGCATGATGCAGCCGGCGTGCAGGAACGCCGTCGCGCGTGCGCGTCCCGGCGGCGCAAACCGTTGGTCGCGCGGCGTGAAGAAGCGGTCGGAGATGCGCGGAGCCATCGCCTCGACGTCCTGCAGCCCCAGCGCGCGCAAGATCCCGGTGCCACGCACGAGCGACTGTAAGCCGCTGCGCTGATAGAGCTTGAGCAGCCGGGCCGCGGCGCGCATCAGCGCCATGCTCGAGAACAGCTTGCCGACGAGGACCGCGCGGCCGAGTCCGGCCTGCCACGAGCGCGCGGGCGCTTGCGCGCGCACGATCTGCGTGCGCGCCGGCTCGAGAATGCGCCCGTACTCGACGCCCGACGGGCAGACCGCCTCGCAGGCGCGGCAGTCCAAGCATTCCGACATCTGGTGGACGAAGCCGGGGCTGAGCACGTCGAGCCGCTCCTCGGCGACCGCCTTGATAAGCGCGATGCGGCCGCGCGGGCCGGACGTCTCGACCAGCGTCTCGACATATGTCGGACACGTCGGCAAACACAAGCCGCAGCGGACGCAGCGGTCGAAGACGTCGGGCGGAGGGATGTCGGGAGCGACGAAACCGCTTGGTGGGAGCACGATGACACCGCGTTCGCGAGCGCGAAGCGAGGCCCATGCCCCCAACTCCCGATCCGACGCGCGCGCGCAGCTCCGTCGTCGTCGACGGCCGCGACCGCGCCGCAGCCCGCTCGTTCTACCACGCGGTCGGATTCAACGACGAGGACCTCGCCAAGCCGCTGGTCTTGATCGCGAACACGTGGACCGACGCGATGCCGTGCAACTTCGGGTTGCGCGCGCTCGCCGATCACGTCAAGGCGGGCGTTCGCGCGGCCGGCGGAACGCCGATGGAGTTCAACACGATCGCGATTTCCGACGGCATCACGATGGGTACCGAAGGGATGAAGGCGTCGCTCGTTTCGCGCGAGGTGATCGCCGACTCGATCGAGCTGGTCGCGCGCGGCTACGGCTTCGACGCGATCGTCGCGCTCGTCGCGTGCGACAAGACGATTCCGGCGGCCGGCATGGCGCTGTTGCGCCTCGACGTGCCCGGTCTCGTGCTGTACGGCGGCTCGATCGCGCCCGGGCGCCATCGCGGGCGCGACGTCACGATCGGCGACGTGTTCGAGGCGATCGGCCGGCACGCCGCCGGTTCCATCGACGATGCCGAGTTGCGCGCGATCGAATACGCCGCCTGCCCGGGCGCCGGCGCGTGCGGCGGTCAGTTCACCGCCAACACGATGGCCACGGCGTTCGAGTTTCTGGGCCTCTCGCCGGTCGGCAGCGCCAGCCCCGGCGCGACCGATCCGCGCAAGGAGAAGGAGGGTTACCGCGCCGGGATGATGGTCATGGATCTGCTGCGCAGCGGCATCACGCCGCGCAAGCTTGCGACGCGCGCGGCGTTCGACAATGCCGTTGCCGCCGCGACCGGCACCGGCGGCTCGACCAACAGCGTGCTGCACCTCATCGCGATGGCGCGCGAGGCCGGCGTTCCGCTGACGCTCGATGATTTCGAGCGCATCTCCGAACGTACGCCGATCATCGCCTCGCTTCGCCCGGGTGGTGAATACGTCGCGCTCGACGTCGACAAAGCCGGCGGCATTCAGCTCATCGCGAAGCGGATGCTCGACGGCAAGCTGATCGACGGTTCGACGCTCACGCCGAGCGGACGGCAGCTCGCGCGAAGAGCTCGCGGACGTCGTGGAGACGCCGGGCCAACAGGTTGTCGCTACGGCCGAGCACCCGTTCAAGTCGACCGGCGGCCTCAAGATTCTGCGCGGAAACCTGGCGCCCGAGGGCGCGGTGACCAAGATCGCCGGCCACGAGCCGACGCTGCTGAGCGGTCGCGCCCGCGTGTTCGAGCGCGAGGAAGACGCGATGCACGCGATCGATGCTCGCGAGATCGTCGCCGGCGATATCGTCGTCATTCGCTACGAAGGCCCCAAAGGGGGGCCGGGGATGCGCGAGATGCTCGGCGTGACGGCGGCGATCGTCGGCCAGGGCCTCGGCGAAAGCGTCGCGCTGGTGACCGACGGCCGCTTCAGCGGGGCAACGCGCGGCCTGATGGTCGGTCACGTCGCGCCCGAAGCGTTCGTCGGCGGACCGATCGCCATCGTGCGCGAGGGCGACACGATCACGATCGACGTCGCGCGCAGCCGGATCGAGGTCGCGTTGAGCGACGCAGAGATCGCCGAACGCCTTCGGGCGTGGCGGGCTCCCCAGCCGCGCTACGCGTCCGGCGTCTTCGCGAAGTATGCCGCCTTGGTGTCGTCGGCTGCCGAGGGTGCGGTCACCCGCGTATGATGCTGCGCTGCAGCGCGCTGTGACAGCGCTGCCCGTCGACGCGGACGCGCTCGCCTGCGGCGCGTGCGGCGAGCTGCTGGCGTTCGTGCTCGACGACGCGTCGATCGACGCCGCCGCCGTCGTGTCGAGATCGCAGCGGCGTCGGCGCGTCGGTCGAGCCGCGCGACCGCAGCGGCGTGTGGCGCTTTCGCGAGCTGCTCCCGCCGGTGGCGGACGGCGCGATCACGACCCTGCGCGAAGGTGACGTTCCGCTGATCGACGGGCCGCGCGGCGCGTCGTACGCGGGCGTCGACCGGCTGGCCTATCTGCACCTCGGCATGAACCCGACCGCGTCGTTCAAAGACGCCGGGATGACGGTCGCGATCTCTCGCGCGCGCGAGCGCAACGCGCGCGTCGCGGTCTGCGCGAGCACGGGCAACACCGCCGCCTCGATGGCGGCGTACGCCGCGCGGGCGGGGATGACCGCGGTCGTCATCGCACCGGTCGACGGGATCAGCGGTGCCAAGGTGGCGCAGACGCTCGACTACGGAGCGCACGTGGTGGCCGTCGACGGAGACTTCGACGACGCGCTGCGCGTCGTGCGCGCGCTCGATCCGGCGACGGTCGCGGTCGTCAACAGCATCAACCCCTATCGCATCGAGGGGCAGAAGACCGCGGCGTTCGTGCTGCTCGAACAACGCCGCTGGCTTGCGCCGGACTGGGTCGTGTTACCCGGCGGCAACCTCGGTAACGCGAGCGCGCTGGGCAAGGGTTTTCGCGAGGCGCGCTCGATCGGCTTATCGCTGCAGCGTCCCTCGCCTGGCCGTGGTTCAGGCGTCCGGCGCGGCGCCGTTCGCGCGCGCCTGGCACGCCGGCGGCGACGTGATCCCCGTCCGCGCGCAGACCGACGCGTCGGCGATCCGCATCGGCGCCCCGGCCTCATGGAAGAAAGCGCGCGCCGAGGTGCGGATTTCCGGCGGCACCGTACTGGACGTCTCCGACGAGGAGATCGCCGAGGCGCGCGCCGTGATCGGCCGCGACGGCGTGGGCTGCGAACCCGCGTCGGCGGCGTCGCTCGCCGGATTGCGGCGGCTCGTCGAAGACGGCAGCGTCGCGCGCGACGCCGACGTGGTGTGCGTGCTGACCGGTCACGTGTTGAAGGATACCGCGTACGCTGCTCGTTACCACGCGTCGGCCGCACCGCAAGCGAACGCGATCGTGCGCGGCGTCGATCTCGCCGAATACCTCAACGCCCTCGTGCTGACGCGCACGTGACTGGAACCGCGTGACGGAGTTCACCGTGTCGGCGCCCGCGTCGAGCGCGAACTTGGGGGCGGGCTTTGACGCGGTCGGGCTCGCGCTCGAGCTTCGCATGACGGCGCACGTGCGAAGGTTCGCCACCGGTGCAGCATCGGAATGGTCGTACCGCGGAACGCACGCGCCGACGCATGGCGGAATTCGCGGCTGCATCGAGGCGGGCATCGCGCGCGTCGCGCCCGGCGCGCCCGCGTTGGGCGTCGAGCTCGACAACGCGATCCCGCTGGGTGCCGGCCTCGGCAGCAGCGCCGCCGCGTATGCGATCGGCGTGGCGATCGGCGCGCAGCTGCTCGACCACCCGCCCGCCGACGATCTGCTCGCGCTCGCGGTCGCGCAGTTGGAAGGCCATCCCGACAACGCGCTCGCCGCATGGTACGGCGGCGCGGTCGTCGCGGCGCTGGACGGCGACCGGCTGGCATCCGCGTGCTTTGCGCCGCCGCCGGTTCAGGCGGTCGTCGTCGTTCCGGAGCTCTCGCTGCCGACCGACGAGGCGCGCGCAATGCTGCCCGAACGGTACGCGCGCGCCGACGCCGTCTTCAACGTCCAGCGCGCGGCGCTGCTGGGCGCGGCCCTGGCGAGCGGCCGCATCGACGTGCTGCGAGAGGCGGTGCGCGACCGCCTGCACCAGCCGTACCGCGCCGCCGCCGTCCCCGGCTTGGCGGAGCTGCTCGCGTTCGACGACCCCGATCTCCTGGCCGTCGCGCTGTCCGGGGCCGGACCCTCGGTACTGGCTCTCGCTCGCGCGAGACGCTGCGCGGATCGCCGAACTCGTCGCCGCGGTCTTCGCCCGCCACGGCGTTCGCAGCACCACGCTCCTCCCGCGGCTGGCGCTCGTGGGCGTGACGGTGGCCTCAGACGGAGCTTAGCGAGCGAGCAAGAGGGGCAGCCTTCGGGCGCGAGAACGTGAGCCGGTAATGATTAGCGTCAACGTCGGTTCGCCGGCCGGCATGTGTACCGTGGCGAGCCCAGCGTTTTACCGCTATGTTTTGCGCTTGGCCGAAGCCCCGCTGCACGCCAGCGCCGGCGACCGGGCCCAGCTCGACATGCTGGCCAACGTTCCCCACGCCTACGCCGACGAAGAGGAGTGCGCCGGCGACGGCTGGCGCATCGTCCCGGCGATGTCGTACGAAGACTGGCCGGTGCTCGAAGCGACCCCGCAGCGTCTGCGAGCGGCATTTCAGACCGCGCGCCGGCTGCTGTGGACGAACGCCGGCCCGGTCGGCATCAGCGCCGGCGACATGATGGTGGTCGACACCGAGATCGAATCGGTGCTGGGCGTGCTGCGTCAAGCCGAAGCCGGCGGCTTCAGCGTCAACGTCTCCTACGTGAGCTAGACCGCGTTTACTGCCGCGGCGCTCACTGCCGCTGGTTGAATAAGCCGCCGAGCACGCCGCCGATGTTGCTCGAGCCGCCGGCCTGTTGCGCGCCTTCGGCCTGCGGTTCGTGATACGTCATCGATTGCAATCCGAGCCGGCCCGGTCCGGTGAAGCGGTTCATCATCAGCGACGCGCCGCCGACGAGCGCACCGAGCGCGCCCATCAACCCGCCGCCGCCGCCGGACTGCAGCACGGTGACCGTGTCCATTCGTACCGCCGCGTCCTTCCACAGCCACGCGCCGGGCTCGACGTCGAGCTGCTCGCCCGGGCCGAGCTGCTTTTCGAAGACGTTGCCGTAGCCGTGCAGCAGCAACAAACCTTCTTCGCTGGTGGCCGCGAAGCGATCGATGAACAGCCCGGTGCGCGAGAAGAAGACGTTCGCCAATCCCGTCTGCCAGTAGAAATCGTAGCCGACGTTGTTGGTCGCCATCAAGAACTGGTGCTCGCGCACGTCGACCATCTCGCCGGGGCGCAGCTTGAGCGCGACGACTTGACCCGGCGCTTCGCGCGACATCGCGATGTTGCCCGGACCCTGCGCGGTCGAGATGAAGATCTGCAAACCGGAGAAGAAGCGCTTCCCGGCGTTCTGCAAGCCCATGAAGCCGAGCCGCACCTGCGGCTGCTTCCACAGCAGAATGTGATGCTCGAAATACACGCTCGTGCGCGCGCCGAGCTCGATGTCGACGACCGGGACCAGCTCGCCTTCGACCACGACGGTCGTGTCGCCGACGCTCAGCGGTTCCTTCGGGTTGTCGCTCTCGCCGACCGGCTCCGTGTACGAGCCGACGGCGATGGGTTGCGGAACCGGGGCGCCGCACGACGGGCAGAAGCGCGACGCCTCGGGGATGGACGTTTGGCAGCTCGGGCAAGTCATGGGGGCGAGCGTTCGCCGCGGCGGAAACGGCGCCTATCCGCCGGCCGAGGAAAAAAATGCCGCCGGCCGCGCGACGGGTAACTGACCGAAGATGGAACGCCAACCCAACGACCGACCCGGCCGGCCCGGCCGCGGCGAGCCGGAGACCATCGGCGAGGACGACCAGGAGTTCGCCTCGGTCGAGGACCTCGGGCCCGAGCCCAGCGAGTCACCCGCGATCGACGACGTGTAAGGCGCTTGGCCGACCGTCCCGCCGGGCACCAGCGCTTCTCGCTCTTCCATCGCGCCGCCGATGAGGAGGCCGGACGCCGCGCCTGGCACCACGCCTACGCCGACGTATTCCAAGGCTTTGGCTCCGTGCTCGACGTCGGCTGCGGCACGGGCCTGTTTCTCGACTTGCTGCGCGAGCGCGGCGTCGCCCGGATGCTCGGCGTCGACCGCGATCCCGAGATGGTCGCCGATACCCGCGCGCGCGGCCACGAAGCGCGCGTCGCCGACGCGCGAAACGGGCTCGGCGGCATCGACGAGCGCTTCGACGGCGTGCACCTCGCGTTCGTCATCGAGACGATGGACGGCGACGAAGGGATCGCGACGTTGCGCGCTTGCGCGGCGCTGCTCGCACCCGACGGGGTGCTGGTGGTGCGCACGCTCAATCCGCGCAACCCGGCGGTGAGAGACGGCGCGTTCTGGTTCGAGCCGTGGGCGCGGCGTCCATGGCCGCTCGAGACGCTGCGCGTCGTGCTGACCGATCTGGGCCTGCGCATCGTCGGCGCGGGAAACGAGCCCGAAGGCTGGCAGCACGTCTACATTCTGGGGCGCGCGCCGAGCGCCGCGTCCGCGCGGCGAGCGCGTGAACGTCGCCTTTCAAGGTGAGTTCTTCGCCTACAACTCGATGGCGACGGTGAACCGCGAGCTCGCGCGCGCGCTGCTCGCGCAGCCCGATGCGGCGCCCCTTCGACAGGCTCAGGACAGGCTCGTCATCGTACCGGACGAGCCCGCGCCGGAGCCGTCGGTCGCCGCCGATCCGCGCTTCGCGACGTTGCGCGCGGCGATGCGGCGCGGCGTCCCGCCGTGCCGCGTGCTGATCCGGCAGTCGAACGGAGCGGCCGACTTCCGCCGCGTCGACGGCGCGGACGCGATCGTGCAGATCCTGCCGTGGGAGTACGGCGCGTTGCCGCGCGCGTGGGTCGACGGCCTGCGCGCGGGCGGCGCCGACGAGGTGTGGACGCCGACGGAATATTGCCGCGCGATGTTTCTCGCCGCGGGAATCGCGCCCGAACGCGTCGTCGTCGTCCCCAACGGGATCGATCCCGAGCGCTTCTCGCCGGACCGGCCGGTCGAACCGTATCCGCTGCGCGACGCGCGGGACGTTTCGCTTTTTGTACATCGGGGGCGTGCTGCCGCGCAAAGGCGTCGACGTGCTGCTCGGCGGCGTATCGCCGCGCGTTCGGCGCCTCCGACGACGTCGCGCTGGTGCTCAAGCTGTTCGGAACGCGAACGTTCTACCAGCTCGACGACGGCGGCGCGTCGATCCGCGCGTTCGCCGACGATCCCGGCGCGCCCGAGCTGGTGGTCATCGACGACGAGCTCACCGACGACGACGTGGTGCGGCTCTACCGCAGCTGCGACGCGCTCGCGTTTCCGTACCGCGGCGAAGGGTTCGGCTTGCCGATGCTCGAGGCGCTGGCTTGCGGTTTGCCGGTGATCGCGACCGCCGGCGGCGCCGCCGACGCGTTTCTCGACGACGACGTCGCGTATCGCATCCCCGCCCGGCGCGTACCGCTCACCGGCGTCATGCGCGGCGAGGAACTGGCCGGCGAAGGCTGGTGGCTCGAGCCCGACGCCGACAGCGCTCGCCGCGATCATGCGCGAGGTCGTGGCGCAGCCGGACGCGGCGCGCACGAAAGCGCGTCTGGGCTCCGAGCGCGCGCGGCGCGACTGGACCTGGGAACGCGCGGCGTCGGTCGCCGCCGAACGACTGCGCGTCCTCGCGAGTCGCTGATGCCGGTCGGCGGGCCTCCGAGGCGGTTGCGCGCGGCGCGCGAGAAGCAGGTTCGAACCCCGTTCTGGAATGGGTGCCGGCAGGATGACCGAGCAGCTCAGCGATCAGCGCATAGCGGAACGGCGCATCGTCTTCGGACCGCTGCGCGACGCGTTGCGCGCGCTGCGCCCTGACCGGACCGGTCGCGCTGCTCGGGCACGCCGCGCTCGCTGGCCGCGATCGACGGTGACGCGCTGTCCGGCCTCGGCGTTGCACCGCTTCCCCGGCGTGCGACCGCACAACCCGCGCGAAACGGTGCGACGACGCGGGAGCGCTCGTCGACGAGCACCGCTGCAAGACCGTCGTCGCGATCGGGAGCTCGTCGGCGATCGACCTCGGCAAGGCGGTCTCGGACGGGCGCGACGTCACGCTGGTGCTCGTGCCGACCGCGCTCGGCGGCGCGGAGATGTCGCGCGGCTACGGCGTGCTCGAAGGCGACCGGAAGGCGGGCGGCCGGCTCGCGTCGCCGCCGCCGATCGTCGTCTACGACGCCGCGTTGCTCGCTACGCTGCCGCCGCGCGAGCTCGGCTCGATCGGCATCAACGGCTGGGCGCATACGGTCGAGGCCGCCTACGCGCGAGACACAGCACGCGCTCGGCAACGCCGCCGCGGCCGCAGCCGGACGCCGCCTGCCGTTTCTGCTCAAGGCCGCGGCGACCGACCGGACCGAGGCGATGCACCGGGCGCTGTTCGAGGTCGCGCATCTGGCGGGATTCGCGCTCGACACGCGCTCGATGGGACTGCACCACGCGGTCTGTCACGTCATCGGCGGGCTCACCCAGTTTCCGCACGGCATCAACAACGCGATCGTGCTGCCGCACGCGATCCGCGCGAACGCGAAGCTC
The DNA here is from genome assembly GCA_963723445.1 of Vulcanimicrobiota bacterium. Taxonomy (GTDB): domain Bacteria; phylum Vulcanimicrobiota; class Vulcanimicrobiia; order Vulcanimicrobiales; family Vulcanimicrobiaceae; genus Vulcanimicrobium. The sequence goes on from CAVRQP010000011.1 coordinate 96,299, forward strand.
GCGCCCGACGCCGTAGCCGACGTCGCGCTGTCGTTCGGCATTCCGGATCTGGCCGCCGAAGCGCGCGCGATTGCCGCGGCGTACGCGCTTCCGGTGAGCTTCGCCGAGCTCGGAGCGCCGGCGGATCTCGTCGAGCGCGCCCTTGCCGCGGGTGATGGAATCGCCGCTGCTGCGCAACAACCCCGCGCCGCCGGACGAATTGACGGTGACGGAACTCTTGCGCCGGGCGTACGGCGCGCGGTGACGAGGGCCGTGCCGGCAGAGTGCTAGGCGAGAACCTCGAGGCGGTCGTCGGCGAAGATCCGAAAGCGGGTGTGGAACGTGCGAATGGCGTTGCTCGCGCGCAGGCGGCTCGCGACGGTGACGTCACGGACCCGCCGTCCGTCGGGGAGGTCGAAGACCGGGCCCATGTCGAGCCGGATCAGCGGCGCCGAGGCGCCGGTGGGCACGTTGAGGCGCTTGAGGCGGACGAGCTGTTGGACGATGGTCGTGACGATGGGGGCCGGCAGGGCGCGAAGGTCGGGCGCGAGCGCGCTCTCGATCACCTCGGGCTCGGGCGTGTTCTCGACGTAGCGGCCGACGGCGTCCCAGTCGTCGGCGGCGATCGTGGTGAACGAGCACAGGTAGCGGTGCACGGTTCTGGCGGCGGCCCGAACGTGCTCGTCCTTGATGATCCGCACCCGGCTGGGGATCGTGCGGCGGCGGATCGTGAAAGTCAGCGGCACGTCGGTCCCCTGGACCTCGACGTTCGAGACGAACGCCAGCCCTCGCGAGCGATCTTCGTTCCGACGACCGGAATGCGCTTGCCCCCGCTGAGCGCGACCGCATTGAAGGGCCCCTCGCGCCCCTGCTCGCTCTCGAACCATAGCGGCTGACCCGCCTTACCAAAGAGCTGGTCGATCAAACGCATCGTAAACTATGTTTCGGCATTTTTGTTCACGCCAGGAGAGGGGAGCGAGCCGACCAGGTAAAGGGATTCTTACGCCGGCGCAGTAACGGAAATACCGATTATCGTCACTACGTGCCCGCGCGGAAGAAGCGCGGAAAGGACGATCGTGAGCAAAGCCCGCCGGCGATACGACCTCGCCGCGTTCGTCTCGGCCGATCCGGCGATCGCGCGGTTCGCGCAATATCTCGACCTGCGCCGCATGAGCCCCAAGACCGCGGTGGCGTACCAGCGCGATCTCGAGAGCTTCGGCTCGTTCCTGGCGGCCCGCGCCGGCAAGCCTCGACCTCGACGCGCACCACGCGCCGCCGTACGACGCGCTGGAGGTCGGCCGGAACGGCCGACGTCCTGGCCTATCTGACCCGGCTCAACGGCTCGCGCGCGTACGCGCCGCGCTCGATCCGGCGCAAGATCTCGGCCCTGCGAACGTTCTACAAGCACCTCAAGTTCGACGGCCGCCGGGCGGACAATCCGGCCGCCGACGTCCCGACGCCCAAGATCGGCAAGCCGCTGCCCAAGGCCCTCACCGAGAGCGACGTCACCAAGCTCTTCGCCATGCGCGACATCGCCGGGCTCTCGGAGGCGCAGCGGCTGCGCGACCGGGCGATCCTGGAGTGCCTCTACTCGAGCGGCGTGCGCCGCTCGGAACTGCTGGGGCTGGACCTCGCGGAGGTCGATCTCGAGTCGCGCACGATGCGCGTCGTCGGCGGCAAGGGCAACAAAGACCGGCTCGTTCCGCTCACCGAGGTCGCAGCCGACGCGATGAAGGCCTACTTGGGGGTGCGGCCGCGCAGCGCGGGCGACGCCTTTTTCATCGGTCGCGGCGGAGCGCGTCTGAGCGAGTCGGGCCTGTACAAGATCGTGCGCACGTACATCGAGATCGCCGGCCTCGGCGGACACGCGTCGCCGCACACGATGCGGCACTCGATGGCGACGCATCTGTACGAGCACGGCGCCGACCTGCTCGTGATCAAGGAGATTCTCGGTCACGAGAGCCTGGCGACGACGCAGGTCTACACCAAAGTCGCCAAGAGCCGCATGCTCGAGCAGTTCGATGCGACGCACCCGCGCAGCAAGCGCTCGTGAAGTTCGAAACGCGCGCGGTGCCGCTCGTAGCGACCGCACCGCGCACGTCCGAGCGCCGTTCTTAGACTCTGGCTCCGCGACCGGTGATGATGTTGAATACGAGCAAGACGAGCGCGATGACCAGCAACAAGTGGATCAGGCCGCCACCGAAGTGGATCGCGAAGCCGAGCAGCCAGAGCACGAACAGAACGACGATGATTCCCCAGATCAGTCCCGCCAAGATTGGTCCCTCCTTCTCGCAGCCTTGGTTGCCCGCCGGGAGAGCTTCTAATCCTCGCCGCTCCGCGCTAAAAGTGTGATGCAGGTGTGACGGGAATCGCGCGACCGGCCGCGGGCGAGCGGGAACGAATGTGCAATGACGACCGCACTCGCGCGCCTGGCCTGCGCCGTCGATCCGTTCGCGGCGCGCCACGAGCTCGGCGAGCGCCTGTGGCGACTGGTCTGCGAGGCCGATGAGGTAGAGCCGCGCCGACCGGACGGCACCGCGGCGTCCGAACTTCTTCTCCTTCACCGCGCGCCGCGAGCCGCACGTGCCGAGCCTCGCGCGGCGCCGCTGGACGCGCACGATGCGAGCGGCGCTCGAGATGATCGAGGCTGCCGAAAGCTTGCGGCGCGCGGCGCTGGTCTCGCAGCGGCGCGAGCTGCCGCGGTTGACCGACGTTTCGTCGTACGAGTCGCTGGTGCGCGAGCGTGCCGTCGAGATGCGCGATGAAGCGCTGCGGGAGACGGCCCGGGCAGCCCGGGCGGTACGAGGCGACGTTGCGCGCCAAGCTCGGCACGCTGCGCGCGGAGTTGCCCGAACTGCACGCGCAGCTGCGGCGCGCACGTGCCGAGAACGATAGCGTTCGGATCGAGCACGTGCGCCTGACGAGCGCGGACGCCGCGAGCCGCGCGCGCAGCGCGGCGGTGCGCGTCGCGGCGCTGTGGTTCGAGGCGATCGCCGGCGAGCCGATCGTGGTGACGGGTCTCGACGCGGTCCCGCCGCGGCTCGACGATCCGGCGCGCGCGACCGATTTCTTGCGCGCCGTCGCGGTGTTGGCGCGCGATCTCCCGCGCGCCGCGCATTCGATCGCCGTTTAAGGCTCGCTCGCCTGGCGGGTCGACTCGCGCGCTTTCACCAACGCCGCGAGCGTCTCGTTGTAGGGCGTCGGGACGGCGGCGCGGCGGCCGGCTGCGGCGACGGCGCCGTTGATGAAGTCGACCTCGGTCGGCGACGCCGGCGCGCAGGTCGTAGAGCATCGAGTTGTCGAGCTCGGCGGTTTGCTCGACGATCGTGCGCACGTAGGACCACGGATCGGTGAACGGCAGCGGGATGCGCATCGCGTTGGCGACCGTCGCCGCTTCTTGCGCGAGCGAGCGCGCCACGTCGCCGGCATGCTCGTTGGTGAGCACGACCCCGTTGGGCCGGTCGAGCAGCGCGGCGACCGGATTGATCGCCGCGTTCGCGATCAGCTTGCCCCACAGGTGCGGGCGGATGTCGTAGGCGGCGCTGGCGCGGAATCCGGCGTCGGTCAGCAGCCGTACGACGCGGTTACGACCTCAGGCGAGGCGCCGGCGCTGCCCAGCACCGTCGTACCGTCGCCGATGCGGCAGACGTCGGCCGGGCCGACGGTGAGCGCCGACTCGGTCGTCGCGCCGATCACCAGCGGGATCGCTCCGCCCAGCGACGTTTTGATCGCCTCTTCGTTGCCCAGTCCGTTTTGCAGCGAGACGATCGCCGTCGCCGGACTCAGTTCGGCGGCGAACGGCCGCAGCGCGCGCAGCGTGTCGGTCGCGCGCACGAACACGAAGAGCACCTGGACGCCGTAAAGCTCGCGCGGCTCGGCCGTCGCGCGCGCCGCGCGAGCTTCGCCGTCGACGCGCAGCCCACGCTCGCGAATCGCCTCGACGACTTCGCGCTTGCGTTCGAGCAGCACGACCTCGTTGCCGGCGGCGAGCCGTTGTCCGAACAGCGTGCCCAGTGCCCCCGCCCCGACGATCCCGACCTTCACTCGCGTCCTCGGCTCAGAACTGGTATTGCAGGCCGAAGGCGGTGCGCCGGCCGGAGTGCAGCGCGTCGCGCTCGCCGCCGAACAGCGTGAGGCCGTTGCCGAGCCCGTAGTTCGCGTAGGCGTCGGTCGTCGGATGGCGCGGGTCGTAGATCAGCGCGTCGAAGCCCAAGACCGCGGCTGAGCGCCGGCGAGTAGACGGCGCGCGCGCCGAGCCGGGAGTAGAGGACGCCGCCGCCGATCGAGAAGTGCGGCGCGAGACGCTGCATCGCGGCGAAGTTCACCGTCGACGCGGGCCCGCCGATGTCGTTGAACCCGGTATAGAGATAGGTCGCGCCGTTGGGCAGCGCGACGAGGTTCACGTCGGTCGCCGGGCCGCGGTCGCGAGTGAGCAGCGGCGAACCGCTCGTACCGGCGCGCTGCTGGTCGAGCTCGGAGACGCGCACCTGCAGCGCGACCAGGCTGCGCACCAGATCGCCGACTTTGTTCTTCACGTTGCGACGGCACGCCGCCCGGGCGGCGAGGTCGCTTCCGGGCCGGGGCGCCGCCGGACCGGCGACCGCCGGGCGCCGGCGAACCGGCCGGGGCCGGCGTCGCACCGCGATCGACGCCGTAGACGCTCGACTGTCCGCCGAACTGCGCCAGCAGCGAATTGGCTTTCTGCGACGCGGCGTCGACGTTGGCGACCGTGTCGCGCAGCTGCGCCTGCGTCTGCGGGTTGCCGCTCACGTTGTGCAGGTCCTTGGCGATCGAGGCGAAGGTCGTCGCGGTCTGCGCGATCCCCTGCGTCGTCTGAAGGATGTTCGCGCGCAGCTGCGGATCGGACGAGAGCGCGGTGACTTGATCGGCGGTGCGGTTGAGGTCGCGCGAGGACGCGTCGAGCGCGGCGACGATCGCGTCGAAGTGGCCGGAGTTGCGGCGGACCGTCGTGTCGAGCTGCCCGGTGATGTCGTTGAGGTTCGCGCTGCCGGCGGCGAGCGCGACCTGCAGCGTCGTGGTCAGCGAGTCGAGCCGGCGCGAGAGGTTCGTGAACGAGCGGTTCGCGGTGACGCTGACGTGGTTCGCGTTGTTGAGCGCCGACTGCAGCGTGTTGAGCAGCGCGGGCTCCTCGTTCTCCAACTGCGCGAGCATGCGGTCGAGCCGGCGCGTCTCGCCCTGGCCTTGGTCGAGCAGGTCCTGGATCGTGGCGGGATTCGTCCCTTGCGGCTGCTGATCGATGCGGAAGCACCTCGCGCGGCAAGCACCGCGACCGCGGCCGGCGCGTTGGTCGGCGCGGCCATCCCGGGCGGCTGCGGCAGGCGGAACGACCGGGACGATCTCCAGATCCGAGTCGCCGGTCAGCGGCGCCTGGATCAGGAAGCGCGCGTTGCGCGGCACGTCGACGTTGTTGTTGATCGCCAGGACGACTTCGACGGTGAAGTCCTCGGGGATCAGGTTCGTCTGGTCGACGACGCCGACCACGACGCCGCTCTCGTACACCAGCGCGCCCTTGTGCAGGCCGGCCGCGGACTTGAAGTGCACGCCGATCTTGTAGCGCCCCTGCGGTCCGACGTTCGCGAGCACGAGGAAGAAGCCGAACAGCCCGATGAGGGCCACGACGGTGAAGATGCCGACGAGTGCTTGTCTGTTCATGATCTTAGATCGGGATCGGGCCCGACTTCGCTCCCCTGCAAGAACTGCTGGACGATCGGATTCGGTGACCGCCGAATCTCGTCGACGGTTCCATAGGCGACGATCGCGCCTTCGAACAGCATCGCGATGTAGTCCGCCATGATGTAGATGCTCTCGAGGTCGTGCGAGACCACGACCGCCGTGCCGTTGAGCTTCTCGCGCAGCTTGACGATCGTGTCGGTCAGCACGTGGGTGATGATCGGGTCGAGCCCGGTCGTCGGCTCGTCGTAGAGCACGGCGGCCGGGTTGGTCACGACCGCGCGCGCGAAGCCGGCCCGCTTGACCATGCCGCCCGAGAGCTCCGACGGGATAGCGGTCCTCGACGTGCGCCAGGCCGACCGAATCGAGCGTCTCGCTGACGAGCTTGCGGATCTCGGCTTGTCGGGCATCTTGGTGTGCTCGCGCAGCGGCAGCGCGACGTTCTCGCCGATGGTGAGCGAGTCGAACAGCGCGGAGAACTGGAACGCGAAACCGATCGTGCGGCGCAGATCGATCAGATCGCGCTCGCGCATCTCGGTGATGTCGTTGCCGCGGACGAAGACGCGGCCGGTGTCGGGCTTCTTGAGCCCGTTGAGCAGCCGCAGGATCGTCGACTTGCCGGCGCCCGACAGGCCGATGATGCAGGTGATCGCGCCCTCGACGATGTCGAGCGAGAGGTTCTGCATCACGATCTTGGGGCCGTAGCGCACGCAGACGTCGTCGAGCCGCGCCCAGAGTGCCATTACGACGACCCGAACAGCACGTACGAGAGCGCGAAGTTGAAGATGAAGATCAGGATGATCGACGTGACGACCGCGCCGGTCGTCGCCTTGCCGACGCCGGCCGCGCCGCCGCGCGTCGTCAAGCCCTTGATACGAGCCGATCATCGCGATGATGACGGCGAAGACGACCGACTTGAACAGCCCCTTGAGCACGTCCTCGAACGGCAGCGCCGCGCGCGCCGAGGTGATGAACGACTCCTGCGAGATGTGCGCGTAGATGCCGGCGACCCACATCCCGCCGATGATCGAGACGATGTCGGCCAGGATCGTGAGCAGCGGCAGCATGACGACCAGCGCGAGCAGCCGCGGCACGACCAGCATGCGCGTCGGCGAGAGCCCCAGCGACTGCAGCGCCTCGATCTGCTCGGTGACGACCATCGAGCCGAGCTCGGCGGCGATCGCGGCGCCGGTGCGGCCGGCGACGACGACCGCCGAGAGCATCGGGCCGAGCTCGCGCGCGGTCGTGAAGGCGACCGCGCCGCCGACCAGGTTGCCGACGCCGTACGAGACGGCCTGAACGGCGCTCTCGAGCGAGAACACCATCCCGGTGAACAGCGAGGTCAGGATGACGATCGAGAGCGACTGCACGCCCAGCAGATAGGCCTGATCGAGCGTCTCGCGGAGCCGGATGCGCAGCCCGACGATGAAGCGCAGCGCGTCGCCGAGGAGCTCCGCGACGCCGCCGGCGTAGGCGAAGGCGCCGATCGTCCCGCGCCCGACCTCGTCGAAGACCTTCATTCGCGCGCGAAGTTCCGCGAGGGCCCCGAGGACGCCTCGCACCGCCTCGATGCGCTTGGCGACGACGCCGCGCTCGGCGGCGAGATTGAACTGCTGCAGGTAGAGCCGCTCGAGCTCGCGGTCGACGTGCCGCAGCTGCCCCTGCGCCTCGCGCTCGTAGGGCTCGAAGTAGCGCCGGACGGCGGCGAGGTACGCGCCGCGCCGCCTCGTCGTCCACGCTCGCCGCCGGCGAGCGCTTGCTCGATGCGCGTCCTGCGCGGCCCGCATCGCGCGGTCGGTCAGGTGAAAGGCGCCGACGGCGCGCGGCGAGCGCGGCCGAGCGCGGCGCGGTCAGACACCGAGCCCGAGCGCCTCGCGCTGCGCCGCGAAGAGCCGGCGGATGCCGCCCTCGGCGAGCTCCAGCAGGCCGTCGAGCTGCGCGCGGGTGAACGGCTCGCGCTCGGCCGTGCCCTGGACCTCGACGAAGCCGCCGGCGTCGGTCATCGCGACGTTCATGTCGACCTCGGCCCGGCTGTCCTCTTCGTACGGGAAGGTCGAGCACCGGCGTCCCGTCGACGATGCCGACCGAGACGGCCGCGATCTGCCCGGTCAGCGGCCACTTCTGCTGCTTCTCCGGGTCGAAATGCTTGCGCAGCGCGAGCGACAGCGCGACCCAGGCGCCGGTGATCGACGCCGTGCGCGTCCCGCCGTCGGCGCCGATGACGTCGCAGTCGACCAGCACGCTGCGCTCGCCGAGCTTCTGCATGTCGACCACGGAGCGCAGCGCGCGGCCGATCAGCCGCTGGATCTCGTGCGTGCGGCCGCCCAGCCGCCCTTTGGCCGCCTCGCGCTGGTTGCGCTCGGGCGTCGCCTGCGGCAGCATCGCGTACTCGGCGGTGACCCAGCCGGTGCCGCGGCCGCGCATCCACGGCGGCACGCGGTCCTCGATCGTCGCCGCGCAGATCACCCGCGTGTCGCCGAGCGAGATCAGCACGCTGCCGTCCGCGAACGGCAGATATCCCGGCTCGAACGCCAGAGGACGAAGTTGATCGGGAGCACGACCGTCGGCACGCACAGCCGACCCGGATTCGGCCCGGCCCCGGCTGTTCCGCCTTTCGCGGACTGCGCTACTCGACGGTGACGGTTTTGGCGAGGTTGCGGGGCTGGTCGACGTCTTTGCCGTCGATGTCGGCGATGTGGTAGGCCAGCAGCTGCAGCGGGATCACGTTGACGATCGGCGAGAGCAGCTCGTCGACGCGCGGCACCCACAGGACGTGGTCGGCGATCGCGGCGGCTTCCTCGTCGCCGTGGTTCGCGACCAGGATGATCGGCGCTTCGCGCGCTTTTGACTCCGCGATGTTCGAGAGGATCTTCTCGCGCACGCGGCCTTCGGTCACGATGCCGACGACCGGCGTCTTGGCGTCGAGCAGCGCGATCGGGCCGTGCTTCATCTCGCCGGCGGCGTAGCCCTCGGCGTGGATGTAGCTGATCTCCTTGAGCTTGAGCGCGCCTTCGAGCGCGGTCGGGAAGTTGACGTAGCGGCCCAGGAACAGCGCCGAGCGCGCCTTGCGCACTTTCTTGGCGACCTTCTTCACCTCGTCCGACGTGTTGAGCACGACGTCGATCGCGGCGGGCAGCAGCTTCGTGCCTTCGGCGATCTCGCGCAGCCGCTCGAGCGGCGCCGACTTGCGAATGCGCGCCAGGTAGAGCGCCAGCAGCACCGCGGCGATCGCCTGCGAGACGTAGGTCTTGGTCGCGGCGACCGAGATCTCGGGCCCGCCGCGCGTGTAGAGCGTCGCGTCGGCCAAGCGGGTGAGGTGCGAGCCGACGACGTTGGAGATGCCGATGATCGGCGCGCCCTCTTGCTTCGCGATCTTCACCGCTTCGATCGTGTCGGCGGTCTCACCCGATTGCGACATCGCGATCGTCAGCGTGCGCGCGTCCATGAACCGGTCGCCGTAGCGGAACTCGCTGGCCAGCTCCATCTCGACGGGCAGCTTGCACAGCGCGCGCATCAGGTACATCCCGACCATCCCGGCGTGATACGCGGTGCCGCAGCCGGTGATCGAGATCTTCGTCATCGCGCGCAGCACGATCTCGTCGATCTTGAGCTCGGTGCCGAGCTGGACGTCGTGGCTCTCGTCGATCCGGCCGGCCAGCGTCTCCTTGACGACGTTGGGCTGCTCGAAGATCTCCTTGAGCATGAAGTGCTTGAAGCCGGACTTCTCGGCCGAGGTCGCGTCCCAGGTGATCTGCTGGACGTCGCGCTCGATCGGCTGGCCGTCGAAGGCGGTCAGGGCGTAGCCGTCGCTGCCGACGTCGACGACCTCGCCCTCTTGCAGGATGACGATCTTGCGCGTGTACTGCAGCATGGCGGGGATGTCCGAGGCGACGAACATCTCGTCCTCGCCCAGCCCGACGATCAGCGGGGTGGCGCCGTTGCGCGCGAAGATCAGGCGGCCCGGGCGTGTCGGACGAGATGACGCCCAGGGCGAACGCGCCGCGCACCAGCGCGAGCGTCTCGCGCACCGCTTGCACGAGATCGCCCTTGTAGCGCGTCTCGATCAGGTGGGCGAGCACCTCGGTGTCGGTCTCGGACTTGAAGCCGTGACCTTGCGCGAGCAGTTGCGCGCGCAGCGGCGCGTAGTTCTCGATGATCCCGTTGTGCACGACGGCGAAGCGCCCGGTGCAGTCCATGTGCGGGTGAGCGTTCGCGTCGGACGGGCGGCCGTGCGTCGCCCAGCGGGTATGGCCGACGCCGGTGGTGCCGTGCAACGCCTCGCCGTCGAGCAGGCGCGCCGCGAGGTTGGCGAGCTTGCCCTCGGCCTTCGACCCGGTCAGGCGCCCGTCGGAGTCGATGACGGCGATCCCGGCCGAGTCGTAGCCGCGGTATTCCAACCGGGCCAGCGAGTCCATGATGATCGGAACGCTGTCGCGCTTTCCGACGTAGCCGACGATGCCGCACATGGTTGGTCCCTCCCGCTACTTGATGCCTTCTCGAGTCCGCTTGTACGGGATCTTGCCGAGACGCACTTCGTTGAACGCCGTCGAGACCGGCTTGTTCGGGTTGACGCGCTCGGTGAGCGGCGGCGCGCCGTTGTTGAGCTGCTTGGCGCGCTTGGTCACGACGTTGACCAGGGAGAACTTCGAGTCGACATGACGGAGCAGTCCGTCGAGGTCGCCGAATACACTATCGCTCATCTAGCTGTCTTCCAATTCTTTCAGGCGGGTTTCGGGGTAGCGATGGATGCGGTACCGTTCGGCCCGCACGATCGCTTCGAGGTCGTCCACAGCCTGTTCGGGCTGGGCTTCCTCATTGATCACCAGGTAGTCGAACCGGCGAACGAAGGTGAACTCGTCGTGCGCGATCTCGAGCCGCGCGGCGATCTGCTCGTTCGTCTCGGTGCGCCGCGCCTCGAGGCGGGAGCGGAGATACGAGAATTTGTCGGGGACGATGAAGATCAGGACCGCGTCGGGGAACTGCGCCTTGAGGGCCAGCGCGCCGTTGACCTCGGGCTTCAAGACGACGTCGTAGCCGTCCCGAAGCTTGTCTTGGATGAACGATCGCGGAGTACCGTACAGGTGCCCGTTGTACTCGCGCCATTCGAGAAAGGCGCTCTCGGAGAGCCGGCGCCGAAACTCTTCCACCTCGAGAAAGAAGTAATCGGTGCCCTCACGTTCGCCCGGACGCGGCGCTCGCGTCGTGGCGGAGACCGAGTACAGGAGCCGCTCGCGGCGAGCCTTGAGGCCCTCCACCAGCGTGTCCTTCCCCGCACCTGACGGGCCCGACACGACGAACAAGAGACCGGGCCCGGTCAGAACGGCCATCCTCCCTTACGAACGGGTCAAACACGGTAGAATACGCAAGGGGCGGGAAAGCACCTCCCTCCTAGGACAACTCACGACCCTCATGGTCACGGATTGGATCCTGATTCGCCGCGCGGCGGCCGAGCTCGACCGCGCGCTGGCCGGTGGCCGCGTCGTCGATGCCGGCCTGCTCGACGACGGCCGCATCGGTCTCGCGCTTCGCCGTCGCGACAGAGGCTCGCGGTGACAGAGGCGCTCAGGGTGACAGAGGCGGACGCTGGCGATCGACGCCTTCGCTTCGCCGCCGCTGGTGGCGCTCGAAGAGGCTGAGCCGGCGGTCGGCGTCGATCCGGGCTGGCTGCGCTCGGCCGGAACGACGCTGCGCGGGATGCGGTTGACCGCCGTTCGGGCGCGGCCCGGAGACCGCGTGCTGGTCCTGGCGTTCGCCACCGCCTCGCGATTCGGCGTCGAGTCGGCGTCGCGGCTGGTCGTCGAGCTCGTCCCGCGCTACGGCAACGTCGCGTTGCTGCGCGATCGCATGGTCGTCGCCGCGGCCAAGCAGTTCTCGCCGGCCGAGAACGATGCGCGCTCGGTCCAGGTCGGTCTGCCGTACGCAGCCACCGCCGCTGCCGGTCGCCGTGCTGGACTTGGCGGGCTTCGCGGCCGCGCTGGAGCGCGCCGCCGATGCGGCCGCTCGCGCCCGCGCGCTCGGGGGCTACTTGCCGGCGCTGCCGCGGCTTGCTCGCGGCGTCGCTCGTCGCGCAAAGCGCGGAGCTCGGCGCGTTACCCGCGGCCGAGCAGGCCGCGGAGCTCGACGAGCGCGCGCGGGCGCTGCTGGCGCAGGCCGAGCAGGCTGCCGGCGAACGCGGCGATCTGCACCTGTATCGCGACGTGGCCGGCGCGATCGTCGCCGCCCACGTCGTTCCGCTCGCGCAGTACGCCGAGCTCGCGCACACGCGGGTCCCGTCGCTGCTCGACGCGTTCGCCGAGGCGCGCGCGGGGACGTTGCGCGCGCAACGCGGCGACGCGACCGAGCGGCGGCGCGCGGCGCTGCTCGCGCGCGTCGCGAAACGCCTCCTGGCCACCGACGGCGAGCTCGCCGCGGTGGCAGCGCGCATCGTCGACGACGCCGCACGCGACCGCCTGCGCAAAAGCGGCGACGCGCTCTTCACCTACGGTCACGAGATCCCGCGCCGGAGCGACGAGCATACGTGCCACCGAGCGATCCGGCGCTCACCATCGCGCTCGATCCCGAGCTCGATGCGAAGGAGAACGCGCAGCGCTATTACGCGCGCTATCGCAAGGCGGCCGATGCGTTGCCGCATCTCGAGCGCCGGCGCGAAGCGCTGGCGGCGCGGCGCGGGGCGCTCGACGTGCTCGCGTTCGAGGCGGAACGCGCCGACTCACCGACGCTCCCCGAGCTCGAGGGCGACCTCGACGCGCTCGAGGGGCGGCCGGCGCAACGCTCCTCCGCCGCGAACGTGCGGCGCCGGCCGCCGTTGCGCCTGGAACGGCCGTCGGGCGCGCGCATCTACGTCGGCCGTTCGCCGCGCGAGAACGCCGAGATCACCTTTCGCATCGCGAAGCCGGACGATCTCTGGTTTCACGCGCGCGGCATACCCGGCTCGCACGTCGTGCTGCAAGCACCGGCCGGACGCGATCCCGGCGACGACGATCTCGACGCGGCGGCGGATCTCGCCGCGACGCATAGCAAAGCGCGCCACGCATCACGCGTCGAGATCGACTACACCGAACGCAAGCACGTTCGCAAGCAGCGAGACGGCGCGCCGGGCTTGGTGTGGTACACCAACGCCCGCACCCGGGTCGGACACCCGGCGATCGAGAACGCCGCGCCGCCGCAGCGCTTCAGCTAAGCCCCGCGCGGTACTCGCGAACCTGGTCGGCGACGCGCGCGTAGGCCTCGTCGATCGCGTCGATGCGCTCGCGCGCGCCGTCGAGCATCCCGGCCCGCGCGCGTTCGTCGAGCTCGGCGGCGAGCCGGTAGACCGCGGTCGCGCCGATGTTCCCGCGCTGCCTTTGATGCCGTGCGCGGCACGCGCGACGATCGCGGCGTCCGCGCGGTCCAAACCTTCCTCGAGCGACCGGCGGTGCTTCTTCCCGGTCTCGAGCGCCATCTCGAGCAGCTCGGCGATCCCGGGCCGGTCGTCTCCGAACGCCTCCTCGAGCCGCGAGAGATCGAGGACGCTTCTATCCGGCAACCCGCACCCCACCGGCGAAACGCTCGACGAGCGCTCCCAGGGCGGCGAGCTGGACCGGCTTGGCGAGGTAGTCGTCCATCCCCGCGCTCAGGCACGCCTCGCGATCGCCCTCCAGCGCGTTGGCCGTCATCGCGACGATCGGCACGTGCCCGCCGCGCACGCTCTCGTCGCGCCGGATCGCGCGCGTCGCCTCGAAGCCGTCGACCTCGGGCATCTGACAGTCCATCAGCACGAGGTCGTAGTTGCCTCGCGCGACGGCGTCGATCGCCGCGCGCCCGTCGGTGACGGCGTCGGCCCGATAGCCGAGCTTCTTGAGCTGCTGCAGCGCGAGCTTCCGGTTCACCGGATGATCCTCGGCGACCAGCACGAGCACGTCGCCGCCCCGCCGGGTCTGCACGCCGTCGAACGTCGCGACCGGCACGCTCGCCGCCGTCGGGCCTTCGATCGCGGCGACCAAAGCATCGTGCAGCACGCCGCGGCGAATCGGCTTGCGGACGACGCCGGCGAATCCGTTCGCGCGCGCTTCGGCCGCGACTGGCTCGCCGGCGCCCGCGACGAGCACCAGCGGCACCGCCGCGAAACCGGCGATCGCGTGCAGCCGCGTGCCCAGCGCGAAGGCGTCGCCGCCCGCGCCGCGGTCGAGGATCACGGCGTCGAAAACGCTGTTTCGCGCCGCCGCGGCCTTGGCCAGTTGAAGTCCGTGCGCGGCGTTCGCCGTGCTCGATGCGACGACGCCCCAAGCGAACAGATACTGATCGACGACTTGCCGCGCCTCGCCCTCGGGGTCGATGACGAGCACCCGCGCGCCGCGCAGCGCGCCGGTCCGCAGCCCTTCGCCGTCACGCGCGACCTGCGCGAACGGCACGGTGAACCAGAACGTCGCACCCGTTCCCGGGATCGCTCTCGAAACCGATCGTGCCGCCCATCAGCTCGACCAGCCGGCGCGAGATCGAAAGCCCCAGCCCGGTGCCGCCGTAGCGGCGGCGCGTCGATTGGTCGGCCTGGCGGAACGGTTCGAACAGATGACCCGCGACGTCGGGCGCGATGCCGGGCCCGGTATCGGTGACCGAGAAGCGCAGGACGACGGTCTTCTCCGCCTCGACACGTTCGACGACCGCGCGGACGGTCACGCTGCCCTGCGCGGTGAACTTCACCGCGTTGCCGATCAGGTTGAGGAAGATCTGGCGCAGGCGATCGGCGTCGCCCAGGACGCGCCGCGGCACGTCGGGCGCGACGTAGGTCGCGAGCGAGAGCCCTTTCTTGCGCGCCGCCGCGCCCAGAATGTCGGTCGCGTTCTCGAGCGCGGCGACCGGCGCGAACGGAATGCTCTCGAGCTCCATCCGTCCCGCTTCGATCTTGGAGAAGTCGAGGATGTCGTTGACGATCGCCAGCAGCGAGTCGGCCGAGTCGCGCACGGTGAGCGCGTAGTCGCGCGCCTCGTCCGACAGCGGCGTCCCGAGCAGCAGCTCCGACATCCCGACTACCGCGTTGATCGGGGTGCGGATCTCGTGGCTCATCGTCGCCAGGAACTGTGATTTGACGTCGGCCGCTTCCACCGCGCGATCGTGCGCCGCCCGGATCGCCTCCTCGGCAGCTTTGCGCTGCGTGATGTCGCGCAAGATGACGATGCGTTCTCCCGCCAGCGCGTTGGTGGCGTCACGGCCGCGGGCGAACTCTACCGGGAACAGCGTTCCGCGCGCGTCGCGGCCGGTCGTTTCGACGACCGCCGTCTCGTGCGCGCCTTCGATGTTCGCGTACTCGGGCAGGATGCGCGTGACGGCCGTGCCGATCATCTCTTCGGCGACGAAGCCGAACAGCGCCGCCGCCGCGCGGTTCACCGACACGACCGCGCCCCGAGCGTCGACCGACACGAGCGCGTCGGCGACGCCGTCGACGATCCCGCGCAGCCGGCGCTCGTTGGTTGCGATGACGCGCGAGAGGCGATTGGTCTCGGTGAGCAGCGCGACGACCAGAAACGTCGTGGCGACCAGGATGTCGAGCCGCGAGAGGTACCAGCCGACGCTGTAGCGCGTCCCGCCGAGCGCGTTGAGCAGCGACTCGATCAGCAGCGCCGCGATCGGGACCGTCAGCCACACGTCGATCACCGTGCTCGACCGGCGTCCGAAGAGAATCACCAGCGCGCACGTCGACAACGCGACGACCGTCAGCAGCGCGAGATAGACGCCGCTGAGGTACGTGCCTGCAATGGCGACCGGCGGCAGCGCGGGGGCGAACGCGACGACAAGCGGAGATCACCGCATACGCCGCGATCACGGTCCCCGCCACGGCGAGTGGTCGCGCGAGTTGCGCCCGACGCGCCGCGTCCCGTCGCGCCCGGCCATACGGGCGTAAGCGAAAAAGGCCACCGCCAGCGCGGTATGCCACACGATCCACAGGTACGCCCGCCGACGCCACCGCGCCGCCGCTCGAAGGCAGCGCCAGTCCGATCCCGGCCATGCTGACGATGTACGGCAGGGACACCAGCCCGCTGAACAGCGCGCCGCAGGCCAGCACAAGCAACGACGGCTTGCGCGACAGCGCGAACTGGCCGAACAGGATCGTCGCGGTGATCGCGAGGCTCATCAGGACCGCGCCGCCGTAGAGCGCGACGAAGCTCGGCAGCGCGCCGATCGGGATGCGGGCGAAGGGCGCGCCGGCCAGCGCCACCAGCGACAAGGCCGCGATCGCGATCAGCGCGACGCGGCGTTGTTGCGGCGAAGCGCGAAGCGTCGCCAGATCGAGAGCCGATGAGTTCACCTAGGGTTCGACTTCTCGACCGGCAGCCGAGCGCCCGCGCAAAGCGCCCCCCGCTCCGCTAAGAATCCCTAACGTCCGGCAGCGTTTCCGTGCAGAACCGGCACGTTCTTTACGCCCGCTCGACAAACATGGCGTCACCGAAGGAGAAAAAGCGGTATTCGCGCTCGATCGCCTGGCGGTAGGCGTCGCGGACGCGCTCGTACCCGGCGAAGGCGGCGACCAGCACGAGCAGCGTCGAGCGCGGCAGGTGAAAGTTGGTGAGCAGCGCGTCGACGACCCGAAAGGTGAACCCCGGCGTGACGAAGAGCGTGGTTTCCGCCTCGCCTGCGTGCACGACGCCGTCGCGCAGCGCGGCACCTTCGAGCGCGCGCAGCACGGTCGTCCCGGCCGCGACCACGCGACGGCGTTCGCGCCGCGCCGCGGCGACCGCGGCCGAGGTCTCCGGCGGGATCGCGTAACGCTCGGCGTGCATGACGTGCTCGTCGATCGTCGTCGCGCTCATCGGCCGGAACGTCGCGATCCCGACGTCGAGCACGAGCGGCGCGATCGTCACACCGCGCGCACGAATCGCGGCCAGGATCTCCGGAGTGAAATGCAGCGACGCGGTCGGCGCGGCGACGCTGCCGGGAACGCGCGCGAAGACGGTTTGATAGCGCCGCGCGCGCTCCGCGTCGGCGGCGGCCGCCGCAGCCCCGCGCGGCGCGACGTATGGCGGCAGGGGCACTTCGCCGTGCCGCTCGATCAGCGCGCCGACGTCCACGCCGTCGTCGAACCGGACGACGCGCGGACCGTCGGCGAGCACCTCGACGATCGTCGCTCCGGCGCCGCCGGCGTCGATGCGCGCGCCCGCGCGCAGCTTGCGGCCCGGCCGCACCAAGGCCAACCACTCGCGCGCCGACGGGTCGAAGCGGGCCTGCGATCGCGGTCGCAGCAGCAGGATCTCGGCCTCACCGCCGCCCTCGCGCGTCGCCCGCAGGCGCGCGCTCACGACCCGCGTCTCGTTGACGACCAGCACGTCACCCGGGCGCAGCAGCTCGGGGAAGTCGGCGAACCGTCGGTGCTCCACCGCGCCGCCGGGTCCGGCGACGAGCAGGCGCGCGGCGTCGCGGCGGGCCGCCGGGTCCTGTGCGATCAGGTGCGCGGGCAGCTCGTAGTCGTACGCCTCGACGTCACGCGGCGCGTGCATTCCGCCTTGGCACACTCGTGCTATCCGCTCGGAACGCGCTGCCGTTCGATCTCCAGGAACTGCTGGAGCCGAGCCCGTTCGGTGTCGGACAGGCCGACGAACTGCACGCCGACGGCGAACGTATCGCGCTCGAACGAGCGCACCCAGCGCACCTCGCCGCGAAACACGAAGAACGGCGCGCGCTTGAAGGTGAACGTGTAGGATGTTTGCTTGGGCAGATATTGATCGGAGATCACGCGCATCCCGGTCGGGCTGATGTCGGCGATCGCGGCGCGGAAGAGCGTGAACGAGACCTTGTCCTCGACGACAACGTCGATGAACTTGCGCAGCCTGACGCTGTCGTCCGCGCGATTGTCGTCAGCCATTCGTCACCGAGGTCCCGGGGAAGTAGAAGGTGAGTATCGCCGCGGCCGATCCTCCCGAGGACGCAAAAAACCGCGCTCCCCATTGACAGAGCCCGACACCGTGCCCACGTCCGGAGCCTTCGATGACCAGCCGCGGCACGGCCTGCGTCGCGTCGATCCGAATCGACCGCAACCACGAGCTGCGCACGACGTCGGAACCGAGCGCGCGCCGGAACTCGGCGACCGGGATCGTCGCCTCCGCCGCACCGAGCAGCGAGACCGTCCGGGGGCGTCCGCTCGGGTCGGGCTCGCCGAGCGCGGTCCCGATCAGCGTCCCGCCGGTGCGCGAGCCGAACGCCGCCAGCGCCCGGTCGAGCGTGACGCTGCGCGTCCAGCGGTAGTCCGGAGCCGGGGCGCAGTAGGGATCGCCGACGCCGCGCAGGTAGGGCAAGGCGACGCCGCCCCAGACCGAGCCGCTGTCCGCCGTGTGCCCGCCGCAGCACGAGCTGTAGAACGCCGAGGCCGGCTCGCCGGCGTAGCTCAGCGTGCGGCCGCGGGTCGCGGTGACGGCCGCCGTCGACGCGGGATGCTCGGCCTCGACGCCGCCCCAGCGCTGATCGGCCTCGCCGGCCTGGACGTCGTACGGCCGCGACGGCGACCGGCGACCCAGCGCGAACGTTCGGGCGACGATCGCCTGGGCCTCGAGCGCCGCGGCCGGCCACGACGGCGGCGATTCGAGCGGAACGACGCCTTGCAGATACCGGTCGACGTCGATCGTCGTCACCAGCGCGAGCTTCCCGCCGGGCATCCCGACCGTGGAAGGCGCGCCCCGCCAGCGCTTGCCGCCGAAGCCGAAGGTTCCGTCGGCGTAGACTTCCGGCGTCTCACCGCGGACGTCGCTCGCGACCAGCACGCGGATCT
This sequence comes from Vulcanimicrobiota bacterium, assembly GCA_963723445.1. Taxonomy (GTDB): domain Bacteria; phylum Vulcanimicrobiota; class Vulcanimicrobiia; order Vulcanimicrobiales; family Vulcanimicrobiaceae; genus Vulcanimicrobium. The sequence continues at coordinate 114,702 of CAVRQP010000011.1, forward strand.
GCGGCGAGAGCGGGTCCCAGATGTCGAGTCCGCCGGTCGCGATCGCCGTCGCGCCGGCGATCCCTTTGAGGAACGCCGCGCGCGCGATCACAGCAAGCGCGGCTGCGCGCCTTCGCGCATCGCGATGCCGAGGTGCGCGTGCGCGGCGGGGGTCGACTTGCGGCCGCTCGCGGTGCGCTGGACGAACCCGCTCTTGAGCAAGTACGGCTCGACCACGTCTTCGAGCGTCTCGACGTCCTCGGTCAGCGTCGCGGCGATCGCGGCGATCCCGACCGGGCCGCCCCCGTATTGCTTGGCGATCGTCTCGAGGTAGGCGCGGTCGAGGCGGTCGAGGCCCAGCTCGTCGACGCCTTCGCGACGCAGCGCCTCGCTCGCGACCTCGGGGGTCACCACGCCGTCCGCGCGGACCTCGGCGAAGTCGCGCACGCGCCGCAAGAGACGGTTCGCGATGCGCGGCGTCCCGCGGCTGCGCTCGGCGATCGTGCGGGCACCTTCGCGTTCGATCGCGATGTCCAGCACGCGCGCGCTGCGCTCGACGATGCGCTGCAGCTCGGCCGGCTCGTAGTACTCGAGGTGGTGCACGATGCCGAACCGGTCGCGCAACGGCGCCGACAGCATGCCGGCGCGCGTCGTCGCGCCGACCAGGGTGAAGCGCTTGAGCGGCAACTTGATCGTCTTCGCGTACGCGCCGCGGTCGACGACGAAGTCGATCTGGAAGTCCTCCATCGCCGGATACAGATACTCTTCGACGACGGTGCCGAGGCGATGGATCTCGTCGATGAACAGCACGTCGCCGTGCTCGAGCGAGGTCAGGATGCCGACGAGATCCTTGGGCTTCTCGAGCGTCGGGCCGGAGGTCGGCCGGAGCGCGCCGCCGGTCGCGCGCGCGATCAGGTTCGCCAGCGTCGTCTTGCCCAGCCCGGGCGGTCCGGAGAACAGAACGTGCTCGAGCGGCTCGCTGCGCCGCGCCGCCGCGTCGATCGCGATGCGCAGGTTGTCGACGATCTGCTCTTGGCCGACGTAGTCGCCGAACGTGCGCGGCCGCAGCGTCGCGCCGTAGACCTCGTCCTCGAGCGACGCGTCGGCGCCGACGATTCGTCCTTCGACAGGCTCGGAACCGGCTAAAGCCGCTTCGTCCGCCGGCACGCCGCTCGGCCCGACGACCTTTTTGCGGACCGAATCACTCATCGCCCGCGCCCTGACCGTTCGACGAGCTCGCCGGAAGCGCGGTGGTGTTGCGGTGGCGGTAGATCTCGGCCAGCAGCGCCTCGGCGTCGTGGACGTACGGCGCGCGCTCGAGCGTCTCGGCGATCATCACCTCGGCCTCGGTGCGCCGGTAGGCCAGCTGCAGCAGCACCGCCAGCGCCTCGCCGGCGAACTCCGGCATCGGCGGCTGTTCGGGCAGCGCGCGCCGCGGCGCGTCCTGGATGAGCAAGAACCGGGCGACTTTGCCTTGCAGCTTGGCGACGATGTCGCGCGCCTTCTGCTGACCGATCCCGGGCAACGTTTTGAGAAAGCCGTGGTCGCCTTCGTCGATCGCGCGCGCGATGCGTCCCATCGGCGCCGAAAAGGCGCGCGCCGCCGATTTCGGCCCGATCGACGCGACCGAGAGCAGCGCTTCGAAGAACTCGCGCTCGATGCCGTTGGAGAAGCCGAAAAAGGTGAACCGGCCCGCGTTTCCGTCCAGCGCGAAGTGAGGGTAGATCTCCAGCGTCACCATACCGCTGTCGGGAACCTTCGCGATCACGCTGGGCGGCAGGACCACGTCGTAGACCAGGCCGCTCGCGTCGACGCGCACGATCTCCCCCGCGCGCTCGAGCACGGTTCCGGAGATGCGAGAGAACACTACGCGAGCCGGCTGGCGCGGGAACGGCGCGGGGGCATCACGACGCCGAGTTCGGCAAAGCGGTCGCGTTGTGCTTCCACGTTGGAGAACGCGATCGCCAAGGCCAGCGCGTCGCTCACGTCGTCGGGCTGCGGCGGCGCGTCGAGCCCGAGCAGCCGAACGACCATCCCTTTGACCTGCGCCTTGCTGGCCGAGCCGCTGCCGGCCAGCGCGCGTTTCACCATCGCATGCGCGAGATCATGGACCGGGATGCCGTTGGCGCCGGCCGCGAGCGCGAGGACGCCGCGCGCGTGCCCCATCAGCACGGCGGTTTGCGGGTGCTCGTACGAGGTCCACAGCTCCTCGACGACCATGCAGTCGGGCCGCGTCGCGCGCACGACTTCGACCATGCCCTCGTGGAGCTGCACCAGCCGCTGCGCGAGCGGCGCCGCCGTCGACGGTCGCAGCACGCCGCCTTCGATCAAACGCAACGCACCGTCACGCAGCTCGATCACGCCGTAGCCGGTCGTGCGCAACCCGGGATCGACGCCCAGGATTCGCCGCGGGTTCACGGCGCGGCCGCGTGCATCACGTAGATGTTCACCGACTCGCCCGGGCTGAGCGTGCTGTTCGCTTCGGGTTCGGTCCGGACGACCTGACCCTCTTGCTGCGTCCCGTCTGGTGTCTGAGCGATGTTCCCGATCTGATAGCCCGAAGCCAGCAACAGTCGCTTGGCCTGGTCGAGCGGCATCCCGGTAACGTCGGGAACGTTGCCCGAGACGCTCAGGTAGATGGTGACCTTCGAGCCCTTCTTGCCGGCCGACCCGGCGTCGGGCTGCTGGTAAGCGATCTTCTGGGTCGGGTTCGCGGCGTCGGCCATGTACGAGAGCGTCACGGCGAAGCCCGCGCCGCGCAGCGTAGCCTCGGCGGCGTCCGGATCCATTCCCTTGACGTCGGGAACGGTGACGGTCGCGGGTCCGCTGCTGACGACGACCGTCACGATCGAATTGGGCGGGGCGGTCGTATTGGGATCGGGGTTCTGCGACATGATCACGTTGGGCGGAACGGTGTCGCTTTCGGCGGACTGGCCGACGGTGAGCGTCAGTCCGGCCGCGCCGAGCCGGCGGCGTGCGTCGTCGAGGGTCGCACCGGTGACGGCGGGGACGACGATCGGCTTCACGCCCTTCGAGACGGTCAGCGTGACGAGCGCGTTCTGCCGTACGGACGTGCTGACGTCCGGGTTGAGCGCCATGACCTGACCGCTCGGCACCGTGGCGCTGTACGCCTGAACGGTCTTGAAGCGCAGCTTCGCGTTCTGCAAAGTGCGCTCCGCGTCGGCGGCGCTGTAACCCTTGACGTCGGGCACTTGCACGCGTGGCGCGCCACCCGAGACGACCAGCGTGACGACGTCATCTTTGCCGATTTTCGCGCCGGCAGGCGGATCTTGCCGAATCACGCGGTCTTGCGGGACGGTCTCGCTGATCGCGGTCGTCACCTTCGACTTCAGACCCAACCCCAAGAGCTCTTGCTGAGCCTGCGTCGCGAGCTTGCCCTGCAGATCCGGAACGTCGATGTTCTTGGCCGGCCCGAACAGCGGTCCGTGCAGCGCGAAGTAACCGATCGCGATGGCCAGCAGCAACAACAGCGGAAACAGGATCAAGCGCGGGTCGGGGCCTTGGCGTTCGCGCTGCTCGCTCTGAAACGTTTGCGTCGTTCGGCCGTCGACGCGATCCGGCGCGACCGAGCGCCGCGGCGGCGGAATCGGCGGGCCTTTTGCCGGGCCGGCGGGCCCGGCGGGGCGCCGGCGAACTCGCCCGCCGCTTGCGCGACGTTGGGCCGTTCGCGCGCCTCGCGCAACGCGCTGGCGAGTTCGGTCGCCGATGCGAAGCGCTGCTGGGGATCCTTGCGCAGCAGCCGCGCGACGATCGATGCCACGGCGGGACTCACCCCGCTCGTCGCCGGGTCGATCGGCGGCGGGTCGGCCGAGACGTGCTTGAGGGCGACCGCGACCGGCGTGTCGCCGGTGAACGGCAGCGACCCGGTCAGCATCTGGTACAGCACGACGCCCACCGAGTAGAGGTCGCTGCGCTCGTCGATGTCGTGGCCCTGCGCCTGCTCGGGGGAGATATACGCGACGCTGCCCATCACCATCCCGGGCTGCGTCACGCCCAAGGTGTGCTCCGACACGGCGCGGGCGATGCCGAAGTCGCTGAGCTTGACGACGTCGTCTTTGGTCACCAGGATGTTCGCCGGCTTGACGTCGCGATGCAGCAAGCCTTGGCGATGTGCGTTGGCGAGCCCGCTCGCGATCTGGACGGCGTAGTCGACCGCGACCGGCTCGGGCAAGACGCGCTCGTCGCGCATGATGTCGCCGAGCGTCGCACCGTCGACCAGCTCCATCACGATGTAGTACGAGTGGTCCTCACGCCCGAAGTCGTAGACGTTGACGATGTTGGGGTGCGACAGCTTGGCCGCCGACTGCGCTTCGTACGAGAAGCGCTTGACGAAATCGTCGTCCGAGGCATACTGCTCGCGCAGCACCTTGATCGCGACCCGCCGGCGCAGTAACGTGTCGGTGCCGACATAGACGTTGGCCATCCCGCCGTTGCCGAGGATGCCGTCGACGCGATACCGGTTGTTGAAGATCTTCTGGGTGTCCACGCGCTACAGCCTGGAAGTCGCTCGCGGCATCGGTTCCTTACGTTCGCGACCGGGCGAGCGCGACCCGCAGGACCTCGCGCGCGACCGGCGCCGCGTACGTGCCGCCGTAGCCGACGTTCTCGACCACCAGCGCGACGGCGACGCGCGGCGCCTGGGCCGGCGCGAAAGCGACGAACCACGCATGTGACGCGCCGTGCGGGTTGGTCGCCGTCCCGGTCTTGCCGGCGACGGTCACGCCGCTGAGCCGGGCCGCCGTCCCCGTTCCGCGCTGGACCACGTCGATCATCAGGTCGCGCACCTGGTGCGCGGTCTCGGGTGAGATCGGCTGGGCGATCGTCTCGGGGCGGGTCGCGATCGCGGTCTCGCTGCCGGCGATGCGCCGCACGAGGTACGGGCGCAAGGTCGTTCCGTCGTGCGCGATCGTCGCGCCGACCAACGCCATGCGCATCGGCGTGACCAGCAGCGACGCTTGACCGAAGCCCAACTGCGCCAGGATCCCGTCGCTCACCGTTCGCTTGGCGGGAACCTGATCGCGCGCGACCGGAAGATCGAACTCGACGGGTTGTCCCAAGCCCCATTTCGCGGCGTACTCGAACCAGCGATCGACGCCGATCTCCAACGCGATGCGGGCGAAGTCGACGTTCGAGCTGAGCGCGAACGCGCCGGCGAGATCTTGCCGGCCGGTGACCTCCTCTTCGTCGTTGCGCACGGTGAAGTTGCCGATGGTAAGGCCGCCGGTGTCGTTGAACGTCGAGGCCGGGGTGACGACGCCGGCGTCGAGCGCGTCCGAGACGGTCACGATCTTGAAGGTCGAGCCCGGCGGATAGAGCCCGTTCGTCGAGCGATCCAGCAGCGGGGTGGCGGGATCGCTCAGCAGCGCGGACCAGCGCGCGTCGAGCGTGTTGGGATCGTAGGCCGGTACCGAGGCGAGCGCCAGAATCGCGCCGTCGCGCGGGTCGACGACGATCCCGGCGGCACGCGGATAGCGGCGCAGTTGCGCGACGAGCGCGCGCTGCACGGTGAGATCGAGCGTCGTGACGACGTCGGCGCCGCGCGGCGGACCCGTGGGTGCCGCCGAGAATCTGGCGCAACTGATCGAACGGACCGAGTGCATCGGCGCGGGCGGTCAGCACGCGGTCGAACGCGTCCTCTAGCCCGGACGTGCCGTATCGTGCCGATGCGTAGCCGATCGCATGCGCGACGAGCGAACCTTGCGGGTAGACGCGTTTCTCGCCGCGGGTGACGGCCAGCGGCGTACCGTCGGAAGCGAGGATCGAGCCGCGGCCCACCGCGGACGCCGCGTGCCGCGGGTTGTACCGGTTGTCGGCGAGCGCCGGTCCTTCGACGACTTGCACCCAGAGCTGGCGCAACGCCAGCAGCGCGAACAGCGCGACGAAGACGGCGCCCAGACGCGCGATCGCGCGGTCGGTCAGGACGGCTCTCCGGTCGATCCCTCGCCGGTCGAACGTTCGCCGCCGCGCTCGCGCAGGAGCGTGTAGCCGCCGCCGGCGCGCACGGCGAGATGCGCGTGCGCGGCGTCGCCGGCGATGGCCTCGTTGATCAGGCGGTGCGCGAGCTCGTCGTCGAGGCCGTCGATCGCGAGCACCGCGTCGACGCCGATGTCTTCGAGCAGCGGTCCGGCGACGTACGCGGCCTGCGGGATCGTCTCCCACAGCCGCTCCTCGTAGGGCGCATCGCGCCAGGGGCCGCGTTTGCCCAGCACGGTCGCGTGGTAGTCCCACGCGCACAGCCGGCGTTCGTTCCATACGAAGTGATCGCGCACGCAGGTGCGGCGGCAGATCGCGCACTGCGCCAGTGCCTCGGGCCCGTGCGAAAGACCGTCCAGAGACGTCTTCGGGGAGGTCTTCCGGGTTGACGACGACGGCCTCGCTGAGCACGTCGGGCACGCCGGCCGACCAGCCGATGCGCGCCAGCAGCTCGAGCTCCCGCAGCGACGACACGAACGACCGCTCGTCGGAGGGTTCGAAGGTTTGGTCGGTCCAGCCGGCCAGGTTGTCGGCCGCGATCCCGACCCGCTGCCAGTTCTCGCCCAGCACGACGCCGATCGGCGTCCATGCCAGCGGCACCAGCCACGCCGTCACCTGCCGGTTCTGGGCGACGAGGCTCGAGGTGAAGGCGAGCGTGCTGGCATTGCCGCCCAGGACGTAGGCGCGCGATTCGGGCTTGGGCGGCGGGTCGGCGTCGTTGGGTGTGCTCACCGGCCGCAGCGTACGGCGCGGCGCGGGCGCACCCTGCTAGCCTGCCGGCCGAACCGCGGCGCGCGTCAGCTCGCGCACCCTCGCGCGCGCGTCGTCAGCGAAGACGGCCTGGAAACGGGGATTGAGCGCGAGCGCGCGCCGATCGTCGGCGAGGGCGCGCGCAAGGTCGCCGTCGTGTTCGGCGATGACGCCGGCGTGATACCAGATCCGCGCGTCGGCCGTGTTCCACGCGATCGCGCGGCGGGCCGCGCGACGCGCGACGTCCCAGTGCCCGGCGCGCGCCGCCGCCCAGGCCAGCGTGTCCTCGGCATACACGTCCGGCCGCACGGCCGCGTCGCGCAGCGGCGATGCGCGTAGGCGTCGCTCGAGCCGTATGCCGTGGTCGGCGTAGTAGGCGGCCAGCAGCCGATCGACCAGGTGTTGCGCGTTACCGATGCGTTCGACCGCGACGATCTCGTCGCGCGTTGCAGCCGCGCCGGCGCGGTCGCCGAGGCGCTGTCTGCGCGTCGGCGAGCAGGCCGAGATTTTCGGGTGACGGCGTGACGCGCACCGCGTGCTCGGCGTTCGCGCGCGCCTCGGTCCAGCGGTCGAGCGCCGCGTCGAAGCGGGCGGTGTCGGTGAGCGCCTGCGCGTCATCGGGGAAGCGCTCGAGGGCAACCGCCTCCTCGCGCAGCGCTCCGTCGGCGTCGCCCGCTTCGAACGCGAGCTCGCCGAGACGGGCGTGGAACCAGGCCCGCCGTTCGTTCGGCATCCCGTAGATGGCGTCGACCCGCTGCGCCGCGCGCGCCAGCAGCGCGCGCGCTCGCGGGACGTCGCCGGTCACCTCGGCCAGGCGTGCGCCGACCGTCTGGCTCGCCTCCGCTTCGCCGCCGACATGCGCCACGAGCGCGCGTGCTGCAGCGTAGTCGCCGAGCTCCATGTCGAGCGAGGCTTCGCCCATCGCGAGCGACGGATCGGCCGGCGCCCAACGCCGTGCGGCGCGCGTCGTCGCGCGCGCCGCGTCGAATCGATGCAGCGTAAGCTGCGCCCGGCCAGCTCCTGGAGCGCCGCCACGTTTCCGCGCGGTTGGATGCGCAGCGAGCGTTGCGCTTGCGCCTGCGCCCGCAGAACGTCGTCGACGTCGCCGCATTCGCGGTAGCGCTGCAGATACTGCTCGGCCAGCAGCCGCGGCGTGATCTGATCGCGTCCGTCGAGCGCTAGCCGGGACTCTTCGAACGCGATCGTGCGCGCACGAATCGTCGCGTCGTCGCGCAGCGGCGCGGGCGTCGGCCCGGCGGGCGGATCGCCGGCCGCTGCATGCGACGCGAAGGCCGGCCACGCCGCGAGCGCGACGAGCGCGCCCGCCGCGAGGCCGAGCCAGGACCGGACCCTCAGAAGTGGATCCCCAGTCCGACGTACGGCCCATGGTGGTTGAAGCCGACCGGCGCATCGGTGCGCACGTTGCTGCGGTCGCCCAAGAACCCCGCGTCGAGGAATAGCGGTGAGTGGTTCGGCGCGATCGTAGCGCCGATCAGGTAGCGTACGACGCGATACGAAACGCCGTACGACCCGGCACCAGCCAGGCTGTACTGACCGTTGACGTTCGGGTAGAAAAACACGTTTCCGTGGAGCGAGAAGTTCTGATCGACGTCGGCCAGCTTCTCGATGCCGTATCCGATCCCGCGCTGGCGGGGCTCGATCGCGTCGCCGCGCATGAGGTAGGAGACCGCACCGTAGATCCGCGGCCCGGTAACCTTGATCCCGACACGGACGTCCTCGTCGTAGTCGCGCGCCGTGAACGCGGCGATGAAGCCGCTGCCCTGCGCTGCCAGCCCGCGCTCGACGCGGCCGCCGGCCGGATAGGTGTACGAACGCGCTTCGCCTCCAACGTACGCGTCGTACTGGCCGACCGGGATTTCGAACGCGGCACGTGCCGCATACGACAGATAGTTCAGCCCCTTGTTGCCGGGCGAAAACGCGTTCCAGACCAGCGGCGGCGCGATGTAGTCGCCGGCGACGTAGTGCACCGTCCGGTTGATGCGCTGTCCGAGCTCCTGCTGGGGGCCGAGCGGCGGCGACGCCGTGAAGCCGTTGCCGCTCGCCGGATCGGGCCCGTACGTCGCCGGCGCGGCTTGAGAACCGTCGGCAGGCTTGGTGGTCGCGCCGCCGGGTCCCGATGACCGTCGCCGGCTGCGCTTCGGCCGCGCCGGCATTGGGCGGGTTCTGGGGTTGCGTCGCCGTTTGCGCCGAGGCCGCCGCGCTCAGCGCGAGAAACGCGACGAAGCTAAGGGTTGCGAAACGCGCGCTCATCGCGGATCTCCGAGATAGGGGAAGCCGCGCAGCGGGTGCTTCGCGGCCGGAGTGGTGTTGTCGCTGGTGAGGCACGCGGTCTCACGGTTGTCGTCGGGTGCGAGCCCGAGCTTGGGGATCAAGCTGCCGTAGATGGCGCCAAGCGACAGATCGATCGCGGGCGATTTCGGATCGCGTCCGCCGAACTGCCGATAGGGATCTCCGAGCGCTTTTTTGATCCCCTCGATCCCGTCGGGCGGAACGGTGCGCACGATCTGTACCGGCAAGCCGCTCTTACCGTTGGTCTCAACCGCGAGATAGCGCGCCGGACCGCTCTGCGAGAGATCGGCCTCGATGAAGTCGGGGATCAACACCTTGACCGCCGCATCGGCGACGGCCGTCGAGCGCCCGGCGGTGTGGATCATGTATTCATGAATCGACTTGGCGAGCACGCCGTCGTCGGTGAGCGCCGCGCGGTTCGTCGCATCATGGTTGGCGAACGCCTCGGTGGCTTCTTTGACCGCGGGCCGGCCGAGACGCTCGACCTGCAACCAGGTTCCGCTCGTATCGGACGCGCCGCCGAAGCGGCTGTTGACGTTGCGCACGACGTCGGCGAGCCGCCCGATCGGAGCTTGCGGCGACGCATCGGGATCGGTGTCCTTGAGGGAGGTCGTGGCCCACACGTTGATGCGGCCGAGGCGCCCGCCGTCGGCGAGCATCTGACGCGGCAGCTCGACAACCAGCGCCAGCACGCCGTACCCGGCCAAAAAGTCCTTACCATCCTTACGGAAGCAGCGCGCGCTGTTCGGCGGCGGATTCGGCTGGTTGGCGAAGTTGCGGTCGGGCTGCAGCCGGTAGAACTGGCTGAGGTCGAAGTAGAACGGGTCCTCGCGCGGGCCCGCGAACGCCATGATCCCGTTGCCGAGATTCGCCGTCGCATTGTACGGGATTTCGCCGGTGCGCGATCCCGACACGATGGTGGTCCGCGTACCGACCGCTGCCGGTCGTGCGGGCCCGTACAACGTCACGTGCTGGTTGCTGCCGACGCCGTCGGCTTTGAACTGCAGCACCAAGTCTTCCGTCGCGTCGGATTGCAGGCCGACTTTGAGCTGGTAGAGCACGCCGGGATCGAAGTAGGTGTGCGTCCCTAGACCCGGCGGTATCAACGGCCAGACGTCCATCGCGAGCACGACCTTCGACGGGTCGTTGGCCGGGAAAAGGTAGACGTCGGTGATGTCGGCGCCGGGGCGCGCGACCGTCAGCGGCGAGTCCTGGTGATCGGATGCGATCGCGCGCGGCGCAAGATAGAGTACGCCGGCGATCGCACACGATGCGACGCAGAGCATGACGAGAATAGGTGCGACGAAGCGACGCACAGGCGAAGTCTCCTAACGACGAGCAAGTTGGCGGAGCCGTACCCGCGCGTCATGCGGTGCGTGACGTTCCGAACGCCCGGTTGCTCGCGAAACCGTACTATCGCAGGCAATCCGCCCGGAGCGCGGCGCCGTTGTCTTGCCCGTGCCCCGCCGCTCAAAAAACGTCGCCACACACGACTCGCTGCTTCGGCTGCTCGGACCGTCCGGGTTCGAGCGCCAAGGACGCGTCGTCGACCACGAAGGGAGAATTGTCGGCCGCCGCCACGCCGGTTGGCGCTGGCCGTGCGACTGCCGCGCGTTCGTGCGACCGGAGGGCGACTATCTTTGGGTCCCGTGTGGTCGCCACCAACAGAGTGGCTAACGGTGCGGACGCAGTCGATCCGCGGTACGTGCGCCGCCGTTTGGTTGGGTATAGCGGCGGCGACCGCACCCTGCACCGAAGGGAGGCTACGTGCGTTCCACCGTGCTCCGCGTCATCGTGACGGCGTTGCTGTTTGCAGCGTTCGGCACGCGCGCCCTGGCGCAATCGACGAGCTCGGCACCGGGTCCGGCGTCAACGCCGGTCCCGAGCCCGTCACCGAGTCCCGCCGCGTTCAAACACATCGGACGCACCTCGGTCGTCGTCGGGCGTGGCACCATTCTCATCGGGACCGCCACCGCGGCGTCGGAAGGCACGATCGACCAGGAGCAGATCGCGAACCGGCCCGTGCTGCGGCCGGGCGAGGTGCTCGAAGAGATCCCCGGGCTGATCGTCAGCCAGCACAGCGGTGAGGGCAAAGCGAACCAGTACTACCTGCGCGGTTTCCAGCTCGACCATGGCACCGATCTGGCGGCGACGATCGCCGGTATCCCGGTCAACATGCCGACGCACGCGCACGGACAAGGCTATTCGGACATCAACTGGCTGATGCCCGAACTCGTCGGCTTCGTCACGTTCAAGAAAGGTCCGTACTACGCGGACGAAGGCGACTTCTCGACGGCCGGTTCGTACGATCTGTTCTACCGCAACACGATCGCCCCGACGCTCTCGGTCGGCCTGGGCGACTACGCCTACGACCGCATCTTTCTGGCAAGCTCCCCGAGACTCGGTGCGGGCAACTTGCTCTACGCGCTGGAGCTCTACCACGACAACGGCACGCTGGTGCGGCCGGACGAGTACAAGAAAGCCAACGGCGTGCTGCGCTGGAGCACGACCACGCAAAATTCCGCGTTTTCGGTCACCGCACAGGGATATCGCGGCGATTTCAATTCCTCCGACCAGATCCCGCAGCGGCTGGTCGCCGCGGGTGACATGAGCCGGTTCGGCTACGTCGACCCCACGGACGGTGGCCGGACCTACCGCTACGCGCTTGCGACCGAGTACGAGCACGACGACCCGCGCGGCGTCACGCGCTTGAGCGCCTACGGCGAGTCGTACGGACTCGACCTGTTCTCGAACTTCACCTACTACCAGTTCGATGCCGCCGACTATTACAACGAGACGGCCAACCCGGTCACGTGCAACCCGCTGTACTTGACGTGCCGGCCGGGGCCGCAGCACGTGAGCACGTACACCGCGTACTGTCCGGGCAACATCACGCCGACCGGGGCAACCACGGCGCCTGGCTCGGAGACGCCCGACCGCTTCGGCTTCGCCTGCGGCGACCAGCGCGAGCAGGAAGACCAACGGTTCGTCTCCGGTTTCAAGCTTACGCGCACGATCACCGTTGGGAAGGGAGCGACGACGTTCGGCGTGGGCTTGCGCAACGACAACATCACGACGCTGGGCCTTTTTCTGACCCACGACCGAGTTCGGCTGCCCGACGGAACCCTGAGCAACGACCGCGTCCTCGAGCGCGACGAGTTTCTGTGGGTCGAGTCGCAATACCGCGTGAGCCACAAGCTGCGCTTGAGTGCGGGCCTGCGCGGTGACGCCTACAACCTCAAGATCGGCGACTTCCAACCGGCGAACTCCGGCACCACGGCGGAAAGCATGGCGAACCCGAAGTTCACCGCGAGCTATGAGGCATCGGCACGCCAAGAGTTCTACCTCGACTTCGGGGACAGCTTTCACAGCAACGACGGCCGCGGAACGACGCAGGCGCTCGACCCGCAGACGCACGCCACCATCGATCCGACGGGAGCGCCGGTGCAGCGGTTCTCGCCGCTCGTGCGCGCCTGGGGCGAGGAACTTGGTTACCGGTACTCCGCGCCCAAGCTCACGACCACGGTCTCGTTCTGGAAGCTCAACCTCGCGTCGGAGCTCGTCTTCGACGGCGACCACGGAGTCACGACGCCCAGCGGGCCGACGGTGCGAAAGGGAATCGAGCTGACGAACTACTACCGTCCGACGCGCACGCTCACCCTTGACGCGGACATCTCCACGTCGACCGCACGATTCACCACCAATCCCGATAATGCGGGCACGTTCGTTCCCGAATCGCTCAACGTCGTCACGTCGGCCGGCATCACGCTGGACGAGCCGCACTACGCGGCGAGCCTGCGATACCGCTACTTCGGCCCGCGTGTGCTCGACCAGCTCGGGGACGCGGTGTCGAGTCCCACCAACGTGGTGAACGCGCAATTCACGCTCAAGGGGCGCAAGGGGATGCGCCTTTCTCTCGACGTGTTCAACCTGCTCGACTCCGCCGGCGACGACGTCGAGTACTACTACGGTTCGTGGCTCCCACAAGATGCGCGAAACTCGGCGTACGCCGGGAACGCCGCCGTCAATCCGCTCCTAGGCGGGGGCGGAGTTAACGACTATCACTTCCACCCGACCGAGGGCCGCATCGTTCGACTTACCGTCGCGATGCCGATGTAGGCGGCCGCCGCCGATCGAACGCCGTTATGACGCCATCGGAAAGTCTGATCCCGCGACGAGGTACGCCGCCATGGCTTCGATGAAGATCCGGTCGTCTTCTTGAAAGCGGTCCTCGAGCGGGCTGTCGACGTCGAGAACGCCGAGCACCCGTTTGCCGTCGAGCAGCGGGACGACGATCTCCGACCGGGTCGTGAGATCGCACGCGATGTGGCCCGGAAATTCGTGGACGTTCGGAATGATCAGGGTCCGGCGCTCGGCCGCCGCGCGGCCGCACACGCCGACGCCGACCGGGATCCTCGTGCGCGCGGTCCGGCCTTGAAAGGGGCCGAGCACGAGATCGTCGCCATGGCGAAAATAGACCCCGACCCAATTCAAGCCGAGCAACGAGGTGTAGAGGAGAGCTGAAAGATTCGCCGCGTTGGCGATCGGGTCACGCTCTCCGATGATGAGCGCGCAGCCTTGCGCGATCAGGGTCGCTTCATTCGCATCCTGCATGGTGTCCCCCCAATAATTATATTTTGCGGCCCGTTCTTCCCTTACCTCGCCGCGGACCGTCGCGAAGTGTCGCGGGCGGCAGGTACGCGGTTGACGGCCGTGGACCACACCACCGTGGAACCCGTCATTCGCATCCGCATCGTTCTGCGTGACGGCGTGGCCCTGGGCCCGGGCAAGGCCGACTTGCTCGCGGCAATCGCCGAGCTCGGTTCGATCGCGGCGGCGGGGCGGAGCATGGGCATGAGCTATCAGCGCGCATGGTCGCTCGTCGACGAGTTGAACCGATACTTCAGCGGACCGCTCGTTGAGGTGTCGCGCGGGGGAGCCGGCCGAGGGGGTGCCCACCTAACGACGCTCGGACGCGACATCTTAGCAACCTACCGTACGGTCGAGAAAAAAGCAGCTCAGCACTGTGGAGCCGAGGTCGAGAAGCTCCGGCGGCTGCCGCCGCCGGATGGTCCCGATATCTTTCCTCAACGATAACGGCTGATCGCGCCTGGCGCAAAAGGGGGAAACAGCAGCTCGCGATCTCGGTTTACCGTCTCCGCGTACCGTCTAGGCGAGCTTGCCGGTGTAGCCTTCCAGCAGTCCCCAGGCGGTGTCGCCGAACTCGGCCTTCCACCGCTTGTAGTAGTCGCCCAGCTTCGCTTTCATGCCGCGCGCGGTCGGCCGCGCCGAGGGTGTTGACCGTCATCCCCTGTGATTGCAGCTTGCCGACGAGCGAATCATTGAGCTTCATGATGTCACGACGCTGGCGGTCGGTGATCGTCGATGCATTGCGTGTGATGACTCCTTGCACGTCGGCGGGGATCTTCGACCACCACTGATTCTCGGCGAGCAGCCAGTAACCGCCCCACATGTGGCTGCTCATGCTCAAGTACTTCTGCACTTCGAAAAAGCGGGTGAACTCGATGTTGGCCAACGGGTTCTCCTGACCGTCGACGACCTTCGTCTGCAGCGCCGTGTAGAGCTCGCTGAAGTTGAGCGGCGTCGGCTTCGCGCCGAGCGCGTTGAACAGGTCGAGCGCCATGCGGCTGTTCGGCGTGCGGATCTTCATTCCGGCGATGTCGGCCCCGTTGCGCACCGGCCTGGTGCTCGTGGTGATCTCGCGCATCCCGTTCTCCCAGATCTTGTCGAAGGCGTGCAGCCCCTTCGCCCCGATCTCGCTGCGCACGTATGCTCCCAGCTTGCCGTCAAATGCCCGGAACGCTGACGGCGAGTCGGGGAACGCGAAGCCGACGCTCTGGATCGCGCCGACCGGCACGACCGCCTCGAGAATCCCGCCGTCGAGGGTCATGACCTGCAACGCGCCGGAGCGCAACTGCTGGAGCATCGCCGTGTCGCCGCCCAACTGATTGTTGGGGAAGACCGTGACGTCGACGCGTCCGTTCGTCTCTTTGCGCACGGCGTCCCAGAGGTCTTTCATCGCGACGCTCAGGGGATGATCCACCGGTTGGTTCGTGCCGGCCTTGCCGCTGAACTCCGCCGCCTTCGCAGGCGAACGGACGATCGCGATCGACGCGAATGCCCCAGCGGTCGAGGCGATAAAGGCGCCGCGCGAGTTGCCGTTCATGCAGACCTCCCAAGAATTTCGAATGCTTCGCTTTGGACGAGGAGTAGGGTGCGGCGGCTTGGCAATCCTCTCTCATGGGCTCCGCTGCGCCGCTCACCGGCATCCGCGTCGTCGAAGTCGGCAACTTCATGGCCGTCCCGTTCTGCGGGATGCAGCTCGCCGATCTGGGCGCCGAGGTCATCAAGGTCGAGAACCCGCAGGGCGGCGACCTGACGCGTTCGACCGGACCGTTCATCGGCGGCGAGAGCTCGAACTTCGTGCGGCTCAACCGCAACAAACGCAGTCTCGCGCTCGACTTGAAAGCAGCGGAAGGGAAGCGCATTTTCGAGCGGCTCACCGCAACGGGCCGACGTCGTGATCGAGAACCTCCGGCCCGGCACGATGGACGGGCTCGGGCTGGGCTACGCTTCGCTCTCCGCCGGCGCGCCGCGGCTGATCTACGTGGCGGCGACGGGCTTCGGCAACGACGGCCCGTACGCGCAACTGGCCGGGCTCGACATCATCGCGCAAGCGATGTCGGGTTTGATGAGCATTACCGGCGAGCCCGACGCGCCGCCGGTAAAAGTCGGCGTCCCGATCGTCGACCTCACCTGCGCGCTGTACGCGACGATCGCGGTGCTCGCCGCGCTTCGCGCGCGCGATCGCGACGGGCGCGGGCAATTCATCGACGTCTCGCTGCTCGAGTCGGCCGTGTCGCTCGCGGTGTGGGAGGCCGGCCGCTACTTCGCGACCGGCGACGTTCCGCGGCCGTCGGGCTCGGCGCATCAGGCGATCGCGCCGTATCAAGCGGTGCGTTCGGCGGACGGCTACTTCACCTTCGGCGCCAACACGCAGGCGCACTGGCTGCGCGCGTGTGCCGCGTTCGGACTCGACGAGCTCGCCGCCGACGCGCGCTTCGCCACCAACGAGCTGCGTCTGGCGAATCGGCCCGCGCTGATCGCGGCGATCGAGGCCGCGACGGCGACGCGCCCGTCGGCGGAGTGGACGGCGCGGCTGACGCAAGCCGGGATCCCGTGCGGTCCGATCCTCACCTTCGACCGCGTCTTCGAGGATCCGCACCTCGCGCAGCGCTCCTTCTTCGTCGACGCGCCGCACCGCACGCTCGGTCCGGTCCGTCAGCTCGGTTCGCCGATGCGGTTCTCCGGAACGCCCGTCCGCATCGAGCGTGCCGGGCCGCTGCTCGGCGGCGATTCGGCCGCGGTGTTGCGCGAGGTCGGCGTCGGCGACGAGGAGCTCGCCCGGCTGGCGGACGACGGCGTGACGGTGCTGGCATGATTCGCGTCGAGCGCCGCGAGCTCGGCATCGCGTGGGTGACGGTCGACCGCCCGGCCGCGCGCAACGCGATGACGTTTGCGATGTGGGCGCGATTGCGCGACGTCGCCGTCGAGCTCGACGCGGATCCGTCGGTGCGGGTCGTCGTGTTTACCGGCGAGGGCGGCGAAGCGTTCGTAGCGGGGACCGATATCGCCGAGTTTCGCGCGTTCACCGGCGAAGGACGACGGGATCGCCTACGAGCGGCGGATCGAGGCGGCGATCGGCGCGCTCGACGCGATCCGCGTCCCGACGATCGCCGCGTCGCCGGCGCGTGCACCGGGGGCGGCGTCAGCATCGCCGCCACCTGCGATCTGCGGATCGCCGCGCCCAACGCGCGCATCGGCATCCCGATCGCGCGGACGTTGGGCAACATCGTCTCGCTGCGCAACGTCGCGCGCGTCGGCGAGCTGATCGGCCTCGACGCGGCGAAGGCGTTGCTGATCACGGGCACGCTGCTGGGTGCCCGGGACGCGCTGCGCGCGGGCTTTCTCACCGAAGTCGTCGACGACGGGCCGGCGCTTCACCCGCGCGCCGGGGCGCTGGCCGAGTCGATCGCCGGCCTGGCGCCGCTGACCGTGCGCGCGAGCAAGGAGATCGTCCGCCGGATTCGCGCGGCGCGCGCGCTGCCGGACGCCGACGACTTGATCCGGGCCTGTTACGGCAGCAGCGACTTTCGCGAAGGGCTCACCGCGTTCTTGGACAAGCGGCGGCCCGACTGGACCGGTTCGTAAGCGGTTCAGCCGCGCGAGGTCATGGCTCCCTTGAGCTCGGGAACGAAGTACTCGCCGCGTACGACCTGGACATCGGTGATCAACACGACGCCTGAGCGCTGGTTGAGCATCGGCAACAGGAGGTCCAGGATCGCGTCGATGTGGTCGCGGGTGACCACCGTGACGAGCAGGATGATGTCGCCCTCGCGGTGCCCGTGGTGGCCGAAGCCGGTGACCTCGGGGATCACGGTGTAGCCGGTCGTGCGCTGGTCCAGGACGGCCCGCACCATCGGCAACTGGTCGCGCTCGACGACGATCTCGAGCCGCTTCATCGTGTTGAGGATCCGGCGTCGCATGCCGGCGCGCATTCTGCGCGACGAACGTCGCGAGCTTCGCCCGCGCGTCGTCGGCGTAGAACGGATGGAAGTACGGATTGAGGGCCAACGCCCGCTCGAGGCGGCGTTTCGCCTCCGCACGGTCGCCGAAGTGGAGCGCGATGACCCCGCCATGGTACTGCAGGAGCGAGTTTTCGGTGTCGTAGCGGAGCGCCGTGGCAATCCGGCTACGCGCTTCGTCCCAGCGGCCGTCCATCGCGGCGGCCCAGGCCAGCGTGTCTTCGGTGAAGATATCGTCGCGCACGGCGAGCTCACGGCGCGCGATCGCGTACGCATCGTCCAGCCGCTCCCCGTGCTCGGAGTAGTAGATCGCGAGCAGCCGGTCCGAGACGCGCTGCAGGTTACCGATGCGTTCGACCGTGTGGATGAGGTCGTCGGTCTGCGCGGCCGACGGCTTGGTCGCCTAGCGCACGCTGGGCGTCGACCTCGTACCCCAGCACCTCGGGATACGGGACGACGGACGCCGACGCACTCGCCGCGGTCAGGCAGTCGCTCCAGCGGTGCAGCGCGCAATCGACGCGCGCCAGCATCCGGTTCGCTTCGGAGTAGTTCGGGAAGACGTCGAGCGAGCGCCGTTCGTCCGCGATCGCCGCGTCGTTGTCGCCGGCTTCGAAGGCCAGCTCGCCGGCCCGAAAGTAAAACCAGGCGCGCTGCTGCGCTGGAGCATCGAACTGGGCGTTGCCGTATGCCGTCACGCGCTCGAAGCGTTCGCGCGCGCGGGCGAGATGTCCGGTCAGCTCGTCGTAGCGCACGATCAGCGTGTCGGCCGGTACCGTGCCGCTCGCGCTCGCCGGCGTCCCTGCGTGCCGGCCGAGCTCGTCGATGATCGCCTTCGCCTGCGAATACCGGCCGAGCTCGAGATCGACCGAGGCCTCGCGAATGCGCATCGCGGGATCGCCCGGGTCGTAGGTTTCGATGTGGCGAGTTACCGCTAACGCCTCTTTGAACCGGTGAAGCGCGACGAGCGCCGAGCCCAGCGCGACTTCGGCGGAAGCGTTGCCGTACGGTTGCGCCCGCAGCGACGCTTCGGCAGCATGCCCGGCGCGCGTTACGTCGTCGATGTCGCCGCGCTCGCGGAAGCGCTGAAGATACAGCGCCGAAAGCGTGCTCGGGCTGAGCATGTCGCCGCGGTGGTGCTCGCGGACGGCCTTCTCCCAGAACGCAATCGTCTTGTCGCGATCGAGATAGTCGGCGCTCACCGGGGCCGGCGTGGGCAGCGCCGCCGCGCGCGCCGCGACCACGCTCCCGCGGACGTACCAAGGCCATGCGACGATCGCTCCCAGAGCGACCGCCGCGATGACCCAGATGACCGCTTTGTCGACGCGAATCATCCGGCGCCGAGTGACGAACCGAACACGCTAATGAGGGCCTGCCAGGTACGGGAAGGTGCCGGTCTTCATCTGCGTCGGGTTTTGCGCGACGTTTTGTGCGCTGATGCAGTTGTTCTCTTGACCGTCGTCGGCCAGGACCCCCAGCTTGCTGAGGGTGTTGCCGAACAGCGCGCCGAGATCGATATCGATCACGTCGTCGTTCGGGTCGCGGCCGCCGAACTTCCCGCCGGTTGCGCCACCGGTCTCGACGCCGAGGTACGACGCATTGTCGGCCATGTCGGCGAGGTTGACGGCGATCTCGTTCGGATAGAGGATCGTCTGCAATGTCGCGCCGTAGTCGGTGCCGCCCTTCGGCGGCCGGACCGTGTCTTCGGTGGATTTGATCTCGGCGAACAGCGGATCGGCGGGCGATCCGGCGTAGGGTTCGACCGCGTTGGTCGTCTTGTGGTCGTTGAAGTTTTCGAGCGCTTCTTTGACGGCGGGCCGGGAAAGCAACTCGATCTGAATGTACGACGCCGTGGGAGCCGTCGGGTTGGTGGGCAGCGGCGTTGCAAGCGGGTTACCGCTGCGGAACGGCGGCGCCGACGGCGATCCGCTGTTGCAGGCCGCCAGACCCAAGCCCAGCGCGCCGAGCGCAACCAGGATGAAAGGAGTGTTCTTCATGGTGTGCTTCCCTATGACCCGGTGGACGAGTTGGACGTCGCCCAGACGTGAATGCTCGAGCTGGTGTAGCCGTTGGTGAGCAGCGAACGCGGCACTTCGACCACGAACGAGAGCACATTGAAGCCGCCGCCCAAGTCGGCGAGCGTATTCATCGAAGCGTTCGTGCTGCAAGCGTAGTTGCCGAGTGCCGACCCGGCGCCGGCCATCGTACCGGCCGCAAAGCCGTTGAAGCTCGGATGGGCCGGGTTCGCCGTCTTGTCGTAGGCCGGTGCATAGGTCGCCGGCACGCCGACGTTGTCGCCGTTGAACAGCGGTCCCGCCGTCTCCGGCCCGGGATCGGTCTGCGAGCTGTGCGTTGCCCAGTTCCGGTCACCCAAGAACGAGAAGAACGCGAAGAGATCGAAGTAGAACGGATCCGCTCTCGGTCCGGCGAAGACCTTCACGCCGTTGCTGAGCTGGGTCGCGACGTTATACGTGAACGACCCACTGGCCGGGACGAACGTGTTCGAGGTACCGACCTCGTTCGGCCGCGCCGGGCCGTACATGGTGATCGTCTGGGTCGCGCCCGTTCCGGTCACACCGAACTGCATGACTTGATCCTCCGGCGACGTCGCGCCGTGCGAGATCTTGAACTGCCACATCAGCGTCGGGATCGAAGAACTTCGCGCCGCCCATCCCGGCCGGGATCAGCGGCGAGACATTCATCGCGAACACGACGTTCGCCGAGTTCGAGGGCGACGGGAAGACGTAGACGTCGGTGATGTCGGCCGAGGTGTTCGAGCGGTTGGCGAGGTTGAACGTGTCTTGATGGTCCGAGCTGCGCACCGGATGCGTGGTGTACAGGAAGGCTGCCGCCGCGACTGCGACGACCGCGGCGAGCGGCGCGAGGATTCGCCGAGCGTTCATGCAGTTGAGCCTCTCGAAAAGAGAGAGCATAGGGTCATGGATTTTCTCCTAAGGTGACCGCCGCTGCCGGCGGCGCTTCGGTGGCAGAGCGTCGCGTACGCACGAAGACGTAGGCGAACACGAGGACAAGCGAGGTGACCAGGACGGCGCTCACGGCGAGATCGCTCAAGGGCGAGCGCCACCCGAAAAGCTGCGCCACCTCGTAAACGGCGACGACCACCGCCAGGATTGTGACCGAGGCGATCCAGACGCGCATCAGCGCGGGCAGGCGATCCGAGCGATACGAGATCAGGCGGTGGACGAGCAGCGAGTCCAGCGTGTCGGTGCAGATCATACCGGCCGAGAACATCGCGCCGACCACCAGCGCCCCGCCGATCCCGGCGCCGGCGCCGAATGCGACGGCGTACGCGGCGATCTGACTCGACGTCTCGAAGCCGAACCCGAACAGCAGCCCGATCGGGATCGCGAGCAACGCGCTCGATCCTTCGCGCAAGCGCTTTGGCAAAAGCCGCGTCTTGGCGCCCGCGACGCGGCTGCCGCCGCTGCGCAGCGCGCGTACGTTCATGGCGGCAACGATCAGCAGGACTACGATCGAGATCCAGGTTCCGGCCGTCTCGATGAGCGCGCCGTGCGCTGCGAACCGCGCGCCGAGCAGCCCGACGAGCGCCGAGATCGCCAGTACCATCACGGTGTGGCCGCCGGCGAAGAACGTCCCGACGAAGCGGCTGAGCAGCGGCGTCTTGGCGTACGCGTTGCGGGTGACGTTGTCGATCGCGGCCAGATGATCGGGATCGGCGCCGTGCCGCATTCCGAGTACGAACACCGTGAACGCGCCGAGACCGATCACGCGCGCGCCTCCGACGGTGCGGCGTGGCGATGCCAGGCGAATGCGTAGCCGACAACGGCCGCCAGCACGAGCGCCGCGACGACCGGGACCGGTACGGTCGATCCCTGAGCGACGAATCCTTGGCCGACCATGACCGCGCCGACGGTCGCGATGACGAACGCGGTGACCAGCGGCGCCCAGCGGGCGGCGCGATCGAAACGCGGGCGGGCGACCAGCCAGGCGGCGCTGCGAACCACGGCGATCCCGAGAATCGTGAGCACGGCGGCCAGGCCGATGCTGAACGCGACGATCAGCACCAGGCCGTAGCCGACCTGGTGCAGCGCGATCGCCGCGAGCAGAACGACCAGCGCGGCCGGGCACGGCGCGATGTTCCCGCTCGCCGCCGCGAGTACCGCGCTGCGAAACGAGAGCGGCGCGGTCCCCGGGATGGCGTGCGCGCGCGCGTGTCCGGCGTCGTCGAGCGCGGCACGGTCGTGCGCGTCGCCGTCATGATGATGGTGGTGCGCGCCGCCGGCGTGCAGGTGGTCGTGCTCGTGCGGGTGGGCGTCTGCGTGCGCGTGCGCATGAGCGTGGGCGAAGGGGAGTCGCACGCGGATCTCGCGCGCTACGGCGCGCGCGCCGAGGACCGTCACCAGCACGCCGGAGCCCAACGTGATCCACGGATAGATTTGCTCGGGGACGATCCATTGCGCCGCCAACAGCAGCACGGCGCCGAGCGCGAAGACCCCGGCGGTGTGGGCCACCGTCAGCGCCGTTGCCAGGATCACGGCTTGGCGCGCCGTCGCGCGCGCACCGACGAGCGAGACGGCCAGCAACGTCTTCCCGTGGCCGGGTTCGAGCGCGTGCAACGCGCCCAGAGCGATCGCGAGCAGCAACGCGCCCAGCACGATCAACGGGTCGCTCGCGCCTTTCGCCAGCACGTCGGAGAGCGCGTTCGAACGCGCCAGCGGCGTCGCTTGCGTCGGCATCGTCGGCCGACACGTCGCCGGCGCTTGCATCGGCGGCTAGCCGCCCGGCGGCGTCGACGTCGGCGACCAATCCGGTGCGGGAGCGCGGCGAGCCGATCAGCGCGCTGGGATATGCGCGCAACTCGTCGGTCGGCTCGCGCATCGTGCCGGCGACGACGTCTTTCCAGCCCAGCCGCCCCGGCTCGGTCGTGTCGCGATAGGTGATCCGGTGCGGGCCCGCGCCGAGCGCGGCGACGTAGTCGGCGGTGAGGTAGAGCGTGGGCAGACCGCCCGCGCCGGGGCGCGTACGCACCGTCGAACCGGCCGGTGACAACGCGACGTCTCGGCCGTCGACGACCAGGCTCAACTGCGGCGCGATCGTCCGGGCGTGATCGCCGGCCCAGCGCGCGAGGCTCGCGCGCGAAGGCGTGCCGTGCGCGTCGAGGGAGCGGTCCAGCGCGAACGTCGGGATCTCCGCCATGTCGAGCACGTAGCGCACGCGCAGCGAACCGCGGTCGAAGCTCAGGCGCGAAAGATGGTTGATCGTGAAATTGCCCAACGGGTGCGCGACTGCCGCGCTCGCGGTGGCGAGAACGGCGGTCGCGACCAATCCGGCTATCCGGAAGAGACGACGCATGAGGACCCCGAGCCGGGACGTTACTTCAATGGACGGTTTGACCGCACAACGGTCCGGACGGTCAACCGGATTGCTCGATCTGTGCCCAATGCCGGCGCGTAGGCCGCGCCGTGAGAGCGCCCGCTTGCCCGCCGTTGCGCGGCTGACAACGGATGCCCATGTCATCTGACGCCGCCCGCTAGAACGCGCGTTTCGTGTCGATCAAGATCGTCACCGGACCGTCGTTGATCAGCGCGACGGCCATCGTTGCTCCGAAACGACCCGTTCCGACCTCGAGCCCGGCCGCGCGTAGGCCCGTCACGACGCGCTCGTACAGCGCTTCGGCGCGCTCGCCGCGGGCGGCGGCGATAAAGGAGGGGCGCCGCCCTTTGCGCACGTCTCCCAAGAGGGTGAACTGCGACACGGCCAAGACGGCACCGCCGGCATCGGCCAGGCCAGGTTCATCGCCCCGGCCGCGTCGTCGAACACGCGCAGCCCGGCGATCTTGTGCGCCAGCGCGTCGGCGTCGCGACTCGTCGTCGTCGACGCCGACGCCGATCAAGACGACGAAGCCGCGGCCGATGGCCGCAAGCTCGTCACCGCCGACGCTGACCGAAGCGCGCGTCACGCGCTGCACCACCGCTCGCATCAGACGCGGCGCGGCGCGTCGCGGTACCACGCGACCGTCACCAGATCGTCATCGCATCGGCGAAGAGCGCGGCGAGCTCCTCTTCGCCCGTCGCGCGCGGCGCGTTGGCGAGCAGACGCTGCTGCGCGAACGCGCCGGCAACGAGCGACGGGACGTCGGCCGCGGTATAGCCGAGCGCGCGCAACCCGTTGGGCATCGCCGTCGCGCGCATCACTCGCGCCAGGGCCGCCGCGAGAGCGTCGCCGGCCTCGTCGCCGCGCCACGTCGCCGGCACCGAGCATGGCGGCGACCCGCCGGTGCTTGTCCGGTGACGCGGCTCGCGGTGAAGCGCGCCACCGCGGGGGCGCTCACGATCACCGACATCCCGTGCGGCACCATCGCGTGATCGGCGTCGTAGCCGTTCGGCACGAACTCGCGAACGAGACCCGCCACGGCGTAGGCCATTCCGTGCGGAACGTGGACGCCCGCGTTGCCGAAGCCGATCCCCGCCAGCGTCGCGGCATACATCACCGCTTCGCGCGCATCGTCGTCGCGCGCGTCGTGCACGGCGCGCTCGAGAAATTCGCCCAGCAGCCGCAGAGCTTCGACGCACGCCAGGTCGCTGTACGGGTTCGCACCCTGCGAGAGCGGGCGCGCCAGCGGCGTGGCGGGGCGCAAGCGCTGGGTGAACGGCCGCGCGGTGAACGACTCGAAGGCGTGCGCGAGCACGTCGAACCCGCTCGACGCCACCACGGCGCCCGGCAGCGTGCGCGTCGCATCCGGGTCGACGATGCCCAGCGTCGGCCGCAGCCGGCGCGATGAGATGCCCGTCTTCACGTCGTGCGCCTCGAAGTCGAAGATCGTGATCCCGGTGCACTCGCTGCCGGTCCCCGAGGTGGTCGGGCAGGCGATGTGCGGCGCGAGCGGGCCGGGGACCGGCGCGCCCTCGCCCAGCGGCGCGTTGACGTAACGCTCGAACGGCGCGGGGTAGGTCGCGTAGAGGTTCGCGGCCTTCGCCGTGTCGATCGTCGAACCGCCGCCGACCGAGACGTAGCCGTCGGCGCCCGCTGCCTGCGCGAACGCGGCCGCCTCGCGAAACGACGCGTCGGTCGGCTCGATGCGCACGCGGTCGAACTCGGCGAACTCGACGCCCGCCGCGCGCAGCGAACGGCGCGCGCGTTCGACGAACTCGAGCCGCGCGAGGTGCGCGTCGGTGAACAGCGCCACGCGCCGCAGGCCCAGCGCCGCCGCCTCGGGGCCGAGCTCGCCGATCGCGCCGCGGCCGAACTTCACGCGCGGGGACTCGACCTCCAGGATCGTCTCGTGTTCGTGCGGGGTCGGCATCATCACGGGTGGAAGTCCCGCCCGTGGCCGAGCCGATCCTCTCGACGCGCGACGTCGTGAAAGTCTACGCGGGGTTCACCGCGCTCGACGGCGTCTCACTCGAAGTCGAGGCGGGGACCGTCCATGCGATCATCGGCCCCAACGGCGCCGGCAAAACCACCTTCTTCAACGTCTTGTCGGGCTTCGCACCGGCGACCCGCGGCAGCGTCCGGTTCGACGGGATCGAGATCGCGCACCTCGACCCGGCCGGGATCGCGCGGATGGGGATGGTCCGCAGCTTCCAGATCAACAGCGTGTTCCCGCACCTCAGCGTGCTCGACAACGTCAAGATCGCGCTGCAGGCGCGCACGCCGCTCTCGCGTCGCCTGCTCGCCTCACCTGCGGTCACCGCCGTCCTCGACGATCCCGCGCGAGCAGCGCTCGACGCGGTCGGCCTCGACGCCGAACGCGGCTCGACCGCGGCGAACTTGCCGTACGGGAAGAAGCGCTCGCTCGAGCTCGCGATCGCGCTCTCGCAGGATCCGCGCATTCTGCTGCTCGACGAGCCGACGGCGGGGATGGGCGTGGAGGACATCGACCGCACGGTCGAGCTGGTGAAACGCATCGCGCCGGGCCGGACGATCGTGCTGGTCGAGCACAACCTGCGCGTCGTCGCCGACCTGTGCGACCGGGTGACGGTAATGCAACGCGGCAAAGTCCTCGTCGAGGGAACCTACGAGCAGGTCCGCAACGACCAGCGCGTCGTCACCGCCTACCTCGGCGGCGGAACGCACTGATGCTCGAGCTCCACGACGTCCACGCGTATTACGGCGAGTCGCACATCCTCCACGGCATGACGCTGCGCGTCGATACCGGCACGGTGGCGACGCTCGTCGGTCGCAACGGCGTCGGCAAGACGACCACGTTGCGCACGATCATGGGAATCGTGCCGGCGCGCCGCGGCTGCGATCCGAGCTCGACGGGGCATCGATCGCCGGGCTGCCGTCCGACCGGATCGCCAAGCGCGGCGTCGGGTACGTCCCCGAAGAGCGCGGCATCCTCTCGACGCTCAGCGTCTACGAAAACCTGACCCTCGCGCCGATCGTCGGCCCGAGCGGTTGGACCGTCGAGCGGATCTTCGACGAGTTCCCGAACCTGCGCGAGCGCGCGAAGGCCGGCGGCACGACGCTCTCCGGCGGCGAGCAGCAGATGCTCGCGATCGCGCGCGTGCTACGATCGGGCGCGCGCACGGTGCTGCTCGACGAGCCGACGGAGGGCCTCGCGCCGGTGATCGTCGAGCGGATCGGCGAGCTTATCCGCGCGATGAAGGAAGACGGCATCACGGTGCTGCTGGTCGAGCAGAACCTCCGCTTCGCGACCGGCGTCGCCGACTGCCACCACATCGTCGATCACGGAACGGTCGTCCAAACCCTGACCAACGCCGACGTGATCGCCCGCCAAGACGAAATCCTCGAACTGCTCGGTGTCTAGAGCCCAGGTCATCCTGAGCTTGCCGAAGGGCCTACGATGTCTGCACCTGCTTTGTCCGTTCAACGCGTTGCGCCGATCCACGACCTAGCGTGAAAATCGCGGTGACCGGCTCGGCCGGGACGATCGGGCGGCCGTTGTGTGCAGATTTGGCGCGCGATCACGACGTGGTCGGGATCGACCTGCACGATGCCGACGTCGTCGCCGACGTGCGCGACGCCGGCGCGCTCGATCGTGCCTTCGCCGGTTGCGAGACGGTCGTGCACCTGGCCGGGGTCGTCAGCCTCGAAGCCTCGTGGGAGGACGTCGCGGGACCGAACATCGCCGGTACCTACGCTGCGTTCGAAGCGGCGCGGCGCGCCGGCGTGCGACGGGTGATCTTCGCCAGCTCGAACCACGCGGTCGGGATGCACGAGGTCGACAACCTGCCCGCGATCTACGAGCCCGGGTTCGGCTTGGTCGTTCGCACCGATACGCCGTACCGGCCCGATTCGCTGTACGGCGTCTGGAAGGCGTTCGGCGAGACGCTCGGGCGCTACTACAGCGACAACCACGGCCTGCAGGTGACGTGCGTGCGGATCGGTTCGATCACGCAAGCCGACGACCCGCGCGACCCGAGCGTCGCGCAGAGCTCCGGCTGGCTTCCGCTCGACGAAGCGCAGAGGTTCGCGCGCTACGCGGCGACTTGGATGTCGCAACGCGACTTCGCGCGGCTGGTGCGCGCCATCATCGCGCGCGATGTTCCCTATGCCGTCGTGTACGGCGTCGGCGACAACGCGACGCGCTTCTGGGATCTCGAGCCGGGCCGCGCGATCTTCGGCTTCTGGCCGCAGGACGGGCAAACTAGCGAGAAGGGAGCTGCCGAGCATGCCGGTCGTCACGCGAAGCCGCTATCCGTTCGACGAGACGACGTCGCGCCTGTGCCGGGCGATCCGCGACGCCGGGAACACGATCTTTGCGACCATCGATCAAGCGGCGGCGGCCCGGGCGGCGGGCTTGGCGTTGCGCCCCACCACCCTGATCATCTTCGGGAACCCGAAGGCCGGCACCGCGCTCATGCAAGCGCTCCCGCTTGTCGGCCTCGACCTGCCCGTCAAGATCATCGCCTGGCAGGAGGGCGACGCGGTCGACGTCGGCTACACGTCCGCGTCGGAGATCGCCGCACGCTACGGCGTCACCGGCCTGGACGCGGTAATCCAGGCAATCGACGCGAACCTCGCCGGGCTCGTTGAATCCGTCGCATCGGCACCTGCACCGTCCGAAGGGAGATAACAATGCTCGCTCGAGACGCGCTTCTGGCCTACGCGCACTTCATGTGCATCTTCGCGCTTGCGAGCTTGCTGACCGCCGAGCTGTTCATCTTGCGCCAGACGCTGCCCGCCGATCTGCTGCGACGGCTGCGGCTGGTCGACCGCTGGTACGGCGTGACGGCCGGCCTGGTGATCGTGAGCGGGCTGTTGCGGCTCAATCTCGGGCTCAAGGGCGCGGACTTCTACGTCCACAACCCGGTCTTCTGGACGAAGATGGGCTTGTTCCTCACGGTCGGCTTGATCTCGATCCTCCCGACGATCGCGTACATCCGGTGGAGCGGCCGGCTCGCGGCGGACGGTTCGATCGCGCTCCCCGGCGGCGAGTACGCGCGTATCCGCGGGTGGTGTTCCTCCAGGTCGGGATCTTTCTGTTCATTCCACTCTGCGCCGTCTTCATGGCGCGCGGGCTTTAGCGCTCAACGGAGAGCGAGGCGCGCGTCGACGGCGGCCGACAACGTGCCGACGGCGAAGACGATTGCCGCGAACAGGGGGACCGCCGAAAGCCC
Organism: Vulcanimicrobiota bacterium; assembly: GCA_963723445.1. Lineage (GTDB taxonomy): Bacteria > Vulcanimicrobiota > Vulcanimicrobiia > Vulcanimicrobiales > Vulcanimicrobiaceae > Vulcanimicrobium. The sequence continues at coordinate 142,906 of CAVRQP010000011.1, forward strand.
GAAGCGATCCGCTACGATACCCGCCGCGAGCGGTCCCACCAACTGTCCCGTGCCGAAGACCGTCGTGACGGCGGTGAACGCGACTGCGGCGGTCGCCGCGTCGCTGCGCATGCGTGCGAACGCACTGGCGACGGCCGGCGACGCGGCGAGGCCGACGCCGACGCAGATCGCGCCGGCGATCGGCGCCGTGACGCCGGGCCAGGTCGAGATCCAGCATCCCAGCGCGCCGGTCGGCGAGCGGCAGAACAAAGCTGAAGCGCGCTCCGCGCCCGGCCAGGACGGGCACGACCGCTAAGCGCACCGGCCACCGACGCGATCCCCAGCGCCGTCCAGACGGCGGTCACCACGGCATGTGAAAGCCCGCGCGCGGCAAACGCGGCAACCGCGAATGTGGCATAGGCGATGTACGCAACGCCGAACGAAGCGTATGCCGCGACGAAGAACGCGTTGCGCGCGCGCAACAGATCCGGCCACCCGAACCGCGTGTCACCGCTTGCGGCTCCGCCCGGGGACGGCTGGTGCGGCGCCAGACGCAGCGCGAGCGCGACGACGGCCAGCGCGGGCAGCACGCAGAGCAACGTTGCGAGCCGCCAGCGCGCCGATTCGCCGAGTGCCCATGCGCCCGCCGGTGCGGACGCGGCCACCGCGAGCCCCGCACCGGCCCAGGCAATTCCGCTGGCCAAGCCGCGACGCGCCACGGGGACGCGTTCGAGCATCTCAGTCACCACCGCTGCAACGCCCACCCCGCTGGCGAAGCCGATCGCCACGCGCGCCAAGAGAAGCGAGAACGTCCCCGTCGCCGCCGCCGACGCGCCGACCGACAAGGCGACGACGACGTGCGCGATCGCGATGACCCGCGGGACGTTCGCGCGCGCTCGCAGCAGACGCGGAGCGGCGAGCGTGCCGCCGAGGTAACCGGCAAGGTGCAGTGCTCCGATCAGCCCGTAGGTGCCGTACGAGCCGCCCAAGTCGGTGCGAATCGCCGGCAGCAACAGCCCGTAGCCGAGCCGCGCCAAGCCGATGTCGACGCCGATTGCTACCAGCGCGACGACGACGGACAACCAGGATCGATTCAATCCTCGTCGTCAGTTCTTCGCGCGCTTCGTCCGTAGGGCGAGCAGCTCGCCGACGATGCCGCGCCGAAAGAGCAGCACGCACAGCGCGAAGATCGTGCCCATCACGATGTTGGTCTTGTCGCCGATCGGCGTCTTGGAGACGAAGAAGTCCAGCGACTCGTAGATGCCGGCGCCGAGGAGCGGGCCGAAGACCGTGCCGATTCCACCGAGGATCGTCATGACGACGACCTTGCCGCTGGTGTGCCAGTCGACGCCGTCGAGGCCCGACAGCCGGTTGCCGACCGCGAACAGGACGCCGGCCAGCCCGGCCAGCGTTCCCGAAAGCACGAACGCGACGAGCTTGTAGCGGTCGACCCGAAAGCCCAGCGCGATCGCCCGCTGCTCGTTTTCCCGCATCGCGCCGAGCACCGAGCCGAACGGCGACCGCACGACGCGCACGACGAACCACACGCCGAGCGCCACGACGACGAGCACGGCGTAGTAGAACACCTTGTCGTCGTCGAGCTGAAGTCCCAGCAGCGCTCCCGCGCGAGCTCACCTGCACGCCGTTCTCGCCGCCCGTCCAGCCGCCGAGTTGGAACGCGACGAAGTATTGGAGCTGCGCGAGCGCCAGGGTGATCATGGCGAAGTAGATCCCTTGCCGGCGGATCGCGATCGCCCCGACCACCAGCGCGCTTACCGCGGCGTAGACGAGCGCGGCGATGACGGCGAGCGGAAACGGCGCGCCGGCTTTGGCGATGAGGATCGTCGCCACGTAGCCGGCGCCGCCCCAGAACATCGCGTGCCCGAAGGACAGCAATCCGGTGAATCCCAGCAGCAGGTCGAAGGCGACCGCGAACAGCGCGTAGGCGACGATGTCGATCGCCAGCACCGGATAGACGAACCACGGCAGCAACAGGCCGACGAGCGCCAGCAGGATCGCGACCATCGCGCCGCGCCGGCTTCCGAGCAGCGCGAGCGTCATTTGGCGCTCGCCGCGCTCCCGAACAAGCCGCTGGGGCGGATGAGCAGCACCACGATCATCACCAGGAAGATCAGCGTGTCGTTGAAGGCCGGAAAGATCACCGCGCCCAGCGTCTGCAGGAGGCCGATCAGGAAGCCGGTGACCACCGAGCCGCCGATCGAGCCGAGTCCGCCGATCACGACGATCGCAAAGGTGTTGATGATGATCTTGTCGCCCATCGTCGGCTCGACGTTCTGGTTGGGCGCGGCGAGCACGCCGGCCAGCGCCGCCAGCGCGACACCGGCCGCGAAGGTGATCGAGACGAGCCGTTGCGTGTCGATGCCCAGCGCGCGCACCAGCGCCGGCGCCTCGGTCGCGGCGCGGATGCGCGCGCCGAGCGGCGTGCGTTCGAGCACGAACCAGACGACGGCGCACACCGCGATCGCGGCCCCGATCACGAACAGCCGGTAGGTCGGAAACAGCGTGAAGCCGAGATTGGTGACGCCGCTCAGCGACGGAGGCGCCGAGTACGGCGACCCCAGCGCGCCGGCGGCGAGCCGCATCGCGTCCTCGATGATCAGCACCAGCGCGAAGGTGAACAGCAGGCCGTAGAGCGGGTCGAGCCCGTACAGCCGGCGCAGGAACAGCCACCTCGAGCAGCAGCCCGAACACGCCGACGACGACCGGTGCGACGAAGAGCGCGGCGTAGAACGGCAGGTCGGATCAACTGCGCGCCGTAGTACGCGACGAAGGCGCCGAGCATGAACATCGCGCCGTGCGCGAAGTTCACGATCCGCAGCATTCCGAAGATCACGCTCAGGCCCAGCGCCAACAGGGCGAAGTACGCCCCGTTGACGAGGCCGTTGAACGCTTGCGTGAAGCAGGTAGTCCGGGGTCAGCCTACCAGTCCTTCTTGCACGTCGACTGCGACTCGGGACGGAACGCGCGGCCCGGCGGGATGACCTGCACGACCTTGAACCACGCGTGCGGCTCCTTCACTTGTTCCTTGGGCAGCACGTCGACGACGTACATCTCGTGCAGCACGCGGTGATCGCGCGCGCGCCACTCGCCGCCGCGGGCGTAGAAGTCGTTGAACTGCCGGCCGTCCAGATACTGCTGGACCTTGTCGGCGTCGGTCGTTCCGACCGCCTTGACCGCGCTGAGCCACTGCCACGCCGCCGAGTAGTCCGACGCTTGGATGTCGGTCGGACGCAGTCCGTGCATCCGCTTGGCGTACTTGTCGGCCCACGCGCGCGCCTGCTTGTCGTAGTTCCAGTACCATGACGTCGTGATGCGCGAGCCCGCGAAGACGTCGGGCAGCGCGTCGACGTCGCTCAGGAAGAGCAGGCCGACCGCGATCTTCATCGACTTGTCGACGCCGAACTGTTTCGCTTGCTTCATCGAGTTGACCGTGTCGGCGCCCGCGTTGAACAGACCCGAGCACCTGCGCGCCCGAGTTCTTGGCGGCCAGCAGATACGACGAGAAGTCGGTCGTCGGGCCGAACGGGTAGAGGTCGGCCTTTTGCATCTTGCCGCCCTTCTGCTCGATCGCGTCGGTGAAGTCGGCCAGCATCTGACTGACCGAACGCGTAGTTGGGAACCAATCGCGTACCACGTCTTGCCGTTCGACTGCGACGCGATGTTCGAGCCGGTCGAGTGGGCCAGCGCGTAGGTGTCGTACGCGTAGTGGTAGGTGTAGCGATTGCAGCTCGCGCCGGTCAGCGCCGAAGACGCGCCGCCGGTGACGATCGCGAGCTTGTGCTTCTCCTTCGCGACGGCGGCGACCGCCAGCGCGACCGCCGAGTTGGTCATGTCGAGCGCCAGCTCCGCGCCGCCGTCGTAGGCTTCGCGCGCCTTGATCGCCGCATCGGGGCCGTTGTTGCGATGGTCGATCGTGTCGACCTCGATCGGCCGGCCGAGCACCTTGCCGCCGAAGTCTTCGACGGCCATCTTGGTCGCCTCGACCGCGCCCGCGCCGGCCAGGCTGGCATACACGCCGGACATATCGGTGATGACGGCGATCTTGATGGGACCGCTGTCGGCGGCGCGAGCGGGCGGCGCGACGAACGAAGCGCTCAGCAGAGCGATCGCGAGCGCCGCCGGTAAAGAACGATAAAGGCGCATCAAACCTACCTCGGTGGCGGGGACGAGTTGCGCGGACGTTACCCATCGAAGGTCCCGTTCCTCCGAGTCGTACGAAGCACGGCTTTCGGGGAACGAAGTCCAGCATGTCCCGGCCTATCGAAGACTACGCGCTCATCGGCGACACCAGAACCGCGGCGCTGGTCTCCCGGGACGGCTCGATCGACTGGCTGTGCCTGCCGAGCTTCGACTCGGGCGCGTGCTTCGCGGCGCTGGTCGGCGAGGCGGAGAACGGCGCGTGGAGCCTCGCACCGCAAGCCGATTCGTGCGCGGTCCGGCGCGCGTATCGCGAGGACAGTCTCGTGCTCGAGACCACCTACGAGGACGGGGGCGGAGGCCGCGTCCGGGTCGTCGACGCGATGCTGCCGAGCAGCGATGCCCCGCGCGTCGTTCGGCTGGTGATCGGGCGAGGCCGGCCGGGTGGCGATGCGGTCCCGGATGCGGATCCGGTTCGACTACGGCCGCATCGTGCCGTGGATCCACCACACGGCGGGGACGGTCGTCGCGGTCGCCGGCCCGGATGCGCTGGCCTTGTATTCGGACGTTCCGCTGCACGGCGAAGATCTCTCGACCGTCGCCGAGTTCTCGGTCGGTCCGGGCGATCGAGTGAGCTTCGAGATGGCCTACTTTCCTTCATATGAGCCGCAGCCCGGTCCGTCGGACGTCGTTACGGCGTTGCGGCGCACCGACGCGTTCTGGCGTGAGTGGGCGCGAACGTGCGCGTACGACGGGCCGTGGCGCGACGGCGTGGTGCGCTCGTTGCTCACCCTCAAGGCGCTCACCGACGCACGCACCGGCGCGGTGCTGGCCGCCCCCACGACCTCGCTGCCCGAGGCGCTCGGCGGCGTGCGCAACTGGGACTATCGCTACTGCTGGCTGCGCGACGCGACCTTCGTCCTCGTCGCGCTGCTGAACGCGGGTTTCGAGGAAGAGGCGTTCGCCTGGCGCGGCTGGCTGTTGCGGGCGGTCGCCGGCAACCCGAGCCAAATCCAGATTCTGTACGGTCTGCGCGGCGAGCGCCGCGTGCCGGAGTTCGAGGCGCCGTGGCTGCGCGGCTACGCCGATTCGCGGCCGGTGCGCATCGGCAACGCGGCGGCCGAACAGCTGCAGCTCGACGTCTACGGCGAGGTCGCCGACGTCATGTATCAGGCCCATCGCGCCGGGACTCCCGCCGGACGCGGACGAGTGGGCGCTCTCGCGCGCCGTCGTCGAGACGGTCGAGAAGCGTTGGGCCGAGCCGGACTGCGGATTGTGGGAAGTGCGCGGCCCGCAACGGCCCTTCGTCCACTCGAAGGTCCTCGCGTGGGTGGCGCTCGACCGCGCCATCATGGCGATCGAACGTTTCGGGCTCAGCGGCCCGGGCGACCGCTGGCGCGCGTTGCGCGCCCAGATCCACGACGAGGTCTGCGCGCTCGGTTACGATCCCAAGCGCGAAACGTTCACGCAATCGTACGGCTCGGCGGAGCTCGACGCCGCAACGCTGCTGCTCCCGCTGGTCGGATTCTTGCCGCCCGACGACCCGCGCATCGTCGGCACGGTGCGCGCGATCGAACGCGAGCTGCTGGTCGACGGTTTCGTGCGGCGCTACACCCAACCGTCGGCGCAGACCGACGGATTGCCGCCGGGCGAGGGGGCGTTCTACGCCTGCGGTTTCTGGCTCGCCGACAATTACGTGCTGCAAAATCGCCACGCGGATGCGCGAGCGCTCTTCGAGCGGCTCATCGGCACCGCCAACGACGTCGGCTTGCTCTCCGAGGAGTACGATCAGCGGGCCAAGCGTTTGGTGGGCAACTTCCCGCAGGCGTTCTCGCACGTCGGCATGGTCAACACCGCTTACAACCTCGCCGGCGACTCGAAGCCCGCCGATCAGCGGCGCGGCGAAGCCGCGGTCACGCCGGGTCCGAAGCCGGACGCGTAGCAGGCCGTCGCAATGCGGCCGCGCTACGTTTCCTGTCGCAGCTCGGCCAGCCAGAAACCTTTGCGCTCGAGCTGCAGCGGCAGGCCGCGGCGCAGCGCCTCGGCGGAGACCTGTCCTTCGTCGACCCAAGCACCGCGCAGGCTGTTGTAGGCCCGCATCCGATACGAACCCGAGACGCCGTCCGGGATGCGCAGCGCGGTGGCGACCGTTCGCTCGACGGTGTTGCCGACGAACACGACGAGATCGTCGTCCTGCCGCAAGCCCAGCGCCGCGGCGGCGTGGCCGTCGGTGCGCAGCGAGGCGGTGACGTCGTCGCGGTACGCGGTATACGGCGAAGCCTGGTGAAACGCGAAGTTCGAGTACATGCGAATTTCGGGCGCGCGCGCGACGAACCAGGTCAGCGTCCGGCCGCGGTAGGGCAGGTTCTGCACTCCCATCCACTTCCAGTCCGGCGCGAGCCTCGGCGACGCCGCCGGCGTTCCGTTCGACAGGTCGAGCCCGGCCGCGCCTTCGATCGCCGCCCAGAGATAGCGCGGCGGAAACCAGGGCGACAGCATCATCCCCTGGTTCGCCAGCGTCTCGCCGTGCAGCCACTCCGAGAACTGGCCGGGAACGGTATTGTTGCGGCGCGGGTCGCGCGAGTAGTGGCGAAAGCTCGTCGCCAGCGCGTACGCCATGAAGCCCGGGTCGAAGCGCGCCGCCGCGAACGCGTACCAGAACGTCACCGCGACCCACACGCCGCCGAGCAGCCCGTAGCCGTGCGTCGGGCCGTAGCCGGGCGCGTCGCGCGGCACGGTCCGAATCCCGGCCTCGGTCCAGAAGTCCTCGGCGCTCAGGCGCGCGATGATCCGCGCCGCGGTCTCGTCCGACGCGACGCCGAACATGACCGGGAACACGAGGTCGGACGTGATATCGCTGCGCGGCCGGCCGTCGACGTCGATGTTGAGATAGTACAGACCGTTGTCCGGGTTGATGAGGTGCGTGTTGATGGCCTCGCGCAGCTCGGCCGCCTCGCGCGCGAACTCCGCGCTCTCGTCGTGCTTGTCGAGCACGCGCGCCATGTGTCCGACCGTCTGAAGCGCGGCGAAGCATTCCGAGTTGAGCTCGGTCGTCGCGCCGGAGAGGCGGTAGTTGTCGATGACGTTGCGCCAGCCGACGATGCCCCAGTCTTGGGTCTTGGTCGACGAGCACCAGACCAGGCCGCGCTCGTCGCGGTGCGCGAGGAGGTAGCGCGCCGCTTTGAGCGCCGCGGGGTAGATGCGTTCGAGGAACGTGCGATCGCCGGTCGTGTTGTAGTGGTGCCAGAGTGCGAGGATCAGCAGCGGCGTGTTGTCGTTGACGTCGAGCCCGTAGTCCTCCGTTGCGCCGGTGCGGACGTCGTAGTACTCGACGATCATCCCCGACTTCTCTTGGCGGTCGACGTACGCCAGCAGCGACTCGCGGGCGAAATCCGGCGTGAGGTAGTCGGCGCCGAACGCGAACCACGCCGTGTCGCGCGCGACGCTGTTGTTCGAGCGGGTGGGATCGTTGACGAACGCCCAGCCGGTCGGGGACTTCAGCTCGCGTCCGCAGCATGTTCGCTTTCGCCCACAGCACGCCGCGGTTGACCTCGGCGTCCGGCGTCACGACCACCGCGCGCGAGGACCTGCGGTAGTAGGCGGTCGTCCGCGCCAGCGCGCGATCGGCGGGCGGCAGCGAGCGGTAAACCTTCTTCGCCGCGGCGATGCCGCCGCCGAAAGGAGCACGTACGCGACGCGCGCGGTTTCGCCCGGCGCAGCGTATAGCTGGAATGGAACACGCCCAGCGGATCGCCCGAGGGGGTGTCGGTCGTGTTGGCGAGCCTGCCGGGACAGCGTTCGGCGATCGCCTTCGCGTGGTCGAGCGTCGACTCGTAACCGGCGGGGCGTCCGAGATGCCGAAGACGCGAACGTGATCGGGGTTCTTCCCGCATTCCAGCCAGAAGCGCCAGGGCGCATCGTACGGACCACGACGTCGTGCGGAGGTGTCCGCGGAGCTGGCAGAACGCATAATCCGCCATCCGCACGTCGAGGACCGGTGTTGCGCAACTCGGCGACGTAGTACGCCGCGGGAGGATCGACAGGTCGCCGTCCGGCGCGCCGCTGAGCACGAAGAGCGTCTCGTGCACCGCGACGTCGTTGCTAAGCGCATAGTGTGCTCTTGCCGCTCAGGGTGGATCGCAAACGTCCCGGGCTGCGGTTGAAGCCGGATTCCCGTCCGCTCGTCCCAATAGTGCACGACGAGCGCTCCGAAGACGACCTCGCCGGCATCGATCGAGTAGACTTTTCGATCGCCCCGGTCGGCTTGATCACCATGCATGCCTTCGGCCCGCCCAGCGTGCTGCCCGCGGCCATGCTTCCGTCGGGGATCGAATACACGCCGAAGTCGACCCGACCGCCGACGCGCTCGGATCGCTCACCCGGCTAAAGCTCCCGGAATCCGCATCAGACCGCCGTCGATCACGTAGGTCGCGCCGGTGACGTAGCCGGCTGCGTCGGAGGCCAAGAACGCGCACAGCTCCGCGATCTCTTCGGGTTTGGCCATGCGTCGCAGCGGAATCTCGTCCAGCAGCTTCTTCATCTCGACGGGATCGTGCTCGAGCCCGGCGTCCATCGGCGTGTCGACTGCTCCGGGCGCGACGTTGTTTACGGTGATGCCGTGCGGCGCGAGCTCGACCGCGATCGTGCGCATCAGCATCCGCAGGCCGCCCTTGGACGCGCAGTACGCCGCGTTGGTCGGCATCGTGATGTCCTCGTGAACGGAGGAGATGTTGATGATCCGTCCGCCGCCGCCTTGTGCTTACCATTTGGCCGCCGCCCGCCGGCTGCACAGGAACGGCCCGGTCAGGTTGATCGCGAGGACCTTGCTCCAATACTCGGTCGGCGTCTCGAGGAACGGGTACTTGTGCTCGATCCCCGCGTTGTTGATCAGGATGTCGAGCCGGCCGAAGTCGCGACGGTGCGGTCACGAGCAGGTCGACTGCGTTTTCGTCGCTGACGTCGGCGTCGATCGCGATGGCGCCGCCGCCGATCGTCCGAAGCGCCAGGGCGAGGGCGTCGGCTTGGTCCGCCGCACCGACGTAATCGATGCCGACCCGCGCGCCGTCGCGCACGAAGCGCGTCGCGATCGCGCGGCCGATCCCGGTCGCCGCGCCGGTGACGATGGCGACCTTGTCTTGCAGCTTCAGCATCGAGCGCCGCTCCTGGGTATCTCTCGGACATGTGGACGTTCGGAATCAGCGAAGTCACGACGTGGCCGTGGTCGTACGAAGAGGATCTGGCGCGTTACGCCGCGCTGGGTGCGCGCGCGATCGAGATCTGGGAGTTCAAGCTCGACGACGACGACGGCAAGCGGCGCGACCAGCTCGCGGCCGCGCGGTCGCACGGCTGGAGGTCTCGTCGTTCCAAGCCGCCGTGCACTCGCTGTTTCCGACGCGGCTGCAACGCGAACCGCGCGGGCTCGAGGCGCGGCGCGACGCGTTCGTGCGCACGCTCGAACGGTCGCGCGCCGCTGCTGCCTGGGACCGTCTTCGTCCTCAACACCGGGATCGCCGGCGGGGGCGACGTCGAGCACGCGTTCGCCGGACCGTGGCCGCCTATCGCGAGCTGGCGCAGCGCGCGGCCGACGCCGGCGTCCGGCTCGCGATCGAGCCGCTCCACCCGCTGGCGATGAACGAGGACACGTTCGCCTGGAATCTGGAGGACGCGCGCGACATCGTCGACGCGGTCGGCCATCCGGCGCTCGGCATCTGCGCCGACATTTGGAATCTGGCCGGACAGCACGATCTTCGGGCACGGCTGGCCGCCTGCGGCGATCGGATCTTCGTCGCGCAGGTGTCGGACTACCGGCGACCCCGGTCGTTTCTCGACCGTCTCGCCATCGGCGACGGCTCGATCGACTTTCGTCCCTTCCTGGACGGCTTGCGCGACGCCGGCTACGCCGGACCGCTCGTGCTGGAGATCTTCTCGAAGGATGTCCCGGACTCGCTCTACGACGGCGACCTTCATGGCGTCGTCGCGCGCAGCCGCGACGCCCTCACCTCGTTCCTCGGCGCGCCGATGCGCTGAAGGCGCGCGCCAGCGCGAAACCCCCTATCGCCGCCAGGGCGCCCAACCCGAGCGCCGCATCGAGCCGGGCGCGGCGGCGCTGCGCCCGCACGTCGGGCATCGCGGCATACTCCGGGAACGCACCCGGCGGGCCGTCGGTCCGTAGGTCAGCCATGCGCACCGAAGTATACCCCTCCCTGGGAGGGGCGAAAACGCGCGTCAGTCGATCTGACGCAAGAACGTCAGCGCGCTCATCAGCTCGTCGATCGCGGCCTCGGCTTGACCGGAACCGACCGCGCCGACGAACGTGCTCTCGAAGTAATGGCGCAGCGCCGTGCGCACGGTAGCGTCGAGCGCCCCGCGCACCGCGGCGAGCTGGCGCAGCATGTCGAGCACGTACGGGTCTTCGTCGAGCATCGCGATGATGTGGTCGAGGTGGCCGCGCGCCGATTTGAGCCGGTTGACGACATCGGACTTTCGTTCGGCCTGCAAGGGCTGGCGCAGGCGATCGAGCTTGCGGTTGCGGCGCATGCCGTACTGTCGTACCCCTCAGGGGCGGGGGTCACCTACCGCCTCCTGGCTCGCGGCCACCGCCGATGAAGGCCGACAAAGGCCAGCCAGCGGAGCGGTCTAGAACCGCCTGCCCCCCCGGCGAACCCGCCCCGTCCCGGCCTCACGCCGACAGCACGGTCAGCGCTCGGGATCGCGCTCGGCCACGCTTCACGGCGCGAGCGCCGCGGTGTGCATCGCTTGGTACTCCTGCAGCGAGCGCGGCGGTCCGGCTTCGGATTCGAGCGCGGTCACCAGCGCGCGCGCGGTGTCGAGCGACGTCAGCGACGCGATCGAGGCTTCGACCGCGGCGCGCCGGATGCGATAGTTGTCGGTCTGGCCCTTGCTGCTCTTGAAGTCGTTGATGACGAGGTCGACGGAGCGGTTGCGGATCACGTCGAGGACGTTGGGCGCAGCCTTCCCCGATCTTGTTGACCCGCTCCGCCGCGATCCCGTTCGCCTCGAGCAGCTCGAACGTCCCCGGCGTCGCGACCAAGCTGTGGCCGAGCGCGACCAGCCGCCGCATCAACTCGACCGCGGCGCTCTTCTCTTCGTCGCTGACCGAAACCAGCACGCGGCCGCCCTCGCGCGGCAAGCGGATCCCGGCGCCGATGAAGCCTTTGCGCAACGCGCCGGCGTAGGTCGCATCGATTCCCAGCACTTCGCCGGTCGACTTCATCTCCGGGCCCAGAATCGTCTCGACGCCGCGCATCTTCGCGAACGAGAAGACCGGGACTTTGACGACGACATAGTCCGGCTTGGGCCGCAGCCCGACGCCCCAGCGCATGTCGCGCAGCTTCTCGCCCAGCGCGATTCGCGTCGCCGCGGCGACCAGGTTGATCCCGGTCGCCTTCGAGATGATCGGCACCGTGCGGCTGGCGCGCGGGTTGGCCTCGATGATCAGCAGCTCGTCGGTTCCCTCGGGAATCACGAACTGGATGTTGATCAGACCGCGAATTCCGAGTTCGCGCGCGATCGCCTCGGTGACCGTCGCGATGCGGCGTTCCATTTCGTCCGACACGGTTTGGGTCGGGAAGACGCTGATCGAATCGCCGGAGTGGATGCCGGCTCGTTCGACGTGCTCGAAGATGCCGGGGATGAGCATGTCGTCGCCGTCGTAGACCGCGTCGACCTCGACCTCGAGGCCCGCGCATGTACTTGTCGATCAGCAGCGGCGCGCCCGGGGCTGATCGGCGGCGCGCTCTCGACGTACGAGGCGAGCTGGCCTTCGTTGTAGACGATCTCCATCCCGCGCCCGCCCAGCACGTACGACGGCCGCACCAGGACCGGGAAACCGATCTCGCGCGCGATCGCGCGCGCCTCGCGAAACGTGTTGGCGGCGCGGCCGCGCGGGCGGGCGACGCCGAGCTTCTCGAGCGCGGCGTCGAACTTCTCGCGGTCCTCGGCCATGTCGAGCGAACGCCGGTCGCTGCCGACGATCGTGATCCCGCGCCTGGTGAGCTCGCCGGCGAGGTTGATCGCGGTCTGGCCGCCGAACGCGAGCATCACGCCGCGCGCGCTGGTCGCGCGCGCGGTCGCCTCGACCTCGTCGGCGCCCGGCGGCTCGAACACCAGCACGTCGCTCACGTCGAAGTCGGTCGAGACCGTCTCGGGGTTGTTGTTGATGACGACCGCGGCGCGACCGGCCTCGCGCAGCGCCCACGCCGCGTGCACGCACGAGTAGTCGAACTCGATGCCTTGGCCGATGCGGATCGGGCCGCTGCCGACCACGACCACGGCCTCGCGGTCCGGCGGACGCAACTCGTCCTGTTCGCCCCACGAAAGATAATAGTAGGGCGACACCGCGGGAAACTCGGCCGCGGCGGTGTCGACCATGCGAAACGCGCCCGTCGACGCGATCGGGGTGCCGGCCTGAGCACCCATCGTGTCAGCCGGAGCATAGACCTTGTCAGCCTGAGCTTCAACGCTGTCGGCCTGAGCTTCAACCTTGTCAGCCTGAGCTTCAACCTTGTCAGCCTGAGCTTGTCGAAGGCGGGCGATCCCGTATCGCGGTAGCCCGATTCGAGACGCAGCGCGTACGTCCGCAGGTTCGGGCCGCGCAAGCCGCTCCTCGAGCTCCGACGAGCGCCTTGAACTCCCACAGCCAGAAACGGTCGATCGCCGAGAGCTCGTGCAGGTCGTCGACGCTGCGCTCGCGGCGCATCAGCTCGCACAGGGCGAAGAGCCGATCGTGCGTCGGCTCGCTCGACGGCCCGCAGGAGCTCGTCGTCGCTCCACTGCGCGTACGCGCCGCCGGTGAGCGTCTCGAACTTGAGGTCCAGCCCGCGCACGGCTTTCATCAGCGCGGCGGCGAAGCTGCGGCCGATCCCCATCGCTTCACCGGTCGACTTCATCTGCGTGCCTAGGCGAAAGTCGGCCAGCGGAAACTTGTCGAACGGCCAGCGCGGAAACTTCACCACGCAGTAGTCGAGCGTCGGTTCGTAGGCCGCTTTGGTGCGGCCGCCGGTGACCGGGTTGGGGATCCGGTCGAGCGTCTGCCCGAGCGCGATCTTGGTCGCGATCTTGGCGATCGGATAGCCGGTCGCTTTTGACGCCAGCGCCGAGCTGCGCGAGACGCGCGGGTTGACCTCGATGATCTGGTACTCGGAGGAGAGCGGGATGAAGCGCGAACTGGATGTTGCAGCCGCCCTGCACGTTGAGCGCGCGGATCACGTTGATGCTGGCCGTGCGCAGCATCTGATAGTCGAGGTCGGAGAGCGTCTGCGAGGGCGCGACGACGATCGAGTCGCCGGTGTGCACGCCGACCGGGTCGATGTTCTCCATGTTGCAGACGATGATGCAGTTGCCCGCGTGGTCGCGCAGGACTTCGTACTCGATCTCTTTCCAGCCCAGCAGCGAGGTCTCCACCAGCGCCTGGTGGATGAGCGATGCGTCGAGCCCGGTCTGCAGCGTGGCCCGCAGCTCGGCCTCGTCGTACACGACGCCGCCGCCGGTTCCGCCCAGCGTGTACGCGGGCCGAACGACGAGCGGGTAGCCGACCTCGTTCGCAAACCCGACGCCGGCTTCGGCGTCGGTGACGATCAGCGACTCGGGGACCGGCTCGCCGATCTCGATCATCTTGGCCTTGAAGCGCTCGCGATCTTCGGCCAACTTGATCGTCTCGAGCGGAGTGCCGAGCAGCTCGACGCCGTAACGCTCGATCACGCCGGCCTCGGCCAGCTCTACGGCCAGGTTCAGACCGGTCTGTCCGCCCAGCGTCGGCAGCAGCGCGTCGGGACGCTCGCGCTCGATGATGCGCTCGACCGAAGCGACCGTCAGCGGCTCGAGGTACACCGCGTCGGCGATCTCGGGATCCGTCATGATCGTCGCCGGGTTCGAGTTGACCAGGACGACTCGGTGGCCTTCCTCGCGCAACGCACGGCACGCTTGCACGCCGGCGTAGTCGAACTCGGCGGCCTGCCCGATGACGATCGGGCCCGACCCGATCACCATCACGGTTCGCCGAGACATCCCGCCCAGCATACGGCGAAACGCGCAGGCGTCCCTGGGCTCGGAGCCCCGCTAGCGCGTGAGGTCGAACGCGTTGGCCAGCGGATTGGCCGCCGCGTCGCGCGCCGTCAGCGGCGAAACGCCGTACAGCTTCTCGATGAACGCCAGGATCGAGACTGTCTCGTACGGCGTGTGGTCGACGAAGCCGCGCTTCGCCCAAGGCGAGATCACGATCGCCGGCACGCGCGAACCCGGACCCCAGCGGTCCTCGGGCGCCGGCGGCGCGACGTGGTCCCAGCGGCCGCCGTTCTCGTCGTACGTGACGACGATCGCGGTGGTGCCCCAGTACGGACTCGCTTGGATCGCTTCGACGAGGCCTGCGACGTGCCGCTGTCCGGCGAGCAGCGACGCGTAGCCGGGGTGCTCGTTGTTCTCGCCGATCGGTTTGACGAACGCGACCGCGGGCAGCGAACCGCCCTTGAGGTCGGCGAGGAACGCGGTCTCGTCGGCGAGGTGCGCGGCGCGTCCCGGCGTTCCGTCGGCATAGTTCGCAAAGTACGCGAACGGCTGGTGATGGAACTGGAAAGTTCGCATCGGGGTTGCCGGCGATGGCGGCGTTCCAACCGCCGGAATACCACTTCCAGGTGACGTTCGCCGCGCTGAGCCGATCGCCGATCGTCGGGTTCGTCTGATTCGGCACGAGCGCGGTCGCGCTCGCGTTGGACGGGTGCGGCGCATTCACGTGAACGCGGTGTTGACCACGAAGCCGTCGGGCGTCACCGCGCCGTCGTGGACGATCTTGCCCGCGCCGTCGAGCGCGAGCCGCGTTCCGCTCGGGTCGAGCGTCGCAACCATCGCGGCCGGCGCGTGCGGGAACGCCGGCGTGCACGCGCAGACCAGCCAGATGTGATTGAGGAACGAGCCGCCGAACGCGCTGTGAAAGAAGTTGTCGGCGAGCGTGTACTGACCGGCGAGCCGGCCTTCCGGCATCGCCGTCGCGTCGAAGCCGCTCATCACCAGCCCCGGGTTGTCGCTCCAGGTCATGAAGCCGTCCATCGCGCCGCCGTCGATCTGCGCGATCTCCTGATAGTAGCGGTGCACGATGTCGCCGGTGAGCTGCGAGGGCTGGATGAAGTCGCTCAGGCGATACGGCGCGACCGGTCTGCCGGCAACGCCGGCCAAGTTCGGATCCGGCAGGCCCGCCACCAGCGGCTGCGGCAGCGCGGCGATCGGCGCGTGCGTGACCTTGTCGACCTGGCGCGTCGTCGGGCCGGCCGCCGACACGCCCGTTGGCGCCCGGAAAGCTTCCGTACAGCCCGTCGAAGCTCCAGTTCTCCTGATAGATCACGATCACGTGCTTGATCTTGGGCCGCAACCGTTCGAACACGGCGGCCGTCGCCGCGGGCGAGAGCTGCGCGACCGCGGCCGGCGCTGCCGGTGCGGCAGCCCGCGTCCCGCCGCCGACGACGAGAAAGCATAGCAGGGTCGCGGCGAAAGGGCGTCCGAACCGCGCGAGAGATCTCACGATGGCCGATACCTCCGGCGGCGAGCGTTCGTTGAGAGCACGACGATCACCCGGCGTCCCGTTCGCACGCCGTCGTGCGCGCACGGCGGAGGCCGAGCCGCATGCCGCGAACGAGCGTGGTGCGCGCATGCTTCGAATCCTGGCCGCGTCGGCATTGCTCTCGATCGCGGCCTCGCCCGCACCCACCGACGTCTTTCCGTCGATCCCCGAGGTGCGCGCGGTCGACGGCGTCGCGCGGCTGGCGCTCGACGCGATCGTCGATCCGGTTTCAGGCTACCCCGCCTTCGCGTGGAACGGCCGGTTCGGCGAGGCGCCGACGATTCGCGTGCGGCCCGGTGACACGATCGACCTGACGCTGCGCAACGCGATGCGCCCGTTCGCCGGACGACGTGACGACGTCAACATCCACTTCCATGGGCTGACCGTCGCACCGCGCGCTCCCGGCGACGACGCCATCGGAACGCTCGCGCGCCCCGGTGAGACCGTCCACTACCGCGTCGCGATCCCGCGCAACCACGAACCGGGGCTGTACTGGTATCATCCGCACGCGCACGGCGAATCGTACGGCCAGGTCACGAACGGGATGTCGGGCGCGATCGTCGTCGAGGGGCATCAGGCTCACCTGCCGGCGCTCGCGGCGATGCGCGAACGCATCATCGTCCTGCGCGACGTCCCGACCGGACCGGGCTTCGTCGACGACGACCTGCCGATGACCGGAATGTCGGGGATGCCGAATCGCACGGCGACGATGCACCATGGCGCAACCGGTCCGCCGTGCCGGCCCGAGACCGGACTGCAGCCGACGGTCAACCGGCAAGCCGACGCCCACATCGGCATCCGGCCGGGCGAATCGCAGTTCTTCCGCGTGGTGAACGCGTCGGCGGCCCGCTACTTCGACCTCTCGGTCGACGGCGCGCCGCTCGACGCTCGTCGCGCGCGACGGCTTCCCGCTCGACGCGTATCCCGGGACGCCGCCGGTGCGACGCGTCACCCACCTGCTGCTGCCGCCGGCGGCGCGGGCCGAGTTCGTCGTGACGCCGGCCCGTTTGCCGACCGTGCTGCGATCGGCATGCGTCGACACCGGTCGCTACCGGCGACGCCGCGCCGGCGGCGATCCTCGCGCATCTGGTCGATCCCGCTCCCGCGCCGTCGTCCGAGCCGCGGGACGACGGAGCGCGCCGCCGCCTGCGTCGCCGGCGCCCCGCTGCCGCGCAACACGTACGCGTTGCCGCTGCCGCCGCCGGCGGCGGCGCGCACGATTCGCTTCACCGAGGACGACCGCGGCTTCTACATCGACGGCAAGGCGTTCGCCATGGACGCACCGCCGGCGATCGTCGCGCGGTCCGGGACGGTCGAGAGCTGGACGATCGAGAACGCGACCCGCGAGGTTCACGACTTCCACATCCACCAAGTCCACTTCGTCACGACGGCGATCGACGGCGTCGCCGTGGCGCCGCGCTTTTGGGCCGACACGGTGAACGTTCCGCGCTGAAACGACCGGCGCCGGCGGCGCGCCGGTCCCGCGGCCGCGTGCGGATCATCGTCGACTTCCGCGATCCCATCGTGCGCGGCACGTTCTTGTTTCATTGCCACATCATCGACCACGAGGACCTCGGGATGATGGCGAAGATCAGGGTCATCTGATGCGCGCCGTCATCACGGCCGGCGGCCTGGTCGACGGCCCGTTCGCCGCGGCGATCGGCACCGCCGTGAAAGCGCTCGCGCGCTGCGGCGAGCGTACGCTGCTCGACGTCGCGCTCGACGCATGCGAGGCGGCCGGAATCGACGGCGTCGCCCTGATCGGCGGCAGCGAGATCCGGGCGCACGCCGGCGCGCGCGAGCGCATGCGCGTGCTCGACGCGGCGGCGGACGGCCGCGACGAACGTCTTGCGCGCCCTCGACGCCTGGCCCGGCGAACGGTTCGTCTACCTCACCTCGGACCTGCCGTTCGCGAGCGCGGCGGGCTTGCGCGATTTGATCGCGCGCAGCGCGGACTACTCGCTGACGATGGCGCTGGCCGACGTCGACGCCTACGAGACCCGGTTTCCCGGCGCGCCCGCGCACAGCGTCGCGTTGCGCGGCGAACGCGTCGCGAACGGCAACGCGTTCGTCATCGCACCCGACGCCGTCGCGCCGGCGCGCGCGTTGGCCACGCGCTTCTTCGACGCGCGCAAGAGCCTGCCCCGGATCGCGCTCTTGCTTGGGCCCGCGATCTGTTTGCGTTTCGCGACCAAGCAACTCGGCATCGCCGACCTCGAAGCGTATGGCCGGCGGCGCTTGGGCGTCCCGGTCGCCGCGGTGCGCGGCTGCGACCCCGGGCTGTGTTACGACGTCGATTCGCTCGCGGAATACGTGTACGCGCGCGACCGCGCTCGAGGCCGCGGGCTGACCGGCGAGGCGCTCGCCGACGCACGGCGGCTGGGCGCGTTCTGGTTCGGGATCCAAGTCGTATGGACGGCCGTGCTCGGCGTCGTGCTCCAGGATCGCGCTGCGGCGCTCGGCCCGCACGCCGTGCTCTCGTATGCCGCGCTGGCGGCGGCCGGTGCAGCCGTCGCTGCTCTCGTGCAGGTCGTCGCCGGCGTGTTCTCCGATCGCGCGCGCGTCCGCGCCGGCGACCGGCGGGCGTTCTATCGCGCCGGCGTCCTGCTCGCCATCCCGGCGATCGTCGCGTTGCCCGCGGTCACGTCGCACGCCGGCGCTGTGGTCGGCGATGCTGTTGCTGCAGATCGGAATGAACGTCGCCGGCGGGCCGTATCAGGCGATCGTCTCCGACTATCTGCCGCCCGAGCGCGTCGGCCGCGCGTCCTCGTGGATGAGCGTCTACCAGTTCTCGGGGAGCGTCGTCGGGATACTGCTGACCACCCAGCTGCACGGCGTGCCGCTGGGCGTCGCGCTCGCGGCGTGCCTGCTGGGCAGTTGGTTCGCAACCGACCGCTACGTGCGCACGCGCGCGCGCGCCGCGGCGATCGAGGCCGGGCCGTTGCGGCTCGACGACAACGTTCGAACCGTGCTCGCTTCGCGCGCTTTCATCAACCTGGGCTTCTACACCCTCTTCGGTTTCTTGTTCTTCTTCGTGCGCGAATCGCTCGGCGTGCCGGACGCGCGCACCACGACGGGGATCTTGATCCTCGCCTTCACGGTGGCCGGCGTGATCGGCGCGGCGCTCGCGGGACGGCCGTCCGACCGGCTCGACAAACGCGTCGTCGTCACGCGTGGCCTGCGTCGCGATCGCGATCTCGGTCGGAGCGTTCGCGGCCGCGCCGACCGTCGCCGTGTCGCTGGCGTGCGCGATCGCGTCGGGCGCCGCCTGGGGCGCGTTCTTCACCGCCGACTGGTCGATTGCGTATGCGGTGCTGCCGCGCGACGCCATGGCCAAAGCGATGGGCGTCTGGAATCTCGCGCTCGCGATCCCGCAAGTCGCGGCGCCGGCCATCACCGGACCGCTCGTCGCCGCGCTCGACGCACGCAGCGCGGGCTTGGGCCCGCGTGTCGCGCTGATCTGCGTCATCGTCGAGTTCGCGATCGGAACGGTTTGGCTGTGGCGTTTACGGCTGCCTTGAGGAGAGCGTGCGCGGCTCGATGGTGAGGACCGTGCGCAGACGCAGCAGTTCCGGCTGCGTTTCGACTTCGCCCGACGCGAGCCGCACGGCGAACCCGCTCGTCTTGTCGCCGCCCAAGTTGAGCGCGCGATCGACGCGATCGAACCCGAAGAGCTGCGGCGTGTCGACGAGCGCGGCCGCAAGGTCGTACAACCCGCACGCCGATGTCACGACGAACGCGATGCGGTCGTCCGATTCGACGACCAGCGAGCGGCGCGTGCGCTCGCCGTCGTCGCGGTGAATTCCGCGCAGCCCGCCGGGATCGACGACGAAGGGACCGGACTGCAAGCCGTCGCGCAAGCTGCGCGGATCGACCGCGCCGGCGCCGTCGACGACCGGCGTTCCGTCGCGCGCGCTGCCGACGACTCCCGACAACCCCCGGCGCGCGGGTTGGCGGACGACGCCGCCGATTACGAGCAGGCCGTCGGGAAAGAACCTGCCCACCATGAAGCCTCCGTCGATCGCCGCGATCACGCCGGGTCCGATCGAACGCCGAACCGACTGCCCGACCGGCCAGCCCAGCGGGAGATCGAGCACGTGCAGCGTGACCGCGTCACGCGGAAAGACCGCGGCTTCGACCTGCACGACCGAGCCGGACGCCCGGAATTGCGAACGCACGAGCGATCCAACCGCAAGCGGCACCGCCGTCGGCTCGGGCAGGGGTGCGGCGCCGAGCATCCCCAACGCGAGCGCGAGCGGTCGCGCGATCAAACGACCCACACGAAACAACCCCATTTCGCCCTCCAACGCCACGTAGTCCGACGGCTTCGGACTCACACCCTGCCGCGAAAACGGTGAACCCTCCGGTCCTCGCGCTCGATGCACGAGAACCGGAGGGGAGCCCACACCCGATTTGAGGGCAACGATCTCGGGGGTTCAGCCGGTGAGCGGTACGCGCGACTCCGCGCTCTCGGCCACGGCCGGTGCGGGGGCGATGCTGGCGTCGGACGATCGGTTGCGTGCGGCGGCGGCGGTGGAGACCATTGCCGCGACGACCTCGGCATCCCATTGGGTGCCGCTGCCTTCACGCAGCACCGCGATGGCGCTGCCGAACGAGCGCGCGGCACGGTAAGGCCGGTCGCTGATCATCGCGTGGAACGCGTCGGCGACGGCGATAACGCGAGCTTCGAACAGGATCGCGTCGCCGGCCAGCCCGTCGGGATAGCCGGTACCGTCGACCCGCTCGTGATGGCTGCGCACGATCGGCGCGTATTGCGCGAGGCTCGGAATGTCGGCGAGGATCTCCGCACCGAACACGGCATGCTGCCTCATCGTCGCCCACTCAGCGTGGTCGAGCGGACCCTCTTTGAGCAGGATCTCGTCGGGGGTCGCGATCTTGCCGACGTCGTGCAGCACGCCGGCCAGCACGATGCGATCGGTCGCCGAGCCGGAAAGGCCCAGCGTCTCGGCGAGCCGGCGGCACCACATCCCGGTGGCGCGGGAGTGGACGCAGGTCGCCTCGTCGCGCGCCCGCAGCATCGCGAGCACCGCTTCGATCGTGGCGCGGTCTTCCTTCGCGATGGGGTCGCCGCCACGCAGGGCCAAGGCTTCCTGCGCCTTGACCTTGATGATCTCGATGAGGCACAGCAGCGTTCCGGCGTCGTCATGCCGGCGGCTGAGCTCGATCGCGGCGTTGCATACCGCGGTGATCGCTTCCGAAACGTCGGACTGGCAATGCGCGCCGCGCGCCATGTGCGCCCAATGGACGATCACTTGGGGATCGGCGGTCTCGACGGCTTTCGCCATCGCCGCGACGAGGGTGCGCACGATGAGCGTCGCGCCGCTTCCGGCCGCGTGCGTCAATCGCTCTCCGACGGCGTCGGCAAGGATCGATCGATTGGTGTGAAGCGCTCGCGCAAATGCGAGGCGTGATCCCGTCATGGGGTCGGCATGGTCGTCCGTGAGGCGCATCTGAAACCCGCTATGCCGACACGGCCTGGCGGGAACGCGGCCTGCGTTCCACCGTGCGGCTCGCATCGGACTGCCGGCGAACGTCGCGGATGATCGAACCGAGGCGCATCGGCGGCGTCATGGAGCGCCGGCAGGCCAAGGTCGAGCATGCTCTCGGTGATCTCGTACTCGGCGGCGGCGAGCAGATCGTGGACGTCGGTTCCCGACTGCTCGGCGCGCAGGACCGCGCGGCGGAGCGGCTCGAGATCGGCGCCGCGCAGTGCGACGCGCAACGAGTCGGTGAGCGTATCGACGAACGCGAGGTTCGCCTGGGTGGCGGGCGTGATGGACGCCGCTTCGAGAAAATGCCGGGCGGCCGAGGTTTCGCCGTACGCGTTTGCGAGCTGATACATCGATGCGCGCTAGCTCATCCCGGGCGGGACGAGATCGACGGCGACGGCAATGATGGCGATGATAAGTGCGGTGAGCATGGCGACAATTCCCCAGTGAATAACGGCGGTGGTGCCATTAGGATAGGCGGGACCGCCGCACCGCGCATCGGTCAAAGACCCTATCTTCGTTGAAAACCCCGCCCTGGCGGGGTTTTCGAGCCCCTTTTCCCTTCGCTACGCGTAGATGCCGAGCTCGCGGGCCCGTTGTACGGCTTGCGCTCGGTTGGACACGTGCAGTTTCCCGTAGATGCTCTGGACCTGGCGTTCCACGGTCTTGGGCGACTTCCCGAACTCCGAGGCGATGCGGTTGATCGTCGTACCGGAGGGAAGCGCGCGCAGGATCTGCAACTCGGCCGGCGTCAAGCCGGCTTTGGGCCGGTTCGACGACGCCGCTGCGGCGACCGCGTTCACCAGCCGCGCGTAGCCGAGCATCAGCTCGGGCATCTGCCGTTCGTCGATCCCGTCGGCGGTGATGATCCGAACGAAGAGGCCGTTGGGGTCGAACCGATGGCTCAATGCCCGGTAGCCGCGGGCCGCGTCGCCGCTCAGCACGCTGGCCGCAGCGGCGAGGATGCGCGCGATCTGGCGGCGCCGCGCGTCGTACAGCGGTTCGGGGTGCGACGTGCTCGGCGGTCTTCGAGAAAGCCGACCGCACGTGCCGGCGCACGTCGTCGATGTTCCAGGCCGCGACGGCGCACAGCGCGAGCAGGGCGTCGCAAAGGGCGCGGTCGGGGACGGAGCGATCTGCGCCCGCGCGCAGGTGGACGAGCATCGCCTGCGCGGCGTCGAATCGCTGCGCCCAGCAGCTCGAGAGCACCTCGGCCAGAACGAACGGGAAGCGTTCGCGGTACTGCTCGCTCAGCGGGTTGGAGAGCAGCCGCGCGCGCAACGAACCCAAGCGCTTCTGGTCGCCGCTCTCGGCGGCGATATCCATCTGGGCGACGAGCCCCACGTGCTGCATCGACGCGTCGCCGGCGCGCTCGCCGTTGGTCGTGATGCGGCTCGCGTAGAGCCGTGCGACGTCGGGCGATCCCATCACGCCGTATGCGATCGCGTAGAGGACCGAGTACGCGAGCGCCGCGTGCCGGAACGCACCGATTCGCTCGAACGTGCGGGCCGCCTCGAGCGCGCGTTCTTGCGCGACGCGTGTAGTCCTCGCGGTAGAACGCCGCGAGCGCGACGCGCTGCAGGACGCGCGCCACCATGACCGGCTCGTCGAGCTGCCGGGCCGCGGCGAGCGCTTCGGCGGCGTACTGCGAGCTCGCCGGATCGTCGCCGCGGCGCGAGGCGATGACCGAACGCGCGCTCAGGTACGCGGCCTGAAGGTCCTCGGAGATCTCCGACCTCGGCATCGAGCAGCCGTTGGGCGGCGTCGAGCTGCTCGGTCATCACCAGCAGCGGGACCAGCAGGTCGACCAGATACTGGCGCACGATCCCGCGCGCGTGCTCGGCGGCGCGCTGCAGCACCGCGATCCCGGTCGGGACATCGCCGAGCAGCACGGCGCGCATGGCTCGCAGCGACAACGCCGCCGGATCCCGCATGCGTTGCGATGGGCTGAACTGGTCTAGGCTGTGCTGCACCTCGGCGAGGAGACCGCGCGTCCCTACCGCGTAGGCCGACTCGATCGTCATCGGTGCCGAGTCCGTCCTGCCGGTCACTCCTCTACCGTCACGTTTCCGAGCGCACCGAAGCGAGGTTTGTTTGGTCGCTCGCCACGCTCGTTGGCGTTCGGCGAAAGGGGGTCAGTTCCCCGGGAAGGTCAACCGGCGACGCAGGCCGCTGGCACAAGTTGGCCGGAACGGCCGGGATCGCGG
This sequence comes from Vulcanimicrobiota bacterium, assembly GCA_963723445.1. Classification (GTDB taxonomy): domain Bacteria; phylum Vulcanimicrobiota; class Vulcanimicrobiia; order Vulcanimicrobiales; family Vulcanimicrobiaceae; genus Vulcanimicrobium. The sequence goes on from CAVRQP010000011.1 coordinate 166,329, forward strand.
CGCATCCGGTAAACTTTGCTCACGGGGCGAGGCGATCCAGCGTCCAGCCGCCGTCACGGCGCACGTACGCGATGCGGTCGTGGACGCGATTGGGCCGGCCCTGCCAGAACTCGAAGCGGTCCGGCACGATCCGGTATCCGCCCCAATGCGGCGGACGCGGAACCTCGCCCGGAAACGACGCGTCGGCCCGCGCCATCGCGTCGTCCAAGCTCGCCTTGTTCGGGACGACGCGCGCTCTGGTGCGAAGCCCACGCGCTGAGCCGGTGGCCCCGCGGGCGGCTGGCGAAGTAAGCGTCGCTCTCGACCGCCAGGACACGCTCGGCGGTTCCTTCGATCCGAACCTGGCGCTCCAATGCGCCCCACCAGAACAGCAATGCCGCGTGCGGTTCGTCCGCCAGCTCCCGGCCTTTGCGGCTTTCGTAGTTGGTGTAGAACACGAAGCCGCGCGCGTCCCACTGCCGCAACAGCACGACCCGCGATGACGGCCGCCCGCCCGTACCGCACGTCGACAACGTCATCGCGTTCGGTTCGATGACGCCCGGCGTCTCGAGCGCCGCCGCGAGCCAGCCGCGAAATTGTTCGAACGGATCGCGTGCCGCCGACGTGACGTCCAATGCACCGCGCTGATAGTCGATCCGCCGCGACCGCACCTCGTCGTCCACGTTCACGTCCTCATGGAAACCGCCCGGCGAGCATTCCCCCAGCCAGGGCGAAAATCAGGACGAGTCCGCCGCCCACCGCGAACGGCAGCGACGCGTCGATGCGCCGCCGCTCTCGCGTCGTGCTCGCGGCCAGCGCGGACAAGCGCGAGCGCAGCCCGGCGGCGTCGTCGGCGCGGGCGTACGCGCCGTGCGCCGCCGCCGCAATCTGGCGCAGTCCGTCTTCGTCGATCGACGCGGTCTGATCCGTGCCCGGAATGAACTGGCCGCTGCCGTTGGTGCCGATCCCGATCGTGTCGATCTCGATCCCGGCAGCGCCGATCTGGGGCGCGACCTGCGCCGGATCGCTGCCCAGGTTGTTCACCCCGTCGGTGATGAGCACGATCGCTCGCCGTCCCGACGGCGGCAATTGCCGTGCGGCGGTCGCGAGCGCGTCGCCGATCGCGGTGCCGCCGTTGGGCGGCGGTATGCGGCCGATCGCGTCGCGCACGGCATCCTTGTCGTCGCTCAGCGGCGTGACGACGCCGGCACCGGTCGAGAACGCGACGATTCCCAGCCGCGTTCCGTCGGGAACCGCGTCGACGAATGCGCGCACCGCCGCCGCGGCGGCTTCCGAGCGCGACGGCGCGACGTCGGTCGCGCGCATCGAGCCCGAGGTGTCGACGCACAGCACGATCGCGACGCCGCGCACCGGCACCATCGCGACGAAACGCGGCGACGCCAACGCCGTGCCGAGCGCGAGGATTCCGGCCGCGCAGCCGATCGCGACGAAGCAACGCCGGGTTCCAGCGCGCTCTGGTCGGCGGTCTCGAAGAACGCGAGGTCGCTATATGCGAGCGACGCGGCGGCGCCGCGGCGCGCCGCGGCGTCCGCGAGCCACAAGAACGCCGCCGCCGCGACGATGCCCAGGCCTAGCCAGAGCGGATGCCCGAGCGTCACGCGGGCAACCCGAAAGCGCGCAGCAGCGACGCGCGGCCGTCGCGCTCGTCGAGCGTTCCGACCCGCCAGCCGGCGGCGCGGAAGCGCGCCTGCAGCGCCGCTTCGCGCGCCTGGCCGGCGGCACGATACCGCGCCCGGGCGCGCGAGCCGACGAAGACCTGACGGACGCGGCCGGACTCGGCGTCGCGCAACCGCACGAAGCCGCGCAGTGGCAACTCATCGCGCCACGGATCCCGCGCCAGCAGCAGCGTCGCGTCGAAGCGGAGCCCGGTTCGGACGAGCAGGTCGTCGGCGGGTAGATCGAAACCGTCGGCGACGACGAGCAGCGATGCGCCGCGCGGCACGGCGCGCAGCGCGATCGCCAGCGCCGCTTCCATGCGAAACGGCGTCGAAGCGCGCACCAGCGCGGCGGCCCGACGGTCACGCACGACCCCGTCGTCGACAATGCGCAGCGCAAGATCGGCGCCTTCGAGCGCACCGAACCAGGCCCGGATCGCTTCGCCCGCGGCGTCCGCCAGCGGGCGTTTTCGTCCCACGTTCATCGATCCCGACGCGTCGACGACCGCCGCCAGCACCAGCGTGGTCTCCTCGAGGTAGATGCGCGTCTGCAGCGCGCCGACGCGCGCCGTCGCGGCGTGGTCGATGCGGCGTGGATCGTCGCCCTCGACGTATCCGCGCAACTGCGAGAACACGAACCCGTCGCCGGGTCGCGCTCCGCGCGCTGCGCCGCCGGGGCGTGGCGTCGCGCGCGCGCGGCGCAGCAGCGCAGCCCGCAGCGCGTTCACGGTGCGCGCACCGACGCGACGATGCGGCGCACGACGTCCTCCGGGTCGGTCCCGGCGACCGCGATACGATCGTCGTACGAGATGCGATGGCGCAGCACGGCCGGCGCCAGGTCGCGCACGTCGTCGGGGACCGCGAACGGCCGCTCTTCGAGGTACGCTCGTGCGCGCGCGAGCGCGACCAGCGCGAGCGCGGCGCGCGGGCTCGCGCCGTGCGCGACCAGCTCGGCGCCGCGCGTCGCGCGCACCAGATCGACGGCGTAGTCGCGCAGCTTTGCGTCGACGAACACCTCGCGCGCGTCGCGCTGCCAGCGCAGTACGTCGTCGAGGCCGGCGGCGCCGGTGCGCAGCGGCGGCTCGCCGGCGCCGAATCGATCGACGATCGCACGTTCCTCGTCGAGCGACGGATACGGGACGACGACCTTCGCCAAGAAGCGATCGAGTTGCGCGAGCGGCAGCGGATACGTTCCGTCGGCATCGTACGGGTTCATCGTCGCGAGCACCAGAAACGGGGCCGGCAGGTCGAGCGTCTGCAAACCGATCGTCGCGCGGCGCTCCTGCATCCCCTCGAGCAGCGCCGACTGGACCTTGGCCGGCGCGCGGTTGATCTCGTCGGCGAGCACGACGTTGGCGAAGAGCGGACCCAGTACGGTGGCGAACTCGCCCGAGCGCTGATCGAAGATGCGCGTTCCGACGATGTCCGACGGCAATAGGTCGGGCGTGAACTGCACCCGTCGAAAGACGCCGCCGACCGCCGCCGCGAGCACGCGGCAGGCCAGCGTCTTGGCGACGCCGGGCGCGCCTTCGAGCAGCACGTGACCGCCCGCGATGAGGGTGAGGACCAGCGACTCGACGACCTCGGCCTGGCCGACGATCGTCGCGTGCAAGGCGTCGAGAACGTCGCGCGGGCGGCTCATCCCAGCCACGCCCGGGCGGCCTCGATCAGCTCGACCGACGCGGCGTCGCGCAGATACGCCGGGCCGAAGGCCGTCCGTTCGGCCGCGCCGAGCGCCACGCGCAGCGCGGGGTCCTGAGTCGCGGCCAGCGCGTCGCGCAATGTCGCGCCGGGGTTCGTGTTGGCCGCCACGAACAGCGCGCGGCGCAAACGCAGCAACGTGCCGTTCGCCGGCGCGCTGCGGTATGCGTTCAGCGCCTGGGCGACCTCGTCACGTGGAGTGCGCGGGGGCGGCGGTGCGGCCGGGGCAAGCACGACGGCGGGTGCCGGCGGCGGCGCCGGGGGACGCCGCCGCGACCGCCAGAGCAAGGCGCCCACCAGCGCGACCATGACGAACGCCGCACCGAGGAGCGCCGCTTCGGCGACGACGCGCCGGTATGGCGACGAGCTCGACGACAGCAGCCCGGGCGCATCGACGACGACGATCCGCACCGGGTTGGCCGAGAAACGCGTCGGCTTCCCCGTTCGCGCGTCGATCGCGTCGAGATAGGCGGCGCTGAACGTGTACGATCCCGATGCCGTCGGCTCGAGGGTGAGCGTCTCGGTGACGTCCGTGCCCGATCCCGTTCCGCTGACGCGCCGTTCGTCGCCTTCGAGCTGCATCGTCCCGAGGTTGGGGACGACCAGCTCGTCGAGCGCGGCCACGTGCTCGCGGACGCGCGCGTGGATCGCCAAGTGAAAGACCTCGCCGACGGTCACCTGGGTGCGATCGGCGCGCATCGAGAGGGCCTCCACCTGCAGCCTGCGCAGGCCTTGGGCGCCGGCCGGTACGGCGACCGCCAGCCATGCCGCGCCCAGGGCGAGCGCCGCTAGTCCCCGACGCGCTCGAGCCATCGCGCGAAGAGGTTGCGCGCGTCGAACGGGCCGGGCGACGCTTCGGGGTGGAACTGCACGGCCTCGACCGTCAGCGCGCGATGGCGGAAGCCTTCGTTCGTGCCGTCGTTGAGGTTGACCATCGTCGCCTCGAGCTCGGGCGGCAGCGTTTCGCCCCGCACGGCGTAGCCGTGATTGTGCGCGGTCACCAAAACCTCATCGTGAACGAGGTCCTTCACCGGCTGGTTTCCACCGCGGTGGCCGTACGGCAGCTTGTAGGTCTGTGCGCCGCATGCCAGCGCCAAGAGCTGGTGCCCCAGACACACGCCGAACACCGGCGTCCGGCCGATCAGTCCGCGCAGCATCTCGACGGTGGCGTCGAGATCGCGCGGATCGCCCGGCCCGGGTGAAACGACGACCGCGTCGGGGTGGCGAGCCAGGATCTCGTCGCGCGAGGCGCCGTACGGCAGCACGGTCACGCGGGAGTCGAGCGCGGTGAGGTCGCGAATGATGTTGCGCTTCACCCCGCAGTCGACCAGGACGACGTGCTTGCGGCCCGACCCGATCGTTTCGCCCGCCCGGTACGCGTCGGCGACCGACGCCACCAGGCCCCGGGTGGTCGCTTCGCGCACGTACCGCGCGAGCGTCGATTCGATTTGCGCGATCGCGGCGTCGCCCACGGCGAGCGCCGCCGCGATCGTCCCGTGCTCGCGCAACGCGATCGTCAAAGCGCGCGTGTCGATCCCGACGATCGTGCGAACGCCCTGCCCGTCGAGCCACGAGCCGAGGTCCTGTTGCGATGCGAAGTGCGACGGATGTCGCGCCAACCGCTTGATCACGGCGCCGGCGACGCACGCGTGCGGATGCTGCGAGACGGCGCCGCTCACGCCGTAGTTGCCGATGAGCGGGTAGGTGAAGGTCAGGATCTGGCCGGCGTACGACGGGTCGGTGAGCGCTTCTTCGTAGCCGGTCATGCCGGTGTAGAACACCGCTTCACCCAGCGCGATCCCGGTCGCGTTCAATCCCTCGCCATCGAAGCGCGTGCCGTCGGCCAGCAGCAGCGCCGCGGGGTTGGTCACGCGCTGACTTCCTCGCGCGGCAGGACGCGCCCGTGCTCGAAGACGACCGCGCCGTCGACGATCGTCGCAAGCGCACGGCGCGGCAGCACGAGCCCGTCGAACGGCGTGTTCTTCCCCTTCGAACGAAACAGCCGCGCGTCAACGGTCCACGGACGATCGGCGAACACCGAGACGTCGCCGGGCGTGCCGAGCGCGAGCGTTCCGCCCGGGACGCCCAGGATGCGCGCGGGGTTGATCGCGAGCAGCTCGACGAAACGCGCGAGGGACAGCTCGGGCAGCGCGAGCGCATAGGCGCCCAATGCGATCTCGAGACCGCTGAAGCCGACCGGCGCGACGGAGAGCAACTGCGCCTTCTCGTCGGCGCCGTGCGGCGCGTGATCGGTCGCGAGGGCATCGACCGTACCGTCGAGGACCGCCGCGCGCAGCGCGTCGCGATCGTGCGCACCGCGCAGCGGCGGGTTCACCTTCGCGTCGGCGCGGTAGCCGTCGAAGCGGTCGTCGAGAAACGCCAGGTGGTGCGGCGTCACCTCGCACGACACGCGCACGCCGCGCGTGCGGGCCCAGCGAATGAGATCCAGCGACGTCGCGGTCGTCACGTGGGCGATGTGCCAGTTCTTGCCGGTGTCGGCGGCGATCAGCAGATCGCGGGCCACGATCACGTCCTCGGCCAAGCCCGGCGCACCGTCGAGCCCGAGCCGCATCGACGCCTCGCCTTCGTTCATCACCGCGTCGCCCTTGAGGTCGGGGTCCTCGCAGTGCGAGATGAACGCGCACGGCAGGTCGGCCGCGTAGCGCGCCGCGTTGCGCAGCAGGCGCGCGTCGCGCGGCGTCGCGCCGTCGTCGCTGAACGCGACGCAGCCGGCGTCGGCGAGCAGATGGTACGGCGCGAGCTCGAGCCCGGCGCGGCCGCGGGTGAGCGCGCCGATCGGGTACACGCGCGCCAAGCCGGCGGCGTCGGCGCGCCGCGTGACCTCGCTGACGATCGCGGCGGAGTCGAGCGCCGGCTCGGTGTTGGGCATGCACGCGACCGCGGTGAAACCGCCGGCGACGGCCGCCGCGGTTCCGCTCGCGATCGTCTCCTTGTGCGTCTGGCCCGGCTCGCGCAGGTGCACGTGCATGTCGATGAAGCCCGGCGCCACGATCGCGCCGCCGGCTTCGACGACGCGCGCATCCGCCGCGTCGAGATGCTCGCCGATCGCGCTGACGAAGCCGTTCTCGATCAGCACGTCCCGCACGGCGTCGATCCCTTGCAGCGGATCGATCAGCCGGCCGCCGCGAACCAGCGTCCTCACGCCGCCACCGGCGCTCCGTTGACGAGCAGATCCAGCACGGCCATGCGCACGAACACGCCGTTGTGCACTTGCGCCACGTAGCGCGAGCGCGGATCGTCCAGGACGTCGTCGGTCAGCTCGACGCCGCGGTTGTACGGCCCGGGGTGCAGGATCGTCGCGGAGCCGCTGAGCGATCGCAGGCGGTCGCGGTTGAGCTGGTAGCGCTGCGTGTAGTCGTCGAGCGACGCCAGCAATCCGCCGCTGATCCGTTCGCGCTGGATGCGCAGCATCATGACGGCGTCGACGTGCGGCAGCACCGCATCGAAGTCGCGCTCGATGCGCACGCCGCCGGCGGCGAACTCGCGCGGCAGCAGCGTCGGACGGGCCGACCAGCGTCACGTCGATGCCCAGCGCTCGCATCCCGACGATGTTGGAGCGCGCCACCCGCGAGTGCAGGATGTCGCCGACGATCGCGACCCGCAAGCCTTCGAAGCGGTCGAACTCTTGGCGCAGCGTCATGAGGTCGAGCAGCGCCTGGGTGGGGTGCGCGTGCGTTCCGTCGCCCGCGTTGATCACGTGTCCTTCGAACGCGTCGGCCAGCCGGCGCGCGAAACCCGACTCCGCATGGCGCACCACGATCACGCGAACGCCGATACCGTACAGCGTGAGCGCCGTGTCGGCGATCGTCTCGCCTTTGCCCAACTCGAGGCGCCGGGCGCGAACGAGATCACGTCGGCCCCGACGCGCTGCTCGGCCAAGGTGAAGGACGTCGCGGTTCGCGTCGAGGCTTCGAAGAACAGGTTGAGCACCGGGACGCCGGCCAGCAGGTCGCGCGGCGGCAAGGCGTCGCGAAAGGCGACCGCGCGGTCGAGCACGGCGACGAGCTCGGCAGGGGTCAGGTCGTCGACGTCGAGCAGGCTACGCGCCGGCACGGTCGGCGTCGGAGACGGTGACCGCATCGGCGTCCGCGCGCTGCGCGGCGACCGCGACGTCGATGTGCTCGCGCCGGCTGGTCGGGATCGTCTTGCCGACGTAGTCGGCTTGTATCGGCAGCTCGCGCAAACCGCGGTCGACCAGCACCGCCAAGCGAATCGCGCGCGGCCGGCCCAGATCGGTCACCGCGTCGAGCGCGGCCCGCACGGTGCGCCCGGTGTAGAGCACGTCGTCGACCAGCACGACCGTCTGCCCGGTGATGGTGCTGCGAATCTCGGACTCGGGCAGCTCGCGTGCGACGTCGTCGTCGCGGTAGAGGTTGATGTTCAAAAAGCCCAAGTTGGGCAGCGCGCCTCGGATCTCGCCGATCCTGGACGCCAAACGCCGGGCGACCGCCTCGCCGCCCCGCCGAATGCCGATCAGCAGGAGGCCGTCCTGCACGTCTTCCGGCTCGACGATCTGATGGGCCATGCGCGCGATCGCCCGCTCGATCTCGTCGGACGACATGAGGACGCGTCGTCTCGTGACCGCCGTCTGCATCGAGCGAACGTTCGTCGCCCCGCCACGTCTTCGCCTCCGCGCCGAGCCCGGTTCCTCGGTCAGCCCGGCATGGGACGAAAGACCGCGCAGGCGGTCGTGCCGGTGCCGAGGATGCGGCCATCCCCGTCGCGCAGCTTCGCCTCGGCGATCGCCGTCGAGCGGCCGACGTGAACCGCGGTCGCCTCGCAGCGCACGGGTCCGCTGTCCTTGGTGATCGCGCGAACGAACCGCACCTGCACGTCGGTGGTCGTGTAGCCAACCCCGCGCGGCAACGTCGTGTGGATCGCGCAGCCCATCGCCGAGTCGAACAGCGCGAGCGCGAAACCGCCGTGCACGACGCCGATCGGGTTGTAGTGCTCTTCGCCGGGGTAGCCCTCGAACACGACCCTGCCTTCGTCGGCTTCGACGATCGTGAAGCCGATCAGGTTCGCGATCGGCGGCGGCGGAACGAGGCCGTCACGGACCGCACGAATGGCATCAAGGCCCGACAGCTCGCGCAGAGCATCCGCCGACGCAAGCGGGTCCTCCCATCGAACGAGGCGCTCTCGCGTGACGTGCATGAGGCCCGGAACCGGTCCGATCGATGCCGCGGTTTCGGCGAGCGGCAGCCGCTATTTCGGGGTGTTCAGCGCGGCCGCGCGGGGTTGCCATGGGGCCATCTCGCGCAGACGCGCCGCGAGGGCGCCGGCGATGATCGCGCGTGCGCGCGGGGTGAAGTGGAAGTCGGACGTACCGAACAGCGGGACGTGGTTCGCGGCGCGTTCTTCGGCGGCGAACGCCGGATGAACGTCCACGATCGGGACGCCGGACCGCTCCACCGCGGTCACGAACCGGCGCGCGGACGTCGCGTCGGGCGCCATCACGTAGGGCGGCGCGAACTGCTTGGCGATCGGGTACCAGGTTGCCTCATTGGGTGAGAACGAGGACGGAACGGGATGGATGACGACGACGAAGCCGATGTGCTTCGCGCCGAGCTTGCGGTTCACGTCGGCGAGCATGTGGGTGAGCTCGTCGGGCCAGTCCGGGGCCGAAAGATCGGGCGTGCGGTGCTCGTTCTCGTACGTCGCGTACACGTTGCCGAGATTCCAATTGAGAATCACGAGATCGTAGAAGCCGGTCTGCACGCACAGGTCCGCGAAGTTCTCGATCTGCTTGTTCGCCAGCTCGACGATCGGGACGACCACCGGATGCTTGCCGGTCGCGGCCAGGCTCGCGTCGGACGACAGCTGGTCGGCAAGGAGTCCCTTCGATCGACGTCGGCCAGTCCGTCACGTCGTAGATGTACGAGTTGCCGACGTACGCGATCCGGTATTCCGTCGGGTCGGGATGCTCTTCAACGCCCGGGAAGGCGACGTCGAGATACCCCCACGGGTCGGCGCGATCGGTCGGTGAGAGCTTGCGCAAACGCCGGTTGCCGCCGTCGGCAACCAGGAGGCCGCCGTCGGACGAGCGCGCGATCCCGAGCGGGGTGAAGAACGCCGCCGACGGGCCCGGGCCGTCGGCGAATCCGCCGGAGTCGCCCGAGCCGTCATCGTTGGGATGCCCGGCGACGATCTCGACTTGTCCCGAGATGGTCTCGAGGGTGCGCACCGTGTTCGAGCGCAGCTCGGTGTACGCCACTTTGGTGTCGTCGATCGCCGCCAGAAACGCGGGGATCCCCAGCGGCTGCTGCCCGCTCGTCGCGAAGGGCCGCCGCGCGTTGGCGACGCCGTCCCATGCGTAGCCGCGGTCCTCGCTCGGGGGGCGCCCGGGGCGGCGCGCGACGATCCCCTCCTGGTCGCCGGCGTACACCGTGACGCCGACCGGCCCGTCGAACACCGCGACCGCGTAGGGGTCGATCCCCAGCGACGGGATCGTCGCCACGTTTCCGGCCGGATCGATCGTGCGAATGCCGGTGTAGTCGGCGACGTAGAGGACGTCGTGGCGATCGACGGCGAGACCGGTCGGCAATCCGAAACGCGCGGCCGCGAGCGAACCGTCAACGTGTCCGGGACGCACCGGCGAACCGGCGTACGTCGTGACCGTCGCCTTGCGCGTCGATGCGCCGAATGCAATGGTTCAGCGTATCCGCGACGTAGATGGTGCCGTCGCTGCGAATCGCGATCCCGGCCGGCCGGTTAAAACGCGCCGCACTGCCGCTACCGTCCGCATAGCCGCCCTTCACCCAGAAACCGCTGGGGTCGAGCGCACCGCCGCCCGCGATCGTGCGAATCGTGCCGTCCCGGTCGACGCGGCGAATGCGCTGCGCCGCACCGTCGGAGACATAGATGTCGCCGGCGGCGTCGTATGCGACGCCGGTGGGCATCACGAACGTGCCGCGCGTGCCGTCGGTGAAACCGACGTCCCCGGTTCCGCTCACCGTGCTCACCTCGGCTATGCTGCGCAGCGGGGCCGGCGAGACCGGGCTCGCCAGCGCCGTCACCGCCAGCCCGGCCAACAGCAGCGATCGGCCGCTGCGAAGCAGGCTACTGCGCACCGTCGCCTCGGCTCGGCATCTGCGGCAGGTCCACGGACGGCGTGACGGTGACGCCGGCGGGGAAGACGCCGCGTTTCGCGTCGGCCTCCCAGCTCGGGGCAAAGGTCATTCCCGGGTCGAACGCTGCCCTCGGCGACGAGGAGCGTTCGAACGCCTTCGCTCGCGTTCGTGCGGTACGGCCCCGTCACCATCCCGCTCTTGGCGAAGACGACGACGATTCGGAGGCGGCTGGCCGGGATGGGCAGCGACGGCGCCCGCGTCACGAACAGCTTGACCGCCTCGACCTCGAGCGCCTTGAGCGCGACGTCGCGCGGCGCGTTCTCGCTGATGAGTCGCTCCACCCACGGCGTCGCGTCCCACCACAGGACGGCACTCGACGCATCCTGCGAGAGGACGACGCGCGGGTTCGGATATCCGCTGAGGTCGGGCGGCATCGCGCCGCCGGCGCTCGTGCCGAGCACGAGCGCGAACGCCCGCGCGAGCGCGAGCGCCTCGACGATCGACGCCGTCAAAAGAACGTCCGATAGATGCTCAGCGCGTCGGCCGTCGTCGGCGCTGCGATCCAACCCAGGCCGAACGTGAAGCTCGCATAGGTGAGCCCCGCCGACAGGACGCTCAGCAGGGGCGACGGCGTGCGCAGCCACGCCACCCGCCGCGAAACGCCGCCGCGCCAGAGCTGGAACACCGCCATGCACGCGCCGTTCCACAGACCCCAGATCACAAACTGCCAGCCCGCGCCGTGCCAGACGCCGATCACGACCATGACGGCGAGCATGCAGACCAGGACCGAGAGCCGGACGCCCGCGACGCGCGCCGTACGGCCACCGCGCCACTGCGTGGCGAGCGGGACGAAGACGTAGTCGCGCACCCACGAGGTGAGCGACATGTGCCAGCGCTGCCAGAAAGTCGAGCACGTTGGTCGCCAGGTACGGTCGTGCGAAATTCTCCGGCACCCGCACGCCGAACAGCATTCCGAAACCGATCGCCATATCGGAGTAGCCGCCCAGATCGTAGTAGACTTTGACGCTGCCGGCGACCATCGCGAGCAGGTAGGTGCCACGGTGTACGACGGATCGGGATGAAAGATCGGCAGCGCGAAGAGGGTGGCCGGATCGGCGATCGCGATCTTCTTGAACAAACCCAACAGAATCCGGTACAGCGCGGCGTGCAGCTCAGCCCCGCGCGCCATGCGCAGGTCATCGATCTGGGGTGCGAAGGTGCGATAGCGCTTGATCGGGCCGGCGACCATCGTCGGAAAGAACAGCGCGAAGACCAAGAACTGTTTGAGGCTGAACTCCTTGATCCGCCCGGCCCGCACCTCGATGATGAAATGGATGAACTCGAAGGTGAAGAACGAGATCGCCAGCGGCGGGATCAGCGGGCCGAAGACCGGCACGTGCCAATCCGGCAGGAGCGCCGCGAACGCCGCGCTCAGCCAGCGCGCGTACTTGAAATAGCACAGCAGCAGCACCAGTGCCGCGACCGCGACGCCGGCAAGGACGAATCGCCGCGATTGCGCGGCGGTTGACTGCACCAGCCGCGCGCAGCCGTAGGTGGCGAACGTCGCGGCCAGGATGACCAGCAGGTTGAGCGGCCCGGCGTTCGCGTAGAAGGCGAGACCGGCGAGCATGAGCACGTAGGCGCGAAAACGGGCCGGCGCGACGGCATAGAGCGCGACGATCACGACCGCGAACGCGCCGAACAGCCAGGTGTTAAAGAACATCGAGCACGTGGGCTATGCGCGGAGCCGAGCGCCCGGGCGAACCGCGCGGCGCCGGCGCGGTTCACGTGCGTGTTGTCGAGGAAGTAACGCCCGTCGAGCAAGCCGTCACAGTTCAGCACGGTCAGATGGTACGCCGTCGCGAGACGGACGACGCGCCGGAGGTTGGCGGCATAGGCCGCGTTGTCGATGTATGCGTGCAGGAGGGCATGATTCACCGGCGGCAGCACGACGATCCCGGGAATGTTGCGGTCGGCCAGCGTCCGGAACAGGTGCTCGGCGTACGCGTACGAGACGTTGTCCGCGTCGAGCGGCGTGAGATCGTAGGTCGCGGCGTAGGCGGCGCCGCTCGAGTGCTTGGCCGGCTGCAGCAACGGCTCGACGCGCCGGTGAATCGCGCTGGCCAGGTCCGCGTCGCCGAACAACGCTTGGTGAACGTCGACGCGTGACGCGTACAGCAGCCAGTGGTCGGCGACGAAGCGATCGAGCGCGTCGGCCGCCGACGGTCGCTGCATCACCGTGTGGTCGAGCTTGCCGCGGTCGAACGGCTCGACCAGGCCGGGAACGGTGAGCTCGGCGACCGTCGCGTTGAGCGTGTCGTAGGCGACCGCGGTCTGGTTGAAGGCGGCCGGGTTCACTTCGACCAGCACCGCGCGCGGACGGATGCCGCGCGACAAGAGAAAGCGCAGCACGAAGTCGGCGTTGATCGGCGTCTGGGCTTCGTAGGCAAGGTTCGCGACGCGCGTACCGGACAGGCCGCGAGCGACCAGCGCGACCGGCGAGTCCGGAGCCGGCACCCCGTAGCCCCACAGTTCGGAGTCACCCAGCACGATCAAGCTCGAACCCAGCGCGGACCGCGTCGCGTAGCGCTGCAGGTAGCTGCTCGAGAAGTGCTCGGGAAGCCGCTCGGGCCAGTTGTGCCAGGCCGCCAGCGCCAGATCGGTGAGGACGAGCAGCAGCAGCGTGACCGAAACGCTGATCCACATGCCGGCGGCCGGCGCGCGACGCGAAACGTTAGAAGTTGCCATAGAAAAAGCGATACCGGTCCGCGGACGCAAGCACGATCATCCCGAGGATGAGCAAATAGTAGACGACGCCCATCGTCACCGCGCCGTCGAACCGTAGCCGGCGGCGGCCGCGCGGCGGCTGGGGGTCAGGTCGAACCACGTATTGGTCCTAGCACTTGAGCCTCGGCACTCGCTGGGGAATAGGGAACCCCTCGGCTGTTATTCGCGCGTGCCCGCCGTGTTCGCCTCGTACTCGATCGTTCGGGCGGCCTAAGCGACCGAGCGATGTGCCCGTGCGGCCGCTGAACCGTCGCGTCCGCCGTCGAAGCCGCCTCCATGCGACGCTCGACGTTTTGCGCGGCAACCTGCTCGTTCGCCGCGGCCGCGATCGCCCGGCCCGCGCGGCCGGCGCCCGCGATCGCCGATTTGAACGGCCGCACGGGCATTCCGGTCGTCCGCGCGCGGCGCGGCTCGCGCGTCCTGCGCCTCGCGATCGACACGGGCACGCCCTTTTCGACGATCTCGCCGGCGGTCGCCGCGGAGATCGCGCCGCAGGGCGGTCTCGTCGCGGGCGCGCAGGTGACGCTCACCGGCATCTCGGTCGGAGGCGCGGTGCTGCACGATCACCGCGCCGTCACGGGCGACGTCGGCGAGCTCTCGCGCGCGGCCGGCGTCACGCTCGACGGCGCGCTGGGCTACGGGGCCTTTCGGGACCGCGCGGTCACCATCGACTACGGCGGCGGCCGATTGACCTTTCCCGACGCGCTTCCCGACGGTGAGTCGGCGCCGATCACCTGGCTGCACGACGGCGACGCGCCGCCGCTGATCACCTTCGACGGCCTGACCGTCGATGGATTTCCGGCCGTCGCGCAGTTCGACACCATGACGACGAAAAACGCGATCGTGTTCGCGCGCAAGCTGCCCGACCTCGCGATCGACAACGAGCAGCGCGCGCCGCTTTACACGTACGCGCAAGCGCAGCTCGGTCCGGGCCGCGTCGGCTCGCTGCGGCTGGGCGCGACGCTGCTGGGTGCGCACCCGATCGTGTACGTCGCCGACGCGCGCGTGCATTCTCCGGCGAGCGCGATCGCGATCGTCGTCGGCGACTCGCTGTTCGTCAAGCGCGCCGTGACGCTCGACTTCCCCGGTTCGCTGTTGGTCGTCACGTAGCCAGGAGCGAACTGCGCCGCGTCGGAACGGTCGGGGAGAATGGAATCCGCCACCGTCGTCGAGCAGGTCGCACCGGGCTCGAGGTCGAGCCGCATCTTCGAGCTCGACGGTCTGCGTGCGCTCGCGATCCTGGCCGTTATGCTGGGCCACCTGCTGGTCACGACGCCGAGTCTGCAGCACCTTCCCAGCGGGTTGCCGCCGAAGCTCGAGACCATCGTCAATCACGGCTGGCTGGGCGTCGATCTCTTCTTTCTGCTCTCCGGTTTCCTGATCACGAGCATCTTGCTGGGGACCAAGCAATTCGGCGCGCGCCGGTACTTCGGCGGCTTCTACCTGCGGCGTGCACTGCGCATCTGGCCGCTGTACTTCCTGATGGTTGCGATCATGCTCGCGGCGTACGTGAAGCTGACCGGGGCGACGTATTTCGTCTACTCCCTGTTCTTCATCGCCAACTACGCGGTGTTGGCGCACGTCGCGGTCCCCAACGGCGGCGGACCGCTGTGGTCGCTTGCGGTCGAAGAACAGTTCTATCTGATCTGGCCCGTTCTCGTGCTGCTGCTCCCCCGCCGCGCGCTCGTCGCGATTCTGCTCCTGGTGGCCGTTGCCGAGCCCATCGTGCGGCTGTTCCCGGTCGGAACGCTGGAAGTGACGTGGGAGCGCTGCGACGGGCTGGCGTTCGGCGCGCTGCTGGCGCTGTGGTTCACGTCGGCACTGCACGGCCCGCGCAACGACCGGCGGCTCGCTCTGGCGCTCGTCGGGATCGCCGCGGCGCTGACGGTCGTCGAGCTCGTCCTCGAACGCGTCGTGCCGGGCCATGTCGTCGGCAACTCGCTGCGCATTCCGCAGGTGCTCTGCGTCTGCGCCGCGGTGATGGCGCTGGCGCTCTCAGGGCCGGGCGCGCCGGCGTTCGCGGCGTTGCGCCTGCCTTTCCTGGTGATCACCGCCGATTTCAGCTACTGCCTGTACCTGATCCATGTCCCGCTGATCGACGCGTACGACACCTACGCGCGCGGCCTGCCCCAAGTCGCCCAGCTCGGCGCGCTGCAGGGCAACCTTATGCGCGCCGTGGTGGTGATCGTCACGGCGTACGCGCTGGCCGCTTTCTCGCGGCGTTACATCGAGTTGCCGTTCTTGAACCTCGGCCGCCGGCACCGGGCGTCGGCCGCGGCTGCGGCGGCTACGCCCTCGTAAGCAAGCATCACCCTCGCATCGAGCTGACGGCGTTCAGCGCAGCCCCTCAAGCGCCACGCGGCTGCGCTCGAGCTCGCGGCGGTACTCGGCGAGCTTCGTGCGCTCGGCGTCGACGACTTCGCGCGAGGCCTTGGCGACGAACGACGCGTTGGCCAGCTTCTTCTCCGACCGCGCGACCTCGGACTCCAGCCGGCCGATCTCGCGCGTGTAGCGCTCGCGCAGCTTCGGCCCATCGGCGACGCCGCGCACGGCCAGGATGCGGTTGCGCAGCGTTCCGTCGCCGCCGTCGTACGTCGCGACTTCGGCGCGCGCGAGGGTCGCGATCGCCTCGACGATCCCCGTCTCGCGCTCGAGCTCGGCCGGGATCTCGACCCGCATCCAGTCCTTGGGCGCGATCCCCCATTCCGAACGCGCGTTGCGCAGCTGCTCGACCTTCTCGATCACGCTGCGAAACAGCTCGGCCTCGGCCGGAAACGACGGGATCTCGGCGGCGTCGGGCCACGACGCGGTGACGATCGTCGCGCCGTCGTGCGGGAGCGCCAGCCAGATCTCCTCGGTCACGAACGGCGCGATCGGGTGCATCGCCCGCACGAACGCGTTGAGGACGAACGAGAGCACCGCGGCGCGCGTCTGCTGCTGACCGGCCGATTTCGTCGCCTCGACGTACCAGTCGCACAGCGTGTACCAGCCGAACTGCAGCAGCGCGTCGGCCGCGACGCCGAACGCGAACCCGTCATACGCGCGGGTGACCGTCTCGGCGCATTCCCGCAGCTCGGTGAGGATCCACTTGTCGGCGAGCGTGAGCTGCTCCGCCGCCGGCAGCACCGCGGCGCCGGGCAATCCCTCCGGCAGCGCGCAGGTGTAGCGCAGCGCGTTCCAGAGCTTCGTCGCGAACCGCTTGGCCTCGTCGCAGTAGCGTTCGTCGAACCGCAGCTCCTGCGATTCCAAGCGCATCTGGCGCAGGATGCCGAAGCGCGTCCCGTCGGCGCCGTACTTCGGCACGAGGTCGGTCATCGGGTCGATCGCGTTGTCGAGCGACTTGGACATCTTGCGGCCGTGCAGATCGAACACCAGCGGCGTGATGAAGACCGTCGAGAAGGGGATGTCGCCGGCGAAGCGCAGACCGAGCATCACCATCCGCGCGACCCACAGGAAGATGATGTCGCGGCTGGTGACCATGACCTTGTTGGGGTACCAGTGCTCGAGCTCGGGCGTGCGCTCGGGCCAGCCCAGGATCGAGAACGGCCACAGCCCTGACGAGAACCAGGTGTCGAGCGTGTCGGGATCGCGGCGCAAGTCGTCCGTGCCGTGACGTTCGCGCGCGAGGCGTTTGGCCTCGTCCTCGGAGTGCGCGACGATCACGTCGTCGTCCGGCGTGTACCACACCGGCAGCTGATGGCCCCACCACACCTGGCGCGAGATGTTCCAGTCGCGGATGTTCTCGAGCATCGCCGCGTAGGTGCGCCCGAAGCGCTCGGGGACGAACCTGATGCGGCCGTCGCGGTACGCGGCCAGCGCCGGCGCCGCGAGCGGCTGCGTCGTGACCCACCACTGCAGCGAGAGCAGCGGCTCGATCACCGCGCCGGTTCGCGAGCTCAGCGGGAGCGTGCGTGCGGTACGGCTTCGCCTCGACGAGCGCACCGCGCGCGCGCAGGTCGTCGACGATGCGCGTGCGCGCTTCGAAGCGATCGAGCCCGGCGTACGGCGTCATGTTCGCGGCCTGCGCATCGATCGGCGCACGGCGCTCGGGCGTCTCTTCGTAGCGCCACAGCGGCGCGGTGACGCGTCCGTCGAAGTCGATGACGGTCGGCATCGGCAGATCGTGGCGCCGGCCGATCTCGTAGTCGGTCTGATCGTGCGCGGGCGTCACCTTCACCGCGCCGGTACCGAACGCCGGATCGACGGCGTCGTCGGCGATGACCGGAATCGCGCGGTCGACGATCGGCAGCACGACGTGCTTGCCGATCAGGTGCGCGTAGCGCTCGTCGTTCGGATGTACGGCGACCGCGACGTCGGCGAGATACGTCTCGGGACGGGTCGTCGCGATGACGAGGCCGTCACCTCCGTCCTCGGCGCGATAGCGAATGTGCCACAGAAACGTATCGCGCTCTTCGTCGTCGACCTCGGCGTCGGACAGCGTCGACTGCGACACCGGATCCCAGTTGACGAGCCGCGTGCCGCGGTAGATCAGACCGTCTTCGTAGAGATCGACGAACACCTTGATCACGGCGGCCGAGAGGCCCGGGTCGAGCGTGAAGCGCTCGCGCTGCCAGTCGGGGCCGAACCCGAGATGACGGAACGCCTCGTCGATCGCGCCGCCGTACTGCTCGCGCCACTCCCATGCGCGCGCCAAGAACTTCTCGCGGCCGAGCCCGTCGCGCGTGAGGCCTTCCTTGGCGATCTCGCGCACGAGCACGGCCTCGGTCGCGATCGCGGCGTGATCTTGGCCCGGCAGCCAGTCGGCGTTCTCGCCCAGCATCCGGTGGTAGCGCGTCAGCACGTCTTGCGGCGTGAACGTCGAGCCGGTGCCGAGGTGCGCGCGGCCGGTGATGTTCGGCGGCGGCATCGAGATGATGAACGGCGGCCGCGCCGGATCGGGCTCTTCGTGGAAGACGCCGCTCGCCAGCGAGCGCGCGTACAGACGCGGCTCGACTTCGGCGGGATCGTAGGTTTTCGGGAGCTCGGGGCGGGCGGGCGTGGTCACCGCCTTACGATACGCGAAACCGGGCCGGTTCTCCGCGCCCGCGTCCGCGGCGTGACCGCTCGCCGGGCGACGAGCTACGTGTCCGTGCCGTCGCCGCCTTCTTCCGTCGCGTCGGCCCTGCCGCCACGCTTGCCGTACGCCGGCGTGGCCGGCTCGTCGGGAAGCTCGTCGCCGGCGAGGGTCTCCTCAGCGCGGATCGTCTCGGAGTTGCGCTGCGTCAGCGCGGGTTCGTCGGTGCTGCGCCCGATGTCGCCCTTGCTGGCGTCCGCATCTTCGTTCAACGCGCTCTCCTCGCCGGCCGTGTATCGTCCACCGAGTGGTACCCGCCGCCGGGCGCGCTCACACGAAGGCGGCCAGCTCGTGCAGGCCGCGCAGCTCGGTCCGCGGCGCCGGCGCGAGCGCCTCGGGCGCCTGGCCCGGCCGGTTGCACCAGGCGACGCGGAAACCGAAGCTCGCCGCGCCCCAGGCGTCCCATGGGTTGGACGACACGAAGACGATCTCGCCCGGCGCGCAGCCGAAGCGCGCGGTGGCGAGCGCGTAGACGCGCGGATCGGGCTTGAACGCGCGCACCGCGTCGACCGACAACACGTCGGCGAGCACGGCGAGGATGCCGGCGGCGCTGCAGCGCCGAGCGCGCCGACAGCCGGCGTGCCGTTGGTGAGCACGGCGCGTCGGAATGCCGCGCGCGGCGAGCGCGTGCAGCGCCGGCGCGACGTCGTCGTAGGCGGGCATCGTCTGCCAGGCGGCGACGAGTCGCGCGCGCGCGTGCCGCGTCGAGCGTCGCCTTGCGCTTCGTGCACGTGAAATCGAGCGCGAGCGCGGTCAGCTCGTCGAAGTCGCGATACGCGTTCGCGAGCGAGGTCGAGAAACGCGTATTCGAGCTGCTTGTGCCGCCAGTCGGCCACGAACGCGCCGGCGTCGGGGATTCCGGCGGCCTCGACGTGCGTCCGCATCGACTCGATCGTCAGGATCGTGCCGTAGAGATCGAAGACGACCGCCGCGACCGGCCACCTCAGGTGCGGCCCGCGATCGTGCGCTCGAGAAAGCGCAGCACGCGGGTCAGCGGGAAATCGTGCTCGACCAGCGGTTTGGTGAGCAGCGTGCGCAGGCCCGAGAAACTTCGCGCCCAGGACGTCGGTGAACAGCTGGTCGCCGATCACGATCGTCGCGCTGCGCGGCGTCCCCAGCAGCCGCAGCGCGCGCAGAAACGCGAACGGCAGCGGCTTGAGGGCGTTCGGCACGACCGGGATGCCGAGCTGCGCACCGACCAGAGCGACCCGCTCGCTGAAGTTGTTGGAGACCAGCACCAGCGCGAAACCGCGCGCCCGCGCCGCGGCCACCCATTCCGCCACCCCGGGCGCGAGCTCGGGCCGGTGATAGGCGCAGACCGTGTTGTCGAGGTCGACGACGATCCCGCGGATGCCCGTCGGCCGCCAAGAGGTCGAGCGAGACCTCCGGCAGGGTGTCCGCGTGATGATCGGGCCGGAACCTCTCCACGCTATCCCCGATTCCGTCCACAGCTAGCTCACCCCGCTCGCCGCCGGCCCACAGCGACGCTTGCGGCTGTCCCCGGAAAAGAAAAAGTCGTCCACCGGCATTCACAAGGGAACTCGGCTGCGGTACAATATCTAGTACAGCCCGGCGGGCCGAGGCACAAGATATGGTGTCTGGGGCCTCTCGGGCAGCGATGGGGATTGACGAAATCGAACAGACGTTCGATACTTTATGGTCCCCGACCCGCTCCCACCGCGACCGAGAGGACGCCAGCCCGCCATGAAGTTCTCGCGCACCTACTCCGCCCCGGGCGACCCCTATGCCGGCATCGAGTTCGAGCCCCGCACCTCGCGGATCGTGAATCCCGACGGCAAGGTCGTCTTCGAGGCCAAGGACGTCGCCATTCCGACCGGGTGGTCCCAGGTCGCGACCGACATCCTCGCCCAGAAGTACTTCCGCAAGGCCGGCGTCCCCGACAAGACGGTCCGGGTCCCCGAGGAGGGCGTCCCGGAGTGGCTGTGGCGCTCGGAGGCGGCGGCCGATGCGAAGTTCGTCGGCGAGAGCGACGCGCGCCAGGTCTTCAACCGCTTGGCCGGCTGCTGGACCTACTGGGGATTCAAGCACGGCTACTTCGACACCGAGTTCGAGGCCCGCGCCTACTACGACGAGATGTGCGCGATGCTCGCCCGTCAGATCGGTGCGCCTAACTCGCCCCAATGGTTCAATACGGGCCTCCACTGGGCGTACGGCATCTCCGGTCCGGCGCAAGGTCACTACTACGTCGATCCCAAGACCGGCGAGCTCTGCGAGTCGACGTCCGCGTACGAGCATCCGGCTCCCCATGCGTGTCTGCCGTACGATGCGAAGGTCACGACGCCCTGACGGCCCAATTGCAATCGGATCCATCGTAGAAAACAACCTCGTTGGCCTGCAGGTCTACGACGCGACCGGTGTTACTCGCGTCGTAGCGACCGCGTACAACGGCGTGAAGAGCGTCTATCGCGTGCGCCTCTCCAACGGAAATGCGATCGAAGCCACCGGCGACCATCTCGTCCTTGCCTGCGAGGAACATAAGGGAAAGCGTTCGTGGCGTTCGGTGCAAGCGCTTAAGCCCGGTATGCGTTTGACCCAACGCACTGACACGACGATCGAGACTCTCGGCGATACGATCGCATTTGCGGAAGCGGCGCTTGCAGGGTGGCTCCAGGCGGACGGATTTGTCGGTCAGTACGAAACCGGGACGAACCGCAGCCTTACTGTCGAAGCGATGACCATTGACGACGCGGAGCGCGCTTTCGTAGCAAGCGTTGCAGACACTGTTTTCGGGGACGCTCATTCGCATGAGCGGCGCGTTCTAAGCCAAGACCCGGATCTCGATGTCCGACGACTCCGCTATTATGGGGAGAATCTTCGCCCGTTTGTAGAACGCTATGGCCTGCTCGATAGAAAGCTCGAAATGCAGGTTCCGCCTGCTGTACGGTCAGGCGGGGCGAACGTTGTTGCGGCATACCTGCGCGCGCTGTTTCAGGCCGACGGATGTGTCCGTATCCGCTCAGAGCGCGGTTCGAGCGATGTCGTGCTCGGTACCATCTCGCCACTGCTCGCGAAGCGGTGTCAGCGAACTGCTCAATAATCTCGGCATCTATAACCGAATCAATGTCGGTCATGATAGCCGAGACAATCGTCAAGACTACTACCATGTCGTTGTAGCCTGGGGGGATGCGAACGCAAGTTTGCTAAACTCGTGGGCTTTGTCTCTCCGGAGAAGCGGGGCAAGCTGGCAAACGCGTTGATGCTCCCGGGTCGGAGTGTTGCGCGCGTACGCGATGAGATCATCACATCGATCGATTGCATCGGTGAGCTGGACGTTTACGACATTGAAACCGAAAACCACACATTTCTCACCAACAATGTTGTCGTCCACAACTGTTTCATCCAGAGCGTAAGCGACGATCTCGTCAACGAGGGCGGGATCATGGACCTGTGGGTTCGTGAAGCGCGCATTTTTAAGTACGGTTCAGGCTGCGTTTCCGAACGAGCATTCGTCCCCATTGTTGGGCGTGGGCTCGTTCGTATCGGCGACCTGTTTCGCGAGGTAAGCCGGGGACGAACGGTCCACGACTTCGACGGGTCGGGCCGCTATGTCGACGTGGCGAACCTTGGCTTGCGCACGTTCTCTACCGATCGCGCTACTGGCCGAATCGTCGAGGACGCGATCGATCGCGTGTGGACATACAACGTTGCACGCGAGGATAAGCGCATCGTGCGCTTCGACACCGGAGCGCGGGCGACGGTCTCGGCGTGGCACCCCTTCATGGTCTGGAACGGTGAGGAGATCGTGGAACGCCGGGCCGACGGGCTCCGACCGGGCGATGCTGTCCTGGGACCGACGCAGGACGTCCGCCGGCTCATCGACGCAGCATCGTCGCCGGAGCGCATCACGTACAACGTGACCCGCTTCCGCTCGAACGAGATCCACCACGTCGACGTCGACGCCGATATCGCGTGGCTCACCGGGTACTTCCTCGGTGACGGCAGCCTGGGCCGGCGGCGGCGCGAGCATCGCCGTTCGTACGGAACGTACTTCTACGACGACTTGCGCTTGCGGTTTTACGACGAAGATCGCGAACCGCTCCAGCGCGTCCAGCGTATCCTTGCCGCCCGCTTTGGTGCGAAGTCTGCGATTCGTTCCGATGGAACTCCGGCGCGGCCTACGAAGTGCCTTAGCCTGACCTGCACGCGCGCCACGGCGACAGCATTTTTTGCGGCGGCCGTTAGCGAGCCGGGCACGAGGACGTATACGCTCAGCATCCCGTCCTTCATCCGCCGCGCCGGCGCTGCAGTTCAAGAGGCGTTCCTAGCGGGACTCGTCGACGCTGATGGTACGGTCGCCGACGGCCGGGCGACCGCGACGTCCGTGTGCCGGCCCTTCATCGAAGAGGTCGCCGCGATGGCGTCACTGCTCGGCATCGGCGGTGGAGTCACGTCGAACGGCGGCTCTCACATGGCGACGGTCGTGCGGCGCTCGGCGCCGTCGCAGCGACGTGGGTGGTTCACGGCCCAGCTCGAAACACCGCGCCATCGTACCGCGCTCGCTCGCGACGACGAGCGCGGGTTCCGGCGCTATTGCATGCCGCTGGCGGAGAGCATCGGCGACCGCGTCTTCCCGCGGGCCGAGGGTTCGTGGCTGCACGCGGACGTCGGCGGCGAGCGCTTTCACGTCGGCCGTCTCGTCTACGAAGGGCTCGTGAACCCGCAGAAGCTCCTCGCCGCGATCGGCCGCATGCCCGAAAGCGCCGTCGACGCCGACGTCGAGCGAGCCCGTATCGTCGCGGAGGGCGTCGCGTTCGTGGTCTCGGTCGACGACGTAGAGGAAGACGTCGCGTTTAACGACCTCACGACGCGCCGCACGAACACTTACCTGGCCGGCGAGAACGCGCTCGTCGCGATTCATAACACTGGTTCGAATTTCTCGCACGTCCGCGGCGAGGGTGAGAAGCTGTCCGGCGGCGGTACGTCGTCGGGCCTGATGTCGTTCTTGAAAGTCGGTGATCGTGCGGCCGGCGCCATCAAATCGGGCGGCACGACGCGGCGCGCCGCCAAGATGGTTTGTCTTGACCTCGACCATCCGGACATTGAAGAGTTCATCACGTGGAAGGTGACGGAGGAGCAAAAGGTCTCCGATCTCGTCACCGGCTCAATCACGTGCGAGAAACACCTCAACGCCATCATGAAGGCGGCGAACGACGAATCGCTGCCGGCTTCGGCGCGTCTCGACCCGGCGCTCAATGCCGGTCTCAAGACGGCGATTCGCACTGCGCTGAGCCTCGGCATCCCGCAAGCGAACATCCAGTACGCGCTCGACTACGCGAAGCAGGGTTACAAAGAGCTGCTCATCGAGACGTACGACACAAATTGGGATTCCAAGGCGTACGGTACGGTCTCGGGTCAGAACTCCAACAACTCCGTTCGCATCCCGAACGAGTTCTTCGCGCGACTCGACGCGGATCAAACGTGGGATCTCATTCCGCGTCGCTCCAAATACGGCGACGGCGGTACCAGCAAGATCAAGGTCGTACCCGCATCGGACCTCTGGGAGAAGATCGCGCTCGCCGCGTGGCAGTGCGCCGATCCCGGCGTCCAGTTCGACACGACGATCAACGAATGGCACACCTGCCCAGCCGACGGCCGTATCGAAGCAAGCAACCCCTGCTCCGAATATATGTTCCTCGACGACACGGCATGTTTTGCGCCGGAGACTCGGATTAGCACGCCGCAGGGCTTGCGCACTGTCGAGGAGCTGTATCTCGCGCAGCAGACTGGGCAGCATGTCGTAGTCACGTCGGACATTCACAGCGAGAACGACCATCGGCGCTTGACGTCGCATCGGCCGGCATTCGTCACGAAGGTCGGCGTGCGCGACGTCTACCAGATGACGCTCAAGGACGGGCGCAAGGTTCGCGCGACGGGGGACCATCGGTTCCTAACGGACGACGGCAAGTGGAAACGGCTCGACCAACTCGTGCCGGGCAACGACAGGATCGCCATCCGCGAAAGCGGGAACTCGATCTCGTTCTCATCGCCTGAACCCGACGCCAAGCGTTGGCAGATGCTGGGCTGGCTCAGCGGCGACGGCGTCTTCTCGAAGGACACCGTGGCGCTCGTGTTCGGACCGCACGAAGGCGCCACGGCGATCGCCATGACCGAGCAACTCAACGAGCTCAAGGCAGCTGCAGCTGGTGACGGCAGCGCGCGGCTGTCGTCGATCGGGACGCAGCGCAGCGGGGTCATGCAGGTCACGACGTCACAACAGTCGCTGGTCGCATACCTCGAGAACCGCTACGGC
Source organism: Vulcanimicrobiota bacterium (assembly GCA_963723445.1). Classification (GTDB taxonomy): domain Bacteria; phylum Vulcanimicrobiota; class Vulcanimicrobiia; order Vulcanimicrobiales; family Vulcanimicrobiaceae; genus Vulcanimicrobium. Next base: position 190,908 of record CAVRQP010000011.1, read on the forward strand.
TTCCGTCAGGGAACAGCGATCACGAAGGACGTCCCGACGACGATCCATACGGTCGCTGACGACCTCAAGATCGCGTATCTCCAGGGCCTCTTCTCGGCCGACGGATGTCTCCTGCGAGGTCCGGGTACCGAGCCCGAAGCGATGCTGGCTTCGTCCTCGCCGGAGATGCTGCGTTCCGTGCAATTGCTGCTGTCCGACATCGGAGTGACCTCGCGGATCACCTGGACGCATCCCGAGGGCCGGAAGAACCCGCAAGGCCAACTGCATATCTACAATCAGCAGGCTCGCAAGTTCTTAGCACTCGTCGGCTTCCCGTGCTCCGAGACGAAGCACCGCCGCGCTCAGGAGATCGTCGGCCGCGAGTTCAAGGGCGCGCTGAAGAACCCGCGCTCGCCGAAGGTCGTCTCGATCGAGCCGGCCGGCTCGACCGTCGTCTACGACGTCACCGAACCCGCGACTCGCTCGGTCATCGTCGAAGGCATGATTGCGCACAACTGCAATCTCGCGTCACTGAACCTCGTGCAAGTTCCTCGACAGCGCCGGACATTTCGATCCGCGCCGATTCGCAGAGGCATGCCGCATCTGGACGTTCACGCTCGAGATCAGCGTCCTCATGGCGCAATTTCCGAGCAAGGTCGTCGCGCAGAAGTCGTACGACTTCCGCACGCTCGGCCTCGGCTACGCGAACATGGGCACGCTGCTGATGCGCATGGGCCTGCCTTATGACTCGGAGGAAGGCTTCGGTTGGTGCGCGGCGATCTCGGCACTTCATGACCGGCGCCGCTTATAAGACGTCGGCGGAGATGGCTCGCGAATTCGGACCGTTCCCGAAATACGACCGCAACGCCGAGCACATGGGTCGCGTGTTGCGCAATCATCGCCGCGCCGCGTACGCTGTCCCGAATGACGAGTACGAAGAACTGACCGTCAAGCCGACGACGCATGCTCCGACGCTCTTCACGCAAGAGACATGGGCATTGGCGCGTTCGATTTGGGACAACGCGCTCGCGATCGGCGAGGTCGCCGGTTATCGGAACGCGCAGGTCACGATGCATCGCTCCTACCGGCACCATCGGGCTCCAAATGGATTGTGATACGACCGGAATTGAACCAGACTTCGCGTTAGTGAAGTTCAAGAAGCTCGCGGGCGGCGGACACTTCAAGATCGTCAATCAGTCGGTCGAACCCGCACTGCGGCGGCTGGGTTACAGCAACGAGCAGATCGCTGCAATCGAGACGTTCGCCAAGGGGACGAACACGCTCGAGGGGACGCCGCACATCAACAAGGCGACGCTCAAAGCCAAGGGCTTCGACGATGCGACGATCGCGAAGGTCGAGTCGCAGTTGCTCGGCGCGTTTGAGATCGGGTTCGTCTTTAACCAGCACGTGCTGGGCGAAGAGTTTTGCCGCGAGAAGCTCGGCATGACCGACGCGCAGCTCGCGGACTGGAACTACTCGATCCTGCGCGATGCACTCGGCTTCACGCAATCGCAGATCGAGGAAGCCTCCGACGTGATCTGCGGGCGGATGACGCTCGAGGGCGCGCCGTTCCTCAAGGAAGAGCACCTGCCGGTGTTCGACTGCGCGACGCCATGCGGCAAGCATGGCGCGCGATTCATCCGCCCGCTCGCCCACGTCGACATGATGGCCGCGGCGCAGCCGTTCATCTGCGGTGCGATCTCGAAGACGATAAATATGCCGCAAACTGCGACGATCGCCGATGTCAAGGAAGCGTACCGCTACTCCTGGGAGAGGATGGTCAAGGCGGTCGCGCTATACCGCGACGGTTCGAAGCTCTCCCAGCCGCTCGCGGCAAGCTACGACGTCGGTGACCCTGAAGAGCTCGAGCAGCCGCAAGCGGCGTACGAAGGGCCGGTCCGCGTCGCGGAGCGACTCGTGTACCGCTACATCGCGAAGCGCCGGCGCATGCCGGATCGCCGTGGCGGCTACACGCAAAAGGCGGTCGTCGGCGGGCACAAAGTCTACTTGCGCACCGGCGAGTACGACGACAAATCGCTTGGCGAGATCTTCATCGACATGCACAAGGAAGGCGCCGCCTTCCGCAGCCTGATGAACAACTTTGCCATCGCGGTCTCGCTCGGGCTGCAGCACGGCGTCCCGCTGGAGGAGTACGTCGACGCGTTCACCTTCACGCGCTTCGAACCCAACGGTCCGGTGGTCGGCCACGCCAACATCAAGATGGCGACCTCGATCCTCGACTACATCTTCCGCGAGCTCGCCGTGAGCTATCTCGGCCGCTACGATCTCGCCCAGGTGCAACCGTCGCAAGCGCTCGACGCAATGGGTCCCGAGCCCGAATACGTCGGCGAAGAGGACACCGGCGAGGTTCACTACGTCGCACCGGTAGCGATCGCGCCGCGGGCGTCGTCACCGTCCGCGTCGGCCGTCGTCACTCGGGTTCCCGAACCCGTCTCCGTTGTGGCCTCGCGCTTCGAGTAGCGGGCAGGCGAAGGGACAGGTCGTCGCCGCAAAGGCCCGCGAAGCGATCGCAAAGGGCTACAGCGGGGACGCCTGCACCCAATGCGGTCAGTTCACCCTCGTCCGCAACGGCACGTGCCTCAAGTGCGATAGCTGCGGCACGACGAGCGGGTGTTCGTAGAAAGCCCGGGATTTTCATCAGATGTTACATTTCGCTGGCGTCTGATCGTACTCAATTAGCGGGCGCAAGAGAGGCTGCCGGCAACGCCGGCGGCCTCTCTTCTTTCCCTAAAGGCAACTCAGCGACGTAACAGCAGGGAAACGACTATCAATTCGTAGACGAAGCGTGATCGCTTTATTCTTCAACGTCGCTATGGCCGGACAGCGCGGTCAGGAATCCTTTGCCTGAAAGATCGTCGCAAGGCATGGTGCCGAGAAGCCGCATCATGTACGTCGAGGACAAGTCCGAGGGATTGGTAGGACCGGCGCGGATAGGGCGCGTCGCCTTTTCGAAGCGTGGCAAGACGTTGCATTATAGCGGTCTGAGTTTTCAATCACTCGCGGGACGAGGCTCGAAAGCGAACTTTTATTGCGTCGAAACCGGTGCCCACTATTGGATATCCGGTCCACGGAAGGATGGTCAGGATGGCTTGTACGGCTACCGCCCGACGCCGATCGACGAAGAGGTCCGCGAGGAATACTGGACTGTCATTCGCGGGGCGCCGGCCCGTATCCGCGAATCAACGACGTAGCATCCTACGGGCAGCGGAGCGAGGCGGTTCACAGCGGCCTTTTCGCGCGCCGATGACTACGGCGCGTTCAAACGCGAGGCGTAGATCCTTGCGACCGTGTCCGCGCTCAGGGCGGTGTTCCAGAGCGCCACGTCGCTGATGTCCCCGTCGAGGAAGCGACCCGTGAAAACCTTGCTTTCGCCGATCGAGAACTCATTCGTTTTGCCGCTATGGCCGCCGCCGGTATCGCTCTTTCCAAGCTTGCCGTCCCAATAGATGGCGCGCGCTCCGCGTGCTCGCATCAAATGTCGCGACGACGAGATGCCACTCGCCTTCGAGTGTTTCGAGCCGGCGGCGCGTAGGCGACGTTCGACCCTGCAGCAGTGTAGAATCGCAACGTATTATCGGGTTCGAACTGCAGATCGAAATCGTTGCCGCTCTGCGAGATCCCCGCTACGTACTCGATGCGGCCTTTCAGCTTCGGCCGGGAGCCCAGATGGACCCAGGCCATGATGCTCCCGGCTCCACGGATCCCGCCCGCCTGCGAGGTGTTGAAGTACCCGGTCCTGCCGTCGAAGAGCGTGCACTGATTGTTCGGGACGCTGATCGGAGCGCACAGCGACGCCGTCGATACGGGGCTGACCCCGCCGGCGGCTGTATACGTCGACGTCCCGACCTCGCTCGTCCCGCTCATCGCGATGAGGCGATAGTAGGCGATCGGATGCGTCGACTTCACCGTGGCGACGAAGCCGAGACCGGCAGCCGACCGCGGGCCCGGGGCGAGAACAAGAGCGGCCGCTGCCAGAGCGGCGCATAGCGCCGTGCGGTGGACCACGCATGCACCTCGTTGTCGAGTGAAGTCGTGCCGGCCGTTCGGCTCTGCACGATGTCCCTCCTCTGCAGGGCAAGCGCTAGCGTTCAGCGCTGGCCGGGGCCGCGATCGTGCTCGAGCGCGCTCAAGGCACGTCGTCGAGCGGCGCGCAACGCTCAACACTATGATGAATCCGGTCGAGCTGTGGCAGAGAATTTTGACGACGCCGGCTGATGCCGGCCTCAAAACGCAGTACGTCGCAGCGCTCACCGAGGCAGGTGACCGGCGGGCGGACGTCTTCGCGCTGGCCGCCGAGTACAAAAGACTGCGAGACGGCAGCTACATCGACGCGGCTCAAGAGCTCAAACCGTGCCTCGACGCGTTGATCGCCGACTGGCGGGCCGATTTTGCACCGCGCACCGACGCGTGGCCGGGAGAGATTCAATTCGTCTTGGGCTGGCCCATCGAGCTCACCATGAAGGCGGCCGACTTCGCGCGGCACGCCGAGGATATCGTTGCAACCGTGCCGGTCCGGCACCTGAACCTCAACGACGTGAGCGAACTGCCCGCCGTGTTCGACGTGCCGCGGTTCGGCCAGATCGCTTCACTCGACGGCAGTAAACAGATCTGGTCCGACGATGCGATCCGCGCGCTGGCGAGGTCCAGCCGACTCGGCGCGTTGCGTTGGCTCGATCTCTCGCACGGCGGCATCACCGAGGCCCAAGTCGAGATCCTGGCCGCATCTGCCGCCTTAAGAGGCCTGCAGATGCTCGACCTCTCCAACAATCCCACCCGCGATCCCGGTCGATGCGTCGGCCGGTTACGGGACCGATTGGATGACGAACAAGATCGTGCTCGAATCGGTCGCGGCCCCGGCGTTCGGTGTCGAGCTCGAGGCCCGCTACGGCAAGATCGACTGGATCCACGGCCTATGGAATTTTCTCGAGGCATATCCGCCCAGCCGGTACAGCTTTTGAGCGACGCAGGCGCTGCGCGTTACGGCAGCCTTCGTCGCGCTCAGAGGCGCGCGAAGCTCTCGATATCGGCGGTAAACGCCTCGACCATCGCCGGCGTGAGGGTAGGACGCGTCTTGGCAATGGCGTCCAAGTAGTCCTGAGTCGTGAGCATCGCCTCGGCGTGGTCGGGCGACGCGCTCACGAAACGCTCGAACGCGGCCTGCGCCGCTTTGCGCGCGGCGAACTCGATGTCGGCCGGGGTGAACAGTTCGCTGGCGGCGACCATGGCATCCAAGTCGACGTCGTCCGCGGCCGGCGGGACGAAGCGGGTCCACATCGCGCGACGCGCGGTCGGGTCGGGCGGTCCGATCGGCAGGACGTAGTCGAAGCGGCCGGGCCGGAGAAACGCGGCGTCGAGCGAGCGGACGGAATTCGTGGCGCACACGAGCAGTCGTTGATCGCGCTCGCGAAAGACCGGCAACAGTTTGAGCAACTCGTTCGTGACGGCATGCACGGGCGAGAACATCAGCCCCTCGCGGGCCGGCGCGATCTCCTCGACCTCGTCGATGAAGAGGAGCACGCGGTCGAGGTTCTCCAACTCGGCGAACGTCTCGCGCAGCGCGGCGGCGAGACCGCCGGCGGAGTCCGCGGCCAGCCGCGACGGAAAGATCTCGACGAAGGGCCAGCCCAGCCGCGAGGCGATCGCTTTGGCGAAGGTCGTCTTACCGGTGCCCGGCGGTCCGAACAACACGATCGCGCGCGGCGGACTCACCCCGAAGCGGTCGGCTTCCCTCGACCGCTCCAAGGGCAGCACGACGCGCGTTTCGATGAGCTGCTTCTCGTGGTCCATGCCCGCGACGTCGGTCCAGCGACCAGGTGAGAGAATCAGCCCGCCGAGCCGCTCGAGGAGAATGACTTCCGCCGGCGCGAGCGGCGCGATCCGTTCGAACAGCACGACGCCGTCGCGGGCGGCAAATCCGGCGTGCGTGAACGCCGCCGTTCCGACTTCACCCGACGGCAACAGCGCGGAGAAACGGCGAACCCCTTGACTCACCAGACGGCGTTCCAAGTGCGCCAGCAGCGCATTGCCGATGCCGCGGTTCCGCCATCCGCTCGCGATCGCCAGCCGCAAGATCCAAGCGCGGTCGCCGTTGATGGTGCTGACGACGGTCGCGACGAGCTCACGGCCGACCTCCGCGACCAGTGCGGGCTCGCCGCGACGAACGGCGGCGACGACTTCCTCCAGCGAGACGACGGGCGGCGCCTCGGTATCGTGCGAGTTCTCGAAGAGCCGAATCGCTCCGTCGAGATCGTCATCGTGGAAGTCTCGGACCCGCCATACCGGCACCACGTGATGCGTCACGGGATCACCGTGGTTCGGCGACACGATCATGCTCGTCGCTCCAATCCGTCGCCTGCCGCGAACGGTCGCGTTCCCGAAAGCGCTCGGTTGGCCCATAGAGGCGCTACGAGCGCCGACGGTTTCGCCCGGCCCGTTCGCGACCGGCCCGGCGGCGAGCGCCTAGCCGGCGGCCGCAGCCCCGCGCGGTTACATCGGCGGTACGATGCGCGCCGAAACTGACCGGGCGCTTGATGTCGGCGTTTCGTACGGGCTCCGTCGTCGCCGACGCTGCCTACGAAGGCACTCGGCACGATCTTCGAGAAATCAGCCTTCACCAACGAAACAACCGCGACGCCGTCCCGTAGCGCGCCGGTTCAGAAAGTATTCATGACCTTCGGTCGAAATTGCCGTTCCGAGATTCCGTACGACTGCCGCTCGGCATCGCCTTTGCGCGCACTTCCGAATCACCGTACGGGCCAGGTGAGTCCCATGAAGATCATCGCGCTTTGCTTGCTATTCGCCGGGGTCGTGCTCGGCGGAACGCCCGTGTCCGCGAGCGGTCCATCGCTGCTTTCGCCGGGCGCCTACCGGTCGGACGGAGGGCACGTGCTGTACGTCGGCCCTGAACGAATGCCGCCCGACCAGGCATTCAGCGAATTCTTCGATTCGAAAACGCAACGAATTGGACACGTCGATGGATCCCGGCGGCTCCGGCTCATGGCGACGATTCAGCAGCAACCGATCGTCATTGCGGTCAACGGCAACACGCTGGGAGCGTCGATCTGGTATGCGGGCCGGAAGCCTCGGCCGACGATCGTCATGATCCACGGCAACGACAACGAGACACGCGAGATGGGCTTTCTCGTGCCGTACTTCGTGCTGCACGGGCTAACGGTCGTCACGTACGATCAACGCGGCACCGGCGACTCCGCGGGAAATTGGCAAGCGAACGGACCCTCACAGCGCGCAGACGATGTGGTGGCCCTCCTCTCCGCTGTCAGAGCCTATCCGCCGGTCGATGCTAGCCGGCTGGGCCTCTGGGCATTCAGCAACGGCGGCTGGACGGCGCCGATCGTGGCAAACAGAGCACCCGTGAAATTCATGATTCTCAAGAGCGCCCCGGCACAAACGGAGCTCGACAACATTGCCTTCGAGATTCGCGAGCGCATGCTGCGCCACAAGTACAGCTCGCACCAGATCGCCGAAGCGATCTCCGCGTTCCGGATGCTCGCGGCCGCGCTGACCGGTGCCGCTCATTGGGACCGCGCGAAGGCCGCGTATCAAAGCGCGAAAAAGGCGCCTTGGTTCAACGATTCCGCGCTGCCGCCCGACTTGGTCATCCCGCCGCCGCCCGAGGTCGCCGCCGGATACCGCCGCGCCGTGATCTACGACCCCGCGCCCACCCTGCGCCACGTGACGACGCCGACGCTGGCGCTCTTCGCATCACGAGACCGCAACGTAGACGTGCCCAACTCGCTCAAGGTTTTTCGCACGACGTTTCGCGCAGCCGGCATGCGCGACTTTTCCGCTCGCGTCTTTCCGAATGCTGGCCACACCTTTGACGTTTCACCGACGGGCTACAACGGCGACTCGACCTTACCGCGCCGGCTACCTCCAGGCTACCCGCAGATTATGATCGATTGGCTGAGGGCCCGCGGCTACGCACGCTAAACAGTCTTCGCTAACTCTGCTTCAATCGTCTCGATCAGCGCCGGATCGGTCGGTGCGACGTCGGGGGCGAAGCGCGCGACGACGTCGCCGTTGCGTCCGACGATGAACTTCTCGAAGTTCCACAAGATGTCGTCGGGGTTGCGTGCGGTCAGCAGTCCCTTTGATTCGAGCACCCCTACGAGTTGACTGTCAGGCTTGTTACGGGCCTGCGGCTGCGCGGCGACGAGCTCGTCGTAGAGGGGGTGCCTCCCGTCGCCCTTGACGACGATCTTCTCGAACAGCGGGAAGCTCACTGCGAACTTCGTCTCGCAGAACTGCGCGATCTCGTCGTTGGTGCCGGGCTCCTGCGCGCCGAATTGATTGGCCGGAAAGCCCATGACGGCGAAGCCCCGATCGCGATAGCGCTCGTATAGTTCTTGAAGGCCCGAGTATTGCGGCGTCAAGCCGCATTGCGAAGCGACGTTCACGACGAGCAGTACGTTGCCGCGGAATTCGGCCAGGCGCGTCTCGGACCCGTCGATCCGGCGAAGCGGGATCTCTTGCAGTTTGTCGCTCATGCCGCGTGCTTCGCCGACGGCCGGCCCGATCTTCCCCGCAGCGCCGTTCAGCCGCGTGTGAGTTCCTCGGCGAGCTTGTCCATGCTCTGGCTCCAGCCTTCTTCCATCCCGCCCAGTGCGTCGCTCGATTCCGGCGTCGCGCGCAGGACGAACGCCTGCAGCGTCACCTCGGTCTTGCCGTCGCGCTCCGCGAACGTCGTGACCTGCCGAATGTCGAACGCAACGTTACCCTCGTGCTCGACCGACGTGGTCCACACCAGCCGTTCGAGCTCGACCACCTCGTCGAAGACCGCTTCCATCGGGTACCGAGTGCCGTCGGGGGACTGCATCGTGATGCGAAGCATGCCGCCCGTCCGCGCCTCGACTTCGCAGACCGGATTGGTGAAGTCTTTCGGTCCGAACCACCGGGCGAGATGCTGCGACTCGGTCCAGGCTTTCCACACCAGCCGCCTCGGCGCGTCGAAGACGCGTACCATCGTCATGGTGGGCCGTTCCGCGGCGCTATCTCTTTCGACCACGCTTCTTCTCCTTCGCTTGCATTTCGAGCAGATAGCCGTCGAGGCGTCCGAAGCTCTCGTCCCAAAAGCGACGATAGCCTTCGACCCACTCGGCGACCTCGCGCATCGGCCCGGCCTCGATCCGGCACGGGCGCCACTGCGCCGAGCGCCCGCGCGCGATCAACCCGGCGCGCTCCAAAACCTTGAGGTGCTTGGAGACGGCCGGCAGGCTCATGTGGAACGGCTTGGCAAGATCGGTCACCGACGTCTCGCCCGATGCCAGCCGCGCGAGGATCGCGCGCCGGGTGGGATCGGCGAGGGCGGCGAGCGTGCTGCTCAGACGGTCGGACGACGCGCTTGAAACCATATGGTTAATTAACCTAGGGGTATAATACTCGTTGCGCGGAGTCGTGTCAACAGCTCGCGGCCCGGCGCCTCTGGCGGGGGCCAAGCGCGCTTTTTAGCCCAGGTGCGCCGGCGCTACGGCGCCTCGGATACGAGCGACAGCGTTGTCGGATCGAGGTCGTAGTTTCCCGGACCAACGCTGTCGTTGGGGAAGGCGCAGATCACGCTGTTGTCCGGACCCCAGATGACGACGAGATTGTCCGCTCCGCAGGGCGTTTGCTGCAGCCCGTAGTTCTGCAAGAGTTGCGCGCCGGGGCTGTCCGCCTCGACCTGATACGACGGATAATACACCTGCGCTTGCGCGTCTTCGATCGAACCGAAGAGCAGCGCGCTCGCCAATGCTCCGAGTGCGAACGGGCCCCAGAATCCACCGCCCCAATACGTGGACGCGGGCTGCCATGCGACGCCGCGGTTCCACTGCCAATTGCCGCTCCAGTGGCGCGGGTTCTGAACCACCGGACCGCGGCCGCGACTCTGGTACGGGCCGTGCGCTGTGGTGTTGAAGGCGGCGCGCTTGAAGTTGGGCGGGGGACGTCCGGCGACGCTCCCCGGTCGCTGCTGCGTGACCGGCGGGCGCTGTTGCACGACCGGCGGCCGCTGCTGCACGGCCGGCGGCCTCTGCTGCACGGCCGGCGGCCTCTGCTGCACGACCGGCGGTGTGTGAACGTTGATGTCGTGGTTGAAATTGAACCCCTGTGCCGGCGGGGGAACTCGCGGCGGCGCGGCCTGGCGCGGTGGCGGAGCTTGCCGTTGCGGCGGAGCTTGCCGCTGCGGCGGAGCTGCTTGGCGCGGCGGAGCTGCTTGGCGCGGCGGAGCTGCTTGGCGCGGCGGCGGAGCCTGATGGTTCGGCGGCGCGGCAAACGCTGCGGCGGGCATGGCGCCGATGAGCGACACGGCTAGGGCACATTGCGCGAAGCGCGTCATTTCGGCACCTCATCGAGCGAGCCGCGCACTGCGACGAATGTCCCGTGCGCCGTGCGGAAGGCGACGAGCACGTTCTGCGGCGCAAGCTCTTGACCCGAATGCGGCAACGCTTGCGCGGCATCGGAAAGATTTAGATACACGGTACCGTGTTCGACTGCGATCGTATGCACGCGGCCGTGCTGATGCAGCGTCACCGCATCGGTCAAGCAACGCTGCAGCTCGCCGGCAAACGAGCATGCGCCGTTGACGACCTGCAGCACGCCGCGGTGGTCTGCGCTCGTGATCCACAACGTGTTTCCGACGAGCCGGAGGTGCGCGTCACGATAGACTTGGACCGAGCCGTCGCTCTGCTGTATTCGCGTGGTCCCGTGCGCGTCCGCGCTGACACCGGCGGCGACGAAGACGAGGCCGAGCATCACGCCCAACCAAGGACGGAACACGCTGCTGCGCATTGTTGCTCCTTCGGAGACGTGTTCGAGCGACCCGCGCCCGTGTTCGTTCACGGTAACACATCAGCGAAACCGCCACTCCCAGGAGTTTCTCAGCTTTCGCGACCGATCGTCCCCGGCCAAAGGTTAGCTGCTGGGATAGGTTGCGATTTCGATCAGGCTGCCGTCGGGATCGCGGCAATAAACCGAGGACATCGGACCGAGCGCGCCTTGCTTGCGAACTGGTCCTTCGACGATTTCGATCTCGCACGCCCGCAGATGGGCGATCACCTCGTCCGGCGTGCTGGTCGTAATGAAGCAGAGGTCGTCGCTTCCGCCGGTCGGATTCACGCCGGTCGGCCAGCCGGAACGATCTGTATTGACCGGCCGCAGGTTGAGCTTTTGGTTGCCGAACGTCAGCGCGGTGCGAAGCGCCTGATCCGGTTTCCCGGCGCGAAAATCCGTGCGCTCCATGCCGAGGGCGCGCTGGTACCAGGCCGCCGCGGTCTCCACGTCGCGGACGTTGAGGACGACGTGATCGATACGCTCGATTTTCATGTATCGGTACAATCGACGCTGCGCACTCGACAGCCCTGCTGCCGCGCTCGGCGAAATCCTCACCCCGCGTTCATTGACCCTGAGGTTGTTGCCATGTTCCAGGCGCACGATGGCGACAGGACAGACACGACGCGGCGAACGTTCGCTCGCTGGAAGGATCACCGCAATCATGCTCAATCATTTTTCGAAGATCGTCACCGCAACCGGGATGGCCGCCGCACTCGCGGTCGGCGCAATACCGAAGCCTGCCGCGGCGAGCACCCAATCGACCGTCAACACGATTCTCGGCGCGGCCGCCCTCATCGGGGGTATCGTGCTCTACAACAACTACGAGCACAAAAAGCAGGCCGCGAACACGGTGGTCGGCTACACGCGCAACGGCGGCACCGTCTACGGTGACGGCCGGATCGTGATGCCGAACGGCCCGACCTACCGCCCGGACCGCAACGGCCGGTATGCCTGGGGTCAGACCGCCTACTACGGATCGAACGCCAACGGCTATACGTACGACACCCAGCGCACCGGCCGCTTCGACAGCACCGGACGCCATGGAAGCGCGATGGCCGGGCACGGACAGAGCCGCGACCACGGTCGCTCCAATCAGCGCGACGACCACAACCACAACCACTAGGACAAAGACGTGAGCTGAAGGGGCCGCGCCGCGGATTAGCGTCGCGGCCCTTTTCTATCTCGCGAAGAAGCTAGAGATTCGATTCGATGGAGATCGGGCTGAGGGCGTTCTCGGATGCACGCCGCGCCGGCTTCAGCGTTGAGATCCGGTTGTTCCATCGGGCGGGCGTCCTGACCGTCAGGACCGCGACGTCGTCTGCGGCGGACGACGCGGAGAGAATCCTGCGCACGATCGTCTGTGCGGCGTTGCTGCGCGGCTTTCCGTAGGCGTACGTGGCGGCCATGTGGAGCTGCTGTTCGCCTTTGATCGGGTCGCGCTCGTGCTCGGTCACGCCGTCGGTGTAGAACACGATCAAAGTGCGCGGCGGCACCGGGACGACGTGAGAGATCGCGTTGTGGTCGCCCTCAATCCCCAGCGGTACGTCGGCGGGATACCGTTCCAAGAAGCTATGACCGTGCGCGCCGACCGTGAGGGGCGCCGGATGTCCGGCGTTCGCGAAGGTCAGGGTGTTCGCGGCGATATCGAGCAGTCCGACTACGGCCGTCACCGGCACCGCGCGCTCGTGGCGGCAGGCGATCACATTTGCACGTTTGAGAACGTCGGCCGGATCGCAGAACTCGCGCGTGGCTGTGTCGATGACCTCGCGCATCGCGACCATCTCGTTCGATGCTCCGACGCCGTGGCCGCAAACGTCCCCGATCGAGAACGCCAGGACGTGGTGCGAGATCGCGAAAACCTCGCACCAGTCGCCGCCGGCGAGATGATTGCCCGCCGGCGCGTTCCAGATGGTAAGCGCCGCGCCGCGAAACGAGGCGCTGGAGGACGGCGACTTGGGACGTCGTCGCTCGTGCACATCCAGACCGGGGCCGGCACCTCGATGGCCCATTTAGGCGTCCGTCCTCGGCAGCGAACGGGTCGGGCGACCGGAATACGCGCAGCCACTCCTGGCGATAAACCGACGGGTAACAAGATGGACCACGATGCATCCGGCATTTCTTGCGCGCGACGCGGCGCGCGACTCGTCCTGAAAACCGGCTTAAAGACCCCGGCGAAGGGGCCGGGCTCGGTGGATCTACCATCATACGTAACCAGCTGGGAAGCTGCTGTCGCTTTCTGACCACGGCGGGAGGCGGCTAGCTTGCTGGAACGTTTTGCCGGGTGAGCCAAGCCGTGATGTCGGCTAGCTCAGCGTTGCCGATCTCGTGCCCGATCGGATAGGTACGCGCCGTCAGGCGCGCGCCGCTGCGCTCCGACAAATAGGCCGCGGTGCGGTCGACCAAATCCGCCGGGACAACCGTATCGAACGAGCCGTGGCCGTAGAAAACGTCGACGTCGGTCAAACGCCCTTTGGTGATCGAGAGATCGGTGTCGAAGGGGAGTGCGCCGCTGAGCAGGATAGCTCCCGTGTAACGCGCCGGTTGATCGAACAGCAGCGCGCTCGCCATGGCCATCCCGGCGCTGAACCCCAGCAAATAGATGCGTTGGGGCTCCGGCCGGCCGCCGGCAAGCGCGTCCAGCCAGCGCTGGAGCCAGACGATCGACGCGCGCAGGCTCTCGGGAACGGCGCGCCCGACGGCGCGGCTCTCGCTCCACGTGTAACCGCCCTCGTCGGTCGGGAGCGGGCCGCGGACGCTGGCGATCGCGAAAGCGGGATCGATCGCGGGCGCGAGCTCGAACAGATCGTGCTCGTCGGCGCCCCGGCCGTGGAGCAGCACGAGGAGCGGCGGCCTTCCGTCCGCCGCCCGCTGAGACGATTTGCGCCAGCGAACGGTCGGTGCTCCTGCGATCATCACCGCACCGTTTCGCCGCGTCGCCGAACCCTCCGCCGCAAGCCTCAGGCGCGCCTCGGGGTCGGCCCCGCCGCCTCCGGACCCAACTCGTGCAGCTTGCGAACGGTGTTCCAGTTGCGCGCGGTACCGCGCACGCCGAGCGCCCCGGCCGCGGGCGCGCGCTTCAAGAACACGACGACGAGGTGGCTCGGATCGCGCTCCGCTTCTGCCACGAAGGGATTGCCGGCGACGACCTTCGTCCATTCTCCGGTGCTGCGCACGATCGCGTCCGTTCGCAGACCGAGTCGTTCGAGCAGCTCGCGCTCGAGCCGGCTCTCGAGCTGAGCGTGCGGCGTCATCGGCCCAGCGTCACCGGTTCGGGGGCCGTCACGGGATCAGAACGACCGCGGCATGCCCAGCACGTGCTGGCCGATGTACGACAGGATGAGATTGTTCGCGACCGGCGCGGTGATGTAGAGGCGCGTCTCGCGAAACTTGCGTTCGATATCGTACTCCTCGGCAAAGCCGTACCCGCCGTACGCGTCCATCGACGGCGTTGGCCGCCTGCCACGACGCCTCCGAGGCGAGCAATTTCGCCGTATTGGCTTCGGCGCCGCATGGCCGGGCCGCATCGAACAGCGCGGCAGCCTGTTTGCGGACCAAATCCGCGGCGACGACGGCGGCGTGCGCGCGCGCAATCGGAAACTGCACGCCTTGGTTCTGGCCGATCGGCCGCCCGAAGACGACCCGCTCGCCAACGTACTTCACCGCGCGGTCGATGAAAAAGTTGCCGTCTCCCACGCACTCGGCCGCGATGAGGATCCGCTCCGCGTTCATGCCGTCGAGGATGTATCGAAACCCGCGGCCTTCTTCGCCGATCAGGTTCTCGACCGGCACCTCGAGATCGCGAAAGAACACCTCGTTGGTCTCGTGATTCATCATCGTCCGGATCGGCCGCACTTCGATCGCACCGGGCGGGGCGGCGCGCAGATCGACAAGCAGCGTCGAGAGCCCGAACGTCTTGGCCTTGGGATCGTCCGACGGCGGCGATGTCCGCGCAAGCAGCAGCATCAGGTCGCTGTGCTGGACGCGCGAAGTCCAGACTTTCTGACCATTCACCACGTATCGGTCACCCCGCCGCACGGCGGTCGTCGCGATTTTCGTCGTGTCGCTGCCGGCGGTGGGCTCGGTGACGCCGAACGCTTGCAGCCGCAGTTCCCCGCGCGCGATCGCCGGCAGAAAGCGCTGCTTCTGCTCGGCGCTGCCGTGCCGCAGCACGGTCCCCATGATGTACATTTGCGCGTGGCACGCCGCGGCATTGCCGCCCGACCGGTTCACCTCTTCGAGGATGATGCACGCCTCGGCGATCCCGAGGCCCGCGCCCTCGTACTCCTCGGGGATCAGCGCGGCAAGGTAGCCGGCTTCGGTGAGCTCCCGAATGAACGCGTCCGGGTACGCGCGTTCGGCGTCGACGGCGCGCCAATACGCATCACCGAACGACGCGCACAGCGCGTGCACGGCCTCGCGCAGCGCCTGCTGGTCCGGCGTCGGCTCCAGTCCGACCGCGCCGTTCTCGGCGATCACGGGTCGAACGCTCCGAGCTGCGCAGTGAGGGTGCGCACGTCGTCGAGCTCGTCGAGCGAGCGGATCAGCCCGACGACGAGGTTCCGGCGTGCCGGGCCGTAGCCGATCGCCGCCAAGCCGTCGAACTTCGCGATCAGCTCGGACCAGCCCAGCGGGCTGTCGGGCTCACCGCGCGAGCCGCGCGCGATTCGCCGCTCGTGCACGTCGTCCGCGTCGACCTCGACCAGCGCCGCCATCGCCGGTACGAGCGCTTCGATCGCGGGATCTTCCACCACCCTGATGCGCTCGATCAGCGCGGCGATCTCCGGCGCGCCGCGGCGCGCGAAATCGTCCCAGCGAACGCTGCCCCAGGCCGACCGTCGCCGCGGCCGTATAGTACATGCTGAACTGCGCGTCGACGATCGTTTGCGGCCGGCGCTTTCGCGCTTCGGGATAGGCGCACAGCCGCATTCCGGCGGCCGGCAGGCTCACCCGGACGCGGTCGATCTGCGCGGGGGTGAGGCCGTGCTCGCGCACGATCGCGGCGAGCAGCTCGATCGCCGCATGCATGTAGCGGCAGCACGGATAGGGTTTGAACGCCGTGCGGTCGATCTCGCGGACGCCGTCCCAGAGATCGAGGACGTCGGCCGCGTCGGCACCGTCGGAGTACGCGTGCAGCAGCCCACTGCGGCCTTCGATCGCCGCGGCCGGGCCGCGCACGCCGGCCGCGGCGAGCTCGCGCGCGAGGATCGCGTTGTGCGCGGCGAAACCGACTTGCAGCGGCTTGGTCTGCGCGCCGTCGACGCTGAACTGCAGCGATCCCGCCGCTTGGCTCAGGTTGATCCCGAAGGCGCTCTCGAGGAGCTCCGCGTCATCGCCGTGCAGCCGGGCGACCGCGGCGGTCGCGCCGAACACGCCGGCCGTCGCCGACGGATGGAACCCGCGCGCGTAGTGCGCCGGCGGGTTCAACGCGATGCCCAGGCGCACGGCGACGTCGTAACCGGCGACGATCGCCGACAGCAGGCGCGCGCCGCTTGCGCCCAGCCGTTCCGCCTCGACCAAAGCTGCTCCCACGACCGGGGCGCCCGGGTGCAGCGACGAGCGCTCGTGCGTGTCGTCGAAGTCGAGCGCGTGAAAGTTGCACGCGTTGAGCAGCGCCGCGTACTGCGGCGCGAACAGCCGGACCGTATCCGATCGCGGTCGACGCTCCTTCGGAGCCCAAAGCCGAGAGCGCGCGGTAAACCGCCGCGCTGGTCTCGCTCTCGAACCGCGCGCGCAAAGCGCTGCCGGCCAGGTCGAGTACGGCCTGCTTGGCGTGCTCGGTCGTCGCCGGCGACTCGCTGCCGCGCTGCGCAGCGCATGGACCGCCAGCGCGCGCGTCACCCCGAGTTCTCGTCCGCTCGCGATCGTCGGCATCGAGGCAGGATTCGCGCTCGCGGCGACTTGTCCGGTCTGGCGGGCCTTACGGCCGCTCATGCCGTTCCCGAGCGCGGGCAACGAGCATTGCCCGCGCGGCCTCGAGTGCCGCGCCGATCGCGTCGCGCCGGTAGTCCCAACGTGCGTCGGCATCGGGCGGAACGAGCACCATCGTCGCGTTCGCCTCGAAAACCAGAATGCGTCCGTCCGGCTGGAGCGCGAAGTCGATCCCGCCGTAGTCAAGTCCGAGCAGCTCCGCGACGCGTTCGAGCGCGGCGACCGCGCGCGCGCCGAGCACACGGCGCGCATGCCGGTGAGAAACGCCGCCTCTTCTTCACGGTGATCGAGTCGCTCCGCCATCGCCGAGCGGAAGTAGTGCACCTTCCACTCCGGCGCGATCGCTAAGTGGATCGGATAGAGCCGGCCGCCGATCGTCATGACGCGATACTTGCGAAACGCACCGTCGCCGCTGCGGCTGTCGACGTACTCGATCGCCAGCAGTTCCGCACCCGGCAGGTCCGCGATCGCGTCCGGGAGATCGGCCGGGCGCACGACCTGGACGAAATGCTCGCCGGTTTGGTAGCCCGGGCTGCGGAGGAGCACCGGCCAACCCATCTCCGCCGCTTCAAGCATCGCGCTGCCTTCCGGACCGCCGAGGTCCGCGCTGCGGAACGACGCCATGCGCGCGGTGACGACGTCGAGCAGGCCGGCGAGCCGCCGCGCGTTGCCCAATCGCGTCGTCCGCGCGGACCAGTGCCGGTTCGTTGACGACCGGCGCCGCGGTTGACGCCGTCACGCGCGCCGCCGCCGCGAGCGCACGTTCGCACCGGTCGGCGTCGCCGACCGCGTTGAACACGACGTCGTGCGGCGGGAGCACGAGGCGCGCGGGCGCCGATTCGGCGATCAGCGTCGTCACCCCGAACAGCCGGTCGTCGAAGACGTGGTGCATCGGAATGTTTCCGCCGGCCGCCGATGTCAGATACAGCAGCCGGATCGGCGAGCTCGCCGCCGCGATACGCCGACGTTTCGAACGAGCCGCCCGGAAACGCGCGCCGCCACACGCCGTCCGCGGCTGTGAAATCGCCGTGACGTTCGTGCACCACCGCGATCCCGCGCTGCGCTTCCCGGTTCTGCGGGTCCAGCGCGAGCGCCGCATCGAACAGCCGCACCGCTTCGGCGTGTTCCCCGGCGTCGACGAGCAGCGTCCCGAGACAGACGTACGGACCCGCAACGCCCGGATGCGCCTGCACCGCTTGTGCGTAGACCGTCCGCGCCGCGGCAGCGTTGCCGCCCTCGGCCAGCAGCGTCCCGAGTCGCATCAGCGCACCGAAGTGGCGCGGATTGCGGCTCACGACGTCAACCAGCCGGGCGATCTCCGCCGGCCCGCCGGGAACTGCGCTCACGGCGCCGCCGGTCGGCCTGTGGCGAGATTATGACGACGTCGTCCCGCTCGGATCCCACGGGTCCGCCGGGGTGGCCGAAGTCGTCGACGTCGTCGAGCTCGGCGCGCTGGAGTGACCGCCACGGTGATGATGGTGGTGCCCCCCTTGGCTTCCTTGTCCTTGTTGCAAATCGGCCTGCAAGGTCTGCTGCTGCTGCGGCGTGAGCACGGCGGCGACCTGGCTCTGCACCTGCGCTTCGCTCGATCCCTGGCTCTTCGCGTTGCTCAGAATCGACCGAATCTGCGTCCGCTGGTCCGCGGTCAGGTTCAGGTTCGCAAACGGCCGCAGGCTCGGGCTCGCGGAACCACCTTGCTGCTGCGCCGCCGCGAGCGGGTCGTTGACTCCCTGCACACCAAAACTCATCGTTGGACCATCTCCTCTTCGCACGTTCTGCACCGGCGTCTCTTTGCGCCTGACGCTGGGCCTATCGGCACGAAGGCTGGGACAGGGCTTGCGATCGCCTGGCACAGGAAATCTTTACGCGACGCGCGGAGTCTCCACCATGACCGATGCCGACGCACCCGCCCACTACCGCTGGGAAGACCTGAAATCCGAGACGCTCAAAGGAACCATCACGCGCCGCATGATCACGGGCACGTCGATGATGATCGCCGAGGTGCGCCTGGCGAAGGGCGACGTGGTGCCGCAGCACTCGCATCACAACGAACAGATCACCTACATCACGCAGGGCGCGCTGCACTTCAGGCTAGGGGAAGCCGGCGACCGCGACGTCACCGTGCGCACCGGCGAGGTCTTGGTGATCCCCTCGCACCTACCGCACTCCGCCGAGGCGCTCGAAGACACGATCGACATCGACATCTTCTCGCCGCCCCGCGAAGACTGGCTCAACGGAACCGACGCGTACTTGCGGGAGCGGCGCCTAGAACAGGTTCCAGAGATACTGGTTGTAGACTTCGTGGTGGTACTGCACCTCTTGTGCCTTCACGAAGGTCCCGAGCAGGCGCGGGCAACGATCGGCGCTGGCCTGCTTGAGGTCGGCGTAGCGGCCTTTCACGTCGTCGCCCAAGAGGTTGGTCGTCCAGCGCGACGTGCGGAAGTCGTCCATCGCGTCGTAGATGTTGTCGGGCAGGTAGCGATTCGCCTGACGTAAGTTTTCGACGTCGCTGACGCTGCCCTCGAGACCGGTCTTGAACACGCCGAGCATCACCATGTACGGGTTCGCGTCGGGCGCGACCGACCGCACCTCGACGCGCGCGCTGCGCTCGTTGCCGATCGGGATGCGGATCATCGAGCCGCGGTCGACCGCCGAGGCCTTGATCTGGTTGGGCGCCTCGAAATGCGGGTCGAGCCGGCGATAGGCGTTGACGCTGCTGTTGAACATCAAGCACAGGTCACGGCCTTGGCTCAGGATGCGGTCGACGAACTGCCAAGCGAGCGTGCTGACCTTCTCGTTTCCGTTCGCGTCCCAGAAGAGGTTCTTGCCGCCCTTCGAGATCGACACGTTGGTGTGCATCCCGTTGCCGTTGACTCCGACGACGGGCTTGGGGAGAAAGCTGGCCGTCATCCCCGACAACGTCGCGACCTGCCGGCAGATCAGCTTGTAGAGCTGGATCGTGTCGGCCGCGGCGACGGCCTCGCCGTAGCTGTAGTTGATCTCGAACTGCGAGGGCGCGACTTCGGGATGGTCCTTCTCGTTCTCGAAGCCCATCGCGCGCTGCACCTCGGCGACCGAGTCGATGAACGTTCGCAGCGGATCGCCCGGGAGCGAATGATAGTATCCGCCCGCGTTGGCATACTCGAACTTTCCGGTCTCGTGGTAGCGTCGCTCCGCGTCCAGCCCGCCGAACACGAAGCCCTCGATCTCGTTGGCCGCGTTGAGCGTATAGCCGTCGCGGTCGAAGCAGTCGTCGGAAAACTTCTTGAGGATGCCGCGGATGTCGCCGGAGAACGGCGAGCCGTCGCGATCGAGGACGTCGCCGAAGATGAGCACCTTGCCGCCGCCGAAGATGTCGGCCGGCGCCCAATAGAACGCGTTCCAGTCCAGGGCCAGCCGCAGATCGCTTTCGCGCTGCGGGGTAAAGCCGCGAATCGACGAACCGTCGAAGGTCAGGTTGTCGGCCGACTTGAGCAAGAATTTCTTGTCGTAGTCGAGCATGTGCAGCCGGCCTTCGAGGTCGGTGAACATCACGGTCACCGCCTTGATGCGCTTTTCGTCGGTCAGGTACTTGAGCCGGTCTTCCTGCACTTTCCCGAGCGGAACGCGATCTCTGCGCTGCGCCTTTGGCAGCCAGGTTCAGCTCCTCGAGTTTGGCATAGGGGAGCGCGAGGAAATCACGCAGTTCGGTAGGCATCTTGGCGCGGGGGTTTGCACTCGGCGAACCAACTCCTCGCCCCGCCGAAAACGTTAGCCGGATGGAGTACCGGCGCGTGATTTCGTTACGCGCTTGTCGAAATGCGCGTCTCCGGGCGCCACCCTCGGGTGGCCATCGAGGACTCCGGCTACGGGACGGCGATAACCCGCCCGGATGGCATCTCTTACGCCGGAACGCCTGACCGAGCTACGGGAGCACGCGAACGACGTGCGACAAGGCATCATCCGGTCGCTGCTCGCCGCGGGCTCCGGCCACTCAGGCGGTTCGCTCGACATGGCCGACGTCTTCACCGCCATGTACTTCGATCTGCTCCGGCACGACCCCAAGAATCCCGACTGGCCCGAGCGCGATCGCCTGCTGCTCTCGTGCGGCCACATCGCGCCGGTTCGCTACGCCGCGATGGCGTACGCCGGCTACTTCCCGGTCGAGGAGCTGTCGACGCTGCGGCACTTCGGGACGCGGCTGCAAGGGCATCCGGAGCGGATCAGCCTGCCGGGGCTGGAAACGACCTCCGGCCCGCTGGGCGAGGGATTGGCGCAAGGTACCGGCATGGCGCTCGCCGCGAAGATGGACCGCGCCGACTGGCGCGTGTACGTCGTCACGTCGGACGGAGAGCACCAGTGCGGCCTGCACTGGGAAGCGATGATGACCGCCGCCAAGTTCAAGCTCGACAACTTGACCTGCATCGTCGACCGCAACGTGATCCAAATCGACGGCAGCACCGAGGACGTGATGCCGCTCGAACCGCTGGCCGACAAGTATCGCGCCTTCAACTGGCATGTTTTCGAGTGCGACGGCAACGACATCGGCGCATTCATCGACACCGTCGAGCGCGCCAAGGCGAGCCAGGGAAAGCCGCAGGTCATCATCGCTCACACGGTCATGGGCAAGGGCGTCTCCTTTATGGAAGGCGATTACCTGTGGCACGGCAAGCCGCCCAAGACCGACGAGGCCGAGACGGCGCTTGCGCGAACTGCATGCCGAGCGCGAGCTGATCGAGGCGAGCCGTGGCTAACGCGGGCGTGAGCAACGCGGCGACCGGCGCCATGCACCTGGTCGACTATACCGACGCCGCCGCGGTCAAGCAGGTTCCGACCCGCAACGGTTTTGGCGAAGGGCTCGTCGAGGCCGGCCGTCGCGACGAGCGCGTCATCGCGGTCTGCGCCGATCTCTCGGAATCGACGCGCATGGAGGCCTTCAAGAAAGCGTTCCCGGCGCGCTACATCGAGATCGGCGTCGCGGAGCAGATGCTCGTCGCGATGGGCTCCGGCCTGGCCGCCGCCGGCAAGATCCCGTTCATCGCCAGTTACGCGATGTTCAACCCCGGCCGCTCGTGGGAGCAAGTGCGCACGACCCTGGCGCTCAACGAGATGGACGTGAAGATCGCCGGCGCGCACGCCGGCGTTTCCGTCGGCCCCGACGGCGCGACGCATCAGGCGATCGAGGACATCGCGATCATGCGGGTGATCCCCAAGATGACGGTCGTCGTCCCCTGCGATTCGGTGCAGACGAAACAGGCGACGCTGGCCGTCGCCGCGCGCTTCGGGCCGACCTACCTGCGCTTCGCGCGCGCCGAGTCGGCCGTGATCACCACCGGCGCCACGCCGTTCGAGGTCGGCCGGGCGCAGACGTTCCGCGACGGCGGCGACGTGGCGATTATCGCCTGCGGGATCCTCGTCTACAACGCCCTGATCGCGGCCGACCGGCTCGCGCGCGAAGACGGCATCGAGTGCCGCGTCGTCAACAACCACACGATCAAACCGATGGACGAGGGGGCGGTCGTCGGCGCGGCGCGCGACTGCGGCGCGGTGGTGACGGTCGAGGAACACCAGGTGCACGGCGGGATGGGCTCGCGCGTCGCCGAGATCCTCGCCGCGCAGCATCCGGTGCCGATCGAGTTCATCGGCGTCCAGGATCGCTTCGGCCAATCCGGCAACCCGCAAGAGCTCGTCGAGGAGTACCAGATGGGAGTGTCGGCGATCTACGACGCCGTCAAGCGCGTCCTCCCGCGCAAGCGGTCACGCGGGTGACGACGGCGACGGTCGCTCCTCCGGGTCGGAGACCGCCGCGTCGAGCTGACGTATCGCGGCGTGATCTTGGGCGCCGTCATCACGCTGCTGTTCACCGCGGCGAACGTGTACCTCGGTCTCAAGGTGGGGCTCACGTTCGCGTCCTCGATCCCTGCCGCGGTGATCTCCATGGCGGTGCTGCGCGCGTTCCGGAAGTCGACGATCTGGGAGAACAACATCGTGCAGACGGTGGCGTCCGCTGCCGGTACGCTCTCGTCGATCATCTTCGTCCTACCCGGGTTGGTGATGATCGGCTGGTGGACGGGCTTTCCGTTCTGGCAATCATTCGGGATCTGCGTCTTCGGCGGCATCCTGGGCGTCATGTACAGCGTTCCGCTTCGGCGCGCCATGGTGACCGGCAGCGACCTTCCTTACCCCGAGGGCGTAGCCGCCGCCGAGGTGCTCCGCGTCGGTGCCAGCGCGGGTAGCCACGAGGCCGGTGCCGCCGCGATCGCTGAGAACAAAGCCGGCTTCGCGACGATCCTGTGGAGCTCGGTCGCCAGCGCGGCCTTTGCGGCGGTCATCGGAACGCGGCTGTTTGTCAGCGACGTGGCGGGCTACGTGCGCGCCGGCGCGGGCGTCACCGGTCTGGACATCGGTCTCTCGCTCGCGCTGGTCGGCGTCGGTCATCTGGTCGGCGTCACGGTCGGTGTCGCGATGCTGGCGGGCATCGTGCTGGCGTGGGGTGTGCTGGTCCCCGTCATGAGCGCGATGCACCCGGCGACCGCGGACGTCGCGGCGCTCGCCAACGACGTGTTCCGGCACCAAGTCCGTTTCATCGGCGCGGGAGCGATCGGCGTCGCGGCGATCTGGTCGCTGGGGCGCTTGGCCGGCCCGGTCGTCGGCGGGGTCGTCTCCTCGCTCGCCGCTTCGCGAACGCGGTCCGCCGGCCAAGGCGACACGCTGCCGATCACGGAGCGCGACATCCCGCTCAACGTTGTCGTTCTCGCCAGCGCGCTCTGCTTGGTCCCGCTGGCGATCCTGCTGATCGCGTTCTTGTCGGGAACCGTGATCGCGAGCGCGGCCGCCCCGCTGGTGATCGGCGCCCTCGTCTATATCGTGCTCGCCGGGATCATCGTCGCGGCCGTATGCGGCTACATGGCAGGCCTGATCGGCTCGTCGAACTCGCCCGTATCCGGGCTCGCCATCCTCACCGTCCTCGGTGCCGCGCTGTTGCTGGTCGCGGTCGCCCGGCCGGGCGATGCGAACGCCGGCAAAGCGCTCGTCGCGTTCGCGCTGTTCGTCACGTCGATCATCATCAACATCGCAACGATCTCGAACGACAATCTGCAAGACCTCAAGACGGGACAACTGGTCGGCGCGACGCCCTGGCGGCAGCAGCTCGCGCTGATCTTCGGCGTCGTGTTCGGAGCGGTGGTGATTCCGCCGATCCTCGATCTGCTCAATCACGCGTACGGCTTCACGGGGTCGCCGATCCACGGCATCACGGCGCAGCCGCTCGCGGCGCCGCAGGCAACCCTGATCTCCGCGCTCGCCAACGGCGTCATCACCGGCCAGCTTCCCTGGAACTTGATCGGCATCGGCGCGTTGATCGGCCTGGGAGTCGTCGCGATCGACGAGATCCTGCGCCGGACCGTCCGGCGGCAGTTCCCGCCGCTGGCGGTCGCGCTGGG
Organism: Vulcanimicrobiota bacterium; assembly: GCA_963723445.1. Lineage (GTDB taxonomy): Bacteria > Vulcanimicrobiota > Vulcanimicrobiia > Vulcanimicrobiales > Vulcanimicrobiaceae > Vulcanimicrobium. The sequence continues at coordinate 215,084 of CAVRQP010000011.1, forward strand.
AATCTACCTCCCGATGGCGGTGACCATCATGGTCGTCGCCGGCGCGTTCGCCGGGAAGGTCTACAATTCGTGGGTTGCCTCGCGGCCAAACGGTGATGCCGCGAAACGGCTTGGCGTCCTGCTCGCTTCGGGACTGATCGTCGGCGAAAGCCTTTTCGGCGTCGTCCTCTCCGGAATCATCGTTGCAAGCAAGAAGGACGCTCCGCTCGGCCTCGTCGGCGACGACTTCCAGACGGCCGCCACGTGGATCGGCGGCATCGCCTTCGTGATCGTCGTCGTCGCTCTTTACCGTTGGGTCGGAGGCTTAGCCCGGAAGCTGACGTGATCGCACATCACGTCGAGTCCTCTGCGGAAGACGCGCACCGGCGCGAGCGGATCACCCATCGCCTCGAGGCGTTTTCCGACATCGTCATCGGCTTTAGCCTGGGACAACTCGCGCTCAGCCTCGTGATCCCGCCGCACGCGATCGATTTCATCCAGCGTCCGCTCGGAATCACCTCGTTTCTGGTGACGTTCCTGCTGGTGGTGAGGTTCTGGTGGTTACATTTTGTGATCTTCGAACATTACTTCGTGCCGAATCGGCTCATGATCATCTGTAACTTCATCGCGTTGGCCAGCATGATCTTGCAGATCTTCTCCTTGCAGCTGTACGCGCACTTCGTGCCCTGCTCCGAGGGACTCGTCGCGTCGCGGATCTACTTTGGGTTCTTCGTGCTGAGCTACGGCATGCTGTGCGTCATGCAGGCACTCGGAATGCGCTCGCGCTGGGCCGCCCTGTCGATCCGGCGCCGACGCGCCGGCGTGCAATCCGGGCTGCGAATCTTCGGGACCATCGCCGGCTGTGCGCTGGGGAACCTGTTCTCGACCGATGTCGCCGCGAACGTCTACGTGCCCGTGAACAACCATCCGGAGATCGTGTCCACCTTCCCGATGGCCATTTTCATCGGGACGCTCGTCGGTTCGTTCGTTGGTTTCGCAGCGGCGCGAGTGGCGCCGGCGATCTTTCGCGGCCTTCGGACGGACACGTAAGCCGAGTCGAGCCGAGCCGCGTCAGCGTTCCTGTTCGGTGGGGCGGATCAGGAGCTCGTTGATCGCGATGTGGCGGGCGCGGGTGACGACGTAGGCGATCGCGTCGGCGATGTCGTCGGGCTGCAGCGGGTCGTCGATCACCAAGGTCCTGGTCATCTGCTCCTGGATCTCGGGCCGGTTGTGGCCGCGCAGCTCCGACTCGACGTAGCCCGGCTCGACGACGCAGACGCGCAGGTGCTGCTTGGTCACTTCTTGGCGCAACGACTCGCTGAACGCGTTCACGGCGAACTTGCTCGCGTTGTACGCTCCGGCACCGGCGCGGGCCGCACGGCCGGCGATCGAGCTGACGTTGATGAGGTCGGCCACCTTGCGCGGGCCGTAGGCCGCGGCTCCGGAGCAGGTGCGGCAACGCCGCGTGCGCCGTATACATCAGGCCCGCGACGTTGAGGTCGAGCATCCGCTGCCACTCGGTCACGTCGGCCCCGACGATCGGGCCGAGCAGCATGACGCCGGCGTTGTTGACCAGCGTGTCCAGCCGGCCGAACTTCGCCACCGTTTGCTCGACCGCGTCGCGGGCGCGCGCCTCGTCGGTCACGTCCGCCTCGAGCGCCAGGGCCTCGCCGCCGTCGGCCGCAATGCGCGCGGCGAGCGCCTCGAGCCGGCCGCCGCGGCGAGCGACGATCGTCACCTTGGCGCCGTGCGCGGCCAGGGCGCGCGCCGTCGCCGTCACCGATCCCGGAGCTGGCGCCCGTCACCAGCGCGACGGTCGATTCCAATACCTTCGCCATGACGTCCCCTACGCCGTCGCGGTTGCTTTCACCGTGCAGCCGTTCGCTATTGGGCGGTCAGGCCGCCGTCGATCACCAGCTCGGAGCCCGTGACGAAGGCGGATTCGTCGGCGAGCAGGTAGACGATCGCGTCGGCGACTTCGCGCGGCTGCGCGACGCGCCCGAGCGGAACCTGCGCCGTCAGCGCGGCGCGCATCTTCTCGGGGTCGCGCGAGAGCGCCAGGGTCGCCTGATACATCGGCGTGTCGACGAAGGTCGGATGAACCGAGTTGCAACGAATTCCGTAGCGCTCTTTCGCGCAGTGCAGTGCGACCGACTTGGTAAGCAGCCGCACCGCACCTTTGGATGCGTTGTAGGCCACGACGTTGTGGCCGCCGACGATCCCGCTGACCGACGACAGGTTGACGATCGAACCGCCGCGCTCTTTCATGGCGCGCACCGCGTGACGGCAGCCTAGAAACACGCCGTCGGCATTGACCGTCATCGTGCGGTGCCAATCGTCGAGTGAGATCCGTTCGATGTCTCCGATGATAAAGACGCCGGCGCTGTTCACCAAGCCGTCCAGGCGCCTGAACCGCAGGCGAACGTCGTCGACGGCCTGCGCCCAGCTTGCATCGCTGGTCACGTCCAAGCGAACGTAGTGCAGGCCGCGGTGCTCGCGCGCCGCCTGTTCGCCGGCCGCGACGTCGACGTCGCCGATCGCGACGTGCGCGCCGCACGCGAGCGCGCGCACCGCGGTCGCGAGCCCGATCCCGCTCGCGCCCCCGGAAATCAGCACGGTCTTGCCGGCGAGCCGTCCGTCGGTCATCGTTGTGTTCGCCTCCGAAGTGGGAAACTGGCCGTCATGGGACTTCTGTGGGGTATCGTCAAGACCGTCACGCTCGTCATGGCCGCGATCATCGCGATTCTGTTCGTGCTCGACGCCCTGCTGCTGCGCAATCTTTTCCGCAAAGGCGACACGTAGGGCCCGGGCTTCAGCCGGCGAGGCGCCGAACCCCCCGCGCAGATGGAACGCGCGGACAGCCATGTCGAGCACGGCCTCCGGCTCGTTCTGATCGTCGCCGGCGTCAGCATCGCGGCGGTCATGCAATTCCTCGACTCGACGATCGTCAACGTCGCGCTGCCGATCATCGGCGGCAACCTGGGTGCGAGCTTCGACGAACTCGGCTGGGTGGTCACGGCATACTCGTTGGCCGCGATCGCCGTCATTCCGCTGACCGGGTGGCTTGCGCTGCGATTCGGACGCAAGCGCTACTTCCTCGTTTCGATCATCGGTTTCACGATCGCGAGCGCGCTGTGCGGCCTATCGACCTCGTTCGGCGAACTGCTCGCCGCGCGCGTGCTGCAAGGGCTCTTCGGCGGCGGCCTCGTCGCGACGTCGCAAGCGATCCTGGTCTCGTCGTTCGCGCCGCATCGCGCTGCGGTCGCCCAGGGGATCTTCGCGATGATCGCCGTGCTGGGGCCGGGGCTCGGCCCGACCGTCGGCGGATGGCTCACCGACGAGTTCAGTTGGCCGCTGATCTTCTTCATCAACCTTCCGCTGGGCGTGCTGTGCGTCGTCATTCTCACGCTGGTGATGCGCGAGTGGCCGACGCAGAGTAGGCCCGTCGACGTCCTCGGGATCCTGCTGCTGGTCAGCGGGTTGGCCGCGCTGCAGTACTTTCTCGAGCGGGGTGAGATCAAGCTGTGGTTCGACGATCCGGGCATCACGGCCGCGGCCGTCTGGGCGCCGATCGCGCTCGTCGCCTTCGTCTGGCACGCGCTGCGCACGCCGCACCCGGTGCTCGACTTGCGCACCTGCGGCACCGAAACCTGACCCTGGCGGCGATCGCGACGTTCGCGCTGGGCGCCAACCTGTTCGGCTCGCTGCTCGTCTTGCCGCTGCTACCTGCAGGGCTCGCTCGGCTTCACCGCGCTGGCCGCCGGGTTCGTGATGGTCGTTCGCACGATCCCGACCGCGATCTGCGCGCCGGTCGCGACGATCGTGCTGCAACGCGGGATCGTCTCGCCGCGCGTCGCCGCGACGTTCGGCTTCGTCACGCTCGCCGTCGGAACGTACGAGCTCGCGCGCGCCGTCACGCCGCTGAGCGACGCGGGAAGTTTCTTGCCCGGAATGCTCATCGTCGGCGTCGCCTTCGCATTCCTGTGGACGCCGCTGGGCGTGATCGCGTTGCGCTCGCTGCCGCCGGCCGAGCTCGGCTACGGCGCCGCGATCTTCAACTTGAGCGCGCAGGTCGGCGGCAGCGTCAGCATCGCGGCGATCACCACGCTGCAGGACCGGCGGCTAGCCTTCTGGTGGGACGAGCTCGCATCGGGCACCGTGTTGCGCAACCCCGCGCTGGCGCAGCTTGCAGGCCCGCACGATCCGCACACGCTCATCCCGCGGCTCGCGCAAATCGTCGCCGCGCAGGCGGCGGTGCTGACCTATCGTGATCTGCTGCTGTTGCTGGCGATTCCGCCGCTGCTCGCCATCCCCGCCATCGCCTTCGCCCGCCGCGTCCGCAGCTCGGCTCCCTAGGCCGGCTCAGCCGCTCGGCCTGCGCTGCGTGGCTCGCTCGCGCAACGCGGCACGGAATGGTTCGATGCGCGGGTCTTCGAGCGGGGAGTCCCGGGTATCGCGCGGCATTCCGGCAAGGATGGCGATGCCGCGCCCCGGTCGCCGGCGGCCAGCAGGGCGAACGCCGTGTCGTCGTCGCGCGGATGGAGCCGCACCGCGTCGGGCCTGAAAGCGGCGATCGCGTCGGGAAGGTCCCCGGCCAGCTCGTAGTGCAGCTCGCGCGACGCCTCGGCGAGGCGGCCGCGACCGAACAGGGTCGTGCCGTACCAATGGTGCGCGATCGCGTAGTTCGGATCGAGCGCGATCGCTCGCCGAAACTCCGCGAACGAACCGTCGACGTCGTGCTCGGCGGCAAATCTCAACATCCCCAGCGACGTGTGCGCCGCCGCCGAGTCGCGATCGAGCGCCAAAGCGGCGCGAACCTCGCGGCGCGCGCGCGCGAAGTACGTCGCCGGCTTCACGTGGCCCATTTCGTAGTCCGCGATCATCAGATCCGCGTCAGCCTGCCCGGCGTATCCGAGCGCGCCAACGCCACGCGCTGGACCGAGCCGCGTGGTGGACGGCAGGCGCGCGCAGCGGGACCCGGGCGACGGGGGCTTGCGGCAGTCGTTCGACCGGGGCGACGAACCGATAGCCGCGGCGCGGAACGGTCGCGATCGCGTCGCTTAACCCATGCTCGCGCAAGATCTTGCGCAGCGTGTAGACGCTCTGGGCGACGTTGCTCTCACCGACGTCCTCGCCGGCCCAGACGCGGTCGAGGATCTCGCCTTTGGTGACCACGTCGCCGGCGCGTTCGACGAGCGCGGCGAGCGTCGCGACGACCCGAACGCGTGCGACAGTGCGGCGGTAAGCGGGCCGTAAGACCGCCATGGTTCGCTGCCGACGGCGGTCCAGAGCCGCCATCAGAGCAAGGAGCATTCCGTGTCCAACCCGCTTCTGAAGGCGAGCGTCTCGACGCTGGTTTTCGACGGTAGTCCCAAGGAAACGTTCAGCCTGCACAATGCCGGTAGCGTCGACGTCCACGTCGCATCGATGGCCTTGTCAGGCCAGAACGCAACGTCGTTCCACGCTAAAGTTCCCACCAGTTTCGTCGTGCACCCCGCCGGCAACCATACCGTCGAAATCGATCTCGCGAGCAGCCTCAACGTTCACCTCGCGGCACTTGCGACCCTAACCGTGCACAGCAACGCGCCGGACGTCCACGTCACGCTGAACAAGCTCGCGAACGTGAACCAGCAGGCTCCCGGACCCGGCCCAAACAATCCCGAGAGCCCGTCCGACGGCACGCTGGACGACCCGAGCGGCACCGGCTGGGGATCCGGCGGCTGCTTCGCGGCCGGAACCCAAATCCTGATGGCGGACGGCACGCCGCGGCGCATCGAGGACATCACCGTCGGCGACGCGATTCTGGCCATCGCCGAGCGCGACCACGCGGAGCAGCGCACGCCCGAGCCGCGGGCCGCGCGAATCGAGCGCGTGCTGCAACACGACGGCGGCCATGCGCTGCTTGATGTCGACGGAATCCTCGCAACCGCGGTCCATCGGTGGGCCGTACGCGAGGGCGGCGACGCAGCCGGCTTCTTGCGTACCGACCAGTTTGTTGCGGGGACGACCGCCCTTCGCGTCTACGACGGCGCTGCGCCGGCGTGGCGCACCGCCGGCGAAGCGGTTCCCTCGGGCTCGGCCGAGACGGTGTACAACTTCACGACGAGCGCGCGCACGTATCTCGTCGGCTCAGCGGCCGGCGGCCCCTGGTACGTCGTTCACAACGACAAGCCCGTGAGCGTCGAAGAGAAAACGTAACCCAGCGGCCATGGGCGGACCGCGCTGCGACGCGACGGTCCGCTCGCTGGTCGTTCCCGAAACCCTTCCGTAGCCGGAAGGACGCGAACCGCCGCGCGAAGGACCCTGCGTTGATGTCCGTTCGCACCGGCGGCAAGGCGATCGTCGACTCCCTCGTAGCGAACGGCGTCGATACGGTGTTCTGCGTTCCGGGCGAGAGCTACATTGCCGTGCTCGACGCGCTCTACGACGTGCCGGGAATCCGCGTGATCTCGTGCCGTCACGAAGCGGCGGCGGCTAATATGGCCGAGGCCCACGGCAAGCTGACCGGCCAACCGGGAATCTGCTTGGTGACGCGCGCCCCCGGTGCGACGCACGCGAGCATCGGCGTGCACACGGCGCGGCAGGACTCGACGCCGATGATCCTGCTCGTCGGTCAGGTCGCGCGCGCGATGCAAGGCCGTGAGGCGTTTCAGGAGATCGATTACGCGCAGGTGTTCGGCGGCCTCGCGAAATGGGCCGGACAAATCGATGACGCGCGTCGGATCCCCGAACTGATGATGCGCGCGTTTCATCTGGCGGTCTCCGGTCGCCCGGGCCCGGTCGTGTTGGCGCTTCCCGAAGACGTGCTGACCGCGGAGATCGACGACGCGCCCGGCCTCGGCCCGGCGACGCGCGTGGTCCCGCAGCCCAGCGCGGACGATCTGACCCGCCTGCGCACGATGCTGGCCGCAGCCGAACGTCCGCTGATGATCCTGGGCGGGAGCGGTTGGGATGCCGATGCATCTCGCGCGATCCGCCGCTTCGCAGAGCGCAACGTCCTCCCGGTGGCGTGCTCGTTTCGCCGGCAGTCGCTGTTCGACAACCGCGATCCGCGCTACGCCGGCGATCTCGGGATCGGACCGAATCCGGCCTTGGCGGAGCGCGTTCGCTCGGCCGACCTGATCCTCGCCGTCGGCGCGCGGCTGAGCGAAGCCCCGACCGGCGGCTATACGCTGATCGAGGCGCCCCGGCCGCGCCAGCGCTTCGCGCACGTGTATCCGGATCCCGACGAGCTCGGCCGCGTCTATCAGACCGATCTGGCGATCACCGCAGGGCCCGCGCCGTTCGCGCGCGCGGTCGCGGAGCTCGAGCCGGTCGACGCCGGACGACGGGGCGACTGGACGGCCGCGGCACGGCGTGACTTCGAGGCATGGCGCGTTCCCACCCAACCGGGCGCCGAGCTCGACCTCGCCGAGGTCGTGCTGTGGCTCGACGAACGGCTGCCCGACGACGCGCTCGTCTGCAACGGCGCCGGCAACTACAACACCTGGCTGCACCGCTTCTTTCGCTACAAAGCGTTCGGCACCGGACTCGGCCCGACCAGCGGCGCGATGGGCTACGGCTTTCCGGCGTCGATCGCCGCCAAGCTGCGCCACCCCGATCGCATCGTGGTCGCGTTCGCCGGTGACGGTTGCTTCGCAATGAGCGGCCACGAGCTTTCGACCGCGATGCAGTACGGCGCCAACGTCGTCGTTCTGGTGATCAACAACGGGATGTACGGCACGATTCGGATGCACCAGGAGCGCCACTATCCCGGGCGCGTGATCGCGACCGATCTGCGCAACCCCGACTTCGTCGCGTACGCACAGTCGTACGGCGCGCACGCCGCGCTGGTCGAGCGAACCGACGAGTTCGCGCCGGCGTTCGAAGCCGCGCTTGTTGCCGGGAAGCCCGCGCTGCTCGAGCTGCGCACCGATCCCGACGCGATCACGCCGCGCACGACGCTGCGCGCGATCCGCGCTCAGGCGCAGGCGCACGCCGCTGCCGGTTCGACGGTGACCTGAACGTGCGCAAACGACCCGAGGAGCTGCGCAGCCATCGCTGGCTGGGAACGCCGACGCTGCGGTCGTTCGGCCACCGGTCGCGGCTGCTGCAGATCGGCTACGATCGCGACGACTTCACCGGCAAGCCGGTGGTTGGAATCGTCAACACCTGGTCGGATCTCAACCCGTGCCACGTGCACTTGCGCACGCGCGCCGACGAGGTGAAGCGCGGCGTGTGGGAGGCCGGCGGTTTCCCGCTCGAGCTGCCCGCGATGAGCTTGTCCGAGAACATGATGAAGCCGACAACGATGCTCTATCGTAACTTCTTGGCGATGGAGACCGAGGAGCTGATCCGCAGTCAGCCGATCGACGGCGTCGTGCTGCTGGGTGGCTGCGACAAGACAACGCCCGCGTTGCTGATGGGGGCGATCTCGGCGGGCGTCCCGGCGATCTTTGCGCCGGCGGGGCCGATGCTGCGGGGGAATTGGCGCGGCGAAGTTCTGGGCTCGGGAACCGACGCCTGGAAATACTGGGACGAGAAGCGAGCCGGACGCATCAGCGACGAGGACTGGCATGAGATCGAAGGTGGGATCGCGCGATCGTTCGGCACGTGTATGACGATGGGTACCGCCGCGACGATGATGGCGCTCGCCGAGGCGCTCGGGTTCACGCTCTCCGGGGCGTCGTCGATTCCGGCCGCCGACTCGGCGCACGCGCGCATGGCCACCGCGTCGGGGCGGCGGATCGTCGAGATGATCTGGGAAAATCTTACCCCCGAGCGGATCATCTCCGAAGCGGCGCTCGACAACGCGATCGTCGCGCACGCGGCGCTCGGCGGATCGACCAACGCGCTGATCCACCTGGTCGCGATTGCTCGCCGCGCCGGCATCCCGCTCGGCATCGACCGCTTCGACGAGATCTCGCGGCGCGTGCCGGTGATCGCGAACGTCCGTCCCTCGGGACAACTGCTCATGGAGGATTTCTTCTACGCGGGCGGCCTGCGCGCGTTCTTGCACCGCTTGTCGGGCCACCTTGACCTCGCGTGCCGCACGGTTTCGGGACGGACGCTCGGAGAGGATATCGCCGGCGCGCACGTATGGAACGAGGACACGATTCGGCCGCTCGATCGGCCCGTCTCACCGGCCGGCGGCACGGTGGTCCTGCGCGGCAACATCGCTCCCGACGGCGCGGTGATGAAGGCGTCGGCAGCCGAGCCGCGTCTGTTGCGCCACCGCGGACCGGTGCTGGCGTTCGAAAGCTACGACGAGATGGCCGCCGCGGTCGATCGCGACGATCTCGACGTGACGCCCGATCACATCCTGGTGCTCAAGAACGCCGGGCCGCAAGGCGGACCGGGGATGCCCGAGTGGGGGATGCTGCCGATCCCGCTCAAGCTGGTCCGCGCCGGCGTGCGCGACATGGTGCGCATCTCCGACGCGCGCATGAGCGGCACGTCGTACGGCGCGTGCATCCTGCACGTCGCCCCCGAAGCATACGTCGGCGGACCCTTCGCCTGCGTGCACACGGGCGACGTGATCGAGCTCGACGTCACGCAACGGCGCTTGCACCTCGACGTACCGGACGAAGAGCTCGCCGCACGCCGTGCCGCGTATCAACCGCCGGGGCCGCGCGCGGTGCGCGGCTACGGCGCGATCTTCGCGCAGCACGTCACGCAGGCCAACGAAGGCTGCGACTTCGACATCCTGGGCCCCGGCCCGCAATTGACCGAGCCGGAGATCCACTGACGGTAGAAGGTGAACCTCGCAGGTGCGCGCCCTCACACGTCCCGCGACGGCGAAGGCCACGCAAACGGGGACGGCACAACCAGAGCGGCGATGCTCCTTCGCACGGCACGCCTCGCCGGCGTCTCATCAGCACTGGCGCTGCTGCTTGCCGCTTGCGGCGGCGGCGGCGGCACCGGACCTTCGTCGTCGGTGCCGGCCGGGATCACGACGCCGGGCGGGCGCGCGCGCCGACGGTGGCCGGATGCCGCGTGTTCCCCGCCGACAATCCATGGAACACCGACATCTCGAACGCGCCGGTCGACCCCAACTCCGCCGCGTACTTAGCGAGCATGAACGCATCGACCACGTTCCTGCATCCGGATTTCGGAAGCAATCCGACCTACGGAATTCCGTACACTCGGTTGGGGCCGCGCAGCCGTTCGTGCCGATGACCTTCGTCTATGCGAGCGAGAGCGATCCCGGTCCGTACCCGATCCCGTCCAACGCACCGGTCGAGGGTGGGCCCGGGGCGACCGGTGACCGTCACGTTTTGGTGGTCGACTCGGGCAACTGCAAGCTGTACGAACTGTACGCCGCCCAATACGTCGGGCCGGGCTGGAACGCCGGATCCGGAGCCGTCTTCGACCTCTCCTCGGATGCCCTACGCCCCGATTATTGGACCTCGGCGGACGCCGCCGGACTGCCGATTCTGGCCGGGCTGGTGCGCTACGACGAAGCGGCCCAGAACGGCGCGATCTACCACGCGCTGCGGTTCACCGTCCACGCCACGCAGGCCGGCTTCATCCACCCGGCGACGCACTACGCGAGTTCCTCGAGCAATCCGGCCCTGCCGCCGATGGGGTTGCGCGTGCGGCTGAAAGCGAGCTTCAACGTGGCGACCTTCACCGGCGCAAGCCGCGCGGTGCTGGTCGCCCTCCAGCATTATGGAATGTTCGTGGCCGATAACGGATCGGATTGGTTCATCACGGGGTCGACCGACACGCGCTGGGACGACAACGACCTCAACCAGCTCAAGAGCGTCCCGGCCTCCGCCTTCGAAGTCGTCCAGGGCGGCCCGATCGTCCACTGAGCACGGCTCGCTCGCCTGCCCCCGGGGGGCTGAGGGTCAACGTCGCGGACCTTTCGGCCGATATGCCTTCCAAATGGTCGAACAGACGACGCAGATCGACGCCGCGGTCGAACGCTGCGCTCTTTGGCTTCAAGACCTGGCCCGCAGCCGCGACCTGACCGCGCCGCTGACCGGAATCAGCGAAGCGGGGTCGCCGGTTGCGGCAGTTCTGCGCCGCTTCGTCGGCGAGCTATGCGACGAGATGCTCGACTTCCGCAGCGTGGTCGAGGCGGCGGCAAACGTCGCGGCGCTCAACGCCGAGCAGCTCGACCGCGTCGTGGCCAACACCGCCGAGCAGAGCACCATCGTCGAGCGCACCGCCGCCGCGATCGCCGAGATCGATCAAGGGGCCGCGCACGTCGCCACGACCACCGAGAGCCTCCGCATGTTGACCCGCACGCTGGCCGAGTCGACCTCGCGCTACGACAGCGGAATCGACGCGGTCGTCACCGCGCTGGCGAATTTGGTCGCGACCGTCGAGGGAGCGGCGTCGTTCGCGACCGCAATGGAATCCGGCGCTTCGGACATCCTGGCCTTCCTCGACCAGTTGCGCCGCATCGCGCGACAGGCCCGTCTGCTGGGGATCAACGCTGCCATCGAGGCGGCTCACCTCGGCGACGAAGGTCACGGTTTCGTCATCGTCGCCAATGAAGTCAAGAAGCTCGCCGCGTCCACTTCCGAGTCGGCCACGAACGTCGCGGCGATCGAAAAGCAGTTGCACGAGGCGAGCCGTCACGTCGAAGCCGCGATCGGCGAGTCTGCCGAGATCGTGCGCGGCCTGGCCGCCGATCTCGGAGCGGCGCGCGAGCGATCGGGGCAAACGCGCCGCCAGGTCGAGGAGCTCGACGGCGCGATCGGCGACGTCGCGGCCATCGTCGGCCAGCAGAGCGTAAGCTTGTCCGCGATCGCGCAGGGCGTCGAACAGATGGCCCGGCACGCGCAAGACGTCGCGAACGCCGCCCAACGCGCGGGCCGGCTGGCGATCGGCGACGCGCTCGAACGCCTTCACGTTTCCATCGCAGCCTATCGCCTCTCCACGCGGAGCGCCAAGTCCCAGCACGGAACCGTCGATCTCACCGCGCTCCCCGAGCCGATCCGCGCCGCGGCCGACGTGCTCCGCGCCCGGGTCGACGACGACCAGCGCGAGATCCTCACGCTGGTGACGGCGATCGCCGTCTCGATCGCCCGTAACAGCTACGAATGGCGCGCGATCGCGCAGGCGCTGGGATCGCTGCACGCGGAGCTCGGCACCACGATGAACGCGATCGACGAGACCGCTGCCGGCGCAACCGTCGCGGCCGACGCCTCGCAGCGGATGCGCGGCTCGCTGGGGGCGATGCGCGCCGGCTTCGCCGCCGCCGTCGACGACCTGCAGCGCACCCTCGAGCGGGTCGTACGCGTACGTGACGACGTTCGCCGGGCGGAGACGTTCGTCGCCGCCACCTCGGAGGCCGGCGAGCGTGCCGCCGCGATCCTGGACTTGATCGACACGATCTCGAGCGAGACGACCTTGCTCTCGTTCAACGCCGCGATCGAAGCTGCGCACGCTGGGGCCGCCGGCAGCGGCTTCGGCATCATCGCCGACGAGATTCGGTCGCTCGCCGAGACGACATCGCGCGCGACACACGACATCGGCCTCGTGATCAGCGGCGTCGCCGAAGCCAGCCGTTCGATGACCGCAAAATCCGCACATGCCGTCGCGCAAACCCTCGAGGTCCACGACGAGACGACGCGCATGCAGTCGTCGGTCGGTCAACTGCGCAGCGAGCTGGACGGTACGCTCGACCGCACGGCAGAGGTCGCCGGAATCGTCGAACAGCAGCTCGCCGCGCTCGCCGACGTGCGGCGCGCCGCGGAGATTGCCGTGAAGCGCGCCGAGAGCGACTCGGGCGCGGCGACGGACGGCCGCCGCATCGAGCTCGCAATGCTCGGGATGCGCGCGCACGCCTTGGCGGCGCGCCGTCCGCTCGGGACGGTCGCGGAGAGCGTTCGCGAGCTCGGTCTGGCGGTCGCCGAACGGATGGACGGCGTGTTCGAGGCGGCGATCGACCGCGGAGCGATCGCGCTGAGCGACTGCCTCGATACGAACTACATCGAGATCGCCGGCTCGGCGATCGCCCGGCTCGGACGGTTGTTCGACGTATCGCGCGTCCCCGAACGAGGCTTCGATCCGCCTAAGTTCGAGACGCGATACGACCGGGCCGTCGAGGACGGTTTCAACGCGCTCATCGACGAGTACGTCCCCAAACATGCGTCGATCAAGGCGATGTTCGCCGTCGACCTCAACGGCTATTGTTACGGTCACTACCGCGAGTGCCGCCAAGCGTGGACCGGCGACTACGTGACCGATCTGAACAACAACCGGATCAAGCGCTTCTTCGACGACGACCTGAGCCTGCGCTGTTCGCGCATCGGCCTGGGCAACGCCTCAGACGCGCTGCCCAGGCGCACGCCGTACGCGCGGTTCGAAGAGCTGGGCTGCCAGCTGCGTCGCCAGGCGGAGCGTCCGTGGGCGATCTTCACCTACGCCCGCGACACCGGCATCGTCTACAACGACCTCTCCATCGCGCTGTACGCGCAAGACCGCCGCGTCGGAACGATCCGCATCGTCTACGACGCCGACAGCGTGTAGCGAAGGCTCAACGTCCCGAAGGTACGACGGTCACTCCAAGGTCCGACGCGGCATGGATGAGAGCGGCGTCCAGCGTCGCGAGGGAGAGGCGCCGGCTCGCGGCGAGGGTGAGGTACGCCGCGTCGTAGGGAGTCAAATCGTAGTGCCGGGCAAGCTGCAACTCCGCCCCCGGGAAGACGCGCTCACCGGGAGGCTCGACCACGATCGGAAGGTCGCGAAGCGCTTCAAGCGCCGCATCGACGTCATCCGGATCGATGCGACTCGCTCGCTCCGCACCGAGAAGCACGCTCTGAATCTCCCAACGGAAGAGCGCCGGAACGTAGGCGCCTTCCGCCGCGACTCGCGTGAGAATCCTCGCCGCGTGCTCGTGACGCTCGTCGCGCAAGAACCACGTCGCGGCAACGGACACGTCCAGCACGAGTGCCATCTAGAAGCGATGACGCTCGTGGGCGATATTGCGGAAGCTGCGCCCGTCCTCGGGCCACGACGGCTTCCCTTGGTTCCGCTTCGATGCGCGCTTCGCGATCGCGCGGATCTTCTTCACCACCGCTTCCGGCGAGAGGTGCCTCACCGGATGCAATTCCGCTACCGGAACTCCATTTCGCGCGATGATGACCGTTTCGCCGGCTTCTACGCGGTCGATGACCTCAGACAGCCGGGCCTTCGCGTCGGCCAGACCGATAGTCTCGTTCATGTGACTAGTCTATCATCCAAGGCTACCTTTTGACCAGCACCTCGTGGGCTTTGGGCCGCCGGCACGGACGAGCGCCGAAACTGCAGCCTAAGGTTCGTTGAAGATTCTCGTGGCCGCCGACGCGGCGCCAACGTATTGCAAGCTCGCCGTCGATTTCTATGTATTCGAACGTCGCACGACCATCAGGCTCGCGAAAGGACCAACGTTGCGTCCCACACGCCGGGGCGCCCTCGACGTCTTTGATGCGCAGCTTCTTCGGCCACTTTGGTCTGTCGATGCTGCCCTGGGCTGCGTGCTGCTCGAAGGCAGCATCGATCTGACGGATGGCTATCGCGAGCAACTTCTTCTCGCTTGGTTTTAGCGAGCTCCGCGAGGAGTTTTTCGGCAGAATTGAACCGTCGCACTCTCTCACCGAGCGGGTGGATGTTCCGTGCCGCCGTTTCGTGCCGACTATCGCACCGTTCTACTGAAAGCGGCAATGGTGCTTTTCCGGGATTGTGATCACCAAGGAGCTTAGCAACCGGGCGCCTGCGCGAGGGCTTGCGGGATGGCCCGCGGTATCACACCGTCGGCACGGCCGGCAAGGCCGTCCTTCGGAGGTGGTCTCATGAGCGATCCGCTCTCGCGGGGCGAGTTCTTCCAGGTCTCGGCCGCAGCCGGGGCCTCCCAGGCCGTCGGCTCCGGCGGCACGCGGGCCGCGGCCGGCGGCGTCGTCGCTGCGAGCGGTCCGATGGTGCCGCTCAAGATGCGCTGGTATGGCGGCGGGGTCTACGAACTGGCGCCGCCCGACGACAAGGTCATCGTGCTGGTCGACGCGTGGATCTGGAACAACACCGGGTTCAAGGCGTTCGGGATCGACAAGCCGCCCGAGCTGTCGAGCGCTGCTGCGTACGCGGCTCATATCAAGTCGCGGAACCCCGGCGCAGTCGTCGTCGCGCTCAGCCACGACCACGGCGACCACATGGGCGACTACTTCGAGTTGCTCGGCGCGCTGAGCGGGGCCGGGATCGACGTCAAGACGGTCGGCCAAAGCGACATGATGCGGGTCGGCCTGGTGCCCCGGTTCAAGGCCGCGAATCTCGACGAATCCCAAATCGTGATGAACAACGGCGCCGGCGTCAACATGGGCGGCACCGCCAGCTACAAGGGCGTCAAGATCGAGGCCGTGCCCGCCGTTCACTCGACCACGATCGGCTTCCCGGCGATCGGCTTCATCATCGACGTCGGCGGCGTGCGAGTCTACGCGTCCGGCGACACCGACCTCTTCGGTGACATGGCGCTGATCGGCACGCGCTATCGACCCGACGTCGCGATCGTCTGCTCGGGCAACGGCGCCTTCACCATGGGACCCGAAGACGCGGCGTACGCGTGCAAGCTGGTCGGCGCCGGACAGGCGATCCCGGTGCACTACGCGCACAACCCGCTGGTCGTCGGGACGCAGTGCGGCGACATGTTCCGCGCCGCAGCGGCGCGCGTCGCGCCCGGCATGGCGGTAACGGTGATGCACCCGGGCGAGACGACGACGCTGCGCGTCGCCGCCCTTCAGCGATAGGCGGCCTGGATCGCGGCGTAGTCCGCCGCCGGGCGGCGAATGTCGAGCCGAGCAATCGGCATCTCGGGGAGACCGGCACGATCTTCGAAGGTCGGCCGGTCTTCTTTGTAGATGATGCCCAGCGGGATGTCACCGTCGCGGGTGAGCGCTTCAAAGGCGGCGAGCCGGTCGTTGGGCGCGTAGCCGTCGCGCACGGTGAGGTCCTCGACGTTCTCCTTGAACCACGCGTACGTGTTGATCTTGTTGTAGGTGACGCACGGCGACATCACTTCGACGATCGAGAAGCCGCGGTGCTCGACGGCCGCTTTGATCATGGCGACCATCTGCTTGGGCTGCGCCGAAAACCCGCGCGCGATAAACGTCGCGCCGGCGGCGAGCGCGAGCGCCAGGCCGTTGAGCGGCGTGTCGGGGTTACCGTCGGGGCTGACCGACGCGACATAGCCGGTCGCGCTGGTCGGTGAGCTCTGCCCCTTGGTGAGCCCGTACGTCTGGTTGTCCATCACGATGTAGGTCATGTCGGTATTGCGCCGCACGGCATGCACGAAATGACCGGCGCCGATCGCATAGCCGTCGCCGTCACCGCCCGCGGCGATGACGGTGAGATCGCGGTTGGCGAGCTTGATCGCCGTCGCGACCGGGAGCGCGCGGCCGTGCACGCCGTGGAACGCATAGCTGTGCAGGTAGCCCGAGATCTTCCCGGAGCAGCCGATCCCCGAGATGAAGGCGACGTCCTTGGGCTGTTTGCCAAGCTCCGCCATCGCCTGCTTGAGCGCGGAGAGCACGCCGAAATCGCCGCAGCCCGGGCACCACCACGACGGCGTGGCGGTGGCGAAGTCTTTGGGGGTGAGCGTCGCGGTCACGTCAGATAACCTCCACGTTGTCACCCTGAGCTTGTCGAAGGGCGTCGCCGGCAAGGCGCCGGACCGGCTCGATGATCTCGATCGGCCGGAACGGTTGCCCGTTGTACTTGCGCACGCTCTGCAGCGCTTCGACCGGGCCGACGACCGCGCGGATCAGCCGTTCGAGCTGTCCGGTGTAGTTGTTCTCGACGACGAAAACATGCTGCGCGCCGCCGAAGAACGTGCGGATCTCGTCTTCAGGGAACGGCCACAGCGTGCGCAGTTGCAAGAAGCGGGTGAGGATGCCGGCGCGGGCGAGGCGGTCGACCGCCTCGGCGATCGGTCCGGTGTTCGCGCCGTAACCGACGATCCCGATGTCGGCGTCGGCGACGCCGTGCAGCACGGCGCGCGGCAGGTCGTCGCGCATCGAGACGAGCTTGCCCATGCGCTTCTCCATCATCCGGGCGCGGTTGGTCGCGTTCTCGGTGATCACTCCGCCGTCGTTGTGTTCGGAACCCGGCGCGAGGTGCATCCCACCCGGCGTGCCGGGGATGACGCGCGGCGACACGCCGTCTTCGGTAAACGCGAAGCGCCGGTACTCACCGAACGTGACCTCGCCGTCTTCGATCAGCTTGCCGCGATCGATGCGGACCGCATCGAGATCGAACGGCGGCAGCGTCGCCTTGCTCTGGCACAGGGCCTGTTCGGTGAGCAGGAACACCGGCAGCTGGTACTTCTCGGCCAAGTTGAAGGCCGTCGTCGTCAGCTCGAACGACTCGCCGACGGTTCCGGGGGCGAGGATGACGCGCGGGATCTCGCCGTGTCCGGAATAGATCAGGTGGTTGAGATTGCTCTGCTCGGTCTTGGTCGGCATTCCGGTCGACGGTCCTGCGCGCGCGCACTCGACGACGACGACCGGGATCTCGAGCACGCCGGCCAACCCGATAGCCTCGGTCATGAGCGCCTGTCCGGGACCCGATGTGGCGGTCATCGCACGCACGCCGGCGAACGCGGCGCCGAGCGTCATCGTGATCGCGGCCAGCTCGTCCTCGGCCTGCACGACGACGCCCCCGAACGCCGGCAGTTGCTTGGACATCCACTCGAGGACGTCGGTCGCCGGCGTGATCGGATAGCCCGCCATGAAGCGGCAGCCGGCGACGAGCGCACCGTAGGCGATTGCGTCGTTGCCCATCATGATGAGACGGTCGCCGTCGGTCCCTGCCGTGAGGCCGTATCCGCTGGGCCGATCGGCGAAATGCTCGCGCACGTAGTTCTCGCCGGCCTCGATCGCGCGCATGTTGAGGTCGACGACCTTCTCGCCCTTGCGCTGATACACGCCGCGCACGTCCCGGCGCACGATCTCCGGATCCATGCCGACCAGCGCGCCGAGCACGCCCAGCGAGATCGTGTTGCGGATGAGCTCGAGGCCCATCTCCTTCGCGATCTTCGCCAGCGGAATCTCGTACCAAGTGATGTCGCTGCGACGAACGTCGTCGGGAATCGCCTCGGACGAATTGTCGAAGACGACGAACCCGCCAGGCCGCATCTCGCCGATGTGCGCTTGGACCGCCTCGAGGTCGAAGGCGACCAGACCGTCGACGGCATCGGCCATCCCGTAATCGCGGTTTTCGCTTGCCCGGATCACGTAGTTCGTATGACCGCCGCGGATGCGCGACGGAAAATCCTTGTACGTGTAGACTTCGAGTCCCATGCGCTTGAAAACGCCGGCGATCAAATCACCGGTGGTCAAGCTTCCGTCGCCGGCTTGGCCGCCGAACATCACCTCGACGTTGTTGAGGATCACGCGGACACCTCGCTATGGGCGCCGACCCGGCGCCATTCACGGGTAACGTTCGTGCGGCGACCCGCTCCGGCCCCTGTCCGCTCGCGGCGGCGCGGACAATGCGTTACTGCGACTTATGTCGGAATGCGCGTCTGCTCGGACGCGCAAAGCAACCGGACCGCGCCGGCGCGTGCCGAACGAGCGCTCGCGTGCGTCTCTACAACGAGCTCGCCGCCTGGTGGCCGCTCCTTTCCGCTCCCGAGGAGTACGCCGAAGAAGCGCAGTTCGTCCGTGCGGCGCTCGTCGACGCGTGTGACGCGACCCCGCTCACCGTCCTCGAGCTGGGATCCGGCGGCGGCAACAACGCCGTCCACCTCAAAGCCTCGTTCGAGCTCACCTTGGTCGACGTCTCCGAACCGATGCTCGACGTCAGCCGCGGCGCGAACCCGGACTGCGAGCACGCCGCCGGCGACATGCGAACCGTCCGGCTGGGCCGGGTCTTCGACGCGGTCTTCATCCACGATGCGATCATGTACATGACGTCCGAGGACGACCTTCGGCGCGCGATCGAGACGGCGTTCGTTCATTGCCGCGACGGCGGCGCGGCGGTGTTCGTCCCCGACTTCACCCGCGAGACGTTCGCGCCGGACACGACGCATGGGGGCCGCGACGGTGAACGGGAGGCTCTGCGCTATCTCATCTGGGCCTACGATCCCGACCCGTCGGACAGCGTGTATGTCGAACACTTTTCGATCCTGCTCCGCGACGCCGGCGGGTCGGTGACGCTCGAGCACGAGCAACACCTGTTCGGCCTGTTCGGGCGAGACGTTTGGAAGCGCTTGATGGCCGGCGCCGGCTTCGAGCCCCAGCGGCTGCGGGACACGTTCGGCCGCGACGTGTTCGTCGGAAAGAAACGCGGCGCCTCATAGCCGATAGCGCAGCCGGAGCTGGAACGTCCGGGCGAGCGGGAAGCTCTGCGGAATGTAGCCCGCGGTGCCGTACGACCACGGCACCGCCTGCGTCACGCCGTCGTTTGTCGGGACGCCGTTGCCCAGCGTGTACGGGGTGACGCCCGGCGGGATCGTGCCGGGCGGGACCGTCCGGCTGCAAGGCACGTTGACGCCGCCGGCGAGCACCTGGCCGTATGCGCACTCGTAGTTGGTGTTGCCGCCCTTGTAGCCCGGCGGCCCGATCAGATACGGGTTCACCTGATACGCCGTCGCCGACGAGGTGGCGAACAGGTTCACGATGTCGAGCATCAGCGTGAGCCGCGGCGTGATGTCGCCTTCGACGTGCAGGTTCACCAGCGTCTGCGGCGGCGTGCGCAGCGTGTTGGGGTCGTTGCCTTCGGGCGTGCCGAGGTTCCCGATGTACGGGTTGGTCTTCGGGTCGAACGGTTGCGAGGGGTCGGCGAGAAAGTAGTAGTTCGCGCCCGGGTTGACGTAGTTGTCGTTGGGGACCTGTACCGGCTTGTGGTGTCGGCGTCGAACGTCCAGACCATCTTGCCGTTTCCGTACGGATACCCGCTCTCGTACGAAAGTGAGGGCGTGAATGCGCACGCGGTGGTGCGAAGGTCGGGATCTCGTAGGCAAGGATAGCGGTGAACGGGGGCTCGTAGCCGTTCGGAAAGAGGTGCCCGGCCGCGATCGCCGGCGCGTTGAGATCGTTGTAGGCGAATTGCGAGGCGCTCGACGAGAACGCGCGGTCCAGGTTCGCGTCGAGCGTCAGCCCGCCGTTCTTGAGCCAGAGCTCAAAGCCGCTCGCCCGCAGCCGGCCGATGTTCGTCGGGCACTCCCAAGCCGTTGGGATTGAGGCCGGAGCCGACCGCCGAGCGGAAGTTGAACGGCAGCACGTCGATCACGTTCTGCTCGAGCTTGCGGTAGTAGGTCAGCCGGAACTGCGTGCGACCGCCGCCCTCGAACGAGTAGGTGAAGTCGTTGGCGATCTCCGGCGCCAGCGGGACGAACGGCGCGGGCACGCCGTTCTGGTCGACGTTGGTCGAGTCGGTGCGATCGACTTCGAGCGCCGCCGGGGCGACCGTCGTGTGATCGTAGTTCACGCGCAGCGCGTACAGATTGCCGAGCCGATACGAAGCGCCGACGTGCGGATCCAGCGCGCCGACGTCGTACGCGAAGCCGTCGCTTGGCTTGAAGTGGGCGTGCATCGCGCGCGCGGCGCCCATCAGCTCGAGCCGGTTCGACACGCTCCACGTGTCGGCGAGGTAGACCAGCGATGAATCGATCGTCGGTCGCGAGCTGATGAACTCGTCCGCGGTAGGCACGATCTGGTCGAGAAACGACGTCGAGACGCGGTACTCTGCGCCGAACCGCAGGTGGTTCGGCGCCGAACACGCCGTCGGCGTCGTAGTTGACGCCGGTCTGCCGGCCGCCTTGCGATTGCGACAGCGAGATCGACCCGTCAGGGAAGCCGTTCTCGTCCCAGAACGGTCCGCCGGCCTGCGACGAGTACTGCGATTGGTAGAGTTGCGATGCGCGAGAGAAGGTGGGCGCCGGTGTGCAGCCAGGCAATCTTGAGGATGTCGTACGCGCCGCGAATCCCCGAGGCGAATCCGACCGCGGCGTTCTGGTTGGTGATGCCGGGGTACGGCACGACGTTGCCGTTCATGTCGGTTCCGTTGAACGCACCGACGGTTTCGCCGGGATACGGAGAGCCGTATTGGTCGTACGTCGCCTGGCCGACCAGCGCGAGGACAGAGAAATCGTCCTTGTCGTTCGCGCGGTAGTGGAGGTTGCTCTCGATCGAGAACTGTCCGCGGTTCGCCAGCGCGAGGCCGTACGTCGCCGCCTCGCTCGGATAGAACGAATGCCCGTCGCCGTACTGAGAAGGTCTCGCTCCCGACGGTGCTCGCGAGAGCGTAACGCCAACGCAGGTCGGGCGACGCGCCGAGCATCTGAACGCTCGCGAACCCGAACGACGTGCCGAGTCCTTGGCCGAGCTCGATCGTCGTGCGGCCTGGATACGTTCCCACGGCCGGGATTTGGTTCACGACGCCGCCCAGCGCGTTGTCGCTCTCATTCTGATAGCCGGCCAGCGTCACCGTCGTCGAAGCGATCCCGGTCGTCGGCAGTTGCGCGCCGATCACGTTGCCGCCCGGCTCGGCGATGAGGCCTTGCGGGATCGGAACCGAGTCGTAGTCGAACACCGCGTCACTGATTTTCCCGCCGCGCACGATCGCGTTCGCGAACGGATCGAGATCGATGCCGGGTACGTTGGCGATCGCGCCTTGGACGGTCCCGGCGCGTGTAGTTGGCGAGCCCGGCCGACGCCGTCGTCGGGGAGTGCGCTTGCGCGGCCGCACCGGTCACGTTGAACGTGTCGGACGCGGTGCCGACGCTGAACGCGTTGGTGGCGGCGCGGACTTGGCCGATGCTCTGCAGCGCGCTCGCCAGCTGGAACCCCAGCGTCGTCGTCTGTCCGGCCAAGACGACGTTGCCGGAGCGCTGCGCGCTTTGGTATTGGACGTGTTGGACCGCAGACGGCGTAGGCGTCGGGCGTGACGCCGAGCAGCGCGAACCGCCCCCGCGCGTCGGTCTTGGTCTCGTACCGGCCCGACGGCGACGTCGCCACGACGCGCGCGCCTGCTACCGGCGCGCCCGCCGTGTCCAGGACGGTTCCCGCGATCGTCCCCGTCGTCGCCTCAGCGGCGCGAACGGTGACGGCTCGACGTCATAACGACCGCGACGATGGTAAACAGCATGAACGCGCCGCGCGCGCAATTCCAAATCTGCATCTTCTTCCTCCCGGGACGCCGTGCGTCCCGACGCGTGCGGTTAGGCGGACGCGAAGAGGAACGGCGGGGCGCGCTTGCCCCGTTGGCGGACGGCCACGCCGGCGGCAGCGAGCTGCGGCGAATGCGCGCGGCGCACCACGAACGCCGGCGCGCGAGGGTCGCGATCGTAACGGCTCGCGAGCACGCGCAGCACGAGCGAGGCGCATGCGCGCGACGAGTGCGCGCAACAGGGCGCCGACGCCCAAGATGCACAGGACGCAAACGACGGCATGAAGGGCGAGCGCGAAGATCACCGGTGCGCCGAGCCATCCCAGCCCGCCCGCGACGCCGCCGCCGCGCAATCCCGGCCTCCGCGCTCTCCATTGCGTACACGCCGGCGAGCTGCAGCACGCCGATCGCCGGCAGATCGCGCAGCAGCGAACGGCGCGACAGCCGGCGCGCGGTGGCCAGCACGACGTCCCGCGCCGAAGCCGGCGTTTTTCCGCGCAGCATGGCGAACGCACGCGCCGAAACGAGCTGCAAGCCGAGAACGCCTGCGCACAGCAGCGTCGGCACGACGCTGCGCTGATCGCCGTCCGCATAGCCGCCGCTGAACAGGCCGCTGTTCGCCAACCATTCGACGATCGTGTCCCCGAGCGCCGCCGCCACCAGGGCGACCGTCAGCACGAGCGAGAGACGGAGCATCACCAGTTCCGCCGCAGCCGCCGGTACGATCGCTTGACGGCGCGCCACGCTTTGCGCCAGCGGCGCCGCGCGTCCCGCTCGGCGTCGTTCGCAACGGCGGCCGAGCTCGCCCGCGACGAACGCCGCATCCCCGGCGGCGCCCAGCGAGCGCAGCCGCTCGCAGGTGACGACGGCGTCGTGCTGCTCGCCGAGCACCGTCTGCAGCCGCTCCGCGTCGCGCCCCAGACGCCCGGCGCCGCCGGACGCCGGCGGGCGCGATCGCCTCGGCGGCGTAGCGCACGCGTTTGGCGGCGATGCGGATCCCGTGCAGCTCGCGGTCCGACGGCGGGCGCGAACGCTTGCGAATCCGGCGGCGCAGCGTCGCCCAGCCCTCGCTCAGCGTCGCTGCGATCGCATCGGCGGTCGGCTCGGCGGCGCGCTCGTTGAGCGGCGGGCGTTCGGCGGCGACGGCCATCGCGCGCAACATGGGCACGTAGCGCGGATCGTCGAACATCGCGCGCACGACGTCGTACGCCCGCTCCCGCGCGGCGCGCAGGGGCGCCTGCGACCTCGTCGAAGGTGGGCTGATCGCACTCGGGCAGAGCACGGCGCGCGCAACGCAGGTGCTCCAAGACCACGTCGGCGTCGCGCGCCGCCGAAAGAACGTCCTGCGGCCACCGCAGCCGTTCGCGCAACTCGCCGGCCCAGCCCGCATCGAGCAGCGGCTGAAAGGTGCGCACGTCGCTGCGGAGCCTGCGGACGCAAACACGCGCGTGATGCACGGCGTCAGCGTCCGCCGCGCAGCGCAGCATGGCGTCGCATCGCGCGAAGCGCTCGACCGTCACCGCGAACGCGCGACGCGCGACCTCGCCGATACTGGCGCCGCGGGATAGCGCGCGTGCCTCGATCTCCGCGCAGTTGCGGTGCCGGATCGAGCTCGCGGTCGACCACTCCGTTCATTGCGGCTGCGCCGCTTGCAGGCTGCGGGCAGCCAGCGCCGTCGCCACGCTCGTCGCGATCTCGGTGGCCCGCTCCAAACCCAGCGACTCCGTATTGAGGACGAGATCGTACTGGCGGCAGTCGTAGAGGTCGCAATCGAAGTAGTGCCGCTGAAAACGCAGCCGGGCTTCATCGGTACGATCGATGCGCCGGCGCGCCTCCGCGACGTCGATCCCATAGCGCCGCGCGAGCTGATCGATCCGCCACGACCGGCCGGCTCGCAGCAGCATCGGAAGGACGACGATCCCGGCCGGCCGCCAACCCAGCAAGCTCACGCCGCCGTGGCCGATCACCACCACGTCGCCGTGCGCCGCCCGCTCGAGGACGATCAGGCGCACGGCATCGACGACCAACTCGTCCGGCGATTGCCAGGCCGGAGCGACTGGGAGCATCGCGCTCGCCGCGGCAAGATCGGCGATCAGTTGCTCGCCGGCGTTGGGCGCTCGCTCCATGCGCGTCGCGACGTAGTCGGCAGAAAGACCGAGACGTTCCGACAGCTCAGCGATGACGGAGCGCTCGTCGAGCAGCGCGCCGCCGAGCGCCGCGGCGATCGCTTCGCCGATCGTCCGTCCCCCAGCCCCCAGCTCGCGCGCGATGCTGACGATCACGCCGGTCCTTTCCCTCTCGGCGGCGGCCCGACCCGCGCCCGGATCGGGCAGGGCGCTAGAGCCGCTGCTCGAGGGCGCGGATGGCTTCCGGGGGGCCGGCGGCGACCAACTCGTCGCCGCTTCGGAGCGGCGTCTCAGCCGCCGGCCGGAACCGCATCGCCGCGTCACGCTTGAGCGCGAGGACGATAGCCTCGTCGCCTTCGGGGAAGAGTTCCGCCAGCGGGCGACCGATCCAGCGCGAGTCCGGCCGGATGGTGAGATCCTCGAGCAGCAGCTGGCCGTTGTTGGCGGACAGCACGGTGTCGACGAACTCCACCGCCGTCGGGCGCATCGCCAGGCTCGCCATGCGCCGGCCGCCGATCGTGTACGGCGAGATCACGCGGTTCGCACCCGCTAGGCGAATCTTGCGCTCGGCATCCTCGGCATTGGCTCGCGCCACGATGAACAAGTCGGGCTTGAGCACCCGCGCCGAGAGCGTCACGTAGATGTTGTCCGCATCGTCGTCGACGGCGGTGACCAAGCCGCGGGCGCGCTCGATACCGGCCGCCTGGAGCGTTCCGACGTCAGCCGCGTTACCGTTCATCACGGTGAAACCTTCGGCAGCGGCGCGTTGCAGCGAGTCGGGATTGATGTCGACCACGACGAACGCGATGTTCTCGACGGTGAAATCGCGCGCGATCTCGCGGCCGACGCGGCCAAACCCGCACAGGATGAAGTGATCGCGCATCCTAGCGACGCGCCGCCGCATGCGGCGTTGCGAAACGTCGGCGCCGAGCTGGCCTTCGATCACGTAGCCGAACAGCTGCAGCACCGTGTAGGTCAGCGCGCCGAACCCGAAGATCACGACGCCGATCGTCCACCACTTGCCGGCGACGTGCATCGTTTGCGGCTCGCCGCCACCGATCGTCGTAATGGTCGTGATCGTCATGTAGAATGCGTCGAACGCCGACCAGCCTTCGAGCACCGCGTAGCCCGTCGTGGCGACCGCTACCACGACGACGAGCAGCGTCGCCGCGATCGCCAAGCGCCGCAGGAGGACGGATCGCTGTTGCATCATACACGGACGCTCGCGGCTTCGCGACCGTTAACGGTTGTTCCGCCGTACCGCGATCCGTCCGCGGTCGTAGTCGAACCACCATTCGAACGACGATAGCTCGTCGGTGCCGATGATCCCATCGAGCGGGATGTCGATCGCGTCCCGGAGGCGATTGGGGAGCTCGACGCCGACGATGACGTCGCGAAACGCCGCCGGCCCGAGCTGAAACGACGATACCTTGCGTGCCCCCAACATGACCGACCCTTCCAAGTAGCGCGCAACGATCGTGGGCGCGGTTCGCGGGGTTTGGAACCATGCCGGCGTCCACCGGGAGTCGATCTCGTGCGCATAACGCCGGATGAACGGAGCGAGGACGAGCAGGGGCGACGAACCGGTGTCGAGCGCGAACCGGTCGCCGAACGCGGGCCCGAAGGCCGCGTGCACCAGCGGGATCCCTTCGTTGAAGGACGCGTCGATCACGGTGTTGCTCGGATCGGCGAAAACGGCCTGGGCCGCCGCCGGCGTCATCACTTCGACGCGCTGGTTCGCATAGTCGACGTGCACGACGTGGCCCAGAAAGAAATCGTAGCCGAGAATGCCGTCGATGCCGGGGAGCGGGATGGCCAGGGTCGAGACGTCGGTGAGGGCGAGCGACCCGACGGTCATCACCGGGACGGTGACGTGCTCGAGCACCACCCCCGCAGGCTGGGTCTCGGCGATCTGCCGGTTCAGCATGATGCTCGCGGTTCCGGTGTCGAGCACGAACCTCGCCCGGCGTTTCCCTACGCTGACGTCGACGAGAATGTCGCGCCCGTTGAACGTCGCCGGCAGCCTGACGACGCCGCTCGCCGGCGGTGGACGACAGGGTGAAGAGACGCTGCGTCTGCGGGATCGCGACGTCGCGCTCGCTGAGCGGCTGCGGCATGACGTCGTCGACCGTGACGTCGAGGTCATGCGCGGAGTCGCCGTCGGAGACGTGCCACCGGCTCGGCCGGCGCATGCCGCCGGCCGCAGCGAAGCCGGTGAACGCGGTGACGATGGTGCGTTTGCCTTCGCGCGTGATCTCGTGGTCGATCAGACCGCTGCTCTTGTCGACGTAGAACCAGTGGTTCTTGTCGCCCGGCGGCCGGTCCAGGACGACCCAGTCGGCACCGAAGCGCCGTGATTCGCCCGCCAGCATGCAGTCGGCGCGGTCGAACGGGAAGATGCTCTGCGGTATCCGGTCGATCGCATCGCCTTGAAGATCGGACAAGGTCGCATGCGCGACCCCGTTCGCATCGGCGCGCCAGCGCGTGCCGTCGCTTCGTCCGGCCGCGTACTCGCTCGAGCCCAGAACGACCGTCACGCGGAAGTCCGCGCCGCGAACGGCAACCCGAACCGGTAACTGCCGATCGCCGTTGTGGTACGTCCAGCGCTCGCGCCGTTGCGCGTAGCGCTCCTGCGCGACGCCGGTCGCCGCGGCGTTCGCACCCAGCACCGCCGCGAGCGAGCCGTTCGCCGGACGAACGTCGGGCGGCTGCCATTCCGCCCGCGCCGCCGCCGGAACGGCAACGCAGCCGAGCACGACGATCGCGGCGAGCATCCTCACCGCGACAGGCTGCCTTCGACCGCGGCGCGCAGCGGGTTCGCGGCGTCGTTCCATGCCTCGACGAACCAGCGCAGAACGTGGCCGGTCAGACCCCACACGCGGCGCGTCTCGAAGTCGAGAATGTAGGTCTCGACGCTCTGCTCGCCGACGACGACGGTACCGGCCTGTAGGCTCTCGACGATGAAACGCGAGCGGGATCGTGAAAACGGCCGCGGTTTCCGAACCGTCGATCGTCAACGGGCCCGGCGCGACGGTGGCGACGAACGGCGTCACGTCGAAGTTGTTGGCGCGCCGTTGGCTGACGACCGGCAGTTGTGCCAGGATCGTCACGCGTTCGGCGAACGACGCCGACTTCCTCGCGCATCTCGCGCAGTGCCGGTCCGGCGCAGGTCGCCGCCGTCCGCCGGGTCGACCGAGCCGCCCGGAAGCGCGATTTGCCCCGGATGATCGCGCAAGTGCCCTGCGCGCTCGATGAAAATGACGCCGTGCGGCGGCGCCGTGAGGATTGCGATCACGACCGCCGCGGTGCGCCGGGAGCCTTCCCCCAAGGCTACTGCCGATGCCTCATCGGTTTGCGCCTTCGACGCGACGAAAGCCAACCTCCCGCACGGGGATGACTTCGCGCTCGGCCTCGCCAAGCACGTACCGGCGTGGTCGACTTCTTCCTTCACCGGCCGGTCTTCGCATCGGTCTGCGCGTTGTTCATCGTCCTGGCCGGGCTGATCGCGATCCCGACGTTGCCGGTCGCCCAGTTCCCGCAGGTTGCCCCGCCGGTCGTCACCGTAACGGCGACCTACATCGGTGCGAACGCGCAGGCTGCCGAGGCATCGGTCACGACGCCGCTCGAAGAGGCGATCAACGGCGTCGACGGTTTGCGCTACATCAGCTCGACCACGACCAGCGACGGCACCAGCCAGATCGTCTGCACCTTCAACCTCGACCGCAACATCGACCTGGCCGCAAACGACGTTCAGAACCAGGTCAACAACACGATGGGCCGGCTGCCGGCGGCGGTGACCGCGACCGGCGTCACGGTCACCAAGAACAGCGGCACGTTCGTGATTGCCATGGGCCTGGCGTCGAACGACGGGCGTTACGACCGCATCTTCATCAGCAACTACGCCGCGAACAACATCGTCGACGTGCTCAAGCGGATCCGCGGCGTCAATGACGTGCGCATCTTCGGCGAGCGCCGCTACGCGATGCGGCTCTGGCTCGATCCGACGCGCCTCAACCTGAACCACGTTACCGCTTCCGACGTCGTCACGGCGCTGAGCACGCAGAACGTGACGGTCGCCGCGGGCGCGATCGGGTCGGCGCCGATTCGGTCGGATCAGCCCTATCAGGTCACGATCCGCACCCTCGGCCGGCTGCAGACGCCCGAGCAGTTCGGCAACCTCATCCTGCGCGCGAACCCCGACGCCGGGTTCGTCCGGCTGCGCGATGTCGGCCGGGTCGAGCTGGGCGCCGAGAGCTACGCGCAGGACCTGCGGTTGAGCGGGCGCGACGCGATCGGGATCGCCGTGCTCACCTTGCCCAGCGCCAACGCGCTGCAGGTCGCGCGCGACGTCCGCGTGACAATGGATCGCTTGCAGGGTCACTTTCCGTCCGGCATCAGCTACCAGTTCGGCTTCGACGCGACGCCGTTCGTGAGCGAATCGATCCGCGAGGTCCTCAAGACGCTCGCGATCTCGATCGTGCTCGTGATCGCGGTCGTCTTCCTGTTCCTGCAGAGTTGGCGCACGACGCTCATCCCCGCCATCACGATCCCCGTCTCGCTGATCGGAACCTTCGCGTTGATGAAGGTCCTTGGTTTCTCGATCAACACGCTCACGCTGTTCGGACTGACCCTGGCGACCGGGCTCGTCGTCGACGACGCGATCGTCGTGATCGAAAACATCGCGCGGTTCGTCAACGAGAAGCACATGGAGCCGTTTGCCGGTGCGGCTGCGGCGATGAAAGAGATCACCAGCGCGGTCGTCGCGAGCTCGCTGGTCCTGCTGGCGGTGTTCATTCCGGTCGCCGCGTTCGCCGGGACGACCGGACAGCTCTACAAGCAGTTCGCGCTGAGCATCGCTTGCGCGATCACGATTTCGCTGTTCAACGCCCTCACGCTCACGCCGACGCTTTCGGCTCTGCTGCTCGGCGAGCACGCTGTTCACCGGACTGGTTTCTACGGCTTGATCAACCGTGCGATCGACGCCACGCGCAACGGCTACCATGCGACGCTGCCGACGCTCCTGCGCTTTCGCGGCGTCGTGCTCGGACTGTTCGCGCTCGGCCTGCTCGCGACATACTTCGCCTATCAAGCGATTCCGACCGGATTCTTGCCCGACGAGGACCTCGGCTACTTCTACGTGACGGTGCAGTTGCGCGAAGGAGCCTCGCTGGCTGAGACCGAGGCCGTGACGCGGCGCATCGAGGGCATCCTCGACCGATTTCCCGAGATCGCGATCACCTTCGAGCCCAACGGGACGCAGTTCGGCGTGAACGCGCCGAACCGGGCGCTCATGTTCGTCTCGCTGCGCCCGTGGGACGAACGCAAGGCGCCGAGCCAATCCGCCGACGGCGTCATGCGGCGGCTGCGCCCGCAGCTGGCGCAGATTACGAACGCAACGGTGCTGGCCTTCAACCCGCCGGCGATCCGCGGAATCGGCAACCTTGCCGGGTTTCAGTTCGAGCTCCAGGATCAGGACAACCTCGGCATCCCCGAGCTCACGACCGCGGCGCGCGGCCTGATCGGCGAAGCCCGGCGCGATTCGACGCTGCGCAATGTCTCGACCACCTTCCGCGACGACAGCCCGCAACTCGTGATCGAGGTCGATCGCGAGAAGGTCGCGACCCTGGGCATCCCGATTACCGACGTCTTCTCGGCGATGCAAGTCTATCTGGGCTCCGAGTACGTCAACGACTTCGACTTCCTCAACCGCTCGTACCGGGTATACGTGCAAGCCGATACGCCCTTTCGCGATCGGTTGAGCGCGCTCGAGCGGATCTACGTGCGCACGACTAACGCGACCGGCCCCGAGGTCGCGGCGACCGTACCGCTGTCGTCGCTGGTGCGCACCCACGTCGAGCACGTCGCTCCGATCATCACGCACTACAACCTGATGCGATCGATCGAGATCAACGGCGTCCCCGCCGCCGGCTACGGCTCCGGCCACGCGCTCGCCGCAATGGCGAACGATGCGCGCTCGTTGCCGGCGGGGCTGACCTACGAGTGGACCGGCATCTCGCTCGAGCAGATCGAGTTCGGCAGCCAAGCCTTGGTCATCTTCGGATTGGGCTTGCTATGCGTGTTCCTGGTCCTGGCCGCAAACTACGAGAACTACAGCGATCCGATCATCATCCTGGTCTCCGTTCCGCTTGCCATCCTGGGCGCGATTCTGGCGCTCGATCTGCGTTCGCTGCCGAGCGACCTGTACGCCCAAGTCGGCTACTTGATGTTGATCGCGCTGGCGAGCAAGAACGCGATCTTGATCGTGGAGTTCGCCAACCAGCGCCGGCGCGCGGGGCTCGATGCGGCGAGCGCCGTGCGCGAGGCGGCGCAGACGCGGCTGCGGCCGATCTTGATGACCTCGCTGGCCTTCATCCTCGCGACGGTTCCGCTCGTGCTCGCCTCCGGCGCCGGCTCGGCGAGCCGCCGTTCGCTCGGCACCGCGGTGTTCGGCGGGATGATCTTGTCGACCGTGCTCAACCTGTTCGTCGTGCCCGTCGTCTACGTCGCGTTCGCCGGCATCCGCGAACGCCTGTCCGGCCGCAAGCGCAGCGTGGCACCGGCGAACGGCTTCGCGCCCGCCGGCTCCGTCCCGGCCTCCGTGGTTCGCACGGCCGAAGGTGAGATCGTGTTGCATTTCTCCGACGGCAGCGACCCCGTTCGGCTTTCGCTTCCCGATTGACGACGATGCCGCGCCGACATATCAGGAGCGCGCGCGCCGGCTGAGCCAGGCTGCGGCGCCGACGGGGAAGAGCCGGGTCAACGTATCGATGCGCCGCGCGCCTGCTCCGGCAACGACGCGGTCGCGGCCACGCTTGACCGCGTCGACGATCCGCGCGGCCATCACCTGCGGCGGCGTGACGAGGAACTGCTGCTCGAACGTCTTCGTGCGCGTTGCCGCAATCTCGGGGTCGGCCGCTGCGGCGATCCGCGCGTTGCGCGCAATGGCGGTCTTTATTCCGCCCGGATGGACGGTGACGACGCGGACGTTCGTCGCCGCCAGCTCGGCGCGTAGCGACTCGGAGAAACCGCGAACGGCGAACTTGCTCGCCGCGTACGCTGATTGTCCGGGCGGCGCCCACAGCCCGAAGACGCTCGAGATGTTGACCAGACACGCTTCGGGACGGCTGAGCAGCGCGGGCAAAAACGCTTTCGTGCCGTGCACGACGCCCCAGAAGTTCACCCCCATCAGCCAGGCGATCTCCGCCGTCGTGAGCTCGAGCACCGTACCGAAGATGGACACGCCGGCGTTGTTCACGACGATGTCGACAACGCCGTGCGCGCCCAAGGCTTCGAGCGCGAACGCGTTGACCGCCGGCTCATCGGCCACGTCGACCACGTGCCGGGACGCCGTCGCGCCGGCGCGCCCAACGAGTTGTACCGTCTGATCCAGCCCTGCCGCGTCGCGGTCCGCCAGCGCGAGCATCATCCCTTCGGCCGCGAGCTCGGTCGCGAGCGCGCGCCCGATCCCGGACGCCGCACCGGTGATCGCGGCAACCTTGCCGCTGAGCTCCTTCACGCTGCGCGCCGCAAGGCGCGCGCTGCGGCGCGAATGCCGTCGCGCAAGGCTCGGCGCGCCTCGGGAACCACCCCCGCGAGGTTGACGAATGCGTGCGACAACGTCGGTCGCAGGTCGTAGACGACGTCGACGCCCGCGCCGCGCAGACGGTCGGCGTAGGCTCGACCCTCATCGACGAGCGGGTCGAAGCCGGCCGCGAGCAGATACGTCGCCGGAAGCTGTTCGGGGTTGGGCGCAAGCAGCGGGGAGGCGAGCGGAGAATCGGCGTCCAGCCCGGCACGGTTGCGTTCCGCAAACCAGGTCAGCATGGCCGACGTGAACGGAACGCCGCGCGCGAACGCGCCTTGCGACGGGTACGTTCCGCGCCGGTCGACTCCGGGATAGATCAAGAACTGATAGGCGGGCCGTCTCAGGCCGCGCGATGCCGCAACGCTCGAGATCGCGGCGGCGACCGTACCGCCCGCGCTATCGCCGCCGACCGCGATGCGCGCGGCGTCGGCGCCGAGCGAGCCGGCATTTCGTACGCTCCACGCGAATGCGGCGATGCCGTCCTCCTGCCCGCGGGGGAATGGGTGTTCGGGCACCAGCCGGTACTCGACCGAGACGATCGCGATCTGCCCCCGCACGGCGAAGAACCGCGCGAGCCCGTCGTACGACGGCACGTCCCCGGCCACGAATCCCCCGCCGTGAAAGAACACCAGCAGTGGAATGGCAGCGTGCCGCGGTGCGCCCGCCGGGCGATACAGTCGCGCCGCGATGGCGCCGTCGCCGGCCGGTATGCTCACTTCCCTCATCACGACGGCACCGCGTTCGCGCACACCGCAGACACGATTCAATCGCGCGTAACTGCGCCTCATCTGCTCGACGGTGACGCGTGGATCGAAGGTGCGCCCGCGCCGTGCGGCCATGGCGACGAGCGCCGCGATGCGGCTGTCGAGGAGCGCGCCGTCATACTGGGCGACCGCGCCGCCGGCGATCCGCCGGCGCAACGTCTCGGGGGCCGCGCCGATGGCGCGGGCCGCCATCCGCTCGAACCGCTCCTCGCGCACGCTCACGCCCGCGACGTTCTCTCCGAAGAGCTCCGGTCATCCCGCAGCAGCCGCGCGAGCTCCAGCGCGTTCGCCGTCGCCTCGCCGAACGCCGTGTTGTCGAAGATGCACCACGCCGGCACCGCCGACGCCTCGAGCCGGCGCGCACGGTCGGCGAGCGCCGCAGCGTCGTACGCCGAATAGTACGTCCGCGGCGAACCGTGAAGCCGCACGTACATGAAGCCCTCCCAGCCGCCCGGCCTCGCCGCCGCAGGCACCGGTGCGGGATCCGCTGCGACCCGCGCGACGCGCAGTTCCCGCAGCGCCCCGTCGACGACCGGGGTGAACCACGTCGGATGGCGCGGCTCGCACACGACCTGGCCGGAATAGCGCTCGCACAGCGCGGCGAAGAACGCCTCCGCCACGGCGGCATCGTAGGCGAGGCTCGGCGGAAGCTGGACCAGCAGCACGGCGCGTTTCTCCGCCAGCGAGGCGCTCTCGTCCAGGAACCGGTCGAGTGCGGCGCCCGCGTCAACGAGGCGGCGAACGTGGGTGATCTCCTTGGGCATCTTCAGGCTGAAGCGAAATCCGGCCGGGACGCTCGCCGCCCATCGCGCGTACGTCGCCGGGCGGTGCGGTCCATAGAACGACGAGTTGATCTCGACGCACGAGAACAGCCGCGCGTAGCGCTCGAGGTGGGTTCCTTCACCGCCGGTCCCCGGCGCGACCCGCGCGAGCTGCCACCCCGCCGTCCCCACGTGCACCTGGACCGTCCCCACCGTCCGAGTTTGCCCACGACGGGCAGGAGTTTCAACCGCCTGCAATCGACTGCTCGTCCAGGGCTGCGGGTCGGGCACTACAACGAGCTTTCGCTTACGGGGTACAGCTATGTCGAACCGTGCTTCTTACGTGCGCCGGGCACTCGCGTTCATCGTCGCTGCTGGCCATGTCGGCGAGCGTTCCGGCGTACGCGGCGACGCCGGCCCAAAAAGCCGCCGTCGCCGCCCTCGTCGCGCACTTTCGATCGGCCGGTAACTCCGACATCGAGCAGCCTTCCTGCTTCATCGTTCAGACCTGGGCGCAATGCTCGTTCGGCACCGGCGGAGGCAACGCTGAGGTCAACGCGTGGCTGCACCAGAAGAGCGGTGCTTGGCGCTTCTTGGGGTCGGGCGGCGGCGTGACGTTCGCGTCGATGATGGTCAAGCAGTACGGTATCCCGCTCGCGGTCGCAAAGCAGTTCCAGGCAAAGCTCTGCCCCAATCCCTGCCCGGGCTCGTAGCGATGCGAAGCGGCAAGTTCCACCCTGCGTTGCTTGCGCGCCGGACGTGCGCGCTGCGTCGCCGTGCTGGCGCTCTGTGCCGGCGTCCCGGCGCGCGCGGCGACGCCGGCACAAAAGGCGGCCGCGGCGGCGGTGATCGCCCACTTCCGGTCGCAGAAAATTACCGATGTTCAACAGCCGTCGTGTTTCATCGTGCAGACCTGGGCGCAGTGCGCCTATCTCGAAGGTGACGGCGAGGGCACCGCGTGGCTGCAGCTCAAGGGCGGCGGATGGCATTTCCTGGGCTCGGACGGCGGCGTCATCTACGCGTCGATGATGGTGAAGCGCTACGGTATCCCGCTCCGGTCGCGAAGCAGTTTCAAGCCAGGATCTGTCCGAGCCCCTGTCCCGGCTCCTAACGCCAAGCAGGCCGGCGCCGAGGAAGTCCTCGACCTGCGCGTCTTTCAGGCGCGCGGCACCGTCACGATGAAACGAGCGCCGCCGAGCGGCGACTGCTCGAGTTCGACGCCGCCGACCGCGCGTTCGAGCACCAGTCGCACGACGGCGAGACCGATTCCGCTGCCGGGCGCTTCCGTCTCGACGCGCTCGCCGAACGCGAATACGCGCTCGCGGTCGATCGCGGCGATCCCGGGGCCGTCGTCGTCGACCGCGATCCGTGCGAATCGCCGATCGGCCCGCGTCGACGCTCACCACGACTCGGCCCCCGGCGCGTCCGTGCTTTACGGCGTTGTCGACGAGGTTGACGAGGACGAGCGTCAGGCGGTCGGCATCGATCGCGACGTCGACCGGCGGCGGGTCCTCGATTTCGACCGTCACGCCGCGGGCCGCGGCGGCGGCCGCGCACGCGTCGCGCGCCGCATCGAACGCCTGCCCGAGCGAACCGGCCGCCGGCGCGAAGAGCGCGGCGCGCATGTCGAGCAGCGAGATCTCGAACATCCCGTCGACCAGCCGGCTGAGGCGGAGCGACTCGTTGTACGCGATGCGCACGAACCGTTCGCGGGTCGAGCCGTCGACGTCGCGGTCCAGCAACGACTCGAGGTAGCCGCGAATCGACGAGAGCGGCGTGCGGAGCTCGTGCCCCAGCGACGAGAAGAACGCATAGCGCTCGCGTTCCTGCGCGCCGTGCTGCAGAGCGCGGTCGATCACCGCGCCGAGATCGCCGCCCGTCGGCGGCGTTGCCGTACGTCGTCCAGCCGGTGCGCACTTCCAGCCGCGTCGTGGCCTCCATCGTCGCCGCGATCCGCGCCAGGGCCGAGCGCACGTCGATCGGTGCCGCGCCGGCGTTGCCGTCACGCGTCGGCGCGACCAGCGCCGCGACGAAGATGTCGCTGCCGGCGTCGTGCGCGACGAGGTCGTCGGCTCGCAGCACCCGCGAAACCGCGGTCGAGAACGCGGCCGTCGCCGCTCGCTCGAGCGCGCGCGCCGCGCGCAAGCCCGCGCCGCCACGCAACGCGCTCGAGCTCGGGCAGCTGCACGACGAGAACCGGATACGGTTCGGTCGACCGCGCGGCCAGCCGCCGTTCGAACGCCTCGAGCCGCGGGAGCAGCCCACCGGACTCAGCCGCGTGCAAACTTGTATCCGAAGCCGTGGATCGTCTGGACGAGCGGGGGCAGCTTCGCGCTGCTCCTCGAGCTTGAGCCGCAGCCGGCGAACGTGCACGTCGACCGTGCGCGCGTCGCCGTCGAAGTCGAAGCCCCACACGCGTTCGAGCAGGACCGCGCGCGACAGCGCCACGCCGGCGATGCGCGGCGAGCTCGAGCAGCAAGCGCGAACTCGCGCGGCTTGAGCCCGACGTCGTGCCCGTCGACGCGTGCCTCGCGCGCCGCCTGATCGATCTCCAGCCGCTCGAACGTCAGGGTCACCGGCGCCGTCGTCGAGGTCATCCCCGTGCGGCGACCGACCGCCTTGATCCGAGCCACGATCTCGCGCGGCGAGAACGGTTTGACGACGTAGTCGTCGGCGCCGATCTCGAGGCCGACGACCCGGTCGATCTCCCCCGAGCGCGCCGTCAGCACCAGGATCGGCAGGTCGCGTCCTTCGCGGCGCAGCGTGCGCACGATCTCGAAGCCGTCGATCACCGGCAGGCCGAGGTCGAGGATCAGCGCGTCGGGGCCGGTCCGCGCGAGCCGCAGCGCGCCGGGGCCGTCCACCGCCTGCTCGCACCGGAAACCTTCCTGTTCGAGGTGGTGCACCAACAACTCGCGGATCGACGCGTCGTCCTCCGCGACCACCACGCGCGTGACCGCCATACCGGCCCGGGTGCCCGCCGCGCGCTCGCCGAATTCAGGCGGTCGCCCATGTGCGCCCGCTTCTCGCTCGCGTCGCCGGACCGGATCGTCGACCGCTATCCTCGATTCCGCCTGCGCCGCGACGTTCCGCGGCGTTTCAACATCGCGCCGGCGCAGGACGTTCTCGCGGCGCGCAACGACGCGGCAGGCGAGATCGTGCCGTTGCGCTGGGGATTGGTCCCAGCCTGGGCGCAGGACGCGTCGATCGGGCCGAAGCTCATCAACGCCCGCGCCGAAACGCTGGCCGAACGGCCGGCGTTCAGCGACGCGCTGCAGCGCCGGCGCTGCGTCATCTTTGCCGATGGCTTCTACGAGTGGAGCGGCTCGAAGAAGCACCGCCGCCCGAACCGTTTCGTGGTCGACGGCGGCCGCCCGTTCGTCTTCGCCGGGCTCTACGAGCGCTGGGGCTCGCCGGCGGACGCCGATCGAGACCTGCACGATCGTCACCTGCGCCGCGAACGCGCGTGTGCGCGACCGTCCACGACCGCATGCCGGTGATCCTCGACGACGCCGGCGATCGACGCGTGGCTGAACGGTAACGTCGCGGAGGCGGTCGGCGACGCTCGTGCCGTTCGCGCCGTCGCGCATGACGTCGTATCCGGTGACGCCCGAGCTGAACCGGGTGACCTTCGACGACCCGCGCGGCATCGAGCCCGTCGCCGAAGAGGCGACGCTCTTTCCCTAGCGCTCGTCCTTCTGCAACAGGCCGTCGCCTTCGACGACGACCTTGCCGTGCTGGTTGACGACGCGGACCGCGATGCGCAGCCGGCGCGTCGCCGGGATCAGCTCGATCACCTCCGCCGTCGCGGTGAGCGTGTCGCCCAGGAACACCGGCCGCCGGAAGTGCAGCGCCTGCTCGACGTAGATGCCGCCCGGCTTCTGCAGCATCAGCCCGACGACCGTCGAGATCAGGCTCGCCGAGAGCATGCCGTGAACGGCGCGCCGTCCGAAGCGCGTCGTCTTGGCGTACTCTTCGTCGACGTGCAGCGGATAGTTGTCGCCGCTGACCGCGGCGAACAGCAGCACGTCGGCCTCGCCGATCGTCTTGGAGAACGTCGCCGAGTCGCCGACGCGAAAACGCTTCGTAGGGTTTCTCGCCGTAGCTCATCGCGCCGCGGCCTCCGCCTCGACGATGAGGAACCACGGGCGCGTGCGCAGCTTGGCGGCGAGAGCCGGGTCGTGCCGCGTGCGCGGCGGCGCGTCGGCCGCGGCTCGCGCAGCGCGCGCAGGACGAACCCCGCCGCGCGCAAATCGTCGACGATCTTCTCGAGCGGGCGGTGGAAGTAGCGGACCGGGAACCTTTCCGCCGCGAAGTCGCCGAACGCGTCGTCGACCGGCTGCACGCGCGAAGTAGTCGTCGCCCGGCTCGAACGTCGCCGACGGATGGTGCGTGGAGAGCACGAGCCGGCCGCCCGGCCGCAGCACGCGCGCGAACTCGCGCAGCGGGCCGAGCCAGTCGGCGAGGTAG
The DNA here is from genome assembly GCA_963723445.1 of Vulcanimicrobiota bacterium. Taxonomy (GTDB): domain Bacteria; phylum Vulcanimicrobiota; class Vulcanimicrobiia; order Vulcanimicrobiales; family Vulcanimicrobiaceae; genus Vulcanimicrobium. Next base: position 252,843 of record CAVRQP010000011.1, read on the forward strand.
TGGAGCGTGAGCGAGGAGAACACGAGGTCGAACGCGCCGTCGGCGCAGCGGGAGCGGCTGCGCCAAGATCGGCCTCGGAGCACGCGCGCCGCGTCGCCCAGCCGCGCGCGCGCCAGGCGCACCATCGACGCGCTCGCGTCGAGCGCGACGACGCGCGCCCCACGGGCGACCAGCCACGCGCTGTGCTCGCCGGCCGCGGCGCCCGCGTCGAGCACGTCGCAGGCCGCGCACGTCGCCGAGCATCGTCCGCACCGCGGGGCGTTCGTACTCCGCGTTGCAGACGTTCGACGCGGTCACTCGCGCGTACGACGCGGCCAGAACGGGGTCGTTGTAGAGCGGGTTGTGACCGGCTCATCGCGCCGCCCCGGCGACGGCGCTCCGGATGCGCAGGACGTCGACCGGTTCGACCAGGCCGCGCAAGGTGACGAAGCCCCGCTCCCCCGGCGGCAGGAGCTCGGCGACGCGCCCGTCCTCGGTGAGCTCGGTGGTCAACAGCACCTCGCCGGCGCGGCCCGCGCGCGCCAAGCGCGTCGCGAGGCTCACCGTCGCGCCGAAATAGTCCAGCCGCCCGTTCGCGGTGACCGCGATGCACGGCCCGCGATGGAGCGCGATCCGCAACTCCAGCGGCGCGGCCGCTTCTCCGAATCGCAACGCCGCTTCGGCGGCATCGCGCGGGTCGGTGAACACGGCCAGCAGGCTGTCGCCGGCGGTTTTCACCAGCGCCCCGCGACCGAGCGCGATCGGCTCGCGCAGCGCGTCGACGGCGCCGCGGACCAATTGCGCCGCGTACGCGTCGCCGAACTCGGCGCCGATCCGGTCCAGTCCGACGACGTCGGCGCAGACGACCGTGAGCGAGCGGATCGCGCCTTGTACGCCGTCACCCAGCACGTCATCCGGAAACAGATCGCGAAATGCTTGCTGCGCGGTGACCTGCGCCGCGGTCGCCATGCTGCTCGAGAGCTCCGCCTCGACCACCCGCGCGACGGCCTCGCTGAGCCGAAACGTTGGCCAGTCGCAGTCGCACGACGCCGGCTCGCACGACCGACGCGCCGGCGCTCACCCGTTCCGGCTCGATGCGGGCGTCGAGCGCTGCGGCGCCGGCATCGTCTTCGACGGTGAAGCGCGCGACGCGGTCGGGCAGCACCTGCACGACGTAGGCACCCGGGCGCAGCACGACGTCGAACACGGCGGTGTCGCCGCTCGCGATCGTGCGCTGCGCCAGAATCTGCCGCGCCGCCTGCGGCCGAAGCGGGCGCGCATCCTCCGCGCGCGCATCGCGCGCCCGGCCGCGCGCTGAACGTCAGCTCGACGTTGCGATCGAAGTCGCCGGTGAAGCTGATCCCGCAGATCTCGCATCGCACGATCGGCCCGAGCTCGGCCAGCTTGCGGACCGTGGCGCGCGGGACGCGGCATCTCGGGCACACGATCGTCCAGGCCGAGTCGAGCATCCCCGCCGACGCCGCGGCCAGCATCGCCGCCAGCACCCGCTCGCGCGGCAGGCCCCACGCGTCGGCCAGCTCGTAGGGCCGCATCCGCGCGACCGGCGGGGCCGGGACGATGCTCGACCAGCGCGGCCAGACGCGCGGCGATCGCGGGTTCGTCCTCGGTGTGCAGGCGCAACGCTTCGAGCGCGTCGACGAACCGCGTCATCCCCGGAATGCTGCCGGACGCGACGACGGGGACGTCGCCGGGCACCCCGTCGGGCGGCAGGCTTCGCGCGCGCCGCTCGGCACGCCGGTAGGCGCGCTCCGCGCTCGCGCGGGCGCAGGCGAGCAGCGGGCGGGCCAGCAGCGCTCCGGCCGGTCCGCGCACCTCCAGCTCCACGCTGTGCTCCAGCCGCGAACCCGCCCCGTCGGGGAAGATGCGCGTCTCCGCGCCGAAGCGCGTCACCGGGCCGCGCCGGAAGCGGCGCTCGACGGCGAACCGCAGCGGCGCCTCCCACTCGAGCGGCGGGCTCGTCCCAGTCGATCGCGACCGGGCCGAGGCGGACCTGCGCGACGGCCGCGGGCGGAACGTTCTCACGTGGCTCGTAACGGTAGCGCACGGCGGGCAGGCCGGCATCGCGATCCAGCGCCTCGGTGTCGGAGACGGCCCGCCACAGGACCTCCGGGTCCAGATCGAACGCGTAGATGTACCGGTCCGCGTGCGTCGTCACGCCAGTGCGGCGAGACCCGCGCGCGCGACGATCGTGTCCTCGTCGATGGTGCCGCTGCTCGCGCCGACCCCGCCGACGACCTCGCCGTCGACCACCAGCGGGAGGCCGCCGCCGATCCCGGTGACGCAGTCGGCGGCGAGCGCGGACCGGATCGTCGCCAGCAGGTCGCCGCCGCCCTCGTCGGCGGTCGCCCGCCGGCGCGTCGCCGCCGAGGTTGCCTTGGTGAGCGCGATCGAGATCGACGCGGTCCGGGCCCCGTCACTGCGGCCGAAAGCCAGCAGGTGTCCCGCCGGCGTCGACGACCGCGACGCACTCGGGAACGCCGATTCGCGAGGCCTCGGCCAGTGCGGCGTCGAGGACGGCACGGGCGCCGGCGGCCGTCAGGAACCGAGCGGTACCGACGTACGTTGTTCGCGAAGAGTCAGACACGATGACGGCGCTTTTGATCGTTCTCCCGCCCCTCCTGTTCGAGCCCGCGTGATCGCAGCCGACGCGCAGTTCCGGCTGACGGCGAATGCCGCCGCGGCCGCGTTCGCGAACTCACCGCCCTACATCGCCTACAAGACCGACGTCGTCATCGACGTGCCGTCGATGCACCAGCACAAGGTCGTCTCGCGCGCCGTCGAGTCGCGCACCAGAGACGACTTCGCCGTGCTGCAGGACCTGCCGCGCGGCCAGCGCCAGTACGCGCACAGCTTTCCGCTGATCCCGACGTTCGACGCCCTGTCGTACTTCCGGGTGACGTTCAACGGTAACCGGCGCGACCTGCTCAGCTACGTCGAGCCCGGCAATCCGCTCACGTTCACCGATCCGCGCGCAACCTCGCACGCCGACGTCGTCGTCATCTCGCTCAAGTATTATCACGCATCCTACGCCGCCGACACGACGGACAGCGTTGCGCATATCGTGATGGACGCGCTGCCGTCCCTAACGGTCGGGAACCGCTCGGATTTCTACATCCACGACGTGTACGTCGACACGGCGACGAACCTGCCGACGCGCGTCGTCTACATCGGGCCGACGACGACGTTCATCTGCGATTATACGGTCGTGCAGACGCACTGGCTGGTGCGTCACGTCACGTACACGCACACGTTCTACGGCCGCTGCGGATCGGTCGCGTCACCGCGTCGGCCGATGCGACCAACGACGACTTTGCGTTTCCGAGCCAGCCCAGCGATCCGAAGCTGAACGCCGCGCCCTGAGGGAGCGGCCCAGGGCGTTACCGATCGGTTACCCCAGCCGCCTAGAATACGGACAATGACGAGCACGATGAGCGTTGCGGCGCCGGCCCACGGCACGTTGACCAAGCGAGCGCCCAACGTCGCGCGCGCCAACATTTTCAATCGCCTCTACATCGTGGCGATGTTCATGGTCATCACCGCGATCGGCAGCTGCGGCATCGTGGTGATCGCGCGGAGCCAAGAGAGCGACGCCCGGGTCGCACTAGACCTTCCAGCACGCGAACGACGTCAGCGAGATGCGGACCGCGCTGGACCGCGAGGATGCCGAGCTGAACTCGGAGATGCGGCTGAGGCAGGGCGTCGAGTCGGATGGGCTGGTGGCGGCGACGAGCTGTTCGACGCGGCGAACCTCGAGGTGAACCGTGACGGCTGGGCGACTAGCGAGCCGCTGCTCAAGCAGTTGGCGGCGCACCAGGACCGCGTTCGTGGCGGACAGCCGCGTGATCGCCGGCGCGCTGGCCAGCGGCGACTACGCGCTGGCGGTACACGTCGAGCGACGAAGGCGCGACCCAACGGTCAACGCGATGCGCTATACGCTCGACGCGATCTCGGCCGGATTGTTTCGCGCCAGCGTCGCCGACGCCGCAGGGGCGCGACGGTTCATGTCGGATCTCGAGCGCCCCATCGCCGCGGTCACCGTGCTCGGCATCGCGCTGATGGCGGGATTCGCCGTGCTGCTGGGCGGTTACAAACGGGCCGCGGATACGTCGGCCGCCGCGACGCTGGCCGCGCTCGAGCAAGCGGCGTTGACCGACAGCCTCACCGAGCTCGGGCAACAACCGGGCCTTTCACGACGACTTCGAACGCGAGATCGCGCGCGCCAAGCGTCACGATCATTCCATGGTTCTGGCGTCGATCGACATCGACGATTTCAAGGCGGTCAACGACAAGGACGGGCATTCGCACGGTGACGCCGTGCTGGCGAGCGTCGGTGAACGGCTGCGGACGACGCGTCAGGAGGACCGTGGGTACCGAATCGGCGGCGACGAGTTCGCGCTCATCCTGGTCGAGACCGACCCGACGGCGTCGGCAACTGCTGCTGGGGCGCCTCCAAGCCCAGATTCGTGAATCGGAGATGGGCGCGACCGTGAGCATCGGGTACGTCAACCTTTCGGGCGAGCAACTCGACGCGGAATCGTACGAGCTCGCCGATACGGCCCTGTACGAAGCCAAGCGCCTGGGCCGCAATCAGACCGTGTGCTTCGAGAGCATCAGCGGCCGGGTCAACGTGTATTCGCCGCGCAAAGCCGACGCGGTTCGCACGATGATCGCACAAGGGCTCGTGAGCACGGCGTTCCAGCCGATCTGGGACATGCAGACCACGCGGCCGCTCGGCTTCGAGGCTCTGGCGCGCCCGAATCCCGAGCTCGGGCTATCGGGACCGCAAGAAGCCTTCGACGTCGCGCAACGGATGCGCCAGCTCCCCGAGCTCGATGCGGTCTGCACGCGAAAGACGCTCGAGGCCGCGGTGAACTTGCCGCCGGGTTCGGTGATCTTCCTGAACTACTCTCCGGCGTCACTCGTCCATGCCGGCTTCGAACCGCAGGCATTCGTCGCCGCGGCGCTGGCAGCGGGCTTGCTGCCCGAGCGGGTCGTCATCGAGCTTACCGAGCGATGCAATCGACGATCCCGCCGCGGTCGCGCTGCGGGTCGCGGCGCTGCAAGCGGCCGGCGTTCGGATGGCGCTCGACGACACCGGCAGCGGTCATGCCGGGCTGGAGATCTTGAGCAAGGTCCGGTTTGATTTCGTCAAGATCGACCGCGGCCTCATCGTCGATGCGATGGAGAACCCGGAAGCGCGCGGGGTGTTGGCGGGAATCATCGCCATCGCGCGCGAGACCGGCAGCTACCTGATCGCCGAAGGGATCGAGACGAAGGAAATGCTGGAATTCGTCCGCAGCGCGCACGTCCCCAACTTCGCCGGCGTCCGCGGGATTCAGGGCTACCTGCTCGGGAAGCCGAAGCTCGGTCGCGTCGACCTGCACTCGCTCGATCAGCATCGCGACTACCTTGCGGCGCGCTGGGTTGAAGCGCCCGCCGTGCTCGCCGCCGTGCGCTGATCCGCGCCTAGCAGCGTGCTGGGAAACGAGCGAAGGAACGAACCGTCGGGCTCGCTCCTTCGCTTTCGTGGCGGAGAGGGAGAGATTCGAACTCTCGGAACGCTATCAACGTTCGCCCGCTTTCGAGGCGGGTGCCTTCAACCACTCGACCACCTCTCCGTGCGCCGCTTCTCGGCGAAGAACCCGCGCAGCTGTGCGGCGGTTTCTTCCGCGAGCACCCCGCCGACGACGTCGACGCGATGGTTCACGGCAGCCGATCCGAGTATATCGATGACCGAACCGGCGGCCCCTCCCTTTGGATCCCGGCAGCCGAAGATCAAGCGCTCGATGCGCGCACCGGCCAGCGCGCCGGCGCACATCGCGCACGGCTCTTTGGTGACGTAGAGGGTGCCGCCGAACCGCCAGCGGGCGAGCGCCCGCGCGGCCGCGCGGATCGCGAGGAGCTCCGCGTGCGCGGTCGGGTCGGGTCGCGCCTCGCGCTCGTTGTGCGCCTCGAACGTCCGGCCGTCGACGACCAGCACGGCGCCGATCGGCACGTCGCCCGCGGCGGCGGCGTGCGCGGCGAGCTCGATCGCGCGCCGCATGCACAGCTCGTCCTCCGCGCGCGAAGGGTCGCGAAGGAAACGTGCTCCCGGCCCGGCTCGAACGGGCAACCTTCGCCTTCGGAGGGCGACACTCTATCCAATTGAGCTACGGGAGCAGCTTCATCTCGCTTTGCTCGCCGAAGCCTCGGCATGACCCGCGTACGCGGGTCAGCCGGATGGCCTTCGTGGCGTGGCGAGCTGATCGTTAGCGGCCCCGGTCTTCCGTGGCGGCGGGGCCGGTCGGACCGGTGGACCGTCGTCGGGATGTGCTTGAACAAGTCGAGCTTGTGTTCGACGAGACCGCGGTAGAATTTGCGGACGCAATCGGGATGGCCGAAGAAATACGTCCGCGCGTACGCCAAATCGTCCCCCGAACTGTCCGGCACGTAGTGGCTGATTTCGATCTCTTCCATCTGCGCCCGGTCGACCGGGTGCGGGCAGAAATCGCAGGGGATCGTCGACATGTGGTTACCTCGAGAGAATTCGTGACTCGGGTAGGATTTGAACCTACGACCTAGGGCTTATGAGTCCCCCGCTCTACCGCTGAGCTACCGAGCCGCCGTACGTCGCGCGAGCCTTGTCGCCTCAAGAGCCGCACGTCGATTATCCAGAACCCGTCAAGACCCTCCACGGCTGCAGGCCCCGCGGCAGGCCATCGGAGGCGGCCGCCAAGTTCTGCGGCATGACGAACGGGGTGTTACGGAGCGCCGTTTTGCGGCGTTCTTTGTTGCATTCTCGCTGGCCGCTGCTCGGGGTGGCCGACGACGGGCGCGGCGCTGCTCGCGCGGCACAAGGTCTTCGTCGGATGGACGAACGGCGACGGAACGTTTAACTCGCTCCGCGAGACGATCGCTCCGCCGGCTCCGCTCTTCGCCGCCGCCGGGGCGATTCTCCGGCTGCTTTACGGACCGTCGCGAAGAGCGCCAGGTCGCTCGTCTCGGCGCGGGTTGCTCGATCGCGAGACGTATTCTGAATACGGACGCGCGGCCTGTGATGAGGGCTTCACCGGCAGGTGTCTTCTGGCGGGCCGACGAGAACGGGTTCACGGTGACGCGGCGCGCACGGGACGCCTCTCGAAGCGCTCAACCAACGGATTTCTATCGATGCCGAGGCGCTCGACGGGGCTGCCCTGCATCGATGCGTGGCCCGCGCAAACGTTCGACCAAAGACCGCGGTATCGGTCATGCGCAACACCAGCCCGAAGACTCGGTGTCCCCGCCGACTTGTTCTTTCGTGACGACGGGGCGTTGCTTTGCTAACACGCTCGAACCCGGATGAACCGCTGGATGGCACGACCGTGCACATCGTCTCCTATGCCGAGCCCAACCCCCTACAAGCGTTACGTCTCGGCGTATCGCTACGGCGACTCGCCGCAGATCTATCGCGTCGAAGACTTTAACCAAGTGGGGCGCGACCGTCCACGTGATCGATGAAGTCTGCACCCGCCTGCACCGCGGGCGACCTGACGTCGGCGAACCTGCATACCGTCCCGATCACGATCAAGGGCACGGGACCTGTGGCGGGGACGTTCGGTCTTCGTCGACGGTGTCGATCAACGGACACCCCCGGCCATTTCCTGTTCGACTCGGGGGCCGATGCCACGCTCCTGATCTTCTACCGACTTCGCGAGGACGCCTGGGTCAAGGATGTCGGTGATTCTCCAGGGTTCAAGGGCGTGAACGGACGTGCCGTCGAGGCGACCCGGGTCGCTGATCTCCACGCTGTCGATCGGCGGAAACACCCTCCACGGCGTCATCGCCGATCGAGCCGGGCCGCCCGGGCCGGGACAAGTCGAGGACACGACGATGGACGGTATCATCGGCTTCGACGTGCTCGCCGCCAGGCCTGATCGACGTCGACCTCGCGACCGAGCGGCTGACTGGCTGCTCGATCCCAACGGAAACGAAGCGCCGTAACACCGGGCGCCTATGCGTTCCCGGTGGGATTTGTCGGTCGTTCCACGCCGGCGTGCCGGTGAAGGTCAAGGGGCGACCATCCTCTCCGAGTGTTTCGGCCCCATACCGGCGACGACTTCTTCGTCATCCTGCCGCACGAGATCGAGCGCCGCGAATCGCGACGGTGACACGACCCACATCTTCTTCGGCGGCGCCGACGGCGGCGCGCAAGAGCCTGCCGACTGCGTTCGGTTCAACGAGATCCAAGTCGGACCGTTTCGATATCAGAATGCGCTCTTCGTGCTTCGCGCCCACGACGCGTTCGGCAAGGACGGCGGGTTGATCGGCTTCGATTTTCTGCGCCACTTCAACTGGACGTTCGACTATCCGCACAACCACGTCGTTCTCTACGCCGAACGGGCGATAAGCGATGCGACATCGGCAATCGGCCGCGGCTCGCGGTATTCATGCTCGCCGCGTGTCGTCCCGAACGGCGCTTCGCGCGGCCGACGGTGATGCGGTCCGCGCTGATCGCCAAGCACGCCGCATACGTCGGTTGGCATGCCGGCGACGGCGTCGTGAAAACCCTGCGCGAGACGGGTGCGGTGACCCGCGACGGCAAGACGCTGGGAAGAATCTTCCGCGCTGCGTTACGGCATCGCGTTCCGCGACACGTTCGTCGAGCGCCGAGGGCCTCCACACCGACGATGGCTTTACCGGCAGCGTCTCGTGGACGTCCAATGAAAACGGCTTCACCGTGCGGTCCATCGGGGAGGTCGTGCGTTACCCAGTTCGACGTCGACGCCCTGTTCGGGGAGACCATCACGACCGCGGAGTTTACGCCCTTCGGTCCTGCGCACCCAAAAGCTCGACGGAATCGACTGCGTCGTCGTGCGCCTGGTCTTCGCAGGTCGGCTTTCCGCTCGACGTCTACGTCGATAGTGCAACCGGCGCATACCGCCGGGCCGTCGTCGATCCCGACGGGAAATACGAAGAGTCGTTCGACGGGCTGGACGTACGCGGAAGCCGGCGGCAAGCGCTTCTTGTCGGCGTGGCATCACGGCGACGCCAAGACGCGCGATGTTTACACGACGGTCGAACCCAACGCGGCGATCGCGGCCGACGACCTGCGTCCGCCCAAACAGACCGCGACCTGGACGTTCGGCGTCGGACCCCGCTGCGGTGGAATACGTCGACCAACCGGTCCCACGCCTGTACGTCAACCTCGTCGTCAACGGCGTCAAGGGGAAGTTCATCCTCGACACCGGCGCCGGCGGGACCGCCGTCCTCGACTCCTTCGCTCGCCGCGTCGGAGCCGACCGCGAGGGTACGGCGTCAATCACCGGCATCGGCGGCAGCGCGAAGGCGAACCTCTTTCACATCGTCGACGATCGGCGTCGGCGGCTCGACGCTGCACGACGTGATCGTGACGAGCGGTCTGGACGAAGCGGCCTTCGAACGCGAAGGAGCGGTCGGGCTGATCGGTTTCGACCTGTTCGCCGGGAGCGTCGCGGACCTCAGCTTCGACGCAAGACGCTGCGACTGATGGATCCCGCAAAGGTCGCGCCCGACGGAAAGTCCGGTCTCGTCGTCCACGTCGACTCCGACTACCACATCCGCACCCCGATGCGCATCGACGATCGTTTCGATGTCGTCGCGACGCTCGATAGCGCACCCGGCGGACATCCTCTTCTCGCGCGACCTCATCGAGCGCAACCATCTCAGCTTCATCGTGCTAGTACAACTTCCTGGGCTCCGGCGTCGCGGGAAGCGAAATCGAAGGTTGCGGCAAACTGCAGTCGCTCTAACTCGGACTGGTGCGCTACCAGATGCCGGCCTGCGTGCAAGCTCCCCCTTCTTCGCGCGCAACGAGATCCGGTCGGCTTGGACTTCATGCACGCCTTCAACTACGTGTTCGACTATCCCGACGGAATCGTCGTCATGATACCGCGCAAGAACTACTAAAGCCGCGCGCAATTGAAAAACCCCGCCGTAGCGGGGTTCCCGTGCGGTCGGAGGGACTCGAACCCCCAACCTACAAGTTCGTAGCCTGTTGCTCTATCCAATTGAGCTACGACCGCGCGCGCGCGCTCACCGAGCGGCGACTTCAGAGATACGGCATAAGCGCGCGATCCCTGCCATGTGGAGCGGGGTCGGAACGCCGATCGCTACGGACTTGCCGGGGGGCTAAAATACCATCGAATCGTACACTAGCTCCTATGACGGATCGCCTTTTTTTTTTTTTTTTTTTTTTTTTTTTTTTTTTTTTTTTTTTTTTTTTTTTTTTTTTTTTTTTTTTTTTTTTTTTTTTTTTTTTTTTTTTTTTTTTTTTTTTTTTTTTTTTTTTTTTTTAAAAAATGGGCTATACCATCGAAATAATATCGTACACTAGCCCTATGACGGATCGAACCCGGTGAGGTGCGTGATAATGTTGATGACGAAGCGTAAGCCCGGCGACGGCCGGCGAGGTCTTGGTTGAAGAGTTCATGGAGCCGATGGAACCTGACTCAGAGCGCGCTTGCCGGCGCAATGGGGTGACGCAAGCACGTCACCGGTCGCCGCAACTATCCGCGGCGACGTCAATGCACTCATCCTACGCTCGCGTGTTCGCCAACAGCCCGGACTTTTGCCTCAACGTGCAACGGCGCAGCGTCCTCTGGGAAGCGCTGCACTCGCCCCGCCAACACGAACGAATCAAACGCGCTCGACCGCTGGTAACCGCCGCACGCCGGCGCCCATGTTTGAGGGGCCGGCGGGTCGTGGCGGAGAGGGAGGGATTCGAACCCTCGATACGATGTTACCCGTATAACGGTTTAGCAAACCGCCGCCTTCAGCCAACTCGGCCACCTCTCCACGTTTTTTTTTTTTTTTTTTTTTTTTTTTTTTTTTTTTTTTTTTTTTTTTTTTTTTTTTTTTTTTTTTTTTTTTTTTTTTTTTTTTTTTTTTTTTTTTTTTTTTTTTTTTTTTTTTTTTTTTTTTTTTTTTTTTTTTTTTTTTTTTTTTTTTTTTTTTTTTTTTTTTTTTTTTTTTTTTTTTTTTTTTTTTTTTTTTTTTTTTTTTTTTTTTTTTTTTTTTTTTTTTTTTTTTTTTTTTTTTTTTTTTTTTTTTTTTTTTTTTTTTTTTTTTTTTTTTTTTTTTTTTTTTTTTTTTTTTTTTTTTTTTTTTTTTTTTTTTTTTTTTTTTTTTTTTTTTTTTTTTTTTTTTTTTTTTTTTTTTTTTTTTTTTTTTTTTTTTTTTTTTTTTTTTTTTTTTTTTTTTTTTTTTTTTTTTTTTTTTTTTTTTTTTTTTTTTTTTTTTTTTTTTTTTTTTTTTTTTTTTTTTTTTTTTTTTTTTTTTTTTTTTTTTTTTTTTTTTTTTTTTTTTTTTTTTTTTTTTTTTTTTTTTTTTTTTTTTTTTTTTTTTTTTTTTTTTTTTTTTTTTTTTTTTGCTCCTTGGTCGTTTCGAGGCTCCGACGCACGACCGCAATACGAGCCATCGAGGTCGATGTCTCTCCCATCGTCTAAAGCGTTAGGATTTCTCCACGACGACACCGGGTGTGACGATTGCGAACAGTGATCGGGGCCTCAAGCCGCGTGTCCTTCGACGCGCCTTGCATACGCGATACTCTGCTGCTCTCCGTGAGCACGGCGGCTTCGGTCTTCTCGATTTGCGGTAGGTCCTCGGCTGCGAAGTCCGCGACGTTCGTTGCGTACGTACTTCAGTCGGACCGCTCGCTTCAGCGCCTGCGCCACGATTCGGTGAATGTGCGCGATGGTGAGCGCCTTGATACGCCGACCTTCGGCGCCATTGTGCCAATCGCGGTAACCCGCCGTGAGATGAGACTCGGTCAGTCGTTGCAGCGGAATCCCGCCAAGCCGCGGAACGAGTCGGGTGCGGACGATTTCCGCATAGCGTTCGTACGTCTTCGGTGAAACCTGCTGCTTCTTCAACGGCAACCATTCGTTCCTGAGGTATTCTCCGAACGTGACCTTTGCAGGCTCGACAGCGTTGCCGGTTTCGATCTTCGCGACGATCTCCGCGCGCAGTTTCTGAGCCTTGCGTCTCCCGACTGAGCCAAGCGCGATCTCTTTCCGATTGCGTCGGCCGTCTGGCATGGCGCGGAAAGTCGATCGACGGCATACCATCGCTCCCCGCGTTTCCGTAACCCGTCCAATACATTGCCCTCCTTCAGGCGGCTTGTGGGTGTGACCGGTGATTCGATAAGGTCCCGGACCGCCGCCTTCGGGATGCGGATAGACCGTCCGAGGTGGATCGCGCGCAGCGTACCGGTGTCGGACGGCTTCGTATGCTTGGTTTTCCGGCCGATGCGAAGCAGTTTTGCGGTTTCCGCGACGGTGAGCAGGTCTTTTTTTTTGTGTGCTGTAGTGCGAGCGTCATACTGCACGCTCCCGCGAACACCACATCGACCGCCGCACCGTATGATCGGCCATCACCGCGAAACTCGATCACGCCGGTACGCACCTTCACGCCTCGTCGCCGCAGTTCGGGAACGTCCCGCTCGTCTAAGAGCCGCGCGGCCCCGTTCTCGATCTTCAAGGGCGGAGCGCCGGGCAGGAACGCGAGGCCGAGGGTCACGCCATAGTGCGCGAACGGAACCGCGGTCGCGACAACAACAGAAAAAGCGCTTCGTCGCGCAATGCGAAAGCATTCTGATTGAACGTCTCGCTGGTGCCCCCTACAAGTTCAAGGGTAAGAAGGTCGACCTCCACGGTCTAGTCGGGCCGCCGTTGGAAGATGCCCGCGCATTTAATCTCGACAGCACCAATGTGGGCGAATCGTCGTCGTGATTGGTGACGCGAAGACTCTTGAAAAGGGTCAGTCCGTCCGGGTCCCTGGTACCGTTTTTGGTGCGATCACCGGGCAGACCACCACAGGGGGCGGAGGGACGTTCGCTGTGGTTCGCGCTGAATTCATCGAATGAAACGCTAAACGCGAACGCCCGGTGAGCGACGAATCGACTACCGCCGCTTGTAAGTTCCATGGTCGATAATTTGCGATGATCGCGTTCAATCGACTTCGTGCGAAATATTTATTTTCGTCTTTCCACGCCATGCCGACGCCGTGCTTGTTAAAGTGGGGCGGTTCGCCGTGGGCGTCTTTGAACGCCAGGATCAGGCCTCTTTCGCAGCTTCGTCCACATCGACACGCGCCTGCGCGGATTTTAGGTATACACGAAAAAATCAACCCCCGTGATCCCGTGCATAGCCAAAACCTTGGCGCGATCTTCGCGGCACTTTGGGCAATACGGTCGATGCCTTTCTTTGTCTGGCCAATATGACGTTTTGAGACTTCGTGCTCCATAGCTTACCGCTTTGTTTGCTACCGCGATGTAAACTATATTTGGTAGCCATGACCGCAATTCGACTTAACGACAAAGCAGCGCCGCCGGTTTTCTTTCCCGCGCTAATCGACGCACGTCGAATGGGCTTCTTCTTTTTGGCTGCCATCGCTATTGCCCGTTCCCCGCATGACTATCGGTCGCCCGCGGCCTTAGGTTCCTTGCGGCAAACGTAAGCGCCGTACTTCGTCCGTCCATACCACCGCATTCCCCTTAGGTGTTATAAATGCCGCTCGGAATGTTCAACCATACGACCTCATCGCGTGAGGCAGTGCGCCTGAGCCGCGGCTTCGGTCTGGAATATCGCGAGCGACGTTGAGGCCGCGACGTAGCGCGTCTCAGCGTTCACGCGGCTGAAGCACCGAGATGCGACGACACACGTAAGCGCAAGGGCGACCAGAAAACGACGGATCATTCGGAACACCCCCCTAAGCAAGCAGGGAGGGGCTTTCCGCTTAGCCTCCCCTTGGCCCCGCTCTTTCGCGGGGTCCGCATTGACCCGCCAGCGAAGTTGCGTCCATCCCCGGGGTGCATGGCGTACCGCCCAACACGGCGGGTGGGGTTCGGTCGGCCGGCATTTGACACTCAGCCCGAGAGAGTGCTAAGGTCGCATCGAACACACGTTCCGACGGGTGCGGACCGCTGGAACATACTGAGGTGACAGGTGCACGATGATGGGATCGAGTCGACCACGTCGCGAGCCGTGACGGCTCCGAGCGGTTGTACCAGGATGCTCGCGTTCAGATCGAGGCAGGGCTTGAACCTGTAGCAGGGATTGGTGACATTCGCTGGAGGGATAGCGGCGAGCCGCGCTGGGACCCGAACGGCTTGCGGGCCGGTAAGACATTCACCGTCGAGACGGCAGCCCGCGGTCATGCGTTCGCGCTGCGTCTAAGCGGTGCGGTCTACTGGACAACCGTCGAAGGGCAACACAGTGCGGGGCAAGTCGATGACTTCGCGGTTCAATCTGGCGCACGTCAGAGGCGGATCGGCCCGCACCGCTGTTCTTCCCGTTCGGCTGTAAGAGTCACCACCAGTCGTATCCGCTTCGAGACTTGACGCGTTGACTCGAACGGTCGTCACCGCACGGGATCGACTCGGCGGCCCACCCGCTATTGAAGCGCTGGAGCCGTGGGCGGAGCGCGTCTTCGGCGAAATCCGTGCAGTCAAGGGTGGCGACCCGAATCAAAGCGGACTCGAACGACGATATGGCGATGGATTCTTCAAGGCGGTTGTCGCGTACAAGCCGGACGGCGACAAAGGCGGCGTAATCTTTCAAGTTTCGCGCGTTGGCGGCCACACGTATCGGCAGCCGGAGCCATTCTGGCGCGATGGTTCGTCAGACGCGAAAACGGTAGCAAACGCGATCTTGGAGCACTTCAACGCACTAACATAGAAAGGACTCGCGTAGCGCATGGCGCGCAGCGGCACCACGTATCGCATGATCGGCGGTCACGTCATGTTCGGTCTGTTCAAAAAGAAGGCGACTCCGAAGAAGCGAGAGGCCGGATCGTCCAGCGTCTCCGCAGTAGCGCGCTGCGTGCAGCGAACGAGTTCCTCGGCGTGGCGACGAGACGTTGGCCCACTTCGCGACGGTCCTTGCCGGAATCGTGCCGGAGGTGGTCGCTGGCATCGCGTGTAGCGACGGGGACGTGTACGCCGATGTGGGCAGCGCCCCGACGCGTACGTCGATGACCTTGCGACGCTCGTCACATGGGCGCTCGTCACTAACACGTTCAAGGATGCGAGCGCTGACGAGCACGCCCTGACGGAGATGCTATTGCACGCCGCGGCGACGATCTTTCCGGCGTCGGAGAGGGCGCAGGGACTGCTCGCCCGTTACAACGCGCTAACGGCCGATCCAAGCGAACTGAAGGCGCGTCGGGTGCTGATGCTCTGTCCGGGCAGCGACAACCGGGAGGCGCGGGGCAGCGTGTTCCCGGTCCTGGTAAACGAGGCGCTGGACGGCCCTGCCCTCGACGGGCCGAACTTAGACGATCCCGGCAACGACCCGGAGTTCGAGCGCAGCCTCGACCCGGCGCACGCGCTCTACCTGCGCCAGTGGCTATGCCTGTCGGAGATCGCGGCCATCGACGCGTACCGCGAGGCGCTCGGATTAACGAGGCGCTCGGATTAACGCGCCCGATGCGTGACCTATGCCTCCGCTCGCCCGGCGGCGGTCCGTTCAACCTGAACCCCGTATTAATGAGAGCCGCGACCGACCTCGGCGGTGATTTGGTGGTGATTTTGCCGCACAACCGCGCACAAAGTCGAACACCGCCGAACGTCGCAAGCGAGACGAGAAACCGCGTAACCACGCGGTTTCCGGTCATCTACGGCGTCGACGCCCCAGGCCGAACCGCCTACGCGGCGAACTTTGCAAGCAGGATGTACGGGTACTGTATCACCGCATTGATTCTCAGATCCACGCTCCAGCCCGAACAGAGTCCAACAGTAAACCACAGCGTGAGCCGGGCATTATGAGCCTGGTGGTGGTTGCCCGGACGCCGTATCCATCGACCAAGCAACGAGCAAGCCGAACAGCCATGCCCGAATAGATGACAGCAGCGCCTTCAGTACGCCCAAAATTGCAATCTTCGCTACACTTGGTGAAGTAGAATTCGGCTCGGGAGGCTCACTGCGCGAAGTCGGGAGGCATCTTAGGGCGCAGCCAGGTAGCAACTGAAGTTGCGGCGGTCCACGGATCGGTGTCGAGGCGGAATGACCGAACCTGCTCCGACCCGTTCAAGTGCGGATTCACTACCTTTCGCCGTTATGCGTGCGTCGTCGTCGACGCTCTCGATACTGAGGAGCCAATCGCCGTACTTAACTCGGTCCTCGTCATAACGCTCGCCGCCGAACGTCACACCGGGATCAGTCGGCGAGTGTTTCCCATGATCGCGCTCGACATTGAGAACAAGAACTGTTCGCACCACTTCTTGAACGGCTCGGTCATCTATCTTCCACCCTTTTTTCCACCATACGCCGCATGAAGTGCCGGTACGCGTCGGGATCAGCGCGGATAACCGAGCGCGATCTCCCGCACTAAACGTGCTATTACGGGACGCAGAGGGGCGGCGCGGGACGGCCTATAACGGTCAGCAAACCGCCGCCTTCAGCCGCTCGGCCACCTCTCCACGATGCGCTAAAGCGCTATTTACGGGCTTCGCTCGTCCTTGGCAACTGGACGCGCCCTACCCTCCGAGCGCTTCCGACGAGCTCGAGCCTCGCGTAGGGCGCCGTTCCACCTTCATTATACACCGTGCCCGGGGGCTTGCGGCAAGCCTCGGGCCGTGCCGCATAATGGCCGGACGACGATCGGTCGCGCGGCGCACGCGACAAAACCGTGAGGAGAGAGCCGGTGATGGATGCCGACGTGATTATTGTGGGCGCGGGCCCGACCGGCCTGATGTTGGCGGGCGAGTTGGCATTGGCGTGCGTCGACGTTGCCGTCGTCGAGCGGCGCACCGGCCAGGACCTTGCCGGCTCGCGCGGGGGCGGCCTGCATTCACGCACCATCGAGGTTCTCGATCAGCGCGGAATCGCCGAGCGGTTCGTGTCGGAGGGGCAGATCGCTCAAGTCGCCGGATTCGCCGGAACCACGTTGGACATCAGCGATTTTCCAACCCGGCACAATTACGGGCTCGGGCTGTGGCAGAAGCACATCGAGCGGATACTGGCCGGCTGGGTCGGCGAGTTGGGAGTACCGATCGATCGCGGACGTGAAGTGACCGGTTTCGTGCAGCACGATAGCGGCGTTGACGTCGAGCTGCGCGATGGCCAGGCTCTGCGGGCGAAATATCTGGTCGGGTGCGACGGCGGCCGCAGCGTGATCCGAAAAGCAGCCGGCATCGAGTTCCCCGGGTGGGATCCGACAACCAGCAACCTGATCGCCGAAGTCGAGATGGCGGAGGAGCCGGAAATGGGCATTCACCGCAATGCCTTCGGCATCCATTCCTTCGGCAAGGCGGACTACGAGATCCGCGACGGCGAGGTGGTCTACAGGAAAGGCGGGCCGGTCGGGGTCATGGTGACCGAACAGCACGTCGGGCCCGCGACGGAACCCACCCTGCGCGATCTGAGCGAGGCGCTTATCGCCGTATGCGGGACCGATTACGGGATGCATAGCCCCACCTAGATTTCCAGGTTCACCGACATGACGCGCCAGGCCGCGGCCTATCGCAACGGACGGGTGCTGATCGCCGGCGACGCCGCGCACGTGCATGCCCCGGACGGTGGCCAGGGTCTCAACGTCGGTGTCCAAGATGCCGTGAACGTGGGCTGGAAGCTAGCCCAGGTGGTGAAGCAGACATCACCGGAGAGCCTGTTGGACACCTACCACGCCGAGCGCCACCCGGTCGCTGCCCGCGTGCTGCGCAACACGATGGCCGCAGTCGCGCTTCGCCGCCCGGACGACCGCACGAAGGCACTCCGCGACACCATGTCCGAGCTGCTCGGCATGGACGAGCCGCGCAGACGATTCGCGGCGATGATGTCCGGTCTGGACGTCCACTACGATCTCGGCGAGCGACATCCGTTGGTCGGCCGCCGCATGCCCGATCTCGACCTGGTCACCGGCAACGGCCCGCTGCGGGTATTCACCCTGCTCCACGATGCCCGGCCGGTGTTGCTCGACCTCGGTGAGCCGGGCGGCTTCGACATCACTCCGTGGGCGGATCGGGTCCGGCTGATCGACGCCACATACGACGGCGGGTGGGAGCTGCCGGCGCTTGGCGCGGTGAGCGCTCCTCTTGCCGTGTTGATCCGGCCCGATGGATATGTCGCCTGGGTGGCAGACCGCGACACCGCGGGCCTTTCAGGCGCCCTCACCACCTGGTTCGGGCCGGCTACTGCGGCGGGCTGACCGGCTGCTGCGCCATCGCGGCGATGCGCGCCGCGACGCGCTCGGCGGCATCCGGATGCGCGAGCCCGCGCGCGCCGGTCCGCAGTCGCAGCGCGACGCGCTCGTCGTGCAGGACGTCGTCGACGACCCGCACCAGCTCGTCACCGTGCGTCGTTCGCAGCGCGGCACCGCGCGAGGCAAGATACCGTAGGTTGCGTTCCTCTTGGCCCGGCAGCGGGCGCAGCAGCACCATGCGGCAGCCCGGCGGCGAGGGCCTCCGACGTCGACAGGCCGCCCGGCTTGGTGACCAGCACGTCGGCGGCGTGCATCCAATCGTACACGTTCTCGACGAAGCCGAGGACGCGAACGTCGGCGCCGTCACGCCGCGCTTCTTCGGCGACGCGCAACTCCAAACGGCGGTTCTTTCCGACGATCACGACCGGCATCACCGGTTTGTCCGAGCGCGCCAGCGCGCGCACCGTCGCGGCGACCGGTCCCAGACCCAGCCCGCCGCCCATCACGAGCGCGACCTCCGCGGCGCGCGGCAAGCCGAGCGCCTCGCGCAGCGCGCCGCGGTCGGCCGGCAGCTCGCCGAATCGCGGGTCGACCGGGATGCCGTCGATGCCGATGCGCTGCGGATCGATCCCGCGCCCGACGAGCGTCGCGCGAATCTCGGGCGTCGCGACCGCGTACGCATCGATGTTGCGATAGATCCAGAACGGATGGACGACGAAATCCGTCACGATACCCATCACCGGGATGGACGGATCGTAGAGCCGCTTGTAGGCCGACATCACGCCGCACGGGAACGCGTGCGTGCAGACGACGACGCTCGGCTTGAGCCGCTGCATCAGACCGCGAATGTTGCGAGCGGTGAACTCACTCGCCCACACCCGAAAACCACCGGCCTCGGTCGCGCGCTCTGCCCGGTTGTAGATGAAGCCGTAGAGTTGCGGGATGGTGCGCACCATCCCGATGTAACCGTCGCTCACCACCTTCGAGAACAATGAGGCGGCATACCGATAGCTATCGACGACGTCGCCGCGCATTCCGCGCGAGGCGAGGCGGGCGCTCACCGCGGTCGGCCGCGGCCTTGTGCCCTTCGCCGACCCGCGCCGAGAGGAAGAGGACCGGTCCTGACACGCTCAGGACGGGCTTTACGCCGGCTCCTCCGGCGGCCCCGCCTCTTCGGCCAGGACGAAGAAGTCGTCGAGGATCTCCTGCGCGAGCTCTTCGTCGGCCAGCAGATCGCCGATCTGATCGGTCACCACGAACTCGTCGGACCGGTCGTTGTAGCATACCGCGAACGCGTTGCCTTCGTCGTCCTCGACCAAGCCGACGACCTCGAAGCGCAGCGCGGTGCCGTCCTCCATGTGCAGCTCGAGGACGTCCTTGAGATCGAGCGGCTGCTTCTCGCCGCCGCCGCCGGGCACGCCGTTGCCGTTCGGACCCGCACTGCCGTTGGTATCGATGGGATGCTCCTTACTTGAGGTACCGCTCGACGTTCGCATCGTGCTCCTGCAGCGTCTTCGCGAAAGCCGAGTGTCCGTCCGGTTTTGCCACGTAGTAGAGATAGTCGCTCTTGGCGGGAGCGAACGCCGCGTCGAGCGACGCCTTGCCGGGGTTGGCGATCGGGGTCGGCGGAAGCCCGGTGTGCCGGTACGTATTGTAGGGTGAGTCGACCTCGAGATCGCGCTTGGTGATCACGTCGTGATGTTCGGGGAACGTGTACTCGATCGCCGCGTCGACCTCGAGCGGCATGCCGAGCCGCAAGCGGTTGTAGATGACCGAGGCGATCAGCGGCCGGTCGTCATCCGCTTTTCCCTCCCGTTCGACCAGCGAAGCGATCGTCACGACGTCGGGGACGCTGCGACCGAGCCGCGCGGGCTCGGTTCGCCGCGTCCGCCGGCAGCTCGTGCCGGAACTCGTCCACCAGGATTTCGCGACGCCGGCCGGCGAGTCGTCGATCGGAATCAGATAGGTGCTCGGGAAGAGGTAGCCTTCGAGGTTGCGCGTGCTCGCCCCGTCGATGCTGATGCCGCCGGCGCGCAGGAACGTGCGCTCGTACACGCCGGCGTCACCGAGCGATCGGCTCGCCAGGGTCTCCGCGATCTCGCGCGCGGTATAGCCCTCGGGGATGGTGACCCAGACGGCAAACTGCTCGCCGCGCACGAGCCGCTGCAGCACGGCGTCGCTCGTTTGGTGAGCAGGGAAGCGATATTCACCCGCCTTCACGTCGTTGTCGACGTGGCGCAGCCGGGCGAGCAGCCGAAAGACGAACGGGTGCGCGAGCACGCCCTTGTCGCGCAGCAAGCCGGCGACTTGGCCGAAGGTCGAGCCGCGCGGGATCACCACGTCGGTCTGCTGCGCCGGCAGCGCACGGTCGACGTAAACGGCGTCGCGGAACCACAACGAGGCCGCACCGACGATCACCCCCACGCCGACGATGGTGGCGAACGCGAGACCGACCAGCGCGCGGCCGGCACGATTCACCGCGGCTTGCGGGCTTGCCACGTTTCAAGGATTCCCACGGCGGCGAGCTGGTCGACGACTTTTTTTCGCTTCGCGCGCGAAACGTCGGCCTCGATCAGCGCCTTTTGCGCGGCCGCGGTCGTCAACCGCTCGTCGACCCGCGCGATCTCGCCGTCGAACGCCCGCGCAAGGTGGACCACGAAGGCGTCGATCTGTTCGCTCGCCAGGCCGCGTTCGCCGCTGAGCGTCAGCGGATCGCCGACCACGATCGTGCGGGCGCCGCGCTCGCGCGCGATCGCGACGATCGACGCCACGTCGTCGCGAACGTTGCGTGCGCTCGATCGTCGAGTGCGGGAAAGCGAACGTGCCTTCGCCGACCGCGACGCCGATTCGCCGCGTCCCCACATCGAGCGCGATGACCGTCACGACGAGAATTCGTAGACCAGCGCGCGCGCCTTGGGGCGGCGGCCGAGATGCCAGGTGACGATATCGTCGGCGGCGCGGGCGACGCGCAGCGTCGCGAGCAACGCCGCACCCGCGCCGCGCTCCGCGCCCAGCGCGCGAAAGTTCGCGACGTCCGCCGCATCGAGCGCCTGCGCGTCGCCGCGCGCGCCGTAACAGCCTTCGCAACCCAGTCCGCCGGCTTCCAGATCGAGCCACGCGCTGCGCTGGGCGAAGCCCGCTCCGCAGCGCACGCAGACGTCATCCGCCGGGGCGAGCCCCAGCGCGTGCAGCAGGCGCAGCTGAAACCGCGGGACCAAGCCGGCCGGCGACGGCGCTGGCCGCGACGGCGCCGATCGCGCCGGCAAGCAGCGCGTAGATCTCCGGCAGCGCGAGTTCGGGCTCGCAGAACAGGTCGATCGTCTCGGCGAACAGCGACGCGGTCGCCAGTGCATCGGGCCGCACGAGCCCGTCCCAATACGACGCGATCGTGCGCACCTCGGTGATCACGTCGAGCGAGCGGCCCCGGTGCAGCGCGACGCGGACTTCGGCGAGCGGCTCGAGCCGGCCGCCCATCGCGCTGCGCGGGCGCCGCACGCCCTTCGCGACGGCGTCGACCTTGCCGCGCTCGCGCGTGAGCAGCGTGTAGACGCGGTCGGCTTCACCGAGCGGTCGCGCGCGCAGCACGATCGCGTCGGTAGACGAGCTCCTGGCGGTCATACCGGTCGGACGCTGGCGGCTTCTGCCTGGGGGATGTCCTGGCTCTGGTTCGTGAGCACGCGAACCGCCAAGATGCGGCGGCCCCTGGTGCGGTCGACGCGCAGCCGAATCCCGTCGCCGGCGTCGATCTCCTCGCCCTCGCGCGGCAACCGCCCGAACAGTCCCACGATGTAGCCGCCGATGGTCTCGAACTCTTCGTGCGGCAGCGCGATCTCCAGCGCGTTGTTGAGGTCCTCGATGTTGGTACCGGCTTCCACCACCCACTCGTCGCCGCTCAGGCGCCGGATCGCCTCTTCTTCGCCTTCGTCGTGCTCGTCACGAATTTCGCCGACGATCTCTTCGAGCAAGTCCTCCATCGTGACCAGGCCGGCGGTACCCCCGTACTCGTCGAGCACGATCGCCAGCGAGTACTTGGCGCGCTGCATCTCGCGCAGCAGCTCGGAGATGCGCTTGTTCTCGGGCACCAACGTCACGGGCCGCATCAGCGTGCGCAGGTTCGTCGAGGCGATCGTGCCGTTCGAGAGGGAGATGAACAACTCGCGGTCGTGCACCACGCCGATGACGTTGTCGACCGTCTCGTCGTAGACCGGCAGCTTGGAGTAGCCTTCGGCGATGACGAGGTCGAGCGCACGGCGCGGCGACGACGTCACGCTTACCGTCACCATGTCGGTTCGCGGTGTCATCACCTCGCGCACGATCGTGTCGCCGAACTCGATGATCGAGTGGATCAGCTCGCGCTCTTCCTCCTCGAGGACCTTCTGCTCGACCCCGACGTTGACCAGCGTCTTGATGTCGTCTTCGGTGACGTACGGGCCGCCGTGCGGGTGCCCGCCGAAGATGCGCACGAGACCGTCGGTGATCCACAAGAACGCCGCGGTGAGCGGCGTCAGCACGCCCTTGACCGCGTTGAGCAGCGGCGCGATGCGCAGCGCGGTGCGATCGCCGGTGCTCACCGCAACCGTCTTCGGCAGGATCTCGCCGAACAGCAGGATCGCGACCGTCATCACCACGGTCGACCAGACGGCGGCGTTGGGGACGCCCCATTGCAGGAACAGGTACGTCGCCAGCGAGTCGGCGGCCAGCAAGCACGAACGTGCTCCCGATCAGGACCGTGGTGAGCGTCCGGTTGCGGTCCTCGACCAGCCGCACGAGCCGCTCGGCCCCGCGGATCTTCTTCTCGAGCAGGGCGCGAGCCCGAATCCGGTTGGTGGAGACGATCGACGCTTCCGACGCCGCGAAGAAAGCTGCCACGCCCACCAGCAGGACGAGCGCGGCGACCTCGGGCCATTTCGACGTCATCTGGGCGTCGGGCCGCGTCTGCCCGAGGGTAGCGGGTCGGTACTCAAGCGGGGGTCATTATAGCACACGCGCGCGGACCGTCAGCGGCCCAGCGCGCCGCCCAGCACGGCGACGCCGGCTGCCGCCGCGGCGAGCGCGGCGACGAGGACGCCGGCGGCGGCGACGTCCTTCGCGAGCTTGGCCAGCGGATGAGCTTGCGGCGACGCGAGATCGACGACCGCTTCGAGCGCGGTGTTGAACAACTCGGCGGCGACCACGAGGCCGATGGCGAGCGCGACGATCGCCCCAGCCGAGCGCTCGCAGGCGCAGCAGCAAGCCGGCCGCGACGACCGCCGCGCCAGGACGAGGTGGATCCGAAGGTTGGGCTGGGTTCGCCAGGCGGCGGCCAGGCCGGCGAACGCATAGCCGAACGAGGCCGCTACGCCGTGACGGCGCGGGCCCGGCTCATCCGAGGTCGGCAAGGGTGAGGTCGCGAGCGCCCTCCCAGTGCGACCGATAGGCCGCGCGCGGCGCGGCGTCGTCCTTGCCCTGCGCCAGTGAGCGCCTCGGCCAGCCCCCATTCGAGGTGCGGATCGTTCGGATAGCGCTTGAGCTCGGCGGAAAAGACGGTCTCGGCGTCGGCGGGTTTGCCGGCCGCGAGCAACGCCGCGCCGTACCCTTCGCCGATCGGGGTCTGCCAGGAGTTCTTGGGATCGCCGAGCTCCGCGTTCTTGTTCGCGGCATAGACCCGCGCGTACGCCGCGACGCGGGCGGGCGTGTCGTGCGTCGCGAGGGCCATCATCGCGTCGTTGATGGCGGTGCCGCCCAACCGTTCGCCGGCCTTGTTCAGTGCGGCCCGCGCGATTTGTACGTCACCCAAGCGCGCCGCGGCGACCAGCCGCGCGAACGCGGAGTAGCCGCTGCTGTCCGGCTTGGTGAGCTGCAGGACGCGCGCGTCGTCGTGCAGCCGCACCGCCGTCTTGAGCTGCATCAGGTTGTCCTCGTGCTGCGCGAAGGCGCGCGCCTCGTCGTCGCGGCCCAGCGTCGTCAGCCCGTACAGCACGAAGTCGACGTCGTGATCGTGGTACAGTTTGCATGTACTGCTGTCCCGGTCCGTCGCCTTGCGCGAACCAGGCTTGGTCGTTCGCGACGGCGCGCTCGTTGGCGTCGATGAGCCGCGCGTAGTCGCCGATCCGCGACCAGATGTGACCGCTCATGTGCGGCAAGTGCGACGTGCCCGGCGGATAGCCGTACGACGCGAGCGCATCCGCGTCGGGGACGGCATCGTGCGCCCGGTGCAGCTCTTCGAGCAGGTGGATGCGCAAATGGTGCGCGCCGAGGTTCGTCGGTTCGAGCGCGAGCGCCGCGTCGAGGTCGGCGAGCATCTCGTTCGCCTTCGGCGTGACCGCGTCGTGGCCGTCGAACAGCGCATCCTCGGCGTTCCAGATCGCGAACGCGGCGACGGTGAGCACGTTGGGATCGTCGCGGTGCGTCTTCGTCCAGGCGCTCAGCTCGTCGGCGTAGCGCGTGAAGCGCTCCTTCTTGGTGCCCTTCCCGTAGCGCTTCGAGATCGCATCGACCAGCATCCGCTCGGTCTCGCTCGCGCGCGCGAGATGTCGGCGGCCTTCGGCGGCGGCAGCGGCACCGCGCTTGTCGCCTTCGCTGCGTCTGCGGCAGGTTGATGTCGATCGTATCGGCTTCGGCCTCGCCCCAGTACGCCAGCGCGAGGTTCGGGTTGCGCGCCAGCGCTTGGCCGAACGCGACGCGCGCCTCGCCGACGTCGAACGCGTAGAGCATCATCACGCC
The DNA here is from genome assembly GCA_963723445.1 of Vulcanimicrobiota bacterium. GTDB lineage: Bacteria > Vulcanimicrobiota > Vulcanimicrobiia > Vulcanimicrobiales > Vulcanimicrobiaceae > Vulcanimicrobium. The sequence goes on from CAVRQP010000011.1 coordinate 277,679, forward strand.
GCGGTCGATCAGCCGCTGCGTCGCCTCGTCGGCGCCCTGCACGGCCCAGTGCGCGCGGGCGTCCTGCACGGTCGGCGGCTGCGGCGGTGCGGTCTGCGCCGGGCCGGCCGGTGCCGCGCCCAGCAAGACGCAGGCCAGCGCGGCGGCGAACGGGCTTCTCATCGCGAGCTCGATTCGAGGTAGGGCCACGGCATCCCGATCGCCGCGGCAAGCCGGCGTTCTTCGGCCTCCATCAGCCGGCGCTCGCCCGGCCTCGAGATGATCGTGGCCGGCCAGATGCAGCACGGCATGGATCAGCAGCCGCTGCACCTCGCGCTCGAGCGGCGCATCGTAATCGGCGGCTTGGCGCGTGGCGGTGTCGACGCTCACGACGATGTCGCCCAGCATGCGCTCCGGCCCGCGATCGGGTGCGACGGGGCGCGTGCGCGCCGAGCGATCGAACGCCTCGGGCGCGAACAGCGGAAAGCTCAGCACGTCGGTCGGCGCGTCCTTACCGCGGTGCGTCGCGGTTGAGCTCGCGCATCGCGCGATCGCGCACGAAGGTCAGCGAGACGCTCGAGCCCGACTCCCCGATCTCGGCCAGCAGCCGTTCGACGACGCTGCGAGCGAGCGCGCGTCCAGCCCGCTGCCGCGGGTTTGGTTGGCGACGTAGATCAACGACGGCCGTCACGCCTCGCGTTCGCGCGCGAGCCGGTCGTAGGCGGCGACGATCCGCCCGACGAGCGGATGGCGCACGACGTCCGTCTCGTCGAGCCGCACCACGCGCACGTCGTCGATCTCGACGAACAGCCGCTCGACGTCGAGGATGCCGCTGCGCACCCCGCGCGGCAGGTCGATTTGGGTGTCGTCGCCGTTGACGACCATCTTCGAGTTCGCGCCGATGCGCGTCAAGAACATCTTGAGTTGCTCGTGGGTCGCGTTCTGCGCCTCGTCGAGGATGATGAACGCGTCGCTGAGCGTGCGGCCGCGCATGTAGGCCAACGGCGCGACTTCGATCGTGCCGCGCTCGAGGTACTTCTCGGTGGCGCCGCTCTCGAGCAGCTCCTGCAGCGCGTCGTAGAGCGGCCGCAGATACGGGTCGACTTTTTCCTTGAAGTCGCCCGGCAGAAAACCCAGCTTCTCGCCGGCGTCGACCGCCGGGTCGGGTGAGCACGATGCGCGAGACGTCGCGGTTTCTGAGCGCGCGCACCGCCATGACGATCGCCAAAAACGTCTTGCCCGTGCCGGCCGGCCCGATCGCGAAGGTGAGCGTGTTGCCGTCGATCGCGGCGACGAGCGCGCGCTGTCCGTTGGTCTTGGGGCGGATCTCGCGCCCCCGCGCCGTCGTCGCCAGGGTCGGCGGGATCCCGCGCTCGCCGCTGACGCGAGCGGCTAGCGCGACGTCATCGGGGGTCACCTGCGTCCCCGACCGGGCAGCGGCCAGCATCGCGCTCAGGACGTCTTCGGCACGGCGGACGGCCGTGCGGTCACCGCTGACGTGCACGCGATCGCCGTCCAAGCGCAGGACGACGGGGATGAGCGCTTCGAGCGCGTTGAGGTTCTGATCGCGGTAACCGCAGAATCGCAGGGGATCCGACAGGCCGCCCAGGTCGAAGGTCGCCTCGCTGGTGATCGACGGCATCTCCCCCTACAACGCTCCCGCGCCGGGCGATGGTGTCAACGCAGCGCGACGGGCGGGGCGAGCACTTCAGCCAGGATGACGGCCGCGCGGGCGTGCGCCGGATCGCCGAAGGCCTCGCGCAACACGCGTGACGACACGGATTGCACGGCGACCGGCACGTCGAGCGACGCGACGGCGGTGCGGCGGCGGTGAAGACGCGCGGCGGCGGCCGCGGCGCTGCCGCCGCGAGCGGATTGGGCCGCTGCCGCGGCCTCGCGGCCCGGCGGCGACGGCTCCCGGCGGCGGCATCGACCGGACGAGCGGCCGTCCCCATGCGCGCCAGCGCCTTGCGCTGACGCTTCGCGGCCCAGCCGACGGCGCCGGCCGAGGAGGGCCAGCAGCCACACCGCCGAGCCCGCGTTGTCGACCGCCCACTGCAATGAGCTCGCCGCGTCGCCGAGCAGGATCACTGTTGCGGAGCACCCCCGCCGGCCGGCGGTTGCCCATCGGTCGCGACGGTCGAGCCGATCGCCCCGCGCATCTCGGTATCCGCTTTGACGTTGTTGAGCTTGTAGTAGTCCATCACGCCCAGATGGCCGGCGCTGAACGCCTGCGCGATCGCGGCCGGGATCTGCGCTTCGGCCTCGACGACTTTGGCGCGCATGCGCTGGGTTTCGGCCTTCATCTCCTGCTCGGCCGCCTGCGCCGCGTACTGCCGTTCGGCGGCTTTCGCTTGCGCGATGCGGCGGTCGGCTTCGGCCTGGGTCGTCTGCAGATCGGCGCCGATGTTCTTGCCGACGTCGACGTCGGCGATGTCGATCGAGACGATCTCGAACGCGGTGCCGGCATCGAGGCCTTTGGCCAGCACGGCCTTGGAGATGCGATCCGGATACTCGAGCACTTCCTTGTGGTCGGCGGCCGCGCCGACCGCGCTGACGACGCCCTCGCCGACTCGCGCGACGATCGTCGGCTCGCCCGCGCCGCCGACGTAGCGATCGAGATTCGAACGGACCGTGATGCGCGCTTTGACGTTGAGCTGAATGCCGTTCTGCGCGACGCCTTGGAAGATCGGCGTCTCGATCACCTTCGGGTTCACCGACGTCTGCAGTGCCTCGAGCACGTCGCGGCCGGCCAAGTCGATCGCGGCGGCGCGTTGCCACTCCAGCGGGATCTGCGCGCGCTGCGCGGCGATCATCGCGAGCACGCACTTGTCGATGTTGCCGCCCGCCAGAATGTGCGATTGCAGCTGGTCGACCGTCAGCGGCAACCCCGCCTTGCGCGCCCGGACGAGGGCTGCGACGAGCACCCCGGCCGGAACGCCGATGATCCGCATCCGGATCAGCGAACCGATCGACAGCGGCACGCCGGCGGCGATCGTGCGAATCCACAGTCCCAGCGGAAAATAGTACAAGAACAGGATGATGCCGATGAACGCCGCGAGGGCGATCACCACGACGAAGACCATGACCGAGCCTCCTCAGGCGTCCGGGCGCACGAAAATGCGCGCGCCCTCGACGCGAGTAACGCGAACTGGTGTTCCGGCCGGAACGAACTCCCCCTCCGTCAGCACGTCTTCGCGAACGTCGCCGAACGCGGCGACGCCGGCCGGCCGCAGGAACGAGATGGCGACGCCGCTCGCGCCCAGCAAATGGCGGTGATCGGCGCTGGCGACGTAGTCCGGGCCTTGCGTGCCGGCGAAGATCAGCCGCTTGACGAACGCGTTCTCGGGCAGCACGCGTTGCAGCAGCGCGAACGCGGCGGCGCTCAGCACGATCGCAATCGCGAGCGCCTGCAAGGCGCCGACGAAGAACGGTATGCCGAAGGCGAGCAGCACCGACGCGACCAGGATGAGCATGCCCAAGATGCCCGCGATCCCGTGCCCGGGCAGCACGTGCAGCTCGAACAGGATCAGCAGCAGTCCGACCAGCGCGAGCGCCAAGACCAACCCGCTCGAGAACCCGCCGTAGATCTGCGCTCCGTAGAACAGCGCGAGCGAAGCCGCGCCGATTGCGCCCGCGACGCCGTGCAGCGTCTGCAGCTCGATCAGCAAACCCAGGAACCCGATCGCCAGCAGGATTCCGCTGATCCCGGGGTTGGTCGCGATGCGCGCGATTTGCTCGGCCAGCGAGTACCGCGCGGTTTCCCGCGTAGCGTTCGCGACGCCGAAGCGCTGCAGAGCCTCGTCCAGCGAACCGACGGTCGCCTCGGAGAAGCCGGCCTGGCGCGCCTGGTCGGCGGTGAGGTTCAGCACCGAGCCCGGCGGCTTGTACTCCGGCGCGTCGACTCTCGCGTCGACCATCGCCTCGGCCAGTCGCGCGTCGCGGTGGAACGCGTTCGCGGTTGCCGCAAACTCACCGCGCAGAAACGCGACGCTCTTGTCGTCCTTGGGGATCGGTTGCGCGTCGCCGATGGTCGCGGCCGGCGCGAGCACGATGCGCGACGCGGCTAACGTCACCAAGGCGCCCGCCGAGGTGGCCCGCGTGACGTACGCGTCGACCGGGACGGTCGCTGGCGAGCAGCGCGTCCTTGATCTCGGCGCCGGCGGTGACCAAGCCGCCGAACGTGTTCACGTCCAGCACGATGGCGCGGGCGTGGCCGGCCTTGGCTTCGGCGACGGCGCGGGCGACGAAGTGGGACATGCCCTCGTCGACGGTCCCGCGGATGGGGACGATCTCGACCGTCCCTTGGCCGGAGGTCGCCAGGGCAGCATGCGCCCCGGCCGAGAGGACTCCGGCGAGCAGGCAGAGCGGCACGACCAGGCGGCGGGCGATCACGAACGTGACTACCGCCCCGCGCCGCAGAGGTTACGCGGAAGCGAGCTCTTCGGCGACGATTTGGCGGATCGCGTTGCCGTCGGCCAGCCCCTTGAGCTGTGGCATGACCGACTTCATGACGGCGCCTTGGTTGCGGCCCTCGGCCGGCAGCGCGGCGACGGCGTCGCGGACGACGGTCCGAATCTCCTCGGACGATTTTTGGGCGGGCAGATAGGCCTGCAGGATCTCGCGCTCGCGGGTCTCCTTCGCCGCCAGCTCGTCCGCCCGGCCTTGCCGAACTGCTCGATCGAATCGCTGCGCTGCTTGACGAGCTTTTGCACGACGGCGAGCTGGTCGGCATCCGATAGGTCGGCGCCGGCTTCGATGCGCCGGTAGTTGAACGCCGACAACACGCTGCGCAACGTGTCGAGCCGCACTTGGTCGCGCGCGCGCATCGCGTCCTTGAGGTCGGCGCCGATCCGGTCCTTGATGCTCACTTTCAGCGGCCGGAGTGGAGCCGGATTTGTAACCGGATGATCCGCGGCGGCGCGGCGATTCGGCTCGCGATGAACGATTGCTGGATCTCATTCCCGTTCGCGTCGACCGAGCCGACCACGACCGGCGTACCGGCGCCGGGCGTCGCCAGATAGGTGCCAAAGTTGTTCGTGTTGAGCAGGTTCTGCACGCCGATCTGGATCTCGACGCTCTTGCTCACCGGGCGCCGCAGCGTGAAGTCGACTTGGGTGAACGGCGGCTGGAAGTACGCGTTGTTCTTGCCCTCGTAGTCGGCGCCGAGCGCGGCGTACGTCCCGTCGTGCCAGGTGTAGGTGAGCTGCCCATAGCCCTTGAGGTACGGCAGGCAGGTCGGAATGCCCGGCGCTGCGACGCCGTTACCGCAGATCTGCACGTTGTTGACCGGGAAGCTCTGCGTTCCGACGCTGTACAGGTTCGCCGGCAGCCCCGACACGATCGATCGCTCGGCGGCCGCGGTGAGATTGAAACCCAGGCCGGCGCGCGGCGCGTACCGGTACTTGAGCGTCGCGAGTTGCGTGCTGAGCTTCGCGACGTTGATCGGCGAGAAGATTCCCTCCAAGCCGCCGTTGGCGGGGATCGCCGTCGTGAGCTCCTCGAACACGTTGTGGATGACGGAGTCCTGCAAGTCAAGGCTCAGCACGGAGCCGTTGCGGAATCGCTTGTCGACGCCGAGGTCGTAGGCGATCGAGACCTCAGGGCTCAGGCTCGCGTTCTTCTCGGTCAACGAACCGCCCAGGGCGTAGACGCCCAGCGACTGCGCCGGTTGCTCGTACGTCGCCAAGCCGCTGAGCTGGCCGACGTACGGGAAGGTCGTCGAGGTTCCGAACGATGCACGGTAGGCGACGTCGTTCGTCGGCCGCAGCGTGAACGCGAGATGCGGATCGAAGTGGGTGATCGTGCGCTCGAAACCGATCAGCGTCGCGTCGGTGAGCGAGGCGGGCTTCACGCCGACGACCGTGTAGCGCGTGTCGTACAAACCCAGGTCGATCCCCAGGTTGCGGATCAGGTGCAGGTCGCCGGTGAGCGAGAGCGTCGAGTAGCGGTTCGTCGAGAACGGTACCGACACGCCTTGCGGGTTGTTGATGTATGCGAACGTGCTCTGACCGTGGAAATCGTAGGTGAGGTCGAGCAGGCTGTCGCCGACCGGATGGAGGTAGGTGAACGTCGTGCCGTAGAGCTTGTCCTGTTCGAAGGTCGAGTACGCGCTGTCGAAGCACTCCGTCTGGCCGTTCACGACGGTCGTTCCGCCGGTGGGGTTCGTCGTGCTGCCGAACGCGTTGCCGCAATCGGTTTGGAAGCCCGGGTCGGTTGCGCCGAGCGATCCCGGACCCGGCGAGAATCCGGCGGGATAGAAGATCTCGCCGGTGCCGATGATCACTTCGGGCTCGATCGTCCCGACGTACGGCCGGACCAGCAGCGTATCGTTTCCGATCGCCGTGCGAAGTTGCGCGTCGAACAGCGTCTGGTTGTTGTAGATGTACGATCCCGGATACCATCCGAGCGCGTTGACCGTGCTGCCGGTCATGTTCGAGAACTTCGGATTCGTGCAGATGCCCGTGTTCGGTCCGTTCTCGTTGGTGCAGCCGACGATCGTCAGCGGTCCGAGCGACGTTCCCCAAGCGGTTCCCTGCGGGCTGTAGCCGCCCCAGGCTCCGACGAATCCGGCTTCCAGCGACGTCGCAGCGCGAGAACTCATAGCGTAGCTTGAGCAGTTCGCCCTTGCTGAAGAACGAGCCGCTGGCGTCGCCGCAGAACTGGATGATCCCGGTGTTGTTTCCCTCGGGCGTCACGTCGCACTGCTTGGTTTGATAGAAGGGCCCGTTGTAGCCGTCGGTCCCGGCGCCGATCACCCACTGCAGCTTGCCGGCCGAGCCGGTCGAGAGCATGTGCGAGTACTGGGTGAGGTAGTTGTCCACGCCGGTCGTAAACTCGAACGTCGGCTGGCGGGTGAAGCTCGGCGTGAGCAAGTTGACCGTACCGCCGACGGCGATGTTCGCGAACGGCGTCGTGTTGCCGGGGCCGGACTGCGTCTCGACGCCGCCGATCAGATAGGACGGAAAGTACTGGCTCACCCACACGCCGTACTGCCCCAGCGCGAGCGGATGGCCGTCGATGAGCACTTGCGTTTCGTACGGCTGCACGCCGCCGACGATGATCGACGTATCTTGCTGGCTGCCCATGTGCTGGATCGTCACGTCGGGCAGGTGCTGCAGCACGTCGTTGATCTGCGGGTTGGCGAGATTCGAGAACGCCTGGCCGCTCAGATAGCTCGACGTCGCGGTCCCAGTGTTGATCGCGCTCCCGCTGCCGCGGCTCACCGTCGAGACGCGTCCGATCGTTTGCAGCGACGTGAGGTTGGCCTGGTTCAACGACACCGTGACCGGGACGGTCGACCCCGCGGTGACGGCGAGGCCGGATAACACGGCCGGTTCGTATCCGCTGCGCGTGACGTCGATGCGATAGATCCCGGGCGCGACCGTGACGCTGAACGTTCCGTTCACGTCGGTGGTCGCAGCTCGCGGCCGATGCACCGGTCAGGCTCACCGTCGCACCCGCGACCGGATTCCCCGGTCCGGCGGTGACCGTTCCTTGGATCACGGCCGTCGTCGCCGACGGCGCATCGGCCGCCGACGCGGGGAGAGCGCCAAGCCCAGAGCGCCCCGATCAGGCCGACCGCGAGCGCCGAATATCGAACGATCCGCAAAGCCATAGCGTGCACCTCTACCGGAGAGCGAAGGCCGCCGCTAACGGCGCGTCCCGGCTCGTCGCGTTCTTTTCGACGGAACGAGAGCGTTCATTCTTTCGTCAAACGGCCAATGCCGCGGCCCGGCGCCGTCCCCAAAAAGAATCGGCGCCCGTGCAGGTCACGAACGCCGATGCGGCTTTTCTGGGTGCGGCCTAACTGCGGCGCTTGCGCGCGGCCGCGCTCTTCTTCTTGCGGCGGACGCTGGGCTTCTCGTAGTGCTCGTGCTTGCGCGCTTCGGCCAGGACCCCGGCCTTCTGGGTCGCCTTTTTGAAGCGGCGCAGAGCGCTCTCGATCGTTTCACCCGGTGCGACTCGAATCTCCATTGCTACGAAACACCTCCCTCCGCCACGGCAATGCCGTATCGTGACCCGTCTGGGCCCGACCAAGGACGATACCACAGGATGCCGCGGCCCGTCTACACGGGTCCCGGCAAGCTTATCCGGGCGGCCAGCTGAAATGGCGGCCGGCAAGGACGTGGGCATGGAGATGGTGCACCGTCTGGCCGGCGTCGGGCCCCTCGTTGACGACCACCCGGTAGCCGTCGCGGCCGAAGCGCCGGCCGATCTCCGAGGCGGCCGAGAGCAGGCGGGCGGCCTGCTCGCCGCCGGCCGAGCCCACGAAGTCGCTCAAATGGGCCGCGTGCTCCGTCGGCACCACCAGCACGTGCGTCGGCGCCTGCGGGTTGAGGTCGCGAAATGCCACCACGCGTTCGTCGCGCAGGACCTCGTCGGCCGGTATCTCGCGCCGGACGATCTTGCAGAAAAGACACGCGTCGTCGGTCGGCATGCGCCTGCGTCAGCTCCCGTGGATCAGGTTGAAATGGTACGTCGTGTTCGGGCTCGGGATGAATCCTTTGAGCGTCGACTTCAATACGACCGGCACGGTCGTGTGCACGAGCGGGATCGCCGGTACTTGTTCGTGCACCATCGCGTTGGCGCGGCGGTACACCGCGGCCCGCTGCGCGTCGGCGACCTCGGTCTGACCGGCCAGCATGAGCCGGTGAAACGCCGGATCGCGCCAGAACGAATAGTTCTGCGCGGTCCCGTCGGTGTGCGCGCTGTCTTGATCGAGCAGCGGATAGAAGAAATTGTCGGGGTCGCCGTTGTCGCCGGACCAGCCGATGAGGCACATCTCGTGCTGGCCGTGCTTGATCCTGTCGAGGAACACGCCCCACTCCGACGGCTGCAGCGTCACGACGATCCCGGCTTCGCGCAACTCGGCCTGCAGCGTCTCGGCGACGCGCTGCGGCTCGGGCAGATACGGGCGCGGCGCGGTCGAGTAGCTCAGCGTCGTCGAGAAGCCGTTCGGAAAGCCGGCCGCCGCGAGCAGCGCGCGCGCCTTGACGAGGTCGCGCGCGTACGCCTTGACGGCCGGGTTCGCGCCCAGCATCCCGGGCGGGGTCCAGTTGTCGGCGACGACCGCACCGCTCGAGTACAGGCTCTTGGCCATCGCGGCCGCGTCGATCGCATAGGCCACGGCTCGGCGCACGCGCAGGTCGCCGAACGGTTTCTTCTCGACGTCCATCGCGATATAGCTCACGTTGTTGGACGGCTGCTCGGCCACCCGCAGCCCGGCTTGCGCGGCCAACGTCCGCGCGTCGTCGGGACGCGGATCGGTCAACATGTCGATGTCGCCCTTCTCGATCGACAGCACGCTGGTCGCCTGATCCGGGATGTCGCGGATGATAACGGTCGGGAACGCGGGCTTGGGGCCCGTCGAAACGCGGGTTCGCGGTTAGCGTGATGTGATCGTCGCGCTGCCACTCCGCGACGGCGTAGGGTCCGCTGCCGACCGGTTTGAGCTCGAATCCTTTGGGATCGGCGAGGATCGCTGTGGGCGAACCGATCCCGAACGACGGTTCGGCGATGTCGCGCAGAAACGGACCCAGCGGCCGCGCGAGCCGGATCACGACGCGCTGCGCGCTGGGCGCCTGCACGTCGGCGATGACGCCGGGAAAGCCGCCGAAGTCGTCGGCGTAGTACGAGTACGAGAAATTACCGTGGGTCGGATTGGACGGCGACCGCCAGCGATCGAAGTTGAATTTCACCGCCTTCGCGTCGAGCGGCGTTCCGTCGGAGAACACGAGGTGCGGGCGCAGCTCGAAGGTCCACACCTTGCCGTCCGCACTGGACGACCAGCGCGCGGCCGCATCGCCGACGACGTCGAACGTGCCGGGCTTGAAGGTGACGAGGTTCTGGAGCACCTCGCTGGTCGTGTTGAGCGACAGGCCGTCGGTCGCGTGCGACGGGTCGAGCACGACGGCGTCTTTCACTCGCGCCATCACCAGCGCCGGGCCGCCGCGCGGCGCGTCGCCGCCGCCGCACGCGCTCAACCCAATGACCAGCGCGCAGAGCGGAAGCAGGGCGGGGATCGCCGAAGGGCGAACGCGAGCGATCGACGCACGCACACACCATCAATGCGTCCGGATGGTGAACGACCACTTGTGGGTTTGCACGTTGCCGGCGTTGTCCGCGACGGAGACCGTCACGTCGACCGGCCCGTCGGCCAGCACGGCGCCGGCGGTATAGGTGATGAACTGGTCCGTGCGGGTCGACGACGCGGTGACGTCGAGCCCGTTCACCTCGATGCGAACCTTCGACACGTCGATGCCGACGTCGGTCGGCGAGCGATACGTCGCGTAGATCGACGGTTTGTTGTTGTTGACCACCTGGCCGTTCGCCGGCGCGATCTCGACGATTTGCGGCGGCGTCGTCGTGACCGCGAGCAACTGCGGCGCTTCGGCGCGCGGCGCTTCGGCGGTGCCGACGACGAGGTGGCCGTAGACCGTCGTGCGGCTGAAGTTCACCCCGGGCGGCACGGTGTAGCGGGTGGTGTACGTCCCGGGTTGCGTCTCGGGCAGCGCGATCCCGGTCAGGTACGTGCCGATGTCGAACGACGCGCGCCCGCCCGGCGTGCCGTGGAGCGTCACGGTGAAGGCCTGCCCCGCGCGCAGCGGGCCGGGGGCGGTCAGCGAGATGTCGGCGATCTCGGCGGCCCCGGCCGGTCCCGGGGTCGACAGCACGACCCGGCCGGCGATGATCTGCCGCTTCTCGGCCGTGTCGGGATTCAGGCGGACCGTCACGTCGTCGCCGACCTTGAGGTCGGCGAGCGTGGCGGGCTGACCGTTGAGCGTGATCTCGGTGCTCTTGTCGGGCGTGACGACGTAGCCGCTCTGCAGCACGAACGCGCTCGCCGAGACGGCGGCGATGGTCCCGGCCCGCGAAGCGTAGCGCGCGACGATCTCATCGACGCTCCCGTCGCTGCGCAGGATGACGCTGACCGCATCGCCGACGTGCACGTCGTGCAACGTCGCCGGAGTGTTGGTGCGCGTCACGACGTCTTGCACGATGACCCGCGCGCCGGAGGTGATCGCGATCGTTCGGGCCGCGCCGGCGTGGGTAACCGTGATCGTCTCGGGCACCGTGTCGAGATCGATCGCGCTGGCCGCTCCGACGAACTGCGTCGATCCGCTCGACGTGCGCTGCTCGAGCCCGGCCGTGCGCCCGACGATCGACGAGATGACTTCGACGCGCGCCGCCTTGGAGTCGTACGAGGCTTGCGCGCCGAGCGAGTCGGCGACGAAGCGGAGCGGAACGTACGTCGCGCCGTCGATCTCGGTCGCCGGCGCGTCCATCACGATCGTTCGTGCATCGACCGTGGCCCGGCTCGAGCCGACCGTGATCGCGATGCGTTTGGACGGCGCCGACGCGACGATCGTGTTGCCCTCGCGTGAGATGCCGATGCCCAGCGCGCTGTAGATTCGCACGACCGGCACCATGACGCGGTCGGCTTGAATCCGCGGCGCCGGGTCGCGCGCGAGCTCCTCGCCGTTGACGACGATCGTGATCGTCCGCGCGGGCGCCTCGTCCTTCTTGGGCGGCGCCGCCGACGCCGGAACGAACCATGCCCCACCCCACATGACCGCGACCGCGGCCGCCGCGGCCCGAATCCTGGTCATCCTGAGGGTCAGGGGCATACCACCTCGCGATAGACGGCGGCGGTCGAAGCCGCGAACCGATCCCACGTATACGCCCGCAGCATGACGGCGCCCTCGGCCGCGCGCGCGCGGGCGCCCGACGGATCGCGAGCGACCGCGGCCATCAGCGACCCGAGCGCGCCCGCGTCGCCCGGTGCGAACGTCTGGACGAACGGCAAGGCGACCGCGGGCGCCGCGGTCGTCGCGGCGAGCACCGGCGTGCCGGCGACCACCGCCTCGAGGACGGGGATTCCGAAGCCCTCGGCCAGCGACGGCTGAACGTACGCGAGCGCGCCGCGGTAACGCCGCGCCAGCACGGCCTCTTCGAGCTCACCCACGAACGCGATCGTCCCGCGTTCGCGCGCGTAGCGCCGGCGAACGTCCGGCTCGTCCGGTCCGGTCAGCGCCAGGTCGAGCTCGAGTTCCGGCGGCAGCGCGGCCCAGGCGGCGTAGAGCGTCGCGAGGCCCTTGTGCGGCCGGTGGTTTCCGGCGTAGAACACGTACGGCCGCTCGGCCGGCCACGGCGCCGCTTCGGGCACCGCGTCGCCGTAGCCGAGCGGCACGATCCGGATGCGCTCGCGCGCGATCCCGAGCAACGCGACGCAGTCGTCGGCGACGCGCGGATCGCTCACCAGCACCCGGTCGGCGCCGCGGTAGACCGGAGCCGCAACAAGGCGCCAGTACGCCGCCGTCGCGCGTGAGAACAGCGCCGGGTGGCGCAGGTGAATCAAATCGTGCACCATCGCGACGTACGGATGCGGCGCCCGGAGGGCGGCGTCGGGATAGGGCAGGTGTACGAGCTGCGGGTGCACGGCCCGCAACGCGAACGGCTGGATCGCAAGCGCGGCCCGGACCGGGATCAGCTCGACGTCGGGTGCGACGGTGCTCATGCGCTCGAGCAGCGCCCGCGTATACGCGCGCATCCCGGCCGAAGCGCGCGGCGTAGCGCGTGCGGCGAGCGCGACGCGAATCACGCCAGCAGCTCGCGGTAGACGCCGGCCGTTGCTCGAACCGTGGACTCCCAGGTGAGCGAGCGCCGTTTTCTCGCGCGCCAGACGCCGCCGTCGCGCGAGAACGCCCCGGGATCTTCAACCACGCGCAGCAGCAACGCGCGCAACGCTGCAGCATCGCCGGCCGGATAGCGGTGCACGTACGGTTTGAGCGCCGACGGCACGGCCGGCTCGGCGGCGATGACGGGCGTCCCCACCTGCAGGGCCTCGAGCAGCGGCAATCCGAAACCCTCGCGCAACGCGGGATGAACGTAGGCCAGCGCACCACGGTGCAGCCCCCAGATCTCAGCGGCGCTGCGGTGGCCGGCGAAAGCGAGCTCACCGCGCGGGTGCCGGACGCGGCGCAGCGACGGCTCCTCGTCGCCGGTGAGGACGAGGTCGACGGCGATCGCTTCGGGTAGCGACGCCCACGCTGCGACCAGCGTGGCCAGGTCTTTGTGCGGGCGGTGGTTTCCCGCGTAGAACAGGTACGGCCGCGGACCGACCAGCGGCGCCGGCAGCGGATCGGGTACGTCGACGCCGAGCGGAATCACCCGCACGCGGGCGGGATCGACGCCGGCATAGTGTTCCAACAGGGCGCGCGTCGCTTCGTCGTCGGTGATGACGGCGCGCGCGCTGCGCAGCACGGGCGAGACGACGTACCGCCAGTACGTGCCGACCTTGCGCTTGACGTGCTGCGGAAACTCGAGATCGATCAGGTCGTGAACGGTCACGACGAACGGCACCGGTACGAAGCACGGCACGAACGGCGTCGGAAAGTGAGCCAGGCGCGGGCGCAGCCGAGCCAGCGCAAACGGCAGCCCGACCTGCTCGGCCAGGTCGAAGTTGTCGCCCGTACCGATCTCGGCCAACCGCAGATCGGGTGCCACGCGCGGCAGCCAGCGGCGGAGCGCGCGCACGTACGCCAGCATTCCGGCCGACGTATGCGACGTCTCGCGCACGTCGAGCGCCACGTCGGCGCGCGCGATCACGCGCGGCGGAGCGCTTTGGCGCGCACGACGACGCGGTACCGCGCGCTCTGCCACGCCACGAAGACCCCCCGCCAGCCGTCGCGCCAGCCGCCGTAGCGCAGGATCGACCACACGAAGCGCAGCGGCATCGTCGCGAGCGAACGCAGGTAGCCGCGCGTCGAAGGCGCAAGCGCGGCCGCTTCGACGCTGGTGTAGCGATCGAACTTCGCCCGGTACGAGGCCAGCGTCGGATAGGAGTCGTGCACGATGGCGCCCGGCAAGTCGGCGATCGGCCCATCGACGATCCACCGCTCGTGCAGGTCCGCACCGAGCTCGTTGGCCGCCACCCGCGCGCGGTCGGTGCGAAACAGCCGGAGCAGCCGCTCGTTGGACCAACCCGCCGCATGGACCGGACGACCGCACAGCATCGTCACCCGGCGCAAGCGATACCCCGCGACGTCGCCGGGGGCTTCGACGATCGCATCGCGCAGCGTATCGTCGAGCAGCTCGTCGGCGTCAAGCATCAGCGCCCACGTCGTCGCGACGCGTCCGAGCGCATAGCGCCGCGCGTTCACGAAGCCCGTCCACGGCCGGGTCTCCACCTCGGCGCCTTGGGCCCGCGCCACGGCGACCGTGTCGTCGCGCGACGCGGCGTCGAGCACGAACACGCGCACGCCGTGCGGCAGACAAGCCGGCAAGTATACGAGCCGCGCCGCCTCATCGCGCGCGAGGACGACGACGGTGACGTCGGCGGGGTTCAGCGCCGCACGAGCGCGCCGTCATCGGCGCCTGCCCGTACGCGGGACCGCTCGACCGCGGCTCCGATCCAATCGCGGTACAGCGGTGACGGGCGGTTCGGGCGGCTCTTGTACTCGGGGTGCGCCTGCGTACCCACGAACCACGGATGAATGCTCTCGGGAAGTTCGACGACTTCGACCAGCGAGGTGCGCCCCAGCGGGTGATGGCCGCTGAATACCATCCGGTGCTCTTCGAACAGCGCCTTGTACTTGTTGTTGAACTCGTAGCGATGGCGATGCCGTTCGCTGATCTGCGTGCTGCCGTAGGCGCGCGCCGCCACGGACCGGGCTCGAGCGTGCACTCGTACGCGCCCAGCCGCATCGTGCCGCCCTTGAGATCGAGATTGCGCTGCTCCGGGATGAAGTCGATGACCGGATCCGGAGTCGTCTCGTCGACCTCGGTCGTCATCGCTTCGTGCAGCCCGCAGACGTTGCGCGCGAACTCGATGCAGGCGAGCTGCATCCCGAAGCAGATGCCCAAGAACGGGATCTTGCGCTCGCGCACGTACTGGATCGCCAACAGCTTGCCCTTGACGCCGCGCGCACCGAAACCCGGCGCGACCAGGACGCCGTCGACGTCCTCGAGCGCGCCCACCCCTTCGGTCTCGATGCGTTCGGAGTCAACCCGCACGACGTCGACCGCGACGTCGTGATGGACGCCGGCGTGGGCCATCGCCTCGCTGATCGAGATGTAGGCATCTTTGAGCTCGACGTATTTCCCGACCAGCGCCACCTTGACGCGTCCGGAAGGGTGCTGGATGCGCTCGGCGATCGCGCTCCAGTCCTCGAGCTGCGGCGGCGTGGTGTGCAAGCGCAGCTTGCGAACGGCGATGTCGGCCAAGCCTTCGGCTTCGAGGTTGAGCGGCACCTGATAGATCGTCGCCGCGTCGCTGTTCTGCACGACGCTCCCCGGCGTTACGTCGCAGAACAGCGCGATCTTCTCCTTGAGCTCGACCGGGATCGGCCGCGAGCTGCTGGTGCGCAGAACGATCGCGTCGGGCGTGATACCGATGGCGCGCAGCTCGCGCACGGAATGCTGCGTCGGTTTGGTCTTGAGCTCGTCCGCCGCGCCGAGATGCGGAAGGAGCGTGAGGTGGACGAACATCACGTTCTCTTCGCCCACCAGTTGGCGCACTTGGCGGATCGCTTCGAGAAACGGCAACGATTCGATGTCGCCGACCGTGCCGCCCACCTCGACGATGCAGACGTCGGCGCCGCTGCGCTCGGCCACCCGCGTGACGTGTGCCTTGATCTCGTTGGTGATGTGCGGAATCACCTGGACGGTCGCGCCGAGATAATCGCCGCGGCGCTCCTTCTCGATGACGGACTTGTAAATCTGCCCCGTCGTGACGTTGTTGTCGCGGGTCAGGGCTTCGTCGATGAAACGCTCGTAGTGGCCGAGATCGAGATCGGTCTCGGCGCCGTCCTCGGTGACGAAGACCTCGCCGTGCTGGTAGGGGTTCATCGTTCCCGCATCGACGTTGATGTACGGATCCAGCTTCTGGATCGACACCGAAACCCCACGGCTCTTGAGCAACCGCCCGAGCGATGCGGCCGTGATCCCCTTCCCGAGCGAACTGACAACCCCGCCGGTGAAGAAGATGAACTTGGCCATGTGGGAATGCTTCGCTTCTCCGGAGCCTCGACGGGGACCCGCCGGGCCTGAGCGCCCGGCCGCTCGCGGAGCGTACCGGCCGAGCCGCCTCACGAGGGATGCCGCCCCGGCGACCCCGCGCCGTTACCGCCGTCGAGCACAGTGATCGAAGGCTTCCGAGCCGCACTCGTCGGCCCGCGCAGGCGGCGGGCACTGGGAGAGCAAGTTCTGGAACGGGCACATTGGATCAGCCAGGCGGCGTACGCCGGCCTCGTGATCATCCTGGTCGGTCTGATGGCGTTTGCGATCGGGGGAGCGGTCGTGGCAAAAGGGGCCGCGCGCGACGTGAACGCCGCCATTCACGAAGTGCACTTCCTCGTCGACGCGCAGTTCTGGGCCGCGACCGAGCAGTCGATCGAGCGCGAGTACCGGCTCGAACCCGCGGCCGCGGTGCGCGCCCGGCACCACGCGGCGGAGTTGCGCCTCGACGACGACCTGCGGCGGTCGCCGCCGTCACCGGCGGTCGTGGCGATCCTGCGCGCGGAAGCGCGCTACGGCATGGCGGCCGGCCGAATGTTCGCCGCGATCGACGACCGCGACGCCCCGCGCGCGCTCGCGCTCGATAGCGGCGAATCCGATCGCGCCTTCGCCGAGGTCGCCCGCGGCATCGACGTCCAAGCGACGGTGGCGCGCCGCCGAGCCGATGCCGCCCTGCGCTCGCTGCACGAGACGGAAGATGCGATCTTGCGAATGAACTCCGTTCTCTCGCTCGTCGGCCTGTCGCTGCTGGTGGTGGTGTTATGGGTGCTGCGTCACTACCGGCGACTGGTCAGCACCGCGCTCAAAGCCGAGCTGAACCGCTTCAAACAGGCGTCGTTGACCGATTATCTGACGGGCTTGGGCAATCACCGGGCCTATCAGGAAGGCCTCGCGCGCAACGTCGACGAGTGCTCGGCCACCGGATCGATGGTGACCATCGCGCTGCTCGACGTCGACGAGCTCAAGGTCCTCAACGACCGCAGCGGGCACGTGACCGGCGACCGGCTGCTGGCGTCACTCGCCCAAGTCCTGCGCGCGGCTGCTCCGAGCTCGATGCCGTACCGGCTCGGCGGTGACGAGTTCGCGCTGGCCTTCGTCGGCCTGTCGTCGCCGGTCGTCAAGGACCGCATGGAACAGGTTCGCGCCGCCGTCGAAGCGCGCGTGAACGGCATGACGGTCAGCGTCGGAATCTCGACGATGATGCCGGCCGAATCACATCTCTTGGTCGTTCGGGAGCAGGCCGATGCCGCGCTCTACGAAGCCAAGCGCCGGGGGCGCAACTGCGTCGTCACGTTCGACGAGATCCGCGACGAGCACCCGGTGTTCTTACCGGCGCGCGTCGAGGAGGTTCGCGGGATCATCGCCGACGGAGCCATCGGCGTCGCCTTTCAGCCGATCTGGAGCATCGGCCAGCGCCGCATCATCGGCTACGAGGCCCTGGCCCGCCCCGGCGGCCCGGACCCGATCAACCCGCAGGACGCCTTCGACATCGCCGAGCGCATCGGCAAGGCGCACGAGCTCGACCGGGTTTGCCGTTCGGCGATCCTGGCGCAAGGCCGCGACGCTGCCGCCCGACGCGCTGCTCTTTCTCAACGTCTCGCCGCAATCGCTCGACCACGGCGAGCTCGAGCGGAACGGCGCTGGTGCGCGCCGTCGAAGCGGCGGGCCTCACTCCCGGCCGGATCGTGCTCGAGATCACCGAACGGTCCGTCGCGCGGCTCGACGTGGTGATTCGTGAGGCGACGCGGCTGCGAGCGCTCGGATTTCTGTTGGCCCTCGACGACGCGGGATCGGGCAACGCGGGGTTGGAGATGCTCAGCAAGCTCGCGGTCGACTTCGTGAAGATCGATCGCGACGTCATCGTGCGCGCGCAAGCCGGCGACGGCGGCCGCGGCGTGATGGCGGGCATCATCGCCATCGCGCACGAGATGCATGCACGAATCATCGCCGAAGGCATCGAGGACTCCGCCATGCTCGAGCTCGTTCGCCACGCGACGCGCTCTTCGGTGATGGACTGCGGCGTGCAAGGATACTATCTGGGCCGGCCGCAGCCGGGCTTCGTCGACCGGCGCGACGCCGTAACTGCCGTGCGGCGCCTCGGCGGATCGCTCGCGACGGCGCCTGCCGGCAACGAACACGCCCTCCAGCGCACCGACGTTGTCGTGGCGCTGCGGCGCTCGCTTCCGTGAGCACTCCGGCGCTGCATCGGCGCACGCTCGGTTGGGTCGGCACCGCCGCGCTGGCGATGGGCGGCAGCAACCAGAGCCTCTTTCTCATCGGTGCGCTCTTCGCCGGCCAAGAGGCGATCTCGGGACCAGGGCAGCGCCGCCGTTCCGCTGCTCATCGTCGGCGTGCTGCTGAGCTGGGCGGCGCTGCCCGGTTGGACCGAGCTCGTCCTGCTCTCACCCAACCGCGTCGGCGGCATCGCCGCGGCGTGCACCGAGGCGTTCGCGCCGTACAGCACGCTGCTGTCGGCGCTGGTCGGCTGCTGCTACTGGTGGGGATGGGTTCCGACCTGCGGCCTGACCGCGCTGCTGTCCGCTTCGGCCTTGCACTTCTGGCTCGTTCCGTCGATTCCGATAACTTGGCTCGCCATCGCGATCATCGGCGTGTTCGTCACGATCAACCTGTGCGGCGTCGAGTGGGCTGCCCGCGTGGCGATCCCGATCGCCGCCGTTTCGGTGACCCTCTCGTTCCTGGCTGCGTTCGTACCGATCGCGACCGGCCACGTCGACTGGCATCTCGCGACGACGTTTCATCTGACGACACCATTCCAAGGCTGGTTCGGCGGCCTGACCTCGCTCATGGCCGGCCTCTACCTGATCGGCTTTGCCGCGCCGGCATTCGAGGCCGCCGCGTGTCACGTCGGCGAGACGATCGATCCGCAACGGAACGTGCCGCGCGCGATGTTCGCGAGCGGGGCAATGGCCGGCGTGTACTTCATCGTGCTGCCCGTCGTCTTGCTGGGTGCCCTCGGACCGGCAGCCCTCGGCCGCGACTTGGCGACGGAGCTCGGGCCGGCGTTCGCACCGCTGTTCGGATCGCTCGCCAAAGCGATGGCGGTCGGATTCATGGTCTTCAACATGTTTCACGGAACGTTGCAACCACTCGCCGGCGCGTCGCGCACCCTTTCGCAACTCGCGGACGACGGCGTGTTTCCGCGTTTCCTCGGGCTGCGCTTGAAGAACGACGTACCGTGGGCCGCGACGGTCGTCACCGCCGCCGTCGCGGTCGGTTTCCTGTTGATCGGCGATCCGATCTGGCTGATCGCGGCGGCGAACTTCACCTATTTGATCGCGATCTGTCTGCCGAGCGTCGCCGTCTGGCTGTTGCGCCGCGACGCGCCGGGCGCGAGCGCGCCTGTATCGCGCGCCGCGCGGTGCAATCGCGCTCGGCCTCTGCGCGACGGCGTGCTGGACCGTCGCGGCAATCTTCGGGTTCGAGCAGTTCGGCCTCGCGACGGTCATCCTCGGTCTGCTGTTCGCCTATTCGGGCGCAGCGCTGTATGCCTGGAGAAAGTTCGAAGACCGGCCGCCGGGCCGACCCGCCGGCATTCTCGGCTCGCTCCATCTCCGGCTGACGCTGGCGATGGTCGCGGTCCTGGTGTTCGACGGCGGCGGTTACTTTCTCGCGATCCAGAGCATGCCCAAGGGGGAGCTCGCCAGAACCGCGGCGCTGCAGGACATCTTCGTGGTCGTCGCGCTGCTGACGATCGGCGTCGGTCTCGTGCTGCCCGGCATGATCGCGCACTCCGCCCGGCGCGACTTGACCGCCACGAACGCGCGCCTGCAACGCGAAACCGAAGCGCTCGCGCTGCAGATCTCCGAGCGGGCGCTCGTGGAGGAACGCCTCTTGCACGTCGCGTTCCACGACGAGCTCACCGGTCTGGCGAACCGCGCCCTGTTCATGGACCGCTTCAAGCAGATGATCGCACGCGCACAACGCGGCAACGATCACTTGGCCGCGGTGCTGTTCTTGGACCTCGACCGCTTCAAGCTCGTCAACGACAGCCTCGGACACTTTGTCGGCGATCAGTTGCTGGTCAGCGTCGCCGGCGCGTTTGAAACAGTGCTTGCGGGCCGGCGACACGCTTGGCGCGGCTGGGCGGCGACGAGTTCATCTTCCTGCTCGACGGATCTGAGCAGCCGCATCGATGCGAGCGCCTTCGCGGAGCGGATCCTCGCCGCGCTGGCGCCGCCGTTCCGGATCTCGAACCGCGAGATGTTCGCCTCGGCCAGCATCGGGATCGCGATAACGCGGACCGGCTTCGACTCGCCGGAGGACGTGCTTGCGCGACGCCGACATCGCCATGTACCGAAGCCAAGTATCTCGGAAAGCAGCGCTACGTCGTCTTCGCTCCCGAGCTGCTGGAGCAGGCCGCCGGCCTGCTCCAGCTCGAGACCGACCTCAAGGGCGCGCTCGAGCGGCACGAGTTCGTCGTCTTCTATCAGCCGATCGTGTCGTTGGCCGCCGGACGACCTGCTCGGCTTCGAGGCACTCGTTCGCTGGCAGCATCCCAAGCGCGGGCTGCTCGCTCCGGACCTGTTCATCCCGGCCGCCGAAGAGAGCGGCGCGATCCTGGAGCTCGGCGCGCAGGTCCTCGCGCGACGCGACCCGGCAAGCGCGCATCTGGCGCGATGCGTTCCCCTCGCAAAGACCGCTGACGATCAGCGTCAACGTCTCGGCGAGACAGTTCTCGGACGCCGGCCTGGTCGAGATCATCAGCACGGCGCTCGGCGGACGCGGCCCTGAGCGCCGACTACCTTCACATCGAGATCACCGAAAGCGCGATCATGGCGAACGCCGAGACCGCGGCCGCGACGCTGACCGAGCTGCGCGCCATGGGCATCGAGGTGCAGCTCGACGACTTCGGGACCGGCTACTCTTCGCTGAGCTACCTCCAGCGGCTGCCCGTCGACACCCTCAAGATCGACCGCTCCTTCATCAGCCTCGCCGGCGGCGCGCGTCGGCAACCCGAGATCGTTCGAACGATCACGTCGCTCGCTGCCAGCCTGTCGATGACGACGACGGCCGAAGGGATCGAGACGCTCGAGCAGCTCGAGGAGCTGCGTTCGCTGAACTGCACGAACGGTCAGGGCTATTACTTCGCGCGGCCGCTGGACGCCGCCAGCCGCGACGGCATGATCGCCGCCTGGCCGCAGGATGCCCTTCCGCAACGTCTGGCCGGCTAGGCCGATTGGGGGCGAGCCCGGGCAGCCTTCGGGAACCGATCTGCCGGCGTGCCTGCGGTGCGGCGCCGTTCCGGGCCGCTCACCACGACGTGCTCGGCCGCCGGCTTCGCCGCGTCGTGCAGCGCGACGGGAAGTTCGAGCGGGGCGCGGCTCGCGATCAGCGCGCTCGCCGCTGTGGCCGACAGCGGCCGCGCGAACAGGTAGCCTTGTGCGAACTCGCACGACAGCGCCTGAAGCGCCTTGAGCTCATCGACCGATTCAACCCCTTCCGCCACGACCGACAGCCGCAGGTTGTGGGCCAGCGCGACGATGGCGCGCACCATCTCGGCCCGCTCGTGGTCGGTTTGCATCCCGGAGATGAACGAGCGGTCGATCTTGACCGCGCTCACCGGCAGCATGCGCAGATAGCTCAATGACGAGTAACCCGTACCGAAGTCGTCGATATGGATCTCGACCTGCAGCGCCCGCAGCTCGGCGAGGACCGCGGCGACCGTATCCGACCGCTCCATCATCGTGCTCTCGGTGATCTCGAGGTTGAGCGACGCCGCGGCGACCCTCGATTCGGCCAAGACGCGTTGCACGCGCTGGCAGAGGTCGTTGTGGCTGAACTGCTTGGCAGACAGGTTGACGCTCATCTTCAAGGGGACCCCGGCGCACGCATCCGCTTGCCACGTGCGCATCTGGGCACACGCCGTGCGCAACACCCATTGGTCGATCGCCACGATCAAGCCGGTTTGCTCGGCGGTCTGGATGAAGTCGGCCGGTTGCAGGATGCCGCGCTCGGGATGCTTCCAGCGGACGAGCGCTTCGAACCCGATCACGCGCAGGTCCGCCAGCGCGACGATCGGCTGGTACTCGAGGAACAGTTCTTCCCGCTCGACCGCGCGGCCGAGGTCGCTTTCGAGCGCGTGGCGCGAGACGACGCTCGCGCGCATGTGGTCGTCGAAGACGACGGTGTTGGCGCGGCCGCGCGCCTTTGCTTCGTACATCGCGATGTCGGCGTCACGCAGGATGTCCTCGGAACGATCGTAGGCGTCTCGAGCCGAGCGCGACCCCGATACTCGTCGTCGCGCGCGCCTCGTGCATCTCGACGAAGATCGGCAGTTCCATCGCGGCGTGGATGCGATCGGCCAGGCCGGTGACCTCTTTGGAGGACGAGATGGAGCTCACCAAGACGGTGAACTCGTCGCCGCCGATTCGCGCGACGACGTCTTCGGGCCGCACGCAGGCGCGCAGACGCTGCCCGACTTGGGTGAGCAGCTGATCGGCCAACACGTGCCCGAAGCCGTCGTTGATGGTCTTGAACTGGTCGAGATCGAGGAAGAGCACCGCGAACCGCGACGCGGTATGCCGCTTGGTATGCGCGATCGTCCGCTGCAGGTGCTCGACGAACAGCGCACGGTTCGGCAGGCCCGTCAGCTCGTCGTAGAACGCCTGTTTGCGCATCGTCTTTTCGTTCGCCCGGGACTCGGTCGACGTCGTGCGCCGTGACCGAAAAGCCCGGCGCCATGCCCAGCGAGCCGGCCTTGAGCAGCGTAATGCGCCGGCGGGCGATGAAGCGGCTGCCGTCTCCCCGCAACTGCCAGCGCTCGTTCTCGACTTGACCCAGCTCGGCGGCCCGGCGCAGCTCGACCTCGGGTAGCCCGCGCGCAATGTCGCCGGCGGTGAAGAGCTTCGAAAACGGCGCGCCGATGATCTCCGCGTGACGGTACCGGAAGATCTGCTCCGCACCGGAGTTCCACAGGGTGATCCGTCCGTCGGCCCCGATCGAGAACATGGCGTAGTGGTCGACGCTCTCGACCAGCAGCCGGAAACGCTCCTCACTTTGGCGCAGCGCGATCGCGGCCTCGTAGCGTTCCGTGCTGTCGCGCACGATCTTGGTGAATCCCTGGTGGCGCCCTTCGCCGTCGACCAGCGGCTGCACGGTGTTCGTGCCCCAGAAGCGCGTGCCGTCTTTGCGGATGTGCCAGCAATCCCGGTCGAGGCGCCCGCGCTCCATCGCGATGCGCATCTCGGCGGCCGGGAGGTCGGCGGCGCGGTCTTCGGCAGTAAAGATCATCCCGAAGTCCGCCCCGATGACGTCGCTGCGTGCGTGGCCGAACGCATGCTCCGCGCCTGGATTCCAGGTTGCAATCCGGCCTTCCGTCGTCGTCGTGAAGATGGCGAATTCGGTCACGCTGTCGCACACGAAGCGTGAAAGCGCCTCGGCTTCGTCGCGCGAGGGCTGAGACCGCGACGCAGCGCCGACCGGCGGGGTTTTGCGGCTGGAGATCACGACCCCGAATCCGAAACACGCACGACGTGATAGTACCTCACGCCGCCGCGCACGCCGCGTCCCAAACTGCACACTTTCCCGAATCGGCCACGCGCCCGGCTACCGAGGAAGCGTATCCAAGAAATAATGTACTTGACTCGCTTCGCTCAAGTCGCCGATCAGCCGGCGTGCGCACGAGGGAGCCACCAGCGCCGGCGTGACCAGGACCCGGTTGTCGAGCGCGCGCTCCGGGAACTCGAAGACGTTGACGACTTCGAACGCAAACTGCCCACCGGTGAACCTATCGAGCGCAAGGCGAATGTTTCCCAGCGCGGCGAGTGAGCTTGGGTTGTCGCCGGCGAGGAATAAGTAGAGCGGTAATCCCGGCCCGGCGTCCGGTACGGCGGTCGTCACGGTTCCAACTCGGCGACCCCGCTGAGGATGTCGGCCGGATCGCCGAACCGTGACAGCCGGACCGCCGCCGCGTCAGCGCTGCGCACGTTGCCGCGGACCGCGGTGCGCTTCACGAGCACGGCGCGGTGATCGTCGATTTGCGCCAACCGCCGTCGAAACTCGGCGACGTTCTGACTCAGCGTCGCGCGCTCTTCGTCGAGCGTTCGGAGCTCGACCTCGCACCGCTCCTCGTCCTGCTCCCGCTCGATCAGCGCTTCCTGCTCCCGGCGCAGGCGCGCCGTCCCGAGCAACACGGTCCCTCCGCTGGAATAGACGTCGGCCAGCGCGACGCCTTCATTGCTCAACAGCACCTCGCGCATCTGGTTCGAATGGGCGGTGCCGCGCGCTTTAATGACGGTCAGCGTCCGATTGCGCTCACCGTGCTCCGCCGCATAGCTGAGGTGGATCCAGGTGTCGGCCACGGTCGAGACTCGCGTCGTCGTATTCTCCATTTGGCCGTCGTGCGAGTCGGAGACGGCAGTGAAGATTGCGGTGATGCTGCGCGACTTGAACAAGACGACGAGCCGTTCGGTAACCACCTCGGCCATGTCCAAACCGCCCGACTTGACCAACGCGGAAACGGGATCGACGACAACGCGGGTCGGCCGGTGCGCGTCGACGAGCGCTTCGATCACCAGCGAGTGCTCGTCGCCGATCGCGGCTCCGGCGGCGAACGACTCGGCGCGGAGCAGCCCCGAGTCTTTGAACGGTTGCAGGTCGATGCCGACCGACTGCGCGTCGTAAATCATTTGCTCGGCCGGCTCGTCGAAGCCGACGAACAGCACCCGCTCGCCGGCCTTGCAACCCGCCCAGAGAAACTCTGCACCCAAGGTCGTTTTCGAGGTGCCCGGCAAACCCGAGATCAGCGTCGTGGTCCCCATCCGGTACCCGCCTTCGAGCATGCGATCGAGCCGCTCGACGCCGGTCGAGAGCCGTGTCTCCAGCGTCTTGGTCTGGCCGATGCGCGTGCGCACGGGCAAGCTCAGCACCTTGAGGCCGTTGGTGGAGATCGTGTACGGATGATCGCCGGCCAGAAATCCCGAACCGCGCAGCTTGACCACGCGCAGTGTCCTGCGCAACAGCTCACCGACCATCGTGGAGCGGAGCTGCAGGACGCCGTCGGCCGCAAAATCGGTGAATCCGAAGCGAGCCGGGATGCCGGACCCGTCGTCCGATTTCATCGTGAGCAACGCGGTGACGCCCGACTCCCCGAGCCAGGCCAGCACGCGCAAGATCTCGCGGCGCCGGTTCGCGTCGTTGGCGCCCAGCGCGAAGACGGCGTCGAGGCCGTCGAGGGCCAATCGTTTGATGCCCAGCCTGACCACCAACGCCGACACGACCGCGATCAGCCCGCCCAAATCGAACGTCCCGGTTTCGATCGCGTCCTCCGGCAGGCGCCCGTCGACGATGTGCACGCTCTTCCCGATGACGTCGTCGAGCGAGAGCGACATCCCCCGGAAGTTGAGCTGCAAGGCGCTCGGAGATTCTTCGAACGAGATCATCAGGCCGGGTTCGCCGTGGTCGGTCGCGCCGGCAACGAGGTATTGCAGCGCCAAGACCGTCTTGCCGCTGCCCGGCCCGCCGGCGACGACGGTCGTCCGGCCCGCCGGAAAACCGCCCGACAGCACGGCGTCCAAGCCAGCTACGCCGGTTGCACTAGTCAACATCGGTCCTACCTCGTCCCCTCGAAGCGCCGGTTCGCCGGCGCGTCATGCGATGATCGCTTGATCGTGAAGCGATGCGAGCAGATCGGAAAACTCGATCGGACGGGAAACCAGGAAGCCCTGGCCGGACTTGCAGCCGTGCCGCAACAGCCAGTCCGCCTGCCGTTCCGTCTCGATCCCTTCGGCCAGCGTCTCCAGGCCGAAGCGCTCGGTCATGCGGAGCAGCAGCTCGCACAGTGCCGCGTCCCGATCGTCGTCCGGCAGCCCGTCGACGAACGACTTGTCGATCTTGATCAGATCGACCGTGAGCCGCTTGAGATACGACAGTGACGAGTAGCCCGTCCCGAAATCGTCGATCGCCACCCGCAGCCCCCAGCTCCGGAACAGGGTCAGCGTGTGCATCGATCGCTCCACGTTTTGCATCGCGGCCGTTTCGGTGAGCTCCATTCCCAGCTTCGCCGACAAGCCGGGATTCGCGCGCAGCCTCTCGCGTATGGTCTCGATGAACGCGAAATCGCTCAGCAGCTGGGGCGCGATGTTGAAGTAGCAGATGAAGTCCGGCGGCAGCACGCGGCTCAGCACGTCGCGCACGAGTCGCTCGAAGACCCAGCGCGAGAGGGGGCCCATCAACCCGCTCCGCTCGGCGAACGGGATGAACTCCGATGGGGGCAGGCGGCCGCGCATCGGATGGTCCCAGCGCACGAGGGCCTCCGCTCCGATGATTTTTCGGGTCGCCAACTCGAAGGTCGGCTGATACATCAGAGCGAGCTGGTTTCCGGCGATCGCGGCCGACAAATCGCTGGAGCGAACCAAACGCTCCGCCAGAATCGCCTCCATCGGAGCGTCGAACGACATGACCGTCGCCGGCCCGCGCGATTTCGCGACGTCGAGCGCCACGGCCGCCCGGCGCATGAGGTCGTCCCCGCTGACCGCGCCGCCGAACGACGGCGCGATGCCGAACGACGCCGTAACGTCGAAGCTGCGCGTGCCATCGCGATCGGCCGTCCGGAAAGGCGAGCGAAAACGCTGCACGTACCGATCCATCGCCGCCGCAACGGCTGCGTCGGTCCCGGTCCGGCGCAACAGGATCCCGAACTCGTCGCCGCTCAAGCGAGCGACGAGGTCGCCTTCGTCGACGCCGCGCAGCGTCGCGGCGATCTCGACGAGGACCTCGTCGCCGACCTGGTGACCCTCGACCTCGTTGAGTTGCCGGAAGTCGTCGATGTCGGCGATGGCGACGGCGAACGGCGTACCGCCCGCCGCTTCGCGGCGCAACGCTTCGCGAAACTGCAGGCGCGTCTCGAGGCCGGTGAGCGCATCGTGCCGGCTCTGGAATTGCAGTCGCTGCACTTGTTGCTGCTGCTCGAACCGGCTGGAAAGGAACGACGCGATCAAGTCGACGTATGCGACGTCGTCGTCTGCGTACGGCTCATCCAGCATCGGCTCGGGCGAGCCGAAGAGCACGAAGTGCGTGTTTCCGCCGATTTGCAGGGGCGCTCCGATCAGGCTGCGCCAGCCGACGTCAACCGCGAGCGTATCAGCGAAGCGCTCTGCGTCGAGGTCGTCCCAGGCCTGGGTGCGCCCCGTGGCGAGCAAGACGCCTTGCATCGTATTACCGAGCGGATACCTCGCGCCGGGATACAGCATCGCCGCCGCGACGCCGGGGCCCGTCCAGGAGGTCGCGTCGACCACGATGGTCGTTTGTTCCAAGTGCGTGAGAAGTCCGAACATCGGCTTGTCGCCGCGGATCGCGCCGGTCGCGATCCGAAGAACTTCTTGATAGCGCGAACGGTCGTCGAAAATGGCGTCGGTGGCGGCGATTCGCCACAGCGCTTGGATGCGGTCCGCGCGCTTCAGCGATTCGCTTTCGGACCGGATGAGGGCGACCTCGGTTTCACCGAGCCGCTTCGGCATCCCGACGAGGGCACGCGTCGCCGAGGCGAGGACGAACGTCGCAGCGCCGAGTTGCAGGAAACGCGCGACGTAGAACGCGCCGGTATACCGCTGGGGAGCAAGCAGATAGAGCGCGATCTCAGCCGTCAGCGCGACGAGTGCCAGCAGCAGCGCCCGGTCGACTTCCGTCGCCTTCGGAATCCGGAACGTGACGACCGCCGCGGCGCCGCATACCAGGAGCAGCGCAAAGCCCACGCCCGTCGTCCGCAAACCCGCCATGGACGCGCCGGCGACCAACCGCGGAAGGAGGCCCGCACCGCCCAACGCCAGCGTTAAGCCGCCGGCGACGACGACGCCCGCCAGGCCGATCGCCGGACCCGCGAAGGCTGCCGTAACGCGGCGCTGCGCGTCAGGCCCGCGGCGCAGCGACGCGTAGATCAGCGCCCCGGCGCCGGCCACGAGGTGCGAAAAGACGTAGAGCCATATGCCGGCCTGGGCGCTCGCCGGCCAGATCGCGGCCGCGTTCGGCTGCAGCGGGAGAACGAGCATCGCAAAGAACGTGAAGATCCCGACCGCCGCGAACGTCAGCGCGAGCACGAAGCTCGAACGTTGCGGCATTGCGGCGTTCGAGCCGACAAAGAGCACCGCTGCGGTCGCGAGATCGGCGAGGATCGCGACGAAGTACGCCCCCGCTGCCGGCGACGAAACCGCGGGGTGCGGTGCGCCGGCGAATGCGATGCCGGCGAGCGCGACGCCGTACAGCGAGATGAGTGCCGCCCAGCTCGCGAGCCGCGGAATACTGCGCCCCGGCGACGCGGTCAAAGCGCGGCCGCACCTCTCGTTGGAGACGCCGAAGACCGGCTTTCGTATCGGAAGAGAGCCAACTGTTCCCCATCGAACCCGCGTCCCGCGCGCTAGTCGACGGTATGCCGTCCCTCAATCCCGTCCGTCGTAGTATACCGAAACGACGGCGGCGCAGGTGAGCAATTGTGGTCAGTCCGGCGCCTGCCGCAGCGCGTTGCGGGAGCGGCCGCATCCGCGACGGCGATTTCTGCGTTCGATCACAATATCAGCCGCTTTGGTCGCATGTAGCCATGGGCCGGGTACATTCGCGACCGTGCGAATGGGGGTGGTGTATCGGCATGGAGAGTTCCGAATCGGCGCCGCAATGCGAGGGCGGCAACTGCCCGTACCGGCCCGACGTGCTTGCCGGAGAGTCGCTCCCCGAACCACCGCGCCAAGAGCGCAGTCGCCGGGCTCACGAAGCGCTCGTGGCCGCAGCGCTGGCGCGCTTCGCCGAAAACGGCTACGAGGCGACCAGCATCGAGGACATCGCCCGGGAAGCCGGCATCGCCGTCGGCGCATTCTACCTGCACTTCCGCTCCAAACGGCAGGTGTTGCTCGTTCTCCTCGACCGGCTACTGCTCGAGTTCGAGTCCGGCCCCGAGGTCGCGCCGGACGCCGGCGCGGCGGCGGTCATCGAGCGCTACTTCCGCCAAGAATGGGCCTTTGCGGGGGTCTACCGGGCGTGGCGAGAGGCGGCGCTCCGCGACGAGTCGCTGGCGGAATTTCAGCGCCGGATCGAAGGCTGGACCACGGCCCGAGCCGCGACGTTGCTCTACGCGGCCGCGGCGCGCCCGGGCGCGCGGCCGACGGCCGATATCGCCACGCTGGCATACATGCTCAGCGTGATCTTCTGGCGGATGCTCGACATACGTATCGCCGACCGCGACGCCTTGTCGGCGACGGTGGTGGCCATCGTACGGCACGCCTTGTTCGAAGATGCCGCCGGCGCACAGCACACCTCGTTCGAGGACGCCGCCGACGTATAGCGTCCCTGCGGCCGCACCGCTAATCGTGCAGGACGACGTTGAGCAGCGAGCTGTGGACGTGCAAGCCCTGCAGCCCGCCGTCGTAGTCGATGAGGCCGAGGCGCCGAAACTTGTTCATGAAGAAGCTCACCCGCGAGCGCGTCGTTCCGACCATTTCGGCGAGCGTTTGCTGGCTGATCTTGGCGATGACGGGCTCGGGCAGCGTCTCTTTGCCGAAGTTCGCCAGCAGCAGCAGCACGCGCGCCAAACGCTTCTCGCACGAGTTGAAGAGCTGGTCGGTGAGGTCTTCTTCGATGCGAATGTTGCGCGCCAGCAGATGCGCGATGAACGTCTCGGCGAACGCGGGACGATCGTGCAGCAGCCGGATCATCGACGGCTTTTCGATGCGCATCACCGAGCAGGGCGCGATCGACGTAGCCGTCATCATCCGGACGGTTTGTCCCGCGAGGCAGCCTTCGCCGAAGAACTCGTCGCTGCCGAGAATCGCCAGCACGGCCTCTTTGCCGCGCGGCGACAAGAGCGACACTTTGATCCTTCCGCGCTGGAGAAAGAACACCGAGTCGGCGGGTTCACCTTGCGCGAACACGATCTGACGTGCCGCGTACGTCCGAATCGTTCGTCCGTCGGCGATTTCATCAAGGGTGTCCCTTGCCTCGAAAACGGTCGGCGTGAGCTGTGCCATTGGGTCACCCCCTGCACGGCGACGAGCGGACGCGCCGTGTTTGTTCTTACAGACTACCACGCCGAGGCCGTTTCCGGTACGTTACCGTACCAAAAAGATCGCCGATAACATGAACCTCTGTTCATGTTCCGATAACATGAACACTTGTTCATGTTCCGACGACGGCAGCGAGAAGCCGGTGTTTTCAGTCCGCCGCCGGGACGACCGCGACGACGAATCGATCTAGGTCGGCGTAATCGCGAATTGTCTCTACCCCCGCCCGCGGCAACATGGCGCGAACCAGCATTTCGAGCGCGCGCGCGTTTACCGGCGCCGCTTCGAGCACCGCGATCCCGCGCGGCGCGATCAGCGCCGGGAGATCTCGCAGCAAACGCCGGTAGACGGCGAGGCCGTCGGAACCGCCGTCACGCGCCTCGATCGGCTCGAACGAGACCGGGTCGGGCGGCCGGCCGCACTGCGCCGTCGGCACGTAGGGCAAGTTCGCCACCACGCAATCGTACGGCGCGTAAGGCAGCAGCGGCGCCGCTAGATCGCCGTGCAGGAACGTGACGTGCTGAAAGACGTCGTTGCGCGCCGCGTTGCCGCGCGCGACCGCCAGCGCCGGCTGCGACGCGTCGCTCGCGTAGACGTTGAGCTCGCGCAGCTCGCATGCCAGCGTCACGCCGATCGCGCCGCTACCGGTTCCGATGTCGGCCGCCGTGCCTGAATCGCGGCCGATCGCGCGCAGATGGCGCACCGCCCATTCGACGGCGAGCTCGGTCTCCGGCCGCGGCACCAAGACCCGCGGATCGACCGCGAACATACGGCCGTAAAAGCCGGCCTCGCCGGTGACGTAGGCGAGTGGTTCGCCCGACGCGCGGCGCGCTACGAGATGTTCGAAACGCTCGGCGGCTTGCGGCGTCAGCTCGCGCTCGCGGTGCGCGATCATCTCTTGACGCGAGACGCCGCCGGCGTGCGCGAGCAAGAACACGGCGTCGAGCCGGCCGGTCCCGCCGACGGGCTCGAGCCGCACGGCCGCATCGCGCAGCGCCGCACCGATCGTCAGCGCCGGCACCACGTCATGCCGCGGGATCTTCGCCGGCAAGTAACCGCGCCTTCTCGTCCTGCTGCAACTCGACGATCAGCTTCTCCATATCGCCGTCGAGGATCGTCTTGATGTTCTGAAAGTTCTGGTTGATGCGGTGGTCGGTGATCCGGTCCTGCGGGTAGTTGTAGGTGCGAATCTTCTCGCTGCGGTCGCCGGTCCCGACTTGGCTGCGGCGCAGCGAAGCTTCGGACTCCTCGCGTTCACGGCGTTGGTTCGCGGCGAGCTGCGCGCGCAGCATGTCCATCGCCCGGGCGCGGTTTTGCAGTTGCGACCGTTCCTCGCTGCAGGAGACGACGATGCCGGTCGGTTTGTGCGTGATGCGGATCGCCGACTCGGTCTTGTTGACGTGCTGACCGCCCGCACCCGACGCCTTGAACGTGTCGACCTCGAGGTCGGTGGAGCGGATCTCGATCTCGCCGTCGTCGGCCACCTCGGGCAATACGGCGACGGTCGCGGTCGAAGTGTGGATCCGGCCGGCTGCTTCGGTCGCCGGGACGCGCTGCACGCGATGCACGCCCGACTCGTACTTGAACCAGCGGTACGGCTCGCCGCCCTTCACCGCGACGACGACTTCTTTGTAGCCGCCGGCCTCGTTCTCGTTCTCGCTGAGCAGCTCGACCCGCATCTTGCGCGACTCGGCGAAGCGCGTGTACATGCGCAGCAGATCGCCGGCGAAGATCCCGGCCTCGTCGCCGCCGGCGCCGGCCCGGATCTCGATGAAGATGTCCTTGTCGTCGTTGGCGTCGCGCGGCAGCATCAGCTCCTGCAGCTCCGCCTCGAGCGCGCCGAGCGCGGCGCGCAGCGCGGGCGCCTCTTCTTCCGCCAGCGCGGCGAGTTCGGGATCGCTTCGATCGGCGCGCAATGCGTCGTTCTGCGCGACCTCGTGGAGCAGCGCGCGGTAACGGCGAAACGCCGCGACCGTCGCCTCGATCGCCGCTCGCTCGCGCATGAGCGCGGTAAAGCGCGCTTGATCGAACCCGCCGCTCGTGTCAGCGAGGGCGGCGTCGATCTCGTCGAAGCGTTTCGAGAGCGTCTCGAGGCGGTCGGTGTGCAGCATCAGGCAAGCAAGAAGCGCGCCGGCGAACGGCGCGCTTCCGGGGTCCGTACGAGGTGCGCTAAAGCGCCGCCGAACCGGCCTCCGAGGCTTGTTCCGCCTGCTTGCGCGTCTTGCGCGCGGCGGCCTCGGCCTTCTTCTTATCGGCCATGGCGGCGCGTTGGTTGAACTTCTCGACGCGGCCCGCCGTGTCGAGGAACTTCTGCTGCCCGGTCCACAGGGGATGACAGGTTGAGCAAACTTCGACCGCGATCGTCGGCGACGTCGATCCGGTGGTGAACTGGGCACCGCAAGCGCACGTCACGTGGGCTTCCGGATACCATTTGGGGTGACCCTTGGTCTTCACAGCCCACCTATTTTATCACCGGGCGCAAGAGGGCCGGCGGACCGCAGTCCACCGGCTCCTCCTGCTACCGAGGAAGCGAAGCGGGCGACTAAACGCCGACCACCGATCTGATGAGGTGACGGGCGAACGGAACGCCGATCCCGGTGGTGAGATCGTAACCCTTGCCGGCGTTGAAGCCGGGGCCGGGCGTCGGCGACGGGTTGGGGCACGGCCCGACCTGCCCCGGGTTGATCGCGCACGGCGTCACGCCGTTGTTCCCGTCGACGATGTCCAGGAACGTCGCCGGGTAGAGCGTCGTGCTGTTGTAGATCGCATACATGTACGGTGCGGCGTTGCCGAGCCGGTACGGATGCGGGCCGGAGCCCTTCGCGACGCAGGTTGCGGTCTGCCGGCAGGCGTCGACGACGAGCGACCACATCGCTGCCATCTCCGGTGCCGAGACGCTCGTGCCGCCGATCGCCCCGATGCCGCCGCCCGCGAAGTCGATGTTCGTCACGACGGCCACGCCCGTGTCGGGATCGGCGTCGAGCGACGCGTCGGGCTGGTTGCGCTTGGAGCCGGTGATCCCCGGTCCGGTTTGGTAGGCCGGGATCGGGACGGCGACCGAGAGGCCGCCGCCGGTCGCCCCGAAGCCGTGCTCGGTCTGCACGCCCCAGGTGGTATACGGACCGATCTTGCGGCCCGACGGGTCGATCGGCGCGGTGATCCCGCCGACGCTGGTCACGTTCTGGTCGACCGCCGGTGCGCTCACGCACGGCTGATCCGGCCCGGCGACGCCCGGCCCGACGCCGTCGAACGGCCGCGCGCACCCTTCGGCACCGGCATCGCCCGAAGAGGCGAAAACCGAGACGCCTTCGGCTTCGAGCATCGCGAACTGCACCGGTTCGATGCCGTTGGGGTCGTAGGTGACGCCGTCGGCCTGGGTGTAGTCGCTGTACTCTTCGGCTATGCCGTAGCTGATCGACAAGACGTCGGCGTTGTTGTCGTTGATCGCCTGCTGCACTTCGTCGTTCACTTCGGCGATGCCCAGGAACGGTCCGAAGTCGTGATTCGTGCCGAACGTTTCGTGCGGAACGTAGGCGAGGTAGAACAGCACGTTAGCCGTCGGCGCGAGCGCCGCGGTCTGTTGCGTGTCGATCTGTGCCTCGCCGTCTTCGGGATTGCACCCCGGGAGCGGGCCGTTGCACGGGCCGGTGACCGGCGGCGGGGTCGCCGGCGTCCCGCCGTTGACGCCGGCCGTCGGCGCGACGTTGACTTGGGTGATCGTGTTCGCGTTGGCGTGGAGGTTGCCGCTCGCGTCGAGCCAGCCGACCCTCAACGCCTGAACGTAGGCCTTGTAGTCGTCGGCCGAGATCGGTCCGGTCCCGACCACACCGATGTTGACTCCGGTACCGGTGAAGCCCGCCGCGTACGCGCCGCTGTAGTCGAATGCGGCGGCGAGCTGCTGCGCGGGGATGCCGAAATCAAACGCTTGCGTCACGCCGTGCGGCGGGATCGCGATCGAGTTGCGCTTGGTCCAGGTCTTGTTGTAGACGAGTTGGCTCACCGAATGGACCGCGAGCGGTACGGCGAAGTGCGGCGTCGTCGCCGGCCCGAGGATGTCGCCCGTCGGGCCGTGGAAGTCGGCGAACGTCGTCCCGAACGCCTTCTCCATCTTGGCCTGCGGGCCGACGACGCGCAGGACCGACTTCTGCTTCCAGCCGGTGACCGCCAGCCCTTGGCCGGTGAAGTACGCGATGGCCGCGTTCCAGTCGGCGTCGTTCGCGCCGAACTGGCTGCCGATCTGGTCGGGCGTGAGGAAGTGCCGGTACAGCCCGTTCTTGGGGTCGCTGACCGCTGCGGCGTACTGCTGCAAGCCGGCCGGATTCTTGAGCTGCATCTGAACGTCGACCTTGACCGTGCCGACTTGCACCGGGCCGACCATGGTCGCGTTCTTGAGACCGTTCTGGGTGTACTTGAAGCTGGTCGATTGCGGAGCCATGCTGCCGCCGGTGGGTCCCGACGGCGCCTGCGGGAGCGCCGGTTTCACGGCGCTGCCGCCGCCTCCGCCGCACGCCGCCAAGAGCGCTGCCGCAGCGGCCGCGGCGATGATTCGTGCGGTAGTCACAGCGACTTCACTCCTTTGCTCATGAAGTTCTTGCTAAAGGTCGCTTTGCGCATCCCGCCGAGCCGCTCGCGCACGATGTGCTCGAAGTGCGCACGCGCGAACGCGACCGGCGCGAACGAGTCCGGTGGAACCGACGCCGTGGTGCGGCCGGCCGATGCCGCGCCGCGTTTGACGGCCGATGTCACGGCGCCGCTCGAGGTCGTCGCCGACTGCAGGGTGAGCGTCTCGGCGATCGTGGTGAGCTGGAGCGGTTGGGCGTTGCCGCTGACGAACACCAGGAAGCCGTTCTGCAGCGTATAGTCGTAGAACGTCTGCACGGAATCGGCCAGCTGGATGCACACCGGCCCGACGGACGGTGCCGTGTACGTGGTGGTCGTCTCGTTCTCGCGGTTGCCGAGCGCCGGGTCGACACGCTCGATCTTTTGCACGAGCTGATTGCCGCTGGCACCGTACTTCGCCGGCACGTTGCAAGCGGTGGGGTAGGTAACGGTCCCGTTGTCGCTGTCGGTCTCGGTCGAGACCTTCGTCAAAGCGCTGGGGATCCACGACGGGATCGTCAGCGAACCGAGATTGCTATTGCCCCGAGTGATGGTCATTGTAATGGTCGCCGGCGAACCGCTCGGCTTGGTGATGGTGAACTTGAAGCCGCTGTATTGGCTCGCATCGTAGACCGCGCTGAAATCAGGGTTTCCGTTAATGGTCTGGATGTCGCCGAACGTGTCTTCCCCCAGCTCGATGAACGAGCCGTCGGCGGCGGTGACGCGCTGGCTGCTGAAGTTCGCCGGATCGTTCTCGCTGTAGGTCAAGGCCGCGGTATTGGGGCCGAAGGCACCCGGCGTTTCCGGCAGCAGGTCGAGGATGCCGTTTCCGGTGCCGTACTTATTGACGTACTCGGCGCCGTTGGAGTCCTTCGCGTCGCTGGTCAGAATCGACAGCGTCGCCTTCGAGGCGGCGGTCGCGTACCGATACGTGCTCGCCGTCTTGGTGGTGACGGTCTCGAGCGGATAGGTGTCCGCTTCGACCGAGCTCACCGCGTTCTGTCCGCCGCCGGCAGCCGCGGTAAAGCCCGTCACCGTCGAGGTGAGCGCGACCGTCCCGGCATCCGTTTGCGGCTGAGTCGTGATGTTGCTGTTCGTCTGCTGCGTCGTCGAGCTCAGCTTCCCGCTGAACGTGAACGCGTCGCTGACGTTACCGGGCCGCTGCGAGCTGACGGTCACCGCCAGCGAACCCTTGGGGTTGCTGCGGGCCGCGGTGTTGTCGGTCGCGACGACGTTGCCCGCGCCGTCGACCGGACCGGTCGTCAACACCCCCGTGACCGGGTCGATCGAGCCCAGCGACGAGTTGTCGAGCGAGAAGGCGAACTTCGTATCGAGGTACGGAAAGTCGTTGGACGCTTCGACTTCGGTCGCGGTGAAGGTCGCACTCGAGAGCATCGCGATCGGCATCGCAGCGGTCGTCGCGACGACGACCGCCGGCGTCGGTGCCGCGCTCGCCTCAGCCTGCGGCTCGGCGTAGAACGCGTAGAGCGTTCCGGCCGCCAGCGACATCCGCGGATACAGGACGTTCAAATCCGAGGTCGCCGTTCCGCCCGCGAACGTGACGGTATCGACGTCGTCGAACTTCGCGTTCCCGAAGCCGGCCAAGCGAACGATCGAACCCGTCGCCGGCGCCGTGGTGGTGAACGATGCCTGCAACGGCTTGAGCAGCGTCGCGTTCGTCAGCGTTACCGAGAACTCGCTGAGCAATACCGCGTCGGCGCCGACCGTCTTGGTCTTGCGGGCGGCCGACAGCAGCGCCTTGGGCGCGCTGCCGAGGGAATAGACGGTCAGGCTGACGGTGCCCGCCGCGCTGAGCGCGCCGCTGGGAACGATGACCGTGACGGTTTGGGTGCCGAGCGTCGCGCTCACCGAGCCGCCGCTCGGAGCGATCGTCGCGCTCTGTGTCACCTGGGCCGGCGTCGCCGCCCCGGTATTGATGGCAGGGGAGCTCGCGCTTCCGCCCTGGCAGCCCGCAAGCGCCAGGGCCGTAATGCCGAGCGCCGCGACGCGTAGGAGTCTCAAACGCCGGTACCTCACAGAGACCAGGAAAATACACCCAAAAAAAGACCTCGGCCGGAACCGGGCCAGGGGCGCCGAGCGTTACATCGCGGTCGCGATGACATCGGCCTGCCCGGCGGTGTGCGAGATCAGACATTTCGCCCTTGGCGATCGGTCAGGTTTCGGTTAAGGTGCGAACGGCGATGCCGGGATGATCGGCGCGACCGTTTGCGAACACAGAGCCGTCCCGCCCCAACCCAGAAGAGGTCCCGTTGAACCTTCGTCAGCTCGCGCTCGTTGGGCTTGCCACCCTCGCTGTCGGCGGTACCGCCGCGGCACAGTCCGGCCCCGCGACTCCCCCGCCGCCGCCCGCCCCAAACGGCAACGTGGCAACGCCCGGGACGCTGCTCGGCACGCCCAGTCCCGCCACGCTCCCGCCGCTGAACGATCGGGACCCCGGCCCCGAGCGCAAGCCCGGCGCCCGGGCGGCGCGGCCGCCGCAGCGCGACGCCTGAGCCCTCTGCTAGCCCGAGCGACACCCCCGAGCCGCCGCAGTTCTCCACCATGGACGGCGTTTGGGAAATCCAGCTCCAGCCGCTCAACGGCTCGGTGCGGACCACGTATTCGCATCTCTACGTCACGCAGAAGGGCGACGACCTGAGCGGGATGTGGATCCGGGCGGACAACGACAAGGTGCCGTTCGCCGGAACGTTCGACGGCCGGCTCTTCAAGCTGATCGCCACGGACGCCAAGAAGGCCACCTGGACGTTCGCCGGTTACGCGGAGAACTTCTCGGACATGGTCGGGCTGCTGATCAGCGCGGCACCGGGCGACAAAGGAACGCCGTTCACCGCTTCGCACCGCAAGAAGGAGCGCTTCAACGAGGCCGGGCGCGGGAAGGGCGGCGGAAAGCCGCCGTACTGATCGGCGCGCTCGAGCCCGTGCTCGGCGCCGGCCCGCTAGACGCGCGGATTCTCGCGGCGATCGGTGCGTACGCGCTCGGCGACGAGCAGTTCCTTGACCTGGCGCGCGCGCTGTTCGCGTATCAGGTTGACGCGAATGCCCCGTACGCGGCCTTCGCGCGCGCGCAAGGTTTCGACGCGAACCGTTTGCCCGACAGCGTCGCGGAGATCCCCGCGGTTCCGGCGGCGGCGTTCAAAGAAGCGCGGCTCGCGACGTTCCCCGCCGCACGGACCGCGGTGTGGTTCGAGACGAGCGGAACGATGCACGGACGCTCCGGCCGCCACGAGTTCGACACAACGCGCTTGTACGAAGCGGCGCTGCTCGCCTCGTTCGACCGCATGCTGCTCGGCGACGGAGCGCGGCTGCGCTACCTCAACCTCGTCCCCGAACCCGCGGAGCATCCGCACAGCTCGCTGGGTTTCATGATGGACGTCGTCACCCGGCGCCGCGGCGACGGCGCGGGCGGTTGGTACGTGCACGCCGGCGAGCTCGACGTCGACGCATTCGCCCGTGCCGTTCGCCGCGCGCGCGACGATCGCGTCGCCGTCTGCGTCGCGACGACCGCGTTCGCGCTGGTCGCACTGCTCGACGCGCTGGCCGAGCGCGGTGCCGATCTCACGCTGCCGGCGGGCTCGCGCATCATGGAGACGGGCGGGTTCAAGGGACGCACCCGCATCGTCGACCGCGCGACGCTCTACCGCGAAACGTCGGCCCGATTGGGCCTCCCGGCCGGAGCGATCACCGCCGAGTACTCGATGACCGAGCTCTCGTCGCAGTACTACGACGATCCGGCGGGACGCGAGCGGATCGAGTCTCGGTTGAAGGTCGCACCGCCGTGGTTGCGCCCGATCGTCGTCGACGGCGACGGCCGGCCGCTCCCCGACGGCGTCGTGGGCGCGATCCGGCACGTCGATCTGGCCAACCGCGGCTCGGTGATCGCGGTCGAGACCGAGGACCT
Source organism: Vulcanimicrobiota bacterium (assembly GCA_963723445.1). Classification (GTDB taxonomy): domain Bacteria; phylum Vulcanimicrobiota; class Vulcanimicrobiia; order Vulcanimicrobiales; family Vulcanimicrobiaceae; genus Vulcanimicrobium. The sequence goes on from CAVRQP010000011.1 coordinate 316,199, forward strand.
CGGCGCGCTGATACCTTCGACGAGCTCGGCCAGGGCGGGCTGTTATTGCTGGGACGCGAGCAGGGCGCCGAGCTGCGCGGCTGCTCGCTCGACGCCGAGACGCTGGTGGCGCGCCGTGGCTGACGAGCTGCGCGCGCTGCCGGCGCGGCGCATCGTCGCGCACGTCGCCGACGCCGCGCAGCGCTGGGCCGATGCCGACTTTCCGCCGCGCGTTCGCGCGACCGCCGAGGTCGAGCGCCGGCTCGGCTACACCACGCCGGTCGTCGAGTACGCGCTCGACCGGCTGTTCTTCGGGATCGGTGCGGCGGCGCTGGAAGGCGCGATCGAAGCCGAGCTCGGCTCGTTGGAGGCGCTCGACGGTGTCGTCGAACGGCCCGGTCTGCCCGCCGCATGGGCGCGCGGCGTCGAGCGCGTCGCGATCGTCTCGAGCGACTCGACGATCGGCGTCGCGCTGGTGCCGGCCGTGTTCGCGCTGTGCGCGAAGTGCGATGTCGTCGTCAAAGACCGCAACGACGCGCTCGTGGCGGCATTCTTCGCTTCGCTCGCCGACGAGCATCCGGCGTTCGCGCCCGCCGCGCGCGCGCGAACGTGGCGCGGCGGCGGCGATCCGGACGAAGCCGAGCTGTTCGCGGCCGCCGGCGTCGTGGTCGCCTTCGGGCGCGACGACGCGCTGCAGCGCGATTCGCGCGCAGTGCGGGATCGAGACGCGCTTCGTTCCGTTCGGCCACCGCGCGAGCATCGGCCGGCTCACGCGGCGCCGACGTCACGTCGCTCGACGACGCGCTGGCCGACCGGATCGTCCGGGACGTTTTGCTGTACGACGGCGAAGGCTGCCTGTCGCTGCATGGCCTGTTCGCCGAGGCGGCCGGTTCCGATCTCGAGCGCGTCGCGCGCGCGCTGGCGGCGGCGTGCGAACGCGTCGCGCTCGAGTTTCCCGGCGGCGAGCGTGCCGCCGAGCCGGCCGCGCGCACGGCGGCGTACCGCAACTTGGCCGCCTTTCGCGCGGCCGGCGGACACGGCGCCGTCCTGCGCGGCGCGGACGCGACGCTGGTGGTCGACCGCCGCTCGACGACGAACTGCCGTTTCTGCCGCGCGTGTTGCCGGTGTTCGGCGGCGACGACGATGCGGTGGCGACCTATGTCGGGCGGCGCCGGCTGCCGGTTCAAGCGCTCGGCGTCGCCGTCGCCTCTCCGGCCGCGGTCGCGCTCGCGGCGCGCATCGGTGCGGTGCGCGTCGCGCCCTTCGGTACGCTGCAATCTCCGCCGCTCGCCGGCCATCACGGCGGCTCACCGCGCATCGCGGACTTCGTGCGCTGGATCGACCGCGAGTGAGCAGCGCGCTGGAATCGCTGGTTACGGCGATCCCCGGCCCGCGCTCGCGCGCGCTAGCCGAGGAGCTCGCGCGCTACGAGGCGCCGGGCGTCACGTATCTCGGCAATGACTATCCGGTCTTCTGGGAGCGCGCGTCGGGCGCGCTGGTGACCGATGTCGACGGCAATCGCTACCTCGATCTGACGTCCGCGTTCGGCGTCGCGGCCACCGGCCACACGAACCCGCGCGTCGCGGCGGCGATCGCGGAACAAGCCGCGCGCTTGATCCACGGCATGGGCGACGTCCATCCCACCGAGGTACGAGCGCGGCTGCTCGCGCGGCTCGCCGAGCTGGCTCCCGGCGCGCTGCGCAAGACGTACCTCGCGACGTCCGGTGCCGAAGCGGTCGAGTTCGCGCTCAAGACCGCCTTGCTGGCGTCGGGCAAACCGCACGCGATCGCCTATCGCGGGGCGTATCACGGGCTGTCGCTGGGCGCGCTCGAGGTCGGCGGGATCGAGAAGTTTCGCACGCCGTTCGCGCCGCTGGTCGCCGAGCACGCGACGTTCTTACCGTATCCCGGCGCGGACGCGAGCCTCGACGATGCGCTCGGCCGCGGTGCGCTCGGCACTCGAGCGCGATCCGCAGATCGGTGCGCTGATCGTCGAACCCGTCCAAGGCCGCGGCGGCGTGATCGTGCCGCCGGCCGGATTTCTGCGCGGCCTGCGCGCGCTGTGCGACGAGCGGGCGCTGGTGCTGATCCTCGACGAGATCTACACCGGCTTCGGGCGGACCGGAACGATGTTCGCCTGCGAACGCGAAGCGGTCGTCCCCGACCTGCTGTGCGTCGGCAAGGCGCTGGCGGGCGGCGTGCCGCTGGCGGCGACGATCGGGACGCCGCGCGTGATGGACGCGTGGCCGGTCAGCGCGGGCGAGGCTCTTCACACGTCGACGTTCCTGGGCAATCCGCTCGCCTGCGCGGCGGCACTGGCGAACCTCGACGAGCTGGCCCGGCTCGGCGTCGTCGCGCAGGTCGCGCGCGCGAAGGCCGGCTGGCCGAGCGGCTGCAGGCCCTCGCGTCGTCGCCGCGCGTGCGCACGGTGCGAGGCATCGGGTTCTTGTGGGCGGTGGAGTTCGATCGCGGCGGAGTTCGCGAACCAGGTCGTCGTGCACGGCCTGGCGCGCGGCGTGATCCTGTTGCAATCCGGCCCGACGGGGACGTCGATCACGATCGCGCCGCCGCTCGCGATCGAGGACGCTGCAGCTCGAACGCGCGCTCGCGCTGTTCGCGCAAACCATACAGGAATCGGAGGACGCACGGTGAGCAAACTGCGAGTCGGGATCGTGGGTTCGGGATTCGGCGGCGACGTGCACGCACCGGCCTACGCCCTGCACCCGCGTTTCGAGGTCGTCGCGATCGCTTCGCCGGCGAGCGCCGAGCGCGTCGCCCGCGAACGCAAGATTCCGCACGCGTTCCGCTCGGCCGCCGAGATGCTCGCCGGCATCGAGCTCGACGTCGTCTCCGTCGCCTCGCCGCCGTTCGACCATCATCCGTCGGTCATCGCCGCGCTCGCCGCCGGCAAGCACGTGCTGTGCGAGAAGCCGTTCGCCTTGAACCTCGCGCAAGCGCAGGAGATGACGGCGGCCGCCGAGCGGGCGGGGACGGTTGCCGCGCTGGCGTTCGAGTTCCGCTACGTCCCGGCGGTGCGGGCACTCAAGGAGCTGATCGACAACGGTCACGCCGGGGCGCTGCGCGAGCTCGAGGTCGCGCGCCTGGGCCGCGACCTGCGCGCCGCCAACACCGGCCGCGAGCGCGGCTGGTGGTTCTCGGCGGCGGCCGGAGGCGGCGTCGCCAACGCCACGATGCCGCACTTCTTCGACCTTGCCAACCACCTCGCCGGACGCGCGCCCCGCGCGACGACGGGGCTGCTGCGCACCGCGAACCCGCGCCGCACCGACGCCCAGGGCGAGTTCGAGAGCACCGTCGCCGACGGCGCGTTCGCCTACGTCGACTACGGTGACGGGTTGGTGGCCCGGGTGAGCAGCGACTCCACCACGATCGTCGAGTCGACCACGATTGCGGTCCACGGCGAAACGCGCAGCGCGGTCGCCAACGGCACCTTCTTCAACGACTTGCGCGTTTACGCGATCGCCGAGGACGATCAAGACGAGCTCGAGATCGCCGGCTCACCGTACGGCAAGTACGCGAGCGTGCACGGTAACCTGCCGTTTTTTCTGCCGCTGCTCGACGCGTTCGCCGAACGCATCGACCTCGGCGCGCCGGGCGTCCCGACGTTCGCCGACGGCCTCACGACACAGCGGCAGCTCGAGGCTATAGGCTACGGCCCATAGGCCCTGGCGATCAGTTTCCGGCAGAAGGGAATGTGGCGACCGAGCCTTAAGTGAAGCGCGGTAAGGGTGGAACAAATGCGCTTAGCGGTGTGGGCAACGTTTTATTTCAAAGCGGCCTCCTTGTATGCGCCTGCTCCCCTATGCTGCCGTGATCATGGGCGTCGCAAAGGCGCTGCGGTTCTGGCGTTCGTCCTGTTTGCTTGCGGAACCGGCGCGGGTGTTCGAGCGGCGGACCTTTTCGGCGACGTCAAGGCGAGGATCTTCCTTTCGGGCCTTGAGGCCAAGAGCATCTCGTCCCTCGCAGTCGCGCCAACCGGCGACGCGCTCGTAGGTGTACGTACATGGAACCACACCGGTCAGATCCTTCGGCTTTCACGAACAAAGCGCAGTGTTTCCGTACTAAGCACTCGCGACGCGGTCGGATCCATCGCAATCGACGACCGTGCACATATCTGCTATGCGCCAGCCTTCAAGGCGGGCGTGTTTTGTTTGGACCGATTCGGGCTTTGGAGCACCGTCGTCGATCTTTCCCGTGTTCGAATAACAAAGTTCTTCCGCGCGGGTCAAAGCCTTTTTGCGTCTACCGACGATGGTGCCCTCTTTCTAGTACGACATGGCCGAGCGCGACAGATACAGATTCCCTTTCACATCATCGCCGCTGACGGTGACAGTTCGCGCGCTGTCGTACTCAGCTCCAGGAGCCTCTGCTCCATCGACATCGCGTCGCTCCGCACGCGCAATTGCACGACCCTGAGTCGCGTGCTCCAACCGTATCCCAATGCATCAATTGCCGTGACGTCCCGCAACGTATACGTCATCATGATTCCAACCCCTCAAGTCACTATCGTGCGAAACGATGGTGTCGTGACGGAGCGACAGCTCGATTTTCGAACTCAACGCATCGTCTCAGCCCACGACAACCGGGTTTGGATCAGCGGAGCAACCACCGATGGTCGCCTTGTATTGAGATTGGTCTCCGCCGCGGAAACCGCGAACGCCGCTGGTTACGACTTGACGGCCGGCGCCTTAATCGCAACCGGGATCGATAACAGCCTCGTCGTCGTCGACGGTTCGGCTGGAACAGCCTTATTCATTCACTTTGGTAACTACGCTGGAAATACACCTACGCAACATCGATAGGAGACAACACTATGCGCCGTTTAGGCGAGTACACGCGGGGAACGCTTCTAAGCTGCGTTTTCCTACTCGGGACAATGGTCGCTTGTGGACACGCGGCGACAAGTTCCAGAGGCGTGCTTCCGGCACCGGTGAAGTCCACAAACTCCACTGCAACCGATGTTGCTGCAATCCGTCGGATTGATGCAGCGACCGCGGCTAGACTCTTAGATCCGGCGCTTTCTTCAACCGAACGCTCGATCGTCGCCCGTGCAATTACAGGCCTGAGGACGACGAGCACAATGGCGATTGATCCCGCTAACATTCAAATCGCGGTATTCGATCCGGCAAGCAACAACGTCTATTACAACAGAGCCACGCTGCACGGATCATTTGTCCGAAAGATCAACAGCTATGCGTTTCAGCCTCGACCGGCCGGCGTGGAGAGCCCTGCGGCAGGCAAGCGCCGCACGGCGACCTATCTCGGAACCGGCAGGCCGGATGCTGGCACCGGACCATACAGACGCCTATATACGTTTCCGAATATTGATCCGAACGCATATAGCTTAGCATTGATCATCGCGAACGTCTCTCACGCTTGTAACTCTGGAAACCTCCTCAATCCGTTTTACCCCGACAAGGATATTCATAAGGAGGCTGGCCATTCGTACCTTGGTGGTTGGAGCGGAACCAATAACGCGGTCGATGCGGGTATGATATATAACCGGGGAATAACGACGGCGTCCCAAGACGACTACTCGCCGTTCTTCGCAATAAGCGGAATCAGTGGATACCCCGGGGTAGAGTATCTCAACAATAGTCCATCGAATTTTCACATTGCCTGCGGAACCTCCCTCGCCACGATGAGTTTCTATGTCGACGCTCCCGTGCAGTCATTCGAAGGTCAGATCGAACTCGTTTTGTCCATCGTCTTCAATGACGGGCAGCCGCGGCAGATCATGTTAGTGTACCAAACGGGTGCATCATACGTCGATGGCACGAGCAATTGGATGGGCTGGGGCCCATCGTGCAACAACTGCGTCCTCAAGCGGACGACCTCGCTGGCCCAATCTGGAGATAATTTCAACATCGCCGACTACTATACCGCGACCTGGTCCAGTACGCAGCTGAGCTGCGGCTTCTTCGTTTTTCCGGGATGTCAGCCGGGGCCACCCGGCGGCGCTAGTGCGATCAGCGCCGCTACGATCAAGGCTTGCGAAGAGTACCCCTCGTGGTACGTGCCGTATGATGACAACACCCGTGACTGTAGCAACATGCCGGCGAATGCTGTACCTCAGGTCGCTGTTGAAAATTTTAGCTTCGACCGGTCCGGTGAGGTGGATATCATCAACTTAACGCCGGTTCCCGTATCTCCGCCTCCTGCTACTCCAACGCCGGCGCCAACGTCAGCTCCGTACTATCTTAACTATGCCCTCGACGAATATGTCGCCGCTGATGGCCTTCACGTCGGCGCAAACGTGTCAAACAACGGAAACGCTACCTACCCCGTCGTGTCAACTCGCAGCATTGAATTTCCGACGACGGGCACTGCTGAGTTTCAAATTTACGATCCAAACACGGTAGGACCCCCGCTTTGGGATAGCTGGAACGGCGCAAGGTTCAACCAGACGCTCACTTGGCTCACGTGGGCGCCAAAGGAAACGAAGCATTTTGAAGCCGTATGGAGCGGTTACATACCGAGCAAGGTTTACGCTTTTAATTTTCTCCTGACGCCCCAGGGAGCGGCGCCGGTGACATTTGGTTCGACACCATTTACACCATCCAGTCTCGTGCAGGTTCCTGCGCAAACCATTTCTACGCCGATCTACTCAAGCTGTACACTCGACTCGTACGGTTACTGCATCTCTAGTCGTATGAGCAATGTCAAGGGTGTACCATGCGGCCGGCTGAAAGAATTCTTAGGCAGTGTCTATTATACTATCACTGGTAAGAATGGCGCCGTCTACTTTTTCACGAGTACGCTGCTGGATGACGGATCGGGAACGTGTGCAACGATTCCGGAGTGGGATCCTGGCGATCCCGCAGTGGCCCTTGGAGACCCGAATCTGCCGTAGCCCCGCGACGACGTGGTCGTGGAACGTCAAGCGAATGCTGCAATCCACCATGAGGCCAATCTTCACGTCCCCAAACGGTGCGCCGGCTGCGGCCGCAATTGACAAGCACGCTAGGGGTGCGCGACGGCTACGGCTTTCCCTACGTTAAGACGGCCAGCGCCCTGCCGAGCGGTCGTGACGCCCGGGATCGGGTCAGTGGTCGACGTGAGCATCGTCATCACCTGAGCCGGGGTAAGCGAGCGCGCGCCCCCGTGACGCGCATCCATCAATGCAACGGCTCCGGCAACCTGCGGCGTCGCCTGCGACGTGCCGTTGAATAATACGCGGCACACGCCGCCCGTATCGCGACATTGGTCGGGTTCGAACGCGGCCGTCGTGGTGGAGTAGCCTTCGACCCAATGCAGGATGTCGGGGTTGTTCGGATCGTCGGTGCTTGGACGATCACCACCAGGTGCTATCAGGGTCGGCCCCGAGTTGGAGTACGAAGCAACGGTTTCGGCGGTGATCGAAGAAAGTCGTTGGCGACGGTATCTTGTAGACGCGGATGCGCCCACGGCAATGACGCCGGGATAGGCGGCGGGGAAGTCGACTTGCTGGCCGTCCTCGACTGGGAAACTCGTTGCCGGCCGCCGCGACGACGACGACGTTGTGTGCGAGCGCGTTGTCGATCGCGGTCTTTTCCGCTGGATCGTTACCGAGCTTTGCGGGGAGCCCAAGCTCAAGCTGATCACCGATGCGCCATTGGTAACTGCATCATTGATCGCCGTCGCCTCGTCGCCGGAATCAGCGGTCTGGCAGTCGCTCGTCGAGGTCGCGTCGGGGAAGATCTTGTAGGCCTGCAAGATGGGTCGAATAACCTACGCCGGCAAAGCCGTAGGCGTTGTTGGTTAGCGCCGTCGCCAGCCCCGACGTGTTCGTGCCGTGACCGTTTGTGTCTTGAACAGTTCCCGCCCCAGTGGTCTTGAGACCATTCACAGACGCGCTCTTTAATGTCGAAGACGAAGTCAGTGATTCGACTCGTCGACCCCGGTGTCAATGACGGCGATCGAGACGGCCGGCGATCCGTGCGAGAGCGACCATGCTCCCGCGATCGACATTCGTCTTGTAGAGATACCACTGGTCGACGTTATCGAGATACTGGTCGTTCGCGACGCCGTCGGCGGCGAGCGTCCGATAGTGACGGTCGACGCACGGAGAGACGTCCCGTTGCGCCGCAGCGCCGCGGCGATCGCGCTCGTATCGGAACCGGCCGGCAAGGTGACGGATGCGGAAGATCGGGCCAGGCTGCCCGGCTGAGATCAACGGCGCGAAGTCCGCCGAAGCGGAGCGTTCGATGCTCTGCATACCGAGCGCGGCCTCCGCCGACGATAGGTCACGAAGAGGCGATTCGGTCGTGGCGCCGCCCGCCGAGCGGCGTACGCGGTGCGAGGCGTCCGCCCCCTGCACATCGTGCGCGATGCTTTGAACCGGCCGCGAGGTGAGGCGTCGGGGCCGTATCGGCGGGTGGCTGGTGCTGCGGTGCAGGGCTCGAACCGCCGCCGCCGCCGCAGGCGACAAGCGCCAAGTGACCGAGCACGAGCGAGACCGAAATGAGCGGACGAGAGGTCAGCGGACGCTTCATCGGAGTCGGCGCTCGTTACGGATGCGATGCGGCGACGGCTTTGGCGACGTCCAGCCGTCCGGCACCCTGCCGGTCGGCGCCGACGCCGGGAAGAACATCCGTGTTTTGGGTGAGCAATGTCTTAATCTGTGTCGGCGTCAGCGATCGTGAGCCGCCGTGATAGGCCATCATGAGGGCCGCCGCCGCCGCGACTTGCGGCGTCGCCTGCGACGTGCCGTTGAACAGCGTGGTGCAGACGCCGCCTGAATCCGAGCAGCGGTCGGCCGGCAACCCGGCCGACATCGTCGAGTACCCTTCGATCCAATGCAAGATGTCGTTGTCGTTGCCGCCGGTCGCGTCGCCGCCGGGTGCGAGCAGCGTCGGGCCGGAGTTGGAGTACGACGCAGCTCCTTCGCTCGTGATCGACGCGTAGGAGTTCGCCTGCGAGTCGGTGACGGCGGAGGCGCCGACCGCGATGACACCGGGATACGCCGCCGGATAGTCGAGCGACAAGCCGCCACCCATACCGTCGAACTCGTTGCCGGCGGCCGCGACGACCGTCACGCCCGCACCGATCGCTGCTTCGATTGCGTCTTGCTCGGCGGTATCGGCACCTGCCCCGTTGTCGTTGGGCGATCCCAAGCTCAGGCTGATGACCGACGCGCCGCTCGTCACCGCGTCGTCGATCGCCGCTGCCTCATCGCCCGTGTCGGCTCCCTGGCAATCGCTGAACGCGTTGGCGTCGGGGAAGATCTTGTAGTCGAGCAGGTGCACGTCCCAGCCGATGGCGGCGTACCCGTAGCCGTTGTTCGTGGTCGCCGCGACGAGGCCGGCGACGTTCGTGCCGTGTCCGTTCGTGTCCTGAGCGGACGACGTGATCATCCCGCCGACGATCGCTTCCGCTTTGTTGAGCTTCGGGGCGAGGTCGGTGTTCGACATGTCGACGCCGGTGTCGATCACGGCGACCGTGATCCCCGTACCGTGGCTGAGCGCCCAGCCGCCCGGATCGGCGTTCGTGCGGTACAGGTACCACTGGTCGTCATTGTTCAGCAACGTGTCGTTGGCGGCGCTGTCGGCCAAGAGCGAGCGCGTGTGCAGTACCGCCACGCCGGTGACGCCGCCTTGCGCGCGCAGCGTCGCGGCGGCCTGGTCGCGGTTCGCGCCGGTGGCGAGCGTGACGACGGCGTGCGACACGCCGTGCGTCGGAGTGAGCTCGAGGCTGTGGATCGCGCCGACCGAACGCGCGATGCTCTGCGCCGACGCGCCGGCCCGATACGACACGTACAACCGGTTCGGTACGACCTGCGACACGCCGCGAACCGCGAGGCGATGTCCGTTCACCGCGCGGCGGTAGGCCGGCGGGCACACGTCGGTGGTAGGCGAGTTCGGCGGGTTCACGCTGATGAGCGACGACGACCCGAAGACCGCGAAGACGCCCGTCTGCCCGGCCGCGACTTGATAGTTCTCGTCGGTCGGGTTGATCACGTACTTTCCGCCGACGAGCGTGCCCGGGCCGGCGACGGCGGTCCATCCGTTGGTCGGGTCGTACGCCGCGACGTAGGCGTAGGTCGACGATGTCGAGGCCGCCGTCAAGACGACGGCCGGCGTTTGGGCGAAGCTCAGCGCCGAGTTCGCGGTGATCGTGAAGTACGCCAGGGGAACGATCGTGCCGCCGATGTTCTTCGGCCTGCGAGCCGCGCTCGATACCGCCGGCGTTCCGCTGGGCGGAGTCGCGGTCAACGTCGCCGTCGCGGATCCGCCCCCGAGCTGCGTGGTTGGAATCTGCAGGCTCGCGGTAATTCCGCCCGTGATCGTTCCGAAGCTCACCCCCACCGGACCGGAGGCCGATGCCGTGAAGGTCTGCGTCGACGACGCCGGCAGGCCGCCCGGCGGCGGCGTCGAGCCTCCGCCCCCGGGCGTCACGGAACCGCCGCCGCCGCCCCCGCAGGCCGCAAGCGCCAGCACAGTCGAGAAAAGCAAGGGGCGACCGACGAGACGGTGGATCATGCGCAGTGCTTTCGTTTAATGGTGCGGGATGCCGTTACTACGGATGCGCCGCGGCGACGGCTTTGGCGACGTTCAGACGTCCGGCACCCTGCCGGCTCGTAGCGACACCTGGCAGAACATCCGTGTTTTGGCTGAGAATGGTCTTAACTTGGGCCGGCGTCAACGAGCGCGAACCGCCGTGATAGGCCATCATGAGGGCCGCGGTCGCCGCGACCTGCGGCGTCGCTTGCGACGTGCCGTTGAACAGCACCGAGCATACGCCGCCTGAATCCGAGCAACGGTCGGCCGGCAAACCGGCCGACGTCGTCGAGTACCCTTCGATCCAGTGCAAGATGTCGTTGTCGTTGCCGCCGGTCGCGTCGCCGCCGGGCGCGAGCAGCGTCGCGCCTGAGTTGGAGTACGACGCCGGCGCTTCGCTCGTGATCGACGTGTAAACGTTCGCCTGCGAATCCTGGACGGCCGATGCGCCGGCCGCGATGACGCCCGGATAAGCAGCCGGATAATCGGGCAACAAGCCGTCGCCCGCACCGTCGAACTCGTTGCCGGCGGCGGCGACCACGGTGACGCCCGCGCCGAGCGCGTTATCGATCGCGTCTTGCTCGGCGGTATCGGCGCCTTGCCCGTTGTCGTTGGGCGAGCCCAGGCTCAAGCTGATGACCGAAGCGCCGTGCGCCACGGCATCGTCGATCGCCGCGGCCTCGTCGCCGGTGTCGGCTCCCTGGCAATCGCTGAACGCATTCGCGTCGGGGAAGATCTTGTAGTCGAGCAGGTGCACGTCCCAGCCGACGCCGGCGTACCCGTAGGCGTTGTTGGTGGTCGCCGTCGCCAGTCCGGCGACGTTGGTCCCGTGGCCGTTGGTGTCCTGAGCGGACGACGTGATCATGCCGCCGACGATCGACTCCGCTCGGCTGAGCTTCGGCGCGAACGCGAGATCGGTGTTCGACATGTCGACGCCGGTGTCGATCACGGCGACGGAGACACCGGTTCCGTGGCTGAGCGCCCAGCCGCCGGGATCGGTGCTCGTGCGGTAGAGATACCACTGATCGTCGTTGTTCAGCAGCGGGTCGTTCGCAGCGCTATCCGACAAGGTCGAGCGCGTGTGCAAGGTCGCTACGCCGACGACGCCGCTTTGCGCGCGGAGCGTCGCCGCGGCCTGATCGCGGCTCGAGCCCGCGGCGAGCGTGACGACGGCGTGCGACACGCCGTGGGTCGGCGTGAGCTCGATGCTGTGGATCGCATGCACTGACCGCGCGATGACTCTGCGCGGACGTTCCCGCGCGATACGAAACATACAGCCTGTTCGGCACGACGTGCGACGTACCGCGAACCGCGAGGCGGTGTCCGTTCACCGCCCGGCGATAGCCGAGCGGGCACTCGTCGGAGCTCGGCGAGTTCGGCGGGTTCACGTTGACAAGCGCCGACGAACCGAACACGGCGAAGACGCCGGTTTGTCCGCCGCGACGCTGATAGTTTTCATCAGTCGGGTTGATGACGTATTTGCCCCCGACCAGCGGCCCCGGCCCGGCTACGGCGGTCCAGGCCGAGCGCGAGCGTACGCTGCCACGTAGGCGTAGGTCGGGCTCGTGTTGCTCGTTGTGAGCGCGATCGCCGGAGTCTGGGTGAAGCTCACGGATCGGTTCACGGCGATTGAAACGTAGGCCAGCGGAACGACCGTTCCGCCGACGCTCTGACCGCTGCATTCACGTTCGACACCGTCGGGATTCCCGGCGGCGCGCCGGCGCTCAAGGTCGCGATGCCCGAGGTAGCGTTCGACGACGCCGGTATCTGCACCGATGCGGTCGATGCCGCCCGTAATTGTTCCGAAGTTAACCGTTACCGGACCGCCGGTCGACGTCGTGAACGATTGCGTCGACGTCGTTCCGGAGTGGCGTCGGCGTCGCGCGTCGGCACCGGCGTTGGTGAAGCCGTCGGTTTGGTGTGGGTTGGGGTCGGAAGCACCGACGTCGTCGAGAATCCCGCAAAAACGTACGTCGTCGAGGCGGCCAACGAGAACGGTACGCCGGGCGCGCCCGACCACGAAATCCCGAAGCCTCCGGCCGGACCCTCGAGCATGGTCCAACCGTTCGACGGGTGCGTCGGATCGTAGTATGCGAGGTACGACTGCTGCTGCGGCGGCGCGATCGAGCCGGCGGGGAACAGCACCGTAAAGCCGGGCGCCGTCGCAAGCGTGACCGCGGCGTTCGACGTCACCGACCAAAAGGCAAACGCATCGAGCGTCGCGCCACCGATGTTCAGCGGCCGGCGCCGCATGTTCTGCACGGTCGGGGTGCCGCTCGGCTGCGAGAGCGCGAAGGTGACGTTGAGTTGCGCCACGGCGCTCGCGACGGGCGCGGTGATCGCCCCGAAGTATCCGCCGCTGACCGGCGGCGAGAGCGTCAGGTTCGTCGATGCGGTAGTGCTGATGGTGAGCGTTCCGGCGGCGCTCGAAACGGGCGTCCCGGTCGCGGCCGGCGTCGGCGAAGGAGTCGGCGTCGAGCCGCCACCGCCGCCGCCGGGGGTTATCGAACTGCCTCCGCCGCCGCCGCAGGCTACGAGTGCTAGCGCAACCGAGAAGAGCAAGGGACGGCCAACTAAACGGGCGATAACGCGCATTGCTCTCGTTTCATAAAACGCCGGTTGCAGCCTGAACATCACGTATGAGACGCCGCCAGATCAGGCTGAGCGCCGCCACCGTCGCACGTTCTCGAATGTCGGCGCGTGACCCGGGAAACGTAAGCCGGCGAGTCTCAATCTCACCGTCTCCTAACGCTAAGGCGAACCACACCAAGCCGATCGGTTTCTCAGGCGTTCCACCGCCCGGGCCGGCAATCCCCGTCGTGGCGATCGCAACGTCGGCGCCGAGCCGCGCGCGTGCCCCCCGCGCCATCGCGACGGCGGTCTCTTCGCTCACCGCACCGGCCGCCGACAATGTGGGCTCCGGCACGTCGAGCAGGCTGGTCTTCACCTCGTTCGCGTACGCGACGATCGCGCCCCGAAACACGGCCGAAGCGCCGGCGACACCGACGATCTCGTCGGCGATCGCGCCGCCCGTGCACGATTCCGCGGTCCCCAGCGTCAGCCCGCGCGCGGCAAGCGCTTGCACGATCGCGCCGGCCAGCGTCATCTCGTCGTCACCGTACCACGCGGCACCGATGCGCTGCCGCAGCTCGGCGGCGACCGGTTCGATCAGCGCCCCGGCACGCTCGGGGCTGTCGGCCTTCGCCATCACTTTCACGTCCACGCGGCCGCCGTGCGCGAGCATCGCGATCTTTGGATTCTCGAGCGTGCGAAACAGGTCTTCGACGCGACGGTCGAGGTCGGACTCGCCGATGCCGACGACGTGCAGGGTGCGCGTGTAGATAGCTTGACGCAGGTCGAAGCGCTGCACGAGCCACGGGATCAGCTTGTCACCCAGCATCGGTTTCATCTCGCGCGGCACGCCCGGCATGCACGCAACGAACTTTCCGTCCTCGCGCAGCGCGACGAAGCCGGGCGCGGTGCCGTGCGGATTGTCGAACACGACGCAGCCTTCGGGAAGGTACGCCTGGCGCACGTTGTTCTCGGCCATCGGCCGCCCGAACTGGCGGAAGCGCTCTTCGATCGCGCGCAACGACGGCTCGTGCAGCACGAGCTTTCGGCCGACCGCCTGCGCGACGGCGTCCTTGGTCACATCGTCGACGGTCGGACCGAGGCCGCCCGTGCAGATCGCGCCGTCGGCGCGTTCCAGGACCGCGTCGAGCATCGCCGCGAGACGATCGGCATTGTCGCCCACCGAGTGCTTGGCATACACGTCGACGCCGTGATCGGCGAGCTCGCGCGCGATGTGCACGCTGTTCGTGTCGACCAGATGACCGAGCAAGATCTCGGTCCCGATGGTCACGATCTCCGCTGACGCCATCAGTTCCAGGCCCCCTTGGGCGCGATGACCGTCGCGCCGTGCGCCCGCGGCGCGCTGATCCACAAACGGTCGCGACCGTCGATCGCGATCGACCCGGCGTCGGACGTCGGCAGCAGGCGCAGATCCGGTTTGCGGCCCGGCGCGATGACCGCGATGACTGGCTGGCTCTTCCAAGATACCGGCTGCTGATATCCCAGCACGTAGGCCGTGCCGTCGCGCGACACCGCAACGCCGGTCGGATCCATGGAGAGGCGCCACGAGCGGTGCGAGCCGTCGCGTCCGTACCGCTCGACGGCGCCCGACCTCCCGCCGAGCGTCCATACCCCGCCGTCGCTCGTCGCGACGACTTGCGCGTCGCCACCGCCGCACGGTACGGCGTGGCTCACCACGAGGGCGAGCCCGTGTAGCCGGCCGAGCACGCACTCGTCGTCGACAAAGTAGAGGTCGTCTCCGGCCGCGGCGATGCTCGTGATCGCACCGACCCCGGGATACCGCCGCAGCACCGCGCGGCCCGACGGCCAGACGCGTCCGATGCCGCGTGCCTTCCCGTACGCATACCAAAAGCCGCCGTCATCCGCAGCGATGACCTCCGTCAACGAAGCGGTGACTCGATTCGTCTCGTCGACGCCGCCTAACCAGCTCGGCACCGGCACCCGCCAGCTCCGGTGATACGTCGTGCTCGTCTCGATGATCCGGCCTGCGCTGTTGCAGATCGCACGCGGAACCGTGCCTCGCACATCGACATCGGCCGATTTGTACCAGCCTCCGCATCGGGACGTGTCGGCGATCTGGACGTTCCGGCCGGTATCGTCGAGGATGCGGTACAAGCCGAACCGTCCACGGATATAGACATAGCCGTCTCGCCCCTGTAAGGCGGTGAACTTCGGCTCAGCTCCGATCCCGCCGCCGCTGAACGAGAGCGCGCGCACGTCGCGGCCGGGAAAGGTTCCCCAGTGCTTGATCGGACCCGCTCCGGCGCGCGACGCGGAGGCGGACGCAAACGCACACACCAGCGCGGCGAACGCGGCGGCAGGCCGGACCGTCACGTCGACTCGCTTTCGGCGCCGTCGAGCGGCGCGCCGGCATCCACCTCGAACCAGCGCGGATACGTCACGCGCGCGTCGAGCTCGAAACCATCGGCGGAGGCGATCGCCGCGCGGCGTCGAGCGCCTTGGTCCTCGGGAAGCAGCGCGCGGTTCCGCCGCTTCTGCTGCGCCAGCAACTCGACGAAGCGCGCGAACTTGGCGTCGAGCGCGCGCTGCAGCGCTTGCTTGAGGATCTTGCCGACGCGCGGCGCGACGCCGCCGGTCGAGATGCCGATGCGCACCGGGCCGGCCGTGACGATCGCCTGCATCGCGACGAAGCCGTGGCGCGGCTGATCGATCGTGCACAACAAGAACTTGTGCCGGTCGGCGAGCGCGCGCAGGCGGGCCGAAAGCACCTCGTCCTGCGGGGTCGAGATCACGAAGAATGCGCTCGGCGACGTCCTCGTCGCTCAACGCCGCACGGATCGGTGATCCAGCGCACGTCGGCGTCGACCTCGCGCAGCGCGGCGGCCTTCTCGATCGCCTCGCGATCGTTCGCCTCGCCGATCACCACGCAGCGCCGGCCGACGAGGTTGAGGCTGACGGGATAGAAACCGTGCGGCGGCAGCGGGTCTTCGACGACCGGTGGCGTGCTCACCGTCAGTAGTCCACCGGGCGCAGGTAGAACTCGTTGATCGCGGTCGACGACACCAGCGCCGTCGTCGGCAAATGCCGCTTCCAGTGGGTCCCGTCGACGCGCCGTCGCACCAACCGCACCTCGCGCGGATCGTGGCCGCGCGCGACGATCGCTTCGTCGCGATAGCCCAGCAGGATCAGGTTCAAGATGCGATCGGCGGCGGCATAGGTGATCCCGAGGTCGCCCTCGTCGGTCTGATTCGCTTCGAGGTCGGCGCTGGGCGGCTTGTCGACGACCTCGGTCGGCACGCCCAGATGACGGGCCAGCGCCCACACTTGCGTCTTGAACAAGTCGCCGATCGGGTTGACCGGCGGCGTGTCGTCGGCGTGCCAGGTGAAGTACCCCATGAGGCGCTCCGTCTTGTTGCCGGTTCCGACGGGAAGGGCGTTGCGGCGGGCCGATTGGTCGAACAGCACCAGCATGCGCATGCGCGCCATCACGTTGCCCTTGCGCCGCGCGTCCGCATCCGTTGCGTGCTTGAGGTAGCCGTCGACCGCATCGGTGATCTCGATCGTCTCGCCGTGGATTCCCAAGGCGTCGATGACGCGTTGCGCGTCGGCGAGCGAGCTGGGACTCGAGCTCTTGTACGGCAGCCGAATCGCGTAGACGTTCTCCGGCCCGAGCGCGCGCGCGCAGAGGTACGCCACCAGCGCGCTGTCGATCCCGCCCGACAGACCCCAGGATGGCGCGCCCGATCCCGCGGCGCTCGATCAGCTCGTCGCGCAAGAACGCTTCGAGCCAGCTCGCGGTGAGCGCGGGGTTGATGCGCAGCGACGGCTCGTCGAGGGGCGCGTCGACAACCGGCAACCGCTCACGCGTCCTCGTCGAGCCGGCGCACCACCGGGATCTCGGGATCGAGCCACAAATCGGGCAGCACCGCACCGAGATTGCCCAGCAGCGGGATCGTCGCGCGCGCCAGATCGACTTCGTCGGGATCGAGCCGTACGCGCACGATGCACGGATCGAGCGACGGAGCCGCCGCGAGCAGGTCACCGCGCGGCGAGAACGCGCACGTTCCGCCCGACATCCCTTTGCCGCCCTCGAAGCCGGTCAGGCCGGCATACACGACGTAGACGCCGTGCTCGGCCGCCGCCGACGCGAGGATCGCCTTCCAGCGCGTGTTGCTCTCGAGCTCGTCTTCGCCGCACAGCCCACGCCCGGGCGACGCGCTCGGTACGATCAGCAGCCGCGCGCCCTTGAGCGCTGCGACCGTTGACATGAGCGCGTGCCAAGCATCTTCGCAGATCAGGATCGCCGCTTTCCCGAACGCCGTCTCGAACACCGACAATCGGCGGCCGCGCGTGAGAAAGCGTTCCTCGTCGAACACGCCGTAGGTCGGCAGGAACATCTTGCGGTGCACGTGCGCGACGCGCGCGCCGCCCGGCTCGCCGCACCGCACGTAGATCGCGCTGTTGTGGAACGTCCCCGCCGCGTTTTCGTAGAAGCCCGATCACGACGTCGCAGACCCGGCCGGGTGCCGCCGCCCGCCAGGCCTCGTCGAGCCGGCGCCCCATCTCGTGCGGACTCGAGCGCGAGCTCGTACACGCCGCCTTCCAGAAAGTAGCCGGTCAGGGCCGCCTCGGGAAACACGATGAGCTCCGGCGCGTCGGGCGCGAGTTGCGCGAACACCGCGCGCATCGCCGCCAGGTTCGCGTCGATGTCGCCCTTGCGCGGCTTGAACTGGACGAGCGCCGCGTTCACGTTACTTCGCGACGGCGAGCGACGGCACCGCGCGCAAGCGCTCGGCGAGCTCCTCGGCGGGATAGGTCAGGATCTCGACCAGCGTCGGGTGCAAGTGCGGAATGCGCGCGTAATCCTGGACGGTCGCGCCGTACGCCATCGCGACGATCAGCGGCTCGATGAGGTCCGACGCATCGGGACCCAGGATCGCCGCCCCGAGGATCCGGCCGTCGCCCGGCGACGCCAGCATCTTCACGAAACCCTGCGTCCGGTTGAGCGCGACGGCCTTGCCGTGTTCGTTGAACGCGTACTCGGCGCGCAAGTAGGCGACGCCGGCGGCTTTGAGCTCGCGCTCGGTTTCGCCGACGACGGCGACTTGCGGGTCGGTGAACACCGTGTGCGTCTTGGTCAGCCGATAATCGGCCCGTTCGCGCGCGCCGGTCGCCGCGTTGCGGCCGGCGATCTCACCCTGCTGGATCGCGACGTGCACGAGTTTGTATTGCCCGGTCACGTCGCCCACCGCGAAGACGTCGGGGTTGGACGTTCGCAGCGTGTCGTCGACCGCGATACCGGTGATCTCGTGGTGCTCGACGCCGGCCTTGTCGAGATCGAGCCCGCACACGTTGGGCAAGCGGCCCAGCGCATAGAGGATCTCGTGCGCCGCGACCTCGCGCTCTTCGCCGCCCTGCACGTAATGCACGACCTTGAGTCCGTCGCGAACGCTGACCCGGCTGACTTGAGCCTCGGTCTCGATCCGCATCCCTTCCTCGCGCAAGTACTCGGTCAGCCCGTCGCCGACGTCGGCGTCCTCGCCGGACAAAGGTGTTTCGCACGCAGCACGAACGTCGTCGGCACCCCGGCGCGGTGGAAGAACTGGCCGAGCTCGCTGCAACGTAGCCGCCGCCAAGCACGATGAGCGAGCGCGGGGCCTGTTCCAGATCGAGCGCGGCATCGCTGTCGATGTAGCCGGCCTCGGCCAGGCCCGGGACGGTCGCAGGCGCGACGACGCTGCCGGTGGCGATGACGAACCGGGGCGCGTACAGGACCTCGTCGCCGACGCGCAGCGTCGTCGGCGACTCGAAGCGCGCCTGGCCGGCGAACAGCGGGAACGTCTCGATCCCGGCGATCCGGTAGTCGGCCCAGCCGCGCACGAGCCGGCGCTTGCGTTCGGCGAGGGCCGCGGAAATCGAGCTCGGGCGCTCCGACCCGAACCCCCAGCTCGGCGGAATGCCGGATCTCGTGCAGCCGGTCGCCGGTCGCCAGCAGCGTCTTGGACGGCATGCAGCCGCGCAGGATGCACAAGCCGCCGAGCGGTCCCTCGTCGACCAAGGCGACGTTGGCGCCGAGGTCACGGGCGGTGCGAGCCGCCGCATAGCCGCCGCTGCCTGCGCCGACGACGATCAAGTCGTATCGATTCGGAATGGTCGTGCTCCCCGGCAACGTGCGCCCCGCGTTCCTTGACACGTTGGAAGAGGCCGACGGTTCCGAGCGCACACCCGCCTTTTACCGGGAAGCGGACGGCCTTCCCTCACGGCGTAGCGGAGCGCAGCGCAGCGGAGGCGTTTAGGCAGGCGACCGTGGGCGTCGGCGGGGAACGAGGCGGACCGTGGATCACGCCCTGGCCCGAGGCTCCGGACGCCCGAGGTCTGTCTCGCTCGTCGCCGCCGCAGGCTTCCCGGCCATTGCCGTCGTCGGCGCCGCCGGCGTCACCGTCGGCTTCTTCCTGTGGTACGCGCTGGCGCTGCGCAGCCCGCACGGCGGCCTCTTCCTCAACCTCGCCTGGGCGACGTGCATGGTGGCCGGATTCGCCGGGGTCTACCTCGGCTGGATCGCCTACGCGCGGTACTTCGCCCGCCGCGCGCGCGTCGACGACGTCACCTCGCTGCAGTACGACGCGATCTCGTGGGCGACGCTGGTGATGCTGTGGGGCACGCTGCTCGCGCCGAGCGAGCACGGCGCGGGGCGCGCCGCCGCGTTCGCCGTCGGGGCCTTCGTGCTGGTCAAGCTGGTGGTGGCGGCGCGGTTCAACCGCACCGTGCGTGAGGTCGCGCTGACCTTCCTGATGACGCGGTTGCCGCTGATCGCGATCGCCGAGCTCGCGACGATGGTGATCGGGCAGCGCCCCGGCGTCCACTACGCGGCCTCGACCGACCCGCTGCTGGCCGTATGGGGCCGCTGGGACGCCGAGCACTACATCGGCATCGCCGACTTCGGCTACTCGGGGACCGAGCCCGCGTTCTTCCCGTTCTATCCGTTGCTCATTCGCCTGGTGGGCGAGTTCACCGGATCGCATTTGATCGCCGGGCTGATCGTTTCGAACATCGCCAGCTTTCTGGGCCTGCTGTACCTCTATAAGCTGATCGAGCACGAATACAACCGGCACGTCGCGCAGCGCGCGACGTTCTACGTCTCGATCTTCCCGACCGCGATCTTCTTCTCGGCCGTCTACAGCGAGTCGCTCTTCCTGTTTCTGACCGTTGCTTCGTTCTACTACGTGCGCGAGCGCCGGTGGGTGACGGCGGGGATCTTCGGGTTTTTGGCCGCCGCCACGCGCGCCGAAGGAGTGTTGCTTGCCGCGCCGTTGTTCATCGAGTGGGTCGTCGCGGCCAAGGAAGGCGGGCGCGAGTTCTTCCGCTACTGGATCGACGACGTCGTGAAGCCGCTGGTCGGGATGGCGCTGGTGCCGCTCGGCCTCGCCGCCTACATGGCCTATCTCTGGGTGATCACCGGCGACCCGCTGCGCTTCTCGCACGTGCAGTCGCACTGGGGCCGCGAGATCGCGCCGCCCTGGACGGCGATCAGCACGACGGTCGAAAAGATGCTCAGCTCTCATTCACCCCCGACCGTCGCCAACGAGATCGCTCGAGCTCGCCTTCACCTTGCTGATGCTCGTCGTGCTGGTCGTCGGCTTCCGCCGGTTGCGCCTCTCGTACACGGTCTACATGGCGCTCTCGATCATCGTTCCGATGTCGACGTCGAGCCTGCTGAGCATGCAGCGTTTCGCGCTGGTGCTCTTCCCGATGTTCGCGCTGTTCGGCCTGTGGGGGGCGCGCCCCACGTTCAGCAACGCCTACGTCGCCTTCTCCCTCCCGCTGCTGGGGCTGTTCACCGTGCTCTTCGCCGCTTGGTATTGGGTCGCATGAACGTGCCGCAGGGCAGCCTTTTCAACGCGTCCGCGAACGCCGCGGCGTGCGCCAGTTCGTCAAGTTCGGGATCGTCGGAGCTTCAGGGTTCGTCGTCAACCTGGTGATCTTCACGTTGCTGCAGCGGGTCGTGCCCAACTATACGGAGGCCGGCCCGTACTACGCGATCTACTCGGTCGCGTTTCTCGCCGGCGGCGTCTCGAACTACTTCCTCAACCGCATCTGGACGTTTCGCTCGACCGGCCACGCGGGCAAGGAGGCGGCCCAGTTCCTGAGCGTCTCGGTGCTCGCGTTGATCGTCGGGCTCATCGTCTCGGCGCTGGTGGCGCCGGCGCTGGGCCACGGCCACAAGACCTGGTTCGTCGCGACGCTGTCGGGAATCGTCGTCAACTTCTTCGTCAACAAATATTGGACGTTCCGGTCGGTCGCGTGAACCCCGCCCGCTGGTTCTGGCTGGGAACCCTCGCGTTCACGGCCGATCGGCGCGCTGCTGCGCCTCAAGGGGCTCCACGATCCGATCTTCGATCACCCCGGCTGGCGTCAGGGCGACACCGCCGCGATCGCGCGCAACTTCGCGCAGCTGCAGTACAACATTCTCTTTCCGCAAACCGACTACGACGGGCCGCCGCCCAACTACGTCGAGCTGGAGCTGCAGATCGTGCCGTTCCTGGCGGCGACGCTGTACAAGATCTTCGGCGTCCACGAGGTCTTCGGCCGGCTGATCTCGCTGGCGTTCGGCATCGCGACGATCCCGCTCGTCGCGCTGTTCGGGCGCTGGTTGTTTTTTCCCCCCCTCTCCATTACCTTCCCTCCCCGGGCCCCCACGTCGCCGGATCGCGCGCGGCGGCAGCCTTCGCGGTGCTGCCCGGCGCGTGGTACTACAGCCACACCTTCATGCCCGACACCGCCATGGTGTTTTTCATGACCGCCGCCGTCTACGCGTGCGCGCGCTTCGTCCTTCGACAGGCTCAGGATGACAAGGAGACAGGTCAGGATGACAAGGGTTCGTGGCGGGAGTGGTGGCCGGCAGCGCTATTACTGGCCATCGCGTTCCTCGCCAAGCCGGTCGCCGTCGTCGCGGTCGTGCCGATCGGAGCGTGCGCGGTGGCCCATCTTGGGTGGCGGCCCGCGCTCTGGCGGTTGCAGCTATGGGCGCTGGCCGCGGTCGCGTTCGTGCCGCTCGTCCTGTACGATGCGTTCGTCTCCGCGCACGCCGAATGGCATTGGGCCAGCGGGATCACCAAGCTGCACGTCATCCCGTCGCTCGCGGCCGCGCTGACCTCGCCGCACGCGTTCGTCCTCAAAGCGATCGCGTTCGGCCACGCCTTGAAGCTGCTCGCAACCACGATGCTCGGCCCCGCCGGCATCGCGCTCGCGCTGATCGGCTTCTGCGTCCCGCTGCGCTCGCGCAGCAACGCGCTGCTGTGGGGTTGGCTCGGCGGCGGGCTTGCTCTACGCGTACGTCGTCGTCACCGTCGAGCGCGTCGACTACTACCTGTACGTGCTGCTGCCGCTCGCGGCACTCGCGATCGGCCGCCTGTGCGCGTTCGCGCTCGAACGGTGGGGAACGTCGCGAGAACGGACGGCGACGCTGGCCGCGCTCGGCGGCGCTGGTGTGGATCGCGGCGGCGGTCGCCGGCTACCGTGAGATCGCGCCGTACTATGCGTGGAGCCGCGACAACTACGTGCGAGCCAAGCAGCTCGACGCGACCCTCGCGCCGGGAGCGCTGGTCGTGATGGGGCACTACGACCCGTCGATCCTGTACACGATCGGGCGCAAGGGCTGGGAAGAGGATCCGCACCTGTGGACGCCGTTCGACGAGCAGAGCGCGATCCGCAAGGGCGCGCGCTACTTCATCGCGGTCGAGAACGCGCGGCTCAAGCAGACGAACCTCGAGCTGTACTGCTGGCTCGCGCGCTTTCCGGTGCTCGACCCCGCCGCGAAGTGGCCGGTGTACGAGACCGATCCCGCGAAGGTCTTGCCCGGCGCCGAAGACCGCTGGCGCAGCTTCCGCCGTCGCGAGATGGCCGGCGCGTTCGCGAACTGGAGACAGGTATGGACGTCAGCACCCGACCCGTGCCGGTGATCGCCCGCCGGCGGCGCCGTCGACGCCGGACGCGCTCGACCGCGATCTCGCCGTTCTGCGCGAACAGGCCGGCGCGTGGGCACGGCTGGGATTCGCCGGCAAAGTGCGCCACCTGCAGCGCGATGCGCGCGCGAACGGTCGCCGTCGCGCCCGACTGGGTCGACCTCGCCGCGCGCGCCAAAGGGGTCGCGGGCACGCCGCTGGCCGGCGAAGAGTGGTTCTCCGGACCCTATGCGTTGCTCATCGCGCTCGATCGGCTCATCGCGACCGTCGGCGACGTCGCTCGCGACCGGTTTCCCCACGCTCCCCGGCGCCGTGCGCACGCGTCCCGCCGGGGGCGAGCAAGTGGTGGTCGACGTCTTCCCGGTCGAGCCGTCCGACAAGGTGTTGCTCAGCGGCGTGCGCGCCGAGCTGTGGATGCAGCCCGGCGTGACGCGCGAGACGCTGCGCGAACATACCGCGTCGGGGCTGCGCGACGTCACCCGGCACGGCTACGTCACGCTGGTGCTGGGCGCCGGCAACATCGCGAGCATTCCGCCGCTCGACGTGCTGACCGTCCTGTACACGCACGGCAGCGTGGTCGTTGCTCAAGCTCAACCCGGTCAACGCGTACCTGCGCGCCGATCTTCGCGCGCGTCTTCGCGTCGCTGATCGAGGAAGGCTTCGTTCGCATCGTCGACGGCGGTCCGGACGTCGGTGCGTATCTCTGCGCGCACCCGGCGGTCGAGGCGATCCACCTGACCGGCGGCGAGCGCACCCACGACGCGATCGTGTTCGGCACCGGTCCCGACGCCGCCGCACGCAAGGCGGCGGCACGGCCGGTGCTCGACAAGCCGGTCACCAGCGAGCTGGGCAACGTCACGCCGGTGATCGTGGTTCCCGGTCCGTGGAGCGAACCCGACCTCGCTTTCCAAGCTGCCCACGTCGCGACGATGAAGCTCCACAACGCGGGTGCGAACTGCATCGCCGCGCAGGTGCTGATCACCGCGCAGTCCTGGGATCTTGCGCCGCGCTTCTTGCAGAAGGTGCGCTGCGCGCTCGGCAACGCGCCGGCGCGACCGTCGTACTATCCCGGCGCGATCCGGCGCCAGCAAGAGATCACCACCGGTCATGCAGCAGCCGAGACGATCGCCGCACCCGGCGGCGGCGATCCGCGCACGTTCGTGCCGGACCTCGATCCCCAGAACCGCGACGAACCGCTGTTTCGCAGCGAAGCGTTCGGTCCGGTGCTCGCGCAGACCGCGCTGGGAGGCGACGACGCGGCGGCATTCCTGCGCCAGGCGGTCGCGTTCTGCAACGACGTGCTGGCCGGATCGCTCGGCGCCGCCGATCCTCATCCACCCGCGCACGATCGCCGAGCTCGGAAGCCGCCTTCGACGACGCAGTCGCCGCGCTGCGCTACGGGTCGGTCACGATCAACACCTGGCCCGGGGTCGCGTTCCTCTTGCCAACGGCAAGCTGGGGCGCTTATCCGGGCAACACGCTCGCCGCCGCCGGCAGCGGGATCGGCTGCGTGCACAACACGCTGCAATTCGACCGGCCGCAGAAAACGGTCGTGCGCGCGCCGTTCGCACCGTTTCCACGCTCGCTGGGCGACGGTGAACGCACGCTGTTGCCGACGCCGCCGTGGTTCGTGAGCCATCGCCGCGCCGACGCGGTCGGCCGGCGCATGTTCGACTTCGCCGCGAAGCCGTCCGCATTGCGCATGGCGGCCACAGCGTTCGAAGCGATGCGCGGTTAGAAACCAGGACGGCGGTCGCTGCGATGGCGGAACTTTTGGTCGACCGCGTCGACTCCGGGATCGGAACGCTGCTGCTCGTATGCAACGGCCGGCGGCTGTGCGCGCTCGGCTTCGGCGACGACGACGCCGAGACGCTGCGCGGCGTTCGCGCGCGCTACGGCGCGGTCAGCCTTTCGCGCCGCGAGGATCCGGCGGAGATCGCCTCGAGGATGCGGGCGTACTTCGCCGGCGACTACGCGGCGCTCGACGCGATCGCGGTCGAGACCGGCGGCACGCCGTTTCAGCGCGAGGTCTGGACGGCGTTGCGCGCGATCCCGCCCGGTACGACGGTCAGCTACGGTGAGCTCGCCCGGCGCATCGGCCGCCCGGCCGCGACGCGCGCCGTCGGCCTGACCAACGGGCTCAACCCGATCGCCGTCGTCGTTCCGTGCCATCGGGTGATCGGCGCCGACGCGTCGCTGACCGGCTACGGCGGTGGTCTGCACCGCAAGCGCTGGCTGCTCGAACACGAGGGCGTGCGCGTGCGCGACCGCATGAAGGTCGAACGGCCGGATCAGCTGCCGTTCACCGGTCCGATCTGATGGAGGGCTCGCCGGCGGACGGCGTGAGCCGGACGGCGCTGGGCGTCGGGGTACTGCGGGCGCTGCATCGCATCGTCGACGCCGAGCCCTGGGTCATCGACGACGCGGTCTCGTCGGAGCTGTTCGGTGCAGCGGCTCGGGCGCGGTTGAACCGGGATTTCGCCGCCGCCCTGGGCGACGGCGCGCGAACGCGCTGCGCGGGCACGTGCTCGTGCGCAGCGCCTTCGCCGAAGAACGGCTCGAGCGGGCGGTCGCGCGCGGCGTGCGCCAGTGCGTCGTGCTCGGCGCAGGCTTCGACACGTTCGCCTACCGCCAGCCCGCGTGGATGCAAGGCGTGCGGCTGTTCGAGATCGACGCTCCCCCACGCAGCGCGAGAAGCGCGCGCGGCTGGCGGCGGCGGCGATCGCCGAGCCGGCGAACGTCGTTTACGCCGCGATCGATTTCGAGCGCACCTCGCTCGCCGCCGGCCTTCGCGCGGCGGGAGTCGACCTCGACGCGCCCGCGTTCTTCTCGTGGCTCGGGGTGATGGTCTACCTCACGCGCGATGCGGTCGATGCCGTCTTCCGGACCGTCGCCTCGATGCCGGCCGGGAGCGAGATCGCGTTCACCTTCAGCCAGGGCCTCGACTCGTTCAACGGACTGGCGAAGCGGGTCGCGGATCTCGGCGAGCCGCTCCGTACGACGATCGACGTCGCGGGGGTCGAAGCGCTGCTGCACGACCATGGTTTCCGCGAGCATCACGATCCTCTCGCAAGCCGAATCGCAGCGCTATCTCGGCAAGCGCGCGACAGCCTCAGCCTGCCGCCCTGGGAAAGCATCGCCGCCGCGATCGTTTAGCCCCGGTGATGCACGGTTAGGGGAGCGGGAGGAGGCTGGCGGGCGGCGCGAGGTTTTCGCCGGCTTGCTCGGGTACGCCGGACTCGACGAGCTGGCGGTATTGCTGCAGACGGCCGGTGAGGCGCTGGAGCTCGTCGTTGAGCGCGGCGCTCTGGTGGATCGCCGCCGACAGGTCGGCGGTGTCGTAGGTGTAGTCGAAGCGGTGCAGCGAGAGCAAGATGTCGTTGTTGAGCGTCTTGAGCTGGTTGTACGCGCGTTGGATCGAAGCGCCGGTAACCTTGTAGGCTGGAAAGTTCGAGACCACGATGTCGCGTTTGATCTCGGCCTGCTCGATCTCGCTGCGCAGGCTCTGCACGCGGTCGTCCTGAGGCGAGTAGCGCGCGGCGACGGCCAGCGCGTCGATCGCGGTGTCGAACTTCGATGCGGCGAAGAACGTCTGGGCGAGGCGAATCTGGACCAGCGTCAACCCGTCGCGGGCGTGCAGGTTCGGCGGCTCGATCTTGAGCGCGAGCTGATAGGCCACCGAGGCGTCGGGGAAGTTGCGATGCGCGAGCGCGACGTCGCCTTGGTGGTTGCGCTCGTGAGCGATCCACTGCGCGACGGTGGTCGCACAACCGGACGTCGCCAACGGGAGCGATCCCGCAGGCGATCAGCATCACGAGGAGTCGGAATGTGCGTATCATCAGTGCTTCACGAAGAGATGGGTGGCGAGCGCGATGTACTCCGCCGCTGGGAAGAGGATGAGCTGGGCCAGCAGCGTGCCGACGAACGCCGTCACGACCAAGGCCACGATCATCGCGTGCACGTCGGCTACCGGACGCTCTCCGCGCACCGTCTGGTCGACGATATACGATGACGTCGGATCGACGAAGAGGGAAAACGCGATCGTACCGAACCCGTTGACCAAACCCGACAATCCGATCGCCGTGCCGCGCGCATCCAGGTTGAGGACGCTCGCGTAATACGCCGCCACCACGCCAATCGCGTAGACCATCATGATGATCGTGTTGCCGACGATCAGCTTGCGCGGAATCGCGCGGAACGGCAGCGCGCGAGCTTCGCTCAACGACGGCATCCGAACCTCGCGGATCAGGGCGAGCTGGACGCGCGGATCGAGCAGCCGCGTCATCGCCGCCGGAATCGAACCCAAGCGCTCGAACGCCCGCACCCCGCGCACGAAGAGCAAGATGAACGCCGGCATGAGCAGGCCGCCGACCAGGATGCCGATCGAGCCCGAACCGACGATGATGCGCATCTGCGTGTCGAAGACGTGCAGCGCGTGCGGTGAGACGGCGGCTTGGTGGGCGTGCGTCGCCGCGTTTGCCGGCGCATCCGCCAGTCCGCCCAGCGCCGGGACGACCACGAGATTGGCCAGCCGGCTCGCCGTGACGACCAGCGAGAACAGCGAGATCGCGGTCGCGATCCTGCCGGTCGTCACGCCCGCGACGCGGGCCGCGTAGGCCCCGATCTGGATCGCTTGCGTGACGAGGTTCAAGCCGGCGGCCACGATGAGGTTCGTGACCAGGACGTCGCTCACGCCGCGGCGGCTCCCGGCAATCGGACGCCGCGCACCTCGGTGGGCCCGAGCACGCACAGGCCGCGCTGCGGTCGAACCGAACAGCTCGCGGGCCAGCGTGTCGACGGCGGCGGCGTCGACGGCGTCGAACGCCGCTTCGACTTCCTCGGTCGAGATCTGGCGCTCGTGAACGAGATGGTTGCGCGCCAGCCGCGACATCCGGTTGAAGGTGCTCTCGAGCGCAAGGGTCAGGTTTCCCTTGAGATGCTCGCGCGTGCGCTCGACCTCGTCGTTCGTCACGCCGTCCTGCAGCAGCCGGTCGATCTCGTCGACGATGACGTCCACGCACTCTTGAACGCGATCGGGCGAGCAGCCCGCGCTCACGCCGAACAGCCCGGCGTCGCGATACCCCTGCTGGAACGCGGAAATCTCGTAGGCGAGTCCGCGCGCTTCGCGCACGCTCTGAAACAGGCGGCTCGACATCCCGCCGCCCAGCAGCGTATCGAGCACCGACAGCGCGTAACGCCGCTCGTCGCGCATTCCGAGGCCCGGCAACCCGAGCAGCACGTACGCCTGCTCCGTGTCGTCGATCGTCACGTCGAGACCGGGCGTGAAGCGCGGTCGCTCCGGCGCCGGCGGCGCCACGTTGCCGGCGAACGACGCGAACGCCTCGCCGACGAGCCGGACGACCTCGTCGTGCTCGATGTTCCCGGCCGCGGTCACGATGACCGTCGACGGCGCGTACCGCGTCGCCCGCCAGTCGAGCAAGTCGTCGCGCGAGAGCGCGCTGACCGTGTGGGCGAAGCCGATCGTCGGGTCGCCGAGGTTCGCGCCGCGCCAGAGCGTGCGCGTGAACCGGTCGTGAACGACCTCGCCCGGCGAGTCGTCGTACATCTTGATCTCTTCGAGGACGACCTGGCGCTCGCGCGCGAGATCGTCGGCGGCGAAGAGCGCGTGCTGGAGGATGTCGCCCAGCACGTCGACCGCGCGCGGAAGATGGCGGTCGACGACGTGGGCGTAGAAGCAGGTCGACTCTTTGTCGGTCATCGCGTTGAGATCGCCGCCGACCGCGTCCATCTCTTCGGCGATCCGGCGCGACGTGCGGCGCGGCGTTCCCTTGAAGACCATGTGCTCGAGCAGGTGCGAGATCCCGCGCTGCGGCGCGGGCTCGCAAGCCGAGCCGACGTCACACCAGACGCCGATCGTGGCGGAGCGGACGTGGCTCATCGACTCGGTGAGCACCAGGAGGCCGTTGGGTAGTGTTGAGGTCCGGATCATCCGTTGGTCCCCTTCGACAGAGACGCCCGGAAGGCCGGGTCCCAGAAGATGCCCCGGCCGCCGGCAAGACGCTCGGCAACGCCGGCCCGCTGCGCGCGTGGGACGGTGATGGAGAATACGGTCGCCGAGGCCGGCTTGGCAAAGTCGCCGCTGACGACCGCTCCCTTCCCGGCGTCGAGCGGAACCGTCGCCCAGCAATCGACCTCGTCAACCTCCGGCGCGGCGGCGTAGGCGCCCGCGATCAGCGCGGCGATCTCCGCATTCCACGACCCGCGGTCGAGCGCGCGGTGAAACTTCGTCCCCGAAACGACCAGCCCGCAGTCGACGTGAGCGCCGGCGCGCTCGCAGCGTACCCGCAGCAGTTGGGCGGGCAGCACGTGCGCCAGCAGCGCCGCCGCGATGCGGCGCGCGGTCGCGACGTCGCCGCCGGTGCTGCGCGCTACGACGCGCGGATCGGCCGCCGGCGCCGCGAACGCAGCGAGGCCAGTCCAAACCGCGACCGCGCCGGCGGCCAGCGCCGCGACGCAACGACGTGCGCGCACCGCCTAATACGCCTGCGCGAAATAGGCCTGGTAGCGAGCGGGCTCGCCGCAGGGGACGCAGGTTTGCGCCCGCGGTGCCGGCTGCAGGTTGCGCGACGATGCGCTCGTCGCTTCCTTCACCGCCGCCTCGCATTCGGGCCGGCCGCACCACGGCACGTCGATCATCCCGGCGCGCTCGGTGAGCAGCCGGAAGAATTCGTCGCGGTCGAGCGTCGCGATCGTGTGATCCTGCAAGAACGTTTTGGCCTGCGCGAACAGGTTGTGCTGGATCTGGTCGAGCAGCGTCGGGATGAACGCGACGACCTCACCGAGCGGGACCTGCTGTTTCTGTCCCTCTTCTTTGACGGCTTTGTCGCGGCGGACGACCGTCGCCACGCCGGCCTCGAGGTCGCGGTTGCCCAGCTCCAGACGAATCGGGACGCCGCGCATATCCCACTCGTTGAACTTGTAGCCCGGCGATTGACCCGCCCGGTCGTCGAGCCGCACGCGCAGGCCGGCGGCCTTGCAGGCGCGATAGAGGTCGCGCGCGGCTTCATCGAGGCGCGCAGTGTCACCGCGCGGAATCGGGACGATCACCACCTCGGTCGGCGCCACCTTCGGCGGGATGCGCAGACCGCGGTCGTCCCCGTGCGTCATGATGAGCGCGCCCAGCATGCGCCACGACATTCCCCACGACGTCGTCCAACAGTACTGCTGCGTCTGATCCTCGGCGGCGAACGTGATGTCGTAGGCGCGCGCGAAGTTCTGCCCCAGCTCGTGCGACGTGCCGGATTGCAGTGCGCGCCCGTCCGGCATCAGCGCTTCGATCGAGTAGGTATGGTTCGCGCCGGCGAAGCGTTCGGTCGACGATTTTTCGCCCTTGTAGACAGGAACCGCGCAGACGTCTTCCGCCACCTCGCGATAGACCTCGAGCATCCGCGCCACCTCCTCGGCCGCCTCGCTCTCGGTCGCGTGCGCGGTGTGACCCTCTTGCCACAGGAACTCGGCCGTGCGCAAAAAGGGCCGCGTGCGCTTCTCCCAGCGCATCACGTTGGCCCACTGGTTGATGAGCACCGGCAGGTCGCGATACGACTGAATCCACTCCGCGTACATCACGCCGACGATCACCTCGGAGGTCGGCCGGATCGCGAGCCGTTCGGTGAGCTTTTCGGTGCCGCCCTCGGTGACCCACGCGACCTCGGGCGCGAAGCCCTCGACGTGCTCGGCCTCCTTCATCAGCAACGACTCGGGAATCAGCAACGGGAAATAGGCATTCTCGTGTCCGGTCTCTTTGAACCGGCCGTCGAGCTCGGCAACAAGCCGTTCCCATAATCCCATCCCATAGGGCCGGAGCACGAGGCAGCCGCGCACCGGCGCCTGCGAGACCAGTTGGGCCTGATAGCAGACGGCTTGATACCACTCCGAAAGGTCGGCGTTCTTCGACGGGATGCGTTCCATGACCAATCGGCCGGGGTTCGCCCAGGTCGGCGGCCGTCCTGTCCCGCACCGGTTGCCTCGACGGGATGGTGCTCGTTTCCGTCGCCGAATGGCGCGAGCCATGCCCAAGCTCACACGCATCTACACCCGCACCGGCGACGATGGTACGACCGGCCTCGTCGGCGGTCAGCGCGTCAAGAAGAACGCGCTGCGGATCGAGGCGTATGGGACGATCGACGAGCTCTCGTCGGTGATCGGGCTCGCTCGGACCGCGCTGACCGACGTTCTGCGCACGCGCCCGGTGCAGGATATTCATCACGCGCACGAGGTCGCACGCGAGCTCGATGCGTGGCTGGCGTGGACGCAGGATGCCTTGTTCAATCTCGGCAGCGATCTCGCGACGCTCCCCGCCGACCGCTGGGAGGGAATGCCGCTGATCGGTGCGAGCGACGCCGCGGCGCTCGAGCGCGCCATCGATCGCGCTCAGCGCGACCTCGAACCGCTGGCGAACTTCATCTTGCCGGGCGGGTCGTACCCGGGTGCATTTCTGCACCAAGCGCGCACCGTGTGTCGCCGCGCCGAGCGGTTGCTGTTCACGCTGCGCGACGCCGAGCCGATCGCGCCGGACGTGTTGCGCTACGTGAACCGGCTTTCGGACGCGCTGTTCGTGTGGTCGCGCTGGATCAACCACGCGCTCGAGCAGCCCGAGCACCAGTGGAGCGCCAAGACGGGACCGCCTGACGCCACGACGCCTTCTCAGTGACGGAGTGATAGCCTGATCGACCACGTCGCCCACCCGAGCTTCGACGCCGCCGCGACGCACCGGTTCTACACCAAGGTGCTCGGCGCGAGCCTCAAGGCCGCATTCAGCGGCGAGAGTTCCGAGTGGCAACCTGTGGCTCGGTAACGGTGAAAGCGTCCAGAAGCTCCAGGGGCCGACGAAGCTCTAGCCGTTCGCGCCCTCGTCCAGCTGCGCGCTGAGCTTCTTGGTGCGACGATCCGATAGCTCTCCTGGAGCCAGTCGTACAGGATCTCCAGCGGCGGGAGATCCGTGTCGAGCGGCATCGTAACCCAGCCGGCTTTTCCCATACCGTATCCCGTCGGAACGGCGCCCTTCACCGACATCGCCGCCTCGTGCGCTTCGGCGAGCTTGAGCGTCAGCGTCGTCTCGCCGAAGAACGCGAAGATCTTCTTGCCCACCTTCACGCAAGTATCACCCCACGGGTGATCTTCCCAGGCGCCGGGAAACGTGAGCGCGCGCTTGCGCAGGCGCGTGCCGGAATCGTTCGCCTTCTTCTTCATCCGCGCTGCTCCAGGACGTGTCGCGCGCGCAGCAAGGCGACGGCAGTGACGGCATCGTCGATGCGGCCGTCGGCGCACGCCGCGAGCGCGCCGGCGAACGGCATCCGCACGACCTCGATCCGTTCGACCGCCTCCGGCGGCAGCGGCGCCGGCGTGAGCTGCTCGCCGAGGAACAGCGCGACCGGCTCCTGCACGACCGAAGGGATCTCGTAGGTGAAGCCGAGCGATCGCCAACGGGCCGCCACGACACCGGCTTCTTCGCGCGCCTCGCGTTGCGCGCACGCCAGCGCGTCCTCGCCGGCGTGACGGCCGCCTTTGACGACCTCGAGCACCACGCGGTCGATCGCGAAGCGCGCTTGGCGCACGAGCAGCACCTCGTCGCCGTCGATCAGCACGACCGCGCTGGCCGGCGGCGTGGCGACGACGCCGTGCTCGCCGGCCGCTCCGTTCGGATGGACGATCTCGTGCGCCTCGAAGCGCAGCCACGGGTTCTCGTAGACGGTGCGCTGCGAGCGCCTCACGTATCCCGCGCCGCTCATCGGTCGCCTCAGGCCATCTCCAGCGACTCGGGCTCCTCGACGTACTCGATCTCGTCCGGGTTCGACGTGCGGAACCCGTACGAGAAGAAAAAGATCAGCCCGACGATCAGCGCGCCGATGAACCAGGTCCAGGTCTGGCGGGAGAGGCCGAAAACGGCCAGAAACGCCGAGCAGGCGATCCCGAGGATCGGAAAGAGCGGAACGAACGGCACGCGGAAGCTGCGCGGCAGATTCGGCTTGCGCCGTCGCAGGTAGAGCACGCCCGCGCAGACGACGGTGAAGGCGAGCAGCGTACCGATGTTCACCAGATTCAGCAGTTCGGTCAGCGGGACGATGAGCGTGAGCGCCGCGACGGCGACGCCGGTGATCATCGTCGTGCGCACCGGCGTCTTGAAGCGCGGGTGAATTTTCGCCACCGCCGGCGGCAGCATCTTGTCGCGCGCCATCACGTAGAAGATCCGCGTTTGACCGAGCAGCGAAGAGAGCGCGACGCTCGTCGTGCCGGCGAGCACGCCCAGCGTGATGATCCAGGTCAGGACCGGTTGGTGCAGCGGGGCGAGTGCGGCCACCAGCGGGTTCTTGAGCGCCACCTGCGCCCAGGGCACGTCGCCGACGAGCACGATCGCCGTCGCACAGTAGATGACCGTCCCGATCGCCGAGCGCGCCGATCACGCCCAGCGGCACGTCGCGCTGCGGGTTCTTGCACTCCTCGGCCGTCGTCGTCGCGGTGTCGAAGCCGATGTAGCTGAAGAACACGAACGCGGAGATCGGGATGATCCCGTACGGCTGGTCGGACTCGGCCGTGCCGCCGAACGGCACCATCGCGCCCCAGCCGTGCGGGGCGAAGTCGTGCAAGTTCGCGGCGTGAAACAGCAGCGCCCCGGCGATGACGAACACGACCAGCGCCGAGATCTTCAGCACGACGAAGATGTTGTTCGTCGTCGCCGACTCGCGGATACCGATCGAGAGCAGCACCGAGAGTCCGAGCACGAAGAGTGCGCCGACGACGTCGCACTGCGAGTGGGCGAGGTCGTACGACGCCGGCTGCCACCACGGCCCGTGGATCACCAGGTTGGAGGTCTGGGCCCAGGCCGGCACGGCGACGCCGATGTCGTGCAGCACGTCCTGCATCGCCGCCGAGAACTGCTGGGCGACCGGAGCGGCGCTGATCCCGTACTCGAAGATCAGCGCGAAGCCGATGATCCAGGCGAAGAGTTTGCCCAGCGTCGCGTAGGTGTACGTGTACGCGCTGCCGGCGACGGGGACCATCGCGCCCAGCTCGGCGTAGCACAGCGCCGCGAAGAACGAGGTCAGTCCGGCGAGCAGATAGGCGATGATGACGGCGGGACCGGCGCCTTTGACGCCGGTCCCGATGGTGGTGAAGATGCCGCCGCCGATCATCGTCCCCAGCCCGATGGCGACCAGATCCTTCGCGGTGAGCGCCCGGCGCAGCGTCTTGCTCTTGGAGACTTCGCGCAACTTGTCGACGGAGCTGGTGGCGAACAGCTGCGAGGCGAACGACATCCCGGCCCGGTTCGCAAGCCCCCGTCGTCGTCCCCCCGGCCGCTCGTGTCCGACGGATCCTATGATGCGGCTATCGGTACGGCGTCCAGTCCACGGTCCTCGAAGTCGCCCGCGGTCACCGCGTCGTCGGAGCGAGGCAGCCGCAGCGCGTCGCACGCCGGGGTGAGAACCGCGGCCACGACCAAATTCGCGATCAATGCGTACACCGCCGCGTATGCCGGCCAGACCGCGCCGAAGACGTGCAGCGAGTAGATCGAGGCGAAACCTTGCGAGGCCGCCATGGCCGTGCCCGCGACCATTCCGACCAGCCATCCAGCGAGCAGCGCTCGCGCGTGGAACCAGCGGGTGTACAGTCCGAACACGATCGCCGGCAGCGTCTGCAAGATCCAGACGCCGCCGAGCAGCTGCAGGTTGATCGCGTACTGGAGCGGGATGAAGATGATGAACGCCAGCGCGCCCAGCTTCACCACCAGCGAGGTGATCTTTGCGATCCCGGACTCCTGGGCTTCGGTCGTCCCGGGACGCACGTAGCGCACCCACACGTTGCGCGTGAACAGGTTCGCCGCCGCGATCGACATGATCGCCGCCGGCACGAGCGCTCCGATCGCGATCGCCGCGAACGCGACGCCGACGAACCACGACGGGAACATCGCTTTCAAGAGCAGCGGCACGGCGAGACTGGTGGTCTTGGTCGAGATGCCGGCGGCCAAGGCCATGTAGCCCAGCAGCGCGATGAGCCCGAGCATCAGGCTGTAGGCCGGCAGGAACGCCGCGTTACGCCGGATGGCGTCGCCGTTGCGCGAGCTCAACACCCCGGTAATGCTGTGCGGGTAGAGGAACAGTGCGAACGCGGAACCCAGCGCGAGCGATGCGTAGGCGCCGAACGCCGCCGGGGCGACGACGATCGAGGCCGGCTTGGGATGCGCGGCCAGCGCAGCTTGCGCGGCCGCGAAGATGTGGCCGTAGCCGCCGAGCTTGATCGGGATCACGATCACCGCCACGATGACGGTGATGTAGATCAGCGTGTCCTTCACGATCGCGATCATCGCGGGCGCCCGCAGGCCGCTCGTGTACGTGTAGGCCGCCAGGATGACGAACGCGACGACCAGCGGAACGTCGGCCATGATCCCCGTCCCGGTGATTCCCATCGTCGCGAGGACGACTTGGATGCCGACGAGTTGCAGCGCGATATACGGCATCGTCGCCAGCAGGCCGGTGAGCGCCACCGCGAGCTCGAGGCCGCGGCTGCCGTAGCGGCCATGCACGAAGTCGGCAGGCGTGATCCAATTGTGCCGATGGCAGACGGCCCAGAGCCGCGGGAGCACGATCATCGCCATCG
This sequence comes from Vulcanimicrobiota bacterium, assembly GCA_963723445.1. Taxonomy (GTDB): domain Bacteria; phylum Vulcanimicrobiota; class Vulcanimicrobiia; order Vulcanimicrobiales; family Vulcanimicrobiaceae; genus Vulcanimicrobium. The sequence continues at coordinate 351,801 of CAVRQP010000011.1, forward strand.
GATAGATCATGATCGTGTACGGCACCGCGAAGAAGCCCGTGGCGCCGGCCCCGAACATCAGCGCGGGCACCGCGATGAAGGTGTACGCCGTGTAGAGGTCGCCACCGAGCAAGAACCAGACGATGAGGGCGCCGAAGCGGCGCCCGCCGAGACCCCATTCGTTGAGACTGCTCAGGTCGGCACGGTTCCACCGCGCGGCGTAGAACCCGAGCACCGTCACGAAGGCGAACAACAGGATGAAGACGGCGAGCGCGACGCCGTCGATCATGGCCGCGTCTTCCGCGTCTCACGGTACACGATCCAGGTCAGGACCGCGCTGACGATCAGGATCGCGAACTGATACCAATAGAAGAACGGAAAGCCGCCCAGCGCCGGCTCGGTCTTCAAGTAGACCGGCGCCAGCAACGCGACGAACGGGACGATCAAGAGCCAATACCAGCGCGACATCGCGAACTTACGCTTCGCCCTTGTGTTTGACCACCGTCGCGTAGCCGATGTTCCTGGCCTCATCGGGCGCCACGCCGCGCTCTTCCTCGCTCTCGGCGATGTGCTCGGCTTGGCGTTTCTCCTTCGCGCTGAACAGGTGCTTGCCGCCGCTGTGCTTCACGACGGTCGCATAACCGACCCCTTCGGCTTCGGCCGGCGACATGCCGCGCCGTTCTTCGCTCTCTTTGACGTGCTCGACTTGGCGGTGTTCCTTGGCGGTGAAAACGTGACCCTTGCGCGGCATTCGCGTACCTCCTCGGGCGACAGCGGTTCGCTTGTACCCAATCGGCGCAGCCTCGCGGCGCGCAGGATGCAGCGAGCGGCTCGCTGCACCGGAGGACGATGCGCATCGTGGTCCGGACCCCTATCCTTGCCGAACGGCTCACCGCCGTCGCGGACCGTCACGGGGTGGAATCGGTCGTCGCTGCGGACGCCGAGGCCCTGCACGCCGAGCTCACCAACGCCGACGCGCTGTGGCTCTGGCCGGCCTACTATGATGCCGAGCTCGTACCGGTGCTCGCGCGGTGCGCGCCCCGGCTGCGCTGGCTGCAGGTTTTGACGATGGGCTACGATCCGCTCGTCGCGCACGGCATTCCCGCCGGGCTCGCGATCACCAACGCGGGCGACTCCTATGCGCCCACGGTCGCCGAGCACGCCGTGGCGTCATTGGTCGCGCTCGTTCGCGCCTTCCCCGCGATGCAAGCGCACGCCGCGACGTCGACCTGGGACCAGTCGGTCGCGCCGCGGATCGGCACGCTCAACGACGCGACCGTGGCGGTTCTGGGCTTCGGAAACATCGGCCGAGAGATCGCCGTTCGGCTCCGGGCGTTCGGCGCGCGCGTCGTCGCCGTCACGCGGAGCGGCCGCGCGGTCCCGCTCGCCGACGAGAGCGCGCCCGTCACGCAGCTACACGACGTTCTCGCGCGCGTCGACGCCGTCATCGTCGCGGTACCGCTCGACGCGACGACGCGGCAGCTCATCGACGCGCCTGCTCTCGCCGCGTTGCGCCCGCACGCCATGCTGGTGAACATCGCGCGCGGCGGCATCGTCGACACCGCCGCCTTGCGCGATGCACTCGCGAAGGGACGCCTCGGCGGGGCCGCCATCGACGTGACCGACCCCGAACCTCTGCCCCCCGGCGACCCGCTCTGGACGATGCCCAACGTCATCGTCACCCCGCACGTCGCCGGTTACGGCGGCGACGTCCCGGCCCGCCGCATCCTCGCCCTCCTCGACCGCAACCTCGACCACTTCCTCAACAATCGCCCCCTCGAAGCACAGGTCACCCTCGAACCAGCCGTTCTGACCGCACGCGCCGCTCGCGCGGGTCCAAACAACGATTCTGGACCTCAAACCGTTTGACGCCAGGTGTCGACCACCATATAATTAGGCCATATGGCAGCAGGCAAGGTGCCAAAGCAACCATCCGCGCGCGGACGATCAGCCCCGCCCGCCCCGGTCTTCAGTTCGCTCCGCACGCAGTTGGTCGGAGCGACCAAGATTGGGAGCGTTCGCGACAGGGTGACACAGGGCGGAGTTAGTGGGAAAACCCTGCGCGATGTGCGGAAACGCTTGGGACTGACCATTGCCGATGTATCGCGCGTCTTGGGCGCCGGCGAACGGACCGTCATTCGCAAGGAGCAAGGGAGGGCGGCGCTCTCGCCGACCGAGGCCGACCGCGCCTATCGGCTGGCGCGTATTGCAGACCTCGCGATCGAGTTGATCGGCGACGAGCGCAAAGCGATTGCGTGGCTACGCGTGGCGAACGTTTACCTGGGCGGCGAGACGCCCATCGCCATGCTGGACACCGAGGTCGGAACGGACGCGGTGATCGAGTCCCTCTATGCGATCGCGTACGGGGGAGTCGCATAAGTTGCGAATCTGGCGCCTGACGCGGGCGCCCTTTGCAGCGGCCGCATTTGGCGGCATCGGCTCTGCGCGTGGCGGCGCTCGTTGGAATAGCCGCGGAACACGAGTCGCATACGCGGCATCGTCCCGCTCTCTCGCAGAGTTGGAGATCCTGGTCCACATCGATCGCCTGCGGGCCCCTTCCGACTATGTCTTCGTTGAGGCTGAGATCCCGAATGACGCAGTCGAGAAGCTCAAGGCCGACCGGTTACCGCCCGATTGGCGCAGTATGCCGCCCCCGCTGGAACTCGCGCATCATCGGCGACGCTTGGATTCGTGCGCAGCGGTCGCTCGCACTCCGCGTCCCTTCGGCGGTCGTGCCCGAGGAGTACAACCTTCTGGTGAACCCGGTTCACCCGCGCTTCAGCGAACTTCGCATCATCGGCAGTCCCGAACCGGTGGTCTTCGACCCTCGCCTGTTCCATTGACCGCCCTGGGTAAGCGTAGCGACGGCGGAATACTACAGGCCGAGGGCTTTGCGGACGGCGGGGAGATAGTTGCGCGAAACAGGGACTTCACTGCGCGCTTTGTCGTCGACGCGCAGGAGGTACGAACCGCCGAAGAACGGTTCGACCTCGACGACGCGTTCGGGGTTGACCAGATACGCGCGGTGCACGCGCAGGAATCCGGCGGGTTCGAGCCGCGCCGCCGCTTCGGCGAGCGAACCTTTCCAGCGCAAGTCAGCCGTCGAACAGGCGCGCCGTGACCAGGTGCCCGTTGGCCTGCACGTAGCGGATCTCGGCGACCTTGGCCAGCCGCGTGCGATCGCCGTCCTCGAGCGCGACGCGGGCGAGCGCCCCGTTCGCGGGCGCCGCTGCCGCAGCGGAAGTCTGCAGCAGCGCCTTGAGCCGCTCGACCGTGCGCGCTAGCCGAGCCTGCGAGACGGGTTTGACGACGTAATCGAAGGCCGCGAGCTCGAACGCGTCGACGGCATGCGTGTCGTGCGCGGTGACGAACACGACCTGCGGCGCCGCCGGCAGCGCGTTGATCACGCGGGTCGCCTCCAAGCCCATTGAGGCCCGGCAGGTTGATGTCCAGGAAGACCACGTCGTAGTGCGCGGCGGCGAGCTCGCGCAACGCCTCGATCGCGTCGGGCGCCTCGGTCACCTCGATGTCATCCGCCACCTTGCCGAGCGCGTACACCAGCTCGCTGCGCACCAGCGGCTCGTCGTCGACGACCAGCGCCCGGACCGCCGCGCCGCTCACCGCGCGGCCGCCGGGACGTGGGCCGGGACGTGGAAGCTGACGATCGTCCCGCCGCCCGGGCGCGCCGGCGATGCGCAGGGCGCTCGCCGGACCGAACAGCTTGGTCAGCCGCTGGTTGACGTTGTCCATACCGATGCCGTTGCCGTTGGCGCGCGGACGCCGGTCGGGCGCGAAGCCGACGCCGTCGTCGCTGACCGAGATCGCGGTCCCGGCGGCGTCGGGATGCGCGATCACGCGCACCGTCCCGGCGCCGCCTTTGGGCGCGAGCCCGTGCATGATCGCGTTCTCCACCAGCGGCTGCACCGAGAGCACCGGGACGAACGCCAGCCGCGCGCGCGGATCGACTTCGAACGCGACCCGCAGCCGCTCGCCGAAGCGCGCGTGCTCGAAGCGCAGGTACTGCTCGACGTGCTCGAGCTCTTCGTCGAGCGAGACGAACTCGGCGTGTTGCGCGAGCGAGTCGCGAAAGTACTCCGCGAAATCGACCACCAGATCGTGCGCGCGGCCCGGGTCGGTTCGCGTCAGCGCCGCGATCGTCGTGAGGGTGTTGAACAGAAAGTGCGGCGAGACGCGGGCGCGCAGCGCGTCGAGCTCGGCCTGCGTGACGAGCGCGGAACGCGCATCGAGCTCGGCCGCCTCGAGCGAAACGGAGAACACCCGCGCGAGGCCGACCGCGACGCGTTCGTCGTCTTCGGCGATCGGCGTCCCGGCCCGGTAGAGCTTGAGCGCGCCGACCGCCGCGCCGCGCACGACGAACGGAGCGATCGTCACCGAGGTGAGCGGGCAACCCGGGACCGGGCAGTCGATCTCTTCGCGGGTCCGCGCGGTCGACGGCTGACCGGTCGCGATGGCTCGGTGTGTCAGCCCGGTAAGCGACGGGCCGCCGACGAGATGGTGGTCTTCGCCGCGGCCGACGTACGCCAGGACGCGCTCGGTGTCGACCACGGCGCAAGCGTCCAAGCCGAGGTTCTCGTACAACAGCCGCGCGGTGAAGGTCGCCGAGTCTTCGCCCAGGCCGCCGCGCAGGTGCGGCAGCGCCTGAACCACGAGATCGAGAACGTTCGCGCTCGCGCCGTCGCCGCTTGCCACCACGGCGATGCGTTTCGACGTGCGTCACGGAACGACTCCGAGCACAGGCACGCCGCCCCCGGACGGAGTACCGGAGGAGGCTGTGAGCCGATCGATCGAGGTCCTGCTGGGGCCGCCCTGGCCGGCCGAGGTCGTGCGCGACGCCCATGTCGCGGTGGTCGACGTGCTGCGCGCGACCACCACGATCGCCACCGCGCTGCGCAGCGGCGCGGCCGGAGTGATCCCGGTCGGCGACCCCGCCGGCGCCATCGCGCTCAGCCAGCGGCTCGGCCGCGACCGGGTCCTGCTCTGCGGCGAGCAGGACGCCGTGCGCATCGAGGGCTTCGATCTGGACAACTCGCCCGCGTCGTTCACTCCCGATGCGGTCGGCGGAAAGACGTTGATCATGACGACGACCAACGGAACGCGCGCGCTGCGCGCCGTCAGCGGGGCGGTGTCGGTTCGAGCCGCCGCGCTGGTGAACCGCACCGCGGTAGCCGATGCTCTCGCGCACGAATACGGCGACGTCGTGATCGTCTGCGCCGGCGAAGGCGGCGGCTTCGCGCTCGAGGACGCGATCGGCGCCGGCGCGCTCGTCGATGCGTTGCTGATCTCGATCGCGGACGTCGAGCTGCGCGACGGCGCGCGCGCGGCGGCGCTGCTCTACCGCGGCGTCGCGGCGCGATTGGCCGACGCAATCGCCAGCGCCGACCACGCGCAGCATCTCGCGCAGAAAGGCTTCGCGCGCGACGTCACCCGCTGCGCCGCCCTCGACACCCTCGACACCGTCCCCATCCTCCGCGACGGCATTCTCGTCTCAGGATGACACGAGGAGCTTTTCGGGCGTGATCGGGAGGTCGCGGATGCGCTTGCCGGTGGCGTGATAGACGGCGTTGGCGATCGAAGCCGCGCTGCCGACGTTGCCGATCTCGCCGATGCCCTTGATCCCGAGCGGGTTCACGTGGTCGTCCTGCTCGTCGACCAGGATGATCTCGATCGACGGGATGTCGGCGTTCACCGGGACGAGGTAGTTTTCGAGGTTGGCGTTCATGTAGCGCCCGGTGCGCTCGTCGATCCGCGCTTCTTCGTGCAGCGCCATCGAGACGCCCCACACCGCGCCGCCCAGGAATTGGCTGCGCGCGGTCTTCGCGTTGACGATGTGTCCGGCGGCGAAGGCGCTGACCATGCGCGCCAGGCGCACCGTCCCGAGATCCGGGTCGACGTGCACTTCGGCGAAGTGCGTGCCGAACGCGTGCGACGAATACGGCCCCTTCATGCGGCGATCGTGCTGCACGTCGGCCTGCGCCGTTATCGACGGCTGGCCCGTGCGGCGAACGATCGCGACGAAGCTCTCGCCGATCGCCGGCTGCGCCCGCACGAACACGCGGCCGCCGGCGAACCCCAGGTCGGCGATTCGCCGGGCGTGCAGCGGCGAGTTCCGATCGGCCGTCGCGAACGCCGCGAGCTTCTCGCGCAAGGCGACGCCGGCGGCGTGCACCGCATTGGCGACGCTGGCGGTGAGCTGCGACCCGCCCGCCTGCGGCGCCGGCGGCATCCGCGTGTCGCCCAGGTCGAAGCGCACGCGCGCGACCGGCACGCCGATCGCCTCGGCGGCGACCTGGGTGAACGCGGTATACGCGCCCGTGCCGATGTCGCAGGCGCCGCTGGTCGCCAGCACGCTCCCGTCCGCGTGCATGGTCGCGTCGGCCGATGCCGACGAGCGGTTCGACGGGTAGGTCGACGACGCCATCCCGTAGCCGACGAGCAAGCCGTCGGGCGTCCGCATCGAACGCGGCGCCGCCTTGCGCCCGGACCAGCCGAAACGCTCCGCCGCCTGCGCGTAGCATTGGCGCAGCGACTTGGACGACCACGGTTTCTGCTCTTGGCGGATCGCTCTCGGCGTAGTTGATCAGCCGCAATTCCAGCGGATCGATACCCGTCGCGTACGCCAGCTCGTCCATGGCGGACTCGAGCGCGAACGAGCCGCTCGATTCGCCGGGCGCGCGCATGTAGGTCGGCGTCACGACGTCGTGGCGAACGCCGCGGTGCGTCGTGACCTGATTCGGCACGGCGTAGAGCATGCGGCTGATGACGGCGGCGTTCTCGATGAAGTCGTCGTAGCGCGAACCCTGCGAACGCACGTCGTGAGCGAGCGCCGCGAGCTTGCCGCGTGCGGTCGGCGCCGATCCGCACGCGCTGCTCGGTGCGCGGCCGGTTGCCGAAACCGCCGAACATCTGCGGGCGGGTCAACACGATCTTGACCGGACGGCCCATCACCTTGGCGGCCATCGCCGCCAGCGCGTGGTGCGGGTTCGTACCGCCTTTCGAGCCGAAGCCGCCGCCGACGAACTTCGCCACGACGCGCACGTCGTCGTCCGGGATGCCGAAGATCTTCGCGATGCTCGCGCGTCGCGAGAAGACGCCCTGCGCCGCGTCGTAGATCGTCAGCTGGTCGCCGGACCACATCGCGAGCGTCGCGTGCGGCTCCATCGGGTTGTGGAACTCGGTCGGCGTGACGTAGGTGTTGTCGAGCTTCACCGGCGCGGTCGCGAAGGCGCCTTCGAAGTCCCCGCGCGTGGTGTCGGCCGGGTTTTGGTTCGCCTGCGGCGGCGTGTAGGTCTGCGCACCCGGCGAGCTCATCGTCGTCGCGCGGCGTCTTGCGGTCGTAACTCACCCGCACGCGCGAAGCGGCGTCGGTGGCGCGCTCGAACGTGTCGGCGACGACGAGCGCGACCGGCTGCCGGTCGTAGAACACCACGTCGTCCTGCAGCACCTGCAGCTTGCGGTCGCCGGCGTCGGCCTTCACGCGCGGCGCGTTCTCGTGCGTGAGCACGAGCAGCACGCCGGCCAGCGACTGCGCCTCCTTGGCGTCGATCGACGCGACGCGTCCGGCGCGCGATCGTGCTGGTGACGATGACGCCGTAGGCGACGCCGGCGACCGGCTCTTCGTAGGTATAGCGCGCCGCGCCGGTGACCTTCGCGACGCCGTCGACGCGGGTCAGCGGTGCGCCGATCATGCCGCACCTCCGAGCGTGCCCAGCGCCCGAACCATGGCGTTCTTCGTCAAGCCGATCTTGAAGGCGTTGAGCCGCTGCGGCTTCGCCGCGCGCAACTCGGCGTCGGCGGCGGCCGCGAACGTCGCGCGGACCGCCGGCTTACCGATCAGCGCGGCCTCGGCCAGCCGTGCGCGCCACGGTGCGTGCGCGACGCCGCCCAGCGCGACGCGCGCGTCGCGAATCGTCCCGTCGCGCACGTCGAGCGCCGCGGCGACCGAGACCAGCGCGAACTCGTACGACGCCCGGTCGCGCACCTTGAGGTAGGTCGAGTTGCGCGTCAGCGCGGTCGGAGTGAAGCTCGATCGCGGTGATCAGCTCGTCGCGACCGATGTTCGTGTCGCGCGCCGGGTCGTCGGGCAGACGATGGAAGCCCCAGAAACGGCGTCGTGCGGTCGCCGGCGGGGCCGCGCAGGTGGATCGTCGCGTCGGTCGTCAGCATCGCGACGCGAGAAGTCGGACGGGGTTCACCGCGATGCACCGCTCGGTCGCTCCGAAGATCGCCATCTTGCGGTCGTCGCCGCCGATCGCGCTGCAGCCGCTGCCCGGCCGCGCGCTTGTTGCACGGCTGCGCGACGTCGCGGAAGTACGACGCAGCGCGTCCGCTGCAGCACGTTGCCGCCGATCGACGCCATGTTGCGCAGCTGCGCCGACGCGCTCAGGTTCAGCGCCATCGCGACCGCCGGCGCGCCGCGCGCGCACCGCGGCGTGGTCGGCGGTGTCGCTCATCCGCGCCAGCGCGCCGATCCGCACGCTGCCGTCGGGCGCGACCTCGATCGCAGCGAGCGGCAGGGCGCGATGTCGATCAGCGTGCCGGGCTGCGCGACGTCGAGCTTGATGAGGTCGACGATGTTCGTGCCGCCGGCGAGGAAGCCGCGCGCGGATCTGCGCGAGCGCCGCGACGGCATCGTCCGCGCTCGTGTGCGCGCGCGTACGCGAACGGGCGCATCAGGCGCGTCCCGCGGCGGCCTTCACCGCCGCGACGATGTTCGTGTAGGCGCCGCAGCGGCAGATGTTGCCGCTCATGCACTCGACGGATCTCGGCGTCGGACCGCGTTCGCCTTCGGCGATCAGCCGACGCCGAGCAGATCTGCCCGGGCGTGCAATAACCGCACTGGAAGCGCGTCGTACTCGAGAAACGCTGCCTGCACCGGATGCAGCTGACCGCCGCTCGCCAGCCCCTCGATCGTGGTGATCTCTTGCCCTGGCGCGATCGCCAGCGTGAGGCACGCGTTGACGCGCCGGCCGTCGACGAGCACCGTGCACGCCCCGCATGCCCTTGATCGCAGCCCTTCTTCGTCCCGGTCAGCGCAAGCCGCTCGCGCAGCGCGTCGAGCAGCGTGACGCGCGGCTCGATGCGCAGCGCGTGCGCGCGTCCGTTGACCTTCGAGCGTCACGGCGACCGGGCCCGGTCCGGCCGCCGGCAGCACCGGCACCGAAGTGACCGCCGCGCCGCCGCGCTCAACCGCGGCGATCCGAGCCCCGCTCCGCGGCCGCATCGTCGGCAGCGCCGCCTCGCACCAGAAAGCGACGGCGCGTGACCTTCCCAAAGTCCATGCCCAATCTCCAACGCGTACGCTGTTTTCGTACCCGAACGACGGCCAACGCGCTGAGCGCGGCTCGACGACCCTCGGCCCGCCCATTCATGGATCGCCGCGCGGTTCGGGTCGGGTCGGCGTGGGCCGCGCGATCAAAAAGATCACCATGATCGCACGCGATGGCGCACTCGTCACGGCCTGCGAACCTTTTGCAAGCGCCAGCTCCCGCCCACTCCCGGCCCGGATCCGCGAGCAGCAGGCTCGCTACGAAGATCGCGTAAGCGTCTAAGAGTCCGCCATCCCGGCATGTAACCCGACGCGCCCCACGTCGCGTGTCTGCGCGCTGATAGGCGAGTGTTCGAAGAGCACCGCGACGGCACAGCATCGGCGACGACGCCGGCAACCACCTTACCAGCCACGGCGCGATATCATGACTGTAGAAATGCGCGAAGTACTCTGCAGTTCAACGCGCACGCCGCCAGAATCAAGCCGGGCGGTACTCGCGATCGGCGGCGTGATGCGCGGTGATCCGGCTACGGTTCGTCGTCGGCGGCGCCGGCGACCACAACGCCCGGCGTGCGAACGATCGACGCGGTCGTGTCGCACGTCGTAGCGGACGATCGAACCGAACGTGCTGGCGATCGTCGCGCTGGAGACCAGCATGCGGCCGCGCACGGTGAACGGCGCGCTGCGCGAGCGTGATCGCGGTGACCGTTCAGGTTCGCGGCGGTCGTGCCGAGCGCGCATCACGAGAACGTCGGTGCCGCGCCGGACGGTGATCTGGCCGCTGCTCGCATCGTACGTCGTGCGCGCCCGGCGGCGTCGGAGACGGCGCGCAGCGGAAGGTAGGCGCCGCCCGGCGTCGTGACCGGCGCGACGTCGGAGGCGAGCCGCTGGCCGTCGACGCTGATCGTCGCCGGGGTCGACAGCGCGAGCGCCAGCGACGCGACCAGGGCGGTCACGGCGGTGGCTACGATCAGTCGTCCGCTCGGGACGAGCTTAGACAGCAGTCGGTTCACGGTTGATCTCGTGCAGGTAGTCCGGGTACTGGTCGGCGATGACCTTCTCGATCTCGAGGCGCAGGCGGCCGAGCAGGTCGGCCTCGGGGAAGGTCCCCACCAATTCGCCCTTTCGGTAGATCGCGCCCTTGCCTTTACCGCCGGCGATCCCGACATCCGCCATCTTCGACTCGCCGGGGCCGTTGACGACACAGCCCATGACCGCGACTTTGACCGGCGCGGTGTACTCTTTGGCGATCGCTTCGACCATCCGAGCCAGCTCGACGACCTCGATCTCGGCCCGGCCGCACGACGGGCAGGCGGTGATGTCGAAGCCCTTCTCGCGCAGCCCGAGCGCCTTGAGGATCCCCCAGGCGACGGGGACCTCCTCGACCGGATCGGCGGCCAGCGAGACGCGCAGCGTGTCGCCGATCCCCTCGAACAGCAGGACGCCCAGGCCGATCGAGGACTTGATCGTGCCGTCGCGCGGCAAGCCCGGCCTCGGTGACGCCGAGGTGGAGCGGGATACGGCGTGCCGCGCTCGTCGAGCTGCTTGGCCAGCAGCCGGTACGAGTAGATCGTGGTGACCGCGTCGTGCGCCTTGACCGAGATGATGATGTCGGTGTGGCCGAGGTCCTCGAGGATCTCGACGTGGCGCAGCGCCGACGCGGCCAGCGCCTCCGGCGTGTGGCCGAGCTTCTCCTCGAGGTCGCGCGCCAGCGAGCCCATGTTGACGCCGATGCGGATCGGCGTGCCGCGCTCGACCGCGAGCCGCACGACCTCGCGCGTCTTGACCGGGTCGGTGATGTTGCCCGGGTTGAGCCGCAGCTTCGCGACGCCGGCCTCGATCGCGGCCAGCGCCATGCGGTGGTCGAAGTGGACGTCGGCGACGATCGGCACCGGCGAGCGCGCGACGATCGCCGGCAGACCGGCCGCATCGCGCACGTCCTGGCAGGTGACGCGCACGACCTCGCAGCCGGCCATCGCCAGGCCGTAGACCTGCTCGAGCGTCTTGTCGGCGTCGGCCGTGTCGGTCGTCGTCATCGACTGCACGACGATCGGGTGGTCGCCGCCGATCCAGACCTTCTTGGCGTCCTTCGACCAGCTCGACTTGTTCTCGAGCAGCACGGCCTTGGTCTGGCGGCGCAGGCGGATCATCGCTGCTATCGTACCAGAGACCCTAGAAAACGGAACGGCCGGCGATCGCCGCCGTGACGTCGTGGAACGAGACCGCGATCATCAGCGCGATGAGCACCGCGAACCCGCCGACGTGGACCAGCGCTTCTTTCTCCGGATCGACCGGCCGGCCGCGCAGCATCTCGACCAGGATGAAGACGCCGCGGCCGCCGTCCAGCGCCGGGATCGGCAGCAAGTTGAAGATGCCGAGCGAGATCGAGATCATCGCCGCCAGCGAAAGGAAGATGTACGGGCCGAACTCCTGCGCCTGAGCCGAGACGCGCGCCATCCCGATCGGACCCTGCACCTGGCCGGCGACCGTCGCCGGGTGCGTGACCAGCGTCGCCGAGCACGCCGAGCGTCTGGGCGATCACGCCGGTGAACTGGTCCCACGAGTACGGACCAAGCGTCGCCGATCCCGACGCGGTGCATCGCCGGCAGCGGCGGGAAGCCGAGGTGTCCGACCGCCTTGCCGTCGGGCGCCGCGATCGGCGTCATCGTGGCCGACATCGTCCGCGGCCGTTGCGGTCGTACACCACGTGCAGCGGCTTGCCGACCGAGCGGTGGATCGTGTCGACCAGGACGTTGCCGTCCTGCATCGCGCGGCCGTCGATCGAGACGATGCGGTCGCCCGCGCGCATCCCGGCGCGGTCGGCCGGGAAGTCCGGGGATCAGCTGATAGATCGTCGTCGTCGGCAGGTCGCCTGGGATGCCGAACGCCAGCGCGCCGCCGAACAGGATGACCAAGGCGACGATGAAGTTCGCGACCGGGCCGGCGCACGACGATCGCCAGCCGCTGGAGCGGCGTCTTGGCCTGAAAGTTGTCGTGCTCGAAGACTTCGCCGGTGCGGAACTCGCGCTGCTGCTCGGCCTCGTTCGACTTTCCGTCCTCGCCCTTCATCTGGCAGTAGCCGCCGAGCGGCAAGAGGTTGAGGCGGTAGTTCGTGCCGCTGCGCGGCGACGTCCACTCGAGCAGCGTCGGGCCGAAGCCGACCGCGAAGTCGGTCACCCGCACGCCGCAGCCGCGCCACCAAGAAGTGGCCGTACTCGTGGAGCACCACGAGGACGGAGAGCATCAGCAGGAAGACGACGATCTGTTCGGCGGTCATGTGCTCCGGAAGGTCCTAGCGGTGCGGTCGGAGGCGAACGCTTGGGCCTCGATACGGGCCAAGCGGTCGGCGTCACGGACGGCCTCGAGGCTCACGTTGTCCTTAGCGACCCGGTCGAGCGCCGTTTCGATGCAAACGGGGATGTCGCCGAACGAGATCTCACCCGCTACGAATGCTGCCACGGCAACCTCGTTCGCCGCTGAGAGCACGGCCGGCGCCGTCCCGCCGGCGGCCAAGGCCTCGTAGGCCAAGCCCAGGCACGGAAACCGGCCCGGGTCGGGCCGCTCGAAGGCGAGCGCGGTCAGCGCCGCCCCGTGCTTGCCGCCCAGCGCCTCGATCGGGTCGCCGGGGGCGCGGCCGTCGTCGAGCCGGTCCGGGTAGGCCAGCGCGTAGCCGATCGGCAGGCGCATGTCGGGCGCGCGCAACTGGCCGACGACGTTGCCGTCGGTGAAGACGACGAAGCCGTGCGCGACGGACGTGCGGTGGACGACGACCTGAACGCGTTCGCCCGGGATCGCCGAACCACTTGGCGGCCTCGATGACTTCGAGGCCCTTGTTCATCAGCGTCGCCGAGTCGATCGTGTTCTTCACGCCCATCTGCCAGGTCGGGTGCGCGAGCGCGTCGTCGACGCGTCGCGCTCGCATCTGCTCGCGCGTGCGCTCCCAGAACGGGCCGCCCGAGGCGGTGAGGACGATCGCGGCGATGCGCTCGCGCGGCGCGCCTTGCAGGCACTGAAAGATCGCCGAGTGCTCGCTGTCGACCGGCAGCAGCTTGCGCGCCGCTGCGCGCGGCGTGCTGCGACCAGCAGCTCGCCGGCCGCGACGATGAGCTCTTTGTTGGCGACCGCGACGTCGATGCCGGCGTCGACCGCGGCGAACACCGCGTCGAACGCGACCGCACCGTCGGTCGCCGCGAGCACGATGTCGGCGCCCGACTCGCAGGCGACCGCGTGCAGGCCGCCCGGCGCCGTCGCGCGACGTCGGCGACGACGCGCGGCGCGAAACGCTCCGACCTGCTCGGCGAGCAGATCGACGTTGCGGCCCGCCGCGAGCCCGACGACCTCGAACCGCTCGGGATGGCGCGCGATCACGTCGAGCGCCTGCGTCCCGATGCTGCCCGGTCGAGCCGAGAATCGCGACGCGCCGTTTCATGCGTTCACCAAGCGGTACTGCGAGATCACGCCGATCACGTACAGCGCGAAGTAGAACGCGATGCCGCCGAAGATGTACGAGTCGAAGCGGTCGAGCACGCCGCCGTGGCCGGCGATCAGCGAGCCGGCGTCCTTCACCTCGGCGTCGCGCTTGAGCGCGCTCTCGACCAGGTCGCCGGCCTGCGCCGCGAGCGACGTGATCGCCGCGACGATCGAGCCCTGCCACCACGCGACGTGCACCCACGGCACGAGCGCGATCGCCGCGCCGGCGACCAGCGCCGCGACGAAGCCCGCCGACCGCGCCTTCGACCGTCTTCTTCGGCGAGAGCCGGGTGAGCGGGTGCGGCCGAACGCGCGTGCCGACCAGCATCGCGAAGATGTCGGTGAACGCGACGATGAAGATGATCCAGACCGTCCACACGGCGCCGTCGTGCAGCGCGCGGATCGCGATGAAGTACGTCAGCAGCTTGCCGATGTAGAGCACGCCGAGCAGCGTGTAGCCGCTGCGCGCGAAGTACCCCGAATCGGCGGTGAAGGTCGCCGTCGCGAGCGCGACGATGACGGTCGCCGCGAGCAGGATGCCCTCGTAGCGGTGGATCAGGCCGAAGTAGCGTGAGGATGAAGTAGACCCACACCGCCGCCATCGCGACGGGGAACTCGAGCGGCGGGCCTTTGCGCGCCGAGAGCCCGGCGAACTCGCACAGGCAGCCGGTCGCGATCGCCAGCACGAGCAACGTGAACGCCCGCGGCCAAGCGACGGCGCCGATGCCGACGACCGCGAGCAGCACGCCGATCACGATGCGGCGCACGCTCACCGCCGGCCGCGGCTTGGGCTCGGGCGTCGCCGTGGCGGCGCTCGCGGAGGACGCGGCGCTGGTCACGCGCGATCCAGGCGGCGCTGATACTCGGCGATCGCGTCGGCGAACGCGTCGCGCCCGAAGTCGGGCCAGAACGTGTCGCGCATCACGAGCTCGGCGTACGCCACCTGATAGAGCAAGAAGTTCGAAAGCCGCGACTCGCCGCCGGGCCGGATCAGCAGGTCGGGATCGGGCATGCCGGCGGTGGTGAGATACGACGCGAGCGTGTCTTCCTCGATCGCGTCGGGCGGCAGCGTGCCGGCCTGCACGTCGCGCATCATGCGCGCGACCGCGTCGCGCAGCTCGCTGCGCGCGCTGTAGTTCACGGCGAGGTTGAGGACGAGACCGGTGTTTCCGGCGGTCTTCGCGACCAGCCGGTCGAGCGCGTCGCTCGACGCCGGCGGCAGCTGCTCGTAGTGGCCGATGACGTGCACGCGCACGTTGTTGCGGCGCAGCTCGGCGAGCTCGTTCTGCGCGAAGTACACGCACAGGTCGAGCAGCAGCGAGATCTCCGTCTTGTCGCGCTTCCAGTTCTCGGTCGAGAACCCGTAGACGGTGAGCATCGGGATGCCCCAGTCGCTGCAGGCGCGCGTGACCTCGCGCAGCGCGACGATGCCGCGGCGATGACCTTCGATCGCGGGCAGCCGGCGCTCGCGCGCCCAGCGGCGGTTGCCGTCCATGATGATCGCGACGTGCGCGGGCAGGCGGGCCGCGTCGAGCGTGACGCCGCGCGGCGGCTGCAGCAGCGTCGCCACGTCAGAGCCGCTCGTAGCGGTCGTAGCCGGCGACCAGCTCCCAGGCACCGTCGTGCTCGCCGCTGAGCGGCTCGACGCGCAGCGCTCGCAGCGCGCCGACGCCGAGCGCGGGATACGGCGGCGCCAGCACGCGAAAACGGAGCGGCCGGTCGCCAAGCGCCCGGCGCGCGGGCACCCACGGCAGCATCACGAGGTCTTCGGAGCTCATCGCAGCGATTCCGGTTCTGCACAGGCGCGCCGGGTCGCCGCACGGGTCTCCGACCGTAGGATTCGCCGCACGTCGATCGGCACGAACGTCTCGTAGGATTCGCCCGAGGGCGAGGTTTGACCTTCAAAGCTCAGACCTCCATGATCTCTTTTTCTTTGCCGCCGACGAGCTCGTCGATCTGCTTGACGTACTTGTCGGTGAGCTTCTGCACGTGGTCGCTGCCGCGCTTGATCTCGTCGTCGGTGATCGTCCCGCTCTTTTGCGAGCGCTTTCATGTCGTCGATCGCCTTGTGGCGGATGTTGCGGACCGCGACCTTGTGCTCTTCGGATTTCTTCTTGATCAGCTTGACCAGGTCTTTGCGGCGCTCTTCGGTCAGCGGCGGGATCGACAGGCGGATCGTCGCGCCGTCGACGTTCGGGTTGAGGCCGAGATCGCTCGTCTCGATCGCCTTGCGGATCGCGCCGACGGTGCTCTTGTCGAACGCCGAGACCAGCAGCGAGCGGCCGTCGGGCGAGTTGACGCTCGCGACCTGCTTGAGCGGGACGCGTCGAGCCGTAGGCTTCGACGTGGAGGCGGTCGAGCAGCGGCGGCGAGGCGCGGCCGGTGCGGATCGAGGCGAAGTCGCTGCGCGTCGCCTCGAGCGCCTTGTTCATCTTCGATTCGGTGTCTTGGTAGACGTCATCCAGCATGGCCGACCTCTTCGCCGTGCGACGCGCGCCGCACTGCGCGAGACCGTCGTCCCGATCGGCCTCGCCCAACGCGACGCGGCGGATGTTGCCCGGGACGTTCATGTCGAACACGATGATCGGCAGATCGTTGTCCATGCACAGCGTCAGCGCGGTGTTGTCCATCACCTCGAGCCCCAGCTCCAGCACGCGCAGGTAGTCGACGTGGGCGAAGCGCGTCGCCGTCGGGTCCTTGAACGGGTCGGCGCTGTAGACGCCGTCGACCTTGGTGGCCTTGAGGATCGCCTGCGCGCCGACCTCGACCGCGCGCAGCGCGGCCGTCGTGTCGGTGGTGAAGTACGGGTTCCCGGTGCCGGCCGCGAAGATCACGACGCGGCCCTTCTCCAGATGGCGCATCGCGCGGCGCCGGATGTACGGCTCGGCGATCGCGTTCATCGCGATCGCGGTCTGGACGCGCGACGGGACGCCGATCCGCTCGATCGAGTCCTGCAGCGCGAGCGCGTTGATCACGGTCGCGAGCATGCCCATGTAGTCGGCGGTGGCGCGCTCCATCCCGGCCGCCTCGTGCGGCTTGCCGCGCCAGATGTTGCCGCCGCCGACGACGACCGCGGTGCAGACGCCGTCGGCGTGGACTGCGCGATCTCGCGCGCCATCGCCGTCGTCGTGTCGACGTCGACGCTGCCGCCGCGTCCGGCGAACGCCTCGCCCGAGAGCTTCAGCAGAACGCGGTCGTAAGCCGGCTTGTGGATCACGATATCGTCGCCGGCCGTCACGTTATCTTCGCCGAGCGCGAACTTGGCGAAGCGGCGAACGCCGGATCTTCTCGCCGAGCACGCCCGACACGCTGTTGACCAGCTCGCCGACCGATTCGAGTCGTCCTTGACGAACGGCTGCTCGAGCAGCGCGTGATCCTCGAACCACTTGTTGAGCTTGCCGGACGATCTTCTCGACGACGCTCGGGCGGCTTGCCGGCCGGAACCGTCTTCTCGAACTCGGCCTTGACGCCGGCGAGCACGTCGGCCGGCACCGCCTCGCGGTCGAGGTACTGCGGCGGCATCGCGGCGACGTGCATCGCGACGTCGCGCACGAGGTCCTTGAAGTGCTCGTTGCGCGCGACGAAGTCGGTCTCGCAGTTGATCTCGACCAGCACGCCGATTTTGCCGCCGGCGTGGATGTACGAGCCGACGAGCCCTTCGTTGGCGGTGCGCTCGGCCTTCTTCTCGGCCTTCGCTTGGCCTTGTTCTTGCAGCAGCGCTTTGGCGCGCTCGTGGTCGCCCTCGGTCTAGACCAGCGCGTTGCGGCCGTCGATCATGCCGGCGCCGGTGTCTTCGCGCAGGCGCTTGACGTCGTCGGCGGTGGGTTTGTACGCCGTGTTCACGTCGTATCCGCTCAGGCGCCGGCCGCCGCGGGTTCCGCCGCGCCGAGTTCGGCGTATTGCTCTTCGTAGTCGGCCGCGTCGTACGACGATTCCGTCTCCGTCTTGCCTTCGATGATCGCGTCGGCGATCTTCCCGACCATCAGGCGCACCGCGCGGATCGCGTCGTCGTTGCCCGGGATCGGGTAGTCGATCTCGTCGGGATCGCAGTTCGTGTCGATCACGGCGATGATCGGGATGTGCAGCTTCTTGCGCCTCGGGGACCGCGATGCGTTCTTTCTTCGGGTCGACGATGAACATCGCGTCCGGCAGACGGTGCATGTCCTTGATGCCGCCGAGGAACTTCTCGAGCTTCTCGAGCTCTTCGGTCAGCCTCGAGACTTCTTTTTTGGGCAGCAGATCGAAGGTGCCTTGCTGGCGCATCCCTTCGAGCTCGCGCAGGCGCGCGATGCGCTTCTGGATCGTCGCGAAGTTGGTGAGCGTGCCGCCCAGCCAGCGCTGGTTGACGAAGAACGTCCCGGCGCGCTCGGCCTCTTCGTTGACGACGTCCTGCGCCTGCTTCTTCGTGCCGACGAACAGAATCACGCGGCCTTCGCGCGACATCTGCTTGACCTCTTCGTAGACGGCGTTGAGCATCGCCAGCGTCTTGCCCAGGTCGATGATGTAGATGCCGTTGCGCTCTTGGAAGATGTACGGCTTCATCTTCGGGTTCCAGCGGCGCGTCTGGTGTCCGAAGTGGACGCCCGCCTCGAGCAGGGCGCGCATGGTGACGGCTGACGCCATGAAACGAGGACCTCTCTCTGCGCTCCGCGCCGCCGTCCCTGGCGCCGTGATGGACGCATGCACCCCCGCCCTCCGGGCGGGTGAAGTTGGCGCCCTCAGGTCTCCCCCGGGCAACCCGCCGATTATACCACCCGGCGGCCACGCCGTCACCATCGACCGCCCGGCGCGGCCCTCCGAGCGCCCGGTCGCCTCGCCGGCTGGTACGACATGCGGCTACGCCAGATAGAAGAACGTTCGCGCGCGGCGTTGCAGCGGTGGGATGCCTGTTGCGAGCTCGCGTGCGCGAGCGGGGTTGAGGCCGACGTAGACGACCTCGATCTCGTCGCCGAGGGCGTCCGGCGCCACTACCGGCAATCCGAAGATGCTCTTCGCCTGTTGGTGCGGGTTGCGGTCGAGGAAGTAGGCGATGTTGGAACGGTCCGCGAGCCGGCTAGCGATGAAGACGCCGTAGAAACCGCTGCCGTAGATCGCTGCTCGGCGGCCGCGCGCCTGTTCGGCCTCGAACCGCATGACCGCTTCGCTCGCGGCGACCCAGAACTTCGCGCAGCGGCGCGCCTCGCCGACGTATGCGGCGACCTCGGACGGCGCCTCGAACGCGGCCGCCTCGCCGGCGGCGCGACGCGCATTCACGACGTATGCCGCCTCATGGGCGTCCTCGTCGATGCGGATGTCGGCGAATCCGGCTTGGCCGAACAGCCGACGCAGCGATGTCGGCATGAAGTGGTTGACGTGGTCGACGACGATGAAGTCGCCGGCGTTGCGGCGCACGTTCGGCACCGTCAGATGCAGCGCTCCGCCGGGGCGCAGCAGCCGGCGGAGCGCGTCCAAGAACGCGCGCGGTTCGGCGACGTGCTCGAGCGCGAAGAACGACAGCACCGCGTCGAACCGCCCGTCCCACGCCGGCGGCGTCGCGTACGCCGCTTGGTTGTGCGCGCGGGACGAACGCATCCCACGCGGCGCGATAGGCGTCGCTGACGTCGAACAGCGCACCGTCGAGATCGGGACGCGCGGCGAGCAGCGCGCGCAGCGACATCCCTTTGCCGCAGCCGTAGTCGAGCACCGACGCGCCGGGCGCGAGCGCGAGCTTCTCCAGCGCGACGGTCGCCTGATGCTGCGGCACGATAGACCGGGACGCCGTCGCGCACGTCGTACAGGTCGTCGGCGTCGTCGCTCTCGAGGTGAACGTTATAGGCGGTGTCGTAGTAGGCGCCCAAATCGCCGACCGGCGGCGTCTGCACGTGCGCACAGACCTCGCACACGTACACCGCAGTCGGCACCGCAATCGGCCGGGCGGTCGACGAGACCGACGCGGCACCGTCGTGGACGATAGGCCGGCGCGCCGCTCGGCGTGCCGCAGACGACGCACGCGAGCGCCACCGCGACGCTGCTCGTCATCGGCCCAGCGCGGCGGCCCGCGCCTGCGCCAGCAGCACGTTCGCGCCGGTCAGCGTCGTCCCGTGCTTGAGGCCGCCCATCCAGCGGATGCTCGCGCCGTAGCGGTCGCTGAAATTGAAATAACGGATCTGCACCGTCCAGCGGGCGCGCGTACCGGCGTTCGCGCCCGAGGCGTGCAAGGTGAGAAAATCGAAAGCGAAGAGGTCGCCGGGCCGCGATTCCGGTGCGCACAGCTCGTAGCGCTGCGGGATCGTGGCTTCGTCCGGGATCCGCAGCGCACCGTACGCGCCGTTCGCCATGTCGGCTTCGCCGGTGCCCGAGGTGTCGATCAACGGCTCGACGCCGCTGCGGTGCGAGCCGCGCGCCAGGACGACCGGCCCCATCTCGGCGCCGACCGGGACGAGCGGGATCCAGAACGTGACGCCGTCCAAGCTGCGGAACTGATATTGGAACTCCTGATGCCACGGCGCGGCACGGCGGTCGTCGCCGGGACGGTCGATGCGCACGCCGTTCGAGCCCGGCGCGGTTCCGGCCAGTGCGGTGCCCCGCAGGGCACGATACAACCCGGCCAGACGCTCGTCGACGATCAACCGCTGAAACGCCACCAAGTTCTTCGCCATGTCGTAGACGAGCGGCTGAACGTCGGGATGCGCGGCGACCAGCGCCAGATAGTCGCGATCGAACTCGGCCGGATCGTCGGGCACGGCATAACGTGCGCCGCAGGCGCGCGCGGCGTGCTCGATCAGCATTCCCAGCTCACGCTGCAACGGCGCCAGATCGCGCTCCACCTCGAGCCATTCGCGCAGTACGACGAAGCCGTCCCGGTCGAAGTTGTCGCGCAGGGTCGCGACCGGCGCCGGCCCGATCATCAGCCGGCCACCTGCGCCGCAGCGGCGGCGACGTCGGCCCACGGAATCGCGGGCGACTCGAGCACCGACGCCGCTGCCGGCCCCAAGTTCGCGATCGCGTCGAGGATCGAGACGTGCGGATCGAAAGCTCCGTGGAGCTGCGGATAGGGACGGCGCGTGTATTGCATCACGCGCACGTCGATGCCCACGGCGGCGAGGTGCGGCGCGTCGAGGTAGTCAAGCGCGCCTAAGCCGGTGACGTAGCGGGTCGCGCCGCGCGGCACCAGCAGCGCGGCGAGCCGATCGGTCTTCGCCCCGTCGACGGGCGTCGACGACGCGCGGGTGAACGCGCGGGTGCAACTCGAGCGCGGCGCAGCAGCGTTCGAGCGCGTCGATATCGAGCTCGGCGATCGTCCGCGGCCGCTGGGCGTACACGTCACTGAGGATGTTCTGCGCGGCTGCCAGAAACGGCGCGCGCGCATAGCTCATCGCGAAGGTGCGCAGGTGCTTCTCGCGCCAGCGCACTCGTGTAGTCGATCTCGACGTCGGCGATCGGCGGGAGCTTCCCCGAGCGCAGGACGGGAACGGTCAGCCACTGCGGGCCGTGAGGCGTCTTGATCTGCACCCGGTTGGTGAAGCCGCCCTTTTGGAACTGCGCGTCGTCGAGGTGCACGAACTCGTCGGCCAACCGGATCTGCTCGAACACGCCGCGCCACGGAAAGAACTGCGGCTGCAGGACGACGACGGTCTTCATGCCGGCTCCCGCACGAAGTATTCCATCACCGCGACGTCGTGCCAGCCGTCGGGGCCGTGATAGTGCCGGCGGTGTACGCCGACGTCGCGAAAGCCGACCGAACGGTACAGCGACCAGGCGCCCGCGTTATCGGTCGCGACGTGCAGCACGAGCTTGTCGAGCCGCCCGTCGGAGCCCGCGGCGGCGAAGACGTGCTCGATCGCGGCCCGGCCGTGGCCGCGGCCGCGGTGACCCGGTGCGATCGCGATTCCGAAGCTGCCGTGGCGGCTGCGCTCGTCGATTCCCACCACCTGCGTGAACCCGACGGCCGCATCGGTCTCATCGGCGACCACCGCAAAGAGCGCGGCCGGATCCTGCGCGCGCCGCGCGACCCAAGCGCGCACGTCGTCGAGCGTATTGGGCCGCGGCGACGCCAGCAGCGCGTACTGCGTCGATGCGTCGTTGCGCAGGGCAGCCAACGCGGCGAGATCGTCCTCGCGCGGCGCTCGGCTGGTCGTCACGCCGGGTCGGGATCGCCCGTCGCGCGCAAGTAGCCGCGCGGGGCGACCGTGAACAGCAGCTTGGCGTCGTACTCCTCGTCGACGACGAAGCGCGGCTCGCGTCGCCAGGAACGCGTCGACGGCGGTCATCGGGTTGTTGCCCGGGTCCCCAGGGCCGATCGACGATCGAAGCCGGGTCGGCGTACTCGACCGCGGTATCCATCACGACCAGGAAGAAGCCGCGCCGCACCAGCGGCGCGTAGAGCGCGAGCTCGCGCGCCACGTGATCGGCGGTATGGTTCGAATCGAGCACGACCATCGCGCTGCGGCCCGCGACGCGTTCGTGCACGCGCGCGGCGACGCCGGCGTCGATCGACGAGCCCTCGAACATCGCGATGCGCGAAGCCAGGGGATGGGATTCGATCTCGGCCCGGTTGTGCGGGCGGATGTCGATGTCGACGCCGATCGCCTCGCGCTTGCCGCCCAGCAGGGCGAGCATCGAAGCCGAGAAGATCAGCGAGCCGCCGTGCGCGATCCCGGTCTCGACGACGACCTCGGGCCGCGTCCGCCAGATGATCTCCTGCAGCGCGACGAGGTCCTGCGGGAACTGGATCGCCGGGCGGCCCAGCCACGTCCAGTTATAGGCGTACCGGTACGGAGCGATGAGGTCGAAGGCGCGCTTCCAGGCGGCCCGCACCTCGGGGTCGCCCCCATGCGGCGCAGCAGCGCGGCGTCCTTGGGGTCGTGCGGATCGGCCGCCTCATCGTCGGGCGCGCTCAAGGTCGGCAACTCGTTCACCGATAGGGTAATCGTCAACGGAGGCCCGGAACAATAGCATGAACCTCCTCGAGCGGCCGCCGGCTGCCCCCGCCTCTACGGACGGCCGGGTCCCGGTTTTCGCTCCGTACGTCGGGGTCGACACGCTCAAGCATCTGACCGACGCGCTCGACGTCGGCTGGCTCGGCATGGGCGCGACGACCAAGGAGTTCGAAGAGCGGATCGCCGCCTATCTCGGCCTGCGCGACCGCTACGTCGTCTGCACCAATACCGGGACATCGGCGCTGCACATCGCGCTGCTCGCCGCCGGCATCGGACCGGGCGACGAGGTCATCACGCCGTCGTTCAACTACGTCGCCGACCACCAGGCGATCCGCGCCACCGGCGCCGAGGTCGTGATGTGCGACATCCACGACGACGACCTCGGGATCGACGTCGCCTCGGCGGCCGCGCTGATCGGTCCGCGCACGAAGGCGATCGTCCCGCTCCACTTCGCCGGCGTCCCGTGCCGCATCGCCGAGGCCTACGCGTTCGCGCGCGCGCACGGCTTGCGCGTGATCGAGGATGCCTGCCACGCCTTCGGCACGACGGTCGACGGCGCCAAGATCGGCGCCGCCGGCGACGCGCAGTTCTTCAGCTTCGATCCGGTCAAGATCATCACGTCGATCGACGGCGGCTGCGTGGTGACCGGCGACCGTGACGCAGTCGAGCGGTTGCACCGCCTGCGGCTGCTGGGCGTCGACAAAGACACGACGCTGCGCTACCAGAACAAACGCGCCTGGGACTACGACGTGGTGAGCGAAGGCTTCCGCTACCACCTCACCAACATCATGGCCACCGTCGGCGTCTCGCAGATCAAGCGGGTCGACGAGTTCATCGCCGGCCGGCGCGCGGTCTGCGAGCGCTACTCGGCGGCATTCGACGGGCTGCCGGGCGTGCGCGTGATGCGCCGCGCCTACGGCGACGTCTCGCCGTTCATCTACAGCCTGCGCGTCCCGGCCGGCCGGCGCGAGGCGTTGATCGAGCACCTCTCCGCGCGCGGCGTCGACGCCGGGATCCACTTCGTCCCGGTGCATCGCCATTCGTACTTCGCCGATGCGCGGCGCACGCCGATGCCGG
Organism: Vulcanimicrobiota bacterium; assembly: GCA_963723445.1. Lineage (GTDB taxonomy): Bacteria > Vulcanimicrobiota > Vulcanimicrobiia > Vulcanimicrobiales > Vulcanimicrobiaceae > Vulcanimicrobium. The sequence continues at coordinate 375,531 of CAVRQP010000011.1, forward strand.
TGACCGAGCGGGTCGTCGACGAGGTCGTGACGCTGCCGCTGCACTCGGTGATGCCCGAACGCTCGATCGACCGGGTGATCGACGGCGTCGTCAGCTTTTTCGCCGTAGGTGACCGCCGCCGACCGCGCCGCCGCGCTGCCGCTCGTGCGGCCACCCGCTGACCGTCGACGTCGTGGATCTCGGCCTGTCGCCGCCGTCGAATGCGCTCACGCCGCCCGGCGCGCTGGGTCGCGGGGAGACGTTCTATCCGCTCCACGCTTACGTGTGCGACGCCTGCTTCCTCGTGCAGCTCGACGTGTTCGCCTCGCCCGAGGAGCTGTTTCGCGACTACCGCTACTTCTCGTCGTACTCGACGACCTGGCTGGCGCACGCCGAACGCTACGTCGACGAGATGTTCCGGCGCGGGATCGGCGCACGCTCGCGCGTCGTCGAGGTGGCCAGCAACGACGGCTATCTGCTGCGGAACTTCGTTGCGCGCGGCGCCCCGGTGCTCGGGCATCGAGCCGGCCTCCAACGTCGCGGCGATCGCCCGCGCGGCCGGCGTCCCGACGATCGACGAGTTCTTCGGCGTCGCGCTGGCGCAACGCGTGCGGACCGAGTTCGGCGCGGCGGACCTGGTCGTGGCGAACAACGTGCTCGCGCACGTACCCGACCTCAACGACTTCGTCGGCGGCTTCGCCGCACTGCTGGCGCCCAACGGCGTCGCGACGATCGAGTTCCCGCATCTGCTGCGCACGATGGCGGGGATGCAGTTCGACACGATCTACCACGAGCATTTCTCGTACCTTTCCGTGCTCGCGCTGGTGCCGCTGTTCGCGCGGCACGGCCTCGAGATCGTCGAGGTGACGGAGCTGCCCACGCACGGCGGTTCGCTGCGCATCTTCGTCGCGCACCGAGGATCGCGCAGCGTCGACGCGAGCGTCGAGGCAACGCTGGCCGCGGAGCGTTCGGCCGGGCTCGACCGGCTCGCGACCTATGCCGCGTTCGGCTCGCGCGTCGCGCGCATCAAGGACGACTTCGTCGCATTCCTGACCGATGCGAAGCGCCGCGGAAAGCGGGTGGCCGGCTACGGTGCGGCGGCCAAGGCGACGACGCTGCTCAACTACGCCGGCGCGCGCGCCGACGCGTTGCCGTACGTCGCCGACAAGAGCCCGCACAAGCAGGGCAGCCTCATCCCCGGCGTGCGCGTGCCGATCGTTGCGCCGGAGCGCATCCGCGCCGACCGCCCGGACTACGTGGTGGTCTTTCCGTGGAACGTCGAAGCCGAGATTCGGGCCGAGCTCGCCGACGTGCACGGCTGGGGCGGACGGTTCGTGCTCGCGATCCCGGAGCTACGCATCGACGCGTGACGCGTCGAAAAGCGGCAAGGCCCGGTCGCGCTCGGAGATGACGCTCGGCGGCCGCGGCCAAGCGATGCCGAGCCGCGGACTGTCGTACCGGTATCCGGCCGCAGCTCGCGCGACGTAGGGCCGTCGAGTGCAGGTAGTGCAGCACCGTCTCGTCGCGCAGCGTCTGGTATCCGTGAGCGAAGCCGGCCGGCGCGTAGAGCGCGATCTCGTCGTCCTCGTCGCAGCTCGAACGCTTCCCACCGGCCGTAGGTCGGTGAGCCGGCCCGCAGGTCGACCTGCACGTCGTACGCCGCGCCGCGCAGACAGCGAATCAGCTTGGCCTCGGCGTGCGGCTCGCGCTGGAAGTGCAGACCGCGCACCGTCCCGGCGGCGGCGTTGTGCGCTTCGCCGTGCTGCGGCCAGGCCGTCACCAGGCCCAATGCCGCGAACCGGTCCGCGTCGAAGGTGCGCACGAACCAGCCGCGTTCGTCGCGCACGCGGGGCAGCGGGACCTTCCAGAGACCGTCGAGAGAGGTCGAGATGACATCCATCGCTCAGGGCGGTTTCTGGCGCGGCCGCCGGGTCCTCGTCACGGGGCACACCGGCTTCAAAGGCGCGTGGCTGTGCGCGATCCTGCTGCGGCGCGGCGCGGCCGTCGCAGGGCTCGCGCTCCCGCCCGACACCGTCCCGAGCCTCTGGGCGCTCGCCCCCTACGCGAGCGAGGTCGACGGGCGCATCGTCGACGTCCGCGACGCCGAGGCGACCGCTTCGACGGTCGCCGCGCTGCGGCCGCAGACGATCTTGCACCTCGCCGCGCAGCCGCTGGTGCGGCGCGGCTACGCCGAGCCCGTCGCGACGTACGCGACGAACGTGATGGGCACGGTGCACGTGCTCGACGCCGCGCGCCGTATCGGCAGCGTCGAGAACGTCGTCGTCGTCACCAGCGACAAGGTCTACGCGGACGACCCTCAACCCGGCGGCTACACCGAAGATGCCCGGCTGGGCGGCGCCGATCCGTACGCGGGCAGCAAAGCCGCGGCCGAGCTCGCCGTCGAGACGTATCGCAGCGCGTTCTTCTCCCGTCCCGGCTGCGGCGCGCGTCGCGTCGGCCCGCGCGGGCAACGTGATCGGCGGCGGCGACTTCGCCGCCGACCGGCTCATCCCTGACGCCTACCGTGCGGTGGAAGCCGGAACCCCGCTGCGCGCTGCGCCACCCCGACGCGGTGCGCCCGTGGCAGCACGTGCTCGACCCGCTGCACGGCTATCTCGCGCTCGCCGAAGCGCTCGCCGGCGGCGGCGCGCGGCACGGCGCGTACAACTTCGGTCCGGCGCCGGAGCCGGTGACCGTCCGGACGGTCGTCGATCGGTTCATGTCTGCGGCCGGCGCGCCCGCCGAATCGCCGCATCGTCGTCGAGCCGAGCGACGAGCACGAGACCGCGGTGCTGCGCGTCGACAGCGCGCGCGCCCGCGCGGAGCTCGGCTGGACGCCGCGGCTCGACACCGCGGCGGCGATCGACGCGACGGCCGCGTGGTACCGCGATTTCCTCGCCGGCGAGCGCGTCGAGCGCCTCGTCGCGCGCGATCTGGACGGCTACGCGGGCTGAACGATGCGCACTGCCGGGTCCGGCGTCCGGCCGGCGAGCGCGTCCATGAACGCCGCGACTCCGCGCGGCTCGCGCAGCCAGTCGCTCGCGGCGGCCAGCGCGTTCACCACCGCCTCGCGATGGCGCGCGCGCTGCTCGGCGACCCGCGGGTCGACCGGGTGCGCGGCGTAGAGCGCGTCGAGCACGCGCAAGATAGTGCGGCAGCGACGGGCCCAGCCGCTGCGCGACAAGGTTCAACCGCGCGGTCGTCTCGACGGTCGCGGCGCGCGTCGGCGCGAAGCGCGCCGCGCGCGCCAGGCGCAGCGTGAAGTCCCAGTCGTCGAGAATCGGCACCGCGTCGTTGAATCCGCCGATGCGGTCCAGCAGCCCGCGATAGAAGACGATCGCGTCGAGCGGAACGGATTGGGCGACATCGAGCCGGTCGACATCGCCTTCGTCGCCGCCGAACGGGCCCGACTCGTCGAGCGTCTCGGCCAGGCTCGCGACGGGGTCGGTGCGCTCGACGATGAGCCGCGAAGCCGCGAGCGACGCCATCGAACCTCGCGCCGCGATCGCGTCGACCGCTTCTTCGAGGTGGTCCGGCGCGAAGCGGTTGTCGGCGTCGAGGAAGGCGACGTACTCGCCGCGGATCATCCGCAGGCCGAGGTTGCGCGCCGCGCCGGCCGTATGCGGCACGGGCAGCCGCGCGTAGGAGATGCGATCCCAGGCCGGGTGCGCGCGCAGCAGCGCTTCGGCCGGGATCGAACCGTGGTCGACGACGACGGCCTCCCAGTTCCCGAAACGCTGCGCGACGAGCGAGTCGAGCGCGCGCAGCAGCGGGCGCGGAGCACCGGCGGTCTGGACGACGACGCTGACGCGAGCCTCGCGCACGCGCGCCGGTTCGTACACCGCGGCGCGCTCGCGCAGCCGCTGCTCGAGCGCGGCGAACCTGCTCGACTGGGCGGCGTCGAACGGCGAAACTCCGCCGTTCAACGACGGAGCTTGCGCGACCAAAACGCCGAGCAGCTTGGCGACGCCGGTCTCGCGGCCGCGCATCCGGCGCACGAACTCGGGGTGATCGATGTAGCGCTCGACGTACGACGCGAAGTCGAGGACGTTGCGGCCCGAGCGGTGGTAGGCGTCGCCGGAGAACTGGTCGGCGTGCAGGCGGATCGCCATGCTCGGCCGGGCCACGTAGGCGAAGCGTTTGCCGGCCAGCGCCAGCCGGATGATCAGCTCCCAATCGCGCGCGTCCTGGCCGTTGAGCGGATCGCCGCACATCCCGGCCTCGAGCAGGACCTCGCGTTTGAACAGCGCGCACGGAAAGCAGACCGGGCAGACCGTGGTGAACTCTTCGACCAGCTCGTCGCGCGCGTCGACGAAGTCGACCGGAAACTGGCCGGGCATCGCGCGCGTCGTGTAGACCGTACCGTCCTCGTGCGCGAAGTACGCGCCGCAATAGACGACGTCGAGCCCGGGATCGCGCGCGAAACCGGCTTCGAGCTGCTCGAGGTGCGGCGGGAACAAGAAGTCGTCGGACGACAGGCACATCAGGTAGCGGCCGCGCGCGAGCTCGAGCAGGCGGTCGAAGTTGCGGGCCATCCCGATGTTGGTCGCGTTCTGGTACAGCCGGACGCGCGGCTCGTTTCCGTACCGCTCGTTCAGCAGCTCCCACGCGCCGTCGGTCGAACGGTTGTCGCTGACGACGACCTCGAAGTTCGGGTAGCTTTGCGCGAGCGCGCTGTCGACCGCCGTGGCGACGTATTTGGCGTAGTTGAAGTTCGGGATGAGGATGCTGATCAGCGGATGGCGCTCCGCCACTTAGTTCCAGACCTTCCAGGGAGCGCGGCCGCCGGACCACGACTCTTCGAGCATCGTCTTGTCGCGCAGCGTGTCCATCGGCTGCCAGAAGCCGCGGTGCACGAACGCCGACAGCTTGCCGTCGGCGGCGAGCCGCTCGAGCGGCTCGCGCTCCCACACCGTCTGGTCGTTCTCGATGTAGTCGAAGACGCCGGGTGAGAGCACGAAGTACCCGCCGTTGACCCACGCGCCGTCGCCCTCGGGCTTTTCGTCGAAGGACACGATCTTCTGGTCGTCCAGCCGCACGGCGCCGAACCGCCCGGGCGGCTGGACGGTCGTCATCGTGGCCAGCGCTCCCGAGGCGTCGTGGTGCGCGATCACCGCGCGCACGTCGACGTCCGACAACCCGTCGCCGTAGGTGAAGCAGAACGGTTCGTCGTTCAGATAGGGCTTGACGCGCAGCAGCCGGCCGCCGGTCATCGTGTCGTCCCCGGTGTCGACCAGGGTCACCTTCCAGGGCTCGACCGTACAGCTGTGAACGCGCATCGAGCGTTCGCGCATGTCGAACGTCACGTCCGATGCGTGCATCGCGTAGTTCGCGAAGAACTCCTTGATGACGTAGCCCTTGTAGCCGCAGCACACGATGAAGTCGTCGATCCCGTAGGTCGAGTACGTCTTCATGATGTGCCAGAGCACGGGTCGCCCGCCGAGTTCGACCATCGGCTTGGGCCGGGTCGTCGTTTCCTCGCTGATACGGGTGCCCAGGCCGCCCGCCAGGATCACCGCCTTCACCAGCTAGGTATCGGCACCCGAAAGGGATCGCTGAAGGGACAGGCCGGGTCCATCCGCCGCGCCGAAGCAAGATCGCGGATGACCCCGTATTACCGGCACTTCGGGTTGGAGCGCGATCCGTTCCTCGACACCGCGGATCCCCATTTCTACCGCGCCACGCCGGGGCTGACGCGTGCCCGCGACCTCCTGGTGGGCGGCGTGCTCGAGTCGCGCGGTCTGCAGGTCGTCGTCGGCGATCCCGGGACCGGCAAGACGAGCTTGATGGCGCAGATGGAACGCGAGCTGCTCGGACACGACGAGGTTCGGCTGGGCAAGATGCTCGATCCGTCCTTTGCCAGCGAGACGGAGTTCTTGCTGGGCGTCGCGCGGTCGTTCGGCCTCGCTCTCCCGCCGCGCTCGCCGGCGGCGCTCAAGAACGCGCTCAAGAACTACCTCTACGACGCGGCGGTCCTGGACGGACTGATCCTGGCGTTGTTGGTCGACGAAGCCCAGAACGCCAGCGACGAGATCTTCGAGGTCCTTCGTCTCTTGCTCAACTACGACGTTCCACAGCGCAAGCTGCTCAACGTCGTGCTGTTCGGTCAGAGCGACTTGCGCGCGCGGATCGACGAACGCCGCAACCTCGCCGATCGCGTCGACGACTGGGTCAGCGCTCGAGCCGCTCGATCACAACGAAGCACGGGCGCTGATCGCGCACCGCGTCACGCGCGGCGGCGGCACGCCCGATATCGCGGCCTTGTTCGACGACGACGCGCTCGACACGATCGTCGACGTTGCGGGCGGTACGCCGCGCCGTCTGTTGACGCTCGCCCACGCCACGTTGCGCGAAGCGGCGGCCAACGGCCGGCCGCGCGCGATTCGCGTTGACGCCCAGGCCGCCGTGCGGGCCCGCGGACTGGCGGTACCGCGCTCGGCGCCGGCACCGCCGTCACCGGCGCCACCGCCGCCGCCGCCGGAAATCGTCGCGGCCGGCGAACCGGCCGAGATCGAGCCGCCGGCGCGCCCGCGCCGCCGCTGGTTCGAATGGCTGTCCGCCTCCCGCTCGCGATGAGCGGCCGCGAGTTCGACCTGGACGACCTGTTCGACCGCGATGCCGACAGCCGGCTGCTCGAACGGCGCCGGCGCGAGGAGCTCGGGCTCGCCCCGCAGCGCGCCCCGGCTTCGTCGACCCCGGTGCGTTTCGGCGCCGAGTCGATGGTCAACGACGACGAACGGCCCGCCGCCCCGCGGAACGCGGTTCTCCGGGTGGCGATCGTCGCGCGGCCCAATCGCGAGCTGATCCCGGGCGCGATCGTCACGGTGGTCGTCAGCCTTCACGACGACGGCGACGCCGACGCCGGCGACGTTCGCATGCGCGTCGTGCTCCCGCCCGAGGCCGAAGCGCTGCCGGGCTCTTTCTCGCGCGACGAGGTCGAGCTCGACGGTGAGGCGTTGCTCGCCGGCGGCCTGCGCGTCGGGACGGTCGCGGCCGGCGCGGAGCTGCGCATCCGTTTCGCGCTGCGCGTCCTGCCGGGGACCGCGCCGCTCGATATCGCCGTCCATGCCGGCGCCCCGGGCGTCCCGACGATCTCCGCTCCGACGCTGCGCCTTGCGCGCCGCAGCGGCCACGCGGCGTTCGAACAGCCGCGCCCGTTCTTCGAGCTTGAGTCCGGCGAGGCCGACGACGCGCTGACCAGCCTCGCCGCATCGACCGCCGGCGTGGAGCGCGTCTTCGATGCGCTCGTCGACGAACCGGCCGTGCCCGCCGTCGTCGAACGGGAACGCGAACCATCGGTCACGCCGGCGCCGGCACGGCCGCGCAAACCCAAGGCCAAGCTCAAACCGAAGCCCAAGCCCAAGCCCAGACCGAAGCGGGAGCCCGCGGCGGAGCCGAAGCCGGAACCGGCGCCCGAAGCCGAGCCGAGCGCGCGGGAGTTCGCGCTGATCCGTGGCCTCGACCTCGAAGAGGTGCGCGCGCTCGAGCGCGTCTTTTCGGGCGGCGTGCCGCACGGTCTTGCCGGGCTCGCGCTGCTCTCGTCGATCGCCGCGGTCGAGGCGCCGGTCGGCACGTCGCTCGGGCTGCGCGACTTCGCGCGGTCGGTCGCCGCCGCGCTGCCGCGCGCGCTCGTCGCGGCGCGCATGCAACAAGCCACGCCGCCGGTCGTGACGCGCGAAGCCCTCGGAACGATCCGCCCGCACGCCCTCGCGCCCGCGGGACACGTCACCGGCGACGGTCCGGTGCTGGCGCTGCGGCTCGACGAACGCGGCCTCGACGGGCTGCGCGCGGTGCTCGGCCGCGACCTCGACGACATCTTTCTGCGCGGCGTGCAGGTGCTGCTCGCCGTCTGCCCGCGCGCGCTCGAGGGCGTCGCGCCGGAGGCCGCCGAGCGGGCCGGCCGAGGCCCTCGCGACGTATCGCGTCGCCGCCGGCGCGTGGCTGATGCGCGTCACCGTACGACGCGCCGTCGATCGTGCCTACGATCCGCTCACCGCCGACGACCGCTTGTTGCACGACGCCGGCCGCGCGCTGGTCGCATCGCTCCGCGACGCGGTGGCGTGAAGCTGCTCATCGGCATTCCGACCAACGGGCAGCCGACGCGGCCGTTTCTCGACTCGCTGCGCGAGCTCACGCTGCCGGCCGGCGTCGACGAGGCCGACCGCGTCGTGTGGACCGGCAATCTCGTCGCGGCGCAGCGCGAGATGATCGCGCGCGAAGCGGTCGACCGCGGCGCCGACCTGTTGGCGATGATCGACGACGACATCGTCACGCCGCCCGACGCCTTGGTTCGGCTCGTCGAAGCGCTCGAAGCCCACCCGCAAGCAGCCGTCGCCGGTGCGCTCTACTACAGCCGCGACAGCGCCCGGCCGATGGCCGTCGCGCGCTGGGATTCACGCGACACGACCTCGGCCGCGATCCCGGCGTACGCCGGCACGACGGTCGCCCGCGTCGACGGCGTCGGGTTCGGCTGCGTCGTCGTGCGCATCGCGGCGCTACGCGCGCTTTCCCTGCCGTACTTCGCCGCCCACGCGTTCATCGATCGCGCGTCGCGCGTCGTCCGCCAGTGCGACGAAGATTACTTGCTCTGCGAGCGCATGCGCGCAGCAGGCTGGCAGGTGCTGCTCCACGCCGGCGTACGCGTCGGCCACTACGACCGCGCAACGCAGACAACCGCCCCGGCGCACTGGGAAACCGACGCCGAAACGGACCGCCTGCGCATGATCGTGCTCGAACCCGGCGGCACCCGCCTCGTCCCCTTCGACGACACCGTCCCGCGCGACGCCGAACGCCACGAACCCATCGAAATGACGTTACTGTTCCCCGGCCGCCGAACGTCCCCGTCAGGCTGAAGCCCTAATACTGCCCGTCGAGCAGGCTGCCGCCGGCGGCGCGGCGGCCGATGCTGCGCGAGAGCGCGTTGACCTTGCTGATGGAACGCAGCCTCGTGGCGACATCGTCCCGGTACGCCGACATGCGCCGCAACTGGTCGTCGCGGTAGGCGAAGATCCCTTGCATCCGGCGGGCGACCTTGGCGTCGTTCGCCGGTGACGTCTCCGGCGCCGCGGCGAACAGCCGGCCCAGCTCGCCGGTCAGCTCCGCCTGCCGGCCGAACGCCGCTTCGACGCCGGCCCAACGGCGCGCGACGAACGCCGACTCCGCGTCCAAGCACGAGCGTTCGAGCGCGATGATGGCGTGGACGACCGCGTCCCGCGGCGCCTCAGCCGACGAGGGCACCGAGCTCCACGTTTTCGGCGGCTTCGCAGCGATAGCGTCTGATCGCCTCGACCCAGGTCTCGCGCATTCCGGCGATCATCGGCAGCAGCTCGCGAACCTTCTGCGGGTCGCCCCGCATGTTCGCCGTCACGAGCTGGTGGTGCCAGAACTCGTAGATGCGAAACAGGTTGCCCGGGATGTCGCTGTCGAGGTCGAGCCGCAGCGAACCCATCAGCAGCGCGCACGCGCGCTGCGCCCGGCGCAACAGGTCGTGCCGAGCCTGGATGTCGCTGGGCCGCGTTTCCATCGCGTCGAGCGCCTGCCGCGCGAACAGCAGCAGCGCATCGTAGACCTTGATGATCAGCTCCTCCGGGCTCGCCGAGTTGATCGACGCTTCGAGGTACCGGAGGTTCGCGTCGTTGAGCGTCACGCGGAAGACGACGAGGACGAGCCGCCGAGTGCGCCGAGCGACGACTGCATCGACTGCAGCTCGGCGATCTGCGTTTCACTGTTCGCGAACTCTGCCCGCAGCATGTTCGCCTGCTGGTTGGCCTGATCGGTCACCAGCGCGATCTGCTGCTGCAGCGAGGAGACTTCGTCGGAGTTCTCGGTCGACAGCGTCGAGAACAGCGACTGGGCGGGGATGGTCCCCGCGATCGACCCGGTGAGCTGCGTCGGCAACCCCGACACCGAGGTCAGATACGAGCCGATCTGGCCGACCAGGCTCGACGCCCGGTGAAAAGCTTTGCGACCGCGTTCGCATTGGCCGCCAGCGCGGCGGTGAACGTCGGAGACGTCCAGCGCGTTGAGGCGCCCGCTGGTTCCGTCGAACGTCTGCTGCGATACGTCGCTCTGGGTCGTCGTGTTGGACGTGTCGCTCGCGTCGGCACTGTCGACGCTGAACGAGGAGTCCAGCGTCAAGCCGATCGACGCCAGCGAGTTGTACGAGGTCGACCCGGTATCGCCCATCGACGAAACCAGGTTGACCAGCTGGTCGCGCAGATCGCTCACGTCCTGATTGTTGAACAGGATCCCGCCGGCGCTCAGCTGCGTGCCTTGCGTCTGACCACTCGTGCTGTCGGCGGTCGTGCCGACGACCGGCGCCTGCGTCGCGCTGTCGATCTCGCTGATCAGCGCGTTGTACGCGTTGACGAAGCTGGTGATCGAGCTTTGCAGCCCGCTGCTGTCCTGCGCGACGGAGATCGTGACCGGGGCGACGACCGTGCCGTCGACCGCCTGCTGCAGCGTGAGGTCGACGCCCGGAACGACCGACGTGACGTTGTTCGAGTTGCTGTAGACCGTGTGCGGCGTACCGGCATTGTCGACGTACTGCACCTGAGCCGACTTGCCGACCGCCAGCGAGGCGCCGGCGCTCAGCTGGTTCGGTTGGGTCGCGTTGGTCAAGAACCCGGCGGCCTGCAGGAAGTTCGACGTGTCGGACGCGCGAGCCGATCGTTATCCCCTGCGGCCCGTCGTTCTTGGCCGTCAGCACGATCTTGTCGTTGGCTTGATCGAACGTCGCGTACACGCCGGCCGACGACGCGTTGATCTGGTCCAGCATGTCGTTGAGGTTGTTCGTCGTCGGGTCGACGGTGAAGTTCACGCCGTTGATGGTGAACACGCCCGCGGTGACGGCGGTCGCGAAGCCGGCGTTGTTGGCCGTGTTCAGCGTCTCGCCGTCGTTGATCCCGCCGATCGACGAGGTACTCGTCGCCGTATACGTGCCGCCGCTCTGGGTGATCGGGGCGGTGTCGAGCTTGAGGACCTGGAGCAGGTTTCCCTGATCGGTCGCGCTGCCCAGCGTCAGCGGCTGGGTCGACGAAAGCGTGACCTCCTGCGTCGCCGCGTTGTAGCTCATCGTCACCCCGACCGCGGCGAGCCCCGCCGAGTTGGAGGCGATGAAGCTCTGCAGCGTGGTCGAGTTCACGTCGTAGTTGAACACCGCGCCGTTGATCGTGATCTGGCCCGGCGACGTGCCGCCCGTCGTACCGTTGTCGGGCGTGATCGACGCGCCCGCGTTGGCCAGCGCCGTCGTCTGGCTGAACGATCCGTTGGCGGCGGAATCGTTGGTGATCTGGGTCGCCGTCGCGAGCGTGGCGCTCGTCACCACGTAGGTCCCGGGCGTCGCGACTTGGCCCGACACCGAAGAAGCCTCGATCGCGGCGGAGTTCGACGACGTCGGGCTCGTGGCGCTGAAGGCGGCGGGATCGCTGATCGCTTGGAACGTGTCCTGGAACTTCGCGACGAGATCCTGAATCTTCAGCATCTCGGCCTGCTGCGCGTTGAGCTGGCTGACTTGCGACTGCAGCGGCTTCTCCTGCTGCAGCGTCAGGTCGGTGTACTTCTGGATGATCGAGTTGTAGTCGATCCCCGACGCGATCCCCGGAAACGAGACCGGCGGAACGTTGGTTCCCGGCACGGTCGATGCCGCGCTGGTGTTCGTCGCTCCGATCCCGCTCATGACTCGAACACCTAGGCGGTCCGATCCAGCGTCGCGCCGGCGAGCTTGTTGAAGAATTGCGCGATGAGCACCATGTCCTCCGCGGGGAATTGGGTGATGACTTCGCCGGTATCGGTGTTCTTGAACACGGTCACGACTTCGCCCGGGCTGACGACCTTGAACTGAACGGAGACGTGCGAACCGCCGCCGACCAGCTGCGATAACGCGCGGTGGAGCGTTTCATCGGCGGCAGGCGACGAGCTTTTCTTCGCGTCGGATGGTGTCGGAAACGCCTGGAGCCCGACTTGCGGCGCGGCGGCCGCCAACGCGGTTGCTTGAGCTTGATCGATGGCCTGAACGTCCATGTTCTGGGTCCTCCTCGTAAAGATATCGGACGCGCGAGAGCGCCGGTTTAGCCCCATGTCGTCAGCTGACGGCCGCGACCATCGTGGCGTAGGCGCGCACGATCGCGCGCACGGCGGACGCCGGAGCGAGCGCCGAGCGGGTCTCGGCGCCGACCGGCGCCGGGCCGCGCAGCGCCTCGTCCCAGGCTTCGCCCAGCGCGCGGGTGAGCGCCACCGCATCGGCGGGGTCGAAGCGGTGCGGTTCGACGCCTACGACCTCGAAGCGCCGGCGGCCGGCCAGCGCGAGCCGAGCCCGGCGAGGGCCGCCGCGGCCAGCCGGGATGCGCCGTCGCCGACCCAAGCGGCGTCGACGACCACGCCGGCGCTCGCGCGCAGGGACGCCGCAACCCCGCCGCTGGGCTCGCCGGGAAGCACGATGAGCCCCGGGCCGCCGAACTCGCGGACGCGCTCGAGATACGATGCGTCGGCGACGGGGCCGGTAATCACCAGCGGGATGGCCGCCTCGTTCGCGCAGCGTGCGACCAGCAACTGGTTCCACTGCGGGCCGATCGGCGCGTGGACGAGCACGAAGCGATCGCTGCCGACCAGATGTCCGACGGGCGATGGGCCGGCCTCGCCGGCGAGCGGGGCGACGATCTCGATCGGACCGCGCCGGCCGGTGCGCCCGCGCAGCAATTCGGCTTCTTCGCGCGTCGCGGCAAAGACCAGCGACGCGTCGCGCAACGCGGCCGACGCGTCCTGCGCCGCCGCCGCGTCGGGCGCGTAGGGCATGCCGGCGCCGACCGCACCGACGCTGACCGCCCGCCGCGCCAGCAGTCCGAGATATGCCGTGACGTCGGCGTCGTCGCTGCCGTACTCGAAGCAGTACCGGGTGACCTCGGCACCCCACCATCCGCCGTTCGCGGCGTCTTCGTCGTGCGCGTGCACGGCCACCGGAATGCCGGCGCGGCGCGCGCGCTCGACGATGGCGCGCACCCGGCGCCCGTCGCGCGCGCCGACGACGTGAACCAGATCCGCACCCGCCGCATCGTGCGGTGCGTGGGCCCAGACCGCATCGAATCCCTCGCCGGCGAGCGCCGCCACCAGCGCGGCGGCTTCGTCCGTGTCGGCCGACGGGCGGGCTCGCGCGTCGTCGCGTCCGAGGATGACCGCGATCCGTCCGGCGGACGTTCCGGCGCACGCGGAGGCGCCGCGCCGGAACGGCTCGAGCGGCGGGTTCGGGTGCGAGCTCCACGGCGAACCAGCGCCGCACCGGCCCTTCCGCGGGGTCGAACACGAGGCCGACGTCGAGCGGTACGGGGTCCACGATTTCGACCCGGTGCGGGAATTCCGCGTCGAACCGCAACACGCAGGCGGCATCGCCGGGATCGGCGCCGCCGTCCACGATCGCCACCTCGGCCGCGCCGGCTGCGACCGGCGCATCGCCGTACCAGGCCAGTGCCGCCGCGTCGCGGCGCGCTTCTGCGACGGCAACCGCGCATAGGCCGCGTAATACCGCCCAGCCGCCGACCGCGTCCGGCGCGTCGATGCGAACCGCGCGGCCGCGCACGAAACGGCGCGCGTAGCGATACGGCGCCAGCCGCACCAGCGCGTCGCGCAACGGCGCCGCGCCGAAGCACCCGGCGGCGCGCGCCGCATCGAACCGCGGCGCGGGCGCGAACGACAGCACGTGCTCCGTCACCCGCTCGCCGCGCAGGACCAGGTCCTCGAGGTACGGGAGGACGCGCTCGGCAACGTCCGACGCGAAGCGGTCGCCGGCCGGCGTCGCGAACGGGAAGACCAGCGGATCTCGATCGCGATCGATCACCACCGCCGGATCGACCAGCACGAGCGGAACGACCGTGTCGCCGGCCGGGCTCGCGAGGTACAGGTCGAGCGAAAGCGCGGGCCGGCGCTGGCGCAGGACGGGCTCGATGCGCACGGCGGCGAGGTGCGCGGCGTCGAGAAACGCGGCGCCCGTGCTCCAGGGCGCGAGGATCTCGTGCGTGCGGTGGCGTCTCATCGGCAGACCGGTTCCAAGACCTCGCCCAGCGAGCACGCGTGCGACGGCGCGAAGTCCGGCCAGCGCTTCGCGCTCGTGACCGGCGGCGACGACGACGCGCAGCTCGGGGTCGCACGCGGAACGCCACGCGGTGAGATCGGCGACGCGTTCGATGCGCACCGCGAGCGTCTGCTCGAGCGGTCGTCCCGCCGCCGCCAAGACCGGCCGCAGGCGAGCGGCCGCGTCGGACGCCGTGACGTCACCGTCCAACAGCAGATGCACCCGAATCCGATCGCCCGCGTCGAACCCGGCGGCAGCGGTGGCCAGGAAGGCGGCGGCGCGATCGAGTTCCGCGGCGCCCGCCACCGGAACGACGACCGCGAGGACCGCATCGTGCATCGTTTGCCGCGCGAGCGGCGCCGCACCGAACGCCACGCGCGCGGCCGGATCGAAACCGGCCGCGATCTTGGCCGGATCGGCGGCGGCGACGGGTTGCTGCAGCCCGGCGACGGCGGCTGGATTCTGCGAACGGCTCGGTTCGAACCGATGCACCAAGGCGTCGTCGCAGCGCACGACCGCATACCCCGCCGCGCGCAGCTTCGCGACCAAATCCGCGATGCCGCGGCGCGTCGGCCCGAACGCCGGATCGATCCCGCCCACGGCGTCGAGCGCTTCGCGCGCGACCGCAAACACCGGCGTCACCGCCGAATCGATCGGCTCGACCCGGCGCGCGAGCTCGGATTGCCGGCGATCGGCCAGCGCATGCAGCTGCGTGAGATCGGCGTAGTTCACGTCGATGACGCCCTCACCGCCGCTCGCACCGGGCACGCACGGGAACGCGGCGCCCAGCGCCGGGATGCGCTTGAACGCGTCGCGCAGCCGGTCGATCACCGCGGCTGGAATCAAGACGTCGTCGGCGACGAGCACGACCAGCTCGCGGTCCGATCCGCCGAGCGCGCGGTTCGCACCGTCGCCGAGCAGCGGATCGCCGGCGTCGGTCTGCGATCCGCAGCTGCGGATACGCGGCCAGAATGCGTCGCGTCGTCTGCGCGCCTTCGGCGCACACCGCGACGAGCTCGTCGTCGACGCGCACCGACGGTACGACCGCGTCGAGCGTCATGCGCATGATCTCCGGCAGCGACCGGCCAAGAAGACGATCGTGGCGCGGCGCGCCGCCGGCGGCGCGGCCGGCGGCGGAGCGTAACCCGGCGCGCGAACGGCACGGCGCAGCGTCCGCGCCGCGGCCGTCAACGTCGCCAGCGCATCGCTCAGCGTCGCGCCCGTCGGCCGTGACGTGCTGGGGAAAGCGACCGAGTGCGAGCAGGACGCAGCGCCCGTCGAGCGACGCGGCGTCGGGCGCCGCCAGCGCCGCGCACGGCGGCCGTTCGAGCGCTTCGACCAGCTCGGCGAACGTCGCCGCGTCCGGCAGCGCGCCGGCGCCGGCGAGCAGCAGGTAGCGATCGCCGCGCACGCGCATCTCGGCGCGCAACTCAGCGGCTGGTTCGGCGACGATTCGCACCGAGGTCTGCGGCGCGAGGTCGCGCGCGCGCCGCGCCGCGACGCTCGGCGCCCGGCCCGTGGACCAACACGCGCAGCGGCGGCAAGGGGACGCGCACCGCGACGCGACGTCCGCCTTCGAGACGCGTTTCGCGCTCCACCGAGATGAGCCGCGCGCCGGCGATCCGCCGGCCGCCGGCGAGCTCGGGCCGGCGCTCGGCGACCGAAAACAACGCCGCGGCGCGGCCGCGGTCGTCGAGATCGAACGGCGGCGCGGAGCAGGCGAACGACGGGCGGCAGCGGACGTCGCGGCCGGCGGCTCGCGCCCGCGCGCACAGCTCGATCACCGCCGCGACGGGATCGGCCGGCAGCGGCTCGAGCAGCAGACGCCGGTCGACCAGCATCATCCCGGGAGCGACGACGTCGACCCGGCCGCGCAGCCGCGGCTTCGATGCCGGCCTCGCCGGCGGGCGCAGCGATCGGCACGAGCTCGAACGGGAGCGGCCCGCATGGGGCCGGCGCCAACATCCACCCGAAGAGCCGCGACCCGCCGGCGTGCATCGCGCCGCCTAGGACGCCGGCCCCCTCGCCCGCCGCCGACAAGCCGCTGAACGCGCCCGGCATCGGACGCGCGCCGGCTGCGAGCACCAGCACGTGCGAGTCCGTCGCCGCCCAGGCCGCGGCGGCGACGTCAAGCGGCCCGTCGACCGTGACGACGGCCGAGGCCCGGCTGCGCGCGTCGCCGGGCTCGCTACCGCGGCCGGCCAGGATCGTGAAGCGCAACGCGTCGGTCAGTCGAGGACGAACGCCGCGAGCTTTCCGGCGTCGTCGAGCCGGCCCGCCTCGAGCAAGGCCGTCGCCAAGCCGACCGTCGCATGGCGCAGCGTGCCTTCGTCGCGCCCGGTCAAACGCGCGGATGCGCCGCAGCTCGACGATTGCGCCGTCGAGGTCGCCGGAGCGGCGCAAGATCTCGGCCCGCAGCGCGAAGGCCGCCGTCGCGTGCCCGTCGTCGTCGCGCGATGCGCCTCGAGATGCACGAGCGCCTCGTCGTCGCGCTGCAGCCGCGCCGCGGCAAGCGCGGCATTGAACGAGAGCACCCCGTCGTCGCGGCGCACTGGAGAGGCCGGCGCGCGCGGCGGCCAGCGCATCGTCGAGCCGGCCGTCTTCGAGCAGCCGGTGCGAGCGGCGAGCGAAATCCGCGGCGTCGGCGAGCGGCGCGTCGAGCTCCGCGCGGCGGAGGCGTTCGCGCTTGCCGCCGTCGCCGGCGGCGGCGTAGACGCCGTCGAGGAGGCGCAGCACGTGCCCGTTACCGGGTTCGAGAGCGAGCGCGCGCAGCGCGAACGGCTCGGGATCGCCGAGCCGTTCGTCGCGCGTGGTCTGGGCGGCCGAATACAGCAGCGTGGCGTAGACGTGGTCGGGCACCGCGTCGCGGCGTTGCTCGACCCGTTCGAACGCTTCGGCGAAGCGCCGGCGCCGCATCAGGTAGTTCACGTACTCGACGAAGCCCGCGTTCTCCGTCGCGCTCGCCGGCCTCGCGGAACAGCCGCTCGGCGTCGTAGAACCGGCCGACCCGCTCGTACGCCGACGCGGTGAGCCCGCGCAGCAGCGCCGAATCCGGCTTGCTGGCGAACGCGCGCTCGAACCACGGCACCGCTTCGGTGAAGCGCTTCTCCTTGACGTAGGTCGTCGCGACGTTGAGCGGCGCCTTCCAGGTCCAGATCTCGTCGTCGACCATCGAGTGCGCCTGCGCGTTGAACGCGCCGGCCATCACCTCGTCGTACGCCGTGCGCGCTTCGTCGTATCGGCCGAGCTGCGCGAGCAAGTGCGCGCGCGTGAAGACCACGTTCGGATGACCGGGACAATGCGTGAGGCCGTCGTCGAGGATCGCGATCCCGCGCTCGATGTCTTTACGCCCGTCGGCGTAGGCGCCGGCGAGCATGACGTAGCCGATGGGAAAGAACGCGCGCTGCGGGCCGGGCATCGCGAACATGCGCTCGAGCGCCTCGATCCCGGCTTCGAAGTCGCCCGCCGACGATCGCCGAGATGCCGAAGTTGAACCATGAGAACGCGTCGCCGGCGGCCTCTCGGACGGCGCGCTCGAGCAGCGGCCGGTTGCGCTCGTTCTTCGCGCGGCCGTCCATGATCGCCGCGGTGTAGCCCTTGTGGCGGATCAGGATCGGCGACATGATCGAGTGCAGGTGCTCGCCGCCGTCGACCACGACGCTCTCGTGGATCACGTTGCGATAGCGGATCCGCGGCGTGGTGGGGAAAATGCGCGCCAGCACGTGCGTCATCGTGGACGCCGCGCCGGAGGCGTCGTCGACCAGGTTCTGGATCCGCACGTACACGCCGGTCAGGTCGGCCGGGGTTTCGCGCAGGGCCCGCAGCAGCGAGAGCGACTCGGGCGCGATTTCCTCGTCGGCGTCGAGCACCAGCGTCCAGCGCCGCGTCGCGAGCGCGAGCGACTCGTTGCGCGCCCAGCCGAAATCGTCCCGCCATGCCCGGAAGACGACGTTGGCGCCGAACTCGCGCGCGATCTCGACCGTCCGGTCGGTCGATCCGGTATCGACGACGTTGATCTCGTCGACGACGTCGCGCACGCTGCGCAGGCACTCGGCCAAGAACCGCTCTTCGTTCTTGACGATCATGCACAGGCTGATTCCGGCGGGCCGCTGGTCGAGGCCGGCCGGCGGCGCCGGGAGGTTGAACAGCAGCCCGGTCTGCGCGCGCGCGAAAGCGCTGTCGCGATAGTCGTCGACGATCTCTAACGGCACACTAGTGGTATCGGACGGCGCCGGAAAAAAAGCGAGAGGGCTCGCCGGAGCGAGCCCTCTCCTCGTGAGCCCAGAGCGCGCAGCGCGGCAGATCTAGCGGAAGAGGCTGACCACCGACTGGGCGTTCTGGTTCGCCTGGGCGAGGACCGACGTTCCGACCTGCACCAGAATCTGGAGCTTCGTGAACTCGGTGGTCTCGGCACCGACGTCGAGGTCGCGGATCGAGGACTCCGAAGCCGTCAGGTTGACCGAAGCGGTGTTGTCGTTGCTCTGGTCTTCCTGGAGCCGGACGATCGTCGCGCCGAGCTGTGCGCGCTGCGCGAGCACGCTCTGGAGCGCGTTGTCGATCTGCCCGATCGAGTCTTCCGAGGCGAGCGAGCCGTTGGGGAAGGTTCCCGCGGCGCCGGCCGGACCGATCAGGTTGACGTTCGCGATGCGCAGCGAAGACGTCGACGTGTCGATGAAGCCGACTTGGATCGTCGCACCTTCCGCCGCGCCCGACTGGAAGTTGAACGCCGGAGCGTTCGGGTTCGAGGCGGCGGCCACGAACTGGCTGATCTTGATGAACGACGTGACGCCGACGTCGAGCGTTCCGGCTACGCCGAATCCGATCGTGACGCCGTCGACCACGGTGGCGGCCGCGGACGTACCCGCGGTCAGCGTGATCGTCGACACGGCAATCGTGTTCGCCGAGCTGTTGAAGAACGAGACGATCAGTCCCTGCGTGTTCGAGTTCAGCTGAGCGACCTGGACTTCGATCGTTCCGTCGGCAACCGTCGCGCTGGACGCGGTCGCGTTGAACGAGATCTGGGTCGGGTCGATCAGCGTGCCGCCGCCCGCGAGGTCGGCGTTCGAGGTCACGACGGCGTTCACGTCGACTTCCTGCTGGAAGCCCGCGTGCGAACCGTCGAGCAGGTTCTGCCCGTTGAAGTTCGTGTTCTGCGAGATGCGGTTGACTTCGAGCAGCAGCTGCTGCACTTCATCTTGCAGGTTCGTGCGGTCGTTCGTCGACGTGATGTCGGACGCGCCCTCGACCGCGAGCGTGCGGACGCGCTGCAGGATGTCGGTCGTCGTCGAGAGCGCGCCTTCGGCGACTTGCGCCGCGTTGGTCGCGTCCTGGACGTTCTGCGCACCCTGGTCGAAGCCGTTGACCTGCGCCTGCAGGGATTCGGCGATCGCGAGGCCCGACGGATCGTCGGCCGCGGTGTTGATGCGAAGGCCGCTGGACAGCCGGTCGACGGCGGTTCCGAGGGCCTGCTGGTTTCGATTCAGGTTGAGATTTGCTTGATTCGCCAACAGGTTGTTGGCGATTGAAAGCCCACCAATGCCGGACATGTGTTTCCTCCGTGATCACACGCGTGTAGAACGAGAGTGCTTTCTGACTCGTCCTCTCTGACTGATTCGGCGACAGATTGCCGGACTTTAGCTGGACCGCCTCCGCTTCGCTGCGCTCCGCTACGGCAGGTGGACCGCCTCCGCTTCGCTGCGCTCCGCTACGGCAGGATGCGGCCGCCTCCGCTTCGCTGCGCTCCGCTACGGCAGGGTGGAACGCCCCCGCTTCGCGGGGGACCTGAGACTGCGCTTCGCTCCGCTACATCCTTATAAGGGCGCCGCGCTTCGCGACGGGCCTCCGCTGTCGCGGAGGCGCTTCGCATCGCTCGCCGGCGTGGTCGCGCTACGGCGACGGAATCTCCTTTTGCCACGCGGAGCGCCTCCGCGTAGCGGCAGCGGAGCGGAGGCCCGTCGCGAAGCGCGGCGCCCTAACAATGACGTAGTGGAGCGAAGCGCAATCTCAGGCCCTCCGCGCAGCGGAGGCGTTCCTTCCCGCCGTAGCGGAGCGCAGCGAAGCGGAGGCGGTGCGCTACTCCTTTGGCGTGGAGCGCCGGCCCTTGGTAAGATCGGCGACCTTTGCTCGTTCGGTCGCGGGTTTGGCCTGCGGTTCGCCGGCGGCGGCGCGATTGGTGCGCTGGATCTCGTCGTACACTTCGGAACGGTGCACGGGGATCGTCCGCGGCGCTTCGATCCCCAGCTTCACGGTGTCGCGATCGACCGCGACGACGACGATTCGGACGTCGTCACCGATCATGATCGCTTGGTTGAGCTTTCGGCTGAGGACTAGCAGAGTGCCCTCCGTGGCTAAAGACGGAGGGCGGCCTTCCCGGTGGCGGTTCTAGGCTCCCGCCGTCGCGGCGGTGGCTTTGCGCGGGATCGGGGTGCGCACCGAATACCCGCCGGTCTCCAGGGTCACTTGGCGGCCGGTCCGCGTCCGCAGGTTGACCACGATCGGGGCCAGCAGGTTCATCGTCATCTCGGCCGCGCCGGGGGTTACCACCACCACGCACAGCGTCGCGAAGTCCTCGGGCCGGCCGAGCTGCAGCGAGCTCGTCGCGTACGGCGGAAGCTGCGGCGCATACTCCGGGAAAATCTGCCAGGGATCGGCAGCCGGCAAGGCGATCGCTAGGTCATCCAAGCTTTGCAGCCAGACGAAGCGTTCCTGGCTCTCCAGGTTCAGCGCGATGAAGCGCCGCAGCGAGGCGAAGCCGGGCAATCCCCACGGGAAGTCCAGGACCTCGGAATCTCGGTAGGTGCAGGCGCCGAATCGGGGCAGGTCGAGGGTCACCGCGCGGTCGGCGGGTACGGTCGTTTCCGTAACGCTCAAAGTCATCCTCAGGTCAGGTAGTCGAAGAGGGTCTTGGACTCGAGGCGGTTCGTGGTATCGTACGCCGCCTGGAGCGCGGTCTGCGTGGCCGTGAACTTCGAGGTCGCCGCGGCGACGTCCACGTCCTCGATCCCCGACTCCACATTCGTGTTATCGGTAATGGACGTCTGGAGTTGATCGCCGATCGACGACAACGTCTGGATTCTGGAGCCGATGACCGAGCGAGCGTTCAGCACGGTGTTGAGCACGTTGCCGATGTCGCCGAGCTGGGTCGAGACGTTCTGCACCATGTCGGCTTGACTGGCGCTCGACGTGCTGGCCAGGTTCAGGACGGCCGTCAAGTTCCCGGCGTTGGTCGCCCCGGGCGACGCCACGTCGGTGACGTAGAATGAGCCCGCGCCCGTTCCGGACAGGGTGATCTTTTGGCTGGCGGCGTCGAACGAGGCGGTGACGCCGGTCTGCGCGGTGACGGCGTTGATCGCGCCGACGACGCTGCCGGCGCCGCCGTCGAGCGGCGCGTTGGCCGGGACGGTCACCGTCTGAACCGATTGGACGCCGTTGACCTCGCCGTTGATCTCCAGCGAGAAGTTGCCGGAGCTGTCGGGGACCGGCGCGGTCGCGAACGTGTTCGCCGCGTTGAGCCGCGTCGGGGCCGGGGATGCGGCACCGTACACGACTGCACCGGCCTGATTGATCGCTTCGGTGCTCTCGTCGGCGGCGGTGCCGTTCTTGAGGGTATCGCGCAGCCGGATCAGCGTCTGGAAGACGTCGGGCGAGCCGTCGGAGCTGTTGAAGTTGAACGCCGACTGAAACGTCGTCGACAGGGCGAACTGCTGGTTGTTGTAGATGAGCTGGCCCTGGGCTTGCTCGTTCCCGCTGAACGTCACGCCGCTGATCGGATTTCCTTGCTGCAACGACGGGCGGGTTCGCGCTCGTCGACGTGCCGGCGAACACGTACTTGCCCGCATACTGGGTGTTGCCGATCGCGATCGCCTGCTGGAGGAGCTGGTCGACCTGGTCGGCCAGCGACGTGCGCTGGCCGGCGCTCAGGGTGTCGCTCGCGCCCTGCGTCGCCAGCGTCTGCGCGCTCTGCATCACCGACGTCAGGCTGCTCAACGCGCTGTCGGTCTGGGTGAGCTCGGAGACCGCGTTCTGAACGTTCGTCGACTGCTGCGTCGACGTGTCGATCGCGATATGCAGCTGCAGATCCTCGGCGATCTGGCTCGGATCGTCGCTGGGCGCGCTCACCTGCTTGCCGCTGGTGAGTTGTGCTCCCAGGTTCGCTTCCTGCACCGTCTGATTGTCGATCGCCGCCGTCTGCTGGGCATAGATGGTCGAGGTTGCAATGCGCATCGCGCTTCTTCGTCTCCTTACGCGGCGGTCGGGATCAGAGCGATCGCCGTCGTCAGCAGCGTCTCGATCACGTTGAGCGTCTTGGCCGCGGCCTGATACGCGTTCTGGTACTTGACGAGGTTCTGCGTCTCTTCGTCGATGTTGATCCCGTCGATGCCCTGGCGCACCGAATCGATGTTCGAGGCGAGCGCCGTCTGCGACGACGAGCCGGTCGTGGCGTTTGCGGTATCGGTTCCGATCTGCGTGACCAATCCGCCGTAGTACGCGCCGAGCGTCTGGCTGGGAGCGGAGGCGATCGAGTAGTTCGCCGCGTGAGCCAGCGTCGCGGTGAAGCTGATCGAGCCGGTCGTACGATCGACCGCGGTCACGGTCACGTTCTCCGCGTTCGCGGTCCCGCCGTCCAGCGTGAGCACCTGTCCGACGCCGACCTGCGCGAAGGTCGCGCCCGGTGCGATCACGGTCACGTTGCCGGCCGCAATGGCAGCCGGTGCCGTGTACTGCAGCGGCGGCACTCCGACGTTGCTGGCGAACACCTTGATCGCCGCGTTCGCGGCGCTGTTGTCGCCGGCGCCCAGCGCGTTGGTGTCGTCCTGCACGACGCCGCTGATCTGCCCGGCGCCCAGCACGCTGAGCAGCGAGGACGTGGTCGTTCCCTGCGGCGCGTTTGCCGGCACCACGGCGTTCGAGTCGGTGATGGTGAACTGCGGCGACGACGCGCCGGGCTGCTGCGACCGCAGCAGCGGGCCTTCGTTGTTCGGGTCGCGGGTGAAGACGATCTTCTGCGCGACGCTGTCGAACGACGCCGTCACGCCGAGCTGCGCGGCGTTGAAGCTCGTGACGAACTGGTCGACGGTGGTCGCGTTGCCGCCCGGCCCCCAATTGTAGGCGAACGTCTGGTTGACGCCGTTGACCGCGACGGTCAGCCGGCTGCCGGCCGGACTCGGCCCGGCTGCGGGATATGCGAACGTCGGCGAGCCGGCCGCCCCGAAGATCGGCGCCGACGTGTCGACCGTGTTGTTCGCCGAGTTCATCGCTACGGTGAGGTTTCCAGCCGCGGTGGAGCTGAGCGCTGCCGGCAGTTGGGCGGCGTCGGTGATCCCGACCTGAATGTTCGTCGCGGTGATCGTGCTGTTCGCGGTCACCGGCTGCAAGAGCGCCGTCCCGGCGTTACCGTTGGCGTCATAGGCCGAGGTCGTGATCCGGTCGATCTCGGTCGCCGTCGCGCTCGCGAAATTGTCGAGCTGTTGACCGTAGCTGGTGAGGTTGTTGTTGTATAAGTCGACGTAGGCGCCGAGCTGACCGCTGCCGACCACGACCGGCGCCGGGTTCGACGGGTTCGGGTCGCCGGCCATGCCGACGACCAATGCCGGGTTGCCCGACGCGTTGGTTCCGACCACCGGGGCGGCCAGATGGTAGGCGGTCGTGTCGTTGACGACGGCACGGCCGCCGATCGTCACGAGCGTCGATCCGTTGGCTTGCACCGACGTCTGCGTCGACACCAGCTGCGAGAGCTGGTCGATCAACTGGTCGCGCTGATCCTCGTAGGTGTTCGGGTTGTCGCCGACCGCGGTCGAGGCGCGGATCTGCCCGTTCAAAGCGGCGATCTGGTCGATCAGGCCGTTGGCTTGCGTGACCACGCCGGCAGCCTGCTGGACCGCGGTCGTCTTCGCGCTCTGCACGGCCGCGCCGACCGAGTTGAGCTGCGCGACGAACGTCTGGGCCGCGCTGATCACGTTTCCGCGCGCGGCCGTGCCGCCCGATTGATCGCTCGACGGCGTCGAGGCGAGCGCGGTGAAGGCCGTCTGCAGCGCCGAGAAGGCGGTGTTGATCCCGTTGTTCGGCTCGCCGAAGGAGGACTCCAACGACGTGAGCTGTTGCTGCTCGACCGTATAGTAGTTCTGCGCCGCGCTCGCACCGCGGAATAGCCCGTCATAGGAATCCTGGTGGATGCGCGTGATCGAGCTGACCACCACGCCGCCGCCTTGCGTTCCCGGCCCTTGCCAGGTCGCATAGCCCGGTGACCCGTCGATCGGCTGTGCCTCGCTGAGGTTGACGATTTGCCGCGACGCGCCCGGCGTGTTGACGTTCGCGATGTTGTTGGACGTCGTATCCGACGCTTCCTGAAACGCCGCGAGCGCGTTGCCGGCGACGTTCAATCCGAAGAAACTCATGCTCGACGGCTCACGATGACACTTCCTTCAGGCGGCGGTACGACGCCGCGGCGCCGATAGGTGCCCGTCTGCTCCGTGCCCGCGCGCTGCAGGACGGCGACCGTCCGCGCGAGGCGCTCGAGCCCGGCCAGAATCAGCGACTTGTTGTTCGATACCGTCAGGCGCAACTCGGTGCCGCGCGTCCCGAGCTGATGCACGGTGCCGTGCATCCAGCGGCGCAGCGAGCCCGGCGCGTAGGCGCAGACTTGCGCGAGCGTGAGCGAGCCGAAGCCCGCGCGCTGCATCGCGACGCGCTGAGCGAAGGCGGTACCGTGCAGCACGCGTTGCGCTTCCAGACGCCGTTCGGCCGATTCGATCGCGGCGGGATCGTTGCGCACCAGCGCGTCGGTCAGCCGCAGCGCCGCGGCGTTGAGCTCGGCGAGCAGCCGGTTTTCTTCGCCGACCAGGCGCGCGAACTGTTGCCACTGGCTCATCGCGCACCTCGACCGGAGGCGTGCGCAGCGGCTAGACGGCCGCCGCGACGATGAGACGGCCGAGCAGTTTCTCGACGATCTCGTCGGTCGAAACGTAATAGCGTCCCTCGGAAAGTTGCCGGCGTAGCCGCTCGACCAATGCGGGGCGATAGAACGGCTCGGAAATCGCGGCTGAGAGCAACTCGCCCAACGACGCGGCCTCTTCGGACGGATCGAAGCTGTCGGCCGTCTCCACCGCGGCCGGCGCGACCGAAGACTTCCGTTTCACCGTTCTGTAGGCGGCGATCGCGGAAGCGATCTCGGCCCGCGAGATGATCATGGGTTACGACGCCTCTTTCCGCATCCGTGCTACATGGCGTATCGTCGGCTCGTCGTAGGGACTTTAGTCCCGCAAAGCGCGCGCCGGTCACCGATCGCCCTCCTGCTGGACGCGCGCGGCGGCCGCGGTTGCCGGATCGGCGAGGACCGCGGGACGCAGTTGCTGCTCGAGGATCTTGCCGATGCCGAGCGAGCCGGTTTTGGCGATTTCTTCAGCGCGTTTCTCGTCGAGCATCCCGGCAAACGTCTCTTCCGCGTTCGACGTCTTGCCGGTCAACGAGGTGGCCGGCGCGGTCTTGCGCATCTCTTTGAAGAGCATATCGACGAACAGTGACTCCATCTGCTGCGCCGCCTGGTGCAGCTTGGAGAGGGCCTGTTGCTGCTGATTGGTGAGCGGGCGCACAGATGGCGCCCCCGCCGCGGCCGATGGTCGGATCCATCAGATGATCTCCACGTCGGCTTGCAGCGAGCCCGATTCGCGCAGCGCCTGGACGATCGCGATGAGATCGCGCGGCGTGACCCCGATCGTGTTGAGCGCGCGGACGACTTGGGCGAGCGTCGCGGCGCCCGAGATGTAGACGAGCTTTTTGTTGCCCTCGGCCGCCGTGATTCGGGTGTTCGACTGGACCGGCGGCTGTCCGCTGGTGAACGGGCTGCCCGGGACGACGACGTTGTTGGTCGCGATGGTGATCGACAGGTTGCCGTGCGCGATGGCGCACGCGGCCAGGGTGATCTCGCCGCCCATGACGACGGTCCCGGTGCGCTCGTTGACGACGACCTTCGCCACCTGGTCCGCTTGCAGCGCGACCTCGCCGGCGTCGGCCAGAAAATCGACGGGATCGCCGGCGTAACGCGTCGGCAGGTTTACCCGGATCGTCTCCGCGTCGAGCGCCCGCGCCGTCCCGCCGCCGAAGCGCACGTTCAGCGCCGAGGCCAGCCGGGCCGCGGTGCGGTAGTCCGGCGAGGTCAGGACGTACGAGAAGCCGCTTGCATCGTGCTGGATGTTGGTGATCATGTCGCGCGCGATGACCGCACCTTGGGGGATGCGCCCGGCGGTGACGTGGTTCTGCGTGATGCTGTTCGGCGCCGGCGGAGCCGTTGGAGCTCGCGCTGAACCCGCCGACCGAGACCGGTCCCTGGGCCGTCGCGTAGACCAGATTGTTGGCGGCGCGCAGCTCGGTCATCACGAGCGTTCCGCCCTGCAGGCTGGTCGAGTCGCCGATCGCCGAGACCGTGACGTCGGCGGTGTCGCCGGAGTGCGCGAACGGCGGGAGCGACGAGGTCACGATAACCGCCGCGACGTCGCGCGTGCGGACGTCGGTCGACGTCGTCGTCAGGCCGAAGGTCTGCAAGATGTTCTGGATCGTCTTGGAGGTGAACGCCGCCGACGACGTGTCGCCGGTTTGGTTGAGCCCCGTGACGATGCCGTATCCGACTAGTTGGTTGGTCGTGACGCCCTGCACCCGCGCGACGTCCTTGAGCCGGACGGGCTGGGCGCCCGCTGGCGCGGCGAACAGGCTGCTCGCGACGGCGGCGGTGACGAGGATCGCGGTGACGTGCGTGCGCTTCATCTTCATCTCGTTCAGAACAGCCAGTGGACGATCTTGGACAAGATTCCGGGATGCTTCGCGTCGGAGTACTTGCCGTCGAAGTTGGCGTGCACGTCGGCGACCCGCGTCGACAGCACGGTATCGGTGTTGTCGATGTCCTCGGGGCGGATCACGCCGGTCACGTGCAGCGTCTGCTTTTGGCCGTCGATGATCAGCCCTTGATCGCCGGCGATGCGCAGCGCACCCGACGGAAGGATCTCCGTCACCTGGGCTTCCATCGACGTCACGAACGAGTTCGAGCCGACGTCCGAGTAGTTCGCCGACGATTGCCGGGCGGCGCTGAGCCCCGAGGTGAGGCGCACCAGGGGCAGGTTGAAGATCCCCGTTCCGGCGCCGCCGTTCGCGGCATAGCTGTTGTTGACGTTCGTCGCGTTCTGGCTCGACGTGCTCACCGAGAAATCGAAGCTCACCTGGACCAGATCGCCGATCTGCTGCGCGCGATGGTCGGGGCCGAGCCGCAGCGGGTGGCCCGGGCGCGGCCGGCGCCGGCGCGGCCTGATACAACGTGTCGGCCGCGGCGGGCGCGCACAGCGCCATGACGATCGACGCGACGAGCAGCGGACGGAGCATCAGCGCTCTCCTCCAGGCAGGGTGAGCTCGACGCGGTTCGGCGCGGTCACGACGGCCGCGATCGCCTTCTGTGTCTGCGGGCTGACGACCGTAACCGTGTCGCCGACCGCGCCGCCGGTTCGCGCGATCACGTCGGCGGTGAGCATGACGACGCCGTCGTGGATCACCAGGATCGCCGCCTGGCCGGCTTTGACGACGGCGTTCGGGATCGTCTGTTCGACGTACAACGCGGCCCCGGCGGCGGTCGCGACGTTCAGCCGCCGTCCGATCAGCACGTCGAGCCCGACCGCGGGGCGGCCGTTCGACGCCACGCGCGCGAGCGCGAGATCCTCCGGTGCCAGCACCGTGCCGGGTGCGAGATCGTGCGCCGCGACGGCCGTGCGCACGTAGGTGGTCACCCGAAAGCCCGCGACCACCGTGCGCGTCACCTTGCCGTCGATCCGGATCGCGACCGGTACGCCGATGTACGACGACGAGACGAACGGCGCACCGACAGCCTCGATCCGAACGTCGCCCGACGGTAGCCGCTGATCGGCGACCTGATACGCGGCGGCGATGGAGCGATCGGGGCCGGTGACCAGATCGTGCGCAACACGATCGGCCACCGCCGCGACCCGCGCCCCTGGGACGAGTTGGGTATGCGCTTGCGCGTCCGCCCGTGCGGCAGCGCAAACGCCGACCTGTGCGGCAACCGCACAGACCGCGGCGACCGCCGACAGGACGAGCGCTCGCACCGGACGCATCAGCTCTGCTTCATCTGCACGGCGGTCGAGAGCATTTGGTCGGCGGTGCTGATCGACTTGGAGTTCGCTTCGTACGCGCGCTGAGCGGTGATCATGTTGACCAGCTCTTCGACCACCGAGACGTTGCTCTGCTCGATGTATCCGCCTTGCAGCGTTCCGGTGCCGTTGAGCCCCGGTTGCGAGAGCGTCGGCGCGCCGGAAGCGCCGGTTTGCACGAACAGGTTTTGCCCTTGCGGCGCGAGACCGGCCGCGTTGGTGAACCGCACGAGTTGAATCTGCCCGAGCTGCTGGGGCTGCTGCTGGCCGGGGATTTGCGCGGTAACCGTCCCGTCGGAACCGACCTGCACGGCGGTGGCGTTCGCCGGAACCGTGATCTGCGGCGAGAGAAAGTATCCGTCGGCCGTCACGATCGAGCCGTTCGCGTCCTTTTTGAACGAGCCGTCGCGCGTGTACGCCGACGTTCCGTCGGGCAGCGTCACCTGGAAGAACCCGTCGCCTTGGATCGCGATGTCGAGCGGGTTGTCCGTCTGCTGGAGCAGACCTTGGGTGAACGTCTTCTCCGACGCGCCGACCTTGACGCCCAAACCGACGTCCTGCCCGACCGGGACGACCGACGGCCCGACCGGCGTGCCCGGCGCGCGCAGGTTCTGATAGATCAGATCCTGGAAGCGCGCTTCGTTCTTGCGGAACCCGGTCGTGCTGACGTTGGCGATGTTATTGCTGATCGTGTCGATGTTGTACTGCTGCGCGATCATTCCGGTCGCAGCGGTGTAAAGGGCTCTCATCATGATCGAGGTCGCTCCTAGGCGTTGCTGCGGCCGACGGTTTGCACCGCCTGTGCGACCGCGGTATCTTGGGTTTGAATCGATTTCTGGTTCGCTTCGAACCAGCGCTCGTTGGCGATCAGGTCGACCATCGAGCGGATGACGTCGGCGTTGCTCTTCTCGAGCGAACCCTGCAGCGCCGTGGTGTTCGTCGCGGCGCGCGGGCCCGCGTTGCCCGTGTCGGCGAAGCGGTTCGAGCCTTCCGGCCGCAGTGCGGTCGGGTTGCCGAACTCGACGACGCCGAGCTGCCCGTAGCTCTGGCCGTCGACGCTGATCGCGCCGCTGCGGTCGATCGTCACCTTGCCGCTCTGCGGCAGCACGACCGGCGCGCCGCCCACGCCCAGGACGCGGTCGCCGTTCTGGGCCGTCAGCATCCCGTTCTGATCGCGTTGGAACTCGCCGTCGCGCGTATAGCGCAGCGTGCCGTTCCCGGTGCGCAGCGCGAAGAAACCCGGTCCGGAAAGCGCGACGTCGAGATCGTTGCCGGTTGCGGCGATCGCACCTTGCTCGAAGTCCGCCGGCGTGTCATAGACCTGCGCCCCGCTGCCGAGCGCGCCGATCGGCTGCTGCGCCGGAGCGCCGCTCGCGTTCGTCGGATCGGTCTGGAACCGGTACAGCTGCGTCTTGGGCTGCGCCTGGACCTGGAGCAGCGTACGCTTGAAACCGACGGTGTTCGCGTTCGCGAGATTGTTCGCGATCGTGTCCACTGCCGACTGCGCGACGAGCGCTCCCGAGGTCGCCGAGTACATGCCACGGACCAAAGTAAAAACTCCTCCGCACGAACTGCCGGTGGAAGCGGCTCCGTCAATCGATCGGGAACCGCAGCGGCCCCAACCGTGCGAAGGTTGTCCGGCCGCTACCTCAGTGATGTTCGGCGCCGGGATGACGCGACTTTAGGACGATCGTGGTTGAAGGGGTGGGGTGGGCGTGGTGTTGCGACGGGGACGCTCCCGCCGCCGCTTCCTGCGGCTTGGTCGCTCGGTTCTCCCCTCATGCGCTCCGCTCTCGCCCTCCGGGCTCCGCTCGCTGCGAAACGCCCCGCTGCAACACCACGCCCACCCCACCCCTTCAGGCACGATTTGTCCTGAGCAGCAGGCTGGACGCGTCGAAACGGCAGCGACGGGCCCGCGGCGGACTTTGGGGAATAGTGGCGTTCGATGGGATCGGAGGACTTGCTCGGGGGGCGGTATCGACTCGAGCATGTCGCCGGGCATGGCGGAATGGCCACGGTGTTCAGCGCGTACGACAGCGTCCTCGATCGCAAGGTCGCCGTCAAGCTTCTGCAGCGCCGAAAGGACGAGACCGGCGTGCTGCACGCGCGGTTCGATCGCGAGGCACGGGCCGAAGCCAAGATCGTGCACCCCAACGTCGTCTCGGTTCACGACGTCGGCGAGACCGAGGACGGCCGGCCGTACATCGTCATGGACTACGTCGAAGGCCAGCCGCTCTCGGAGCTGATCGACGGGACGGCGCTCTCGTCGGAGCGCGTGGCGGCGATCGGCATGGGGATCGCGCGCGCGCTCGCAGCCGCGCACGCGCTGGGGATCTTTCACCGCGACGTCAAGCCCGCCAACGTGATCATCGATCAGCAGGGGATCCCGCACCTGATGGACTTCGGGTTGGCGCGGGACCTCTACGACGAGGACGCGGACGTTACGGCGCCCGGCCTGCTGCTGGGGACGGCCAACTACGTTGCGCCGGAACAGGCGCGCTACGGGGCGGCGAGCCCCGCCGCCGATTTATACGCGCTGGGCGCACTCATGTATCACGCGCTGACCGGTGCGCCGCCGTTCGACGGGGCCGGCGCGCTCGACGTCGCGCTGCGGCGCTTCGAGGAAGATCCGGAAGCGTTGCGCGTGCTCGTGCCCGCGGCCGATACCGATCTCAGCGCGGTGATCCACACGCTGCTGGCGCGCGATCCGGTCGAGCGTCCCTGGGACACCGCCGCCATCGCCGAGCGGCTCGCCGACATCGCCGCGCGCCTTCGCGCGACGCGGACCGCGGGTGACGTTTCGACGCTCTGACGCGCCTCCGAGAACTGCGCCGGCACTCACTCCAGGTGCCCGGCGAAGACGACGGCGCCTCGGTCGGTGAGCTTTGCGTTCATGCCCGGTCCCGGATCGCAGAGCGTCACCTCGTCGGCCGCCGTCCAGAGTGCCGATTATGGAGCGATCCGTCTCACGGACCTCGTATCGGCGGCCCTCGACGAGCGTGACGATCGAACCATCTTCGCTCACCGCGGCAATGGTTTCGGTGGAACAGTCATCATACGCGCCGTTCGCCACATACGCAGGCAGCGGCGTCGCGCGCGACGCGTGCAGCGCGTAGCGCCTGCATGACTGCCGGCGGCGTCCTGCGGGCGGCCGGCAGGTGCGCAGCCGTCGGAGGCGGGGACGGCGACAACCGGGTTCCCGACGGTCGAGGTGCGCGCGACGCCGCAGGCTGCGCCGTCACCGCCGGCGGCGGCGTTTGGGCGGCGACGATCTCCGGCGGCGACGGCGATGGTGCCGGTGTCGTTCGTGCGATCGATGCCGGCGCGGGCTCGGGCGTCGAACGCGCGACTATCTTCCAGCCCCAGCGCGCGTCCGGGATCCAGACGAATCTGCGCCCGCGCATCGAGAACGTCACGCTTTCGGAGGCCGGATCGTACCGGCTATCCGCGACCTCCTCTGGACCCGCCGGGATACACCAGCCCCGTGAAGGCCTTGTCGTTCACCCTGATCCCGTCGAGCAGCCAGCCGGCATCGCCGTGCGTGAACGTCCACGTGTCGCGGCGCGTGAAGTTCAGCTTGACCTTGGCATCGCTGACGAGCGCGTAGCTGATGACGAGGTCCGCATCTCGCCCGCGAACGCCGACCACCCGAGACCGCACCCCGGTCGCGCCGGCAACCTCGAGAAATCGCCCGAACATCACCTTGTCGGCGATGAACGCCGGCGAAAGCGGCATCCCCGCCTCACGCGCCGACCCGGTAGCGTCCGGCGACAAGATCGCCGCGACGACGCGCCCGAGGTCACCCGCCTCCGGCATCGCGGTCGAGCTCAGCGATGCCGGCCCCGCCGCGGAATGCGCCGCCGTTCCGGACTGCCGCACCTGATCGGCCAAGCCGAAAGACAGTCCCAATGCCGCGCCGCCGACCAGCGCGGCAACAACGAAGTGTTTGCCCTTCAGCTCCATCATCGCAGCACCGCAATCTCCGGTGCTCAGATCGCCCAGCACGGCCAAACGGCCGCCCAAGGCGCATTGAAACCTATCTTTGACCCGCAGTCACATCATCCCGCCAACAACAACCGTGCCGGAAGGGGTGGGGTGCAGTGTTGCGGCGGGGCGTTTCGCAGCGAGCGGGACCCGGAGGGCAGGAGCGAGCGAAGAACCGAGCGAGCGGCAGCGCAGGATGCGCTGCAGCGAACGTCCCCGCCGCAACACTGCACCCCACCCCTTCAAGCCGCGACGTAAGATGGCGGCCGCTACACCTGCATCTGCGAGATCTGCGTGTACGCCTCGAGCAGCTTCGAGCGCATCGCCATGGTGAAGTTCAGCGCGAGGTTCGCTTCTTCGACCGAGGTGACGACCTTTTGCATGTCGTTCGTCTTGCCGTCGGCCAGGTCGCGCGTCGCCGCATCGGCGGCGTTGGCTTTGTCGTTCACGTCGGCCAGCATCGACTTGACCGTGTCTTTGAACGACGGCGCT
This sequence comes from Vulcanimicrobiota bacterium, assembly GCA_963723445.1. Lineage (GTDB taxonomy): Bacteria > Vulcanimicrobiota > Vulcanimicrobiia > Vulcanimicrobiales > Vulcanimicrobiaceae > Vulcanimicrobium. The sequence continues at coordinate 408,192 of CAVRQP010000011.1, forward strand.
TCGGCTTGGCCGATGCCGGCGCCCGTGTCGAGCGACGGGATCGGGCCGACGTTGGGACGTTCGTCGAGGCTGGTCGCCTTGCCGAGATCGGGCACGAACGTTCCCGGGACGACGCTGGAGATCGCGCTGCCGTAGTCCATCAGGCTTTGAGCAGGCCGAGCGTCGCGTTACCGATCGCGCGCGATTCCTGGATCGCGGTCACGTTGGCTTCATAGGCGCGCGAAGCGGCCATCATGTCGACCATCTCTTTGACGACGTCGACGTTGGGCATGTGGACGTAGCCGTTGGCGTCCGCGTCGGGATGACCGGGATCGTAGACGAGCCGGTCGGGACTCTGGTCGTTCACGATCCCGACGACCTCGACGCCGGCGCTCGAACGCGCCGGATCGCCCGCGTCGTCGGTCGCGCCGGCGGCGGTCGCCGTCGGCTCCGACTTCTGCGCGTAGACGACCAGCTGGCGTTTGAACGGGCCGCCTTCGGCCGTGCGGGTCGTGTTGACGTTGGCGATGTTGTTCGCGATGGTGTCCATCGCGAGCCGCTCGGCCGACAGGCCCGAGGCGCTGACCTCGATCGACGTGTAAAATCCCATGACGGCTTAGAAGTGCTCCTCGATGGACGCTTTGAGGACGGTGTACTGGTTCTGCAAGAGCTGGGCCATCGTCTGAGAGTAGGCGGAGTTGAGCGAGAGCTTGGCCATCTCTTGATCGACGTCGACGTTGGAGCCGTCGACGCGCATCTGCTGCGTGTCGTTGACGGTCGTCGTGATCGAAAACGCGGCCGGGTCGGCCGCTCCGCTGACCGGGATATCACGGTCCGAGGTCGTCGTGAGGGCGAGCTCGTCGGGGTTGGGCGCCGCGGGCTCGGTCGCGGCCAGCGCGTCCTTGAACGAGACGTCCGAACGCCGGAAGTTCGGCGTGTTGACGTTCGCGATGTTGTTGGCGATGACGCCGTGCGTGGTGCTCGCGCCGTCCATCGCGTTCTTGAGCATGCCGACGGTCCGGCCGAAGAGGAAGTCGCCCATTCTCCTCACCCATCGGCCGGCGGGGAAGCCGAACTTAGGTCTGCGCGAGCGCGCGGGGTCGGTCGGCCGGACAAGAGCAGCGGCCACCGGCCGCGGTTTAGCGGGCGAACTGCGCCGCGTGGAGGTCGGCGTAGGGACCGCCGGCGGCGATGAGATCGGCGTGGGTACCGGTCTCGCGGACGGCGCCGGCTTCGATGTAGAGGATCTTGGTCGCGCGCCGGATCGTCGAGAGGCGGTGCGCGATGATCAGGGTCGTGCGGCCGGGCAACAGCCGGTCGAGCGCGTCTTCGATGAGCGCTTCGGAGTGCGAGTCCAGCGCGCTGGTCGCCTCGTCGAGGATGAGGATGCGGGGGTCGCGCAGGATCGCGCGCGCGATCGCCAAGCGCTGGCGCTGGCCGCCGGAGAGCCGGATCCCGCGGTCGCCGACGAGCGTGCCGTACCCATCGGGCAGACGGCGCACGAACTCGTCGGCGTTCGCCTCGACGGCGGCGGCGAGAATCTCGTCGTCGCGCGCCTCGAGCCGCCCGTACCGGATGTTGTCGGCGATCGTGCCGTTGAAGAGCTGCGTCTCCTGCGGCACGATGGCGATCGCGTTGCGCAGATCGCCGAGCCGCACGTTCGCGATGTCGATCCCGTCGACGGTGATCCGCCCGCCCTGCGGCTCGTAGAAGCGCGGGACGAGGTTGACGATCGTGCTCTTGCCGGCGCCCGACGGGCCGACCAGCGCGACGACCTCGCCGTGCAGCATCTCGGCGGTGAAGTTCGACAACACCGGCTGCCCTTCGTCGTACGCGAAGGTGACGTTCTCGAACCGCACGTCGCCGGCGACGGCCGGCAGCGGCACCGCATCGGGCGGATCGTTCGGCTCGACCGGAAGGTCCAAGATCTCGAACACGCGCGCCGCGCCGACGAACGCGCGCGCGAAGTCGGCGAAGAAGATCGAGAAGCGGTTCATCGGGTTGATCAGCAGGCCGGTCGCGGTCCAGAACCCCCAGGCCGTCGCCGGGCTCAAACGCCCGACCGACACTTCGCGCGCCGTGAGCGCGATGACCGCGCACAGCGCGATCATCACCACCGTCGCGAGCACCGGCGCCTGCGTCTGGTTGAACTGCGTCACCTTCATGTACGCCCCGAAATAGCGTTCGTTCGCGGCGGCGAAGCGATCGCGCTCGAAGTCTTCGCGGCGGAACGCCTTGACGATCCGCTCGTTCTGCAGCACCTCGATGAGGTTGCTCGACAGGTCGGCGATGCGTTCTTGGCTGCGTTTGGTTCCGGCGACGATGAGGGCGTTGAACTTGCCGACGACGAACGCGATGACCGGCGCCGCGACGAACAAGACGACCGCGAGAAACCAGTCGAGATAGAGCATGTACACGAGCGCGGCGACGAACGTGACGGTCACTTGGACGAACTGCGGCAGCGAGATCGAGATGGCGTCGGTCATCAGGCCGAGGTCCGACGACATGCGCGACTGGAGCTCGCCGGGGCGCCAGCGGTCGAAGTCGCGCAGCGGCATGCGCGCGATCCGCTCGAACATCCGCGCGCGAAAGGTCGCGACCATCCGTTGCCCGCTGAACGCGGTGAGATAGGCTTGACCGTATGCGGCGGCGTTCCCGAAGATCTGCGAGACCAGGATCAGCCCGACGACCAGCCCGAGGATGTCCCAGTGGGGCCGCGCGACCAGCACGTCGCTCTGAAGGTACACCGCGACCTGCGCCAACGTAAGCGGCGCCACCCCGGCCAGAACGCCGAGCAGCGAGCCGACGATCAGCCGCGGGTAGTACGGGCGCGCCTCGCGGAGCAATCGCCGCAGGGTCGGGTTCACCGCGAAACCTTCGCCGCGGCTCGCAAGTACCTTGGGTGCGAGTTCACCAGCCGTGAGGTGGCCATCTCAATCGTGGATTGTTTCTTTCATAACGCCGTCCCGTCCGTCGCGCCGTGCCGCGGCTGCCATAAGCCGGTCTGCGCTACCTGCCGCAACGAGAACGGCGACTGCCCCAGCTGCGTCTTGGCCGCGCGCATCGATGCCGCCAAGCAAACCAACGCGATCAACGGCGGCGTCGGGCCGTCGTACGGAACCTACGCCGAGCCCCCGCCCGGACCGGCCTACTCGGCCGCGCCTCCGCCGCCGCCCGGCCCACCCCCGCCGAGCGTGCAGCCCCGCGCAGCCGTTGCGAACTGCCGGCCCGAAACGCGGGCGCTCGTCGCCCTGAGCTACCCGTTCTGGCCGCTGGCACTGCTGGCGCTGCTGGATTCGAAGGGCTCGCTCTTCGTGCGTCGCCAGGCCTGGCAAGCGCTCGGGTTCAACGCCGGCATGTTCGGCCTATCGGCCTTCTTGTCGGCAGCGGTGACGATCCCGTTGCTCGGATTCTCGGTCTGGCCGCTGCTGACGTTCATCGCCCCGATCTGGGTGGTTGCGGACGTGATCTATGCCATCAAAGTCTGGCAAGGCGATGACGTCAACGTCCCGATCGTCAGCGATTGGGTCGACGCGCGGCTCCCCGCGTAACCCGCCGCGCTGCGTCGGCGCGAGCTGGCTTCGGCCGCGCTGCGCTGCCGACCCAGGTTTCGACCTCGTCGGCCGCGCGCGGGATCGCCGCGGAGAGCACCTCGACGCCGCTCTCGGTGATCAGCACGTCGTCCTCGATCCGCACGCCGATCCCGCGATAGCGCGCCGGCACGGTGAGATCGTCGAGCTGGAAGTAGAGTCCGGGCTCGACCGTGAGCACCATCCCGGTTTGCAGCCGGCCGAACTTGTAGGTCTCGGCGCGGGCGGCCGCGCAGTCGTGCACGTCGAGCCCCAGCATGTGGCTGACGTTATGAAGTGAATAGCGCTTGTAGAACTGGTTCTCTTCGCGCAGCGCCTCCTCGGCCGACGCGAGGATCCCGAGCTCTTGGAGCCCGTGCGCGAGGACGTCCATCGCCGCGCGGTTCGGATCGAGAAAATCGTTGCCGGGCTTGCACTGCTCCAGCGCCGCCTCTTGCGCCGCGTAAACCAGATCGTAGATCGCGCGCTGCTCCGGAGTGAAGCGACCGCTGATCGGCAGGGTGCGCGTGACGTCGGCCGTGTACAGCGTCTCGGCTTCGACGCCGGCGTCGAGCAGCAGCAGCTCGCCTTCGCCGATGCGCCGGTCGTTGCGCGTCCAGTGCAGCGTGCACGCATCGGGTCCGCTGGCGGCGATCGTGTTGTAGCCGACGTCGTTGCCGTCGACCCGGGCCCGAAGGTTGAACACGCCTTCGACGACCCGTTCGGTGCGGGCACCCGGCAGCGCGCGCACGACGTCGTCGAAACCCCGGTGCGTTGCGGCAATCGCGCGCCGCAGCTCGCCGATCTCGAGCTCGTCCTTGATCAAGCGCAGCTCCGAGAGCGCGGCCGCGAACTCGGCGTCCCGTTCGGCCGTCCCCGGGAGCGCGGCATCGAGCGCCGGATCGATCTCGCGGCGAACGCGATGCCGTCCGCGTGCGAGCGCCGCGGCGACGTCTGCGGCGAGCGCGCCCAGCGGCCGGGTCGCGATACCGTAGCGCTCCGCGGTCTGCTCGACGCCCAGTCGCGGTCCCACCCAGAGCTCGCCTTTGGCCCGGTCGGTGAAGAACGTCGCGTCGGTCTTGCCGGGGTTCGGCTCGCAGTACAGCGTTGCGGCGTGCGCGTCACCGTCGGGAGCGAGCACCAAGACGTTGTCGGGCTCGACGTTCCCGGTGAGGTAATAGAAATCGGTGCCGGGGCGGAAACTTGTAGGCGGTGTCGTTGGCGCGAATCTTCTGGCGTCCGGTCGGGACGATGAGCGTCTCGCCCGGGAATGCGCGTGAGAGCGCGTCACGCCGCGCGGCGAAACGCTCGACGCCTTCGATGGGCGAAACCGGCGTGCGGGGCGGCGTCGCCCAGCCGCTCGTCATGAAGCGCAGCAGGTTCTCGGGAGCTGCGGCGTCGTGCGCCGCCCGCGCGGGTTGGTCGCTCATGCCCGCGTTTTCGGCGTTCGGCCTGCCGCCGCCCGCGCGGCCCGGTTCAGGCCGGCGCGCGCACCTCGCGGGCGTAGCGCTCGAGAAACGCGCGCGCCACGCTCTCGTGATCGACGACCGGCGCGGGATACGACCGCGCACCGAACAGCGCGAGCTCGAGCTGCGCATCCCCGTATCCGGCCTCGGCTTCGAACAGCGCTGCGTCGGAGAGGCCCGGCCAGCTCGGGAATCCATCGCCGAACGTAGGTTGCGGACGGATCGAAACGGCGCGCCTGCTTGCGCGGATTGTAGATGCGCGGATACGCCGCGAGGTCGGCGCCGACGCCGGCGACCCACTGCCAGTTGCCGGCGGCCAGCGCGGGTTCGTCCTCGATCAGCGCGCGATCCCACTCGTCGCGCCCGACCCGCCAGTCGACGCCCAGGTCGAAGCACAGAAACGACGCCGCGATCGCCCGCACGCGCGGGTGCATCCAGCCCGTCGCGTGGAGTTCGCGGATGCCGGCATCGACCAGCGGATATCCCGTTCGGCCGCTGCGCCACGCGTCGAGTTGCGGATGCGTGCGCGCGAACGCGAAGCCGCGCATCTTGGCCTGCAGCGGCTCCTCGGTCAGCGATTCGTTGTACCAAGCCAGCTGCAGAAAGAAATCCCGCAGCGCGAGCGAGCGCAGGTAGAGCTTGAGCGACGTGCGTTCTTCGACCAGCAAGAACGGGTCGCCGGCGCGTTCGCACGTCGCGCGAACCACCTCGCGCGCGGCGATCGTCCCGAACGAGAGCGCGGCCGAAAGGCGTGACGTCTCGCCGGATGCGGGAACGTTGCGCGCCGCACCGTATTGCAGCGCCGGGCCCGGCGAGAAACGCGGTCAGCTTGGCGCGTGCCGCATCTTCACCGACCGCTTCGTCGACACCGGCCTGCGAGCCGAACTCCTCCGGAAACGGCAGCGGCTCGCTGGCGATCTCGACCGTGGCGAACGCGGCGCTTGCCGCCGCATCGACCGGGATGAGCGTTCGCCACCGCAGGTGGTACGGGACGAACGACCGATAACCGTCGCCGCGGTGATGCGCGGCGGCCGAGTCCTCCGGCGCAACGGCCGGCGCATCGTGAACCGGCACCGCTCGCAGGCCGCCTTCCTCGAGCGTCGACTGCAGCTCGCGGTCGCGCCGCACGCTCTTGGCGTCATAGCCGCAACTCCAGCCCACCGCGGAGGCGCCGACGGCACGCGCCAGCGCGCGCAGCACCGGGCCGGGATTTCCACGCCGCACGATCAGCGCGCTGCCGCGTGCGCGCAGCGCCTCGTCGAGCGCGCGCACGGCGGCGCAATAGTACGCAGCGCGCCGCGGCGAGCGGCGCAGGCGGCTCGCCGAGACGCTGTCGATCACGTGCACCGGAACGATCGCGCCATGACGCGCGACGGCAGCCAGCCGGCATGATCGCTCAGGCGAAGGTCGCGACCGAAGGCGAACACGGCCCGCACGGAGCCGTCGCTATTCCGGCTTACAGGCTCTGGACGTAAGAGGCGACGTCCTGCACGTCTTTGTCATTGAGCGGCGAAGGCCACAGCTTGGGCATCGGCGGCGTCGGGCTATGGATCCAAGCGATCGTTTGATCGTAGGTCTTTCGGCTCTTCTCGTTCTTGAGCGAGGGGCCGATGCCGCCTTCGGTTCCCGTCGGACCATGACAGGTCGCGCAGTTCGCGGCGAAGATCGTCTTCCCGCGCACCGGGTCGCCTTGCGCGCCGACGGCGCTCACCGACGATGCGCCCGCAGTCGTCGACGTCGCGGCCGGTGCCGACGTGGTCGTGCTCGCGCTCGTCGTGGTCGTCGACTGGTCGCTCCCTTTCGAGCAACCCGTGGCGATCAGGATCGCGATCGCACCGGTAGCCAGAATCGCGGCACGCTTGGACGGCATGGGTCCCCTTTCTTGGAGCGGCGGCACGGTACCCACCGCGCCGTTCCATCACTCCCCGACGGGAGAACGTTCTCCTCTGTTCGTACAACGACCGCGTGAGCCGGGTCTTCATCCGATATGCGTTGCCGCGCGACGCCGACCGGCTCGTCGCCGACGGCGTCGTCGGCGGCGGCCCTCGGCCCAGCGGCGAGCCGTGGCCCGCGCGCGTCCAGAAGTGGCTCGTCGGAACAGCAAGCCGGACGCCGGCTGATCCTCGTCGCCGAGGACGTGTCGGGACTGCTCGGCACCGTTCAGCTGGTGTTCCGTTTTCCCAGTCGGTTACACCGATCCCGAGGCCGCCAACGGCACCGACGTCGCGATGGTCGAGGCCCTCAAGACGCGCGCCGACGCACCGCACGGCGTCGCGACGCAACTGATCACCGACGTCCAGAACATCGCTCGCAAACGCGGCGTCAAGACGCTGACGTTTCTGGTGCAGATGGGGGATAATCGGGGGATTGCTCAGGCGAAGTCTTGGGGGTTTGAGGAGTTTCGGATTATGCCGGAGCAGGGGCGGATGCTGGCGTTCTTCCGCAAGTCGATCGAATAGGGCGTAGTAGTCGGCGGGAGCGGTGCATGGTGGTGGCGGGGACGCTCACTGCGCCGCATCCTGCGGCTTCGTTCGCTCGGTTCTCCGCTCGCTCTCGCCCTCCGGGCTCCGCTCGCTGCGAAACGCCCCGCCACCGCCATGCACCGCTCCCGCCGACATGGTGACGATGCTACCTTCTCAATGCCGTCACAACGGGTGAGGTGGCAGGATGGTGGCGGACACCACGCTCGTCAACTTCTGACATTTCATCCGCGGTATGATACGACACGATCGCAGCTTGTCAGAAACGCTGTCATCCCGAGCTTGTCGACGATGCGTTAGCCGCCGATTTCGGAGAAGGCTCGCATTTGGCTGGAGGTTTCGCCGAGTTCGAGGTGGTGGCGTTCGGGTTTGATGTGCATCGACGCGCGCAGGATCGATTCGATCGCGGCTTGGCCGCCGCCGGCGCGCAGCGGGGTGCGCAGGTCGATGAGGTTGTCGCCGAACAGGCACAGTTTGAGGCGGCCGTCGGCGGACAGGCGCACGCGGTTGCAGCGCTCGCAGTAGTCGTGCGCGAGCGGCGAGATCACGCCGACCGTTCCCGGGACGTCGTCGTAGGCGAAGGTCCGGGCGGGACCGTTGCCGTGCGGGTTGGGGACCGGGTGCAGCGCGCCGACGGTGCCCAGCCGTTCGAGAACCTCGTCCGACGAGATCCAGGCGTTGCGCTGCAGGTCGACGTTTTCCGTCACCGGCATCACTTCGATGAACCGGATGTGAACGGCGCGCGCCCGCGTCATCTCGGCGAAGGCCTCGATCTCGTCGTCGTTCGTGCCGCGCATCAGCACGCAGTTGATCTTCACCGGGTCCGAGCCCCGCCGCCAGCGCGGCGTCGATGCCGGCGAGCACGCGCGCCAGGCCGGGGCGGCGCGCGATGGCGGTGAACCGGTCATCGCGCAGCGTGTCGAGCGAAACGTTGACGCGGCGCAGGCCGGCGGCGACGAGCGCCGGCGCCTGGTCGGCCAGCATCAGCCCGTTGGTCGAGAGCGAGATGTCGTCGATCCCGGGGATCGCGGCGATCAGCGCGACGAGCTGCTCGAGGTTCCGGCGGATCAACGGCTCGCCGCCCGTAAGACGGATGCTTCGCACGCCGATGCGCGCGGCCGCCTGGACGATCTCGGCGATCTCCTCGTAGCTCAAAACGTCGGGTTTGGGGATCCACGGCAGGCCCGCCTCGGGCATGCAATAGACGCACCGCAGGTTGCAGCGATCGGTCACCGACACGCGCAGATACGTGATCGGTCGCCGGAAGGCGTCGACCAGCGGCTCCGCTACGGTTTCGATGAGGTCGATCATCGCCATCACCTTCCCCACCTGCCGCCCCGGTTCCGGCTTGCCCGGCAAACCCGCCCCGGCGGGCCGGCGTCAGCTGTCCTGGAACACCTTGTCGTCGACCGGCACGTTGATCTTGTAGTTGGCGAACGTGGAGCTGACGTCGGCATTGTAATGCGGGATATCGACCTTGCCGGTCTGCTGCTTGATCACGAAGTTGCCCGAGATCTGATCGTAGGTGTTGGTGAACTTGATCGTCCCGCCGTCGTCCTTGTAGAAGTACGTCATCTGGCTGACGGTCGCGGTCTTGTCGTCGACCTTCACGTCGACGTGATCGATCCGGCCGTTCTTCTTGCGGACGAGCTTGAAGGTGGCGTTCGCCCCGTCGTCGCCGGTCGGGGTGACGTCGTACAGTTTGGGCCAATCGGACGGCGGCTCCATCTGACCGACGACTTTCTTGAGCTGGCCGGCGAGGGCAGGGACCGCTTGGAACTGGACGGCGTTCTTGTCGGGCCGCTTGTAGTACGCCTTGCCCTCGAGCGTGGGGCTCAGGAACGGAAACGTGTGGAGCTGGATCGCGACCGTCACGTCGGCCTGATAGGTGTTGAGCCCGCTGTTCACGCGCTGCATGCGCGCGTACAGGTCGTCCTGCGCTCGGGCGGGGGTCGCGGGCAGCGGCAAGACCCAGGAGCGCGGCTCCGCAGAGCAACGCAAACGTTCGACGGATCATCATGATACTGAGGTACACAACGCCGCTCCGGCTGGGCTGGGTTCCAGCGCGGCGTCCAGCTCGCTCTGTACGCTGGGCTCTTGCTCGGTCGCGTCGAGCGGCGCGCAATGCGGCGAGCGCTCGCGGCGAGCCGATGCGGCCCAACGCCCAGGCGGCGTGGCCGCGAACCAGCGGGCTGCCGTCGGCGGTCAGGGCTTCGGTCAGGGCCGGGACGTCGGCACGATCCAGGCCGTTGCCCAGCGCGACGGCGGCGTTGCGGCGCAGCACCGCCGCTCCGCGCCAGCCCATCGCGGTTTCGCGTAGGCGGGCGAACGAGCGGCCGCGCAGGCGCAGCAGCGCTTGGAGGTCGGGTTCGGCGAGATCGTCGTCCAGCGGCGCGAACGCCGCGCCGCCGGTACGGCCGGCGCGGATGCTCGGCGGACACGCGTCGTTGCACAAGTCGCAACCCCAGACCCACGTGCCGACCAGCGGGCGCAGGGCGCGCGGTATCGCATCGCGCCGCTGGGTCAGGTCGCTGATGCAGCGGGTCGCGTCGATCGTGCGGTCGCCGCGCAGCGCACCGGTCGGGCAGGCGTCGACGCAGCGCGTGCACGCGCCGCACGAGGTGCGCAGCGGAGGATCGGGTTCCAGCTCGAGCGTCGTCACGATCTCGCCCAAGAACACGGCTGAGCCGAGGCCTTTGACGATGAGGCTCGTGTGCTTGCCGATCCAGCCCAACCCGGCCCGCGCCGCGAACGCGCGCTCGGCGAGCGGGGCGGTATCGCAGGCCACCCGCGTCACCGCCGTGTCGTCCGAACCTTGTCGGGGCGCCAGCGCGTCGATGCGCGCCGCAAGGGCGCGCAAGCACGCTTGCATGCTGCGATGATAGTCACGCGACCACGCATACGCCGAAACGCGGCCGCGACCGGGGCGTTCCGCCGGCACGTCCGTCGCGTACGGCACCGCGATGCACACGACGCTGCGGGCGCCGGGCAAGAGGGTCGCCGGATCGCCGGCCGCCTCGGCGTACGCGCCGTCGTACGCCCACGTCGCGAGGTCGCCGCGCTCGAACGCGTCGCGCATCCGGGCGCGCGTCGCCGGATCGGCGCCGGCGGCCGCGATCCGCACCGCCCGCGCACCGCACTCCGACGCCGCGTGTTTGACCGCCGCGGTAAGCGCCGCGAGCCTACGGGTCCGGTCATCCAGGGCGTGCGGCCCGGTCATTCGGCTCACTGCGTCTATAACGTAGGCAAGCCGCCCCGGCGCCGTTGGGCCGGAAAGGCGCGGTCGATCGCATCGACGTCGTCGGCGTCGAGGTGCAGGTCGCCGGCGCCGGCTTTCTCTTCGGTGTGGACGACCGTCGCCGTTTTGGGGATGACGAACACCGAGGGATCGCGCGCAATGAATGCCAGGATCACCTGGTGCACGGTCGCGCCGTGCTTGCGCGCAACCGCCTCGAGCGTGCGCGCACCGGGGCGATCTTTCCAGTTGCCGCGCCCGAACGGCGTGTAGGCGACGACGGCGATCCGGTGCTCGCGGCAGAACGGCAACTCGTGCTGCTCGACGGTACGTTCACCGAGGTTGTACAGCACCTGGTTGCACGCGAGCGGTTCGCGTTCGAGCAGCGCCCGCGCTTCTTCGAGGGCGGCCACCTCGAAGTTGCTCACGCCGAGCGCGCGGATCTTGCCGTCGGCGACGAGCCGCTCGAGCGCGCGCATCGTTTCGCGCAGCGGCACGCTCCCGCGCCAATGGAGCAGATAGCAGTCCAGGTAGCTGGTGCCCAGCCGCTTCAGCGACGCATCGCAGGCGCGCAGCGTCCCTTCGTAATCGGCGTTGGACGGCAAGACCTTCGAGACCAAGAAGAGCTGTTCGCGCGGCAGCCCGCGGATCGCCTCGCCGACCAGCGTTTCCGCACCGCCGTCACCGTACATCTCCGCCGTATCGATGTGCACCATGCCCAGCTCCACGCCGCGCCGCAGCGCGCGCTTTGCCTCCTCGGCGCGTTCACCGCGCTCCGCGATGTTCCAGGTGCCTTGCCCGACGATCGGAACCGCGCGGTCGAGCGGCCCGAACGGCCGAGCGATCACGGCAGGAAGTCCGCCGGGATGGCGGCGTCCTTGGCCGAGAGACGCGGCTCGCCGCGCAGCGGCCAGGCGATGCCGATGCGCGGATTGCGCCACGAGATCGCGCCTTCGCTGGCGGCGTCGTACGGCACGCTGTTCTTATACGAGACGATAACCCCGTCGTCGAGCGCGAGAAAGCCGTGGCCGAAGCCGGCCGGCACGAAGAGCTGCTTGTGGTTGCTGTCGGTCAGCTCGAAGCCTTCCCATTGCAGATAGCTCGGGGACTCGCGCCGCAGGTCGACGATCGCATCCCAGATCCGTCCTTGCAGGCACTGCACGAGCTTGGCCATGCGGAAGTCGTAATGGATCCCGCGCAGCACGTCGCGGCGCGACCACGACGAGGAGTCCTGCGCGAACCGCAAGTCGAGTCCGGCCTGCGCGTACTTCGGATCCGACCACGTCTCTTTGAAGAAGCCGCGGTCGTCGGCGTACACGTCGGGGACGAAAACGCGCGCTTCGGCAAACTTCGTCGGGAAGACCTGGATCACGTGGGCTGAGCACCCGTGATCAGCGCGATCAGATGCAATCCTACTTGGTACTGCGCGCTCCAGTCGTCGGCAGTGATCCCGCCGGCCGTGTCCCGCGCCGCGCTCCAGCCGGGGACGGCAGCGTCGAGCCCGGTTTCGGTTCCGAGCACGTGCACGGCCGCGTTGCCCATTCGCGGATCGCGCAGGATCGCGGCGTTGTAGACCATTTGGGCGGCAAGCGCGCCCAGCACGATGGGCTTCGCGCGGGCAGCGTCGCTTCGAAGGATTGCGCCGACCACCGCTTCGTTCGCTTTGAGCGCTGCGCCGTGCGAGAACGACGCGCCGCCGCGCAGAGCCGCGCGGAGCGTCGCAACGTCCGCGCGCCGGCTGGGCGCGACGATCGCCAGACGAGCGGTATACCCGTCGAAGAAGCGTTGCGCGTCGGCCTGCGCCAGCCAGCTCGGCGAATCGACGAGCTCGCTGACCGTTGCGCTGGCGACGCCGAGTGCCGCGTCGCCGGCGGCGCCGTCGACGTAACGGATCTTCGCCAGCGGCGGCGGCGGCATCGCGGCGTCGAGGGCGGCAACGAGGGCGTGCGCGAACTTCATCGCCCCGCTCGCCAGCCGATGGGAACCGGCACTCGGCGCGTCGGAACGGAGCGGCGCGATGTCGATCGGGAGCGTCGCGGCCGGTATCTGCGCCGCGTGGTTGGCGAGATCGGCGATCGGTTCGACGGCGAACAGCTCGGCGAGCGGGTTCGACTGCGCGGCAGGCAGCCCGACGTCTTCGATCCCGGCATCGAACAGCGCCGCGCCGCGCGCATCGGCGCTCCACATCGCCGGAGTGCTGCGGCGGCTGTTGATGTAGCCGAGCTCGGCGTCGAACGCGTCGCGGTCGCCGGCGGTGACGAAGGACCGCAGGCCGGTCGCGGGGTGCGGTCCGATCTTCGGGATCTTGCTGAAGTCGGCGTCGGTCTTGCCGGCCAAGAAGCGGTCGACGTCGGCCATGCAGCGCCGGCGAATCAAGGCGATCCCGCACGCGCGCGGATCGCGCAAGATCAACAGCGCGCGGCCGGCGCTCCGCCCGGCTTCGAGTCCCGATTCCTCGCTCGCCGCGCTCGCCGCGCACGGCCCGAGCAACGCGAACGCGGTCAGCGCCGCGGCCGCCGCTCTAGAAGAGATCGAACGCATCGTCGCGTGCCGCCAGGGCGAGAAGTCCATCGCGCAGGTGATAGACCCTGCCGAAGCCGGCTTCCTTGAGCCGCTGCGCGGCCCAGCGCGATTTCGCGCCGACCCGGCACGCCACCACGTAGCTGCGCGCGGTGTCGAGCTCGTGCATGCGCGCCTCGAGGACGGTCGCGGGGATCGCGATCGCGCCGGGCACTTCGCCCAGCGCGCGCTCGTGCGCTTCGCGCACGTCGAGCAGCACGGCCCCGCCGGCAAGCGCGTCGTCGAGCTCGGCGAGATCGAGATCCGGGACCGTCGATTCAGGCACGGCGCGCTCCGGTACGGAGCCGACGTCGGAGATCGTCGGAGCGTCACCGCACAGCGGGCATGCCGGATCGCGCGCGAGCGCGTACTCGCGCACGCGCGCGTCGAGCGCGTCGATCAACAGCAACCGCCCGATCAGCGGCGTCCCGATCCCAAGCAGCAGCTTGATCGCTTCGTTCGCCTGGAACGAGCCGACCATCCCGGCCAGCACGCCCAGTACCCCGCCTTCGCTGCACGACGGCACGAGATGCTCGGGCGGCGCTTCGGGATACAGGCAGCGATAGCACGGACCGCCGGGCGCGCCGAAGACCGACACCTGACCGTCGAACCTGAAGATCGAACCGTGCACGTCGGGCTTGCCTTCGAGCAGGCACGCGTCGTTGACGAGATAGCGCGTCGCGAAGGTGTCGCTCCCGTCGACGACGACGTCGACGAGCCGCACGAGCTCGCGCGCGTTCGACGCCTCGAAGCGGATCGGCAGCGCGTCGACCGCGATCTGCGGGTTGAGCGCGCGCAGCCGTTCGGCGGCGCGCTGCGCCTTGGACGCGCCGACGTCGCTGGTGTCGTAGAGGATCTGCCGCTGCAAGTTGGTGACGTCGACCGTGTCGTCGTCGATCACCAGGATGCGTCCGACGCCGGCCGCGGCGAGATACGCCAGCACGGGCGAACCAAGTCCGCCGGCACCGACGACGAGGACGCGCCCGCGCGACAAACGCTCTTGGCCGGCAAGGCCGACCTCGGGGATGAGCAGGTGCCGGCTGTAGCGGCGCAGGCCGGCGCGGCCTGCCATCGTCGTCATAGCGGCGCGTCGATCAACGGTGGTTCGGCGGCTTGCCCCTGCGCGCGGCGCGGGTGCATCGCGCCCAGCCACTGCAGCAGCGCGCTGCGGCTGTTGTCGCCGGCGAAGGTATGATCGCTCGCGACGCTGACGAGCGCTTTGGGCTCGCCGGCCCGCGCGTACAGGTCCTCGACCGACGCGCGCGCGACCATCCCGTCGCGTTCGGCCGCCACGTACAGTTGCGGCCGGCCCGCCAAGCGTTCGAGCGCCGCGTCGAGGTGCGGCTGCCATTGGGCCGACACCTCCGGGAGGGTCAAGCCGTCGACGTACGACGAGCGCAGATCGACGACACCGCGAGCAGCCATGGCGTCGACACCGTCGGGCGGCCGTATCCGGTGGCGATCGATACCGCGCCGGCGATCGTCGCATCGCGACCCGCCACGCACAGCGCCGTCGCGGCGCCCATGCTGTGACCGAGGGTATAGACGGTTTGCGCGCCGGCTTCACGGGCGAACCGAACGACGGTCTCCATCGCGTCGAACAGATCCTCGACCGATCGCAGCCGCCCGCCGCTCGCACCCAGCTTGTGGCCCGGAAAGTCCAGCGAGTACACGGCGAACCCGTGGCTGGCCAGGAACGCGCACAGGCCGTCGAGATTCTGCTTCGAGCTCGAATAGCCGTGACCGGCCACCACCGTGACGTCGCGCGCGCGGCGTGCCTCGTACTCGAGCACGGCGACGGCCTGTCCCGAGCTTGTCGACGGACGATGCAGGCGGACGATCACGGCGGCGTGTTCGCCACCCAAGCCGCGTCGCCGTCACGATACACTTCGCGCTTCCAGACGGCGACCCGCGCCTTGAGCGCATCGATCGCGTAGCGGCACGCGTCGAAGGCGACGCCGCGGTGCGCGGCCGCCACCACGACGGCAACCGACGGTTCGCCCAGCGCGACGCGTCCGGTGCGGTGCATCATCGCGATCTCGATCGGACCGAACCGCTCGCGGGCCTCGCGCGCGATCGTCTCCATCTCGTCGACCGCCATGACGTCGTACGCCTGGTACTCGAGCGCCGCGACCGGACGCGGGTCGTCGGGTGACGTCTCGCGCGTCGTACCCAGAAACGTCACGACCGCGCCGTGCGCGTCGGACTTCACCGCGCGCACCAGCGCGCCGACGTCCAAGGATGCGCGAAGACAACCCGATCACGTCAACCGCCTCCGACGGGCGGCAACAATGCGATCTCGTCGCCCTCGCGCAGCGACGTCGTCCCCGCCGCGAGCGTCCCGTTGCGCGCGAAACGCGTCGACGAACGCAGGCCGTCCAGGCCGGCGGAGCCGTTCGCCAGCCGCGTCCACAGATCGTCGAGCGTCGCACCCTCGTCGATGTCGAGTTCGCGGGTTCCGAAGCCGAGCAGCTCGCGCAGCCGTGCGAACGCGAGCACGCGCACGTGCAGGACGGGCACCTACGTCCCGCCCACGTCGGTGGTGTACCCGTGCTGCGCGAGCCAGGCGCGCGACTCATCGTGCAGGCCGAGCAGGTCGATGCGGTTGCAGGTGAGCTTGTGGAGCAGCACCTCCCAGAAGTGCGCATCCTTCTCGTACACGTCGTCGGGGATCTGATTGTGCTTGCGGGTGAACTCCCGCAGCGCTTTCCAATCGCGCTTCGCGAGCAGTGTGCGCAACTCGTTCTCGTACTCGGCGCTGGGCGGCGCGGGCTGCATCGTCATGCCGACTTCTTCGACTGGGGCGGGCAGAACCGTTCGATCGCCAGCGCCACGCCGTCGCGATCGTTCGGCGCGGTGACGTAGCGGACGGACTGTCGAACTTCGGGCAAGGCGTTGCCCATCGCGACCCCGGTCCCCGCCCAGCGCAACATCGGCACGTCGTTGCGCGAGTCGCCGACCGCCAGGACGCGCTCGGAAGGGATGCCGAAATCGGCGCACAGCTTCGCCAACGCGTTCTTCTTGCTGGCCTGGCGGCTCAGGACCGCGCACTCGACGAAATCGAGCCAGCTCTCGTGGCGGAAGCTCAACGGCAGGTCGCCGAACTCCCGCACCATCCGGGTGACCGACTCTTCGCCCAGGAAGCGCAGAAAGGTCGGCGCCGCGGTGAGCATCGCTTCGAGCGAAGGTGCCTCGTACCAGCCCGGGCCGCGCATGTCGTCCATGTAGATGTGCGAACCCTGCAGCCGGTAGAATGCCTCGTCGACGTAGATCGCGATTGCGAGGCCGTTGCGCTCGGCGAACTCCACGATCGGCTTGGCATACTCGAGCGGGACGGGGACGTGCTCGAGCGTCCGGTTCGCACCGAAGTCCTTGGTCAACGCGCCGTGACAGCAGATGACGGGCAGGTTGAGTCCCAGCTCTTTGGAGACCCGGATCGGCACGTCGACGCCGCGCCCGGTCACCAGGACGACGCGGATCCCGGCGGCGAGCGCGTCTTTGATCGCGGCGCGGTTTCGTACGCTGATCGTCTCGTCGGGAGCCAGCAGCGTTCCGTCGAGGTCGAGCGCGATGAGGTCGATGGCAGGTGTCGCAGGCATGCAGGTGTTCCATATACGCTTCGCGCCGAAGCTCCGTCTCCATGCGACCGGCGGCGGGGCCCGGCGGGCGCTGGAGGGGATGCGCAACGGCGGCCGCGTCGAATGCGTTGACCGGACATGCGGACCTTCGCCGCGGTCCTCGCGCTCGTTGCCGCGGGGATCGCCCCCGTGCTCGCGCAACCCGGACAGCCCGCGGTGAGGTGCACGCACGACACGTTTCCGGTCGGCGGTCAGCCGGTCGCCGTTACCGCCTGCGCGGGCGCGCCCGACGGCGGCAAGAGCG
The DNA here is from genome assembly GCA_963723445.1 of Vulcanimicrobiota bacterium. Lineage (GTDB taxonomy): Bacteria > Vulcanimicrobiota > Vulcanimicrobiia > Vulcanimicrobiales > Vulcanimicrobiaceae > Vulcanimicrobium. The sequence continues at coordinate 425,362 of CAVRQP010000011.1, forward strand.
TCACGGTGACCGAGACGTTCAAGGGCGGCTCCGGCTCGTTCACCCACGTCACGTCGATCGAGGTCCTACCCGGTGCCGCCGCCTCGCGCGACGTCGACGACGTTGCGCTCGCCCCGCTCGGCCTGCAGTACACCCTGCACCTCACGCTGGCGTACCGGGATGCGGCGGTCGTGATCGAGCACGCGCTCCTGCTGCCGGGCGCCATCCCGCTCAAGTAGCACCGGGGCCCGGCGCAACCTGACCCGGGCTGCGCGGTTCCTAGGCTCCGAAATGCGGTGTCGACGCCCCTGATGCCCTGTACCAGCGTGGCCCCGGAGCTCGATGCGGTCGGACGAGCCCGGTACGTCACCGAACACCTCCCACGCGGACTCTATCGCACACCCGAGGGCACCGATACCGGCGTCGCCTGGCGCGTCAGTCCCGACCCCTTCCCGCTCAAACCCGCCACCGTCGCGGCGATCGAGACGCTCGGCGACGACCTGCTGGCGTTCTACCGGGCACTCAACGCCCTCTACCTGCGCAGCGCGCGGGGCACCGCGCCGGCGTTCATCGCCGAAGAGCTCGACCGCGGCAAGCCCGAGCAGATCGTGCGGCTGGCGCGGCAAAACCGCTTCAAGCAAGACGTCCCGCGCGTGATCCGGCCCGACCTCATCCTCACCGACGACGGTTACGTCGCCAGCGAGCTCGACAGCGTTCCGGGCGGGATGGGGTTCACCGGCGCGCTGGCGCGGACGTACTGCGAGGTCGGGATCGATAGCATCGGCGGCGCCGACGGGATGGCGGAGAGCTTCGCCCAGATGCTCGTTGCGGTCGCGGCGGTCGAGCACCCCACGGTCGCGGTCGTCGTCAGCGCAGAGTCGGCGGACTATCGCAGCGAGCTCACCTGGCTCGCCGCGCGCGTCGATGCGCTCGGCGTCGCCGACGTCGTGGTCTGCGAGCCGCAGGAGATCGTCTTCACCGAGGACGCGCTGTTCGTGCGGCACCAGGACGGGCGCGAGACGAAGATCGACGTCCTCTACCGCAACTTCGAGCTGTTCGATCTGCTCAACATCCCCAAGCAAGAGCTGATCTTGTATGCGGCCCGCCACAATCGCGTGCGCATGACGCCGGCGCCGAAGGCGCACCTCGAGGAGAAGGCGTCTTTCGCGCTGTTCCATCACCCGCTGCTGCGCAAGCTCTGGCGCGCCGAGCTCGGCGACGTCGTCGACGAACGTCTGCTGGGGATCTTTCCGCAAACCTGGATCGTCGATCCGCGCCCGCTCCCGCCGCAAGCCGCGATCATGGGCCTGAGCGCGAACGGCGTGCCGCTGCAAGCTTGGTCGCAGCTCGAGGAGCTCGGCAAGAGCGAGCGCGACTACGTCCTCAAGCCGTCGGGTTTCAGCGAGCTGGCCTGGGGATCGCGCGGCGTGAAAGTCGCCAACGACCTGACGCGCGAAGAATGGCGCGCCGCATTGCACGCTGCGTCGGCGTCCTTTCCTACCACGCCGTACGTCCTGCAGCGGTTCCACAAGGGCAAGCGCGTGCGCGTTCCGTTCTTGAGCAGTTCGAGCGGTGAGACGAAGGAGATGGACGGTCGCGTTCGGCTCTGCCCGTACTATTTCGTCACCGGAGAACACACGCGGCTGGGCGGCATCCTCGCCACCGTCGCGCCGGCCGACAAACGCGTGATTCACGGCATGAGCGACGCGATTATGGCATCGTGCCGGATCGCGGACGACGGGTTCTGAGCACCGGCGCACAAGCCCGCGCCAAGGCGTGGCTCACCAAGCACCGCGTCGTCGCGTTCGCGGCGTCCGCGTCGGTAGCTGCGATCGTGTATTTCGTCGTGCCGACCTGGCTGCACGGCGCGACACGCTTCGTGGCCGCCTACGACGCGGGTTCGCTGACGCTGCTCGCGTTCTTTTGGTTCCGCGGGCTTCACAGCGACCCGCAGCTGACCCGCGCGCGCGCGGCTCTGGAGGATCCCGGCCGCAACCTCATCGCCGCGATCGTCCTGGTGGCCGTCGTCGTCGGGCTCGTCGCCGCGATCGCAATCCTCGGCCACGGACCCAAGGTGCAGAACGCCGTCGAACGCTGGGAGGCCTATCTGCTCGGTTTCGTCGCGATCAGCGTCGGCTGGCTCCTCGTGCACACGCTCTACACCTTTCGTTACGCGCACCTCTACTGGTACGACGATGACGGCGACGGCACCGAGTGCGGCGGTATCAAGTTCCCAGGTACCGACGAACCGTCGGACTGGGATTTCGCCTACTTCTCCTTCTGCCTCGGCACGTCGTTCGCCGTCTCCGATCCGCAAGTCACCGAGACGCGCGTCCGCCGCGAGGTCATCGCGCACTCGGTCATCTCGTTCGCCTACAACTCGGTCATCGTCGGGATGGTGATCAACCTCTTCGCCGGGATCTTCTCCGCCGGCGCCGACTCGGGCGGCGGTAAATAGGTCGTCCGATGCATGGTGGTTGGTCGTGGGGTTGATGGCGCTTACTCGAGAGCTGCGAGAATCGCGTCGATCTCGTCGGCCGTGTTGTAGCCGTGCGGGGCGACGCGAATGCCGTTGGACCGGTAGGTGGCGCAGACGCCCGCGGTGCCGAGGCGTTTGCCGAGCGCGATCGGGTCGACGTCGTCGCGGCGGAAGGTGACGATGCCGGACTTCACCTCGTCGCGCGAGCGGTCACCCAGGACGGTCCAGCCGCGCGACGCGAGGCCGTCGGCCAGCCGGTCGGTGAGCGCCACGACGTGCGCGGCGATGCGTTCGATGCCGGCGGCGGCTAGTACGTCGATCGAGGTCGCGAGCGAAAGGGCACCCAGGATGTTGACCGTGCCGCCTTCGTAGCGCGTCGCGTTCGGCGCGGGCGGCTGCGCGTAGTCCAGGAAATTCCAGATGTCCGCGACGGAGCGCCAGCCCGGCAGCCGCAACGCCACGCGGTCGAGCAGCGCGGCGCGCAGCCACAGGAAGCTCACCCCTTGGAGGGCCATGAGCCACTTCGCGCCGCCGGCGTAAATCGCGTCGACGTTCGTCGCGTTCACGTCGAGCGGGAACGCGCCCAGGCCTTGCATCACGTCGGCGACGAGCAGCGCGCCGCTGCGCGTGCGCGACTTCGGCCAGGGCGGCCAGATCGTGGCGATAACCGTCGTCGAACGACACCCACGAGACGGCGACGACCTTCGTGCGCGGTGAGACGTAGCGGCGCAGCACGTCGGGTGTCATGCGCTCGCGCGGCGCGTCGATCAGCGTGACGGTGACGCCGCGTGCGCGCAGCGCGAGCCACGGATACGCGTTCGAGCCGAACTCGTTGGCACCGGTGACGACCTCGTCTCCGGGGCCGAGATCGAGTCCTTGAGCGAGCACGGTCGCGCAGTCGCCGGTGTTGCGCAGCAGCGCGATCTCGTCGCCGCGACCGCCGACGAACTCGGCGATGCGCCGGCGGTAGGCCGGCAGCGACAGCTCGCGCGAGGCAGTTCCGAGCACGCCGCGCGCGGCGTGGTCGTCGATCATGGCGTGCACCGCATCGCGAGTCGCGATCGGCAGCACGCCGACCGCCGCATGGTTGACGTAAATGAGCCCGGGCGCGATCGCGAACGCTTCGCGCGCCAGCGGCGCAGCGGCGAGGATCAACTCAGCGGGTTGGAGTTGACGAAGATGTCGGCGTGGGTTTGCGCCGCGTCGACCCGCAGCTTCGCGTTGGCCACGCGGGTGATGAACGTGGCGAGCGGGACGTAGACGTCGCCGTTGCGCTGCAAAAGTTTGACCCGGCATCGTGAGCGAGCCCTGACCGATCATCATCGTGCGGCTGCCGATGGTGAATCGCGCGACGGTCGTGCCGATCGAGACTTCGACCGCATTCCCTTGGAAGGTCAGCAGACCGTTGAACGACTTGACCAGATCGACGAGGTCCGCATAGACGACGCCGTTGCGCACGACCGCGACGCCCCCGGCGCGGTCGACCGGGCGCCCGTCGAGGGTCAGCTTCACCACGCGGTCCGCCGCGAAGACCGGGCCGGCCGACCCAACCAAGGCGAGCGCGAGGACGAAGGCGGCGGCGAGTCTGGTCATGAGTAGATGTCCTTGGTGTGCCAGGCGATGTTTTGGGCCCGGTCGCCGACGCGCTCGATGATCGAGACGACGAAAAGCAAGAGGGTGCCCGCCGGTACCGTACCCGGATCGTGCTGCATCTCCGCCTGGAGGGCCTCGATGCCGCTGCGATAGAGGACGTCCACGTCGTCGTCGCGCTCGATCACGTCGTCGGCCAAGGCAGCATCACCCTCGCGATACGCGCGCATGACGTCCTGGAGCATCTCGTAGGCCATGTTCGCGATCCGCCCGACCTCGACGCTCGCCGGGCGGACGGCAACGTCGGCGAGCTTGATGGCGTTCTTGGCGATGTCGACCGCATAATCGCCGATGCGTTCGAGGTCGGTGACGATCTGCAGCATCCCGGCGATCTGCCGGAGCTCGCCGGCGACCGGCTGTTGCTTCCAGATCAGCTCGATGCACGCCGTCTCGACGCGGCGGCGCGTGTCGTCGATCTCGTCGTCGCCGGCGACGACGCGGCCGGCGAGCACGACGTCGCGCCGCTCGAGGGCCTGCGTCGCCGAGCGAATCGCATCGGAAACGAGCGCGCCCAACCGGACGACGTCCAGGCGCGTGTTCTCGAGCGCCTGGTGATAAGCGGTTCGCATGGCTCCCCCACCATAGCAGAGGGGAGGGCGTTCCGAGAACCCCGTGGTACGGCGGGTCTCGATGGAGACCATCGTTCTCGAGCGCGACGGGCCGGTTGCGACCGTCAGGCTGAACCGCCCCAACGTCCGAAACGCCCTCAACCTGCAGATGCTCGACGAGCTGTCCGCGGCGTTCGCGCAACTCGACGCCGATGACGCCGTTCGCGCGGTGATCCTGACCGGTGCCGGGGACAAGGCGTTCGCCGCCGGTGCCGATATCGCCGAGCTCAACGCACTGCCGCACGCGCGCGCCGCCGAGGCGCAAGCGCGCAAGGGGCAAGCGCTCACGCGCGCGCTCGAACGGCTGCACGTCCCGGTCATCGCGGCGGTGAACGGCTTTGCGCTGGGCGGCGGCTGCGAGCTCGCGATGGCGTGCGACATCCGCATCGCCGGCGAGAACGCACGGTTCGGCCAGCCCGAGGTGAACCTTGGGCTCTTGCCCGGCTACGGTGGAACCCAGCGCACGACGCGCTTGCTCGGCGAGGGAATGGCGATGTACCTCTGCCTGACCGGCGAGATGATCGATGCGCATGAGGCCCTGCGCATCGGGCTGGTGCAGCGCGTCGTCGCGTTCGACGAGCTGCCGGCCGAAGCGCAGCGCATCGCCGGCTTGATCGCGTCGAAAGCGCCGCTGGCAGTCGGCGCAGCGAAGCGCGCCGTGGTGGACGCCGGTTCGCTTTCACTCGACGACGGGCTCGCCCTCGAAGCGCTGCTGTTCGGCCGAGCCGTGATGACCGACGATTTCCGCGAAGGCTCGAGCGCCTTCCTCGAAAAGCGCAAAGCCGACTTCAAAGGCTGCTAAAGCGAAGCCGTCTTGCGCGCTCCGGCGCGGGCGACGACGTCGCTCATCGCGCGTTCGATGTCGGGATCGAAGCCGATCCAGCGACTGACGACGCGTCCGGTTCCGTCGATCGCGAACATCGTCGGAAAGCCGGTGATGCCGAAGGCGTGCGCGACGTTCCAATCCGGATCGAGCGCCACGTCGTCCATCCGGAAGTGCGCGGCGAACGGACGGACCGTTCCGGGGATCTCGCCGACGTCGATCGAAACCACGTCGACCCCGGGATGGGTGCGGTGAAAGTGCTGAACCAGCGGAATCGACGCTCGGCACGGGTCGCACCACGTCGCCCAAAAATCGAGAAAGACCACCCGCCCGCGGCGGCGCTCCAGGTCGTAACGGCCGCCGTCGAGCGTCGCCACCGTAACCGGCGGTGCCTGGACGACGTCGTGGTGAAGGCGTGGGAGGACGACGAACCGGGCGACGGCGACGAGGACCACGGCGACGGCGAGAATGTCGAGCCCGCGCGTGGCCCAGCTGCGCAGCGAAGGCACCCGTACCGGTTCTCCCCCGCAGGGAATGCGCCCCCTGCGCCGCATCCCACCGACGATGCCCACGACCCGCGTCGCGTCGGTCACGATCGATGCCCGCACGCTCCCCGCATCGAACAGAAGCGGGCGAATTTTCGACGCCTTCGACAAGCTGCCAGTCGGCGGCGCCTTGGAGCTGAACGAGGAGAGCGATCCACGCTCCCTGCGCAACGAGTTCCAGCAATATCGCGCCGGGCGCTTCTCCTGGGACGCCCGCAACCTGGGCAGCGGCCGCTGGACGATTCGACTCGAGCGGATCGACGAACGCGCCGACACGGCGACCTTCCTCTCCCACTGCGCGCCCTTCGCGAACGCCAAGCAGACGACGATCAACGAGTTGGCGACCGTCGCTACCGAGCGGTCGTACCGTACCGGAGAGACCGTCTTCGACGAAGGGGAGATGTGGCCGTACCTCGGTTTCGTGCGCAACGGCAAGATCGTCTACACGCTGCTCTCACCGGACGGCAAGACCCACGCCCTGGGCGAGCGCCTGACGCACGATCCGCTCAACGAATCAGGCACGTTCGACGGCGGCGGCGCGACGACGCGCGCTGAGGCGCTGACCGATTGCTCGGTGGTGCTCGTCCCGTCCGACGGCGTGTTGCACGCCGTGCGCAACGACAGCGAGCTGGCGCTCGGGTTTCTGGCCGCCGCGTCCCAGGCGCGGCGGCGCTCGATCGACACGATCGCCGACCTCGCCTTCGCGCACGTCCTCCAGCGCGTCGCCAAGTTTCTGATGTCGTACGCTCCGGCCACGACCGGGATGGCGCCCGGGCTGCCCGGCGTGGAGAATTTGTCCCAGGCCCAGATCGCCGCCGCCGCCGGCACCGTCCGCGACATGGCCGCCCGGGCACTCATCCGGCTCAAGAACGCCCAGGCGGTGGCGCTCGACCGCGGTCGCGTGCGTTCCATCGACCGGCTGCGCCTGGAGGCCTTCGCCCACGGGGTCCAAGCCCCGCCGGTCTAGCGGCCGACCTCGGCAGGCGACTCCGGTTTCCTGCGGAGAAGAAGCGGGTCATGCGTCGCCTCTTCTTTCTTTTTGCGGCGGCCTTGCTCGCCGCGTCGCCCGCGCTGCCGGCTTTGGCAAAACTGGTCTATCCCGAGGCGCCGCGCGGCACCGTGACCGACAACTACTTCGGAACGACGGTTGCCGATCCGTACCGCTGGATGGAAGACGTCGACTCGCCCCTGACGACCGCCTGGGTGAAAGCCGAAGGCGATCTGACGCGCTCGTACCTCGATGCGATCCCGCAGCGCACCGCGATTCGCGACGCCTATCGCAAGCTGCTCAACTACGAGAAGGTCAGTGCCCCGTTCCACCAGGGTGCGTGGTGGTTCTTCAGCCGCAACACCGGGCTCCAGAACCAAAGCGTCCTGTTCGTGCGCAACGGCGAGCACGGAACGCCGCGTGTTCTGCTCGATCCGAACACGTTGGCCGCCGACGGCACCGTCGCGCTGGCCGCCACGCGCTTCAGCCACGACGGGAAGCTCTTGGCCTACGCGACGCAGTCATCGGGCGCCGATTGGCAGACCTGGCACGTCAAGGACGTGGCGACCGGCAAGGATCGTCCCGATACGCTGCAGTGGAGCAAGTTCTCCGGCGCTTCATGGACCGGCGATACCGGCTTCTACTACGAGGCGTACGATCCGCCGCAGGCCGGCGACGCGACGCTCAGCGCGCTCGGCGCGCAGAAGATGTACTACCACCGGTTGGGAACGCCGCAGTCCGCCGACCGCCTCGTCTACACCGCTCCGAGCGACAAGTTCCTGGCGATCGGCCGCAGCGAAGACCAGCGCTACGATTTCTTCTACCTCGCCAAGGGCGACGGCAACAGCCTCTCGTGGAAACGGGCCGCCGAGCCTGAATCGGCATTCCGCCAGATCTTCGCGCTCGACCCCAACGTGCAGTACTCGCCGATCGGCGACGACGGAACGCGCATCTACGTCCAGACCAACCTGAATGCCCAGCGCGGCCGGCTCGCGTGGTTCGACCTGAACGACCCGAGCCACGTGCTGCACGACATCGTCCCGCAGGGCCCCGACACGATCGAGGGCGTCAGCCTGCTCGGGAACCGCTTCTACGTCGCCTACCTGCACGACGCTCATTCGCTGGTCCGCATCTACGATTTGACGGGCCGGACGCTCGGGACGATCGCGCTGCCGGGGATCGGCAGCGGCGGGCTGCCGGGCGGTCATCGCGACGATCGCATCACGTACTATTCCTTCACGTCCTACACGTATCCGACCACGATCTACCGCTTCGACACCGTGACCGGAAAGAGCAGCGTGGCGATCGCGCCGAAGATCGCGTTCGACTCGACGCCGTACGTCACCGAGCAGATCTTCACGACCTCGAAGGACGGCACGCGCATCCCGGTCTTCGTGGTTCATCGTAAGGACATACCGCTGGACGGTTCGACGCCGACGATCCTGTACGGCTACGGCGGCTTCGACATCTCGATCACGCCGTCGTTCTCGTCGTCGGTCGCGATGTGGCTGCAAATGGGCGGGGCGTACGCGGTCGCCACCCTGCGCGGCGGCGGTGAGTACGGCGACGCCTGGCACGATGCCGGCCGGCTGGCCAACAAGCAGCACGTCTTCGACGACTTCATCGCGGCGGCGCAGATGCTGATCGACAAGAAGATCACCTCGACGCCGAAGCTCGCCGCGAACGGCGGCTCGAACGGCGGCTTGCTGGTCGGCGCCGCGATCACCGAGCGCCCAGACTTGTTCGGCGCGGCGATCCCCGAGGTCGGCGTGATGGACATGCTGCGCTTCCAGAAGTTCACGGTCGGAAAGGCCTGGGTGACCGACTACGGCTCGTCGGAGGCATCGGCCGACCAGTTCAACACGTTGTACGCGTACTCGCCGTATCAGAACATCAAGGACGGCACGACCTACCCGCCGACGCTGGTGATGACGTCCGACCACGACGATCGCGTGTTCCCGGCGCACTCGTTCAAGTTCGCCGCGGCGATGCAGCACGCGCAGGCGGGTGACGCCCCGATCTTGCTGCGCGTCGAGTCAAAAGCCGGCCACGGCGCCGGCCGGCCGACCGAGAAGATCATCGACGACGTCGCCGACCGCTACGCGTTCCTGGTGAAGAATCTGAACTTCAACCCGACCCTGTAGCGCTCGAGTGTCTCGACGATAGTGGCGCGGGCCACCAAGCGCGGGCCCGCGCACGACGTCTTCATCAGCTATTCGTCGAAGGATCGGGCGCGCGCCGACGCGATCTGCACCGCGCTCGAAAGCGACGGCGTGAGCTGCTGGATGGCACCGCGGAACGCCACGGCCGGCCTCGCCTATGCGAAGACCCTGGTCGACGCGATCGTCGCGAGCCGCATCGTCGTGCTCGTGTTCTCGCGTAACGCCAACCGTTCCGACGCGGTGCTCAACGAGCTCGAGATCGCGTTCAGCCACGGAATTGCGGTGCTGCCGGTGCGCATCGAGAACGTCCGGCCAACCGATTCCGCCGAGTTCTACCTCAAGCGCCGGCATTGGTTCGACGCGCACACCGACTTCGAGACGCATTTGGCGGAGGTTGCCTCGGCCGTTCGTGCCGCGTTCGCACCGCAGCCGCGAGCGCGCGCGCGACCCGGCCACGTCGCGGACCCGGCGATTCCTGCGGCGCCGGCCGCGCCGCGCGGCAACCTGCCGCGGCAAGCGACGTCGTTCGTCGGCCGCACGGCCGACGTGCAGCAAGTCGTCGCGCTGCTCGGCACGCCGGGCCTGGTGACGATCGTCGGCACGGGCGGGGTCGGCAAGACGCGGGTCGCCCTGCGCGCCGCCGAAGTGCGCGGCGAACCGCCCGCAGGCACCTGGTTCGTCGACTTTGCGCCGCTCGAAAACAGCGCGCTCGTCGCAAGCACGATCCTCTCCGGGGTCGGGGTGACGAAACGCGGCGAAGAGAGCGCGTTCGACATGCTCCTCGCGCACCTGCGCGAGCGTGACATCGCGATCGTCCTTGACAACTGCGAGCGGCACTCAGCCGAAGTCGCGCGCGTCGCCGCTGCGGTGATCGCGGGCTGCCCGCAGGTCAGGCTTCTGGCGAGCAGCCGGGAGCCGCTCAACGCTCCGGGCGAGCACGTCTACCGTTTGGCGACGCTCGACGCGACGTCCGCCGCCCAACTGTTTGCGGATCGCGCGAAGCTGGCCGACCCGCGCTTCGACGTCACGGCGGGAAACGCGCACGTCGTCGACGACATCTGCGCGCGGCTCGACGGGATCGCGCTGGCGATCGAGCTCGCCGCCGCGCGCGTGCGCATGATCTCGGTCGGCGAGCTGTCGCGGCGGCTGACGGAACGGTTCCGCGTGCTCACCGGCGGCAGCCGCACGGCACTGCCGCACCAGCAAACGATGCGCGCCCTCATCGACTGGAGCTACGACGCCCTCACCGACGACGAGAAGGCGATCTTCCGCCGCACCTCGGCGTTCCGCGGCGGGTTCACGCTCGAAGCCGCCGGCACGGTTTGCGCCGGGGAGGAGCTCGACGAGTGGGCGGTCCTCGATCTGCTGTCGGCACTGGTCGACAAGTCGCTGGTCGTCGCCGACGTCGGCGACACGGCGCAGCGCTATCACCTGCTGCAGACGATCGCCGAGTATGCGGCTGAGCGTCTCGCCGAGAGCGGCGAGAGCGACGCCGTCGCCGTCGCGCACGCGGGGTTCTACGCCGAGGCTGCGAGCGACGCATATCGCGAGTGGGCGGAGGTCGCGCAGCCGGGCTGGCTGGCGAGGCTGCGACCCGACATCGAGAACTTCCGCGCCGCGCTGAACTGGGCGCTCACGCGGCGCAACGACGTCGAGCTCGGCGTACGACTCGTCGCCGACATCGTGCCGCTGTTCCTGCGCCTGTCGTACTTGAGCGAAGCGATCGGCTGGTCCGAGGCGGCGCTGGCGGCAGCGCCCGAGCTACCGGCGGCGGCCGACGCGCGCTTGCACGACAACCTCGCGATGCTCTACAACAACCTCGGCTCGTCGGCGAAGGCCGGCGCGGCGGCGCAGCGCGCCGTCGCATCCTTCGCGCGGACCGACGACGCGCGCGGACACACGCGGGCGTTGTCGCGGCTCGCCGTTCATGCCGCCCGGCAGTCGCGACGCGACGAAGCGCTCGTGCACGCCGGCGCGGCGCTCGAACGCGCGCGCGGCATCGGCGACCGCCGGCTACTGGCAGCGACGTTACTGCACTGCGCCAGCGTGTTCGCGCCCGAGCAGATCGATTTGGCGCGGGCGCAGTTCGAAGAGGGTCTCGCGCTCTACCGTGCGCTGGGCGACGACGAGGGCTCCGTGCGCGCGCTGGAATGGCTGGCCGTCGCCGAGGCGCGCGCGGGCGCCTTCGACCGCGCGATCGCCACCTTGTTCGAGGCGCTCCAAGACGCCGAGGGCGACGCCCGGATGTACGTCGCCGGCAATCTCGCCTGCGCGCTGGCGGCTCAGGGTGACGCGCGCACCCTCGGGGTGGCGCGCGAGGCCTACGTGCTCGCCAAAGAGGCGCAGCACGCCAACCTCACCGCCAACGCCATCGCATATCTCGCGGCGGCCTCGACCGGTGATGATGCCGCGCGTGCCGCGCGCCTGTTCGGCTATGCGCGCGCGCGGTTAACCGAACTCGGTTGGCAACCCGACGACACCGACGCGCTGATCGAAGCGCGGGTGACCGCCGAGCTCAGCGCGGCGCTCGGCGAGACGGAGCTGAACCGGCTCACCGCGCACGGCGCGTCGATGGGCGAGAACGAAGCCTTCGCCGAAGCAGCTCCGGTGTAGCGGCGCGGTCAGCAGTGTGGCAGGAGGCCGTCCGGGCGGCGCCGCGCTGAGGCGACCGGATCCATGCACTGTTGCGCGAGCGTATAGCTGCCGCCGCTCATCCCGAGGCACGCTCCGACCGGCGCATAGGTTCCGGTGAGTTGGTTCGTGCCGGGGTCGTAGGTGGCGGCCACCGTGAACGTGCATGCATCGCCGCTCGTATCCATCGTTCCGGCGCCGGCGAGCGCATTCGACGCGTCGAGCGTCAGGGCCAGCGCGATGTTCTGGGTACCGGCCGCGCCAAGCAGCAGGGCACCGCCGACCGCCGATCCGTGTTCGGAGAGCGTCGCCGTCGCAGCCAGGGTGCCGGCGGTAGTGTCCTTTAGCGTGCCGACGTAGTCGCCGGAAACATCGCTCAGCGCTGCCGCAGGCAGCGCATTCACGCTGGCGGAGCTTCCGCCGCACCCGGCACACGCGAGCGCGACGACGGCCGACGCCAACAATGCGCGGCAGAAAAGTTTCATGCGTCCAAGTTTCTCCGAGGCTGGGGGTTCCCTTCACCCGCGGCCGCTCGATTGCACGGTCGTAACGCCGTCGTGAAACGAGCAATCCGTCGCCGCCTGCGGGCATACAACGCGAGCACCGCCAGCACCAGGCACAGCATGACGACAGCGACCGGGACGACGTTCAAGGCGATGGAGACGACGACGAAGTGCAGCGCACGTTCGCCGAAAACGTCCCGAGATAGAACCGCCGCCGGCCGCGCGCGGTCTCGAACCCCTGCAACCCTTCCCCCGTAGCCGCCATCTCGCCAAGGTTTCGCGCCGAGCGGGGAGAGTCCAATCGCTGTAGACGCGGCGTCCGCCGGCGCAGCAAACGCGACTCGCCGCGGGTTAGGCCGTCCGTGGACCTCCCGTTCGCTGCGACGGCCTTCGCCATCGCCTTCACGATCATCGACCCGGTCGGAATGATCCCCTTGACGCTTGTCGCGACCGCGGGTGCGGGGTCGCGGCGTCAGCGCATCATCAACGAAGCCGTGATCGCCGCCGCCGCCGTCATCCTCGTCATGGGGCTGATCGGGCACGCGCTGCTCGCGTACCTCGGGATCACCCTGCCGGCGTTCACGATCGCCGGCGGGATCCTGTTGTTCCTCATCGCGATCGACATGTTGTTCGCGCGCCCGACCGGCGCGAAGCAGACCGCGGAGGAGACGCAGGCCGCGTCTGAAGCGAACAATCCGGCCGTCTTTCCGCTCGCGATCCCGATGATTGCCGGGCCGGGGACGATCGCCACCGTGCTGCTGCTCAGCGGCCTCACCCACGGCGACAAGCTGCGCATTCTGACGGTCGTTCTGGCATACGCGAGCGCGCTCGCCGTGACATGGCTCTGCATGACCGCCGCGCCCTTTTTGCAACGCGTCGTCGGCAAAACGGGGATCCACGTCGTCACGCGCCTGCTCGGCATCATCCTCGCCGCGCTAGCCGTCCAATTCGTGCTCAACGGCCTAATGGGAACCGCGTTCTTCCGTCACGGCTGAGAAGACGCGACGGCGGCCCGATGGCACACCCGACCTCGTTCTGTTGAGGCTGATGGCAGCATAACCGAAGGCGCGCATCGGCTCGTATGAGGGGTTCCCTACTTCGGTTCCCGTTGCGCGCGAAAGCCTACGAGCCCGTGATTGCGTCGGCGCGGCGAAGGGCTGGGTTGCGCCAAGCCCAGACGGCGACGACGCACAGCGTCGCGAGGCCGCCGGCGACGACCGCCGGAACGGCGCCGACGAACGCCGCGAGCGTCCCCGATTCGAAGCCGCCCAGCTCGTTGCTGGCGATGATGAAGACGCCCTCAACGGCATTGACCCGTCCGCGCATCGCGTCGGGCGTGCCGAGCGCGACGAGCGCGTCGCGGATCGCGACGCTGACCATGTCGGCGGCGCCGGCGACGGCCAACGCCGGGATCGCGATCCACAGGGACGTCGAGAGACCGAACACGACCGTCGCCGCGCCGAAGCACGCGACCGCGCTCAACAGACGCGGCCCCGCGTAACGACGGATCGGGCGGCGCGCGATCGCGATCGCGCAGATCGCGCTGCCGATCGCGACCGAGGCGCGCAGCGCGCCGAATCCCACCGGCCCCACATGGAAGATCTGCGCGGCATAGATCGGCAGCAGCGCCGTGGCGCCGCCGAACAGAACCGCGAACAGATCGAGCGAGATCGCACCGGCGAGGACGGGCTTACGGCGCAGATAGACGATTCCGCCGACCACTTCGGTCCAGGCGAAGGTCGATGCGCTGCGCACGCGACCCGCCATGGGGATCGCGAGCACGGTCAGCGCACCGGCAGTGAACGCGGCGATCGCGCCGCCGTAGGCGGGCAGCGCCCCGAACGCGACGAGCACCCCGCCCAGCGCCGGGCCGCCGATGGTCACCACCTCGCGAACTGCCGAGGCGGTCGAGCTGGCTCGCACGTAGTCCTCCGCAGGCACGATCGCCGGCAACAGCGAGCCGGTCGCCGGATAGCGAAAAGCCCGCGCCGTTCCGGCGAACGCGAGCAGCGTCAAGATCAGCACCAGCGCACGCGAGCCATGCATCGTGCCCAGCGGGACCAAGGCTGCGCAGACCGCCAACTGCAGCACCGAGGCGCACGCGATGATCGTGCGCCGGTCGATCCGATCGGCAACCAGCCCGGTGACCGGCGCGAGCAGCAGCGACGGCGTGAACAACACGAGGCCGACCAGTCCGAGGTCGAATGCGCTGTTCCGCACCGAATAGACCTGCCATGCGATCGCGACGCTTTGGATCTGCGACGCGAGGTCGAAGGCTAGGAAGGCCGCGACGTAGAGGCGGAAAGCCGGCCGGGCCGGCGGGCGCGATCGCGTAGGGTTCAGGCGCAGCCCGAATCCGCTAGACCGATTCCAGCTCCGCCGTCTCGTTTTCGTTCTGCGCGTCGAAGGCAGCCCGCTTGGACTTCGCCGCCGCGTCGGCCAGCGACGGTTGAGCGCTCACGGCGCTCGCGACGCGCGCCGTCGTCAGCGCTTCGATGCCCTTCTTCACCGAGCCCAGCGCGCCGCTGAGGCGGGCGTCCAGGTCGGTCAGCACCTGCGCGGCATAGGCATCGGCACCTTCGCGAACGCGAGCCGCCTTCTGCTCTGCTTCGCGCAGCACGATCTCCGCGGTCGCGCGCGCGCGGCGCATGATCTCATTGTCGTCGAGCAACTGCGACTGCTGTGAGGATGCCTCTACGACGATCGCCTGCGCCTTCTCCTGTGCTTCGCGCACGAGGCGGTCGCCGTTCTTGGCGATCGTGCGCGCGCGGCCGACCTCTTCGGGCAGGGACGCGCGCAGTTTTTCGATGAGCTCGAGAATGCGTTCCTCGCTGACGACGCGGTACCCGAAGGGCAGGACGGTGCCTTGTTTCACGGACGCTTCGAGTTTGTCGATCACACGGTAGACGGACATGCGCGGGCCTCCTCGGTGCTAGGCGGGGCGGGGTTCGGGACGTTTGGAACGCATGACGTTCAGGACGGCGGGCGGGACGTACTCGGCGACGTCGGCACCGAGGCTGTAGACTTCCTTGACCAGCGACGAGCTGACGAACGACCACTTCGGATCGCTCGGCAGGAACACCGTATCGACGCTCGATAGCGAACGGTTCATCAGCGCGGTCGACATCTCGCTCTCGAAGTCCGAGACGACGCGCAGTCCTTTCACGATCACGTTCGCGCCGGTGTTCCGCACGAAGTCCGCCAGCAGGCCGCGAAAGTGGGTGACCTCGACGTTCTTGAGGTGGGCCACCGCGCCGCGGATCATCTGTTCGCGCTCGTCGAGGGTGAACAGCGGGTCCCGTTTCTGCGGGTTGACCACCACGGCGACGACGACGGTGTCGAACAGCGCCGCGGCGCGCTCGATCACGTCGAGGTGGCCGCGCGTCATCGGGTCGAACGAGCCCGGATAGATCGCCGCGTTGCGCGGGGTCGCCGGCACACCGTTCACGTCGGGTCCGCCACCGGACGCAGAAAGGCCAGCGCGACCTCGCCGTAGCGCTCGGAACGCTCGGCGCGCATCGCGGCGTCGACCGGATCCGGCTCGCGCGCGGAGTGCTCGTACACGACCGTCGTGCGCTCGTCGATGGCGCGGCGATCGCGCAGCTCGCGCAACGCGGCGGCGGGATAGGGCTGCGCGTAGGGCGGATCGGCGAAGACAACGTCGTATCGGCCGGCGACCGTGCGTGCGGCGCGTTCGGCCGCCGCGGTAACCACCTCGACGTCCGCGTCGATCCCGAGCGCGCGCGCCGACGTGCGGAGCGCGTCGGCCGTCGGCCGGTGGCGCTCGACGAACGTCACGTGCGTGGCGCCGCGCGAGATCGCCTCGAAACCGAGCGCGCCGCTCCCGGCGAACAGATCGAGAACGCGCGCGTCGACGACGCGCGATCCGAGGATGGAGAACAACGCCTCCTTGACGCGGGCCGGCGTCGGTCGCGTATCGCGCCCGGGCGGTGTCGGAACACGCCGGCTGCGCAGCGTGCCGCCGGTGATCGTCAGCGTCCCCATATCAGTTATGGGGCGTACGTGTTCTCGGCCAGCGCCTCGAGCTCCCGCAACGAGGCGATGCGAATGGTCGGGGGAGGAACGTCCTGTGGATAACTCAGTCCCTCCCAGTCGAACCACACGGCCCGCAGGCCCGCGGCGAGCGCGCCGCCGACGTCGCCACGCGGGTTGTCGCCGACGTACCACGTGCGCTCGCGTCCCACGCCGAGCGCGTCGACAAGCGCGTCGAACGCTTCGCGCGCCGGCTTCACCGCCTGCAACTGGTCGCTGACCAGGATCGCGAGATCCTGCGCCGCGTCACCGAGCGCGCGCGCGATCTTCTTCTGCTGCAACGGCGACCAGCCGTTGGTGAGCACTGCGATCGGGATGCCGCGGGCGTGCAGTTGCGTGAGCATCTCGGCCGCGCCGTCGACCGGCAGCACCAACTCGTCGACCAGCGCATAACACCGCTCGCACCACCGCTGCGGATCGGCGCCGCGCAGGCCGATCAGCTCGGCGAAACGCGCGATCATCGCGTCGAGCGTCGTCTTGCCGGCCCGGAAATCGGCCAAGATTCCTTCCACCCGGTCGCGCACGCCGGCGGCTGCGGCGGCCACCGGTTGCCCGAGCTCGGCCGCGTACGCGTACAGCGCTCGCAGCTCGAGCCCGTGGTCGAGCCCCAGCGTGTGGTCGAAGTCGAAACCGATCCCGAGCGGGGCGCCGGTCACGCCGTCACCAGCATCGCGCGTGCCGACGCGCTTTCGTCGAGCAGCGCGTGCAGCGACCGGTGCTCCGGGGCTTGCAGCTCGGGGTCGGCGGCGACGATCGCGTCGGCAGCTCCTTTGGCGCGCATGTAGAGCGCGAAGTCGTCGACGATGCTGCCGATCGTGCCGGCTTCGCCGGCCTGGGCGGTGCCGGCGAGCTCACCCGCCTTGCGCAACCGCAGGTCCTGCTCGGCGATCTCGAAGCCGTCGGTCGTCTCTTCCAGTACGTGCAAGCGCTCGACCTCGCCCGCGTCGTCCGGTGCGACCAACAGGCAAAAGGATTCCGCGACGCCGCGCCCGACGCGGCCCCGCAACTGGTGCAGCTGCGCGAGGCCGTAGCGCTGCGCGTCGAGCACGACCATGACCGACGCGTTGGGTACGTCGACGCCGACCTCGACCACCGTCGTCGCCGTCAGCACATCGGTCGCGCCGCGCTTGAAGCGATCCATCACGGCGTCTTTCTCGCGCGGCACCATTTTCCCGTGCAGCACGTCGACGCGCAAGTCCGGGAAGATCGTCGTGCGCAGCTCCTCCGCTTCGGCGAGCGCGCTCGTGAGTCCATCATCCACGGCCCGGCTACCGTCACCCTGAGGCTCTCGAAGGGCGATCGCGGGCGCGACCACGTAGGCCTGGCGCCCCAGCTCGACGTTTTTGCGCACGAACGCGTAGACTTCGTGCTTGCGGCTTTCGCGGATGACGAAGGTGCGGATCGGCGTGCGCCCAGGCGGCAGCTCGTCGATGATCGAGACGTCCATGTCGGCGTACTTGGTCTGGGCGAGCGTGCGCGGGATCGGCGTCGCGGTCATCGCGAGCGTATGCGGCGCGGTGCTCTTCTCGCGCAGCGTCCGGCGCTGGTTCACGCCGAAACGGTGCTGCTCGTCGATCACGACCAATCCGAGGTCGGCGAAGGTCACGCTCTCGGTGAGCAGCGCATGCGTCCCGACGGCCAGCGAGGCGGCGCCCGACGCGATCCGCTGCTGCGCACCGCGGCGCTCGCGCGCGCCTTGCGAACCGAACACCGCCTCGACCGTCACGCCGAACGGCAGCAGGAGCGGTGCAAGCTTGGCGGCGTGCTGTGCCGCCAGGATCTCGGTCGGCGCCATGAGCGCCGACTGCACCCCGGCTTTGTGCGCGAGCACGATGGCGGCCGCCGCGACGAGCGTCTTGCCGCTCCCGACGTCGCCCTGCAACAAGCGGTTCATCGGTGCGGTGCGCGTCATGTCGCGCCAAACGTCCTCGATCACGCGGCGCTGCGCGCCGGTCGCCGCGAACGGTAACTCGGCGGCGAAGGCGTCCCAGAACCCGCCCGGGACCATGAGCGCGCGCGCGCCGCCGGCCGCCTCGCGCCGTGCGCGTTTGACCGCGGCGGCCAGTGCGATCGAGAAGAACTCGTCGAAGACGATGCGCTCCTTCGCGCGCGCGGCCGCATCGAGATCGCGCGGCGCATGAACCTCCCGCCAGGCCTGCGCGAGCGGCGGAAAGCCGAACCGGCGCACCAGCGCCGGAGGCAGCGCGTCGGGCTGCGCCGCGATCAAGCGATCGAGGTTCTTTGCGATCGCGGCACGGATCGCCCGCGTCGGCAACTCCTTGGTCGCGCCGTAGACCGGCACGATCTCGCCCTGCCAGCGCTCGCCTTCGCGAAGCACGCGATGCGTGCTCACGTTGATCTCGGGGAGCAGTCCCGCGCGGGTGACCCGGCCGGCGACGAACAAGCGGTCACCGGCGGCGAGCTTGCCGGCCAGGTACCGGCGTCCGAACCATTTGGCATCGACGACACCGGTCTCGTCACGCAACGCTGCGGTGACCAGCGGAAAACGCCCTTGCCGCTCCTTTACCCGCACGACGTCGCCGACGACGATCGCCTCGCCTTCACGCAGCGTCGCGATCGGCATCGGCTCGCGCCAGTCGCGGTACGCACGCGGAATGTACGCCAGCAGATCGGCCGGGGTCGTGACCCCGACCTCGGCAAACTTCGCCGCGGTCTCCGGCCCGATACCGGCCAGCGCGGTCAGACCCAGGATCCGGCTCGGGCCGGACCCGCCTATTCCGACGGCTTGGCGCGTCGCGATAGTTCCGCTCCCACTTGGTCGAGCGACACCCCGCGCTCGGCCAGCAGCACGAGCGCATGGTACAGCAGGTCAGCCGTTTCCCAGACCAGCTCGCCGCTGTCGGCGTTCTTCGCGGCGATGACGACCTCGGTCGCCTCCTCGCCGATCTTCTTGCCGATCCGGTCGACGCCGCCGGCGAAGAGCTTGGCCGTGTACGACCCTTCGACCGGATGCGTCTTGCGCGACTCGATCGTGCGTGCCAGCGCGGAGATCGCGGTCGCGAACGTCGCACCGCTCGGGACGTCGGCACCTTCGAGCGGGATCGCCGCGCCGAAGCACGACGGCGCTCCGGTGTGGCAGGCGGGCCCGTGCGGGATCACCCGGTATAGCAACGCATCACCGTCGCAATCGACCGAGATGGCGACCACGTGCTGCGTGTTGCCCGAGGTCGCGCCTTTGTTCCACAGCGCGGCCGCGCGAGCGGCTCCACAACCAGGTGGAGCGCGTCTCGATCGTGCGCTCCAGCGCTTCGCGATTGACGTAGGCGAGCGTCAGCACGGCGCCCGTCGCGGCATCGGCGATGACGACGGGCGCAAGCCCATCCGCGTTCCAGCGAATCGGCGGCAGCGCGATCATACCGCCACCGTATCGCGCCGCACGACGATCCCCTGCGCCGCGAGCGCGTCTTTGAGATCGCCGATCGCCAGCTCGGCAAAGTGAAAGAGCGAAGCGGCGAGCGCCGCGTCGGCGTCGGCGACGCGGAACACGTCGACGAAATCGCCGATCGTGCCGGCGCCGCCCGAGGCGATCACCGGAAGGTCGCAGGCGTCGCGGAGCGCGCGCGTCAACGGCAAGTCGAAGCCGTCGCGCGTTCCGTCGCGGTCGATCGACGTCACCAGCAGCTCGCCGGCGCCGCGTTCCTCGCAGGTGCGCGCCCAGGCCACCGCGTCGAGCCCGGTGGCGGTGCGGCCGCCGTCGACGACGACCTCGAAGCCCGACGCGACGCCGGGCGCGCGGCGAGCGTCGATGGCGACGACGACGCATTGCGCGCCGAAACGGCGCGACGCGGCGCGCACCAGGTCCGGATCGCGAACCGCGGCCGAGTTGATGCTGACTTTGTCGCAGCCCGCCCGCAGCAAATCGTTGATTCCGGCGACGTCGCGCACGCCGCCGCCGACGGCGAACGGGATCGTCAGCTCGCGCGCCACGGCGCGCACGACGGCCAGCGTCGCACGACGCGCCTCGACGGTCGCCGTGATGTCGAGGAAGACGAGTTCGTCCGCGCCCTCGGCCTCGTAGCGGCGCGCCAGCGCGACCGGGTCGCCGGCATCGCTCAGGTCGACGAAGCGAACGCCCTTGACGACGCGGCCGTCCTTGATATCCAAACAGGGGACGATCCGGCGAGCCAGCACGGATTCAAGGTTTCGTTCACGACAACAGCGTTCCGCCCATGGTGCGGAACGCCGTCGTCGCGTTCACGTCCTCTTGGACGACGCGCAACGCGATGATCGCAAGGTCGTCTTGCACTCCGCCGCTGTAGGCGTCGGCCGAGGCGACCAGCAGGTCGCAGAGCGTCTGCGGGTCCGGCGGCGCGTCCCGCAGGATGGCGGCTACGCGCTCCTCACCGAGCATCTCGCCGTCCTCGCTGCGCGCCTCGCTCAAGCCGTCGGTCGCGAGCAGCACGAGGTCACCGAGCGCCAGCGGCACGACCTCGGTCTCGTAGGTTCCGTCGCGATCGATGCCCACGATCGAGCCCGTCGGCGCCAGCTGTTCGATGAGCGAGCCGCGCCGGACGTAGGCGGTGCCGTGGCCGGCGCTGGCGTAGCGCATGGTTTGGGTGCGCGCGTCGAACGTGCCGAGGAACACGACGACAAACACCGACGGGTCTTCGAACGTGTCCAGAAACAGCCGGTTGAAGCGAGCGACCACGTCGGCCGGATCGTCGCTGTCCGCGGCGAGCGCCCGGATCGCGTACTGGGTGAAGGCGGCATGGCGCGCCGCCTCGATCCCCTTGCCGCTGGCGTCGGCGATCAAGAACCAGCCCCGGTCCGGTCCGGCGCGCCACGCATCGAGGACGTCGCCGCCGACGAGCGCGCGGCGCGTCGCCGAAGCGTACGCCGAGCCCATCTCGGTCGCGGCGAGACGCTGGCCGCCGACGCGCAAGGTCCGCTGCAACGCATCGACGAGCAACTGGCCCTCGGCCAGACGCGCTACGGCTGCCGCCCGCCCGATCGCGTACCACAACGCGGCGATCGCGAACAGCGTGACGATCCCCGCGCTGATTGCGACGGTCGCGTTGATGCGGCGGCGCAACGTCAACTCGACGCCGTCGCTGGCGTTCTTCAATACTGCTCGAAGGGCGTCGGCGTCGTGGCTCATCTGATCGGTGATGAACTTACCGTCCTGTTGTTGGGCATATGCGTCGGTCGAGTTCGGTCGGCGCAGCAAGGGCAATGCGACGTCGTGTTCCCACCTCGCGTGGCGCGACCGCATGTCCTCGACGGTCACGATGCCGTCGGTCAGGCCGGCCGCGTGCAGCCGGTCCTCCAGGTCGCGCGCCTGCCGGTCGAACTCCGGATTGGGCGGGTTGTCGTCGAGGAAGGCCGGATCGTGCGTCGAGAGGTAGCCGCGCAGCGACGCTTCTTCGTCGAGCTGCACGCGCAGCAAGGCATCGAGATCTGACCGGGCCGTGGCCAAGCGGGTCTGCGCGCCCGACGCCGCATCGAGTTGGTGCACGCCGATCAGCGGGCCCGCGATCGCCGTCGCCAAGAAGGCGGCGACCAGCAGCACGATTGGAGGCGACGCCCAGAATCGAACTGGGGATGGAGCTTTTGCAGAGCTCTGCCTTACCACTTGGCTACGTCGCCCGGCGCCGCTGGAGCGGGTGGCGGGAATCGAACCCGCGCGTCAACCTTGGGAAGGTCGCAGGCTACCATTACATCACACCCGCGCCGGGACGGGTCGCGCTGTTCGCGCTCGGTGGTGCTAAACCTCGCTGTGGCAACAACGTTTCCTGGTACGACTTCCCGGCGACGGATTCCGTCGGTGCCGCCCAAACCGTGATGCGCGGTCCCAACCGCATCGCTCACCAGGTCAAGCGCACCGTAACGTCACACGCGCGCACGGTCACTCCCATCGCCGCGAACGGGAGGCTTCGGCCGCGGACGCGTGCAAAGCCCCGACCGCTCGGCATTCCTATTTCCTCCGGAGACCCTGGTGCATCCGATCCGCCTCGCCGTGCGCGCCCTTGGGGCCGCGGCCATTTTCGCGCTCGCGGGGAACAGGCTGCCGTCGCTCGCCGCCGGAGGTGCGGCGCCGGCACTCGATCCGGCCGACGTGGATCCGACCTGTAAGGCCTGCGACGACTTCTATCAATACGCCACCGGCGGCTGGCAGAAGACGCACGCCATTCCGGCCGGCCATCCGAGCTGGGGAAGTTTCGACGAGCTCGCACAACGCAACCGGGAGGCGTTGCACTCGATCCTCGAGGCTGCCGCCAAGACCGCGAGCGCGCCGGCCGGCAGCGACGTGCAAAAGCTGGGGACATTCTACCGCGCATGCATGGATGAGGCGGGAATCGAACGCGCCGGTACGGCGCCGATCGGCCCGTTGCTCAACGCGGTCGCCGCCGTCACCGACGAGCCGTCGCTGGTCGACGAGATCGCCCGGCTGCAGCAGCAGGGCGTGAACGACGGGCTGGACTTCTCGTCGGAACCCGACGCCCGCGACTCCGCGCTCACCATCGCCACCATCGGTTTGGGCGGCCTCGGCCTGCCCGACCGTGACTACTACCTGCGGGACGACGAGCGCACTACGAAAATCCGCAGCGCGTACCGCGACTACGTCGCGACCCAGCTCGAAAATCTGGGCGACGATGCCGCCGCATCGGCCAAGGAAGCTGACGCGATTGTCGCGCTTGAGACCGCGTTGGCGAAGGCGACGCCGACCCGCGTCGAGCTGCGAGACCCCAAGGCGACGTATCATCCCACCGCGCCGGCGGCCCTGCCTGCGTTTGGCCCCCACATCCGGTGGGCGAGCTTCTTCGCCCAGCTCGGCGCCCCGGCGTTCGGCACGATCGACGTGAGCGTCCCGGCCTTCGTGACCGCGTACGACACGCAGCTCGGCGCGACGCCGATCGCGACTTGGAAAACGTATCTGCGTTTCCACGTCGTCGATTCGTACGCGAACGCGCTGCCCAAGCGCTTCGCCGGCGCCGCGTTCGCCTTCCGCGGCGGCGTGCTGTACGGCGTGAAGGTAGAGCTGCCGCGCTGGCAGCGCTGCAGCTCGGCCGCCGACGCGTCGCTGCGCACGCCGATGGACAAGGCGTACGTCAACGAGACCTTCCCGCCGGCGGCGAAGGCGCGCGCGAAGGCCTTGATCGACAACCTGCAGTCGGTCCTCAAAGACGACATCGAAACGTTGGATTGGATGGGACCGCAAACCAAGGCGCGTGCCGTCGAGAAGCTGCTCGCGTTCACCAAGAAGATCGGCTATCCCGACAATTGGGTGGACTACTCGACGCTCACCATCGCCGACGGTGCGCCGTACGCGCAGCTGATCGAGCAGGTGCGCAACTGGAACCACGCGCGCGACGTGGCGCGCATCGGGAAGCCAACGGATCGCACGCTGTGGGGAATGACGCCGTCGGCGGTCAATGCGTATTACAACCCGACCAACAATGAGATCGTTTTTCCGGCCGGGATCCTGCAGACGCCGTTCTTCAATGCGACGGCCGACGACGCGGTCAATTACGGTGCGATCGGCGCGGTTATCGGCCACGAGATGACGCACGGTTTCGACGACCAGGGCCGCCAGTTCGACCTCCACGGAAACATGCGCGACTGGTGGACGGCGCAGGACGCGACCGCCTTCAACGCTCGGGCGCGAAGTGCATCGTCGACGAGTACGACGGCCTTCGCCGCTGCCGGGACTGCACGAGAACGGCAAGCTGGTGCAAGGTGAGGCGATCGCCGACCTGGGCGGGACCACGATCGCCTTCAAGGCGTTCGAGCGCACCGCCGAATACAAAGCGCATCGCGAGGTCGACGGTTTCACCCCCGAGCAACGCTTCTTCTTGGCCTTCGCGCAGGTCTGGCGCTCGCTGGAAACCGAGGCGTACACGCGACAGCTCACCGTCGTCGACTCGCACCCGAACGACAAGCTGCGCGTTATCGGCACGCTTTCGAACATGCCCGAATTTCGCGCGGCATTCGCCTGCGCGGCCAACACTGCCATGGTACGTAAGGACCGGTGTCAAATCTGGTGATTCATCCCGTTCGTCTCAGCCTGCGGGCGCTCGGAGTAGCCGCCCTCGCCGCGCTCGTCGCCGCCTCGCTGCCGTACGGTGCCTCGCGCGCGGGCGCCGCGGCGCCGGCCGCCGCGAACGTGCCGGCGCTCGATCCGGCCAACTTCGATCCCACCTGCAAAGCGTGCGACGACTTCTACCAATTCGCGACGGGTGGTTGGACGAAAACGCATCCGCTGCCGGCCGGCCGCCCGCGCTGGGGCGGTTTTGACGAACTGGCACAGCACAACCGCGAGGTGCTGCACACGATCCTCGAAGCGGACGCGCAGATCGCGAACGCTCCCACCGGCAGCGACGCGCAAAAGCTCGGTGCCTTCTACCGAGCCTGCATGGACACCGATGCGATCGACCGTGCCGGCACGGGGCCCGTCGGCTCCGCTGCTGGCCGCGGTGAACGGCGCTCACGACGTGCCGTCGCTGGTCGCCGCCATTGCGGTGCTCGAAACCGACGGCGTCGATGGCGGCCTGCCGCTGTCGGCGCGCCCCGACACCAAGGACTCGGCGAAGATGATCGCCGGCATCTCGTTCGGCGGACTCGGTCTTCCCGGCCGCGACTACTACTTCAACGAAGGCGATCGCGCCGACAAGATCCGCGGCGCGTATCACGACTACGTCGCGGCGCAGATTGACCAACCTGGGCGACGATCCGGGCAAGGCCGGGACCGAAGCGACGGCCGTGATCGCGCTCGAGACGGCGCTGGCAAAGGCGACGCCCAAGCGCGCCGACTTGCGCGACCCGCACAAGGTGTATAACCCGACGCCCGTCGCGCGGCTCTGCCACGGACGCGCCGCACGTGCCGTGGAAAGCGTTCTTCGCGACCTTCGGCGCACCGGCGTTCGACACCGTCAACGTGACGGTGCCGGGCTATGTCGTCGCCTACGATGCGCAACTCGCGGCGACGCCGATGCGACGTGTGGCAGGCATACCTTCGGTTCCACGTCGCCGACGTCTACGCGGCCACCCTGCCCGAACGCTTCGCGGACGCGAGCTTCGGCTTCCACAGCGGCGTGCTGCTGGGCGTCAAGGAGCAGTTGCCGCGCTGGCAGCGCTGCACGGCCGCGACCGACGCGACCCTGCGCGACGTGCTCGGCCGCGCGTACGTCGCCGCCGCGTTCCCGCCGTCGGCGAAGCGCCGCGCGCAAGAGCTGGTCGACAACCTGCAGGCAGTGCTGCACGACGACATCTCGACGTTGTCGTGGATGAGCGCGCCCACCAAGACGCGCGCCGAAGCCAAGCTCGCCGCGTTCACCAAGAAGATCGGCTATCCCGACAAGCTGGGAGGACTACTCGACGCTCGCCGATTCCGGCCGGCGCGACCGTATGCGGCCGACGCGCTGGCGGCGCGCCGCTGGAACGCCGCCCGCACGATCGCGCGCATCGGCACGCCGACCGATCGCGCACGCTGGGGAATGACGCCTCCGACGGTCAACGCCGTATTACAACCCGTCGAACAACGAGATCGTGTTCCCGGCCGGGATCCTGGAGCCGCCGTTCTTCAACCCGATCGCCGACGACGCCGTGAACTACGGTGCGATCGGTGCGGTTATCGGCCACGAGATGACCCACGGCTTCGACGACCAAGGCCGCCAGTTCGACGCTCAGGGCAACTTGAGCGATTGGTGGACGGCCGCCGATGCGGCCAACTTCGATCAGCGCGCGAAGTGCATCGTCGACGAGTTCGACGCCTTCGAACCGGCGCCGGGTCAGCACGGCAACGGCCGGCTCGAGCAAGGTGAGGCCATCGCCGATCTGGGCGGACTCACGATCGCGTACAAGGCCTTCGAGCGCACGGCTCAAGCCAAGGCGCACCAATCGATCGATGGCTACACCCCAGAGCAGCGTTTCTTCCTGGCTTACGCGCAGGTGTGGCGATCGGTCGGCACCGACGGCTACATCCGCCAGATCGCCGCGACGAACGAGCATCCGTGGGACAAGTACCGCGTGCTCGGCACACTCTCCAACATGCCGGAGTTTCAAGCCGCGTTCCACTGCGCCGCGGGCGACAAGATGGTCCGCGCCCAGCGGTGCCAAATCTGGTAGGGGGCTGGCAATCGGCGTCCGAATGACGGCGACGGCGGCGTAAGCGCCCGCTCGATTCTTCATGAGGGGCGTCCTGCCGGTCGCTTCACCGACATATTTAAGGGGGTTCCGCACGATGCAGCTCAAGCGAATGCGCGTTCTCCTTTTCCTCATCGCGCTGTTCGCCGTAGCGGCCGGCGCGGTGGGGACGCCGCGCGCCGAGGCGCAGGTTCCCGCGACGGCGGCACCGGCGAAGACACCCGAGCCGACCATTCGCTACGCGCGCGACGTCGTGTTCGCGCTCGCCCTCGGCACCGACCCCGGGACCAGCGTCAGGATCGCGGTCGCGCTGGCGGCCCGGCTCAAAGCGAAGGTCCGCACCGGCGCGGGACTGCCGGTGAGAAACGCGTGGGTCGTTCCGGAAGGCACCTGGACGCTGGCGGACTACCTGCAGCAGTGCGCGCAGGACCCGCACACGCGCGGCGCTTTCATCGTGTTGCCGCCCTCGAGCGGCGTCGCCACCGACAACTGGATCGTTCTGCTGCAGAACACAACGACCGTGACCTTCAGCGTGATGGTCGCGCAGTGCGATCACGGCGGCGCGCCGCCGGTCGCAGACGGGGTCGTGGGGCCGCCGCCCTCCTCGCCCGCCCCGCGCCCGGGCGACAACGCGTCGGTCGTCTGGGCCTCCGAACCCGTCACCGGAAAGTTCGGCCGTTCTCAGGTCGAGATCTTCCCGCTTGCCGTGCTGACGTCGATCTACCTCGCGTTCGCACCGCAGCGCACCTACCAGACGACGACGACCGTCGCGTACGCCACCCCGAACCCGCTGCCGTCAAGCGGCGCGCGCACGAACGTCCAGACCCTGCAGGGCACCGTGCTCGACGGTCAGGGTTCCGGGGCAGTCCAGAACAACGTGTTGGGCGCGTTCTCCGGAAACGGCCTCGGCAGCACGATCGGCGGGTCGGCGAATCCCGATTACCATACGGTCCACGCTGCCGACGACGCGATCGGCCATCTGCTGGACCAACAGCTCGACAAGTACTGCAAGGATCCCGAGCATGGCCGGCCCGCGCGGCTTCTGCGCATGGTGAGGTAGAAGAACCCCCGCGAGACCGGGCGAAACCGGCACCATGATCCTGCGTCCGCTCGTTTTCGTAGCGATGCCGTTCGGCACGAAGCCCGACTCGATGCGCATCAACTCGATCGACTTCGACGCGATCTACGAGAAGGGGATCAAGCCCGCGCTGACCGGGCTCGACGTGGACTTCATCCGCGCCGACGAAGAACGCACCGGTGGGATGATCCACGTTCCGATGTTCGCGCGGCTGCTGCTGGCCGAGGTGGCGATCGTCGACGTGACCATCGACAACGCCAACGTCTTCTACGAGCTCGGCGTGCGGCACGCCGCCAAGCCGCGCTCGACCATCATCGTCAGCGGCAAGAACGGACCGCTGCCGTTCGACATCGCGAACCTGCGCGCGATCCCGTACGAGCTCGAGAACGGGAGCCTGACCGACGCCGCCGCCGCGGCGTTCGTCAAAGCGCTCAAGGCACGCGTCACCGACGCGATCGCCTACGGCGCGACGGATCAGGACAGCCCGCTCTTCCAGCTCTTCGCCGACTTTCCGGGCGTCCCGGTCCGGCCCGAGGACGTCGACCCGATGTTCAAGGAGCGCGCGCTCGAGCTCGAGGCGATGCGCGATCGGCTGACGACGTCGCGCACGCTCGGACGCGAGGCCGGCCTCGCGGCGGTGGCGGAGCTCGAAGCGAGCGTCGTCTCCCCCAACGGCGTGCAAGTCGAATTGGTCATGGATGTGATCTTCGCGTACCGCGCGCTCTTGGCGTTCGACGAGCTGATCGCGTTCGTCGAGCGGATCCCCGACGATTTCCGCCGCAAGAGCGTCGCGGTGCGCGAGCAGTACGCGCTCGCCCTCAACAAACGAAACCGTACGGGCGACCGCGACACGGCGATCAAGGCGCTCAAGGCGCTCAAGGCCGAGCGGACCGACGCATCGTCCGAAACCTCCGGCCTGCTCGGCAGCGTCTACAAGGGGCAATACTTCGAAGCGCTCGCGAACAACCGGCAGATCCTGGCGGCGAACTACCTCGAGAACGCGATCGACAGCTATCGCGAAGGGTTCGAAGCCGACCCGCGCGACTACTACCCGGGCATCAACCTGCTCGAGCTGTTGCTGGTCGACGGCAGCGACGAAGCGCAGGCGGAGTTCAAACGCACCCTGCCGGCCGTCGCCTTCGCGGTGACCCGGCTGGGCGGGATCAAATCGAGCGATTACTGGGTGGTCGCCACCGCCCTCGAGCTGGCCATTCTGGCCAACGATTGGGCCGGTGCGGCGCGCGCGATCCCGCGCATGCTCGGCTTGACCGAGGACGACAAGGACAAGTTCAAGCTGCAGTCCACCCTCGACAACCTCAGCGGCATTCGCGGCCGGAATCCGGCCGCGATCGACCCGGCCGCATTCGACGAGATCCTGAGCCAGCTGCGCGAGAACCAGCCGGCGTAATGTCCGAACACCAGATCGCGGTACCGCTGGTGCTCGGCCTCGCCGCCGACGACACCGGCGGCGAGGACGTCGAGAGCTACATTCGCGCATCGCTCGGCGAGATCGTCGGCGAGTTGCGAGCGGCATACCCGCACACGCCGCTGCTGGCCGTGTGCGCGCTCGGCTCCGCGGCGGAGCTGGTCGCTGCGCAGCCGCGCTCGCGCTGGGCGTCGCGGTCATCGCCTGTTTCGATCGACCGCCGGCTGATGCCGGCGCACCGCTGCAGGCCGTGCTCGCGGCTTGTGCGGGCGTGCGGGTCGGCGACGACAGTTTTCACGCGCACGCGCCGTTCGCCGCCGAAGCGCAGGTGGCGCATTTCAGCGACTTGCTCGTCGCCTTTGGGGAGCCGCGGGCACCTGATTCGCGGCTGGCGGCGGTCCTGACGCTGCGCGAGAACGGGCGTTTCCCCGGCCGGCACGCGCGCGGGCGCATCCTCGACCCGCCCGACGTCGGCCCGCTGCGCCGAATCCTGCCCCGGCCGGACGGCTCGTACGCGATCGAACGGCGCTATCCGCGGCGTTACGCCGCCGACCGCACCAGCGAGCGCGACGCCGCGTTCTCGCTCGACCGGCTCGAAGAGTTCAACGCCGACCTGCGCGCCGGCGGTGAGCCCGGCGGCGCGCTCTTCTCCGAAAGCATCGAACGGCGCGCCGACGCGTTCACCAACGGCCTCCAGCGACACTTCCTCTTCTGGCAGCGGTTTTTGTACTGGGCCGCATTCGTCGCCGCTTCGGCGGAGTTCATCCTCCCGAGGACCGCGTGGGCGACGATCGTCGATTTCAGCGCGGTCGGTGTGGCATTCGGCGCGTATTTGATCGCGCGGCCGCGAAAGTTTCAGTGGCGCTACCAGGATTACCGCGCGATCAGCGAAGGGTTGCGCGTGCAAACCGCGTGGTCGAAAGCCGGCGTCCTCCAATCGGTCGCCGAAGCCTATCTGCGCATGCAACAGACCGAGTTGCAGTGGATTCGCAACGTGCTCCGCACGATCGCCCTGTTGCAGGGAGCTCGAACGGCGGTCGAACCGGGTCGCGACCGCGATGCCGTCGTCCAATGGGTCAGCGGGCAACGGGAGTACTTTCGCAACGCGTGGAGCCGCGAAGCGCGGCACGAACGCACCTTCATGCGCTGGGCCAACGTCCTTACGCCGCTCAACATCGTACTCGGGCTGGGGATCTTTGCGTTCGTCGCCGTCACCAAGATCGATCCGCTGGTTCCCGGGCTGAGCACCAGCGACAATCCCTACACGCTCGAGCTGCTCGTCGGAACCTTCGCCGGGTGGGCGGCGCTCTCGGCGACGGTCTTGCACAGCTACGCGCGCGCGCGCGGCTTCTCCGAAAACGCCAACCGCTACGAACGGATGTTTCTCATGTTTGATGAAGCCGCGCTCTGGCTTTCGGGCGAAGCCGGACGTCCGGTGGTCGAAGTTCGCGAGCTCGCCGCCGAGCTCGGCCGCGAAGCGCTGGCCGAGCACGCGGAGTGGCTGCTCGCGCAGCGCGACCGGCCGCTCGCGCCGGTCCACGCGGGTGCGGGATGACGAACGCGTACGAAGTGCCCGACGCCGGCTACCGCCGCAGGATCCGCGCCCCCGGTCCCAAGCGCATGTTGGCGCTCGATGGCGGCGGAATCCGCGGGCTGATCACGATCGAGATCTTGGCGAAGCTCGAAGGCATGCTGCGCACCGCCCTCGGTCGCGGCGACAGCTTCGTACTGGCGGATTACTTCGATTACATCGGCGGAACCAGCACCGGCGGGATCCTGGCGTCGGCGATTTCGCGCGGGATGCCGATGGCACGGCTCCGCGACTTCTACCTCGAGGGCACCAAGACGATGTTCAGGCGTGCCCCCTGGTTCCGGCAGTGGTACTACCGGAACCTCGCCGAGGACCTATCGGCGAAGCTCCGTGAGGTGTTCGGCGCCGACACAACCTTCGGTGACCCGGCGCTGCGCACGCTGCTCATGCTCGTCATGCGCAACGTCACGACCGACTCGCCGTGGCCGCTCTCGAACAACCCAGGCGCGCTCTACAATGCACCCGAGGTCGACGGCTGCAACCTCGAGCTGCCGCTCTGGAAGTTGGTGCGGGCGAGCGCGGCGGCGCCGATCTATTTCCCGCCCGAGGATATTACGGTCGGCTCGCAACGGTTTATCTTCGTCGACGGCGCGGTGACGCCGTACAACAACCCCGCCTTCCTCCTGTTCTTGATGGCAACGCTGCCGCAGTACCGTCTCGGCTGGGAGGTCGGCGAGGACAAGCTGCTGGTCGTGTCGGTCGGCACCGGTTCGGGCAGCAGCGCGAACGCGAAGTTGACCGCCAAGCAGATGAACGTGCTCTTCAACGTGGTGGCGATCCCGTCGGCACTGATCGGCGGCGCGCTGGCCGAGCAAGACTTGCTCTGCCGCATCGTCGGTCGATGCCGGTTCGGCGCACCGATCGACGGCGAGGTGGGCGACCTCGTCGACGCGGAGGGCGAACACGCACACGGACCGTTCGCGCCCAAGAAGTTCACCTACGTGCGCTACGATGCGCAGATCACGCGCGAGGGTCTCACCGCGCTCGGTTTACCCAACGTCGACCCCGCGCACGTCGCGTTGTTGGACTCGGTCGCGTACGTCGAGGAGCTCATGGCCATCGGACGGGCCTATGCTGCGAAGCTCGACCTCGCGCAGCTCGGACCGTTCGAGCCGGCGCCGCGCGTCGCGGCGCTCGCCGGCCGGCGCACCGACGCGGACGGCGCGACCGAACCGCGCTTCCCCGAACGCTGCAGCGCCGAGGTGCGCGGACGTCTGGTCGACGCCTTTCGCGCCGCGCAAGTGCGCACGCTCGTGTGCGCCGCCGCGTGCGGCGCGGATCTGCTCGCGCTCGCCGCGGCGGCCGACCTGGGGATTCGCCGCCGGGTCGTGCTGCCGTACGACGCCGATGCGTTTCGGCGGCGATCGGTCGTCGATCGGCCCGGCGACTGGGGTGAGCTGTTCGACGTAACGATCGCCGATGTCGCGGCGCGCGGCGATCTGCACGTCCTGGGCCTCTCGCCTGACGATGCCGACGTCGTACGAACGCACGAACGCCGCGATCGTCGACGACGCCGCCACGCTGGCGTACGAGTCGACCCGCCTGCCGCCCATCGTGTATGCCGTTTGGGACGGGCCGGTCGCCGGACGAGCCGACTACACCGAGGACTTCGTCGCAACCGCGCGCCGCCGCGGCTTCGCCCTCGAACCAATCCCGATCTTGTCAGCCTAGAACGTCATGCTGAGCTTCTCGTCGTCAGGCTGAGCCTGTCATTGTCACGCTGAGCCTGTCACTGTCATGCTGAGCCTGTCGAAGCAGGACGCGCGGTGACGTCGCGAACGCCAAGCGCGCCCGGCATTGACCACGGCGTCGTCCGAGATGACCGGAAGATACTCGCTCGGCGCGTTGATTCTTGCTTGGCACGATCGCTCGTCCTTCGACAAGCTCAGGATGACACGTCGTCGTCCTTCGGCAAGCTCAGGATGACATGGGGGAGCTAGAACGTTAGCGGGACGGCGGGAGGCTTGATCACCGCCATCATCTGTTGGAACATCGCGGTGACCTTCTGGGCGATGGCGTCGCCGCTCTCGCTGCTGACCTTCGCGACGTCGCCGTTCTCCTTGTAGGTGACGTTCACCGTACCTAAGCCGTCGACCGCAACCTGCACGAGCTTCGAGTCCTGGTCGTACTTCATGTGCATCGTGCCGGCAGCCTTCTCCATTATCGTCGATACGCGGCCGTTCTCGTCGTAGGTCACCGCGACTTCGCGACCGGTCGGATCGGTCGCATCGACGAGGTTGCCTTTGGCGTCGTACTTGAAGCTGGCGACGGTGGTTTTGCCGTTGGCCGTCGTCGTGACGCTGGCAATCTTGCGCACCACCGGGTCGTAGGTGAGCTTGGTCGTCTGCGTTGCGGTCTGCTTGAGCGTGACGTGCCCGAAAGCGTCGTACTCGAACCGGGTCGTCACGCCGTTGCGCGTGATCGAAAGCGGTTGCGCGTCCGCATTGAAGGTCGTGTCGTCGGTCACGTTCCCGTCGAGGGATTCAACCATGCGCGAGGTGTACGAATCGCCCGCCGGATCCTGACCGAGGAAATATTCGTACTTGTTCACCGCGACCTTGTGATCCGCGCCCGTCGCCGTCACCGTCACCGCGTAGCGGTCCTTGACAGATCGGTCGTACTGATAGTCGTACGTCGAACCGTCGCGCTCCTTGAGCTGTTTGACGTTTTCGTGCTCGTCGATCGGATAGTAAGTGATCTTCATGTCGGTGCCGTCGGAGTAGTGGATCCTGGTCATGTTGTGCCGGTTCTCGGCGTCGTACACGTACTGGAACGTATGACCGTCGACGTCGGTCGATTTCACGAGGTCGGTACCCTTGTATTCGTATCGCGCGACCCGCTTTCCCCAAGCGATGCTCGTAACGTAGCCTTGCTTGCCGAAGGTGAAGACGAAGCGGTTTCCACCGTTGTCTTCCATCGTCGTGATGTGGCCCTTGGCGTTGTAGTGCAGCGCCACAAAGTTGTGGTTCGCGTCCCACACCCGCGAGAGGTGACCGGCGAGGTCGTACTCCTCGAAGCGCCCGGTGTCGAACGCGCGCTGGTAGCCCTCCGGGACGCGCGACAGAACCTGGTTGCCGAACCGGCCGCTGCGAAACACTTGGCCGATGCCGAGGTGCTCCGTCTTCACCAGACCGAGGTCGCGGAACCGCTCGAACTCCGCTTCGTGATGGTCGACGAGCCAGGCGCGATAGGCGGTCTTCTCCGCGGCGCTCGAAAACTGCCCGAGCTTCTCCGCGGCGGCGGTCAGCTCGTCGTAGACGGCGTCGAGCGGACGCGGCTTGGTCGTGACCGGCACGAAGTGGTTGTCGGCGCCGCCGCCGTATTCGTGGACGACGACCGAGCCGTCGTCTTGCACGCGCAGGTAGGCCTCGTATTCGAAGCCCCACCCCGAACCGAAGATGCCGGCGAAGTCGGTCTTCGAGTTGTAGACGCGTTCGATCTTCATCGCGAAGCCGCCGGGCGCGACGACGTCGGTGTACGACATGTAGAAGTTGCCGTTGCGCAGCGTCACACCGGCCGTTGCCGGGCCGGCCGACAATCCGACGATCGCCGCGACGACGACGCCGAACAGGACGCGGCGTCCGATCACCGGCTGCCGCCCCCCGATGCGTTCTTGAGCGCCTGCAGCGCTTGGGTCAACAGCAAGTCGGTGCTGTTGTTGCTGCGAGTGCTCGCTGCGAGCACCGCGCGCGCCGTATCGGCCACTGCCGGCGGCGCACCCCCGACATGCCAGACGTACACGCTGCCGTTCGCGGCACCGAGGATGACGGCGCCGGCATCGGGGGTGAACTGCGCCGTGCGCACTTGCGATCCCGGCACCGACGCGGAAGCCAGCAGCCCGCCAGTGTCGCGGTCCCACAGCTTCGCGGTACCGTCGGCGGAGGTCGTGAGGATGAACGCCGCGTCGCCGGGCGAGAACGCGATCGACGTGATCTCGCCCCGGTGCCCTTTGAGCGTCGCGTGGAGCCGCTGGTGCTCGACGTCCCAAACCTTGCCGAACAGATCGTCGGCGCCCGCCGAGGCGAGCCACGCGTCGTCGTCCGAGAACGACAGCGCGGTGACCCAGCCGCGTCCGCCGGTGAAGGCGTGCACGTCTTTGGCGCCGCTGCATCAGGCCGACCTCACCGTTCGCCCAGCCGAGCGCGTAATAGCCGTGATCGTGCGAGACCGCTCCGGAGGTGACGTACTCCCAGTACAGCGGCTTCGCTTTTCCGCTGATCTCATCGTACGACGCCCAGCCCAGCGACGTGAGGGTGAGCACGTGGCCGCCGCCGTCGACGTCGACCTTGCGGATCCCGTTCTCCCAACCCGGCTCGGTCACCAGCGTGGTCTTACCGTCGGACGAGAGCAGCCGCCAATGATCTTCGGCGGACTGATCGCCTTGCGCGTACGTGCGTTCCGCGACGAGCACCCGGTCGCCGACGAACACCGCATCGCTGAAGCGCTTGTTGCCGGCGGAAGGCACGATCGTCTCGATCGGAGCTCCGTCGGCGTTCCAGACCTTCACCGCCGAACCGCCGGCCGTGACGATTCGCGTTCCGTCCGCCTTGAAGTTCGCCGCGGTAACCCACGCGCTACCGGGTGAGTGGGCGAGCGTGCGAATCCGCGTCAGCGTATCGCCGAGCCGCCAGAGCGTCGCGGTGCCGTCGTGACTGGCCGTCAGCAGCCGCCGGCCGTTACGATCGATCGAGATCGCGTCGATCGCGCCGGACTGCGCCGCGTCGGCCGGTACCAGCGAGCTGGGCGGATGCCACAACGCCACGCGCCCGTCGCCGCCGCCGGTGGCGAGCAGGTCGCCCGGCGTGTCGAACGCCGCGGCGACGACCGTTCCGCGGTGTCCCTGGAAACCCCGCCACCGGAATGCCGTCCGCCGTCCACAGCCGCACCATGCCGTCGGCATAGGTCGTCGCGATCGAATTGCCCGACGGGCTGAACTGCGCCGGTCTGAACCGCCGCGATGCGGAGGCCCGAACCCGCACCCGTCGTGCCTTCGCTCCCGGTCGCCGGAACCAACAGCGTCTCGGCGCCCGACGCGACCACGATCACGCGCGCCGTCCCGCTGTCGCTGGCGGTGAGCAGGCGCGTGCCGGTCGGGTCGAAGCCGACCGCGTTGATCGTCCCGCGGTCGTCGTGGCGCAACGCGAGCTGCTTCTTCGCCGCGATGTCATAGATGAGAACGCTGCCGTCGACCGTACCCGCGGCGATCCGATGCCCGTCGGGCGATACCGCGACGTGCAGCACCGCGCTGTTGGCGCGAAACCGGTGCGCTCTGAACGACGTCGCCGCTGCGTGCGTCGAGCACGCGCACGATTCCGTCGCTCGAACCGGTGACGATCAGCTTGTCGTCGGGGGTGAAGCGCGCCTCGTTCACGGCCGCCGAACCGCCGCCGAAATCGCCGGCCAAGTCGCCGCTCTGCGTCGACCAGACGCGTACCTTGCCGTCGCTGCCGGCGGTCAGCAGCCGCGCCCCGTCATGGCT
Source organism: Vulcanimicrobiota bacterium (assembly GCA_963723445.1). GTDB lineage: Bacteria > Vulcanimicrobiota > Vulcanimicrobiia > Vulcanimicrobiales > Vulcanimicrobiaceae > Vulcanimicrobium. The sequence goes on from CAVRQP010000011.1 coordinate 461,461, forward strand.
GAACACGACCGAGTTGATCCGGCGCGTGTGGCCCTTGAGTTCGACCGCCGGACGCGCCGACGTCGCCGTGATGCCGGCGAGATCGCGAATCTCGAGCGAGCCATCCGCGCCGGCCGTCGCCAAGTGGCGACCGGCGGGATCGAAGGCGAGCGCGGTGATGACTTCGTTCTGATCGTCGAACCGATGCAGCAGGTGCCCCGATGTGTTCCAGAGCTTCGCCGAGCCGTCGTCGCTCGCGGTCGCGAACTCGACTCGCGTTGACGGGGTTGAAAGCCAGCGCGCTGATCGTTCCGTCCTGCGCCGCGGAACGCGCCGCCGCGGACCTTGAGGTTCGCCAGCGCCTGACGCACGATCAGCGTGAGCGCCGCATTCTTGGGGTTGAGCGTGTAGCTCGCGGCGAGCAGCACGGCGGCGTTTTCGTCGTCGCCACTGAGCAGCGCCTCGCGCCCGGACTGCATGAAGACGGCCGACCGCTGCTTCTCCGCGACGCGCGCGCTGGGCGTTCGCGATCGTCTCCTGGGCCGCGGCCGCCGCGCTTTCGCGAACGGCTTCTCCGCGTTCGCGCACCGCTTCGCCGCGCTGAACCTGCGCGACGACGCGCTCGCTGTCCGCCGCATGCTTCTGCTTCACGGCTTCGCGCTGCTGTTTGAGCGCTTCGGCACGCTGAGCGAGCGCGATCTTCTCGGCTTTGGTCGCGCTATTACCGGCTTCGGCGGCCTTTTCGCGCTGAATCTCGGCGACCTGCGTCTGTCCCTCGGCGACGACCTTAGCGTCGGCGGCCGCCCGCTCCGCGACACGCGCCGCGTTCGCTTCGACCTCGGCGCGGTGGGCGGAGAGCCAGCCGTATACCCCCAGGCCGATCGCGATCACCGCGATCCACGCCCACGCCAGCGCGGCGAGCCTCGTACGGTGCGTCAGGCGCTGCGCCGCCTCGGCGCGCATGTGCTGCACCTGCGCTTGGTGTTCGAGCCGCTCGCGCTCCGCCGCCGCGGCGGCCTCGACGCGGTTGCGCTCGGCTTCGCGCTCGCGCTCGCGCGCATCGATGCCGGCGTCGAGAAACTCCATCGCGCGGTCGAACTTGCCGGTCACGCGTAGCGCTCCGCCCAGGCTGCGGTGGGGGCGGTCTTTTCGCGCCAGTCTTCTGCGATCGCAAGATCGGGATCACGCCACAACGCGGCACGCCCTTCGGCGTGCAGCGCGGCCGCCATCGCGAGACGGTGGTAGATCTGCGCCGATCGCGCCTCGTCCTTTACCCATTCGTCCAGACGTGTCCAGACGCGCATCAAGCTCTCGTGCGAGATGTCGACGACGGTGTGATCCTTGAGCGGCACCGTGCGCGGCGGCATGAGAAACGAACAGCCCGGCGCACGGAACGCCTCGACGACTTGGCGCAGGTCCTCGTCGCCCGCCCCGGTGATCGCGCGCAGGTCGGACAGCTCGACCGCGCGACGGATGCCGCGATTGTCGCTGCCCAGCTCGGTGATCGCGGAAAACGTCCGTCGCGCGACGTCGCGCAGTCCCTCGGGAATGTCGCCGTAGATGCGTTCGGCGTGCTGGTCGAGCGCTTTGCCCAGACCGCCGGTCGCTTCGTAATGACGGATGTCGAGCGGTTCTTTCGCGGCGTGGTCGCCCGCCCAGACCTCCCAGGTCCGCATCAACGCGTGCTGCAGCACGGGCAACTGGTCGGGATCGTCGCCGACGTCGTTGAGCAGCCGGTTGACCAGGCGCGGCGAGATGGCGCCCTCGGCGACCATCACCGGTCCGGTGATCGCGCGGTCGAGCTGTTCGCGCGTCATGCGCGGGATCAGAAACAGCCCGTCGTTGATGCGCTCGGGCAGATCGCGGAACTTCGCGCAGTCGCCCAAGAAGTCGGAGCGCATCGTGAGGACGACGTACAGCGGCAGTCCCGAGTACGTCGTCGCTTCGAGCAACAGCTTGACGAACGCCGCCGCACCGTTGACGTCGAGCTGCGCGAAGCGGAACAGCTCTTCGAATTGATCGACGACCACCAGCAGGTTCTCGTTCGGGGCGAGCCTGGCTTGCCGCGCGATCTCGACCAAGCCGAGACCGCCGCGCTCGAGGATCGCATGCGCCAAGTCGACCCGCAGGTCGGCGTCGCCCTCGTCGCCGAGCACGCCGCCCTTCTCGAGCTCGACCGCGAGGTTGCCGATCGGATCGTTCCCCGGTCGCATCGCGACGATGCGCCAGCGCGAACCGGCGCCCGACATCGTTCCGACGCGCAGCGCCGGGAACAAACCCGCGCGGACGAGCGACGATTTGCCGCTGCCCGACGTGCCGACGACCGCGACGAAGCGACGCCGCCGCAGGCGCCCGAGCAGCTCGTCGACCTGCGCCTCACGCCCGAAGAACAGGTGACCTTCCTCGTCTTCGAACGGCCGCAGACCCGGAAACGGGTTCTCCGCGACGTAGTCGTCGATCATACCGCCGTCGCCTGCGCCTGCTGAATCGTGGTGAGGAACGGCCCGAGCGCGTCGGGAGCGAACGCTCCGTACATCTCCATCTTCACCACCGAGTGACTACGGAAGCGATCCTTGTCGGCGGTCTGCGGATCGGCGACGACGACGCCGCGGGCCAGGAACGGACGCGCGCGGCCGTACGCGAAACGCCTTCTGCAAGTCGAGCACGCGCTGCCGCAGCCAGTCGGCCGGCGCCGCGCCGCAAAACACCAGGACGGCATCGCACTCGACCAGGCAGCTCTCGTCGTTCTTGCGGATCTGCGGCTCGTCACCGGAGAAGATCGGCTGCAGCACCTCGTAGCCGTTGTCGAAGAGCCAGTCGTCGAGCGGCTTGACCGCCTCGGCGTCGGACGAGTCGAAGACCAGATAGACGGTTACCGCCGCCGCCTCGGCCGCCGCACCGGTCTTGGCCGGCTCGGGAGCGACCGCGCGCGGCGCCTCGAGCGCTTGCTGCACGCTGGTCTTGAGCGTCTCGAACGGCGTCTCGAGCAGGCTCGCCTCATCGCGCAGCCGCGCGATGAACTCTTCCTGAAGCGGTTCGTCGGTGGTGATGCCCGGCGGCGACCACGCGAAGCGCTTCAACTGCGGCTTCTTCTGCTCGGTGCGCCGGGCGATCTCGTCGCCGGCGACGTCGTACTGCAGCGCGACGACGGACTTGTGCTGCCGTTCGGGAACCGAGCCGTAGGACGACCCGACGCAATGGACGCTCACGTCGGCCTTGGCGATATCGGCCTCGACGTTTTGGACGTAGTCCGGCCCGTAGGCGAAGCGTCCTTGCGGCAAGACCGTGTGTCCGTATTGCTGCAGCGCGCGGCGCAACCGCTCGGCGTCCTCGGCCAGATCGGACGTCGTTTCGGCGAGGTACACCACTCGTCCCGACGGCGCGACCGGATCGGGCCGGGCACCCTCCTCGTCGCCGAGCATCGCCAGCATGTTGCGGATGTCGTAGGCGAGCTCGTTGACGCGGCGGACGAACTCCCGGTGGTCGGGCGGTTCGGCATCGACCTCGCACGGGATCCCCCGCTTGTCCATCTGATAGAACTCGTGACCGAGCACGTCGGAGAGGTCGACGGTCGCCTGTTTCTCGAGCGCCGGCTCGACCGGCAGCTTGATGACCTTGATGATGCGCGACTTGGTATCGAGCTGGGCGCTGCTGTGCGTCGGCACCGGCGTGTGCGAGAAGAGCTCGAGCTCGGCGTTGCACCAGGTCGAGCGCAGGTAGCCCGGCGACACGATCGATATCAGCACCTTGGTGTCACGCACCTCGCTCTCGATTTTGGGCGTGAGACGGTCGCTACCGCGCATCACCGCGCTGTCGTAGAACACCTCGCTCTCGCGGCCGAGAAGTTGGGTCAGCCGCACCTGGATCGCGCGATGGAAGCGGTCCACCCAACCCAGCTCCTCGTCCGTGAGCGAGAGGTTGTCCTTGTGGGTGTAGCTGATGAAGATGTCTCTCAACGGTCCGCCTGAAACAGCCGACGCGGTGACGTCGCGAGCGGACGCCACGCCGAAATCGAAACAGACCCCGTCAGAGGGGACGTAACGGAGGGCGACGGGTCCGTCAATGTTCCGTAACCGTCCAGGGGGCCCCCTTCCGGCGTCCCGCGGCGGGCCGGCCTTATGGGGCTCCCGAAGCGGCGGCGGGCTGTCGCACGCCGACCAACTGCGGCTCGTCGGAGTCGTCCACGGTCAGCCCGAACCAGCGCTCGAATTGCGCGGCCGAGGCGGCGTAGATTCCCAGCAGCACCGTGCTCGTCCCAACCACCACGAGCGCCCATCCGACATGGGGCCTGACCAGCGCGTCGTAGAGCCCGTGGAACGTCGCCGGGATGAGGATCGCCAAGAAGATGAGACCGGCGCCGCGCCGACGGAATGCGCGCGGCGAACCAGATCAGGAACGCCGCGATTCCGGCCCACATCGCATGGAAGAACGGCAGCGAGCTGAGCCGCAGCAGAATTCCGAAGAGAAACTCGGCGACGTTCTGGTCTTTGGCGAACTCCGCGGAGTACGGCCCGAGCACGTACGAGACGCCTTCTTGAATACCGAAACCCAAGCCCGACAGCATGCCGTAGAACATGAAGGCTCGCAGTGCGGGCAATTGCTTGCACCAGCGCCAAATGGCGAGCAGGACCAGCGCCTTGGTCAGCTCCTCGGGAAACCCGATGAACAGGATCGACGACGGGATCGAGATGGCCAGGCTCGCGGCGTTGATGAACGGATCGCGCAACGTTTCAAGGTTGAGCGAGAGCGAGAGCAGCAGCAACGACATCCCGACGATCGTCGTGCCGAAGTAAGTCGAGCAGGCTCAGCCGCCAGCTCAGCCCGGCCGCGCGGAAAGCGGACGCGAAGAACAGCGCCCAGATCGCGGAAAAGTAGAACGCGACGCCCTTGAACCCGTCGACCGCGTCATTCGTGCGCCCGACGATCGCGACGAGCGCCAGCGGAAACAGGCCCATCACCGCGGTCAGCACGATCCACCGCCAGCGATTCGCCGGGATGGCGTGCAGGTGCCCGAACGGCGCGAACAGGACCGGTAAGAGCTCGCGGATCTCGTGCGGCGCGCGGCGATAGAGGGCGGCTTGGTGCTTGCCGAGATACACGCTGGCCTGCCAGTCGCCGGGAACCAGCGCCAAGTTGCAGCCGCAGTCGCCGCAGAACTTCCAGCCGGCCGTCGTCGCGCATCCGCACGACCAGCAGCCGGGTAGGGTCGCGCTCACTGATCCGGCCACTTTCGTCGTCGCGCTGAGCAGCGCCCCAATGTATGCCAGCAGCAAGAGCGTCGAGAACGGGAAGCTGATCCAGCCCGCGATCGCCCAGGCGCGTTCGACGTGGTGAAACGTAGCGACGTCGGCGTAGCGGCGGTGCTGCAAGGCGATGCGGTTGCCGTTGGTGAGCAGGTAGAGCATGATGCCGATCGAGATCGGCGGCAGCGGGCAGCAGCATAGAGCCAGAACAACGTTCCGAGCACCGGCGCGCCGTGGCTGTACGTCCAGAACCCCGGCAGCAGCGCGGCACCCCAGTTAAGCCGCCGAATCAGCGCCCGCACGTCGGGCGAAGCTTGCATCAGCGGCAGCGTGAGCCCGGCCGGGTCCGCGCCGCACGCGACGCAGAAGCGCGTCGTCCGCGGCGCGCCGCAATGCTTACACAGAGGCACCGCTGCTCCAAGAGCAGCGTCGGCGGTGGTCATGCGGCCTCGTTTGCGCTACCCCTGAAGGCAGTTCCTATGGACCGTTCGAACCCCGCCGCGTGCTGGACCCCCAGGTGCGCGCTTACCTTGACCACGTCGCGACGCTGAACCGGCCGCCGATCGAGTCGTTGCCGCTCGCCGAAGCGCGAGCACTGTTCGATCAGATCTTCACCCAGCTCGGAGGCAGCCCCGTCGCCGTCGGCCGCGTCGAGAACGTCGAGGCCCCTGGACCGCACGGACCGATTCCGATCCGCATCTACCGGCCGGAAGGTGCCGCAGCCGCCCTGCCGCTGCTGGTCTACTTTCACGGCGGCGGGTACGTCTGCGGCAATCCCGATAGCTACGACGCGCTGTGCCGCCTGCTCACCAGCGAGAGCGGGTTCGTCGTCGCCTCGGTGAACTATCGTCTCGCGCCCGAATACCCGGCGCCCGGTCCCGGCGAAGACTCCTATGCGGCGTTCAGCCTGGCTGGCCGCCAACGCGGCTTCGTTCGGCGCCGACGCCGCGCGCCTGGCGATCGGCGGCGACAGCGCCGGCGGCGGCCTGGCCGCCAACGTCGCCCTCCGAGCGCGCGACACCGGCGGACCGCCGATCATGCACCAACTGCTGGTCTATCCGGCGGTCGCCGATCATGGCGACAGCCCCTCGACGCGAGCGTACGGTAACGGTCACGGCTTGACGATCGACCGCATGGCCTTCTACTGGAACTGCTACATCCCGCGACCGGAGCTCGCCGATCTGCCCTACGTTCTGGCCGACAAGGCGGCGTCGCTGCGCGGCTTACCGCCCGCGACGCTCATCATCGCCGAGTGCGACCCGTTGCACGACATGGGCGTCGCCTACGCCGAACGTCTGCGCGCCGACGGCGTCCCGGTCGAGCTGCACGTCTACGCACGGGATGATCCACGCGTTCTTCTCCTATATTGCGATCTTCGACAAAGGCCGCGAAGCCGTCGCCACCGCCGCGACCGCCCTGCGAAACGCTGCGTCATGATCCACGTCGTGGCGGTGATCACCGCCAATCCCGGCCAGCGTGACAACATTCTGGACGCATTGCGCGCAAACGTTCCGCTCGTGCGCGCCGAGGTGGGCTGCATCGAATACGAGGCGGTCGTCGACGCCGGGGGGTTCGGGAGCGTTCAGGCCAAGCTCGGACCGGACGTGTTCGTCGTCATCGAGAAGTGGGAGAGCGCCGACGCGCTCAAGGCGCATGCGGCGTCGCCGCACATGGCGGCCTACGGCGCCGCCACGAAGGATTGGGTCGCCGGCCGGCTCATCCACGTGCTTTCGCCGGCCTGATGCCGGCGGTCGAGACGGTGCGAGGTCCCGTCGACGTCGCGCGGCTCGGCCAGACCCTCATGCACGAGCACGTCTTCGTGCTCAGTGAAGAGATCCGCCGCAACTCCGGCGACTGGGACGAAGAGGCGCGCGTCGCCGATGCGGTTGCGAAACTGCGCGCGCTTAAGATCCGCGGCGTCGACACGATCGTCGACCCCACGGTCATCGGCCTGGGCCGTTACATCCCGCGCATCGAACGGGTGAACGCGCAGGTCGACCTGCACATCGTTGTCGCGACCGGACTGTACACGTTTCGTGACGCGCCGTTCTACTTCGCGCGCCGGCCGCCGGGGAAGAAGCCGGGCGACGTCGATCCGATGACCGCGATGTTCGTGCGCGACATCGTCGAGGGGATCCCGGGGACGAAGGTCAAGGCGGCGTTCCTCAAATGCGCGATCGACGTGCACGGGATGACGACGGACGTCGAGCGCATTCTCCGTGCCGTCGCCCGCGCGCACGTCCGAACCGGCGCGCCGATCACCGTCCACACGCACGCCGCGTCCCGCTCGGGATTGGCGGTGCAGACGCTCTTGCGCGGCGAAGGCGTCGACCTCGCTCGCGTTGTGATCGGTCACTGCGGCGACTCCACCGACCTCGGCTACTTGATCGAATTGATGGAAGCCGGGTCGTTCATCGGGATGGACCGCTTCGGCATCGACACGATCCTGCCGTTCGAGCAGCGCTGCGCGACGGTCGCCGAACTGTGCCGGCGCGGCTACGCCGGGCGGATGGTGCTCGCGCACGACGCGTCGTGCTACATCGACTGGTTCGACGAAGGCACGCTTGCGGCCGTGCTGCCGCGCTGGCAACTCACCCACATCCACGACGACGTCCTTCCCGAGCTTTGCTCGCGCGGCGTGACCGATGCCCAGATCGCGGCGATGCTCATCGAGAACCCGCGCCGCTACTTCGGGCCATGATCGAGACGCATCGGCTCTTCCGCCAAGCGCTGGCGCTCGATCCGCACGGCGTCGAGGTGCGCTTCGGCCTGCGCTGCGCGATCGGCGTCACCGTTCCGCTGCTGATCGCCTACGCCGCGCACCAGCCGCTTGACGGCGTCTCCGCCGCGATCGGGGCGATGGCGGCCGGATTTGCGTCGCGCCAGGGTGTCTACCGCACGCGCGCCGCGGCGATGCTGCTCACCAGCGCGGCGATGGCATTCTCGGCCTTCGTCGGCGCACTGAGCGGACCGTATCCCGTCGCCAACGTCGCGCTGTTCGCGGTCTGGGGTCTTTCGCTGGGCCTCTTGGGATCGTTGGGAAGCGCCGCGACGACGGTCGGCCTCAACTCGCTCATCGCGCTGCTGGTCTGCGGACACGCACCGTACTTGCCGTCCGACGCGCTGCCGCAAGCCGGCTTCGTCTTCGCCGGCGGCGCACTGCAGACGCTCTTGCTGGTCAGCATTTGGCCGCTGCAGCGGTTCAGCGCGGAGCGGCGCGTGTTGGCGGCGGCGTACCGGTCGCTCTCGGACTATGCCTCCGACTTGCCGGCGACGAAGCTGGGCTCGCCGCCCAGCGCCTCGCTGGCGGCCGTCGGCGAGACGCTGGCGGATCCGCACCCGTTCGCGCGCCGCAGCGAGCTGGTCGCCTTCGAGTCGCTGCTCGACGAGGGCGAACGCATCCGCGGCTCGCTGGCGGCGCTGGCGACCGACCGTCATCTGCTCGACGACTTCGCTGCGACCGAGGTCGCGGCGGAGGTCCACGGTTTGGCCGCGGGCTCGCAGCCCATCCTCGCCGAGATCGCGGCCGCCGTCGAGGAAGGCCGCGCGCCGGCGGAGCTCGACGAGGCCTGGCATCTCGCCGATCTGCGCGCGAACGCGATCGAACGGCTCGTGCCGAGCGTGCCGTTCGGCGGACCGGTTGTCGACGACGGGCGTGCGCTTCTTGCCGCGATGCGCACGGCGTGGCGCGCCGCCGGGATGCCGGCCGACCGCGCATCGTCGGCCTCCCCGTCGCGCCCGCACGCTGCGCAGCCGTTCGCGCTGTCGGCGCTCGGTGAGGCGTTCGAGACCCTGCGGGCAAACTGTTCGCCGCGCTCGGTTTTCGCGCAGCACGCGATCCGGCTGGCCGCGATGCTCGTCGTCGCCGGTTTCTTGGAACGCTGGCTGCCGCTGCAGCGCGCGTACTGGATCCCGTTGACCGCAGTGATCGTGCTGCGCCCGGATTTCACCGCGACCTTCACGCGCGGGATCGCGCGCGTCGCTGGAACGGTCGGCGGTGCGGCGATCGCCTCGCTGATCACCGCGCTCGTGCACCCGGCCGGGGAAGTCTTCCTAATTCTCGCCATCGCGTTCGCCACCGCCGGATACATGCTGTTCAGCGTCAACTACGCGGTGTTCAGCGTCACGATCACCTGCTACGTCGTTTTTCTGCTCGCCTTTGCCGGCGCACCCGAGCAGACGTCCGCGCTCGACCGCGTCGGGGCGACCTTCCTGGGCGGTGTGCTCGCGCTGCTCTCGTATGCCATCTGGCCGACGTGGTCGCACGCGCACGTTCCCGATGACCTGGCCGACCTCGTCGAAGCGCAGCGCCGGCAAACCTCGCTCGTGCTGAATGCCTACCGCGAACCCGCGACGTACGAAGCCCGCGACGCGCGCGCGGCTCAGCTCGCGTCGTGGCGCGCGCGATCGACGGCCGAATCCGCGGTGGATCAGATGCTCGCCGAGCCCGTCAAGCCGCGCGGGATGCGCGTGCGCACCGCGCTGGCACTCCTGGCAGCGGGTCGGCGCTACGGCATCGCGGTCCTCACGCTGTACTCGCGTCTGCCGGCGAACGAGCCCGTGGTGAACCCGCAGCTCGCGCTGCTGAGCGCCGAGCTGGACGAGGCGCTGCAGGCGGTCGCCGGCGCCCTGCGCAACCGCAGCCACGAGATCGTCACGATGCCGCGCCTGCGCGCAACCCAGGTCGAGCTCAAGCGCGCACTCGACCAAACGCCGGAGCCCAATCTCGCCGCCATCGTCTCCGAAACCGACCTCCTGGTCGAAAGCGTTCAAGCCATGCTCGACGCGCTCCGCCGCAACGCCGCGATCCGCGACGGCGATCCGCCATCGTAGTTAGAACGAGGCGTCGATCTTCGCTCTTCGTGCGTCGCTAATATGAGCCCGACGGAGAATCCCGTCGAGCGCCGCGGCATCGGAGGGCGCGCGGGGGCGGAATCGCGACAAGACAATCGCCAGCAATCCCGTCGTCTCGTCTTCAAGCAAATACAACTTCGCCTGAGCATTACCGCGGGCGATTTTCGCGGAATTTGCGTCAATGGCAGCGGCGTATTCCGCTCGAATGGCGGGATCGGCGATGACTTTGGGATCGGCGCAGGCCGGCAACTGGCGCCCGTTCGGCTCGCGCGGCGGCGTGACGCACAACCAGGGAAGATCGTTCGGATCGAAGGCCGGGTCGGACAGTGATTCCATCTGGTGAAGAACTTGCGCAAATGCGATGGTAATGCTGCGGCGACGCGTGACGAGATCTTCAGCTCGTATGTCGTGCAGGTTCACGGCCGAGAAGAGCGCGTGGGACGTCGCCCGTAAGTCCTCGATCGAGCGGGACGACTGAAATCGCTGCAGCCCTGTCATGGCCGCAGCGATACGGGCTTCAGTCTTGTCCGGAAGGCCCGAGCCTTGCGCCAAGCCTGCTGGCGTGAGTGAGATCCACAAGAGAAAGGTCGTCAACGCGCCCAGAATCGTCGAAGTTGCAATGTGCTGCACGACGGAGAACTGGTGTGGCCCGTCGGCGCCAACGCTATACAACTGGGGTATATTGAAAGCGATTGATCCATCTTCCAACTGGTTACCGGAACAGCTACCGCTTTCCACTGTGTCCGTGGCGACCGGCGTCCCGAGCCCGGGAACGTCGTCAGCAACTGCAACGACCGGAATAGGCGAGGCTTGGTGGCCTATTCCTTGCTCACAAGAATATGGCCCGGTGGCCGTCGCCGGCGCGTCCAGTTCAAGAAGACCTACCCCTTTGAACGATACCGTATCCGGTTGAAGGTACACGCTCGCGTGCATCCCAATATCCGCGAAACCCATCGTGTGCTTGATTCCGTTCACGGCCTGGTAAAGCAGTCCGTATGGCGCGATAATCGTGTAAGTGATCGACACTGGTGAGCATGTCGTGCCGCTGACCGCAATGGTCGCGGTTCCCGCTATATCCCCGGCGGTAAATACGGCGCTGTCGCCCGAGGAAGTGTCTAACGACCCATCACCGCTCACGCTAAATGAGCCGCCCCCGAGGTTAGCGCAACGTGTTCCCCAACGCCGAGGGTCGTCCGCGTCCTGTTCGTGGGCGGCGTAGCTAACGTGGCGACACTAAGGGCGCATTGCGGCGTTGGCGGCGGTATCGGTTGAGGCGGCGTAGGCGGAACAGGCGGGCAACCCCCGTCGGTTGGATCGGGATCTGATCCATCCCAACAAAGCCACCCGGTTGGGCAATCGGAGAAACCTGTGCATCCACCATTGCCGGTAGTGCTAAAGATTGAGGGCCTTCGCTGTTGAGGGATCGCGCTGCCGCCACCCTCAGATCTAGAACACGCGGCGACCTGCAGGCTCAGCGCGCAGCACAGCGTCCTGGCGATGGCAGCCCGAAATGAAACCATACGACACACCCTTTCGTATTTATTGGAAGCGCGAGGCTCGTGCTACGCCATATGAGCTAGCCATTCCTTGTCATATTGGCTCTCCTTTTTTTTCTTGCTCTTTTGCCTTCTTTTACTGCCCCTCAATTAGCCAATCGGCCTCATGGATCGTTCAGCTGGCGGGCGTGCTCGATTTAAGGTAGCGACGAGGACGACGCTCTCGACATGGAACTGAACGCACCGTCCTGCGTCCCGCGTGCAGGGCAATGACAAAGCGCAGGAGAGTTCTACCGCAGTACGCTAGACGCTCCGCGCTCTCCGCGTGCGAAAGGTTCTCGAGATGGTACATGCGGTCACGTTCGACCCGCCGATTCCCGAGTCGATGTATCGGGCGATGTGGGACGGCTTCGCGGAGCCGTTCGCAGGCTTGATCCGGGCGTTTCGCGAGCGCGTGCTTTCGGTAATGCAAAGGGTCTTCCCGGCCGCGGGGATTCCGTCCGGCTCACCTCAGTTCACCGAGTTGGACGTGATCGACGTCCGCCAAGGCACCGGTCGCGCTTGAACGCCGCCTTGGTGCCCACAGCGAAGCTCGGGTGGCTGTGCGCCGCCGTCATCCTCGCCACTGCCGCCGCGTCGCCGCATCCGCCCGCGCCGGTCGACGTCTCGATTCAGACGTCGGTAGGCACGATCGTGGTTCGGCTCGATGCGGCGCACGCGCCGAATACGACCAAGAACTTTCTGCACTACGTCGACACGGGAACGTACAACGGTGCGACGTTCTATCGCAGCGTGAGCAAGGCGCACGAACCGCAATCGAACATCGAGGTGATCCAGGGCGGCCTCAACCCGCAGGGCCCGAACCCGATGATCCGACCCATCACGCTCGAGCCGACGAGCAAGACCGGTCTGCACAACGTCGACGGTACGATCGCCATGGCGCGCACGGCCGACCCCAATTCGGCGACGACCGAGTTCTTCATCGACATCGGCAACGACGCGTTTCTCGACGCCGGCGGCCCGACCGGACCCGGCTACGCCGCGTTCGGCAAGGTCATCCGCGGAATGGACGTCGTACGCAAAATCCAAGCTGCGAACGCGAACGGCGAGATGCTCAGCCCGCCGATTCGGATCGTCAAGATGACGCGCGTGCGCTAAGAAAGTACGCAAGGCGCGATCGTTCATCCTTCGACAAGCTCAGAATGACATTGGGCTTAGACGCACGAGTCCCGCTCGTCCGAGCCGGGCTTGTCCTTTGGAGCGCGCGCTGCTAGCAGCTAGCGGTCCGTACCGACGCTCGCCGGTCGAGTGCGCCGTGTTCGCCGCACGCGATCAGCTCGCACCCGCCGTCGGACTCGCGGGCCGCGCAGCCGCACCGCCACACGTGATCTTCGATGTCCGGGGCGCCGCTGTCGACGTATCGGAACGTGCGGGCCGGCATGCCGAGCGACGCGCGAAGATAGGCGAAGGGGTAGTCGAACACCAGCGTCCTCCATGACGGAAAGCAGCGAAGGCCTTACGAGGCTCCGCCGACTTGCCTTAATTGTACGTCCGGCTGGGCCAGGCGCGCAAGCGGGCCTCCGCGTCTGTGACGTAGCTTAACGCAACAAAAAAAGCCGCGCCTCGCGACGCGGCTTCTTCTACGGGAAGCGACCCTACTTGACGCTGACCTTGGCGCCGGCCTCCTGCAGCTTTTTGGCGATGGCCTCGGCCTCGTCTTTGGGGATGCCTTCCTTGACCGGCTTGGGCGCGCTCTCGACGAACGCCTTGGCCTCGGTCAGGCCGAGCGAGGTGACTTCGCGGACGGCCTTGATGACCTTGATCTTCTCGGCGCCCGCCTCTTCGAGGATGACGTCGAATTCGGTCTTCTCGACCGGCGGCGCGGCGGGTCCCGCGGCGGGGGCGGCAGCGGCGGCGACCGGCGCAGCGGCGCTCACGCCGTACTTCTCTTCGAGCTGCTTGACGAGGTCGGAGAGCTCGAGGACGGTGAGTTTGTCGATCTGTTCGATGAGTTCGGCGAGTGCCATGATGACGTTCTGCTCCTATGACGCAGCGGGCTGATCGGCTGAGCTCTTCTGCTCGCGGATCGCATTGAGGACGCGGACGAGGCCGCTCTGGTTGCCGCTGAGGACGTAGACCAGTCCGTACAGCGGGCTCTTGAGTGACCCGACGAGTCTCGCGAGCAACTCTTGCTTGGGGGGAAGCGCGGCGAGCATCATGACCTGTGCGGAGTCGACGAACTTGCCGTCGATGTACGCAGCCTTGACCTCGACCGCTTTGGTCGAATCCGAAAAAGTCTTGATGGCCTTGGCAGGCGCGACCGGGTCGTCGCCGGCAAACACGACGCCCGTCGGTCCGGCGAGGATCGCGTCGAGCTGTGCGGCGAGCTCGTCGCCCGCCGCACGCTTGAAGAGCGTGTTCTTCACCACGCCGTAGGTACTGCCGTCCTTGCGAAGCTCGTTGCGGAGCTTCGTGATCTGCGCGACGGACAGACCAGCATAATTCGTGAAGAACAGATTCTTCGCGCGCGAGATCTTCTCGCGGAGTTCTTCGATCGTCGCTTCTTTTTTCGCGGTCGGCATCGTGCGCTCCGAGGGGAACTAAAAAACGCCTCCGCCGACGGGCGAGGCGCATTCTTCGACAGACTCAGGACAGGCTCGAGAGCCTCCTGCTGCGAAAACGCGGTCCTCGGCAGGCGAGCGTTCGTGGGAACGCACATTATCGACGCGAAGGCCGACCTGCGGTCATTGGAGCCAAAGCACGTTGTATCACGCGGCGTGATGCCGAGTCAAGGAAATGCCGGCCGTGCCGAGGCGGCCTTCTGGGCGGCCTTCCTGCACAACCGCAACGTCGACGCGGTGACGGCCGGCGACGGAGCGGTCGCCGTCGCGGGCGGCTACGCGCTCTTCGTGAGCGGCACCTCGATCGACCTCGCCCTCGGGGCCGGCTCGACCCGGCGGTTGCGCGCCGACGACTGCGAAGTGGTCGAGGGGTTCTACGCGGAGCGCGGGGCGGCGGCGCGTTTCGAACTCGACGTCGAAGTGCTCGAGCGCGACGAGGCGCTGTTTCGCGGCCGGGGCTACGCCGACGAGGGCGAGGCGCTCGCCGTGCTCGAGGGGCCCACGGCGTCCGCGGCGCCCTCGGCGAGGATCGCCGTGCGCCGGACGACCGATCGCCGCGCCTGGGTGGAGTTGGTCGCCCGGGCGTTCGCCGATGCCCCCGGGGAGACGCTGCGACGGACCCTCCAGGCCAACGCCGCCGCGGCCCAGGTGCTGGTCATGGCCTCGTTCGACGGCGACGATGCCGGCGCAGCAGCGGTCGGCATCGCCGGCGACACGGCGATCTTGTACTCCGCCGGCGTGCTCCCGGCGTTTCGCCGCCGCGGCGTTCACGGGGCCTTGCTGATCGCGCGGCTCGGGCTCGCGTCTGCTCGCGGCGCGGGAAGCGCGGTCCTCAAGACGATCCCGGATTCGCCCGCCGAGCGCTCCGCCTTGAAACAAGGGTTGATTCGCAGCGGACTGCGGCGGCGGTTGCGCCGCGAGCCCGTGTAAACCGAGGCTGCCCGACTCTTACCGCTTGCTTTACACCCTGAGCGAGAAAGCGCTCCGGAAACGTCGATCATATAACGGTCGCGACTCGCCGTTTGCGTCGGGTCCCGGTATGCAAGGATGCGCAACATGATCATGGACGATCTCGCGCCCGCTTTTGTCGAGCGGCGCCACCCCTACACGCGCCTCGCGATCGCGCTGCAAGGGCGCTGGGCAATCGCGACGGCGGGGACGATCATGATGGCGTGCCTGGGCACCGTCTATTCGTGGAGTTTGTTTGCGCGGCCCTTGATCGCGTCGTTCCACTGGTCGGTGACGACGATGATGTCGACGTTCTCGATCTCGATCTTCTCCTTGGGCGTCGGGGCGGTGATCGGCGGCCGGTGGCAAGATCGGGTCGGACCACGCAACGTCGCGGTGTACGGAATCCTCCTGTGGTCGTTCGGAAACGCGCTCGCCGGCATGTTCACCCCGGTGCTCGGAGCGTGGTGGCTCTACCTGACCTACGGCGTCGTCGGCGGCCTGGGTCTGGGGATGGGTTACGTATCGCCCGTCGCGATGGTCACCAAGTGGTTCCCCGACCATCGCGGCTTGGCCGGCGGATTGGTGCTCACCGGCTTCGGGCTGGGTGCGTTCGTGTACAACTCGATCGTCTCGCACGTGAGCGGCTTCGCGCGTGCGGCCGCCCACGCGAGCACCTATCTCGCCACCGGCGGCGGGATGCAGGCCGCCGACGTTCGGGCCGTGATGCTCACCTTCGTGTGGTCGGGCGTCGCGTATCTCGCGATCGGCGGCGCGTGCGCGCTCGTGCTGCGCGATCCTCCGCCCGAGTACGGCCGCCGCAGTACCGACGCGGCGACCGAGAACGTGCGCCACTATCGGCCCGCGGAGGCGCTGCGCACGCCGCAGTTCTACCTGCTCTGGCTGATGCTGTTCTGCAGCGTGACAGCCGGCATTCTGGTCATCAGCAATGCCGTGCCGATCTTCTGCGACCTCACCGGCGTCGAAGCCGGCTCGTCTGCGCTGATCGTCGGCGTCCTCGCGATATTCAACGGCATCGGACGCGTACTGTGGGGCGGCATCTCCGATCGCATCGGCCGCAACGTTGCGTACGGTCTCATCCTGGCGATCCAGGCCGGCATTTTTCTCGCGATGCCGCGCCTGCA
The DNA here is from genome assembly GCA_963723445.1 of Vulcanimicrobiota bacterium. GTDB lineage: Bacteria > Vulcanimicrobiota > Vulcanimicrobiia > Vulcanimicrobiales > Vulcanimicrobiaceae > Vulcanimicrobium. The sequence continues at coordinate 477,747 of CAVRQP010000011.1, forward strand.
CGCGCCGCTGCTCGTCGCGGTCGCGTTCGGTCTGGTGCTCCTGTGCAACGGCGGCAGCTTCGGCACGATGCCCGCATTCAACGCGGATTTCTTCGGCACCAAGTACATGGGCCTCAATTACGGGCTGATCATCACCGCCTGGGGATTCGCCGGCGTCGCCGGGCCGCTGCTGGCCGCGCGCGTGAAGGACGTCACAGGCTCGTACACCGCGACGCTCGTGCCGGTGGCGATCATGCTCACCCTGGCGACGATTCTGCCGTGCGTCGCGCGCAAACCCGGCCAACGGGCGCTCCGCCCGAAGCTCCAACTGGTCCCGGTCAGGGTTACCGCCCGCTCGCGTTGAACCGGCGTGCCGCGAAGCACGCGTTTCGGGCTCGACTCGAACCCGTCGAAGGCGTCTCCTCGGTGTGCGTCAGCGTCCCGCCGGCGGTCATGGCGGCGTTCGCCCCGCGTAAGCGTCCGCCGGTGAAGGTCACGGTCAACGGGTTTGCCTTTCGCACGACCATCTGCGACCGTTACCCCGCCCGCCGATCTGCTGGCGGCGCTGAACGACGCCGAGGCGCGCTTTCGCGCGTTCTCGCACACGCATCAACGCGAGTTCGTCGAGGCAATCGAAAACGCGAAGAAGCCCGAGACGCGAAAACGCCGCATCGACAAGACGATCGAGATGATTCGCGCCCGTTCCTGACCCGGCACAGGAACGAGACCGCTGTTAGGCGGTCGAGGCGGTAACTTTGATGCGGGTCGGGTCGACGCGCACGCCCGGACCCATCGTCGAAGCGAGGGTGATCGAGCGCAGGTACGTTCCCTTCGCGGCCGAGGGCTTCGCGCGCAGGATCGCATCGAGCAGCACGCCGACGTTCTCGGTGAGCTGGCTTTCCTCGAACGAGGCCTTGCCGACGATCGTGTGCACGATCCCGGTCTTGTCGAGGCGATACTCGACCTTGCCGGCCTTGATGTCGCGCACGGCGTTGCCGATGTTCGGCGAGACGGTGCCCGACTTGGGGTTGGGCATCTTCTGCGCCAGGATGCGGCCGAGCTCTTTACCGATCGCGGGCATCATATCGGGCGTCGCAACGGCGACGTCGAAGTCGGCGAAACCGCCTTTGACCTTCTCGATGAGGTCCGCTTCGCCGACGACGTCGGCGCCGGCGGCTTCCGCCGCGCGCGCCGCATCGCCCTTGGCGAACGCGATGACGCGCACGACGCGCCCCGTGCCGTGCGGCAGGTTGACCGTGCCGCGCACGTTCTGATCGGACTTCTTCGGATCGACGCCGAGCTTGATGTGGATCTCCACGGTCTCGTTGAACTTCGCGGTCGCGTTGCGTTTGACGATCTGCGTCGCCTCGATCGGATCGTAGAGACGGTCGCGATCGAACGCCGCGACGAGGTTCTTGAAGCGTTTGCCGTGCGTGCGCATCAGGCGACCTCGACACCCATCGAGCGTGCGGTGCCGGCGACGATCTTCATCGCCGCGGCTTCGTCGTTCGCGTTGAGGTCGGGCATCTTCGCCTGCGCGATCTCGCGGACCTGAGCTTGGGTGAGCTTTCCGACCTTGTTGCGGTTGGGCTCCTTCGATCCCGACTCGAGCCCGAGCGCGCGCTTGATCAGAAACGACGCGGGCGGCGTTTTCGTGATGAACGTGAACGTGCGGTCTTCGAAGACCGTGATCTCGACCGGGATGATGAAGCCCTCTTGGGCCTTCGTGCGGTCGTTGTACTGCTTGCAGAAGTCCATGATGTTGAGCGAATAGGGGCCCAACGCCGGACCGACGGGAGGCGCAGGGGTCGCCTTCCCGGCGGGAAGAGCGAGACCGATCTTCCCGACGACTCTTTTAGCCATGATGTCCTTTCGACGGGCCGCGATCGCCTAAGCGACCGGCACCATCTCCCCCACGAGTGAACGCGCCGGCCGCCGGGGTAAGCAGCCGAGCACGCCCCGGGCATCCCCGAGGGCAACGCCCCATCCTACCACGCCCCAGACTCCATGTCACCCTGACGCGGGGGCAGTGGAAGGGTGGCGCGGACCTGCGAGCGCGAAGGTCGGCGGGGTGATTCGGGTGACGTTCGGCCTGTTGCTCGCGGTCGGGGCCGTTTCGATCCCGTCGCACGCCGTTGCGGCGTGCGACCCGGGACGCTCCGGTTCCGCGACCGTTCAAGTGATCGACGCGACGGCACGGCATGGCGCGGTCGCCGGCGCGCGGGTCGAGATGGACGGAATCGTCGCGTACACCGACGCCCGCGGCTTCGCGCGCATCGATTGCATCCGGCGGGCCGCGAGCGTCGCGACCGTCTCGAAGGCCGGCTATCGAACGGTAACCGCGCCGCTAGCCGCGTCCGGCGACCAGCAGCCGGCATCCCCGAACAATCTGGTCGTGTTTCTCGACGCGCAGACGCTCACGACGATCGGCAGCACCGGGACGTCGATGGCGGCGATGAACACGCAGCCCGGAGCGTTCAGCGTCCTCGGGCGCAGCCGGTTCGACGACCAGGCCGAGACGCAGCTCGCGCGGATGTTCGACGAGACGCCCGGCGTCGTCTCGAACCACACCGCTTCGTCGAACACCGGCTCGCTCGGCGTGCAGACGTCGCCGAACCTGCGCGGGACGCTCGACTACGAGAAGACGACCCTCATCGACGGTCATCCGGTCGCGACCGGCCGTTTCGGCGACTATGTCACGACGTTCTTGAGCACCTACGTGCTGCAAAGCGTCGAGATCGCCAAGGGGCCCGGGGCCTTCGCGCCGCTGGTCGTCAACGGAATCGGCGGCTCGGTGAACTTCCGCACGCGCGATCCGTCGCCGACGCGGACGACCTCGCTCGATCTCGAGGCCGACGGCTACGGCGGTGCGCTGGTCAACGTCCTGGCGTCGGACACGATCGGCAAGCTCGGATTCGTGATCGACGCGGTCAGCTACGGGACACCCGGCGCCTTCAGCTCGCTGCCGACGACGGTCGCCCTTCCGTCGGGGTCGACGATCGCGGGCATCGGCACGATCGGCAGCACCACCGCGGGAACCCCGCCGGCGGGGACCCCGGCCGGCACATTTCCGGTCCCGAACGCGCAGAACAATCCGAGCAACGCCTACGTGCGGCTCACCGCCTGCTGTCAGCCCGTCGACGACGGCTTCCTCGCGCGCAGCGAGCTGGTCAAGGCACGCTGGCGCTTCAGCGACGCGACGACGTTCACCGCCGCGTACTTGGGGACGCAGTCGGCGTTCGATCTCGACGGCGCGCAGTTGCAGCAGTTCGGTGCGACGATGGTGCCCAGCGGTACGACGATCGCCATCAACCCGACGACGCACTTGCCGTCCAACGTCACGGAGATCGAGAACGAGCCGCTGCTCGAAGCCGAGCTCCGCACGACGCTGCGCAACGACACGCTGATCGGTCGCTGGTACTCCGTCTCGCTCAACCGCTTCACCGGCAACGCGGACACCTCGCCGGCGCAGCCGTACACCGGGGTGCTGAACCTGACGGGCTCCGCGCCGCTCGCCGGCGGCGGCACGGCGCCGGCGTTCACCGGTCAGCCCGAGACGATCACGATCCCGAACGTCTACAGCCGCTCCGTCGAAGAGGACCGCGTGCACGGCGGCTCGCTCGCCTGGCTGCATTCCGCGGGCTCCAACGACTACGAGCTCTCCGTCGACCGCATCGTCTCGCTGACCAACGCGTACTCCGAAGGCGCGGCCGGCGGGCTGGGCGTGTTCTCCGCGTCGGTCCCCGCCGGCTCGTCGCAGACGATCACCTCGTACATGGCGCGCGGCACGTTCCGTCCGACCGACCTCGACGCGCTCACCCTCGCGGCGTACGCGACGTCCTACGCGAGCCGGTTCTCGACCGGGCCGGTCGGAACGGGCTTCGCGTTCGGCAACGCGACGCACTCGGAGCTCGACCCGCGGCTCGGGTACACCCACCGCTTCGACCGGTCCGACACCGTGCTGCGCTTCTCGATGGGCGGCTCCGTGACGCCGCCTGCATTCAACGTCCTGAGCGGCGTGAACCAGACGCCCGCCGCGGTCTTTCGTCCCGGCGCAACGTCGCTCACGGTCACGCAGAACGCCGGCGATCTGTTGCCCGAGACGTCGTTCGGTTACGACCTCGGTGCCGACGCGCGACTCGGGCGCGATACGATCGCCTCGGTCGACACCTATCTGACGAACGTGAGCAACCAACTCGTCACCACCGTGACGCCGTTCGGTACGTTCACGCCGGCGGGCGCGACGACGCCGATCCCCGTGTACGCCAGCGCCTCGGCAAACGCGGGCAACTCGCGCTTCTACGGGCTCGAGGCGTCGCTGCGCGCCGATCCGCGCACCGGCTTCGGCTACATCGCACAAGGCGCGCTGATGCGCGCGTTCGCCTACGACGTGTCGCCCTCGCTCTACGCGACGGCGACCGGACCGTTCACCACCAACCTCGCGATCGTCCCGGGCGCGAACTACACGTCGACGGGGACCGGCTTCAACGGGATCTCGAACAAGGGAATACCGTACGCGCAAGGATACGGCGAACTGCACTACCGGACGCCGAACGGCGGATTGCTGCTGTTCGGGTTGACCTACGTGGGCAGCAACAACGCGTACCTGCTCCCCGCCTTCACCCTCGCGAACGCGTCGATTCGCGTGCCGCTGGGCGTGGGGCACGCGGCGGCATCGCTGCAGCTGTCGATCGACAACCTGTTCGACTACCAGGGCGGGGAGACGATCGCAACCGACGGCGGCATCCCCGTTCCGCTGGTGAACGGCAAGGTCGGTCTGGTCAACGCGCTTCCGATCGGCCCGCGCGCGATCCGGCTCGGACTGCATCTCGGCAACGTGCGGTGATCCCGGCGCTCCTAGGAGCGGCGCTGACGATCGTCGCGGTCCCCGACCCGGGGACGAGCGCTGCCGGCGCGTCAATGCGCTTGAACCCGAATGCAGCCGACGGCGGTCGCGGCGTCCCGCTGGACGCCGCGCGGACGCCGGACCATCTACGTTCCGCCGCTAAAGTACACGATCGAGCTGACCAAGCCCGGCTTCGTCCCCGCGCACGCGACGGTCACGCTGCGCGCGAGCGGCACGACCGTGCGCATCCCGCTGCACGCGGTCGCGACGACCGCCCTGCGCACGATCGGCTCGGTCAGCGCCGCACAGCGCGGCGCGTTCAACACGGCGCCGGCGCCGCTGGTCGTCGTCCCGCGCGAGGCGTATCGCGACATGAGCCAACCCGGGCTCGACGACGTCCTCACCCAGAAGCCGTCGATCGCGATCGACCGCGCCGGGCGCGGCCTGGGCGCGAGCGACGCGCCGCCGGTCGCGCTGGTCCGCGGCGGGACGCCGCTCGAGACGCAGACGCTCATCGAAGGCGTTCCGGTGGCGCTCGCGACGACGCGCACGATCCCGCTGAGCGCGATCCCGACGTTCGTGACGAGCGAGCTCGAAGTCCAGCCCGGCGCGACCGCGACGCTGCCGACGATCGACGGCGCGGTGAACGGCACGATCAACGTTCGCTTCGCCGACCCGACCCCGGTCTGGCGCGCGCTCCCCGAGCAAGGCTTCGACGGCCGCGGCGGGAGCTTCACCGACATCACCGGCGGCGGTGCGAGCGCCGACCGGCACGTCGCGTTCGCGGTCGCCGGGACGGTGAACGGCGCGACCGGCGACGTCGCGGCCACCGACGCGGTCCAGCGCGCGCTGCTGGTGAAGGCGCGCGCCGCGCTCTCGCCGGCGAGCGGCGTGACGCTGACCAGCTTCGGCGAGGGCGATGCCGACGCGCTGGGTGCGAACCGCTTCGCGTTCGACGAGCTCGAGTACCGCCTCGACGGCGGCAGCGGCGGTTTGCTCGCCCGCGCTTGGCACGTCGTCGGCGCAGCGCGAAGGCGCCGCCGCCGGCGATCCGCTCGAGACGAACACGGCCGACGAGCTCGACGGCGCGTCGCTCGAATACGATCGCACCGCCGGCACGTCGCTCTTCTCGGCCGGGGTGAGCGAGACGTACGGCACCGGAACCGCCGGCGGCCTGGTGCGCGTCCTGCCCGGCGCGTTCGCACGCGTCCAGACCGCCTTTACGCGCGCGATCCTGCGGCCGTCGCCCCGTTGGCAGATTCAACTCGCGGCGTACGACGTCCGCGGCGACGCCCAGGCCGACGGCCGGAGCGTTCTCGAAGGCGGAGTCGCGGGACGCGCCGGCGTGTCGTACCGCGTGTCGGACCGGCTCACGCTGCGCGCGTCGTCGGGGACCGGCGTCGCGGCCCCGTCGCTGGTCGCACTCGCCGGTCTGCGTGGACCGCTCGGGCCGGAGACGGCGACGACCAGCGACCTCGGCTTCGAAGCGCACGTGATCGACGCTCACACGACGCTGTCGGCCGATCTCTTCGCGACCCAGGGTGGCAACAGGCTGGTCGAGACCGGCGGCGCGCTGCCCTGGGTGAATGCGGGACCGTTCGACCGTCACGGCGCCGAGATCTCGCTGTCGCGCTTCGTCCCGGCGGGCTTCGGTTATCTGCTGCAGGCGTGGACCGCGACCGACGCGCCGTCGCTCGCCGCCTCGATCGGCGACGTCGCCGCGGCCGGCACGCAAGGGTACGCCGAGGTTTCCTATCATGCGGCCAACGGCTCGCGCATCTCGTTCGGCGCGACCTACTACGGGGCCGACACGGCGCTCGATCAGCCCGCCGCGGTGCTCTTCAACGCCAACCTCGAAGTGCAGATCGGCGTGCGCGGCAAGATCCAGTTCGACCTCGAGAACCTCAACAACGCGCGGCTCGCGATCCCCACGCCGGCGATCGCCATCCTGCCGCTGCGCAATGCTTTCGCGCCCGCGCCGCGCACGTTTCGGGTCGTCGTGCGCCGGTCGATCGGCCGCACCGGCACCGACGGCTGACGCTCCTCACCATCTCGGCCCAGGGCCGGGTCCCACCAGCTCGTCGAGCTTGACGAAGCGGTAGCCGCGCGCGCGCAGCGCCGCGATGACCAGCGGCGTGAGGGAAGCTTCATACGCGCGCTCACCGCCGTCGTCGCGGCCCTGATCGCCGTCGTGCAGCACGACGATCGCGCCGTCGCCGACCTGCGCCAGCAAGCGCCGCACGAGGGCATCGGGGGCAGCATGCGGCGAGGTCTCGTCGAGCATCGCGCTCCACAGCACGACGCGCATCCGGTGCCGAAAAGCCGCGTCGAGCACCGCGGCGTTGCGCGCTCCGAACGGCGGACGAAGCCAGTGCGGGTGCGATCCCGTCACCGCGTTGATGGCGTCGGCAGCGCCGGCGATCTCGGCGTCGAGAGCACCCGGTGCCAGCGCGTTGAGGTGGACGTGCGACTGCGAATGATCCTCGATGTCATCGCCGTCAACGGCCATCCGGTGCAGCAACGCGGGCTCGCGGCGCGCCGCCCTGCCCACGACGAAGAACGTCGCCGGGACGTGCTCGCGCTCGAGCACGTCGAGCACCCGATCGGTGATGCCGCGCGTCGGCCCGTCGTCGAACGTCAGCGCGACCGCGTGGCCGTGGCCGTGCGTGACGACGGGTTCGAAGGCCCCGCTGCGCGGCGACTCGACCAGCTCGTACAGGCCGAAAAAGCCCGCCGCCATCAGCACGAGCGCGGCGAAAGCGCGCACCGCCGCGATCACGAGCGCAGCAGCTTCTCCCGCGCGGCAGCCACCGTCTTCTTGAACTGCGGCGGGCCGAACGACGCGAAGTCGTCGACGATCAGTTGATAGCGTGGATCGGCCGCCGAGGTCGAGTCGAGCGTAATCAGATTGGGGACGGGCTTGTTCTTGTCGAGGTGGATCTCGTACTGGCGGCCCGCCGTCGTCGCGAGATAGTGCGGGTCGGCGAAGTCGAACCGGTGCGAGCCGCTGCGATTGCCGTCGACCTGCGAGACCGAGACCGTGTAGATCTGGCTGGTGTCGCCGCGCAGCGGGCGCGTCTTGAGCTCCCAGAGGCCGTCCTGGACCAACTTCTGGAAGGCGAACGTCACGTCGTAACCGCCGATCGGCGCCGTGAATTTCGCAATCCGCGTTCCGGCGCGGTTCTCCGCGGTGTAGGTCGCGGTGGAAGTTCCGTTGACGTTGTCGAGCCGCCACTCCTCACGAGCGATCGGCCCTTTGGCGTGAGCGATCGCTTCGCCGACGTGGAGCTCCGAGCGCTGGTTGCGCACCGAGTTGACCGCCTGATATCGCTGCGACTCGACGGGCCAGAAGATCTTCCAGCCGGTGACGAGCGTGGCGATCGCGATGACCACGATGAGGAGCGTTGTGGGAAAGCGGCGCATCTGCCGGTCTACAACCGCGCTCGGGCCGGCAAAGTGTCAGCGATTCGCGTCGAGCACGTGGTTGACGACGGCATCGGCCGCTTTATTCGCCTCGCGCCGCACGTGCTGGACGTCGGCCCTCCCGAACTTGCGCAGCAGCGCCTTCGCTTGGGCGTGCAGCGGGATGAGGCCCGGGTGCTTCACGCGGTATGCGCCGCTGAGCTGGCGCACGACCAGTTCGGAGTCCATCCGCACCGCGATGTCGTCGACCCCCCGCGCCAGCGCGGCCTTGAGCCCCTCGAGCAGCCCCGTCCACTCCGCGACGTTGTTGGTGGTGACGCCCAAGAACGTCCCGATCTCGTCGAGCACCTCGCCGTCCTCGCCGTACAGAACGGCCCCGGATGCGGCCGGACCGGGGTTGCCGCGGGATCCGCCATCGGCGTAGAGCGTAGCCTTCACGTCCAGGAGGGGAACCACATCGAACGGCCTATTACCTCTCTTCGCCGCCACCACGGCGGCTTGGTCTCGGGCAGTAGCGCAGCTTGGTAGCGCATCAGTCTGGGGGACTGGGGGTCGCAGGTTCAAATCCTGTCTGCCCGACCAATAACGACAAGGGTTCGCACGACGCGAGCCCTTTTCGTTTTCGACGACGACAACGGTTCATCTCTTGCCGCCTGCGACTCCAAGCCCATTCTCCTTTGCGGTAATTTTTCGGCTGATGCGTCCGTTGGAATCCAGTTGATCTCCTTCGCGAAGAAAATTGCTGTCCGGCCGGGCGGGGCGCATGAACCGGTACAACGTGATTTTGTGACGGATGACACTTGCGCCGCTGCGCGTCGGATTCAACCTTCATATAAGGCCCGAGGACGACCGCCCCACGCGGCCGACTCGTGGTAAATGGCATATTGACTTGGCCGGCAGACCAGGTGTACGCTCTGCGCCCAACTTAGACCGTCGGCAAAGGCGCGGATGATATGCCCGGGTGGTACATCCACATGGACGCGGCGCGTGAGGCGATAACCAAGCTCAACGCCAACACGAATGCCGCTACGATTTTTTCGTCGGACTCCGGTCCGACGGCGGCACAACTGCAAGCGATCGTGCAGAACAATCCGGCCTACTACGCGCTCGGCGCGATCGGGCCGGACATCTTTTTCTTGCTGCCGGATTTCAAACCGCCGGCCGGCACGGGATTGTGGGGCGCGGCGAATCTGATTCGCACGCTCTTCACGTGGTGGGACGACAATTTCTTGGGGCCCTACGAAGACATTCTCGGCCCGATCGCCGACAACGCGTCCGACGAGCTCGGCGCGCTGACGGGTGGGCTCTCCCAAGAATTGTCGGCCATCTTCTCGCAAGCGATCTCGTTCCTGATCGACTTCGTGCTCGTCCTCATCACGCGGCAATACGACATTTTCGGTTTGCTGTCGAGCGGGGTTCCGCAAGGGTTCGACGAGCAAACGTTCTTTTGGAGCGACATGCTCCACTACCGCAAGACCGACGAGTTCGCCCACGAGCTGTGGAAGAGCGCCACGACCGATCAGCAGCGGGCGTTCGCGCTGGGCTGGATGACTCATATCGCTACGGACGTGACGGGCCATTGCTTCGTCAACGAGAAAGCCGGCGGCCCATATCGCCTCCATTGGCAACGCCATCATCTGGTCGAGAACCACATGGACGCCAAGGTCTACGACAGCGAGCACGGGACGCAATCGATCTACAACATGATGTCGAACTCCGCGCTGCATCTCTGGCTGGCTTTCAACCCGGACGGCAGCTCGCGCATCGACTGCCTGAATTTCCCGCAGCCGGGCCCGACCTACGATCCCGGCGACGATACGCCGGCGCAGCTCGATCGCAAGAGCAAGTGGGACTTCGACTCCAACATGCCCGCCGATTTGGCCGGCTACCTCGCGACCGCGCTCAAGACGGTCTACAATCCGAGTATCGCCGCGAGCGACATCGGCGCATGCGCCGCGGCGCCGCAGATCATCGAGGCGATCACCAGCGGTCGCAGCGACGGTTTCGCCACCCAGGACGACATCGTCAACACGTACTGGTGGCTCTACAAGTACATCAAGTGGACCACGACGGATTTCTACAGCATTCGCCGTCCCGACCCGCCGGACGTCATCAACGTGCAGCCGTTCCCGTCTCCGCCCGGCAGCGGCGCATCGGATCCCGGGCCCGGCGGAGGCTCGGATAATAGCGCGTGGCAAGATTTTCTTGATTTTCTGCTGTCGCTCTTCTCCTGGCTGACCTACATCGCCCAGGTTCTGGCGTATCCGGTGACGGCCCTCACCGGGATCATCACGAGCGCCGGAACGTATCCGTTGCGCGAGGTGCTCTACGAAACGCTCGAGCTGCCGCTGTACAACGCGTGGCTCGGCCTGCACTGGTACCTCTCGATGAGCGGCTACCTGATGCCGATGCAGAACGAGATCAACAGCGGGCTCAACACGCTGGGCGTCGCGGTCACCGATACCTGGCCTGGGATCGACGCAAGCCTCAACGATTTCTCAGGCGGTCTGGGCGGCACGAGCACGCCGACCTCCGAGCCCAGCGGCCACGACGTCAACCGCACCTTCCCGCGCGACGTGGTCGAAGATCCGAACAGCTTCATCACGAACATGATCAACGCGGCGCTGTCGAAGACGTGCGGTAACGCGACGATCGGCCCGAGCGAGTTCACCCGGCCCTGGCGATTCCCGCTGGCGAACGACGCGAACCAAGGCATTCCGATGGAAGGCCCGATGTCGGTCGCGAGCCCTTACAAATCGTCGCAGGATGCAACGATCTTGATGGGCATGAGCCCGGGTAACAACACGGCGCGCGCGAAGCTCGAAGCGGCGAAGAGCGAGGCCGAGACCATCGAGCTGGCACGATCCCTCATCGATCAGGGGACGCACCTGGGCGATCCGGTGGATTACTCATCCTATCTGATCGCGAAGCTCACCCGCGACCACGCCGGCGACGCCGCGCATCCGATCGCCAACTTCAACCTCGACAGCGACCGCGGCTACGGATATCTGTGCTGGGATTGGGTGCGATCGAAAGGCGTGATGGGGGTGCCGACGCCGTATTTCCGCGGTTCGCAGTACGACCCGCCGCCGGGCGGCAGCGACGCGCACGGGCATCGCACGTATCATGCTCCGATTGCGCCCGGCAGCGGCTGGTGCGCCGACGACATCGCGCCGCCTGCGCCGGCCGGCGGCACCCCCGACAGTCCGGCCAACACGCCGTCGATGCAGGACGAATCAAAAGAACGTCCGGTGCGCATTCGCTACATCGACATCGAGGAGAAATTCGCGTGAGTACCGGTGGCACGAACGATCCCGTCGGACACCCCGCCGCAGTCACCGCTCTTCACCAACGCGCCGGGAGCCACGCCTCCGACGATTCCGCTCGATCCATGGACTGCCGACGAGCGCAAGCAGATCGATCAGCTCAAGCAGCTGATCAAAGACGGCAAAATCGGTTCGAAAGGCGACCCGGCAACCAATGACGGCCGCGGGCGCGCGCAGCAGTTCTATCCCTACCTGTTGGTCCGCTCGTTCACCGGCGACAACGGGACGCGCCCGTTCAATCAGGTGTTCTGGGAAAGCCCCGACATCTGGACGGCCGTCGGCGAGCCGGCGACGACGCCTGAGATTCCGCCGACGCACGGCGGCGTGCTGCCCGCCGGACAGCCGAACACGATCTACGCGCACGTCTGGAATCTCGGTCGCGCGCCGCTGACCGGCGTGGTCGTGACGTTCTACTGGTTCAATCCGTCGCTCGCCATCGATGCCGCGAACGCCAACCTCATCGGCATGAAGCGGGTCGACCTCGGCCCGCGCAACTCGCCGCTCTGCCATCAGCTCGTCAAGTGCCCCAAAGCCGTGGGTCCCGGTGATGGAGAACGGCGGTCACGAGTGCCTGGTCGTGAAGGTCTGGGGGTTCGGCGACGGCGTCGCGGCGACGGAATGGAGCCCGTGGCAAGACCGGCACGTGGCCCAGCGCAACGTGGCGGTGGTGCAGACGGCGGGGCAGATGAAGCAGATCGTCAGCCGCTTCAAGCTGACCGCCGTGACGGCCGGCACCCATTTCGAGCTGCCTGCAAGCCGGTGCCGAAGCGAAGGACGCGGTGGCGATCGTGGCTCCGAAGCTGACCCTCGATCCGAAGATCACGACCCGGACGCTGGCCGATCTCAATGCCCAGAACGTGCTGACCGTGACCGCGCCCGATCCCACCGTGCCGCGAATCCTACCCGCACGCAGTAACCGCGCTCAGCTCCGCGGCTGCGGCGCCGCGCGCCGACGCCGCGCTAACGGCGAAGCCCGCGGCACCGTCGCGCCGGCGATCGCGCCCGAGAAGCTGACGATCACGCCCGAGACGCTGACCGTGCCTCGGGCGAGCGTCGCGACGCTCGTCGACCACTCGGCGCTCTTCAACGAGACGCTGCTCGGGAAGCTCAACGTCGCGGCGCCGCCGCCCGCCGGTCAAGCCCAAGTCCTTCGGCTCTGCCAGTTCGACGGAACGCAGCTCGTCGGCGGCTATACGCTCGTCGTCGGCGACACGCGGAGCGACGTGATGGCCGCCTTTGCCGAGAATCTCTACACGCTGCGCTATTCGGGTCGCGATCGTCCAGGCCGCCGCGAATGCGGCGGACGCGAGCGCAGACGCTCGCGGCGATCCAAAGCGCGCTGGACGATGCGAACCAGCTCTACCTCAACGGCCGTACCAGCCCGCGATCGACGCGTACAAAAAAGCCGGTACGCTGATCTATTCGTTCCTCGACGCGAACACGCCGACGGATGTTCCCGGCGCATACGACTCGCTGTCCAAAGACGTTGCGCTGTTCGGCCCGCTGCTCAACATCGGCGCGCAATACCTCACCCTGCTTCCGACGGCCGCCACGGAAAAGCTCAAGCCGACGATTCCCGTCGATCCGTCGAAGCTGACCACCGCGCCGATCGACAAGATCGGCATTCGCGGCGCGCTGCTCGCCGACACCGCCAAGGTCGCCAACGGCCTTTCCGTCAGCTCGCAACCCGCCGCGGCGGAAACGGCCGTGCGAACCGACGCCCTCACGCTCGCGCCCTCCGCCCTGGCGACGACGCCGTCACCCGTAGCGGTTCCGCATCCGGCCCCTGCTCCGGCTCCAGTTCCGGCTCCGGCGCCCGCGCCGGTCGCGGCGGCGACCCGGTCGGTCGGCGTGCTCGTCGGCGCCAACGTCGTGTCGGTCGAATGGAGCGTCGGCTCGATCCCCGCCATCGACAAATCCAAACCGGCGTCTACGCCGCGCGCAAAACGCTCGCGGGCATGCCGGACGTGCTGCTGCAACCGCATCAGCCGTCCGACGTCGCGCTCGCGCTCCCGCACGACTACTACTACGTCATTCCGCTCGGGCATCGCTCAGGCGCTGCAGGCGCTGGGAGACTACGCGAACGCCGAGACCTACTATCTTCAGGCCGCGGCGTACCAGTACATCAACGCCGCCGTCGAAGTTCCGTTCGTGTGGCTGGCGCTCGCCAACCTCTACCTCGCATGGGGCAACTCGCTCTTCCTCAACGGCGACGCCGCCGCAGCCACGGCGGTATACACAAGGTGGTCGCGATCGACGATACGGCGCCGTCGAGCCAGCTCTACGCGCTGGCGAACTTCGCGCCGGTGGCGGCGACCGCGAAAACGGTGATCGCCGACGCTGGTCGCGGGGACCGCCCTGGCGAGCACCATCAACCCGCTGCTCGGCGCCGTCATCAGCGAGGTGCGGTCGGAGCTGAAAAAGATCGAGGGCGGGCTCGACTATTACGGCCTGCCCGCGAACACCGTACCGATCTGGACGTTCGATTATCTCCAGAGCGTCGCGGTCAACTTCGCCAACCTCGCGGTGAGCGCGGAGCAGAGCTACATCTCGTTCCAGTCACACGCCGACGAGGAGACGGTCGACCAAGGTTCAGCTCCAGCAGACCGTGGTGCAGGCGCAGGGCGACGCGCAAGCCGCCGTCATGCAGGCCTCGGCCTCGCAGGCCGAGCTCCAAGCCTACCAAGACGCCGCGGCGCTCGCCAACCTGCGGGCGGCCGACGCGGCCAGCTCGGTCAGCGACTACAGCGCGCCAGTCGTGGTCGCAAAACCTCATGCAGGCGGAGTCCTCGCAGGTGCAGGGCGGCGACAACGGCGATCCCGGCGAGCTCGCCGGCTACCTCCAGCAGCTGCGGTCGGGTCAGACGATCAGCGACAGCTCTGCGACGGTGGGCGCGGCCTTGTCGCTCGACGCGGCGACCTACGCGCGCCAGTACGAAATCGATCAACTGAACCAAACGGCGAGCGAGATGCAGTCGGCCGCGACGCAGGCGCAGGCCGAAGCGCAGGCGGCGCAGGCGCGCGTCGCCGCCGCGAACGCGCAGGTAACCGCGGCCAACGTTCGCGTGACCGGCGCGCAGCAGGTGCTCAACGCGTTCGACTCCGCGGTGTTCACCGCCGACGTATGGCACGCGCTGGGCCAAACGATGTACTCGATCTACGAGCGCTATTTCAAGATGGCGATGCGCGCCGCCAGGCTGATGCAGTCGGCGTACAACTTCGAGACGGACCAGTCGCTGCAGCTCATCCAGAACAGCTATGCGAGCGGTCAGGTAGCCGGACTGCTGGGCGCCGACCTGCTCTTGGCCGACATCCAGAGCTTTACGTACGACCTGATCACCTCGACCGCCGGCAAGCCGCAGCCGCTGCGGCACGAGATCTCGCTGGCGACCAACTATCCGTACCTCTTCGAGACGCAGTTCCGGAAGACCGGCGCGATCGACTTCGAGACGCGCGTCGACGATTTCGACAGCGCCTACGCCGGCACGTACGCCGGCCGGATCTCATCGGTCGAGGTTGCCGTCGACGGCATCGTCCCGGTTCTCGGCCTCGCCGGCACGCTCACGAACAACGGCGTGTCGGTCTATCGGGTCCCCAGCGCGGCTTGGCCGACGTCGGGGTCGCCCGGCGTCAAGTACCGCATCCAATCCAAAGAGACGCTGGTGCTCTCCGATTATCAGGTTCGCAACGACAGCCTGCTCTATCGCGACAACCCCAACATGATGCACATCTTCGAAGGCGCGGGCGTCGCATCGTCGTGGCACCTCGAGATTCCGCGCGCCACGAACGACATCGACTACGGCGCCCTCACCGACGTGCGCCTCATCTTCTACTATACCGCGCGCTACGACGACACGCTCAAGTCGCGCGTGCTCGCTCACCTGGCCACGCTGCCCGGCGTCACGCAGCGTTCCCGCAGCCTGCCGCTGGCGTGGCTCTATCCGGACGCGTTCTTCCATTTCCAGGATACCGGCACGCTGACCCTGACGCTCGCGAACTCGGACTTCCCGTTCAACCAGACCGCGCCGGTATTGACCGACGTCGCGCTGCTGCTGACGACCGCCGGCATGCCGGCCACCGGGATCACGCGTCTCGCTGGCGACCCCGGGGCATACGGCGGCGGTCGCGGCGGCGACCGATGCCAACGGCCAGATCGCCTCGAGCACGACCGCCGCCTTCACGCCGCTTGCCGCGGGTACGGCACTGGGCACGTACACGATCGCGATACCGCAAGGTTCGAATCCGGCGCTGGTCAAGAACGGGGCGCTCGACCTTTCGGCGATCGTGAACGTGTCGCTCGTGTTCAACTACACGTACACGCCGCGAACCTAAAACGTTCGTGAGCGCGACCTCGGGCGTCGACCCGCAAGTCCTGAGCCTGCCGAAAGGCGGCGGCAGCGTCGCCGACGTCGGCACGTCGTTCGAGACGGATCTGAACACCGGGACGGGCAGCTACGCGTTCGCGCTGTCGCTTCCGTCCGGCCCCGACGGCATCGTTCCGCAACTGAAGCTCCGCTACTCGAGCGGGGCCGGTAACGGCGCCTTCGGGATCGGTTGGGACTTCGGGACGATGGCGATTCAGCGCGCGACCGATGCGGGGATTCCCACCTATGCGCCGGGCCAGGACGCGTTCGCCATGCCGGGCGTCGACGATCTGATCGACGTGGGGAACGGCCTTTTCCGGCCGCGCATCGACACGATGTTCTACCGCATCCTGCGCACGGGCGAGAGCTGGCAGATCACCGATACGGCCGGCACGGTGTACGCGCTGGGCGCGACGGCCGGCGGCACGCATCGGCACGGATGCCGCCGGCAGCGAGCGCGTCGGCGTGTGGCTGATCGAGACGATGACGACGACGGCCGGCGACACGATCGCCTATGCCTACGCGCAGGACGGGGCGCAGCGCTACGTGTCGACGATCGCCTGGGGCCGCTATCAGCTCGCGTTCGTCTACGAAACGCGCCCGGACCAGCTCTCGAACGGGACGTTCGGATTTCTGTTGACGACCGTCCAGCGCTGCGCTCGCATCGAGCTGCACTCGCTCGACACCGCGCCGACGCTCGTCCGCTCGTGGAACTTCGCCTACACGCAAGGCGAGCCGGCCGGTCTTTCGCTGCTGTCGTCGATCACCGTGCGGGGTCACGGCGCGGACGGATCGACGTTGGACGCGCCGCCGACGACGTTCGGATATACGACCGTCGCGAAGCGGACGCTGACCCGCGTCGAAGGTCCGCTCGCCGGAGCCTCGCCGCCGCCGCTCGACTCGGGCGCGCTCGAGCTCGTGGACTGGGACGGGGACGGGCTGCCGGACCTCTTCGAGATGCGCGCCGGCGAGGCGCGCGTGTGGCGCAACCGCGGACGCAACCGCTGGGGCTATCCGATCCCGCTTCCGGCCGTCCCGGGCCCGGTCGATCTGGCCCAACCCGGCGTCGCGTTCGCCGACCTGCTCGGCAGCGGCACGGTCGATCTCATCGCGTTCGGGAGCGCGACCTCGCGCTACGTGCCGATCCAGCCCGGCGGCGGTTTCGGGCGGCTGGTGCAGCTCGATTCGGCGCCGCCGCTGTCGTCGACCGGCCTGGCCTCGCGATTCGTCGATCTCGACGGTGACGGGCGGACCGACGTCTTGACGATGAGCGACGACTTCTTCGCGCTGTACTATCGCGAGAACGGCGGGTATTCGCAGCGGCCGCAGACGCTGCCGCTCACCGCCGTCCCCGCCGCCGACCTGCGCGATCCGCACGTGAAGCTCGCCGACATGACCGGCGACGGTCTGCAGGACCTCGTGCGCGTCGACGGAGCGTCGGTGCGATACTGGCCGTATCTCGGCTACGGCCGATGGGCCGACGCGATCGTCATGACGAATCCGCCGACGCTGCCGCGCGGGTACGATCCGTCGCGGCTGTTCTTGGTCGACGTCGACGGCGACGGCTGCGCCGACTTCGTGTACGTCGACGACGGCAGCGTGACGCTGTGGTTCAACCGCGGCGGGACGGCGGTCGGTCCGGCGCAAACGATTTCCTTCACGCCGTCGGTCAGCCTCGACAACGTCCGGCTCGTCGATCTCAACGGGGCCGGCACGATCGGCGTTCTGTGGTCGAACGTGCCGTACGGCGCGAGCCGGTCGGGATACGTGTTCCTCGATCTGTGCGGCGGCTCCAAGCCGTACCTGCTCTCGACGATCGACAACGGGATCGGCCGGACGACCACGATCGCGTACCGGCCGTCGACCGAGTTCGCGATCGACGCCGCCGAGTCGGGCGAACCGTGGGCGACGTTCCATCCGTTCCCAGTCCAGTGCGTCGCCGCGATGACGGTCGCGGACGCCGCGACGAACGCCACCGCGACGACCCGGTACGCCTACGGTCCGGCGCGCTACGACAGCGCGGTCAAAGCGTTCCTGGGCTTCGCGGTCGTCGATACGATCTCGGCCGGCGACGCCTCGGTGCCCGGTCAACGCGCGCGCAATACCTACCATCTGGGCGTCGATCCGGCCGACGTGTCGCGCCCGCTCGACGGCGACGAGGTGCTGACGTTCGGCGCGCTGCGGCGGCGACTGCTCAAGACGGAGATCTTCGGGCTCGACGGCAGCGCGCAGGAGGCGCTGCCGTACCGGACCGTGACGCACGAGTACGCATCCCGCATCGAGGTCGCCCCCAACGGTGCGCGGATCGGCGTGGGCTACGAGACGCTGACGACCGAGACCGTATTCGAGCGTGCGGCGACGCCCTTCTCGACGCATACGATCGCCTACGCCGTGCCCGGACGCCTACGGCAACATCCCGTCACAGCGCATGGTGGCGCAGCGCACGGCGTCGCCACGCCGGATCTCGACGTCACGACCACCACGACCTTCGCGCAGAACGTCGGCGCCCACGTGGTCTCGCTCCCGGCCCGCATCACGCAAACGACCGCCGACGGCACGGTCGTGAGCGCGAAGGTCACCTACTACGACGGGACCGCGTTCACCGGACTGCCGGAGGGACAGGCGACGCTCGGACAGGTTTCGCGGGTCGACGTGCTGGCGTTCACCAGCGCGATGGTGACGTCGATCTTCGGCGCATCGCCGCCCGATCTCGCCAGGCTCGGCTACCTGCAACATCCCGGCGAGGACGGCTGGTGGATCGGGCAGGTTGCGTACGAGCGGCAAAAGACCTCGACCAGCTTTACCTTCGTGCGCCGCAACCAGCTCGGCTTCGACGCGCAGCTCGTGTACGACGCCACCGGAACCCGGCCCGAACGCATGGTCGACGAGCTCGGCAACGTGACGACCGTGACGTTCGATGCGCGTGCGATGCAGATCGCGTCGCTCACCGACGCTTCGGGCGGCGTGACGACCGATGCGTTCGACCTGCTCGGTCGCGTGACCGCGACCGTCTCGCCCGGAGATACGGCCGCGCTACCGAGCGCGCTCTTCGCCTACCAGCTCGGCGCCAAGCCGTATGCGCTCGCGACCAGCTACCGCATCACGCTCGGGCAATCGCCGCGACGTTCGACGAGATCGACTACTTCGACGGTCGCGGGCAACGCATTTCGGGCGTCGTTCCGGGCGAAGGCGACGCCGGACGCCGCTACATCGTCCGCAACGCGGTCGCGCGCAACGTCCGCGGGCTCGAGGCGTCGTCTGTTCGAACCGTTTTACGCGGACGATCCCGCGTACGGCTCTCCGCCTGCCGGCACGCCTGCCACGACGATCACCTACGACGGTGCCGGCCGGCTCGCGGTGCGACGGGAATCGAGCGGCGCGATCACCGCGCTATACGTACGCGCCGGGGCTGGTAACGGTCGCGAGCTCGCTCGCCGGCGGATCCATCGCGCGGACCCTCGTGCAGCACCTCGACGCGATGGGCCGGATCATCGCGATCGAACAGCAACTCTCCGGCCGCACGATCCGCGAGACGTTCGCCTATACGCCGAGCAGCAAGATCGCTGCGTCGACGGACGCCGACGGCGTCACGACGGCCCTGCACTACGACCTGCTCGGGCCGGCTCGTCGGCAACCTTCATCCCTCGACCGGCACGACGCTCTCGATCGCGGATGCCGCGGGAAACGTCGTCACGCGCCGCAACGCGCTCGGCGAGGACGTGACGAGCACGTTCGACGCGCTCGGCCGTTTGCTGACGACCTCGCTGCCGGGTGCCGGCGGCGCCCGACGTGACGTATTCCTATTTGAACGCGGCCGACCCCGCTCCGGCCGACGGCGAGCTCAACCGGCGCGGACGCCTGTGGCGCGTCGACGACGCGCTGGGAACGTGGACCTACGCGTACGACCAACGCGGTCAGGTCGTGCGTCAGACGCGTGCGCTCGCCGCGCAGCCTGGGACCGTCTACGCGACCGATTTCGTGCTCGACAGCATGGGGCGCCAAATCCAAACGACCTTGCCGGAACCGCAGAGCGGCGCCGGCCGGCGGGTCGTGACGTATACCTACGGTCCGCGCGGAACGCCGCGTCGCGTCGCCCGGCTACGTCAAATCCGCATCTTACGACCTGCGCGGACGCCCGTCGAGCATGACCTACCAAAACGGCGTCACCGAGACGTGGACGTACCTGCCGTCGAGCCGCCGGCTGCAGAACCTTCACGTCACCGCACCGGGCGGCGACCGTGCTGCGCGACCAAACGTTCAGCTACGACGGGGCCGGGAACACGACCGGGATCGCGAGCAGCAATGCGCTCGAGCAGGCGACGTTCGCGTACGACGACTTCGACCGGCTGATCACCGCGGCGTACGTCGACGGGAATGCGTTCGCCTACGGCTACACCGACGGCGGCGTGATGAAGCCCGCCGCGCCCGTCGCGAGCGCGTTCGATGCGGCCGGACGCATGACGTCGGGAGGCGCCGGCGCGCTCGTCTTCGATGCGCTCGACCGGCTGACGACCGTTACGGCGGCCAACGGGAACATCGAACGCTACGGCTACGACTTTCGCGGCATGCGCGCATCGCGCACGACCGCCGACGGCACGATCTTCAGCTCGGTTGACGCCTCGCTCGAGTTCGCCGGTCCGCGCCCGATCGTCTGGGTGACGTTCGGGGGCCGGCGCGTGGTCGCGTTCTCGGGTCCGCAGTCGCTGTTCGTGCACTACGACCAGCTCGCCAACGCGACGCTCTTCACCGACCAAAACGGCGCCGAGGCGCGGCGCCTTGCGTTCGGGCCTTACGGCTCCATCCGGCACGATTCGGCGGCCGGCGACGTGCAGCCGGAGTTCGGCGGTGGAACCGCCGACGCGGCGACGGGTCTGGTGGCGCTGGGCCGGCGCTATCTCGACCCGGCTGCGGGGCGGTTCATCTCGCCCGACATGATCGTCGGCGGCGCGTTCACCTTCGACGGCTGGAACCGCTACGTGTACGCGCGGAACAACCCGCTGCGCTACGTCGATCCGTCGGGCATTGATCTCGTGGCAGGACGTGCTGGCCGTCATCGGCATCGTCATCGTCATCGCCGTGCTCATCGTGGCCGCGTACTTTACCGGCGGGACCACGCTGCTCGCGATTCCCGGCCTTACCGTCACGCTCGGCAGCCTCTTCGTATCGGCCGCGGTCGGCGTCGCGGCCGGCGCGGTGATCGGCGGCATCGCGGCCGCCCAGGCCGGCGGCGACATCTGGAAGGGCATCTTGTTCGGCGGTTTCGTCGGCGGCGTCGCGGGTTTCGCCAGCGGCGCGCTCGGCTACGCGGTAGCCAGCGGCATGTCGGCCTTGACGTTCTGGGGCGGGGTCGCGATCGGGGCGGTCGAGGGCGCGGTGATCGGCGCGGGTACCGGCGCAGCGGTCGGCTTCGCCGGCGGCAAAGGCACCGTCGAGAGCGTCCTCAAGCACATGCTCGCCGGCTTCATCACCGGCGCCGTCGTCGGCGCGGCGCTGGGCGCCGTGTCGGGGTTGATCTCCGGCACGCCGAATGCGGCGCTCAAGATCGGCACCTTGGACAAGTACACCGGCGCGGCGGGCGGTTTCAGCACCTCGGGCAACGTCGCGGCGTTCGGTCAGAACACCGCCGAACTCGTCGCCGGGGGCAACCCGGCGGGCCTGGCGGGATCGTTCGTCGGCATCGGCTCATCGGCTGGGATCAATTCGATCAGCGACGTGTTCAACGTGAGCGCGAACGGCGCCCTGATCTCGATCCCGATCGGTTGGGTGCCGACGTTCGTGCTCAGCGACGGCGGCGTGATCGCGATTCAGGGCATTCTCACCGAGCTGGACGCGAGCGGCATCGAACCCTTCGGGAATCAGCTCGTGCTGGGCTTGAGCCTCATCCCCTTCGTCGGCATCGCGTTCGGTTACGGGACGGGACAGGACTCGTCGTGGGAATCCTCGTTCGAAAGCTGGCTCAACAAAAATCTCAGCGCGGGTTCTTCGAGCGCGATCTGATGCAGCATCAATGCAACGTCGCGAGTCCGTACGAGGGGCTCGTCCACACCGAACCGTCGATGTAGACCACCCGCTCGACTCGAACCATGATCTTCTGGGTCTTGTCGACCAGCGCGAACGACTGCCAGCATCGCCCCTCGCTATCGTCGGGGGCGCCGCTGACTTTGATTTTCACCTTGATCGGCACGTTCGGTGCGAAGTTTCCGTCGATGAGCTTGTCGCCGGACGTCAGCACGTCGCCGTACGAGCCGATCTGAAAGAACCGAAACCGTATCCCCAGCGCCACTTGCGGGCCGCGGTTGACGAATCCGACGCACGAGAAGAGCTTCGTGTTCGCTTCGTTCTTGAACGACATCTGTTCGATGACGTCGACCGGGCTCGTTTCGGGAACCAGAGCGACATCGAGACGCGCCCAGCCGGGAAACCCGCGGTCGGCGGCGCGCGCCGTCCCGGCCAGCAGCAATATCATGGCCGAAAACGGCGCCCATCACCCGGTACATGGGCCCAGAAATAGCGCGAAACGGACTTGGCGTCCTGCCCGACCAAGGGGCCGCGATGGATCGTCTAGCGGGGAAGACCGCGATCGTCACGGGCGCCGCCAGCGGGATCGGCCGGGCGGCGGCTGAGCTCTTCGCGGCGGAAGGCGCCCGCGTCGTCGCGGTCGACGTGTCACCGGACGTCGACGCCGTCGTCCACGGGATCGTCGGACGCGGCGCGCAAGCGGTCGCGCTCACCGGCGACGCCGCCGATGCCGCATTCGTCGCGCACGTCGTCGAAGCCGCACTGCTACGGTTCGGTGCGGTCGACGTCGCGTTCGCGAATGCGGGGATTTCGGGCGGCCTCGTTCCGTTCTTCGACCTCACGCTCGACGACTGGCAACGCATCCTGCGGGTGAACCTGCTCGGCACATTCCTGATGGTCCAGACCGCGGCGCGCGCGATGGTCGAAACAGGCTCGCGGTTCGATCGTCTGCACGGCCTCGGTCGCGGGCTTGCGCTTCGGCGCGGGTGGAATGCCGTACAGCGCCAGCAAGGCCGGCGTGATCAGCCTGGTGCAGACGGCCGCGAACCAACTCGCCGGAACCGGCGTGCGGGTGAACGCGATCTGTCCGGGCCTCACCGAAACGGGGATGACGCAACCGCTCTTCGACTACGCGCGCGCCAAGGGTTCGGGGCATAAACTGGGCCAGCTCAACCCGCTCAAGCGCGCCGCGATCCCGAGCGAGATCGCGCAGGTGGCGCTGTTCTTGGCCTCCGACGACGCCTCGTACGTCGACGGCCAGGCAATTGCGGTCGACGGCGGACTGTCGAGCTCGCACCCGGTCGTTCCCGGGAAAATGGCATGACCACGCTGCGGTTTGTTCCACTCGCGCTGCTCGCCGTCGTGGCCGGGATGAGCTTCGTCGTGCAGCAGAGCGTCAATGCGAAGCTGCGCGCCGACCTCGACTCGCCCGCCTGGGCAGCGTTCTGGAGCTATCTCGGCGGTACGCTGACGATGGCGATCGTGCTGCTCGTCACACGTACGCCGTGGATCGCGGCGAGCGCGTTCGCGAAGAGCGCGTGGTGGGGCTGGACGGGCGGTTTTTTCGGTGCCGTCTACATCGTCGTCGCGATCGTCCTGTTGCCGCGGCTTGGGGCCGCCACGGTCGTGGCGCTCATCGTCGTCGGACAAATGCTGGCTTCGGTCGCGTTCGACAACGCGGGCGCGTTCGGGCTCCCGCGCCAAGCGATCGATCTCCCGCGCATCGCCGGCGCGGTGCTGCTCGTCGCCGGGGTGTTCCTGATCAGGCGGTAGACATGCCGCGATTGGTGAACTCGCCGCCCGGCCGCACGACGAAGTCGCCGCCGACGTCTCCGGCGATCATCAGCGCGCCGTCGATCGTCGCGTCGCCGCCTACCCCGCCCGCGACGTAGGCGGCGCCGCCGGCGCGAACCACGATGTCGCCGCCGAGATCGCCGTCAATGCGCAATTGCGCGCCGGGCTCGACGACGACGTCGCCGGCGATGTCGCCCGCAACATGGGCGTGCGAGCGCGTGCGCGCGCTCAGGTTGCCGCCGACCTCGCCGTTGACCCGCAATGCCGCACCGGGTTCGACGACGACGTCGCCCTCGACGTCGCCATGAATCTGCGTTTCCGCGCAAACGATCGCGGCCGCGCGCGCCGGGGCCTCGGTCCCGCGAGACGGGCGGTGCAGGTAACGTTCGAAGAACTCGTCGACGTGGGACGGCATGCGCACTCTCCTCGGTTTCGCGGATACGTACGCACGACGAACGCCCGTTGTTTCGGCGGGCAACGAAAAACGGGCCCTCGCGTCGAGCGCCCGTCGTTCGCATCGCGCCGGAGCGCCCTACTTCTTGCGGCTGCTCGATTTCTTCGCGGCCCCCCGCGCTTGGGTCCGCCGACCGCGTCCTTGAGACCCTTGCCCGCCGAGAACGCCGGCACTCGCCGGGCGGCGATCTTCAATACCGCTCCGGTCTGCGGGTTGCGGCCCGTGCGCGCTTTGCGCTCGCGCACGACGAAGCTCCCGAACGGTATCAACTGGACTTTGTCACCAGCCTTGAGCGCAGCGGTGATCTCGTCGAGGATCAAATCGACGATCTCTCCGGCTTGACGCTTCGACAGCTCGTGTTCGTTGGCCAAGGACTCGACGATATCGGCTTTGGTCACTGTTTGATTCCACCTCGAGAAACGTCGGAGCGTAACGGCTCCGAACGCATTCGCGGTGCCGCTCACTCGGGGAGGGATACGCTCGCACGCAGCCCGCTCCTTCCCGCCGTCACGAAAATGGCCGCAACGGCAAATCAGGGCGAACGGTTATGAGGCGCAATGGATCGTCTCGTCACCGCCTCGGCCGCGCGCGGTACCGTCTCGCTCGTGGCCGGCGTCACGTCCGGCCTCGTACGCGACGCCCGCGAACGGCACGATTTGGCGCCGACCGCGAGCGCGGCGGTCGGCCGCCTGCTCACCGCCGCGGCGCTCTTGGGGGCGTCGCTCAAAGGGCGCGAGCGCCTGACGCTCCAGGTCGTCGGTGACGGCCCGATCGGTGCCATCACCGCCGACGCGTGGAGCACGGGCAACTACACGGTCGGTGCGCGAGCGTACGCACGCAACGGCCGCGCCGATCTGCCGTTGAACGATCGCGGAAAGTTCGACGTCGCCGGCGTGGTCGGCGACGGGAAGCTCCAAGTGACGAAGACGTACGAAGTCGGTCAGCCGTACAGCGGGATCGTTCCGCTGGCGAGCGGCGAGATCGGCGACGACGTGGCCGCTTACCTCGCGAACTCCGAGCAGATCCCGAGCATCGTGGCACTCGGCGTGCTCGCCGATCCGGAGGGGATCCGCGCCGCGGGCGGGGTCATCGCGCAGGTTCTTCCCGGCGCCGACGACGCCGTCGTCACCGGCGCTCGAGCGAAACGCCGCGACGATGGCGCCGATCACCGCGCAGATCGTCGCAGGCGCCGGCCCCGAGGCGCTGCTGCGCGCGGTCGCCGGCGAGTTGGAGATCAAGCTCTTCGACGCATACGACGTCGGCTTCGATTGTCGCTGCACGCGCGAAAAAGTCGAAACGGCCTTGATGGGGCTCGGCAAGGACGAGCTCGCCAAGATCGCGCGCGAACAGCCGCAAACCGAGGCGACGTGCGACTTCTGCGGCGAGACCTACGTGCTGAGCGCCGACGACGTCCGCGGTCTGGCCGAACGCCTCGGCTGATCTCGTCGCCGGCGGCACTTTCACATAACGATTCGCACCAGGACGAAGGCCGGGATGCCGCGTGCGTCGACGAGTTTGATCGTCGCGGCTCCCGCAGCCACCGGGTCGATCGCAAACGACGTGCACCCGCCTAGGACGGTCGGCGCGCCGACCTTCACGACCGTCGCGTCGCTGCTGGTTGCGGTGAAGCCGCCCGCATAACTGCCCTCGGCGATAATGACGTCCTGCGATGCCGTCGACGTGAAGAGCAGATAGTTGGGACCTACCGCGATCTGGCCGGCCGGTGGCGTGCTGGGGCACACGGGCGGCGTCGGTGTCGGTGCGGGGCCCGGCGCTCGGCGTCGTGATGTAGACCGTCGCGGTCGACGTGTAGCCTCCGGTGGCTTGTAAGACGACGTCCAACTCGCCGGTCCCCGGACCGCTGACGCCGACCGTGAATTGCCCCGGGCTCACTCCCGTCGGGTCATCGAACGTCGACCCGACCTGATACGACGTGAAGCGATAGACGAAGCCCGAGCGCGAGCGGATTCCCGCTCGGGTTCACGAACCCACCGGAGCCGACGATGGTCGCGCCCGACGGATCGGTCGCGGCAGTCACGAAGGTCAGCGTCGTTTGCTGGTTCGCCGGGATGCTGAACGTGTACGGAACCTCGTTCAGCGAGAGCGATCCGAGCACGCCCGCGACGGTCACCGAAAGATTGCTGGTGCGTCCCCGGCAGAATATCGATCGGCAACGACGTTCCGTACCCCAGCGCGGTCCCCGTTCCGTTGGAGCCTTCATAGGTGACGACGCTGAACTGCACGCCGAATCCGGCTGGAACCGGAATCATCACGGCGCAGGTGCGGTTGCCGTTCGCACCGGTCGAGCAGCCCGGCGAGTTCGCGGTCAGCGGAACGACGACCGATCCGCTCGGACTGGTGCCGTACTGGTTCGAGATGCTCGGCCAGGAGAACGCCAGCGACTGCGTCGCCGGCGAGACGAACTGCGGGCGCCGCACGTGCGCCGACGTCCCCGAGCCGGCCGGAATCACGACGTGCAGGGAGACCGTACCGCGGCTTGACGACGACGGACCGGCCGTGCCGGGGCTCGCCGGAGTTGAGACGCTCGCGGGCGGAAATGGTTCCCCCCGTCGTTCCGCCGGCGCAGCCTGCCGCGATCCCGACGAGGATGAGAAGCGCATGGCGGATGTTCATCGGCGCTGCTTTCCGTTGACCGTGACGCTGTCGGCGTTGACGAGCACGACGAGATTGCCGCTCTTCCCGTTGGCGTCTTTGGTGATGATGGTCGCGGCGCCGACGGAGACTGCCGTGACGTTGAACGAGCCGTTCGTCACCGCGCCGGCCGACGCGACCGCCGGGTCGCTGCTCGAGACGGTGAAGCCGCCGGCGTAGCCGGTCTCGCTAACCGTCACGGTCTGCGTTGCGCCGCCGATCGCCATGACGAGCGGACCCGGCGGCGTGAGCACGATCCTGTTCGGCGGCGGCTGCGTCACCGCACTGCCCGGCGCGCCGCCGATCGCGATGCCGCTGGACTGCCCTAGCGTATCGATGCCGGTCGCGCTCCCGGCGATCGTCGCCGCGGGTGCAACCTCGCCGGACGCTCCGGCGGCGTAGACGAGAATCTCTTGAGCGTTCGCCGGCGTTTCGTCGCGCGGGCCGCGGGGATCGGATGCGCTGCGCCGGCCGTGGCCCGGCGATGCGATGATTCGGTTGACCATGCCGATGTTGAGCGATCCGGGCACGGCATAGAGCGTGCCGTCGGCGTCGACCGCGATCCCCGATATCTCGGGCATACCGAGGATCGAGCGCACGATCGTCGTCGCCGTTGGCTCGTAGATGCGGATCGACCCGTCACCCTGGCACGAGAAGTAGAGGTTGCCCGAGCCGTCCTTGCCCGAAGCGCCGGGCAGGAAACAGCCGCTCGCGCCGCCGCGGATCCGTGCGACGCGCGTCACCGTTCCCGAGCCGCTTTGCGGATACGCATCGACCTCGAACGGGACGTGAGAGCTCGTCACGTCGATCGTGCCCGCGGGATCGAGCGCGAATCCGGTTACCGCGATCGCAGGCACGGTCATGGTTCGGCTCGGCGTCGCGGCTCCGGCCGGGACGAACGCTAACGTGGCCGAGATGGACTGGTTGTCGGCCGCGCCGACCCACACGTCGCTCTGAGCGTCGGCCTGCAGCCAGTTCGCCGTCGTGACGTCGAGCGCACGGGTCGTCGTGGGCGTCGCGTTGCTGCGCGCGGACGACGCAAAGGCCAGGAGTTGAAACGCGTGGAGTGCGGGCGCATTGAGGACGAGCAGACCGCCGGCGGCCGGGTCGATGGCCAAGGACAGGATCGACTTGAGCGACGAGGACGTGACCGGTTGCGCGGTGGTGGAACCCGGGGCGAACGCGACGAGCGCATTGCCGGCCGAGACGAACACCGTGCCGTCGCTGGTGACGGCGAGCGATCCGCCGGCGGAGGAAGCAAACGACGCCGGTAAGGTCGCGACCGGCGTCGCGCTGCCGGTCGGGCCACCGGCGTATTCCGTCACCGTCACCGCGCCGTTCGTTGCCCGGCCGAGGTTGAGCACGTACACGTTTCCGTTCGGCCCGACGGTGAGCGCGGCGGGATTCGAAAGCCCGCTGGCCGCGCCGGCGATCGTGCGAACCGGCGCGACGTAACCGGTCGCACCGGGAGCATAGACCGTTACGCTGTCGATCCCCGACGACCCGAAGACTCCGCCCCCGCCGGCGTTGGCGACATAGCGATAACCCGCGGCGTCGACGGCAATCGCGCTCGGCTGGTCCAGCGCGTTCGTCACGCCGGCGACGATCGTGCGCGAAGGCGCCTGCGCGCCGGGCGGATAGACGGCGAACGCGTTCATCGTATAGGTGAGGAGCAGCAGGTCGCCGGACGCGTCGTACGCCGTCGAGGCGACGCCGCGCAGGCCCGAAAGCGTCACGGCCGGCTGAACGAATCCGGTCGCCGCAGTGGCGAACAGGTCAACCCGCTGAGACGCATCCTGGGTCGAACTGAAGACGACGGTCGGGCGACCGTTCGGGTCGAAGGAGATCGCGGTGGCCAGCGACGTCGTCGCAACGGCGTCTCCGAACGACCGCAGCGGCGGCGTGTCGCCGTTCGCTCCGGCCGCGAACACGTTCACCTCGCCCGGGAAGCCGACGCCTTCGTACAGCGCGCCGGTCGCGTCCGCGGCGAGGGCGTTGGGAGTGAACGGCTGTTGCGTGTCGGCGCCCGCGACCGCGGCGACCGCGGCGACGTTGCCGGCAGCGGAAAGGCCAAGCGGAAAGCCGAGGATCTCTCCCGGTGCGTTCGCGGGCGTGCTGCCGCCGGTGCTGCTTCCGACGTACAGCGCGCGTGCGGCGCCGATCGAGAGCACGGCACGGCCGACCGGTGACGCCGGCCGCGGCGGCCGAGATCGTCGGACTCGGTATCGCGCTGCCGTCGTAGGTGAGGTTCACCATTCCCGGCGCCGCGAGGGCGGTCGCCGAGAGTTTGGTCGCACCGCTCGTGTCGGAGTCCGATAGCGACGCCGTCACCGCATTGCCGTTCTTGTCGACGTACGCGTTCGAACCGACGATCGCATTGTTGCCGGCGTCGAGGAAGGTTACCGTGACGACGACGGTTGCCTTCGTCACCGATCGCAAGCACGCCCGGACTCAGGGCCACGCCGAAGGCGTTCACCACGCCGTCGAATGCGACGTTCACGCTGTTGGCGGCGTCCAGAACGATGTTCTGGGTCGTGGCACCCAGCCCCAACAGGTTTCCGGCCGCATTGGGTCGATCGAAGAGCTTGACCGTGAACGTGTCCAACCCCACCGGGGCGGGAATCTGTCCGCTGCACACGGCGGCCGAACAGTTCACGACCACCGGTGCGCCGGGCGCGCCCGACTGCGGCGTGACGGCGACCGACGCGGATTGCGTCGACGCCGAGATGTAGCGCGGGCCGCGGACGGTCGCACCGGTCGTCTTCGGCGGGACGACGATCCGGAATTGGACCGTCACGCCCCGCGCCGGCGCGTTGCCGGCGCTCACCGACGGCAGGGCGGTCGCGGCAGCGCCCTCGCATCCCGCGAGCGCCGATCCTGCCAGTGCGGAAATCGCCCACAGCATCGTGGTGCCAAGGGGCCTTGACGGGTACGTCATCGCCCCGAGCATAGAGCAGACGCGCGGCGGATCGTATGTCGGAAAACCGCATCCCGGCGAAGGGGGCGGCGCCGGTCCTAGCGGTGTTCGGTGGCGGGGCCTGCGGCTGCTTCGGTGCCCGTCGTCGCGGCGCCGCCGATTCGCGGACGAAACTCCTCGACGAGCCGGCCCTGCCCGTGGTTGGTGTACCACCAGCCGCACTCGCAGCGCACCACGGCTCCCGGTTCCTGCGGATACGGATACACGCGCCCGCACCGCCGGCAGGTGAACGTTCGACCGGCGATCGGCGCGGCGGCGGTGTACGTCACGGGCTCGGCGGAGTCCGCGGGCTTGTGACTTGCCATATCTTTACTCGCAGTAGCGAAGTGGACGCGATCTTCCTTCTCGCCGTAGCGAAGCGGAGGCGACCATAGCGAAGCGGAGGCGATCACGGAAGAATTCGAACGAACTTTCGCGAGCCCACTTGCAGCACGGCCGGGCCGGCGGCAGTCCAGCGGGCGCCCGGGTCGGTGAGGGGGATACCGTCGATCTTGACGGCGCCTTCCCCGATCAACCGCTGCGCGCCGCGCTTGGACTCGGCGAACCCGGCGGCGACCACGAGGTCGGCGACCTTCTCCCGGCCGTTGCGCGGCAGCTCCGGCATCTCGGCCGGAATCTCGCCGCCCTGAATGGTGCGTTCGAACCATACGCGCGCGTCTCGAGCGGCGTCGCCGCCGTGGTACAGCGCGACCAGATCGGCGGCGATGCGTTTCTTCTCGTCCATCGCGGCCAGCGTCCCGGCACCGGCCTCGCGCTGCAACCTCTCGACCTCAGCGGCCGGCCACCACGCGGCCAGCTTGGCGTAGCGCGGAATCAACGCGTCCGGGATGCGCATCGTCTTGCCGAACATGTCGTTGGGCGCGTCGGTCAACCCGATGTGATTGCCAAGCGACTTGGACATCTTGTGCTCGCCGTCGAGTCCTTCGAGCAGCGGTACGGTGATGCAGATCTCCGGCTCTTGGCCGGCGTGGATCTGGTACGGTCGGCTGATCAGCAAGTTGAAGAGCTGGTCGGAACCGCCGAGCTCGACGTCGACGTTCATCGCCACCGAGTCGTACGCGACGGCGACCGGATAGACGAACTCGTGCAGCGCGATGGGAACCCCGCCCTCGAAGCGCTGCTTGAAATCGTTGCGGTCGAGCATCTGCGCGACCGTCGTGAGCGAAAGCAGCTTGTAGATCTCGCTGAAGGTCAGCCGTCGAGAGCCACTCGCTGTTGTAGCGCAGGGTCACGCGCGACATGTCGAGCACCTTGCCGGCTTGCGCCGCGTACGTTTTCATGTTCGCTTCGATCTGCGCGTCGGTCAGTGCCGGGCGCAGCGCGTTGCGGCCGCTCGGATCGCCGATGCGCGCGGTGAAGTCGCCGATCAGCAGGATCACGTCGTGACCGTCCTCGACGAACCGCTGCAGCAGCCGCAGCACCACGGCGTGGCCGATGTGCAAGTCGGGCGAGGTCGGATCGAGTCCGAGATACACGCGCAACGGCTTGCCGCGCTCGATCCGCTCGACGAGCTCGGCGAACTTCTCGACGTGGTCGCATCCGTCGACCAGCATTGCGGCGCGCTCGCGCGCCGTCCGAGCGGCATTCATCGGGGCGTGTTCTTCGTCGTGCGGCCGGTGTTCTTCGTCATGCGGTCGGCGACCGAAGTTCAAAGACGGTTACGCCGCCGCCTCCCTCGTTGGCGTCCCCGTAGCGCACGTTCTGCACGAACGGGTGCCCCTTGAGATACTGCTGCAAACCCTTCCCGAGCAGGCCCGTGCCTTTCCCGTGAATCAGACGCAGCGGCGAGTGCCCGAGCAAGATCGCATCGTCGATCCAGCGCTCCACGATCGGCTCGGCCTCGACGAAACGCTTTCCCCGCACGTCGATCTCGGTCTGCGCCGAAGTAGCCGCCTCCAGCGCCGCGGCCCCCACCTTGTCACCCTGAGCCGAGCCTGTCCTGAGCTTGTCGAAGGGAAGGGCGGCGCCCCTCCGCACCAGATCGGACCTCGGCGCGGTCATCCGCATCGCGCCGATCTGCACGAGCACGTTGTCGCCGAGATCCTCGAGCACCGTCCCCTCCTGGTCCCACGACGACACGCGCACGCGGTCGCCCGGCGCGATCGGTTCGGGCGCATCACCGCCCGCGTTCGAACGCGGCTGCACGTCGATCCCGAGCTCGCGGTGCATGCGATCGAGCGTGCGTGCCAGCAGATCCGCTTGTCCCGAGGTCACGCGGGGCGCGCGCGCCGCCCGCTCGCCGCTCTCGGCGGCCCGCCGTTCGAGCTCGGCGCTGAACCGGCGCAGCGCATCGGCCAATTGCGCGTCCGCTCGCTTGGCGAGCTCACGCCGCTCCCGCTCAAGCGCCTCCCCGCGGCGGCGCGCGTTCTCCTCGAGCGACTGAAGGTGCCGCCGTTCGACGCCGAGTTGCTCGCGCTCGCGCGTCGCGCGAATGCGCTCCTCGGCGACTTCCGCCAGCGCCCGTTCGTAGTCGCGTTCCTGCGTCGAGAGCAATGCTTCGGCACGCGTCACGACCTGCGGGTCAAGGCGCATCCGCCGCGCTAGCGCAAACGCCAGCGACTGGCCCGGCGAGCCGACGTCGAGCTGATAGGTCGGCTCGTACGTGTCGGGATCGAAACGCACGCTGGCGTTCGCCACGAACGGATGGTCCGCGCCGAAGAGCTTGAGCTCGGTCGCGTGCGTCGTCGCCAGCACGCGCGCGCCGCCGGCCAAGAACCGTTCGAGCACGGCGACCGCGAGCGCCGCGCCTGCATTCGGCTCCGTCCCGCTGCCGATCTCGTCGATGAGGATCAGCGTGCGAGCGCCGGCGGCGTCGACGATTTCCGCCAGCCGCCGCACGTGCGCCGAGAAGGTCGAGGCGTTCTGCGCGATCGACTGCTCGTCGCCGATGTCGGTGCAGACGCGTTCGAAGCGGCCGATCGTCGCCGCCGCCGCCGGCACGTGCATCCCGCAGGCCGCCATCGTCACGGCCAAACCGACGAGCTTGAGGCTGACCGTCTTGCCGCCCATGTTCGGCCCGGAGACGATCAGAATGCGAATCTCGTCGTCGAGCCGGATCGACTGCGGTACCGCCCGTTCATCGAGCAACGGGTGGCGCGCGTCGACCAGCTCGACCACCGCGTCATCGCTGAGCGCGGGCGCGACGGCCTGCATGCGGTGCGCGATCGCTGCGCGCGCCGCCGCAAGGTCCAAGTCGACATAGACGTCGATGTCGACCGCGACTTGCACCGCCTCGGCGCCGACGAGCGCGCTGAGCTCGGCCAGGACGCGCGCGACCTCGACCTCTTCCTGCACGCGCAGCGCGCGCACGCGGTTGTTGGCTTCGAGGCTCTCGAGCGGCTCGACGAACAGCGTGTGACCGCTCGAGCTCGTGTCGTGCACGATGCCGGGAACCTCGCCGGAGAACTCCGCCTTCACCGGCACCACGAAGCGGCCGTTGCGCACGGTGACGATTGCGTCTTGGATCGCCCGCGCGTAACGCGCCGACCGGGTGATCGCCGCCGCGCGGTCGCGGGCGTCGTCCTGTGCCTGGTGCATCTGGCGCCGGATCCGCGCCAGCGCCGCCGACGCCCGGTCGAGCACGGCGGCTCGTTCGTCGATGGCGTCGGTGATGCGATGGACGATCTGCGGCAAAGCGCGAAACGGCGCGCACCGCTCGCGCAGCAAAGGAACCTCCAACTCGGCCTCGCGCACCGCACGCGCCGCGGCACCGGCGGCGGACAGCGCGTCGGCGACGGCGCGCAGGTCCCGCGCCGCGAGCGGAACGCCGCGCCCTGCGGCCGCCACCGCATCGCCGACGTCGTCGATGCGCTGCATGGAAAAGCCGGCGTCCTGCGCGAGCGCGCGCATCTCGGACGTCTCGCCGACGAGCCGGCGAACGAGGTCAAAGTCGGTCGCCGGCGCGCAGGCGAGCGCCGCCGCCTCGGAGCGCGCCGAATGCGTCTGCCCCGCATACCGCTCGCGAATGCGCTGGAAATCCAGAACCTCGAGCCCGCGCTCGTCGATCAGCATCTTCCCGCTTAGGGCTTCTTACGTCCACGCTTCAACGCCGACTTACCACCGGGTGACATGTCTGAACCATAGTCGCTCCTCAAAGCCGAGACTTGCGTTACCGCTTTCGAGCGCTTGAGAGCCCGCGAGTCGGGCGTCGGGGTACCGGCCGACCGAGCAAGCATTGCCAGGACGTATTGATTCAGGCTTACGCCGTTCCGTTCGGCAGCCCGTACAAGGTCGCGGTGCAGTGTCTTCGTCACCCTCACGACAAATCGGCCGCTGAACTCATCGGCAGTCATCGGCGCCGGAATCGTCTCGCGGTCCGCTAGCTTTGCCTCGATCCAGGCTCCCATCGCGTCGTCGAGCATTTCCAGCGCTTCTTCTCGCGTATCACCGACCGTCATGCAGCCCGGGAACTCGATGACTCGCGCGAACCACGAACCGTCGTCCTCACGTACCAATTCGCGAATGTACGGCAGGCTGAAGTAGCGCTGCGCCTCTGATTTGCCGGCCGCTGCTTTCACGTTACATTCTCCCCGATGAGCTCTAGTATACGGCTTCCACGTAACGCCGTTTCACCGGCTTTGCTCGCGGCACGGTGATGGTAAGCGGTCCACGCTTAAACGTATAGTGCGAACCGCCGCGGCGCGGCTGCCGGACGCTGAAACCCACCGCCTCGAGGAGCGCAAGAAGATCAGCGAAGGCGCAATTGTTCTTCGTCCCCACCACGCGCTCGTACAGGCGCTGAGCGCGCTTCGAGCCGACCAGACCCACACGGCTGATTATAGTACTATATACAGTATCACGCAAGTCCCTCACCGCTGAAGCCTTACGGTGACGACGTTGCTTCGCCGTGCTCGGGTTAGCTGCTGAGCTTCTCTCCGAGCAGCTCTTGGGCGAGGGTGGGGTTGGCTTTGCCGCGGGAGGCTTTCATGACTTGGCCGGTGAGGAAGCCCATCACGTTGAGCTTACCGGCTTTGTAGTCGGCGACGACGGTCGGATTGGCGGCGAGAACATCGTCGACGATCGTCTCGATCGCCCCGCGATCGCTGACCTGCGCGAGGCCGTCCCGCTCGACGATCGTCTTGGCCGATCCGCCGTCGTTCCAGAGCGACTCGAGCACCTGCTTCGCGGCCTTGGAGTTGATCGCGTTCGACGACGTCAACGCGACGAGCTCGGCGAGCGCCTCGGGCGTGACCTTGCCGTCGCCGGCGTGCGTTCCGCTCTCGTTCGCGAGCCGTGCCAGGTCACCGAGCACGAACGCCACGACGGCGTGCGCCTTGTCGCGCACGACTTCGGCCGTAGCACGTTCGCCGGCGGCCGCCGCCACCGCGCGGTCGAACCACGCCGCCAGGACGTGGTCGTCGACGAGTTGCGTGGCGCGCTTGGAGTCGAGGCCGAGCGCGTCGACGTAGCGGACGTAGCGCGCGAACGGCGTCTCCACCAGCGTCGCGCGCACGCGCTCGACGATCTCCGCGGTGACGTCGATCGGCACCAGGTCGGGTTCGGGAAAATATCGGTAGTCGTGGGCTTCTTCCTTCGACCGCTGGCTGTGCGTCACGCCGGCCGTCTCGTCCCAGCCGCGCGTCTCCTGGATCACGCGCCCGCCGCTCTCGATGACGTGGATCTGCCGCGCGATCTCGCTCTCGATCGCGCGCCGCACGCTGCGAAAGGAGTTCATGTTCTTGATCTCGGCCTTCGTGCCGTACTCGGCCGCGCCGCGCAGGCGGACCGAGACGTTGGCGTCGCAGCGCAACGAGCCTTCCTCCATCTTCACGTCGCTCACGCCGAGCTCGCGAAACGTGCGCGCGAGCGTTTCGAGAAAGCCGACGGCTTCGTCGGCCGAACGCAGATCCGGTTCGCCGACGCACTCCATCAGCGGTACGCCGGCGCGGTTGAAGTCGATCAGCGACGACGTCGCGCCCGCCAACCGGCCGTCGGCGCTGGCGTGCGTCGACTTGCCGGTATCCTCTTCGAGGTGGATGCGGGTGAGCCGGCATTCGGCGCGCGAGCCGTCCTCGAGCCAGTAACCCACCGCACCGCCGACGGTGAGCGGCATGTCGTACTGCGAGATCTGATAGTTCTTGGGCATGTCCGGATAGAAGTAGTTCTTGCGGTCGAACTTGGAATGCGGCGGGATCGTCGCTCCGAAGGCCAGGCCGGCGCGGATCATGTGCTCGATCGCGCGCGCGTTGGGCACCGGCAGCGCGCCTGGCAGCGCGAGGCACACCGGACATACCTTCGTGTTCGGTTCGCCGCCGAAGGCGTTGGGGCAGCCGCAGAACATCTTGCTCACGGTCTTGAGCTCGACGTGGCACTCGATGCCGATCACCGCTTCGTACTTGTCGAGCAGCTCCGAGCTCAGCGCGGTGTCCGGCGCGATCGCGCTCATGCTTTGCAGACCTCGGGCGGAGCGAGCCGCTCGGCATGCCGGGTCGCGCGTTCGTAGGCGTGCGCCGCTCCGAGCAACACGCGTTCGGTGAACAACGGTGAGGTGAGCTGCAGACCCAGCGGCATCGGGCGGATGCCGTCTTCGGGGACGACCGCGCCGCACGGCACCGACAGTGACGGCAAGCCCGCCAGCGAGCCGGGGATCGTGTAGTAGTCCATCAAGTACATCGTGACCGGATCGCTCTTGGCGTTGAACTTAAAGGCCGGCGACGAGGCCGCCGGCGCCGCGATCACGTCGCAGCGCTCAAACGCCCGCGCGAAGTCTTCGCCGATCCGCGTGCGCGCCTTCTGTGCCTTGAGGTAGTACGCATCGTAATATCCCGACGAGAGCGCATACGTTCCGATCAGGATCCGGCGCTTCACCTCGGGGCCGAAGCCGGCGGCTCGCGTCCGCTCGTACATCTCGCCGACGTCGGCGCCGTCGACCCGCAGGCCGTACCGCACGCCGTCGAAACGGGCCAGGTTCGACGAACACTCCGCCGGCGCGATGAGATAGTAGGTCGCCAAACCATATTGCGCCGTCGGCAGCGTCACCTCGACCAACTCCGCGCCGAGCCGTTCGAGATCGGCGTAGGCGTTCTCGTAGCAGGCGCGGCTGGCCGTGTCGAGGTCGCCCAAGGCGAACTCCTTGACGATGCCGACCCGCACGCCGCGCAAATCGTCGCGCAGATGATCGGCGGTCGATTCGACGGGGCGGTCGACGCTGGTCGCGTCGAGCGGGTCCTTCCCGGCGATGGCGTCATAGGTCAGCGCGGCGTCCTCGACGCTGCGGGCGAACGGACCGATCTGGTCGAGCGAGGACGCGAACGCGATCAAACCGTAGCGCGAGACGCGGCCGTAGGTCGGCTTGAGGCCGACGACGTTACAGAACGCGGCCGGCTCGCGGATCGAGCCGCCGGTGTCGCTGCCCAGCGAGACCGTCGCCGCCTGGGCGGCGACCGACGCCGCGCTGCCCGCCGACGAGCCGCCCGGGACGCGCTCGAGGTCATAGGGGTTCTTGGTCTTCTCGAAGGCGGAGTTCTCGCCCGACGAGCCCATCGCAAACTCGTCGAGGTTCGTTTTGCCGATCGGCAACGCGCCGGCGTCGAGCAGTCGCTGCACTGCCGTCGCGGTATACGGCGCGACGAAGCCTTCGAGGATCTTCGAGCCGGCGGTCGTGTGGGTGCCGGCCAGGCACATGTTGTCCTTGATCGCGACCGGGACGCCGGCCAGCGGCAGCCATTCGCCGCGCCGATTCGCTCGTCGACGCGGCGCGCGTGGGCGCGCATCAGGTCGGGCGTGAGCTCGCGATAGGCGCCCAGCTCGGCATCGACCCGCGCCGCCTGCGGGATCAGTGCCTCGGCGATCTCGGTGGCCGAAACGGCGCGCGCGTTGACGTCCCGGGCGATCGCCCGGGCCGAGTCGCGGATCGGGTCCACGTTACGCCTCCTCGGCGATGATGCGTGGAACGCGGAAGTAGGGGCCTTGCGCCTGCGGCGCGTTGGCCAGCGCGGCGTCGCGCGTGAGCATGGTTTCGGGCCGGAGCGCGTCGTCGCGCTGGACGTTGCGAGAAGGAACGACCTGCGCGGTCGCGTGGACACGTTCGGTATCGAGTTGCGACAGCGCGTCGACATGGGTCATGAGACTGCCAAGCTGTGGTGCGAAGGTCGCAATTTCGTCGTCGGTGAGCGTCAATCGCGCGAGTCGCGCGACGTGGCGAATGTCGATCCGATCCGTTGGCATGACGCGTCGGAGTTCGCGTCTAGGACGCTCAGGTCCGTTCGGCAGGAGCACGCGGAGCTGCGCGAGGTCTGCGAAGCGTACAACGAATCGGTAAAGGTTTCCTAATAAGGTAGGGGAGCGTGATCCCTACGACGTACGGCTGTCGCACGGCTCGTGAGATTCGTTCTCGCAGGGTTGTGCGCTCCGATGGGGAGGGTTCAGGTGTCCCGCTCTATGGATTCGGTTCTCGGCACCGCCGATTTCGCGCATGCCCGATAGGTGATGCGTCTTTTTCTTGTGACCGGCGCGAGCTATGGTTGAGGTTTTTTTGTGAGACGTCTCGCTTGGATCCCGGTGCTCCTGTTCGGAGCGGCGGTCGCGCTCGTCGGGTGCCAAGGCGGGTCCGCAAGCGCGCCGGTGATCAATACCGGAGCCCCGGTGCCGACGTTTCCGCCCGTGCCGGCCTTCGCGGTGTCGACGACGGAGCCGTTCCCCGCGCCCGTCAGCGGCGTCTCGGGCGTGCAGCTCCCGACGGCCGACGGCTTCGGCGGGTCGGTGGGCTTCCCGTTCACCACCGTCCCGGCCGGCGCGACCTTGACCGCGACGTTCTCTTCAACGACGCCCAACGGCGTCACGCCGCTCGCGTTTCGCCGAATCCAGAGTTCGGGACCGCCGCACATCACGGTGCTCTACCTCTGCATCACCAGTTCCGTCACCCTTACCACGAACGGGTTGCCCACGTTTAGCTTCTTCGCGCCGGCGCCGTTCCTCGCGGCCGACGTGCAGTGGTTCCTCGAACAGCTCGTCGGCGGATCGTGGGTCGGCTACGCCGGCCCGGTCGAGCCTGCAAACGGAAGCGTCAGCTTCACCGGTCCGGGCCCGTTGACGTTCACGGCCGGCGTTCCGCAATGCTTCGGCCTCATCGTCGAGCTGCCGGGTGAGCCGCCGCCGCCGACCGCGGTTCCGAGCGCGACGCCGTCGGCGACGCCGGTCGGCCAGACGCCGACGCCGACGCCCACCGCCAGCCCGACACCGTCCGCGACGCCCGTCGGCCAGACGCCGACCCCGACGCCCACCGTCAGCCCGACGCCGTCCGCGACGCCCGTCGGCCAGACTCCGACCCCGACGCCCACGGCCAGCCCGACGTCGACGCCGACCACGCACCCAACGGCCACTCCAACGGCGACGCCGCCGGGGCAGACGCCGACGCCCACACCGCATCCG
This sequence comes from Vulcanimicrobiota bacterium, assembly GCA_963723445.1. Classification (GTDB taxonomy): domain Bacteria; phylum Vulcanimicrobiota; class Vulcanimicrobiia; order Vulcanimicrobiales; family Vulcanimicrobiaceae; genus Vulcanimicrobium. The sequence continues at coordinate 516,949 of CAVRQP010000011.1, forward strand.
ACGGCGACACCGCACCCCACGCCGACGCCGACCGCGAGTCCGGTACACACGCCGACCCCGCATCCGACGGCGACCCCGCATCCGACGGCGACCCCACATCCGACGCCGACCGCGACTCCGTGCACACGCCGACCCCGCATCCGACGGCGACCCCGCATCCGACGGCGACCCCGCATCCGACGGCGACACCGCATCCCACGCCGACGCCGACCGCGACGTCCGGTGCACACGCCGACCCCGCATCCGACCGCGACCCCGCACCCACGCCGACCCCGCATCCCACGCCGACGCCTACCGCGAGCCGGCGCACACGCCGACCCCGACGCCGCACCCGACCGCGACGCCGACTCACACGCCGACGCCGACGCCGCACCCGACCGCGACGCCGACTCACACGCCGTCGCCGTCGCCGACGCCGGTCCATACCGCGACGCCGACGCCGACGCCGCATCCGACCGCGACGCCGACCCGCACCCCGTCGCCGACGCCGTCGCCGACCGCGACGCCGCACGTGACCCCGAGCCCGAGCCCAACACCGATTCCGGGTGTGCTCACCGCCGGTCCGAACCCGACCGACGTCTTCGGTCTGGGAGCCTCGTTCGCCAAGCCGATCACCGTCACCGAAACGGGCTACAGCGGCAGCTTCGGCGAGCAGGACACCTGCAGCGGCGTCGCCACCGTCTCGACCGCCAATGCCCACGGACCGACGTCTACCTATACGGTCACCGGCGTCGCTGCCGGCTCGTGCAGCGCGACGTTCGCCGATTCGAACAGCCAGACCACCAACGTCAACATCGTCGTCACCACCAACGGCGTCATCATCAACGGCGCGCGCTGGTAATCAACCCACCTCGCAAGGAGCAAATCTGAAATGCGCAAGATCCTGACCCTAGCCGCCGTCGTGGCGCTTGCGGGGTGCGGCGGCGGCGGCGGCGGCAGCAGCGCACCGGCGCCGGCCTCGCCGACCACCGCGCCGGTAGGCCCGACCGGTAATCTGGTCACGCCGATGTTCTTCATCAAGATCCCGGCTCGCGGCAAGAACTCGGGCAAGGCCCGCCGGCCGCAATATGTCTCGAGCACCGTGCTCTCGGTCTCGGTCGCGCTAACGGCGGACTCCGTCGGCATCACGCCGAGCTCGCTGGCGAACAACCCGGCGGTCACGACGGTTCCGGCCGGAACGTGCAACTCCGGTTGCAGCATTGCCGGACCGCCGTCACCGCCCGGAACCGACTCGTTCACGGTCGTGACATATGATGCCGCTGCCGCTGGTGGATCCGCGCTCAACGCCGGTCAGCTCAACAACGTCACCGTCACCGCCGGATCGGCGAACTCCGAGACGATCACGCTCGGCGCGATTCCCGCTACGTTGAGCCTCAGCAACGTGCCGGCGCCGGGGCTGGGGAGCTTCAGTGCCGGCACGCAGAGTCAGTCGGCGTTCGTCTCGGTGGTCGCGAGCGACGCGGACGGTAACGTGATCCCGACCAGCAAGTCCCGGCGGTGTTCTACGTCGACGCGACCGGTGCGCCGATCAGCGTGACGGTTACCGACCCTGACACCAACGCTCACGGCAGCTGTATCGTCAGCGTCCGGAACGCTCGACCTGCACGAGCGGCGCGGCAACCTCCGGAACGCTGGCCGGTCCGGACACACGGGGTGTCGCTCGCCTACGACGGCCTGGCCGAGAACCCGGTCACGATCACCGCCTCGGCGAGCACGGCTACCAGCGGAACGGCAGCTTCCAGCCGAACCTCAACGCGCCGGCCTTCAACTCCAGCCAGGCGACGCCCAGCGGCGTGGCGCTGAGCGGGTCGCGCGGAGATCGACCTGTTCAACACGAGCGGCATCGGCAGCACCGGCAGCGAGTCGTTCACCGAGAGCGGCTGGACCGGACTCGCCGTACGGCCACGCGTTGAGCGTCATCGGAACTCCGGCGTGTACGTCGATCGCCGGCGTTTCGGCGGGGTCGAACGACACGACCAACGGCACGCCGTTCACCGCGACGGTCGTCGCGAGCCCCGACCGCCGGCTCGTGCACGGCGACGGTCGGCGACGGACTGTCGTCGAACACCACCGACGGCTCTGCGTCGCTGACCGTGACGTACACGACGTCGGGGATCACCGCGAACGGTAAGCACCGCCGCAACTAGCTCGGGAACAGCCCGTCCGCCGTACCGGGTCGACGGACGGGTCTCTCTTCTTGCCTCGGAATTTCTCGCCGCGCGCCGTGCTCGTGGCTAAGGATCAACCTTCATGAATCGGTTCGGGAACAGATCACTCTCGGTCGTAACCTTCGTCGGGTTTGCGGCGCTGCTCGCCGCTTGCGGCGGCGGCGGCGGATCATCGTCGTCGGCCCCAACGGCGCTTCCGACGTCCGCTCCGCAGGGGATTCACCGAGCGACCATGACCATCGCGTTCCCGGTCGGACACCACTCCTCGTCGAATCGCAAGTCGCCGCAGTACATCTCGCCCAGCACGACGGAGATGGTGGTCGTGGTGAATACCGTCAACGGCGGCACACCGCCCGGCGGCGGCCCGATCTCCGAAACGGTCGCGCTCACGGTCGGCACCAACTGCACGGTCAGCGGCGGAACCGAGACGTGCACGCTCTCGGTGATCGCTCCGCCCGGCTCGGTGAACTACACGTTCAACGCCACCGACGGCACGAACATTCTTTCGACGCTCACGACGACGATCGTGAACACGGTCGGCACCAACAACCTGCCATCGATCACGCTGCAAGGCATCGTGTCGGGGACGGTTTCGGTAAGCGGTGCGGCGCTGACGCGCGAACACCTCGGTGGCGGGCGGCGAGACGCTGACCGTGGCCGCATACGACGCTGACGGCAACCAAATCGTCAACGGCTCGACCTCGGCGAACTACAACAACCCGATCACGCTGACCGACAACGATGCGACCGGACAGACGAAGCTCTCGGTCAACGGCGGCACGGCCGCCGAGCTCGGTCGTCACGAGCAACCCCGCCGACGTCGTCAAACTGACCTACACCGGACAAGCCGCGAACAATTTCACGATCAGCGCGAGCGGGTCCGGCATTTCGGGCAGCGGCACGATCTCGGTGAACGACAACGACATTACGTTCACCGGCACCACCAACGACGACGCCGCCCACGGCGGTCTGAGCACGGATCCGAACTGGGGCCAGCAGACGCTCTTCTTCACCGCGACGAGCGGCTCGCAGAACGTGACCGGCGCCGAGACCGGTTTCACCAACGCACCGTACAGTCAGCAGTTCGACCTCGTGGCGGGCAACGGAACGGGCAATACCTGCGGAACGGGCGGGGGAATCGCGACGTTCAGCGCGGGCCCGGCGACGACGTTCACGATCACCGCGCACGGCGTCGGTATTTGCAGCGTGCGCCTCGAGGAGCACGGCACCGGCTACCCGATCACGCAACATACCGCCAACGTGAGCGGGAGTGCCACCCACGACGGCACGTTCTGGATCTCCGTCACGTCAGCGAACGTCACGGTCAACGGCAGCCGTCACCACAACTAGCCGACACATGACGACGCAGAAACGGTTCCCCATGCATCAGCCCGGTAGCAAACTTCGCGCCTCGCTCGCCGCGCTCGCGGTGTCGGCATCGCTGCTCGCGGGTTGCGGCGGTGGTCACGGATCGTCCGGCTCGGGTCCGGTCATTCCGCCCGGCGGCGGTGGTGGAGGGAGCCCGCAATCGGTCGGATCGGCGACGGCGACCTTCGCCTTCTCGTTCCCGAAGCCGACCAGCTCGCAAAGCGCGCGCGGCGCACGGGCTCTCGCGCGCCGAAGTATCTGTCGAGCGCGACCAAGTCGGTCAGCATTCAGGTCACGGACACGAAGAGCGCGGCTGCCGGCAATGCCGACATCTACGCCAACGTGCCCGGCGGCGCTCAAGGCGGTGCAGTCCCAGAACTTCTCCAACCTCAGCGGCAACCCGAACACGCCCGGCGAGTGCGGAACCGACCCGAGCAACGCCGGCAACTACAAGTGCACCGCGACGTTTCAGATGCCGATCGGGATCGACACCACGACGATCGCGTCGTGGGATGCGAACGGCGCTACCGGCAACGTTCTTTCGAAGCAGATGGCCTCGCTCACCGTCGCCCAGGGCGTAACGAACAGTTTCGCCGTCTCGCTCGACGCGAACGCGGCCTCCATCACGATCACGGGGTCCGGCAACTGCGCGGTAGGGACCGTGGCGAGCGGCGCGACGTTCGGGTCGGTCGGCACGTCCCCCATCACGTTCAACGTGTCGTACGCCGACCCGGCGGGGAAGACGATTGTCCCCCCCGGCTTACCCGTACTGGAGATTGAAGACAACACCGCAACCTACCAGACCACCTCGGGAACGATCAACGGTACCGGCGGCACGGTCAGCTTCGCGATCGACCAGTCCACCCGAAGCTTCACGCTGACCCCGAGTAACAGCACCGTCACCAACGCGACCGTCAACATCAAGGGGGTGCCGCCGAACGCCGGCGACGGCCTGTCGTACTCGGCGACGACGAACTTCAAGTTCTCGACCGGCGTCGCGCCGCCGTCCCACAACTTCCTCGCGGTGATCGAGTCGGCGAACCCCGGTCAGATCAACCTGTTCAACGTCGCGGCGAACCAGTCGTCCCTGAGCGCGTTCTCCCCGTCGGTGCTCGCGGTCACCAACTCGACCAACGAGGGCAAGTCCGACATCAACGATCCGCTCTCGCTGACCTGGGACGGCAACGGCGACCTGCTCGTCGGCAACTCGAACACCGGCGGCCCGAACGCCGGCGACATGGCCTGCATCCCGGCAGGCGCGATTGCGACGGGAACGGCGTCGTCGACAACGACCTCCGGCGACGTGACGGTACCCGTCGGCATCGCCTTCGACGCTGTGACCGGCAACGTCGCCGTCGCCGACGAGGCGCCGACGGGAACGGACGCGCTCTCGGAGTTCGTCCTCAGCGGCGACTACGTCGAGTCGAGTCACAATCTCGCGACGGTCAGCGGTGCAGGCGCGAACGGCGTCGTCGACATCTCCCCGGGAACCTCACTTGCCGCCGGAACCTTCGCCGTCGCGATCACCGACGGCGGCGAGCAAGACCACGCGCACGGCTCGGGCACCACGTCGGAGATCGTCATCTACAGCCCGAACGGCACGAGCACGACGATCACCAGCGGGTCCCCGACGTACGGCATCGACGAACCCCAAGCGATCGCTTGGGACCAGACCAACAGGCAGCTGCTGATCGCCAACGGCTCGATCTGGCACAAGCAGATGAGCATCTGGAACATCGGCGGCTCGGGAAACAGTCCGACGTTCAGCCTGGCGAAGATCGTCACGATCCCGAGCAAGCAGTTCTTCATCGGCTCGTGGACCGACGGGCACTTCGCCATCGAGTACAACTCGCCGATCGGATCCGGCGAGGAGCTCGTGCAGGCGTATCTGAACAATGCCGGCTCGACCGCGCCGACGGCGATCGGCGGGCCGATCCCGTACAACAGCGCCGACAACTCGACGGACGCCTGCAACGGCGTGGGATACCTCTACGGGCCCGATGCGGGCGTCGAGTCGATCACCTGGCTCTCCAGCACGAAACTGATGATCGCGCTGAGCGAGCCCGTCCCGGGAGCCAACGCCGCACAGAATGGCCTCTATATCTACGATACGTCGACGCTATCCGTGCCGGCCGGCTACGACGACGTCAACTGCGCGACGTACGCGGCGGCGCCGTCGCAGGTGAGCTTCACCCAGCTCTCCGAGCCCCCAGCCGCCAACGGCGCGGCCTTCCTCCCGTAGCACTGCCTTCCGCACCACGTCGAGAAAGGACGGGATCCATTGGGTACCCCCTACGTTGGAGAAATCCGGATGTTCGCCGGAAACTTCGCGCCGGCCGGCTGGATGACGTGCGACGGGCAGCTCCTGCCGATCTCCGAGTACGAGACGCTCTTCAACCTGATCGGCACCACCTACGGCGGCGACGGCCAAAGCACGTTCGGGCTGCCGAACCTCGCGGCGCGCGTGCCGATCCACGTGGGCAGCAACGGCACGACGAACTACACGCTCGCGCAGAACGGCGGCGTCACCCAGGTGACGCTGACGACGAACCAGATCCCGAACCACACGCACCCGATCGTCGCCGACAACAACGGCGCAGCAAGCGTCACGCCCCAGAACACCTATTATGCGGCCTCGACCCCGGCCATGCTGTTCACCGTACCCAACGGGGTCGAACAGCCCGGACCCGCCGCGGTTCCGCAATTTCAACGCGGCGATGCTGCCGAACCAAGGCGGTAGCCAGCCGCACGACAACATGCAGCCGTACCTGGCGATCACCTACATCATCTCGCTCTTCGGCGTCTTCCCGAGCCCGAACTAAGGACGAACGATGTCGAATCCTTTCGTAGCGGAGATCCGCATCTTCCCCTTCAACTTCGCGCCCAAAGGGTGGGCGTTCTGCGACGGGCAGATCCTGCCGCTCAGCCAGAACACGGCGCTCTTCTCGCTGCTCGGGACGAATTACGGCGGTGACGGCAAATCGAATTTCGCGCTGCCGAACCTGCAGGGCTCGGTCGCAATGCACACCACGCAGTACTCGGGGAGCAGTCCCTTCGGCTCGTTCTCCATCGGCGAAACCGGCGGCGAGGACTACGTCACGCTGTTGACGAGCGAGATGCCGATCGCACACGCACACGGTGCAGGGCGACGACGACAACAACAACGCGGCGTACAGCTCGCCCAGCGGCGCCGTCCCGGTCAACGCCAAGCCGAACAACACGTTTTCGACCTCGACCACGCCGCAGCTCGTGTCGATGAACCCGGCGATGGTGAGCGTCGCTGGCGGCAGCCAGCCGCACAACAACCTGATGCCGTACCTGACGCTGAACTACTGCATCGCGCTTCAGGGCGTCTACCCGCCTCGCACGTAACGCCGAGAAGGAACAACGAACGTGTCGACACCGTTTATGTCGGAGATCAAGATCATGTCGTTCAACTTCGCGCCGAAGGGTTGGGCGATGTGCAACGGACAGCTCCTGCCGATAAACCAGAATCAAGCGCTCTTCTCGCTGCTCGGGACGACGTACGGCGGCGACGGACGCGTCAATTTCGCGCTGCCGAACCTGCAGGGCCGCGCTGGCGATCCACATGGGGAGCGGCCACACGCTCGGCGAGCGCGGCGGCGAAGAAGCGCACACCGTGATCAACTCCGAGATGCCGGCGCACATCCACCCCGCGCAAGCCGACGCCAGGCAGGGCAACGCCAACACCGATAACCCGAACGGCGCGTATCCCGCGTACACGACCGGACTGCCGCTGTACTCGTCCGGCAGCAACAACATGGTGGCGATGTCGCCGCAGATGGTCAGCTCGATCGGCGGCAGCCAGCCGCACGAGAACCGGCAGCCGTTTCTCACGCTGACCTTCTGCATCGCCCTGCAGGGGATCTTCCCGAGCCAGAACTTGACCCGTCCCCTCGTCCCGAAGGGGATCGTTTCCCCACCCACTCTCCCACAAAGGATCGACTCAATTGAAGCGCGCCCCATTTATCGGGGCCGCCTCGGCCGCGTTTCTCGCCGGCTGCGGCGGTTCTCACGTGATGCGAGCGCTCCCGGGTGTCGCGCCGCAAAGCGCGAAGCAATCTCCGTCTCAACAAGCGATCCGCATGGTACCGACGACAGCGGATCCGATCCCCGCTAACGTCCTGACACAGCCCCATCATCGGCGAAGCGCGCCGCTTCGACGGTGCCGTCGCTCCCGCGGATTGGATGCTCGCGCAGGGCCAAACCCTCAAGATCACCGACGACAAGCTGCTCTTCTCCATCCTCGGCACGAGCGCGGGCGGCGACGGTCGGACCACGTTCATGCTTCCCGCACCGAAGTTCGGCCTCATCGTCGCCATTGCGGGGACCTCTCCGAGCTCGCCCAAGGTGCTCGCGAGCATGAACCGTCAGACCAGCGCCCTCGACCTCGCTGGGGCCGGGCGCACGGCCCGTACCGCCGCGCATGGCAAAAGCACCGTCCGCGGCGCTGCTGGCCGACCGGCGCCTCCTCACGTCGCAAGTTCACGTCCGGGTCGCCGGGACCGATCGCGGTCTCGCCGGAGCTGGCCGCCCGGATCGGATCGTGCCGGTGGCAACGCGCGCGAAGCCGCGCTCGCGGCGTTGAGCGCCGTCGAGCCGAGACACGCCTCGATGCCGCGGTGCAGCGCGCCGTCGACGCAGAGCACGAACGTCAACGAAGCGGTTTCGACGATGACGTCCGCGCTGACCGACGCCGAAGCGTCGGCGCTCGTTCGCATCAACGACGCGATGATCGGCGCGTTCAACAACCGCTGGGCCGGCGATTCCGGCCAGAACGTGCGACTCGAGGCCGCGGTCTTCTTGATCCGCGTATCGATCACGCGTGAACAATCGCGCGCGATGTACGCTCGCGAACTAGCCGCCGGCGGCTGAGCGTGGCGAAGATCGTGAACTTCCACCTTCCGGCGGACGACGTGGAGCGGGCCGCGACGTTCTACCGGGAGGTATTCGGCTGGGAGTTCGTGCCGTACCCGAACTCGCCGGTGCCGTACTTGGTGCACGAGCCGCGACGGCGAGGACGGAGGCGGCGTCCCGGCCGCGATCACGCAACGTCAGGACATCGTGAAGGCGCCGGTCCCGACGTTTGAAGTCGACGACATCGACGGGGCGATGACCGCGATCGCGATGAAGGGCGGACAGCAGGCGCGCGTCAGCGATATCGACGGCTTGGGCCGCTTCGGCTACGCGATCGATTCGGAAGGCAACATCATCGCGTTGCTGCAGCGCACGGCGTAGCGGCCCGCCGTCATAGCGGCGGCCGCGCCCCTGCCGCCTGCAGCGCCGCATACGCGGCGTCGAGCCGGCCGGCCACCGGCCGATCGTCGCCGGCCGATGTCGCGGTTTCGGCAGTTGCCGGCCGAAAGACCCGCTCCGGAGTTTTCGCATCGCGTTGCGCCGCGGCGCGCATCCGGTCGATCTCGCTTTCGTCGGGCACGATGCCGAACCAGGCAGCGACGTCGGAAACCACGATCTCCGGCAGCGACGCATAGTCGACGAACAGTGAGCGGCCGGGTACGTCGGCGCGCAGCGCGGCTTCGCAGAACGCGGCGATCGCGCGCGCCGCGTACTCGCCGGTCGGAATCCGCGCCGGCCGTGGGTAGATCGAGTCCGAGATAGGCGGGATCGATCGTCCCGGCCAGCACTTCCGCGCCCGGGTTCGCCGCCTGCGATCGCAGCACCACGCGCGGCTCGCGAAAGACGAAGATCCAGGGGACGTGCGGGAAGACGCGCGCGATGAACGGCAGCTCGAGCACGTGCCAGGCGTGGAACTTCACGAACAGCCGCCGCTCCGCGCGGCGCGGCCGGCCGAGCGCGCCCACCATCCCGCGCAGCCATCCGGCGAGCGGCTCGTCGGAGTCCATCGCCGCGACGCAGCCTGAGCAGCGCGTCGAGCGGCTGCGGCTCGGAGAGCACGATGGTATCCGACAGCCGCGCGAGCATCTGCGCGATCAGCGTCGAGCCGCAGCGCGACATGTGAAAGATGAAACCGGTCGGCGCGATGCCGGGCGACACGACCGCGAGCGCCTCGAGCTGCGCGAGCCGGCGTCCGCCGCGAGAAGAGCGCGTTGAACGGATGCTGCATCGCGAGCCCGGCGGTCTGTTCGAAGAACGGGTCCAAGAACGGCCGCTCGACGACGGCCCACTCGACGGTCAGATCGCGAGCTTTCCCGAACACGTGGACCGGCGTCCACTCGCGCAGATCGGCCGCGTTCAGCGCAGCCATCGCATCAGCCAGGCGTGCCGGCCGGCTGCTATGCCGTGTTCGACGTCGGCCGGCGTAACGTCCAGGCGCAGCTCCGCGGCAGTGCGCACGAGCTCGCCGGTGAATCGCTCCGGCGCGATGCCGGCCAGCCGTCGCGCCAAGACGGGGTCATCGTGAACGAGAGTCCGCAGCGTGTCGAGCGCTTCTCGCGACAAGACCGACCCTAGCCGAACATCTGCAAGAACGCATCGTCGACGATGCAGTCGACGACGAGGTGGATGCGCGCACGCGGTCCGGGGTTCCAGACCGTGTGTGCCTGCCAGACGTCGACGTACCAGCATTCGCCGGGTGCCATGATCAACGGCTCGCCGCCCAGCATGAACTCGACGCCCGGTCCGGTGATGATCGGTATGTGGAGCCGCACGAAACCGTAGTCGAAGCCGATGTTGTAGTCCTGATGCTCGCGGATACGCGCACCCGCGCCCAGCCGCAGCATCCGAACGGACGACGTCTCGCAGGCGATGTCGGCGAGTACGCCGCGAATCGCCGGACAGCGTTCGAGATACGGCGTATCCTCGTACGGCGCCGTACCGGTCGCATCCGGCGCGATCGTCAGGCGGCCGTGCGGAGAGCGCAGCGGGATGCCGCTCCAATCGCCCTCGTAGAATGCCCGGTTGAAATGCCTGATCCACGCACTCTCGTCGAAGGCCAGCGCCTCGCGCGCGAGCGCTTCGGCGTCGAAGGCGAACGGCAGCTTGACCCGCGACGGCAGCTGGTTGACGGGCGAAGAGCTCGAGCTCACGGGATCGCTACTGTTCGACGAAATCAGGATATTCGCTCTTGGCGTACTTGTCGTCGGACGGCCACTCGGGGATGCGATCGTCCCAGGGCGTGGCTTCGCGTTCGGGCAGCGTGACCTCGACGCCGGAGCCGGCGCGGTGCAGGGTGGCCAGCGTCTCGACGTGGCCCGTCTGCGGGAACATGTCGAACGGCTGCACGACGCCCGAGCGCGTAACCGCGCTTCGCGAGATAGGCGAGGTCGCGCGCGAGCGTCGCAGGGTTGCACGACAGGTACCAGAGGTTGGGCACCTCGGCGCGCGCGATCGCGTCGAGCGTCGCTTCGTCGCTGCCTTTGCGCGGCGGGTCGAGGAAGACGATGTGCGCGTCCTCCAGCGCCTTCTTCCCCTGCGGGTCGGCGACGGCGCCTTCGACCCGGCCCTCGACGAACGGACGCGGCCCTCGACCGCGTTGAGCGCGGCGTTATCGCGCGCCTCGCGCACCGCGGCCGGGTTCTCCTCGATCCCGACGACACGCGCGCCGCGCGATGCGAAGAAGATCGCGAACGTGCCGGCGCCGCAGTACAGGTCGACGATCGTGCGGTCCTGGTCGATCCCGGGCGCGAGGAAGCGGAAGATGCGCCCGACCATCTCGCTGTTGACTTGAAAGAACGACGCCGGCGAGACGCGGTAGCGCACGCCCTCGATCGTCTCTTCCATCTCGCGCTGGCCCCAGACGTAGAGCATCTTGCGCCCGAGCACGGCGTTGGCCGTCCGCGGCTCGAACGAGTTCGAGATTCCGACGACGCCGCGCACCCGGCGCGCGATCGCCGGGGCTTGCTCTTTGACCTCGGGCGACTGCCGCTCGGTCGTGATCGACAGAACCGCCTGCCCCGACGCCGCGCCGGCCCGCACGACGGCGTGCTTCGCCGCCGCGAACGCGTTGCGGGACTCGGGTGCGGACGCCGCGTCGTAGAGTCCGGCGATCGCGGCATCGAGCTGCGGCAGCACGACCGGACACGACTTGATCGCGCACCAGCGCGTGCGAGCGCGCCTGGTAGAATCCGAACGACGTCTCGCCGGCGGTCTGGTCGACGACCAGCGCCATCTTGTTGCGGTAGCTGCGCGGGTGCGTCATCCCGACCGGACGGCGCACGTCGGCGTCGGCGAAGCCGCCGATGCGCCGCAGCGCGCTGCGGACGATCTGCTCCTTCCAGGCCAGTTGCGCCGGATACGCGAGGTGCTGCACTTGACAACCGCCGCAGACGCCGAACACCGGGCAGAACGGTTTGGCGCGCATCGGCGATCTGCGCTTCGTACGTCACCACGTCGCCGACGGCGTACTTCGGCTTCACCTGCGTCACGCGCACGCGCGCGCTCTCGCCCGGGCAGCGGTCCGTTCACGAAGACGACCAAGCCGTTGATCCGGCCGACGGCTTGCCCGTTGGCCAGCAGGTCCGTGAAGCGCACCGAGGCGACGAAGCCCGGTACCAGTCCCACCGCCCCGGCCCGGCCGGCAGCGCCGGACACTACGTGGATTTCTTCTCGTCGAGCGTTTTGATCAACCGATTGGCCTCGTCGATGAGCGCCTGGACGCGCTCGGTCGTCTCGTCACCGGGGACCGGCCGGCGCATCGTCGCACGCAGCACGAAGAACGTCAGCGCGGCCGACGCGCCGGCGATGCCGAACCACACCAGCGTGCGCCGGAGCGGGAAGCCGGCACGGGTCTGATCGGCGGCGCCCTCGGCGCCCGGTGCGGAGCTCTGATCGGTCACGCGCCGTCGCTTCGGCGAGCCACGCCCTTCGTCCTCACCACGCCCCCGCCGGGGGTCAGGCGACGGCGGCGGGTTCGATGTCGGCGGTTTCGAGCTCGCGCTTCTCCGAGCCGGTGACGATCTTGGCCAGATCGAGCAGGATGATGAGCCGATCGTCGATCTTTCCGACGCCGCGGATGTACTCGGTATCGACGCCGGAGATCATGTCGGGCGCCGGTTCGATCGCGTCGACGGGCAGCCGCAGGACCTCGGAGACGGAGTCGACGACCATCCCGACGCGCTTGGTACCGATCTCGGTGACGACGATGCGCGTGTTCTTGGTGTGCTCGGCACGCGGCATTCCGAAGCGCGTGCGCAGGTCGATGATCGGGATCAGCTGGCCGCGCAAGTTGATCACGCCTTCCATGAACACCGGCGCGCGCGGCACGTGCGTCACCGCCACCATCCGGTTGATCTCCTGAACCTGCGCGATATCGACCCCATACTCTTCAGGCCCCAGCTTGAACGAAACAACCTGCGTACTCTCAGACATCAGTCACTTCCTATTTTGAGCGTTCAAACAGATTCGAACAGAGCGGCACCCGTCTCCGCGCGAACGCGCGGAGACTCGCCCGAAGGGCGATAAAAGACTTCCACAACACCTTCGCGCCGTAGCGCAGCGGAGGCGCTGGCGCCGTAGCGCAGCGGAGGCGCTCATACACCCGAGAATTCGGCTCGGGCGGCCCGTTGCCGCCGCCGTAGGCGCTGGCGACGAGCGAGTGCACGTCGATGATCAGCGAGATCGAGCCGTTCCCCAAGATCGTCGCGCCCGAGATCCCGGCGATGCGGCCGATGACGTCGGAGAGCGGCTTGATGACGATCTCCTGTTCGCCTTGGAACGAGTCGACGACGAGCCCGACCTGGCGGCCCTGCAGGCCGACGATGACGATCATCACCTTGTCGGGATCGCGCGGCGCGTCGAGCCGGAAGAACTCGCCGACGCGGATCAGCGGCACGACCTGGCCGCGCAGCGTGATGACCTCGCCGCCGTGCACGGTGCGCACGTCGGTCGGCGTCGATGCGCTGCGACTCGATCACCGCGTCGAGCGGGATCGAGTACAGCTCGTCCGCGACGCGGACCATCAGCGCTTGGATGATCGCCAGCGTCAGCGGCAGCTTCATCGTGAACGTCGTGCCGGCGCCGGGCACGCGAGTCGACGTCGAAGACGCCCTTGAGCCGCAGGATGTTTTTCTTCACCACGTCCATCCCGACGCCGCGTCCCGAGACGTCGGTCACCTGCTCGGCGGTCGAGAAACCCGGCGTGAAGATCAGCTCGATGATCTCGCGATCGCTCAGCCGGTCGGCTTCGTCGATGACGCCGTTCCGGATCGCTTTCTCGCGCACGCGCTGCAGGTCGATCCCGCCGCCGTCGTCGGAGATCTCGAGGATGACCTGGTTGCCTTCATGGTAAGCGTTGAGCTTGATCGTGCCGTGGCGCGGCTTGCCGCGCGCTTCGCGCACGTCCGGGCGACTCGATGCCGTGATCGATGCAGTTGCGCACCAGATGCATCAGCGGCTCGCCGACCTCGTCGACGATCGTCTTGTCGAGATCGGTGTCGGCGCCGTGCGATCTCGAGCTGGATCTCTTTGCCGCGCGCCTTCGCGAGATCGCGCACCATCCGCGGAAAGCGATCGAACACCTGGCCGATCGGGACCATCCGCACCTTCATGATGCTCTCTTGGATCTCGTTGGTCGTGCGCGCCAGCAGCGCCGACGACTCCGAGAGATCCTTGGCCAGCGACGCGACGCCGTCGCTCGGCGCGCGCCCTTGGCGCCAGCTCGCGCCCCAGCGTCGCGGCGATGTCGGAGATGCGCGTGCGGTTGATGACCAGCTCGCCGACGAGGTTGAGCAGCAGGTCCAGCCGTTCGATGTCGACCCGGATCGTCTGGTTCTTCGCCGTCGTCACGCGCTTCGGATCGGCGCGCCGCCGCGGCGGACGGTTGCGCCGGGCCGCGCGGCGCGGGCGCGGGCGCGAGCGGCGGCGTGCGACGCTGACGATCGGGCTCAGGCTCAAGAAGGCGTCGACCGCGGCTTGCGCGTCGTCGACGTCGACCGGCGCCGGTGCGCGGTCGCTGCCTTGGTCGCCTCGGCCAGCATCCGCTCGACGTCGGCCTGAAAGGCGGCGACTCGCGCGTCGTCGAGCGGCGCTGAGCTCTCGCTCGTCGTCGGCCTGCGTCGCGCGGGCCTTCGATCACCTGCGCGGTCGAGTCGTAGACGCCCGCGAACGCGTCGAGCCGCTCGACGTATTCGTCGACGCCCGGCGGGTTCGGCGCCGCCTGCGATCGCGGCGCGGACCAGCGCCGTGAGAACGTCGCGGCCTTCGAACAGCAGGTTGATGCCGCTCTCGGTGAGCGGCATGCGGTCCTTGCGCAGCAGGTCGAAGACGTTCTCGAGCTTGTGCGCGATCTGCTGGACGGCGGCGAACTCGAGCATCCCGGCGCTGCCCTTGATCGTATGCAGCGCGCGGAAGAGCGAGTTGACGATCTCGGGGTCGGGCGTCTCGGCTGTCGACGAACTGTTCGAGCCGCAGCAGGTCGGCGTCGATCGACTGCAGCAGCTCGTCCGTCTCGTCACGAAAGTACTGCGACGAACTCGGATCGGTCGAAGAACTCGTCGGCCGAAGACATCCGGTCCGATCCGGTCGCTAGTCGTCCACGCCGAAGACCGAGAGCAGCGGCTGCAGCGAGCCGGTCTCCGGGATCAGGATGAACTGGCCCGACACGGTCCGGTCCTTGTCGAGGAACTGCGACTCGATCAGGAACACGTCCTGATCGGGCAGGATCGACATCAGCGTGCGGAACGCGGCCTGGATCGTGCCGTACGAGAGCGTCGGGACCGACGGCAGCAGGTTGATCCCGGTCAGCGAGATCAGCGCCGTCAGGTACGAGCCGGCGATGATGTTGCCGAGCTCCTTGAGCGTCGAATCGACGATCGAGTCGAAGATCTGGATGTCGCCGATGATCCGCTTGATGAAGACGTTGACGAACTCGAGCGCCTGCTCGCGGTCGAACAGCACGACCATCTGGCCCGGCGCCTCGCCGCGCACGTACATGTGCAGCGCCGCGACGCTGCGGTCGGCGTAGCCGATCCGGGTCGACAGGTCGCGAAACTTGAGGACGTCGATCCGTCGGCTCGGAGAGCTTGACCGTCGTGTTCAGCAGCTGCGAGAGCGCGGTCGCGGCGTGGCCCGCGCCGATGTTCCCGACCTCTTTGAGCGCGTCGCGCTGCAGGTCGTTGAGCGTGAGCGACGGCATCTCAGGCCAGCACCTTCTGGATCGTCTCGAGGATCTTGGGCGGCTGGAACGGCTTGGTGATGAACGATTTCGCGCCGGCCTGGATCGCCTCGACGACCAGCGCCTGCTGTCCCATCGACGTGCACATGATGATCCGCGCGTCGGGTCGTTCGCGACGATCTGCTTGACCGCCGCGATCCCGTCCATCTCCGGCATCACCATGTCCATGGTGACGAGGTCCGGGGTCAAGCGCGCGGTACTTCTCGACCGCCTCGACGCCGTTCTGCGCCTCGCCGACGACCTCGTAGCCGTTCTTGCTCAGGATTCCTTTGATCATCATCCGCATGACGACGGCGTCATCGACGATGAGGACTCGCTTCGCGCTCATCTGTTGTACGTGTGCTCCTCAGGCCAAGCCGCGGTTTCGCCGTTCGGCTTGCCGCTTGTTGATGAACTCCATGATCGCTCGATCTTCTTCGGGCTTGACGCCGTCGAACCGCAGCCCCAGCGAGATCTTCTTCGACGATTCGATGCCGGCGCTTCGCATGACCTCACCGAGCAGCACCAGCGGCGCGGCCGCCGTGCTGACGCAGAAGCTTGTCTCGACGCACGGTTCCACGTCTTCACGCTCGCGGTCGACGATCAGCGACGCGCCCGAACGGCTGATGTCGGTGAGCGAGGCGCGCACGTAGTCGCCCGAGCCCTTCGCCGCCGGGCGCGAAGCGCCATTGCGCGGGGACCGTGGCGTCGAGCCGCACGGCGGTCGCGCTGCTGGGCGCCGGAGAAGGCTTGCAGCGGTGTCGATGCGTTCGGGGAGCGCGAAGACGGCCTGGCCGCCGCGCGACCGAGCGCACCGCGCGCTGAAGCGAAAGCTGCCCGACGGTGTTCTGATAGGAGAACATGCCGGTGCCGCCCGCTCTTGATGCCGGGCAGCGCGCTCACCGCGAGGCTGCGGTCGTGACCGCCTCGACGCAGACCGAGCCGCGCGGGCCGCCGCCGGCGATCGCGAGCGTCGACGAAGCTGTTGAGCCGCCGGCAGCTTGGCCTTGAGTTGCGCGTGCAGCGGGCTTGCGGCCCGAGACCGAAGAGGCCGCAGCATCGTCTAGACGCCCGCTCCGACCGGCTCGAGCGACTCGTCGGTCGTCGAGACTTGGCCGATCGACTCGACGCGCAGTCCCGGCGCGATCTCGCTGTACGAAAGCACGACGAGCGACGGCGCGGCGCGCTCGGTGAGGCGCTTGAGCGCGAGGCGCGTGCCGGGCGAGGTCAGCACGATCGGCTGCAGGCCGCCCTGCTGCGCGGCTGCGATCTGCTTGGTCAGCGACGCGTAGATCTTCGCGACCGTCGCCGGATCGAGCAGCGCGTACGCGTCTTCGCCGCGCCGCACCGCTTCGCCGAGCAGCGTCTCGAGGCGCGGGTCGACGGTGATCACCGAGAGCAGACCGTTCTCCGCGTACTCGGCGCAGATGTGGCGCGCCATCGCCGCGCGGACGCGTTCGGTGAGGTAGTCGATGTCTTTGGACGCGCGCGCACCGTCGGCGAGGTTCTCGAGGATCAGCAGCAGGTTGCGGATCGGGATCCGCTCGCGCAGCAGGTTCTGCAGCACGCGCTGCACTTCGCCGACCGTGAGCAGGTTGGGGATCAGCTCTTCGACGACGACCGGGTAGTGCTGCTTGACGTTGTCGAGCAGCGCCGAGGTCTCTTGGCGGCCGAGCAGATCCGGCGCGTGCGTCTTGATGATCTCGGTGAGGTGCGTCGCGATGACCGAGGTCGGATCGATGACCGTGTAGCCCGCCATCTCGGCGTCGCCGCGCCCGCTCTCGGCGATCCACAGCGCCGGCAGCCCGAAGGCCGGCTCGGTCGTCGGGATCCCGTCGATCGCCGCCGGTCGCGGTGCCGGGGTTCATCGCGAGCAGGCGCGAGACCATGACCTCGGCGCGCGTGACCTCGAGACCGTAGATCTTCACCACGTACGTCGAAGGCTTGAGCTGCAGGTTGTCGCGCACGCGGATCGGCGGAACGACGATGCCCGAGCTCGCGCGCGGCGTGGCGGCGGATCATCGTGATGCGCTCGAGCAGGTCGCCGCCCTGCGAGACGTCGACGAGCGGGATCAGGCCGAAGCCGATCTCGAGCTCCATCGGGTCGTACGAGAGCAGCGGGACGACCGACTCGGCCGGCTTGACGGCCGGCTGCGCGCCGCCGCGCCCGGCGCGCCGGGTGCCGCGCCCCGCGTGCCGCGCCGGTTTTCAGCGGCCGCCTTGCGCGGCGTTGCGCCCGCGCATCCAGAGCGCGAGGACGATCGCCGCCATGACGAACATGAACAGCGGCGGCAGGCCGAAGAAGCCGAACAGCACCAGCAGCACGCCGGCGATCAGCAGCGCGCGCGGCTCCTGCACGAGCTGGCGCGAAAGGTCGTGGCCGAACGAGCCCTCCGACGCCGCGCGCGTGACGATGATGCCGGTCGCGGTCGAGATCAGCAGCGCCGGGATCTGCGTGACGATCCCTTCGCCGATCGTCAGCAGCGTGTAGCGCTGGAGCGCCTCGACGATCGACATCCCCTGCTGGGCGATGCCGATGACGAAGCCGCCGATGATGTTGACGAAGACGATGATGACCGCGGCGATCGCGTCGCCGCGCACGAACTTCGACGCACCGTCCATCGCGCCGTAGAAGTCGGCCGCGCGCTGGATGTCCTTGCGCCGCTGGCGCGCCTCGGCTTCGGTGATCAGCCCGGCGTTGAGGTCGGCGTCGACCGCGAGCTGCTTGCCGGGCATCGCGTCGAGCGTGAAGCGCGCCGCGACCTCGGCGACGCGTCCCGCGCCGTTGGTGATGACGACGAACTGGATGACGATCAGGATCGCGAAGATCACGATCCCGACCGCGTAGTTGCCGCCGACGACGACGTTGCCGAACGCCTCGATCACCTGCCCGGCGTAACCGTGCAGCAGGATCGAGCGCGTTCCGGTGATGTTCAGCGAGAGCCGGAACAGCGTGACGATCAGCAGCAGCGTCGGAAAGACGCTGAAGGCGAGCGCGTTCTCGGTGTAGAGCGTGACGAGCAGGATGACCAGCGCCAGCGTGATGTTCATCGACAGCAGCAGGTCGAGCACCCACGGCGGCACCGGGACGATCATCAGCACGACCAGCACGACCGACGCCGCGGCCACCCAGGCATGGGAGGTCGAGGCGAGTCGGTCGAGCAAGCCCGGACGCGCCTGAGCGGCCGCAGCCACTAGCTCACGGTCTCCACGTTGCTATAGTCATCGGCCGGACCAGCGCACGGTCTGAGTCATTCCGTGGGGCCGGACGGCCCTGCACGATTCAGGGGCAAGCGGGCCGAGGCCGCTCGCCCCGCCGGCAGGGAACCCTCCAGGCCATGCCGCTTCGCGTACTTGGTCTTCCTGAGGAGGCTCCTGTGAATCGTACGGCCGATTTTCGGGCACGTTTGCGCCGCCCTGGCGCTGCGCCGTGGCGTCGAGCCTGCTCGGTCCGCCGGAACCGCCGCGGCCCAGAGTGCGGCCCCGGCCCGCTTCGGGCAGCCCGCCGTCGGGCGAGATCCCGATCATCTTCAACGACCAGCACGTCTACGCGAAGCCCGACACGGAGCGCTCGAACCGCGTCCTGGCCGCGCTGGTCCGCAACGGCGTCATCCTGGTGCCGTTGCGCTCGATGTTCGAGCTGATGGGTGCGACCGTCAGCTGGGACGCCGCGAGCCGGACCGCCGACGTCGCGAAGCCCGGCTCCGACGTCAAGGTCACGATCGGAAAGCCGGTCGTCGTCGTGAACGGTGAGGAGCGCCCGCTCGACGTCCCGCCGATGATGTACCGCGGCGCCGTCGTCGTCCCGGTCAGGGTCATCTCCGAGGGGATGGGCGCCTACGTGCAGTGGCTGCCCGACCGTCGCATCGTCGTGGTCCGCTACCTCGGCGCGCCGGTGCCGCCGCCGACTCCGACGGCCACCTTCGCCCCGTCGACGCCGCCGCCGGCACCCGTCCCGACCGCCGTTCCGACGCCGACGCCCAGCCCGACGCCCGCGCCGAGCGCCGCCGCACATGGAAGCGTTCGTCGCGGGCGACTATCAGATCTCGCCCAAGGTCTACAACGAGATCAGCCCCGGCAACACGGCGACCGACTCGTACGCGCTGCGCGGCGCGATCGAGTTCCCGCTCTTCGGCATCCCGGCGATGATCGAAGGCGACTATCGCCACGACGCCTACGCGCACACGGCCCAGCAAACCGTCGCGGCCTGTACGCCCGGGAGTCACCGACTGCGGCACGGTCGTCGGGCAACCAGATCTACCAGACCGGCATCTGCCCGTCGACCACCGATCCCGGCTGCGTCACCGTCGTCGGCTCCGGTCCGCTCATCGCCTTCAACGGATTGGGCCAGGCGTACGTCCCCGCGTTGAACGCGCAGGAGGACGACGTCGACGCCCGGCTCGGATTCAAGATCTTCGATCCGCGCGTCTACGTCGGCGCCGGCTACCTCACCAAGACCTACAACTACCTCGGTTATCCGCGGCTCTCGGGCGTCGGCTTCGGCATCACGAAGCTGCCGGATCTGGATCGTGCCCTTCTCGCTCGAAGGCAGCGCGTGGTACTACCCGAGCATCTCCGGCAACTACACGTACCCGACGTCGCCGCTGCTGGGGCCGCTCTCGGGCACGACGATCCCGCTCTCGTACTCCTATTGGAAGTACCGTGCCGGCGCCACCGTCGACCTCGGCCGCTCGGGCTTCTTCATCGATTTCGGCGTGGCGGGTGAGCGCGCGAACGCGCGCAACAACGCGCCGGCCAACACCACCGTCAACGCGCCATACGCCGGGCTGGGCGTGCATTTCTAAGCCGCGCCGCGCACCGTCTCGCTGAAAGGGATTCCATGAGAGCTCCTATCTCGTCCCCTCGCGCTCGTTGCATTCGTTGCCGCCGTCGCCGGATGTTCCGGCGGGGGCAGCACCAGCGGCTCGCCGGTAGCGCCGGTCCTCGGGCCGGGCGCGCCGGCGCCCGCGGGCGACGCGACGTTCCCGCTCAGCATCGCCGTGCCGCACGCGCTCTTGCCGGGTTCGAACGCGCGCTCGCCGCAATACGTCTCGCCCGGCACGCGCGCGGTCGCCGTGTACGACGGCACGACCGTCATCTACGTCGGCAACTTCAACGCCGGCAGCGCGTTCACGACCGTGTTCGACAAGACCGGCTCGACGAGCGTGACCGCCGGCACGTGCACGACGGCCGCCGGGATCGTCGACGTGCACGCTTCACGATCACGACGACGATCGGCGCGCACACCTTCGACGTCATCACGTATCCGCAATCGCGCAGGGCGCGAGCCTCGGATGCGCGGCTGCCCGCCGACATCGGAACCATGCCGGCGTTCGCGGGCATCGATCTTGTCCGAAGGCGAGCTCGCGGTGACGCTGAACCCGGGCGCGAACCCCGGCCAGACGATCACGCTGCTCGGCGTCGCGGACTCGCGCGACGTTCAGCCGCCCCGAACTTCACGCTGCACCTCAACGGCACCGGGCCGCTGGTCGGCATCATCGGCACGCTCGTACACGCTTCACGTACACGATCGACGACTCTTCGGGCAATCAGATCATCCAGCCGGGCAACTACGACAACGGTCCGGTCGACGATCGCGCCGGACGCGAGCCGGGGCCGACCATCTACGATGACGCCGATCTCGCTGAGCGACGCCGCCGGCGGCGCCGGGAGCGCAGACGTTCAACTTCACCTGCGACGGACAACGGTACGGCGACGATGGCCGCGCGCGCGCAAGAACAAGCCAAACGCGACCTACGCCTCGGGGCTCACCTACAGCGCGCAAAACTACTCGACCGGAACGCTCGGCCACGACGACGGTGCAGTGCGTCCCGAACTCCGCGACGCTGCCGATCACCGTCGACTCGGTGAAGCGCAACCGATGAGGCCGCGGCTTCTCGTCCTCACGCTCGCCGCGACGTTCGCGCTCGCGGCGTGCGGCGGCGGCGGGTCAACCGGGCACGACACCGACGCCGCTGGCGCCCGCGACCGCCGCTCCGGTCGTCTCGCCTCAAACTCAGGGATCGATCCCGATGTCGTTCGCGCTTCCGCCGCAGAGCGATCGAGCGCCGGCCGCGCGGCCGCAGTACCTGCTCGAGCGATACGTCCGCGATCGCGCTCTACGACGGAGCGACGCTGGTCTACGTCGCGAACGTCGCAACTGGACAGCACGCCGCAGTTCGAGACGGTCTACGCGAAATCGGGGAGCACGACGGTGACCCCGGGCACGTGCTCGTTCACGAGCGCGAGCGCCACGTGTCCCCTGACCTCACCGCGAGCATCGGCCCGCACGCGTTCGACGTGGTCACCTATCCCCGTTTCAAGGGGCCACCTCGGTCGCGCGGCTCCCCGCCGGCGCCCGGCGAACGATCTCGGACACGGGGACGCCGCCGGTGTTCGTCGGCGTCATCCTGTCGGAGGGCGAGCTTTCGGTCACGCTGAGCCCCGGCACGAACCCGGCGCAAACCCTCGACCTTCACGGCGTCGCCGATCAGGTGCTCTTCGCCGGACTGTCCGAGGCGCCGTACAACACGTCGACGACGTACGGCTATCGGATCGAGGACTCGGGCAACGCCCAGATCGTCCAGCCGGCGACCTTACGACAACGGACCCGTCACGATCACCGCCTCGCCGGCCGGCATCGTGACGATCGCCCCGAACTCGTTCACGACCCCGCCCGTGACGGACGGCGATCAGAACTTCACCGTCACCTGCACCAACCCGGCGGGCGGAACCGTGACGATCACCTTCAACACCGCGACCCACCCCGACTCCGTCTACGCGTCGGGACTGACGTACTCGACGAGCAACTACTCCGGCGCGACGATCGTGTCGATTCCATTCACCTGCGATTCCGCCTCGGGCACGATTCCGATCACCGTTGACGGCAGGCGCAAATGAACGTGCTACGAGTCGCCGCGCTCGCGTCTGACGCTCGTCGCCGCCGGCTGCGGCGGATCCGGCGTCTTCCGGTTCCACACTCCAAGTCGCGGCGCCGACGAGCGCACCGGCACCGGTCGGGAACATGTCGCTGGCCATCTCGATTCCGAATCGGACGCCGAGCAGCTTCGCGCGACGCCCGAGCTTCGTCGACCCCGGCACGAAGGCGCTGGCCGTCTACGACGGGGCGACGCTGCTGTACGCCGCCAACATGGACCTCACCAGCGCCACGCCGTTCACGACGCTGTACGCGAAGTCGGGCAGCAACACCGTCACCCCGGGAACTGCACCAGGGGCAATCTCGCCTCCACCTGTACGTTCACCATCACCGCGACGGCCGGCCCGCACACCTTCGGCCTGACGACGTACGGCGACTTGCAGGGGGGCGTCGTGCCGCCGGGAAGCACGCGACGAAAGGTTACCGACACCGGCACGCCTCCGACCTTCACCGGGATCATCGTCTCGGAAGGCCAGCTCACCATGCAGGTCGTCGGCGGTCCGAACCCGGCGCAGACGATCACGCTGCTCGGCGTCGCCGACATCGCCCAGTGGTTCGGCCCGCAGACCGCCTCGTTCAACCAGACCGCGACCATCGGCTACGAGATCCAGGACGCGGGCTCATCGCAGATCGTCACGCCGGGGACCGCGTACGACAACGGCCCGGTCACGATCACCGCGTCGCCCAGCGGCATCGTGACGTTCACGCCGATCTCGCAAACCACGCCACCGTCGATCAACGGCTCGCAAACCTTCGACATCCAATGCACGTCGTCGAGCGGCGGGACTGGTCACCTTTACGGCCAGTGCCGGAACGAGCCCGAACATCGCCTACGCGTCCGGGACTGACGTACTCGCCGAGCAACTATTCGAACGGAACGCTCAGCACGCGAGGATTCCGGTGCTTCGGGAGCTGATCGCTACGCGATCGTCTTGCGTTTGAGCTTGTAGACGAAGGCGATCACCTGCGCGACGGCGGCGTAGAGGTCGGGCGGGACCGGCGAGTCCAGCTCGACCTTCGCGTACAGCGTGCGCGCCAGCGGCGGGTTCTCGAGGATCGGGACGTCGTGTTCCTTGGCGAGCGTGCGAATGTGCAGCGCGATGAGGTCCGCGCCCTTGGCCACCAGCACCGGCGCATCCATCTTGAGCTCGTCCCACAGCAGCGCGACCGCGTAGTGCGTCGGGTTGGTGACGACGACGGTCGCCTTCGGCACGGCGGCCATCATGCGCTTGCGCGCCATCGCCCGCTGGCGCTGGCGCAGGGCCATCTTCGCCTCGGGGTTCCCTTCGGACTGGCGGTGCTCGTCGCGCACCTCGGTCTTGGTCATCTTGAGCGACTGGTCGAGGCGACGACGTTCCCAGACGTAGTCCGCGACGCCCAGCAGCAGCAGCAGCACGCCGACCTTTACGCCGATCCAGAACACGACGCCCTCGACCGTCACGATAATGTCGTGCGGCGAGGCGTGGCGCCAGCGCGTAGAGCATCGTGAGGTTGTCCTTCACGCCGAACCAGCAGATCAGGATCACGATGGTCAGCTTGAGCAGCTGCTTGGCGAGCTGCACCAGCGTCTGGGGCGAGAAGAAAATGCGCTGGAGCCCGGCCAGCGGGTTGAGCTTGCTGAACTTCGGCACGATCAAGCCGCGGCGAGAACAGGATGCCGAACTGCAGCATGTTCGCCACCACCGCCAGCACCAGCGCCGAGGCGAACGCCATCGCCGAGCAGCGGCGCGTACGGCATCGCCGACCGCGCGAACAGGCCGCCGACCGAGCGGATCGTCAGCTCGTCGTGCGAGCCGGCGTGGGTGAGCGCGACCATGAACGCCTGAGCCCCCGCGTCGATCGCGGCCAGGAAGCCGACGTGCAGCGCGATGATGATCGCCAGAAAGATCGCCGAGCCGCCGATGTCCTGCGAGCGCGCGACCTGACCGCGCTCGCGAGCCTCGCGCTTGCGTTTCGGAGTGGGTTTTTCGGTGGCGTCAGGGCGCGCCATGCTAGGGCGTCGGGCTCGGCACGGGCGAGGCGGCCGGTTGCGGGCCCATCGCGCGCAGGACCGTATCGAGCTGGCGGGACGACGTGTCGACCAGGGACGGGAACACGGCACCCAGCAGCGGCAGCGAGACGACGAGCATCACCAGACCGACCGTGATCTGGATCGGAAAGCCGACGACGAACACGTTCATCTGCGGCGCGACGCGCGCCATCAGACCGAGCATGACGTTGACCAGGAACAGCGCGACCGCGACGGGCGCCGCGATCTGGAACACGATGAACAGCGCCTGCGAGAAGAACCGTACCACGTCGCCGGCGACCAGCTCGGGCGCGCCCGCGAACGGCAGCGGGACGAGCGTGAACGAACCGACGATCCCGGCCAGCAGCACGTGGTGCGCGTCGGCGGCGAGATACAGCAGCGTCGCGAGCGCCAGCTCGAACTCGCCGATCACCGTGACGCTCTGCGAGGTGAGCGGGTTGATGACGTTGACGACCGCGAAGCCGATCTGGATGTCGATGATCTCACCGGCGAACTGGATTCCGGTGAACAGCAAGAACGCGACGAAGCCGAACACCAGGCCGACGAAGAACTGCGCCAGGATCGCGACCACCAACTCGCCCAGGCCGCCCAGCGGCGCCATCGGCGGCACCGTGCGGACGATGACGAACGCGAGCAGCGCCCCGATCCCGAAGCGCGTGAGCCGCGGGAGCTGCGTCTGCGAGAACACCGGAACAAGGGCGAGCATCGCCGAGACGCGCACCAGCACCAGGATCAGCGTCTCGAACTGTCCCGTCGACAGGCCGAAAACGTCGAAGCTGTGCGCGCTCACCGGATGAAGGTGGGGATCTCGGTGAAGACGCGGGTCGTGAAGTCGGTCAGCAGCGCGAGCATGAACGGGCCGAAGAGCAGGATCGCCAGCGCGACCACGACGATCTTCGGGATGAAGGCGAGGGTCGGCTCCTGGATCTGCGTGACGGCTTGGAACACCGACACGATCAGTCCGGTCGCGAGGCCGAGCAGCAGCGCGGGCGCGCACACGAGCAGCGCGACGACGATCGCCTCACGGCCGAGCGAGAGCGCGGCGGCATACGTCATCGCTGATAGCTCGCGAAGAGCGCGGCGACGGTGAGGTTCCAGCCGTCGACCAGCAGGAAGATCAAGATCTTGAACGGCAGCGAGATGATCACCGGCGGGATCATCATCATCCCCATCGACAGCAGCACCGAGGCGACGACCATGTCGATGATGATGAACGGAATGTAGATCGCGAAGCCGATCTGGAACGCCGTCTTGAGCTCGCTGATCACGAACGCGGGCACCAGCAGGTAGGTCGGAACGTCGGCCTGCTTCGCCGGGCGCGGCTCCTTGGTGAACGAGTAGAACAGCGCGATGTCCTTCTCGCGCGTCTGCTTGAACATGAAGACGCGCAGCGGCTTGGCCGCGCGGTCGATCGCGACGGGCTGCGAGATCTTGTTGGCCAGGTAGGGCTGCAGCGCGTTCTTGTTGATGTCCTCGATCACCGGATGCATCACGAAGAAGGTCAGCAGCAGCGACAGCCCGACCAGGACTTGGGTCGGCGGAACCTGCTGGGTGCCGAGCGCGGTCCGGACGAACGACAGCACGATGACGATGCGCGTGAACGAGGTCACCAGGACCAGCAGCGTCGGCGCCAGCGTGACGACGGTGAGCAGCAGCAGGATCTGCAGCGACATCGCGACGTCGGACGGCTTGGTCGCCGGGGTGACGCCGATGTTGACGTGCGGGATCGGGATCGTCGGGTTCGACGGCGCGGCGACGCTCTGCGCGAGCGCGGGCGCGGCGAACACCACGACGGCGAAAACGGCGGCCAGCGCGGCGAGGGCGGTGAGGAGACGGCGGTTCACGTTATGTTCGGAATCTTTGCAGCAGGCGGAGCACGGCATCCCGTTGCTCCCCGAGCGCCTTCCGTTGCGTCTCGATGTAAGGATCGACGGCGTCCGAAGGGACGTCGGCGATGTGGGTGACCCCGGCGGATCCTCCGCCTATCAGGTAGTATCGGTCGCCGACCTTGACGACGTGAACGGTCATGTTCTGCGCCAGGGCGGTCGACTCGACGACGGTGAGCAGCCGCTTGCCGCTGGCGGCGACGATGCGGCTGCGGTTGAGCATGCCGCACGGCATAGGTCAGCCCGAGCAGCAGCAGGCCGACGACCGCGAACGCCCAGACGGCGCGGAAGACGAGATCGGCGGTCAGCGCTATCAGACCTGGTCGACGACGGGGTTGAGCTCGCTGATCTTCACCGCGAACTTGTCGTCGACGACGACCACCTCGCCGCGCGCGATGAGGATCTTGTTGACGTAGAGGTCGATCGGCTCGGTCGAGAGCTTGTCGAGCTCGAACACGCTGCCGGTCTGCATCGAGACGACCTCGCGCAGCGAAAGCTCGGTCTGGCCCAGCACCGCCGAGATCTCCAGCGGGACGTCGTGCACCAGGTCGAGGTTCGCGTGGCCGAGCGCCGCCGGGCGAACCGGGGTGGGCTGCATCGGCGAGAACGTGACGGGCCGGCCTTCCTCGACGCGGCGGCGCGCGCGGCGGCGGCGCCGGCGCGGCCGCGGTCCGCTTGGGCTTCGCCGCAGCGGCGCGGCGGCGGGACGAGCCGGTGCTGCGCGAGCACGTCGAAGTCGATGGTCAGCGTCGTCGAGAAACCGTCGCCCAGGTCGAGCGACGCCGTGAACGTCGCGAACGGCGGCGCCGGGAACGCGGTCGAGTCCGGTCGCGACGACCGACTCGATCCCGGCCGTGTCGTGCTTCGCGCCCGGGCGATCGCCTCGCCCATCGCGCTGGAGATCTGCGCGACGGTCTCGGCGACGATCGAGAGCTGCATCGCGTCGAGCTCCGCCCCGTCGCTCGGCGTCCCGAGCATCAGCTCGACGATGCGGGCCAGGTCGCGCTTGTTGTAGCGGCTGACGAAGGTGACGTCGGCCGACGGAATGCGCGTGACGGTCGCGACGACGTCAGGGTCGACGCGGATCGACGCTTCGGTGGCGAGCGCGCCGACGGGCCGGCTGCGACGGTCCGGCCGGCCAGCGTCCCCAGGACGGAGGCGGCGGAGGCGAACATGGCGTCGGCGATCGGCCGCAGCGTATCGGACACGTTACTCCTCGTTCTCGACGATCTGGCTCACGCGGACGGCTAAGCGGTCGCGGTTGACGCCCGGAAAGACCTTGAACTTCTCGCGCTCGTTCACGCAGACCGCCAGCGGCTCCCCGACGGGCTTGTCGAACAGGACGAGATCGCCGGGCTGCAGCGCGATGAGATCGCGCAGCGAAACGACGGTCTTGCCCAGCTCGACTTTGACGTCGACCGGCGCACGCTCGACGTTGCGCGCCAGCTGCGTGATGTCTTCCTCGGTCATCCCGCGCCCGGCGACGACGCTCGGCGACCACTGGAAGTCGGACAGCTGCGAGCCGACCTGCTGCAGCACCTGGTACGGCAGGCAGAAGTTCATCACGCCCGTCATGTCGCCGACCTTGAGCTCGCACGTCACGAAGGCGACGATCTGGTCGAGCGGGATGATGCGCGGGATGAACTGCGGGTTGGAGTCGAGCGCCTCGATCTTGAGCGAGAGCGTCAGCAGGTAGTTCCACGACTCGCGGTAGCTGTTGAGCATGCGCGCCATGAAGCGCTGCATGAGCGTGCGCTCGATGTCGGTCAGGTCGCGCAGCTTCTGCGGGTACCAGCCGGGGCCGCCGAGCAGCCGGTCGATGATCGAGAAGACGAGGTTGAGGTCGACCTGGACGATCCCCGAGCCCGGCAGCGGGTCCATCGAGAAGATCGACAGGATCGACGGCAGCCCGATCGACGCGATGAAGTCGCCGTAGCTGATCTGGTCGATCGAGACGATCGTCGCCTCGACCCGCGTGCGCAGGTACACCGACAGCGAGTTGTTGAGCAGCCGGGTGAAGTTGTCGTGCAGCGTGCGCAGCGTCTGCAGCTGGTTGGTGCTGAACTTGTCGAGCCGCTTGTTGAAGCGGAAGTCGAACGACTTGATCTTGCGCACGTCGGGCAGCACGCCCGGCTCGGGCGCGGCCAGCTGGTTGACGAGGGCGTCGATCTCCTCTTGGGAGAGCATGCTCATGGGTCTGCCGTTCTCCACGCCGGGCGTCGGTTTGCCGTTGAGGATGACGATGTCGACGCGCCGGTTCTGCTTGGCGGTGCGCGTCGCTGTCGTTGGGGAACTTGGGACGGAACTGGCCGTAGCCCGCGAACGAGATGCGCGTCGGCAGCGATCTTGTCGTGCTCGACCAGGTAGCGCGTGACGCCGGTCGCGCGCGCCGCCGACAGCTCCCAGTTCGTCGGGATAGAGCGGCGGTCGCGATCGGGACGTTGTCGGTGTTGCCTTCGACGCGAACCTCGTTGCGAACGCCGCGCAGCTGCGCGCCGACCACGTCGAGCAGCTCCTTGGTCTCGGGCCGCAGGTCGGCCGAGCCCGAGTCGTAGTAGGCCTTGTCGCTCAGCAGGGTGATCACCAAGCCCTTGCGGGTCCGATGCGCGTCTGCACCTTGTTCTGCAGGTTCTGGCGCGCGATGTACTTGTCGAGCTGCGCCTTCACCGCGGCCATGTTCGCCTCGTCGGTGCGGCCGTGCTGGTTGCCGATCACGCCGCCGTTGGGCGGGTTGTTCGCCGAATCGGTGCTGTTGAAGCCGCCCGAGATCGCGGTCGCCAGGCGCTGGAACTTGACCCGCGAGACGTTCGAGATCGCGAACAGGATGATGAACAGCGCCAGCAGCAGCGTGATCATGTCGGCGTAGGTCAGCAGCCAGCGCATCATGCCGGCGTTTTCCGAATGGGTCGCGCGCGCTGCCGCGCTTCAAGCGCGAGCGCGACTCGGTTACCGCCAACGATCGACGCCTCTGAAGACATCGCCACTATGCGCCGGCGAGCTCGGGTTCGCCGACCGCGCCGCCGGCTTCGATCTCGGTCTCCCGCTCGGCCGGATCGAGGAAGGCGTGCAGCTTCTCCTCGAGCAGCCGCGGGTTGTCGCCGGCTTGGATCGAGAGGATTCCCTCGACCATGATCTCGCGCAGCAGGAGCTGCTCGCCGGCGCGCTCTTTGATCTTCGAGGCGAGCGGGATCCAGACCAAGTTCGCCAGCGCGATGCCGAAGAACGTCGCGACGAACGCCTGCGCCGTCGCGACGCCCAGCTGTCCGGCGATGTTCGTGGAGCCCGACAGCGAGCCGAGCGCCTTGAGCATCGCGATCAGGCCGAGCACGGTGCCGATGATGCCCAGCGTCGGCGAGAAGCCGCCCATCGTCATGAAGACCGCCTCGGCCTTGGCGTTGCGTTCTTGGACGAAGGCCATCTCGGTCTCGAGGATCTTGCGGATGATGTCGGTGTCGCGGCCGTCGATGACGAGTTGGATCCCCTTGCGCATGAAGTCGTCTTCGAGCGCGGCGGCCTCGTTCTCGAGCGCGAGCAGACCTTCGCGGCGCGCCTTCTCGGCGAACGAGACGAGCGTCGCGATGACCTCGCGCTCGCGGTAGACCGGCTCGACGAACGCGGTCCGCAGACCCAGCGTGAACCCGATCCAGAAGTTGCGCAGCGAGAACGACACCATCGTCGCGCCGAGCGTTCCGAAGAACACCAGCAAGAACGCTTCGTACCGGGCGGCAAGATGATGCGGACGTCGACGTTTCCGATCCACGCTGAAAGCGCGAGGGCGGCGACGGCAATCGCCAGGCCCAGTATCGTCGCGAAATCCAAAGTACGGCCTTTCCGAAGCGCAGGGCGGGCGGCGAGGGTGCTCTCAGGACTATCGGCGGCCGCGCCCCGCTAGTTGAGAGGCCCGAGCCCGTTACCGGCCGAGCCGCGCCCACTTCCGAGCTTGTCGAAGGAAAGGGCCCGCCTGCTCCACCCGAAAGGCGCCCGCCGCCACGCCTGAGCGGCCCGTCCCGAGGCGTCGCAGCGCCTGTCCTGGGCCTGTCGGAGGGGAAGGGCGTCCCTCCCTGCCGCCCCGGAGTTGGACCGAAGCGCCCCGCTCTGGCATGATAGGAGCGATGATTGCTTTGCGTCGGCTGAACAATGAAGCGGTGATGGTCAACCCGGACTTGATCGAGTCGCTCGAGGAGACGCCGGACACCGTCGTGACGCTGACCTCGGGCAACAAGTTCTTGGTGCGC
Organism: Vulcanimicrobiota bacterium; assembly: GCA_963723445.1. Taxonomy (GTDB): domain Bacteria; phylum Vulcanimicrobiota; class Vulcanimicrobiia; order Vulcanimicrobiales; family Vulcanimicrobiaceae; genus Vulcanimicrobium. The sequence goes on from CAVRQP010000011.1 coordinate 547,663, forward strand.
GACTCGATGGACCAGATCCGCGAGAAGATCATCGAGTTCAAACGCCGGATCTACAGTCCCGAAGAGCCGCTCAGCGCCGTCAGCCCGCCGGAGTCAGCGGAGCGTGCGTCGACTACGGCTGTCGCCGTCGACAGCTCAGGGTGACGAGGCCACGCGGTGACGCGGGGTTACGCCTACCGGATCAGGCCGATGACCGTTTGGAGGTCTTCGCTGGCGGTGGTGATGCTCTTGGAGTTCGCCTGATACGCGTTTTGCGCCGCGATCATCTTGGTGAACTCGGTCGCGATCGAGACGTTCGACTGTTCGAGCGATCCCGAGACGATCGCGCCGTAGCGACCCGTCCCGGCCGTGCCGACCTCGGCCAGACCGGAGTTCGCGGTCTGCGCGAAGTCGGAGTCGCCGATCCGCTGGAGCCCGTTCTCGTTCTGGAACGTCGCCACCGCGACCTGACCGAGCGTCGTCGTTTGACCGTTGGAGAAGGCGCCGCTGATCGAGCCGTCCGCGCCGACCGTGATGTTCGACAGGATCCCGGCCGCGAAGCCGTTCTGCGCGATCACGTTGGCGGTGCCGGTGCCCGACAGCGACGTCATGCTGTGGTAGTCGAGACCGATCGGACCGGTCGCCGGAGCGGGCCCGCCCGCGGTCGGCGCCGTCGCGGCGTTGGCCGAGCCGGTGCCCCACGCCGTGATGTTGAGCTGGTTGCCGTCGGCGAGCGATGCAGCCTGGTTGTTGGCGTGCACCGTCGCGCCGGCGAGCGCGACGCCCGCACCCAGCCGGCTCGAGGTGTTGATGTACTGACCGTTCTGGTCGAAGTACGCGAAGCCGACGACGCCGGTCGCGGCCGCAGCCGCGTTGGGTGCGCCGGTCGCCGGGTTGATCCCGGTGAACTTCGTGCCGTCGGCGAACGTGACGCTCACCGACCAGCGCGAGGCCGGCTTCTTGGCCACGCCGCTCGCGTTTGCGACCGACGTCGGCAGTCCGTTGTTGGCGGCCGTCGCGCCCGCCGCGTCGGGCGTGTAGGTGATCTGCGCGAGGTGCGCGTTCCCGAGCGAGTCGTAGATCGTGGTCGAGATCGAGTACGGCTGGCCGGTCCCCGGGTTGCCGGCGGCCACGCCGGTCGCCTCTTTGATCCACTGCGACTGGTCGAGATTGCCGCCCATCGACACGTCGAACACGGAGTCACCGCTCGGGCCGAACTTTTCGGCGGCGTTGAGTCCCGTGCCGACCGCCTGCGACTGCAGCCCGATCGGGATCGTGATGTCGCCCGGCGTGCCGGTCTGCGTGATGAGGCCGTTCTTGCCGGCCATGTAGCCCTGCACGGCCATACCGGTCGAACCGTCGTAGAGCAGGCCGTTGGAGTTGAGCGAGAAGTCGCCGTTGCGCGTGTAGACCGGCGAGCCGTTGCCGTTGGGCTTCTGCAGGATGAAGAAGCCGTCGCCGTTCATGGCGAGGTTCGTGTTGACGCCGGTCGTCTGCAACCCGCCCTGCGAGAAGTCGGTGTCGATCGAGCCGATCTTCACGCCCAGACCCACGTCCTGCCCGTTGACGCCGCCGGTTTGCTGCGTCGGCGCCGTCGCGTAGCTCTGCTGCTGGTAGAGCATGTCCTGGAAGTTGACGTCCTGGCCCTTGAAGCCGGTCGTGCCGACGTTGGCGATGTTGTTCGAGATGACGTCGATCTGGTTCTGATACGCCTCCAGACCCGTGACGCCGATGAACATCGAGTCCAAACCCATCTAGGTGACCTTTCGTGTCGTCGAATCGCCGGGCGTCATTCGATCTGCCCGGCATGAGAGCTCCACGTGTGGTCCGCTCTCGAAGTGCTGTGTGGTGTCGCGTGCCGCGTCAGTCGATGATCGCGGCGGAGTCGATGTTGGTGAAGACGTTCTCTTTCATGCTCTGCTGATCGACCGCGGTGATGACCGTCCGATTGGTGATCGACACGACCATCGCGGTGTCGCGCATCATGAAGAGCGACTGCTTGGCGCCCTTCGCCGCCGCTTTGTCGGCCATCGCGTTCATCTTGGCGAGGTCGTCCTGCGACAGGTTGATGTTGCGCGATTGCAGCCGCTGCTGCGCGTGCGCCGAGAACTTGAGCGGTTGCGCGCGTTCGCAGGACGTCGCGGAACGAACCCGTCCCGGTGGGCGGGATTTGAACCGGGGTGCCTTGCGGACGAACGGCGGGGGTGATCGCCGGCGGGATTTGCACGCCGCTGATCTTGGGGTCGGCCATGTCAGCCGATCGACAGGATCGCGGAGGTCGGCAGCTCGAGCGGCTGGCCGTTGGCGTCGGTGAGCAGGTTTCCGCTTCCGTCGACGAGCGTGAACTCGGGAGTGCCGTTGATGACGGAGATCGTCTTGACGGTGCCCGTGACGGTGCTCACGTTGCCGCTCGCATCGGTCGACTGCGCCGAGACCGTCTTGCCGAGAAGTCCGGCCGACTGCATCACGGAGAAGTTCGATTCGAACGAGCTGAACGAATCGTTCAACGACGTGGTCGCCTGGACGGCGGAGAACTGCGCGAGCTCCGCCACCGACTGGGTGTCGTCCATCGGATTGAGCGGGTCTTGGTTCTGCAACTGCGTCGTGAGGAGCTGGAGAAAAGCCGTCTCCCCGAGTTGCGAGGTGAGCGACGACGAGCCCGGTGCCGCCGTCTTGTTCTGATTGATCAGGCCGTCGATCGGAAGACCGCCGGTCGATCCGGTGACGCTGGACATACGCGTTCCTTTTGGCTAGACGAGGTAGTTCAGGGCGCCGAGCGCCGGATTCGCCGCATAGATCGGCGGACCGAAGCTCGGAACCGCGAGCAGCGACGGGTCCGGCGACGCGTCCGTCTCGGCCGCCTCGACGGCGCCGATGCGCCGCGGTGCGGTTCGAGCGGACTGGTCGTTGGGCCGCGACTGATCGCGGGGATCGGCGAAGCCGCCGCCGGCGAGACCGACGCTGAAGCTCTGGAGCTTCAGCCCGGCATCCGCCAGCGACTTCGCGAGTTGGGTCTGCGCACCGGCGAGCGCGCTCTGCGCGTCCGCGGTGTGCGCGGTGATCGACGCGTCGACCGAACCGCCCGAGACGACCAGCTTGATGCTGACGTCGCCGAGCTGCTCGGGGACGAGCCGCAGCCGCACTTCCGACTGACCGTCGGTCGTGCGGATCGTCATCCCGCGCAGGATCTGATCGACGACCGCGTTCGCGTCGACGGGCCGCGGCTGCGGCATCGTCTGAGGCGGCGTGGGCGGAGCGATCGAAACGGCGTCGTGCGCGGCCTGAGCCACGAACGGCGACACGGGCTGGGTGGTAGTGGCCGGCGTGTGCGCCGCGGTCGCTACGTCCGGCACCGCGAGGTCGCCGCCGTGTCGCTGCGCGCCGCCGTCGCCGTTGTGCGCGAGCGCGCTTGCGAACGCGGCGACGAACGCTTCGACGGCTGCGTCGGCCGAGCTGGTGCCCGCGCCGATCGACGGTCCGAGGACCGGCTGGCTGACGGGTTGCACGCCGCCGGCCGAGCGGTGCGACGCGCCGTCGATCGGCGTGTCGACCGGAGTGGTTCGCGACGGATCGGAGAGCGCGGCGCGCGTGAGGATGCGGCCGAGCGGGGTGTCGCCGCCGGGCCCGATCGCCTGCAGCGGCGCGAACGCCGACGGTTCGTCCGTCGCTCGCCGCCGCGACGGCGCGCGCGAGCGGTGCCGCGCTTGCCGGTGCCGGCGACGGCCGGCGCGTTCGCGAGCGCCTGCTGCGCATCGCGGAGGATGGCGTCTGGGTCGGGGGCTGGATTCGCTTTCGCCGTACCGGCGTCCGAGCTGTTTCCTGCGATCTGTCTGATCGGTTGCCCCTGGTCTCCGTTCGTCACCCTCGTCGCGAGCTCGGCGATCTGCCGAAACCTCGATACGAGGGCTGACGCCCTCTCGGCGTTACTGCCCGGCGGCCCGGTGTCCGTCGGCTGGAGCGCCTGGCTGAAGGCCTGCGTCAATCGCTGCCGCGCCGCAAGCGGCGAGATGCCGAGTTGAGCCGCGACCGAGGCCGCGAGCGAGCTCGCCAACTGCGCGATGACGTCGCTCAGCGATGCACCCGCATCGAGCTTCGCCTTGACCGTGCGCGCGAGCGCATCGGCAGCGCTCGGAGCCGGGGTTGTGCCGGCCGAAGCGACGTCGACGTTCGCGGCGGACCGCGCGGCGAGCGTGTCGCCGAGCTGCGCCTTGAAGAGCGTACCATCGTTTCCGTCCGCCGGCGCCGGCGCCGCCGGCGTGCCGGAATCCGCGCCCGTTGCGACGTGCGTGCTGATGGTCGTGATTGCGTTCAGAGTGTCACCTCCTCTCGTGGAATGGTCGGGCGGACGTCCCATGCGGCCGCCTCTTTCGTCTATCGGTCCGCGCCGGGCGAGACCTGAGCGACGGCTTGGCTGAGCCGCGCCGCGATCCGGGTGGGCAACGCGTCCATGATCGCGCCGGCGCTGTCGGCGTCCATCTGCGCCAGCACGCGCGTGACCTGCCCGTCGGGAAGTCGCTGTACGACGGCGGCCGCCTTTTCCGGCTCCATCGCCGCCCATGTCGCGGCGAGACGCCGGTCGTCGGGCGAGGACGCCGCGACGGCCGTGCTGCGCAGCGCGGCGGTCCGGATCGGCCGGGGTGCGGCCAGCGGCACGACGTGCGGTTCGCTCGATCGCGGCGGTCAGCTGCGCTTGGAGCTGCCCGGCTCGCGCTTGCGCCTCGGTCGTCGCCTGGCGCTGGCGTTCCAAGCGTGCGGTGAGGTCGCGGATCTCGCGGTTGCGATCGGCGATCGACTGCTGCTGGGCGGCAAAGGTGAAGGGTCGCGTCGCGACGTTCACGGCGGCGGCGCCGGTCGTCCAGGCGGGCTTGAGCGGGCCGGTCGCGATGGCGTGGCGCGACGGCGGCCAGCCCAACACGAATCCCAGCACGGCGAGTATCGCCAGCGGGATGACGATGCGGCCGATCCCGGTCCGGCGTTTACGTTGACGGGTGACGATCACGGCGAAAATCCTTCGTAGGCCTGCGCGCGGTCGAAGAGCCGCGCGTTTTGGTCGTCGAGCTCGCGCTGATCGGCCAGCGCGGCGTCGAGCAGGAACGTCTCGCGACGCCGCTCTTTGAGCGTCTCGAGCACCTTGCGGTCGCGCGCGGCGTCGACCAGCCGCAGCCGTGCGCGCTCGGTTTCGGCGATGCACGCGTCGACGCGCTGCGCCGCCAAGACGATCGCCCGGTCGAGATAGTCGAGGTGCGAGTACGTCGAGCGCAGCGTCTCGGCGTCGAACTCCGCGTGCTCGCGCACGAGCCGGTCGCGCAGCACGTCGCGCTTGGCCCGGATCTCGTCGAGCACGGTTTGTGCGGCCAACTGGTCGGCCAGCATCCGTGCGTGCTCCCCGGCCCGTTCGCCCTCGATGCGGGCGCGATGCCCGAACACCGGTTCGAGCCGGAACCGGAACTTCACCGCGCCGCCCTCATCCCAGCGCCAGTATCGCGCGCTGCGCGTCGTCGAAGCGGGAGCGGTCGTAGATCCCCTGGCGCAGGAAGGCGCGCACCTGATCGATCCGCGCGAGCGCGTGGTCGACCCGCTGGTTCGAGCCCGCCACGTAGGCGCCGATGTTGACCAGATCCTCGGCTTCGCGGTACGTCGCGAGGATGTCGCGAACCGTCGATGCGGCGGTGAGGTGCGAGGCGGGCACGACGTCGGGCATCACGCGGCTGACCGAACCGAGCACGTCGATCGCCGGGTAGTGGTTCGCCGCCGCGAGCTTGCGCGACAGCACGATGTGACCGTCGAGGATCGATCGGACGGCGTCGGCGACCGGCTCGTTGAGGTCGTCGCCGTCGACGAGCACGGTGTAGAGCGCGGTGATCGTCCCGTGCTCGGACGTCCCGGTCCGTTCGAGCAGCTTGGGCAGCAGCGCGAACACCGACGGCGTGTAGCCGCGGGTCGTCGTCGGCTCGCCGATCGCCAGGCCCACTTCGCGCTGCGCCATCGCAAAGCGCGTGACGCTGTCCATCATCAGCATCACGTCGAGTCCGGCGTCGCGGAAGAATTCGGCGACCCGCGTGGCGACGAACGCGGCTTTGATGCGGACCAGCGCCGGTTGATCCGACGTCGCGACGATCACGACCGACCGCTTGAGGCCCGCCGCGCCGAGATCGCGCTCGAGGAAGTCGCGCACTTCCTTGCCGCGCTCGCCGACCAGCGCGATGACGTTCACGTCGGCCTCGGTGTTGCGCGCGATCATGCCGAGCACGGTCGACTTGCCGACTCCCGAGCCGGCGAAGATTCCGACGCGCTGGCCCTTGCCCACCGTCAGCAGCCCGTCGATGGCGCGCACGCCGACGCCGAGCGGCTCGGTGACCCGCCGGCGGTGCATCGCGCTGGGCGGCGCGCCGCCGACTTCGGCCCGGCGCGCGTCGACGATCGCGACCGAGCCCATCGATCGGGCGTCCGAGCCCGTCGATCACGCGCCCCAGCAGTCGGTCGGACAGCCCGATCTGCATCGGCTTGCCGAGCGCGACCACGTCCGAGCCGGCGGCGATGCCGCCCAGCTCGCCCAGCGGCATCAGCAGCACTTTGGCGTCGCGGAAACCGACCGCTTCGGCCAGCACGGGCTTCGCCGTGCGTTTGTAGGCGATCGAAGCGGTCTCGCCGATCGCCATCGGCGGCCCGTTCGATTCGATCACCGTTCCGATCACTTGGCTGACCTTGCCGTTCGTGCGGATCAGGTCGGCGTCGAGCAGATCGTCGACGTAGCGGGTAGCGTCGAAGACGGGACTCATGACGCGCGCGCGGTCGTGAAGGCGGCCTTGACGTTCGTTTCGGCCGGGGCGGGCTCGATCACCACGTCGTCGTCGATGTGCAGGATCTTGCGCGCCTCGTCGAGCTGCGTGCGAATCCGCGCGTCGATCGTCCCGGTGTCGCTGTCGATCACCACGCCGCCGCGGTCGACGCGCTTGTCCTCGACGACCCGCAGGTTGCGGATATCGCCGATCGCGATCAGCTCGTCGCGATGCTCGCGCATGCCCTCGAGGTCGGCGGGGTTCACGCGCACGGTGACCGTGTCGCGCTCGATGAGGCGCGCGATCGCGACCTTCGCCATCTCGATCACGACGCCGCGGTCGAGCGCGACCTGCTGGTGAAGGACGCGCTCGGCGATGCCGAAGGCGAGCCGGACCAGCTCGGGCTCGGCGTCCTCGATGAGCTTGCTCCGCTCGACGCGCGCCATCTCGAGCAGCCCGCGCATCGTCGCGAGCATGTCGTCCATCGCCGCGTCGGCCGCCTCGCGCCCGGCGGCGTTGCCCTCGTCGTGCCCGCGTTTGCGCGCGTCTTGGGCGATCGAGTCGGCGCGCGCGGCAGCGTCCTCGATCAGCGCGCGCGCGCGGTCGTGCGCGTCGGACAACAGGAGCTCGGCGTTACGCGCCGCGTCGTCGAGCAGCGTCTGCGCCTGAGCGCGGATCGCGTCGACGTCGACGGACGGGCGCGCCGGCGCGTCGAGCAGCGGGCCGTCGAGCAGCAATCCTCCGCCGTCGCCGTCCTCAAAGCCGAAAGCGCCCGGCGACTCGAAGTCGTCGGCGCTCGGCAGCTCGATCGGCGGCACGGCGATCTCGGGAACTTCAAGCGCGTACCGCTCGTCCCGAAACCGCGCGCCCTTTACAACACGACCCACGATCTATACGATCCGGTCTTCTTTCCCGCCGCGGGCGATGACGATCTGGCCGTTCTCCTCGAGCGTGCGGATCACGTCGACGATGTTCTGCTGGGCCTTGCCGACCTCGCGCACCCGGACCGGGCCGAGGACCTCGATGTCCTCGCGCAGCGTCGTCGCCGCGCGGATGGACATGTTCTTATAGATGCGCGACAGCAGGTCGTCGTTGGCGGTCTTGAGCGCCAGCGCGAGATCCTTCCCGTCGACCTCCTTGAGGACGCGCTGGATCGCGCGGTCGTCGAGGCTGATGATGTCCTCGAAGACGAACAGCAGGTTCTTGACCTCTTCGGCGACCGCCGGATCGCGCTTGGCCAGACCCTCGAGGATGTTGCGTTCGGTTTCGCGGTCGACGAAACCCATCACCGACGCGAGCGACTGCACGCCGCCGGCCTTGGTGAAGTCGGAACCGCTCACCAACAGCCGCCTTCCCAACAGCTCGTCGAGCTGCTCGAGTATCTCCGGTGCGGTCTTTTGAAGGATCGCGATCCGCATGGCGACCTCGCCCTGCAGCTCGGATTCGAGCTGCGAGAGCACGGCGCCGGCCTGGTCGGGCGACATGTAGACCAGGATCAGCGCGATCGTCTGCGGGTGCTCTTCTTTGATGAACTCGAGCAGTTGCGCGGGCTCGGTCTTCTTCACCAGCTCGAGCGGGTTGCCGTGCTTGAGCGCCGCGAACAACCGGTTCGTCATGTCGTCGGCTTGACCGGCGCCGAACGAGCGCTCGAGGATCTCCTTCGCGTATTCGATCCCGCCCTCGTTGATGTACTTGAGCGCGATCGCGCGCTGGTACGCCTCTTGGACGACGGAGTCGCGCTTGTCGATCGGTACGGTCGAGATCTTGGCGATCTCGAGCACGATGCGTTCGACCTCGTCCTGCCGCAAGAACTTGAAGACGCCGGCGGACAGCTCGAGCCCGATGGTGATCATCAGGATCGCCGCCTTCTCGGGCCCGGTGATGTCGGCGACGACCGGCGGGGCGTACGCGTCGAGGTACGACGAATCCGTGCGGTTCGTCGCCCAGGGTGAGGATCGGCTTGTCGGTGATCATGTTATTCGGCCAACCAAAGTTTGACGAGCTTGGCGATGCTGTCGGGGTTCTCTTGAGCGACGGTCGTGACGTACTCGATCATCTGCTCGCGGGTGAGGTCGGCGGCCGAGCGAATCGGCGCGGCGATCGCCGGCGTGCCGTCGAGCATGGGATGCTCTTCGAACGACGGGAGCTCTTCGGCCAGTGACGAGTCGAACGTCGGCAGGTCCGAGCTTGGGCGGAAGGTGCGGCGGCGCAGGAACGCCAGGCCGAAGCCGGCGGCGGCGATGCCCGCGATGACGAGCAGGGCGACGAACGGTACGGTCGGGATGCCGAGCACCGTCGTCGATGCCGCGCGCGCGGCGGCGAGCGCTTCGGGCGTCGTCGCGAACGGAATCGCTTCGACCGACACTTGGTCGCCGCGGGCCGGATCGATCCCGGCGGCGGCCGCGACGGCGTTGCGAATCTTCGCGACGTCGGTCGCCGAGACGACGTACGGCGGCCGGCGCCGCATTGGTGCCGGTTGCGGGCGCGGGCGCGTTCACCAGCACGGCTACCGACAGGCGGGTGACTTTGCCCGGCGCGTCGACGTGCTTGGCCAGCGCCTTGGTGACTTCGTAGTTGGTGGTCGTCTTCGATTTCGTGTAGCGTCCCGCGCCGGGCTGGCTCTGCGTTCCCTGATACGTCGGTACGTTGCTCGTCGTCCCGGGCACCCCGATCGCGGCCGCGCGCGCGCCGCCGTTACCGGTATATGCTTCGCGCTCGCTCTGCTGCGAGCGGACGGTGCCCTGGGGCGCGTACGACTCGGTCTCGGTCGAGTTCGCGTCGAAGTCCATCTGCGTGGCGACGCGCACGGCGGAGCGGTGCGCGCCGATCGTCACGTCGAGCAGGCCTTGCAGTGACTGCTGCAGGTCGGACTCGTATTTCTCTTTGGCGACGAGCTGGTCTTGGGTCAGCTTGAGCGCGTTGGACGCGTCGGAAAGCACGCCGCCCGCGTCGAGCGCCGACGGCCGCAAGATCGTTCCGTTCTGATCGACGATCGTGACGTTCTCGGGCTTGAGCCCCTCGACCGCGCCGGCGACGAGTTGGGTGATGCCGCGAACCTCTTGCGCGCCGAGCTGCATCCCGGGCTTGGTCTGGATCGCGACCGAGGCCGTCGTCGGCTGCTGGGTGGTCGAGTACAGCGACGCCTCGGGCGTCGCGATGTGGACGCGGGCGGATTGGACCGGCGTGAGCCCCGAGATCGTGCGCTGCAGCTCGCCTTCGGTCGCGCGCGTCTTGGCGATCTTCTCCTGGAAGTCGGTCATTCCGAGGTTCGTGCGATCGAACAACTCGAAGCCGGTCCCGCCGCCCGCCTTGACGATGCCTTGGCCGGCGAGCTGCACGCGCTGCTCGTAGACGTCTTCGTGCGGGACCAGGATCGTGGCGCCGCTGTCGGCGAGCCGGTGCGGGATCTTCTCCGCGTCGAGCTTCTGGATGACGGCGTTCGCCTCGTCGGGCTGCATGTTCGAGAACAGCACGGCGTAGTCGGGTCCGCGCAGCCGCATGGCGGCAAAGAATGCCAATGCCAGGACCACGGCGATCGCGATCGCGCCGTAGATCATGCGGTTCGCGGCAGCCTGGGCGCCCCACCACTCGCGAATGCGAGCGGGGTACGACGCGGCGGACAAGGTCAGACGATCCAAATGCCACCTAGACGGGGCGTACAAGACGCCTCGGGGATGCCGACCATGGCCCGTTCCACCAGGCATCCGTGCCCGGCACTCCTCGATACTATCGGCCCGACGTGATGCGGTCTTTACCGAACATCAGGTCGCGAGCGCCGAGCGCTCCGGGCCGACCGAGACGGCCGCGACCGGGACGCCGGTGAGCTCGGCCAGACGGTCGAGAAAGGCGCGCGCGGCGGCGGGCAGGTCCGCGATGCGCCGGACCCCGCGCAGATCGTCGCTCCAGCCGGGATGCTCCTCGACGTCGACCTCGAGGCGGGGCTCGCCCATCGCTTCGACCCCGCACACGTTGCCGTCGGACCGCCGGTAGCCGGTCACCAGACCGATCCGATCGAAGCCCGAGAGCACGTCGAGCTTGGTCACGAACAAGGCGTCGAGGCCGTTGAGCCGGGCGGCGTAGCGCGCGCCGACGGCGTCGTACCAGCCGCAGCGGCGCGGCCGGCCGGTCGTGACGCCGAACTCGCGCCCTTGCGCGCGCAGCCGCTCGCCGCGCTCGTCGAGCAGCTCGGACGGGAACGGTCCGCCTCCGACGCGCGTGCAGTAGGCCTTCGCGACGCCGAGCACGCGACCGATCGCGGTCGGGCCGATCCCCAGTCCGGTGCAGGCGCCGCCGGCGACGGTCTGCGAGCTGGTGACGAACGGATAGGTTCCGAAGGTCACGTCGAGCATCGTGCCCTGCGCGCCCTCGGCCAGCAGCCGTCCGCCGTTGGCCAGCGCCCCGTCGAGCCAGGTCAGGTCGTCGACCACGTGCGGCAGGATGCGTTTGGCCAGCGCGAGCGTTTCGCCGATCACGTCCTCTTCGCGCGGCAGATCGTCGGCGGCGGCAAAGAGCGGCGCGCGGGCCGATCAGCGCGTGGCGGATCTTGGTGGCCAGCGCTTCGGGCTTGGCCAGATCGCCGAAGGCGATGCCCAGCCGCGCGACGCGGTCGACGTAGGCCGGGCCGATCCCCCGGCCGGTCGTCCCGATCGCCGCTCCGCCGCGCTGCTTCTCGGCCAGCTGGTCGAGCGTCGCATGATACGGAAAGACCACGTGCGCGCGGGCCGAGATCGAGATCCGGGCGACGTCGACGCCGATCCGCTCGAGCGTGAGGAGCTCGCTCGCCAGCCCCTGCAACGAGACGACCGTTCCCGCCCCGATCAGCAGCTTCGTGTTCTCGACCAGCACGCCCGACGGCACGATGTGCAGGGCGAGCTTCGTATCGCCGACCTCGATCGAATGGCCCGCGTTGTCGCCGCCGCCGAACCGCGCGATCGCCGCGTACTCACGCGCGAGCAGATCGACGACGCGCCCCTTGCCCTCGTCGCCCCACTGAATCCCCACCACGATGTCGACCGGACGCTTGGGATCCGGAGGCGCGTCGTGGAGCACGCTCACGGGGTTAATCTCCGCGGAAGTCGAGGTCGGCGGTCGATCCCACCGGCAACGGCGGAACGCCTTCGAACTGGGTCATCACGTACTCGCTGAAGAGCGCGTTGGGCCAACCGAAATCCGTACGGGTGAACTTGCTCGGGTCATCGGGGTTGAACGATTCGTGCAGCAGGTGATCGCCCGGATCGGAGGCGAGCAATTGGTTGAGCACGTCCTTGCGCTCCCCGTCGCTCGACGCGGTGAACCCTTGCATCAGCATGGCGATCGGCCAGACATAGTTGTCGCTGGTGTGCGGCGAGCCGATTCCGCGGGCGAACTTGCCGACGTAATACGTCGGGTCGTCCTTGGACAGCAAGAACTTGCGCGTGTTCCGGTAGACGAACGCGGTGGGCTTGGTGTAGCCCAGGTACGGCGCGGACAGCAGCGACGGAACGTTGGCGTCGTCCATGAAGATTTTGTTGCCGAGCCCGTCGACCTCATAGGCGTAGATGTAGCCGTAGTTCGGCGTAAACTGTACGCCGTAGGTTTGGATCCCGGTCTGCACCTCGTCGCGCAACGCCTTGGCGCGCTGGGCTTTGATGACGTTGTGGTAGACGTCGCGCTCGATCTCTTCGAGATTCCCCAGCGCAACGACCGCCATCATCTCCGACGGGATGAGGTAATCATAGGTGCACGCGTCGTCGGAGGGCCGGAATCCGGTCCAGATCATCCCGGTGTAGGCGACCGGATTCCCCTTGCCGCCGTTGACGAGCTCCTTCTCGGTGTAGGTCGAGTTGCGCGGGTGATCTTGCTCGCGTTCCATCGTGGCGAGCGCGCTGTCGAATCCGAGCGACAGGTCGCCGGTGAAGACCGACGCGTCGCCGGTTTGCTTCCAATACGTCCAGGCCAGGGTGATCGGATAGGCCAGCGAGTCGAGCTCGAACTTGCGCTCCCACACGCGGTAGTCGAGGGTGAAAGCGTTGGCGTATGGATCGACCTGCAAGTACTTGCCCATGCGTGCGATCGTGCCGCGCAGCAGCGCATCGACCTGCATGTCGCCCTTGGCGAAGAACAGGTACGGCCGCACCTGGACGCTGGCGTCGCGCAGCCACTCGGCAGGGATGTCGCCGGTCTTGATGTACGCCGTGCCGTCCGAGGCGACGGTCACCTGCCGGTTCGTGTCGAGCAGGGCGTTCCGGTACATCGACTCGAGCTTCGGGTCGGCGACGGTGTAGCCGGCCGCGGCCTTCGAGATTGCGTCGAGCTCGATCGCCGAGACGGGCCGAGGTGCGAGCAAAGCGAGGGTCGCGAGAGTGCAAAGCACCGCCCGAACGATCGGGTATCGCATCGTTACCGGCACCTTACCATGCGACCCTGGGGAATCCTCGGAGAGGTCTCACCTACAGAGGATCGGCAGGAGCACCTCCGAGGTCGAGAAGCCGCACGTCAAGGCTACTCCGACTGGAACCCTCCGGGGGACGTGGTTCCCCAGGCACCGAAAATCGGCCGCCAACTCCTTGCCTCACGACGGTACTGTAGTGCTTCGCACCGCGCGCCGGTGGGCAACCGCCGCCATCCTCCTGCTTACGATCGTGAGCGGAGGTGGAAGCGCCGTCGCCTCGCCGACTCTTCTCTACGACAATCCGCGGCGACCCACCGACGCAAGGCAGATCCTCGCCACGTCCGGTACCGTGTTGCGCTCGACGGCCGGCGGCTGAGTTGTTTCGATAGCGGACCGATGCTTTCCGACTCGCCGCTTCAGAGTATCATCATCGCGAAGTACCTGGCCGGGATCGTCGCGCAGTACCAGTTGTGCAGCGGGCTGCCGCCGAACGTCATCTTCGGTAAGACGCGCGTCGTCTTGATCTACTGGCCGCATGTGGATCGCGATCCGCCGAACTTTCAATACGATTTCAACCAGAACTCCGGCGACCGATGCGATCTGGGTGATTCCTTAAGTCGCTTTTCGGTCGTTCACCGAGGAAAGCCTCGACCGGTGAGCAAATCGGCTTCACGATGCAGCGGCAGCCGAATGCGGCTGGAGAGAGCCTCGCGCCATCCAGCGCGCCGACCGGTTCGGACGCCGTAAGAACCCTCTCGCCGGCGTATTTCGGGTTGGTGATGGCGACCGGCATCGTCTCCATCGCGGCGCTGGGTTTTCATCTGAGCGTGCTGGCCGTATCGCTCTTCGTGCTGAACGGCGTTGCCTATGCGGTACTGGTCGTACTCACGATCGTCCGCGGCGTCCGTCACACGCCCGCGTTCATCGCCGATGTGACCGATCATCGGCGTGGGACAGGTTTCTTTACGATCGTCGCGGCGACGTGCATCATCGGCGCTCAGCTGCGATTGATTGCCGGCAACGTACCGGCGGCAACCGTATTCTTAGTCGCAGGTATCGTGCTTTGGACGGCCATCACCTACACCGTCTTCGCGGCATTTACGATCAAGAGCGAGAAGCCGCTGCTTCAGGAGGGGATCACCGGCTCGTGGCTTCTCGCAGTCGTCGCGACACAGTCTATCGCCGTCCTGGGGGCGCTCATCGCCCGGGAGTGGCCGCAGCCGTATCGGCTTGAGCTGAACTTCTGCGCGCTCGCGATGTGGCTGTGGGGCGGCATGCTTTATACCTGGCTCATCTCGCTGATTTTTTATCGCTATCTCTTCTTCACTTTCGTGGCGAGCGATCTGACGCCGCCGTCTTGGATAACGATGGGCGCTATGGCGATCTCCACTCTTGCCGGAGCACTGCTCGTGCAGAACACGCCGGACGCGCCGTTCTTGGCCTCCCTTCTCCCGTTTCTCAAAGGGTTCACCGTAATGTACTGGGCGACAGGAATGTGGTGGATCCCCATGCTGATCACGCTCGGCATCTGGCGCTATGTCATTCGGCGGTTTCCGCTGCGCTACGATCCGCTGTACTGGGGAGCGGTCTTTCCCTTAGGTATGTACACCGTGGCTACCCAGCAAATGCTGTCCGCGCTCGAGCTGCCCTTCTTGGGCTTCCTGCCGCGGGTGATGTTTGCGGCTGCGTTGGTGGCGTGGACGGTCGCATTCATCGGACTGCTGTTCGATCTGCGCAGAATCCTATGAGGACCCCGCAAGGCTGACTGAGCTAGATAAGGCCGGCAAGCACGTCGCCGAGATCCGCCCCGGCGTGCTCGCGCAGCACGCGATAGATCGACGATGCGGGAAATCCGAGCCGCTCCAGTCGCCGCGCCGCCGACGCGTAGGACACCGACGGTTGCGTTCGTCGCAGCCGCGCGTACGCGGCTGCGATCCGCTCGGACTCGGTCGGGCTCGACTCGGCGACCCGCTCGCGCGCCGCGTCGCGGTCGATCCCGCGCTTGACGAGCTCGGCGACCAGCCGGCTGTCGCCGAGCGGGGCGCGGCGGCCTTCGATGTAGAGCGCGGCATAGAGCGCGTCGTCGAGCAGCCGGTCGCGTTTGCACGACGCGACGGCGGCCGCAGCCACCTCCGCGTCGAACCCTTTGCGCTCGAGCTTCGCGAACAACTGCGCCTCGGTGAGACGGCGTTGCGCCAACATGCGCAACGCCGTCAGTCGAGCAGCCGTTCGCCGCTCGCAGGCAGCATCTGACCTGTCTGTCACCCTGAGCCACGTCGAAGGGCTGCAGTTAGACGAAGGGGCTAGTCGTCGTCCGTTGCTGCGACGGCGCCGACGGGTTTGGCGATCCCGTTGGTCGAGACCGTCGCTTTGAGCGCTTCGCGGATCTTGGTCGAGATCTCGTCGGCGACGTCGGTGTGCTCTTCGAGGTACGCCTTGGCGTTCTCGCGTCCCTGACCGATGCGCTGCTCGCCGTAGGTGTACCACGAGCCCGACTTCCCGATGATGTTGCGCTCGAGCGCGACGTCGATGATCGAGCCCATCTTCGAGATCCCCTTGCCGTAGGTGATGTCGAACTCGGCCGTGCGGAACGGCGGGGCGACCTTGTTCTTGACGACTTTGACGCGGGTGCGCGTCCCGACCACGTCCTGGCCGACCTTGATCTGCTCGAGCTTGCGCACGTCGAGCCGGACCGAGGCGTAGAACTTGAGCGCGCGGCCGCCCGAGGTGGTCTCGGGGCTGCCGAACATCACGCCGACCTTCTCGCGCAGCTGGTTGATGAAGATCATGACGCACTTCGAGCGCGAGATCGCCGAGGTGAGCTTGCGCAGCGCCTGCGACATCAGGCGCGCCTGCAGGCCGACGTGCGTGTCGCCCATGTCGCCTTCGAGCTCGGCCTTGGTGACCAGCGCGGCGACCGAGTCGACCACCACGACGTCGACCGCGTTCGAGCGGACGAGCATCTCGGCGATATCGAGCGCCTGTTCTCCGGCGTCGGGCTGCGAGACGAGCAGGTTGTCGAGATCGATCCCCAGCGCTTGCGCGTAGGTCGGGTCGAGGGCGTGCTCGACGTCGACGAAGGCTGCCGTTCCGCCGGCTTTTTGCGCCTCGGCGATCACGTGCAGCGCGAGCGTCGTCTTTCCGCTCGACTCCGGTCCGTAGATCTCGACGACGCGTCCGCGCGGCAACCCGCCGACGCCGAGCGCGAGGTCGAGCGCGATCGACCCGGTTGAGATGACGTCGAACGCCATTCTGTCGGTGAACTCGCCCATCTTCATGATGGAGCCCTTACCGAATTGGCGCTCGATCTGAGCCAGCGCGTTCGAGAGGGCGATTTGCTTTTCGTCGGCCATGGATGCTCCGTGCGGCGAATGCTGTCGGTTGTTGATTCCGACGGTACCGCGCCGTAATGCCATATGCGTGGCAGGGTGCGAAGCCGTCATCCGGGATTCCCACGCTGCTCCCGCGCCGGCAAGGGCGCGTCGTTAGCTCCCCGTTTCGAGGCAGGCGGCCATCGAACCTCTGTTCGATGGTTCATATTATTAGGTCTTTACTTATTTAAGCGATTGCTATATTATTTGCCCATGCACGGCTTTGCCGCTTTGGGGGATCCGACCAGGCGCCGCATCGTCGAGATGCTCGCGATGCGCGAGCTTCCTGCCGGCGAGATCGCCCGCCGGTTCGACATGACCGCGCCGGCCGTGTCGCAGCATCTGCGCCTGCTGCGCGACGCCGGGCTCGTCCACGTCCGCCGTGACGCGCAGCGCCGCATCTACGCACTCGACCCGCGCGGGCTCGCCGAGCTCGACGCCTGGCTCGCGCGCTTCCGCCGCTTCTGGTCGGGCCGTCTCGACGCGCTCGAAGCGCAACTCGCCGCCGAGAGCGGCACGGGGAAAGCACCATGATCGAAAAGACGACCGCGAACGACTTCGGTACCCTGCTCGACGCACACACCATCCGTTTCGAACGCGATCTGCCCGGTCCGATCGAGCGCGTTTGGGCGTATCTCACCGAGTCCGACCTCAAGGCAACATGGATCGGCCCGGGCGACGTTCCCTCCGAGATCGGCGGTGAGCGAACCACGACCTGGGAAGGCGAGGACGGTGAGCCCGGCGGTGGGCTCACGTTCCGCACGCGCGTGTACGACCCGCCGCACGTGCTCGAATACGACTGGATCGAGTTGCATGCCCCGGGCGGCGCCATCCGCGACTCGGTCGTCCGCTTCGAGCTCGAGTCCGTCGGCGAGCGCGTGCGCCTCACGCTGACGCACCGCGCGCTCCCGGCGGATTCGTACACCACGATCGGCGCAGGCTGGCACGCGCACCTCGATACGCTCGTCGCGCAAGTCGCGGGCGCGGGCGGTCCCGATGCCGACGC
Source organism: Vulcanimicrobiota bacterium (assembly GCA_963723445.1). Classification (GTDB taxonomy): domain Bacteria; phylum Vulcanimicrobiota; class Vulcanimicrobiia; order Vulcanimicrobiales; family Vulcanimicrobiaceae; genus Vulcanimicrobium. The sequence goes on from CAVRQP010000011.1 coordinate 565,168, forward strand.
GCGCTACGCGGAGATCGGTCCGCGCTACGGCGAGCTCGGCACGTTCCCCGCCGCCGGAGCGGTACGCTTCGAACGCATTTTGCCGGTGCCGCCCGAGCGCGTCTGGGCCTACCTCACCGAGCGCGGCTTGCTGGCGACGTGGCTCGGCCGCGGCGAGATCGCATCGACGGCCGGTGCGGCGTCGACGTTGACGCTGCTCGCCAACGACGACACGATCGAAACGATCGTGCAGACGTACGATCCGCCGCGCGCACTGGCATACACCTGGCTCTCGTCACAGCACGAGGCGTGGCGGCCCGATCCTTCGGTCGTGCGTTTCGAGCTCGCGCCGCACGACGACGGAACGCTGCTCGTCCTCACGCATAGCGGCGTGCAGCCCGAGTTTCGCGGCCGCGTCGGCGCCGGCTGGCACGCGCTGTGCGACGCGCTCGCCGCGCGCGTGCGCGATACGGAGCCGCTGGGCTTCCTCGACGTCTTCGGTCGGGTCATCGACGGTTACGAGGAGGCGGCCGGGAGCGGCGACGTCGGTTAGGCGGCGGACGCGAACGCGCCGACCGCCGCGCGGTCAGTCTGGACGCCGCCTTAGGGACTCTGGCAGCACCAGGCTGCTAGGCAGCAACACATGTGACGCTTCGTCCCCGCGTTCAGCGCGTCGGATCTTCAGACCCGAACCCATGAGGTAAAACGAGGTAGCACCGCCACGAACGTCTGTCACGACTCCCGTAAACACGAGCCCGGGGCAAACGGACGTGTATGCCGTATAACCATTTGGGGCATTAGCGGGAAGAGCTTCTGGAATAAACGCAATCCGCGAAAAATCGAGCGGCGTCTTGCCTGGCAAGGCAGATGGCGTCGGGCCAACCCTGAGCGCCGCAACGTCTGAAGGCAGTTTGAACGAACTCGGCAACAAAATCTGCGACTCTTCGCCTGGATGGCGAGGATCACGTTGACGAAGCGTGTCGCCCACATTTTGTTCGAAGATGAGCTGATCCGGTTCAAACGCAGCGTCTACATTGGCGCCGCGCGCCACACCAGACGCCTTGCCCGTATACACGTGCTCCCAGTCCCTGACGATGTACCACCGATAGCCGGCTGGTGCACTTTGTGCACTCGAAGCGGGCTCGATAACCGGCAACGGCGATGCGTCAGCCAAGAAAAAGCGCGGCTAGCGGCAGGGTGTCGCCGTGTCGACCTGTTTGCCGTTGCCGTCATACCGGCGAACGGAGACGCTGTCGACCGTGTAGCCCGCCGCCACCGATTGGGCGGGAACCGGGCACGTCCCGTTGGCGAAGGTTAGGATGATCGGCGGAGGCACGCCGAAGCGTTGCAGCACGTGCGCGCTCATATGCGGGCTGCCCTGTCCGAACTCGTGCCACACGCCGTCGCTCTTCATAAGCACCATGTCGCCGCCGTCGCCGCCGACGATCTTCCACGACGCAAAGCCCCAGCGCCCGGCGGCGACGACGTAGCGCACGTGAATCGTCGCCCGCGGAACGGCCGTCTTGGCTTGGAGCGCGTCGACCGTGGCGGTACGAACGTCGTCTTGCGGGGCGGCCGACGCCGGCGACAGTGCGGCGGCAAAGGCGCAGAGCGCCACGATCGCACCGAGTCGCCGCTTCGTTCTCATCTCGACTCCCGATCCTCGCGTTCAGGCGGCGGTACATCAACCGAGAGCCCGCTCCGCTCCGATCTAACTTGGCGACAGGCCGAGCCGACTCCCGGCGGTGTCGTAGTAGACGTCAATCTCTTGCAGGTATCGCGAGGCCGACGACGATCACGTTGCGCTCGCCGTGCCGGATGGTGAGGCGAAGCGGCGTCCGCGGCCGACTTCGAACGCGTGCGTCCAAGGCCCGACCGCGAGCATCATCGGCGTCCGCGGCGGAAAGGCGCCCTCGTGGCCGACACCGGTCGTCGCGACGAGACACTGCGGCGTGCCGGTGTCGAACAGCACCTCACCGCAGACTTCGCTCGGCTCGGCGCCGGAGATGCGGATGCAGGCGCGGGGCGCCGATCCGCCCGCCGCCTCGACCATCGTGAACCCGGCGACCGTCGCCGCGTCGGGATTCAGCGTGAGCGCCGGGTTGGCGAAGTTCGCGTGGACGACGTACGATCGGCCGATCCCGCCCGCTAGCGCAGGTAGCGGGTTCGCGCAGCATCGGCCGCCGGCCGGATCGATCGCGCTTACCCCAAGAATCCCCGGGAAGAGCGCGCCGAACATCTCAGGTATTCCACCGTGGGCCGCCGGACAATTCGGCCGTTCCGCCTGACAGCCGAATGAATCGACGAGCTCGATCGGGAGACCGTCGCCGCGCGCCTGCCCAATGGCGAGTGCCGCCGTCGCCTCTTCGCCTTGCAGCGCGAGGCCGCTGCCGTATCCGCCCGTCGCGCTGCGACCCGTCCGCCGAGGAGACGCGCCTGGCTTGGTTCGCGAGCACCCGCAAACCCGCCGAGCCGCTGTCGAGCAGGACGCGCGTCGTGCGCTCCCCGATCGTAACGTCGATCCCCAACCGCGGATCGCCGTGCGGCCCGCGCTCGACGTACAGCGGCACGACCACGGGCGCGCCGGCCGGCGACGCAGGAGCCGCTGCCGCGACGACCTCAGTCAGCACGGCCATCGCCGCAGCCATCAGTCTCTGCTTGCACTGCATGTGCATCGTTTCGCTCGCCATGCCGCGACTCAGCTGCGCTCGACGTGCCAACCGTTACCACGATTGACGAGAACCGCGACGGCCGTTCCGTTCAGCAGCATGACGACACCGCCCAGAGCCGCCGTGCGCCCGGGACTCGGGCACGGCTCGATCGTCCACACCCTTGGGGACGTTGTCGGCGGTGGCGGCGATGCCGGCCGGTGCGCTCGCCGTGGGCAGCACGCGCGAGCCGCTCTGCCAGCATGGACTGGCCCAGAGGGGCGGCTCCGGTGCGTGGCCCGCGATGCATGCGCCGTTACCGCCGGGTTGCTCCGCGCTCGGCGCGGTCGGATTCCGACGGGCGCGGCGGCGCGTGGGCCGTCGGTCAGTATTTGAACAACGGCGTATCGGACGCGTTCACCGAGCACTTCGAGGGGCAAGCGTCGCCGTATCGGCCGCGCCCGCGGTCGTGCCGAACGCGACCAGTATTCCCATTGCAATCCCGAACCCTCGGAACGCACCACCCTTCGCCATGCGGTAGAGAAAGCGAGCCGCGTCCACCGCTCCTGTCGCCGCTCCCGCCGACGACCTTCGCGTTCCCGAACTTTACGGCGCTAGTTGACTGAGACTAGGCAAGTCGGGCAGAATGCCGAGCCGCAGACCGCATAGCCGAGATGTCCGCAGCCGGCGCCATTTGCGCGCGCCGCCGCGGTGCCAACGATCATCGAAGCGGCGGCAATGACGGCGAGTACGGGAGGCTTCGTCAATTCCAGACGTCATGCGGCAGGCGCGGTTCGAACAGCGCTTTGGTAAACTGGGCGGCGTCGAACGGGGCGAGCGCGTCTTGGCTCTCGCCGATCCCGATGTACTTCACCGGGACGACGAGCTGATCGACGATCCCGACCAGCACGCCGCCCTTCGCCGTCGAATCGAGCTTGGTGACGATGACGCCCGTCAACTGGGTCGCCTCGTTGAAGAGCCGCGACTGCGAGAGCGCGTTCTGGCCGGTGGTGCCGTCGACGACGAGCAGCGTCTCGGCGGGCGGGGCGCCGGTCTCGCGCTCGATGATGCGCCGCATCTTCTTGAGCTCTTCCATCAGGTTGGTCTTCGTTTGCAGCCGGCCGGCGGTGTCGACCAGCACGACGTCGACGCCGCGCGCCTTGGCCGCGCTCATCCCGTCGAAGACGACCGACGACGGATCGGAGCCTTCGGCGCCGCGCACGTAGTCGGCGCCGGCGCGCTTCGCCCAAATCTCCAGCTGCTCCGCGGCGGCGGCCCGAAACGTGTCGGCGGCGACGACGAGCACGCGCTTGCGCTGCGCGCGCAGCATCGAGGCCAGCTTGCCGATCGTCGTCGTCTTGCCGCTGCCGTTCACGCCGACGACGAGAATTACCGCCGGCTTGCGCGTCGAGCCGCAGCCCCATGCCGGGTAGGGTGAGAAAGTTCTCGACGTCGCGCCGGAAGCGCGCGACCACGCGATCGCTGGTCTCGTAGCGGTCCTGTTTGGCGACGACGCGCAGCGCGTCGACGATCTTGGTGGTGGTCGGCACGCCGAAGTCGGCGCGCAGCAGGATCTCTTCGAGGTCGTCCCACAAGGCCTCGTCGACCGGACGGCGAGCGAGCGCCATCTCTTCGAGCTCGCCGCCGAACGCTTCGCGCGTCCGCGACAGGGCCGCCTTGATCTTGCCGAACCAGCTCACGGGTCCAGCGGGTTCGCCGGAGCTGGGTACAGGGCCCCCATGATTGCGCAACGCGAGATTGCTCCGGGCGTCGCCGTCTCGGCGATCGGCTTCGGCGGCTACCATTTGGGGATGGTCAAGGACGAGTCGGAAGCCATCCGCCTGCTGCATGCCGCGATCGACGCCGGCATCACGTTCCTCGACAACGCGTGGGAGTACAACGAGCACGTCAGCGAGGAGCGGATGGGCAAAGGGCTCGCGGACGGCAACCGCCGCGACGCGCGTGTTCCTGATGACGAAGGTCTGCACGCACGGGCGCGGCGCCGACGTCGCGATGCAGCAGCTCGAAGAGTCGCTGCGGCGGTTGCGCACCGATCACCTCGACCTGTGGCAGGTCCACGAGTGCGTCTACGACGACGATCCGGCGCGCCACTACGCCAAAGGCGGCGTCGTCGAAGCGCTCGAGCGCGCCAAGCGCGACGGGAAGGTGCGCTTCGTCGGCTTCACCGGCCACAAGCGTCCGGAGATCCACCGCGAGATGATCGAGCGCGGCTTCCCGTTCGACACCGCGCAGATGCCGCTCAACGTGATGGACGCCAACTACCGCAGCTTCGAGAAGAACGTGCTGCCGCTCGCGCGCGAGCGCGGCATCAAGGTGCTCGGGATGAAGGCGTTCGCCGAAGGCCGTCTGCTCGAGGCCGGCAAGGTCGATCCCGACGACGCGCTGCGCTACGCGATGTCGCTGCCCGGGCGTCCTGACCACGATCACCGGGATCGACTCCCAGGCGGTGCTCGACCATCACGTCCGCATCGCCGACGGCTTCACGCCGCTCGACGAGGTCGCGCTGCAGGCGCTGCGCGACAAGTACGCGGACCGCGCCGGCGACGGCCACCTCGAGCTCTACAAGTCGACCGCCAAGAACGACGCCGACGAAGGCCGCGCCCAGCACGGCTTCCCCGATGGAGAAGCTCGCGATGTAGTCCTTGTCATCCGAGCTCGTCGAAGGACCCTTCGAGAAGTTCAGGGTGCAGCTCGGGATGACGATTAGTGCGCGATGGCGGTTCGGTAGAACGACTGAGGTCGGCTTTGAACTGGACGAGCGCGTCGTGGTTCAGGTAGACCTCGTGACCGCTGGGGAAGTAGGCGAAGTGGAGGCGCCGGCTTTCGGCGGCGTCGAGGCCCATGTGGTGGAGCAGGTACTCCGTCCCGTAGAATCCCGTCGCGAGGTCGAAGTAGCCGTTGGCGGAGAGGACGTGCAGGTACGGGTTCTGCGTCGATCGCCGACTTGAGGTCGGCGACGACGGTCACCGCGTTGGCGTCCTCGCCGCGCTGGTACTTCCAGTCGCGGTTCACTTGAAACGAGAGCACGTCGTAGGGCCGCTCCTCGGCGTAATGCAGCACGTCGTGCGCGTAGTGGTTGAACGCGGCGACGTACGCCGCTGAGGTCATCGTGTCGGAGAAGTCGTAGCTCGGTACGGTGCCGTTGGGGTCGATCTCGTGGCCGGTGTAGCGTCCGTCGTACCGGCCGACGCTGCGCCCTTCGGAGCGCAGCAGCTCGTCGCGGAAGCGGTTCGGGCTGATCCGCAGGTCGGCGCGCTCGATGTAGTCCGCCGACAGCCCCGTGTACGCGTGCAGCCGCGCGACGATCTGCGCGCGGGTGCGCGCGTCGAGCGCGTCGCCCAGCATCAGCGCCTGGGCGTACGGCCCGCCGGCGAACGCGCGCACCTCGGCGACGAAGCGGCCCAGGTCGCGCGGGTTGCCGGCGACCTTGTGGTGATACCACGCGACGGCCGCTTCGGTCGGCAGATAGCCGATGTAGACGTAGTCGTTGCCCGGGGCCTTGGCCGATCGGCAAGAAGTTGTAGTCGAGCGCCGACGAGAGCAGCACGACGCCGTTGACCGCCAGCCCGTCGTTCTGCAGCACGTTGACGACGTTGGCCGCCCGCGTCGTGCCGTACGACTCGCCGAACAGGAACTTGGGCGACTGCCAGCGCGCGTTCGCCGTGGTCCAGCGCTCGATGAACTGCGCGAAAGCGCTGCGCGTCCTCGTCGACTCCGAAGAAGTCGCTGGGCTTGGCGTGCGCCACGATCGTGCTCCAGCCGGTGCCGACGGCGTCGACGAACACGAGGTCGCTGGTGTCGAGCAGCGACGAGTCGTTGTCGACCAGCGGCGTGCCGGGCGCCGGCTGCGTTCCGTTTTTGGGGACCGCGACGCGCATCGGTCCGAACGAGCCCATGTGCAGCCAGATCGTCGACGAGCCCGGGCCGCCGTTCCAGAGGAACGTGACCGGACGGCGCTTGGCGTCGCTATGGTCGGCCGTGTACGCGACGTAGAACACGCTCGCCGTCGGTGCGCCGTTCGCGTCGCGCAGCAACAGCGCGCCCGGCGCGCGCCGTGTACGCGATCCGCTTTCCCCGAGCACGATCGTGTGGTGGGTGACCGCGTCGCGCGTGCGCGGGATCGGCGCGTAGCGCGGCGTCGCGCTCGGGGCGGGAGCGGCCTGCGCGGCGGCGCGCTGCGGCGTGCCGCCGGCAAACGCGAGCGCGCCCAGCGCGACGAGCAGCGAGCAGCGGGAAGGATGCGCCGCGTCATCGTGCCGTCGCCTCGCCGTAGAAACGCACCAGGTCCGCCTTGAACGCGCGGCGAGCTTCGTCGTTGAGATACACCATGTGTCCTGACGGATAGAAGCCGTACTCGACGTGCGAGCGCAGCGTGGCGGGAAGTTGCAGGTGCCCGAGCGTGTACTCGGTGCCGAAGAACGGCGTCGCCAAGATCGTAGTAGCCGTTGGCCGAGAACACGCGCAGGTACGGGTTCTTCGATCAGCGCGTTGCGCAGGTGGCCCGACACGTTCGCGGTGAGGATCGAGTTGCGCAGTCGCTGGTTCCAGTGCGCGCCGACGACCGGATAGTTCGTGCCGAGATACGGCCGGTCGGCGCGGTAGTCGAGGTCGTCGCGCAGGTACGCGCTGAAGTCCGACACGATCGCGTCGGTCAGCGCGCTGTCGCTGGTCGGGTCGTAGCGCGTCGCGTCGGCGGTGCGGTCGGCGGTCGGGCCTTGGTAGCGCCCGTCGAGGCGTCCGGTCGTGATCCCCTGCGCGCCGAGCAGCTCGTGCTCGAAGCGGCTCGGGTCGATGCGCAGGTCGGCGCGGTCGATGTAGCGCGGATCGAGCCCGGTGAGCGCGTGCATGCGTGCGACGATCGCGCGGCGCGATCGCCGCGTCGAGCTCGTCACCGCGCTTCAGCGCCGCGGCGTACGGCCCTTGCGCGAACGCGCGCGCCTGCGCGACGAAGCTCGCCAGGTCGGGCGGATTGCCCGGCACCGCGTGATGGTACCACGCGACCGCGGCTTCGGTCGGCAAGAACGCGATGTATCCGTAGTCTTCGCCGGGGCCGCCGCCGTTGTCGATGCACGTTGAAGTCGAGCACCGACGACAGCAGCACGACGCCGTCGATCGCCATCCCGTGGCCCTGCAGCCGGTCGACGACGTCGGCGGCGCGCGTCGTGCCGTACGACTCGCCGAACAGGAACTTCGGCGAGCCCCAGCGATCGTTGCGCGTCGTCCACTCGCGGATGAAGTTGTCGAACGCGTCGGCGTCCTCGTCGATGCCGAAGAACATCGTCGGCGTTCCCTTGCCGACGATCTGGCTGTAGCCCGTGCCGACCGCGTCGATGAAGACCAGATCGGTGAGGTCGAGCAGCGTGTCGGGATTCGGCGCCGTACGGCGTTCCGGGCGCGGGCGGCGTCGCGTTCGACGGAATGGCGACGCGCACCGGACCGAACGATGCCATGTGCAGCCACATCGTCGACGAGCCCGGGCCGCCGTTCCAGACGAACGTCACCGGACGCGTACGCCGGTCGGCGCCGTCGAGCGTATAGGCGACGGAGAAGACTTGCGCGGTCTCGTCGCCGGCCGCGTTGCGCAGCGGGATCGATCCGGCCCGCGCGGTGTACGCGAGCGTCCGTCCGCCGACCACGACGGTGTGATGCGTGACGGCATCGGGGATCATCGCCTCGCGCGCGGCCGCCTCGCGAACCGCGCCGGCCGGCTGCACCGGCGCGGCCTGCAGCGCAGACGCCTGCTGGCCGTGGATGCCGGCGACGGTGACGGCGCGGGAGGCCGGCTGGGGCGCGGCGCCGGCGTCCGCTCCTGCGCGGAAGCGGCCCCCATGGCGCAAACGAACATCGCCGCGGCAAAGAGCGCCGCGATTCTCCGCATTTTCACGGAGTCGGCGCTTCGGCGCGAGTTAGCGCACTCCCGCGCCCGCGTCGACCGCGTAGACGAAGGCGAGCACCTCGGCGACGACCGCGTAGAGCTCGCGCGGGAGGCTGCGCCCGACTTCGAGCTTGGCGAGCGCCTCGACCAGCCCGGCGTCCTGGTGGATCGGGACGTCGTTCTCGCGCGCGATGCGGACGATCTCTTCGGCGGTCAGGCCGCGGCCGACCGCGACGATCTCGGGCGGCTCGGTGCCGAGCGGGTCGTAGTGCAGCGCGGCGGCGGCCGGGCGCTCCGGCGCGTTGCGGCGCGCGTCGTAGTAGCGCGCGTTCATGCCGAGCGGTCCACGGCCGCGTGCGGGTCGAACGGCTGCGCCGGGGGCGCGTCGACGGCGATCGTCGACGTCGTTCCGACCGACGCGCCGGCCGCCGCGACGCGGTAGCGCAGCGATTCGAGCCGCGCGGTCAGACCGCCGAGCGCGTCGCGGAACGCGCGCATCGCCGGGGCGGCCTCGGTCCGCACGTCGACCGTCACGTCGCGGCCGACCGTCACCAGATCGATCGCGACCGTGCCGTAGTGGACGGTGTCGAGAACGAAGGCGATGCGGAAGTTCTCCGCGTCGACCGGCACGCCGCGTCCTTGCGGCGCGTCGCGCTTCACGTTGATGTGCGCGCTCGCGGGACCGTACTGCGTCGCGAGCGGCAGCGTGAACGCGATGCCGTCGGGATGCGCGGCCAGCGTCTGCGCCGCGTTCATCTGCACCGCGGTGAGCGCCGTCAGCGCGCCCGCCAACGACGGCGCGGGCGCAGCGGGCGTCGCCGGGTCGGCGGCAACCGCGAGCAGCGTCTGCTTGAGATCGACGCTCAGCGCCGCGGCCCGCTCGACTGCGACGGCCGCCGCGAGCGGCGCGGCCGGCGGCGGCGTCGCCTGCGACTGCGTCGGGCGCGGCCGCGCGCGTCGCGGCGAGCAGCGTCGCGAGCTTCGGTTCCGCACCGTCGACGACGTGATCGACGTACGCCGCGATCTGCGCGGCGAGCGTGGGCGAGCGCGGATCGATCCGGCCGACGAACGACAACAGCGTGCGCAACGTCGCGACCTGCGGGCTGTCGGTCCGCCGGGCAGCGCCCGTTCCAGCGCGTCGAGCACCGCCGGCAGACGCTCGGGCCGTTCGAGCGCCGCGCGTCGCGGCGGCGACGGTGCTCGGGCGTGACCGGCAGCCGCAGCGCGCGCAGCAGCGCGACGGGTTCGGTGTACGCCGACAACCCGGTCGCGCGCAGCGCCGCCGCCGGCACCGCCCGGCCGAGCGCGACCTGCGCGGCGAGCGCGGTCGTTCGCGTGCCGATCGCCGGCGGTGCGACGAAGCGTCGCGGCGCTCGACTTGCACCACCGTCGCGCGCGCCGCCGCCATGCGCGCCTCGATCGAGGTCGGTGCCGCCGCGACCACGATCGGCGCCCGCGCCGGCGGAGCCACCGCGGCCGGCGGCTGCGCGCGCACCGGCCTCGGCGGGTTGGGTTGCGACGTTGGCGCGCAGCACGGCCGCCGAGAATCCGGCGCCCGGCGCCGGCCCGGCGCCGTGCGGCGGCCGGGAGTTCGACCGGCGCCGCGACGGCGGGCGAAGGCCGCGTCGTCGACCGACGCTCGACCGGCAACGACCGGCGCCGGCAACGCCGCGGGCACGATCGAGGCGGCCACAAAAGCGCTCGGCGGCGGGGCGACGGGGACGCCGGGCGGCCCCGTCTCGACCGCCGCGTCGGCGCCGGTGTCGACGATCTGCAGCAGGATGCGGTCGCCGTCGAACCCCGTGACACGCACTTGCAGCACGTCGCCGGGCCGCACGGTGGGCGGCAGCGACGCGGCGACGCGGCGGCCCGCGATCTCGAGCAGGTCGGTCAGGCCGTTCGACGGCAGCACGCGCGCGGTGACCACCGCGTTCTCGACCAGCAGCCCGCGCAGCGCTTGCGCGTCGGCCGCGAGCTGCGCGAGCTCGGCGTCGATCAGCGCGGCGAGATCCGCATTGCCCGCGACGATCGCGGCGAGCGGATCGATGCTCATGTCAGGCGGTGAAGTCGATCAGGTGCGGCGGCTCGTCGAGCCCGACGCGTCGTCGGGCGCGGGCGCGAAGGCGTCGCGCGGCCGGCCGTCGTCCGGTTCGTAGCTGTCGCCTCCCGCCTGCCGTTCGGCGTTGGGATCGATGCGGTTGCCGAGCGCCTCGGCCGTCTCGTTGACCCGTTCCTCACGCTCTTGCACCTGCGCGGCGAACGACGCCTGAGCGGCCTGCTGCGCGGCACGCGGGGCCTCTTCGGCGCGCTGAGCGAGAGGCGCCGTCTGCGACGCCTGCCAGATCGCTCCTTGAATGTCGGTCGGACGAATCGCCATCGCCGGCTCCTCGCGAGGTTATCCGGTGGCGCCGACGTCCCCCGCCGGTGCCTGCGGTCGCGTTCCGGCGGGTGTACTTCTGCTTTACCGTCGGGTCGCCCTCACGATATCCCAGATCGGCGCGCAGCGCCCGAAGCTTAGTCCGCAGGTGGATCACGGCTTGGGCGTGGATCTGCGAGACCCGCGACTCCGAGACGTTCAGCGCGCCCTTGATCTCCTTGAGCGTCAGGCCCTCGAAGTAGTAGAGCGAGATGACGGTCCGCTCTTGCGGCGGCAGATCGTCGACCGCGCGCACGAGCGCGGCCTTGATCTCGCGCGATTCGACCGCGCTGGTGACCTCGGTGCCGTCGTCGCGCAGCGTGTCGAGCAGCGGGATCTCGTAGCCGCGCTCGTTGGGCAGGAACTCTTCGAGCGAGAGGACCGACGTGCCGCGGATCTTTTGCATCAGCACGTCGAGCTCTTTGAGGCTGAGCCCCATCTTCGCGGCGACCTCGTCCTCGGTCGCCGCGCGGCCGTACTCGACCTCGAGCTGCTGGTACACCCGTTCGAGCTCGCGCGCGCGCTGCCGCACCGCGCGCGGCACCCAGTCGAGCGCGCGCAGCGCGTCGAGGATCGCGCCGTTGATGCGCGTGATCGCGTACGTCTCGAACTTGACGCCGCGCGCGTCGTCGTACTTCTCGATCGCGTCGATCAGTCCGAGGATGCCGTCGTTGATGAGGTCGTTGATCTCGACGTTCGGGGGCAAGTTGATCGAAATCCGCCCGGCCACGTATTTGACCAGGTGCAGATATTTGTGAACGATCTCTTCGCGACTGAGCTCGACCCCGCCGATCACATAACGCGGGGTATCGCGGAGTGCTTTCACGGCTTGCTCCCAGACGGGACACCCGCCCCGGTTTTCGCCACGTTCACGAAGGGGAGGTGGACCTCCCCTCGGCGAGCGTGAAGTTCCGGTGCGCTCAAGCGGGGGCGTACTCGGTGCCGGTCAGCTCGCACAGCGCGCGCGGTACGGCGTCGAGCGGCACCACCCGGTCGACCAGCCCGGCGGCCGCGGCGGCGCGCGGCATCCCGTAGACGACGCTGCTCGCCTCGTCTTGCCCGAGCACGAAACCGCCGCGCGCTTTGATGTCCTTCAGCCCGGCCACGCCGTCGTGCCCCATCCCGGTCAGGATGACGCCGAGCGAACCCGCTCCGAACGCCTCGCCGACCGACGCCGCCATCGCGTCGACGCTCGGGACGTGCAGCGACGTCCGGCTGTCCTCGCCCAGCACGACCCGCACGGCCCGGCGACGCGTTTGAGCCGCAGCTCCTTGCCGGCCGGGGCGATGATCGCCAGTCCGGGCGCCAGCGGCATCCCGTCGCTGCCTTCGACGACGTCGATCCGGCTGGCGGCGTCGAGCCGCTCGGCCAGCGGGCGCGTGAAGCCCGGCGGCATGTGCTGCACGACCACGATCGGGATCGGAAAACCGGCCGGCAGCTTCGGCAGGATCTGCGACAGCGCGACCGGGCCGCCGGTCGACGTGCCGATCGCGACGCAGGTGAAGGCGCCCGCGCTCGTTCGCGCCCGCGGCCGCGGCGGCGGCACCGCGCGACGCGCGCGGCCGCCGCGTCGAGCGCCGCGCGCGTGATCCGCGTCGTCTCGCGCATCGCGCGCAGGTACGCGCCGCGCGAGCCGAAGTGCTTGACCTTCTCGACCAGCTCGCGCTGCACGTTGACGATGTCGATCAGCGCCGAGTCGGGCTTCGGGATGAAGTCGACCGCGCCGGCTTCGAGCGCGCGCAGCGTCGTCTCGGCACCGTCGCGCGTCAGCGCGCTGACCATGATGATCGGCGGGCCGCGGCGCGTCGACGATCGTGCGCGCGGCTTCCAGCCCGCCGATCCCCGGCATCTCGACGTCCATCGTGACGACGTCGGGCCGCAGCCGCTCGACCATCGCGATTCCCTCTTCGCCCGACGCCGCGGCGCCGACGACGCGAATCTCCGGCTCCTTCTCGAGCATCTTCTGGATCGCGCGGCGCATGAACGCGGAGTCGTCGACCACGACGACGGTGACGGTGTGCGGGTTCACGCCGGCACCGCCGCTCTGAGCCGGTAGACGATCGCGTCGGGGCCGACGATCGGCTCGTACAGATCGGTCAGATGGAACAGCGACTCGGCGTGGCCCAAGAACAGATAGCCTCCGGGGCGCAGGGCTTTCGCGAACGACTCGACGACGCGCTTCTGCGTCGGCTTGTCGAAATAGATCAGCACGTTGCGGCAGAAGATCGCGTCGAACGGACCTTCGGCGGCGACCCGCGGGGCGTCGAGCAGGTTCAGCCGGCCGAACGAAACCAGCCGCTTCACCCGCTCGTCGACGACGAAGCCGTCGCCCTGCGGGCCGGAACCAGCGCTGGATCATCGCCGGCTCGGTCGCCCGGAACGACAGCGCGCGGTAGAAGGCCTTGTCGGCGAGGTCGAGCACGCGCGGCGAGATGTCGGTCGCGCGAATCGAGAGCATCGCGTCGGCGATCTTCCCGGTTTCGATCAGCGTGATCGCCAGCGAGTACGGCTCCTCGCCCGACGAGCACGCCGCCGACCACAGCCGCAGGCGCGACGAGCGCGCGAGGAACTCGTCGAGGATCGTGCCGGCCAGCGCCTTGAGCTGCGCCCGCTCGCGAAAGAAGTACGTCTCGTTGTTGGAGAGCACCGACGCGAGGTCGCTCCACTCGTCTTCGCGGTTGGCGTCGTAGCGCAGAAACTGCACGTAGGCGCCGTACGTCTCGACGCCGCGCTTGGCGAGCCGCGTCGAGAGCCGGCTGAGCAGCAAGAAGCGCTTCTGGTCGTCGTACCAAATGCCGAACCGGTCGCGGATCAAGATCGCGCACCGCGACGAACTCGTCGTCGGAGATTTCCAGCACTAGCGGCGAGCCACTACGAGTACCGGATGCGCGGGTTGGCCACCGCGTAGAGGAGGTCGACGACCGTGTTGACGACGACGAACACCGTCGCGAACAGCAGGATGCAGCCGTTGATCAGCGGCATGTCGCGGTTCGAGATCGCTTCGAACGCCAGCCGGCCGACGCCCGGCCAGGCGAAGACCGACTCGGTCAGCACCGCGCCGCCCAGCAGCAGCCCGGTCTGCAGGCCGAGGATCGTGATGATCGGGATGAGCGCGTTGCGCAGCGCGTGCTTGAAGACGACGGCGCGCAGGCCCAGCCCCTTCGCGCGCGCCGTCCGGATGTAATCGGCCGAGAGCACGTCGAGCATCCCGCTGCGCGTGATCTTGGCGACGATCGCGAGCGGGATCGTTCCCAGCGTGATCGCCGGCAGCACCAGATGCCAGAGCGCGTCGAGCGCGGCGCGCCCGTTGCCGGCCAGCAGCGCGTCGACGACGACCAGATGCGTGCGCGCCGGAACGAAGTAGGTCACCGCGATGCGCCCCGAGATCGGGAAACAGGTTCAGGCCCGCGTGCGACGGCAGCACCGCGAGCAGGTACACCAGGATCCAGCCCAGCCAGAAGACGGGGATCGAGACGCCGAGCAGCGCGCCGCTCATCGTGAGCGCGTCGATCGCGCTGCGATGGCGCACCGCGGCGAGCACGCCGGCCGGGATCCCGACGACGATCGCGAACAGCATCGCGCTCAACGTCAGCTCGAGCGTCGCGGGAAAGTACTGCGCGAGCTTCTGCGCGACCGGCTGCGAGTCGAAGATCGACGCGCCGAGGTCGCCGTGCGCGACGGCGCCCAGATAGAGCCCGAGCTGCACGAACCACGGCCGGTCGAAGCCGAGCGACGAGCGCAGGTGCGCGACCTCGGCCGGGCTCGCGTGCTCGCCCAACCGCAGCGCGACCGGATCGCCCGGGATCGCGTGCATGAACAGGAAGCTCACCACGGTGATCGCGAGCAACACGACGACCAGCCGCACGAGACGGTCGGCCAGAAAGCGCAGCACGGTCCCTCGCTCAGGCGCGCAACGCGCGCAGCGAGAACTTGGCCGCCTGGGCGTACAGATACATCCGCTCCCGACGGGCTGAACGCGTGCTGCGGTCGCGCTGCAGCAACTCGGCGAACCGCGGCGTCTCCTCGAGCTGTCGAAACAGGACGTCGAACCGCGCGGGCTTGCGCTCGAGAAACGTCATGAGCTGGTGGCGGTGTCGCAGGCGGCCGTAGAATGCGCGCTTCACGGCGCGCTCGTAGGCGGGCGCCGGATCGGCGCCGCGCGCGCGCGCGTCGCCGCGCGGCCTCGGCGGCGAGCCGTCCGGTCGTCGCTGCCTCATGGATCCCTTCGCCGGTCGTCGCGTCGACGAGCCCGGCCGCGGTGCCGCCCACCATCACACCATCGGCGCCGATCGTCGTTCGCGGGAGCCCGCCGTAGAGCAGGTTGCCCTCGTCGCGAACCGTGTACGCGATCCCCGGGAAGAGCCGCCGCTCGACCGTCGCCAAGAACGCGTCGGTCTCGGCGCGCAGCGCCGCGCCCGGCAGCTTCGCCTGGATCCCGAGTCCGATCGAGAGGTGATCGCGCTTGGGGAACATCCACGCGATCACGTTGCGGCCCGAGAGCGGGCTCACGTAATAGTGCATCTCGAGGGTCGCGTACGTCGCGGGCGCGGCGGGCCGCTCGGGATAGACGCGATATTGAAAGCACGTGATCAGCCCGGCGTTCCAGCCCGCATGGCGAAACCGCGGGTCGACGTCGTCGAGCCGCGCGCTCGAGCCTTGCGCGAGGAAGACGCTGCGCGCCTTGATGCGTTTGCGCACCCCGGCCCGAGTGTCGGCGTACTCGACCACGACGCCGTCGCGTTCGCGCTCGAGGCCGCGGAACAGCGCGCCGGTGCGGATCTCGGCACCCTCGCGCCGGGCGAGATCGGCGATCGTGCCGTCGAGCTCCTCGCGGGTCGTCGTATGCGCCGGGCCAACCGCGAACGCATAGGTCTTCGCGGCGGTCGAGAGCGTGATCGTTCCCGGGTCGAGGTGCACGATCGAGCGCGGGACGTCGAACTCCTCGCAGAACCCCGGCCGCAGGCCGGCCGCGCAGACGCGCTTCGCCCCGACGACCGCATCGCGCTCCAAGACAACCGTCGCCACGCCTCGCCGGGCGGCCTCTCGGGCGGCGGTCCCGCCGGCCGGGCCGCACCCCACGACGAGGAACTCGGTCGTCTCCATGCCGGGCGCCCCCTTCGCGCCCGAGGCGCGCGAGGCCCGTTCGGCGGAGAGGACCCCAATGAAATCATGCTAAACGGGGGACCGTTCGAAGAGCTCGACGGCGTCGGGCCTTTCTTTGTGTCGTAAAGGACGATCGGATTGACGTTGACATCTCAGCTCGGGATCGAGCTCGGCCTGGCCGCCGGGATCCTGGCCATCCTGTATGGCCTCTACTTGATCTCCTGGGTGCTCAGACAGCCGGCAGGCAACGCGACGATGCAGTCGATCGCCGCCGCCATCCAGGAAGGCGCGATGGCGTTCCTGCGCCGTCAATACACGACCGTCGCGATCGTCGCGGTCGTCCTGTTCATCGTCATCGGCTTCTTGCCGTCGCCGCTCGGCTGGGAGGCCGCGATCGGGTTCGCGATCGGCTCGATCCTGTCGGGCGCGGCCGGCTTCATCGGGATGATCGTCTCGGTCCGCGCCAACGTGCGCACCGCCGAAGCCGCGCGCAACGGTCTGGGGCCCGCACTCAACCTGGCCTTCAAAGGCGGCGCCGTCACCGGCCTGCTGGTGGTGGGCTTGGGGCTGCTGGCCGTCAGCGGTTACTACTGGATTCTGCTGACCGTCAACGCCGGCGATGAAGCGCATTCGCTCGGTGGCCTGGTCGGTCTCGCGTTCGGATGCTCGCTGATCTCGGTGTTCGCTCGCCTCGGCGGCGGCATCTTCACCAAAGCCGCCGACGTCGGCGCCGACCTGGTCGGCAAAGTCGAGGCCGGGATCCCCGAGGACGATCCGCGCAACCCCGCCGTCATCGCCGACAACGTCGGCGACAACGTCGGCGACTGCGCCGGCATGGCGGCCGACCTGTTCGAAACCTACGTCGTCACGACGACCGCCGCGATGCTGCTCGGCCACCTCGTGCTCGGCTCCGTGCAAGGCGCGACGACGTTCCCGCTGATTCTGGGCGCCCTCTCGATCGTCACCTCGATCATCGGCACGCTGTTCGTCGGCCGCGGCGAGATCCGCAAGAGCGGGATCATGAACTCGCTCTACCTCGGCATGATCGTCGCCGGCGTCCTGTCGGCGATCGGCTTCTGGTTCGCCTCCGCCAACGAGTTCGGCGCCGGCGTCGCCGTCGGTGCCCGTACCATCGCGGGCTGGCAGATCTTCGTTTGCGCGCTGATCGGTTTGGCGGTGACCGGGCTCATCACGTACATCACCGAGATCTACACCGGGACGACGTTCCCGGCGGTCAAGGGCATCGCCAAGGCGTCGGTCACCGGACACGCCACGAACATCATTGCGGGACTGGCGGTCTCGATGCAGGCGACGGCGTTGCCGGCGCTCGTCATCGTGCTGGCGATCTTGTTCTCGTTCGCCGCGGCCGGCCTGTACGGCATCGGCATCGCCGTCATGGCGATGCTCTCGATGGCGGGAATCGTCGTCGCGATCGACTCGTTCGGCCCGATCACCGACAACGCCGGCGGGATCGCCGAGATGGCGGAGATGCCGCAGTCGGTCCGCGACGTCACCGATCCGCTCGACGCGGTCGGCAACACGACTAAAGCGGTCACCAAAGGCTACGCCATCGGATCGGCGGCGCTCGCCGCGCTCGTCCTGTTCGCCTCGTTTCTCCAGGAGCTCAGCGACCGCTGTCACGACGCGCCGGGCGCCGCCTGCGCGCAAGGCGTGAGCTTCGGCATCGGCGATCCGTACGTGCTGTGCGGACTGCTCATCGGCGGGATCTGCACCAACATCTTCTCGTCGCTGGCGATGCAGTCGGTCGGACGTGCCGCCGGCGCGGTCGTCGAGGAAGTCCGCCGTCAGTTCCGCGAGCGGCCCGGCATCATGGACGGAACCCAGAAACCCGACTACGGCACGACGGTGGACATCGTCACGCGCGCGGCGCTCAAAGAGATGATCGTCCCCGCGCTCATCCCGGTCGGCGTGCCGATCCTCGTCGTCATCCTGGCCGAGATCGGCGTGCTCCAAGGGACGCAGGGCGCGCAGGTGATGGGCGGCATCCTCGTCGGCTCCATCGTCACCGGGCTCTTCCTCGCGATCGCGATGACGGCCGGCGGCGGCGCGTGGGACAACGCCAAGAAGTACATCGAAGACGGCAACTACGGCGGCAAGGGTTCACCCACGCACGCGGCCGCCGTCACCGGTGATACCGTCGGCGACCCGTACAAAGACACCGCCGGGCCGGCGATCAACCCGATGATCAAGGTGCTCAACATCGTCGCGCTGCTGCTGGTGGGGTTCTTGGTTCACTAGAACCAGGCGGGGTACGGTAGCGCGAACGTCATGCGAGCTGTCGTTGGGGAATTGCGATGCGGCGAGTGGTCTTGTTCGTTGCGATGCTCATGTTGCTCGGCACGCGAGGAGTGCCGGCGGATGAGCCGGTTGCGGCGCCGCCGGTTCCGGCGACGATCGAGGTGCAGGTACTCGGTGCGACGCCGCATCCCGGCAACCACCGGCTCGCTGCCGGTTCACGTTTGTCCGACGCGCTGGCGGCTGCCGGCGTCAAACAGCCGGCGGAGGGCACGCGCGCATCGGCCTTCGACTTCGCATCGTCGCTCGACACGGCCGACCTGCAGCGCGTCTACCTGACTCGGACCATCGACGGTCAGCACACCTCGTACTCGATCGACATGACGCGGAGCACGAGCCACGTGCCGAGCGATCCGGTGCTGCGGGCGGGCGACAAGATCTACGTTCCGGAACGCCGCGGCACGTCGCCGAAGGTTATCTCCGCCGTTTAGAAGGTCTTGAGGAACTCGATCAGCGCGCGCTTGTCGGCGTCGCTCAAGCCCGGTTCCATGTTCGGTTTCGCGCCGGGCTCGGTGTAGCCGGTCCCGAAGTAGTGGCCGCGATTCACGACGAGATCGGGACACTTGCTCAGGCTCAGCATCCGGTCTTTGAGGTTCGTGAAGACCGCTTCGGCCTGCTGATCGCTCGCGCCGGCCGGTAGCTTCGCGAGATCCGCCTGCGCGGTGAGAATGAAGTCGATCGCGCCGGGTTCGGGCAGCCCGACGGTCGGCGGCGTTTCGGAGATCAGCCGCAGGTTTGCGATCAGACCGACCGGCGTACCTTTGGGGATGGGGCCGATCCGCACGCCGTTCTCGTCGCCGCCGAAGAGCCAAGGAAACGCGTCGGCGAGGAGCCCGGTGTGCTTGCGCAAGAACGGCGGCAGATATCCCGGCGCGACGGTCACCCAGCTCCGCTCGGTGGTGCGGTCGATCGTGCCGGGGACCTTCGTGCCGAGCAGCGTGTCGTGCTCGCGCTTCTCCGGCCACAGCAGCTCTTCGATCGACTCGTTGAACGAGCGCATCCGCCCGTCGACCGAGGGATCGGGGTCGAATGTGCCGAGGCTGTTGTTCAGCAGAAAAGGCGCCGTCGACCATAAGCTGATCAGCGACGGCGGACGCGTGTATCCGCGGCCGCCGCCCGGCATCACGTACGTCTTGGGTTCGCCCGTATAGGGGTCGTAGTACGTGATCTCTCCGACAGACGGGAGCGTCTTGTAGGAATCCGACGAGAAGTCGTTCCAGACGTTGCCGGCCAGCGCGTTGGTCGCCAGCGGGCTGCACGCATTCGTGTGCAGGAGCGTTACCGGAACGCGCACCTCGGTCGAGAGATAGTTATCCTTGAGGAAATCGGGCGAAAGCACGATCGCGCGCATCTGCGCCTTGTACTCCGGCGTCTTCGTTGCGGCCCAGTACGTGTTCCAGCAGTCGAGATATTTCGGGCCGGCGCAGCCGTCCGGATCGAGGCCGGCGACCGCCGCCGGGGCCTTGCTGGAGTGGCAGCGCGCGCAATTCTCCGCAAACACGGCCTTGCCGCGCGTCAGCACCGTCTGGTCCGTGCTGAGGTATTTCGCGCCGCCGGGCGCATCGCTGAGGTGCTGCGGGTCGGTGGTCTTGAGAAAGAACGCCGCCGTCGCGAACGTCTGCGCCTCGGTCGCCGCGAAGTAGGCCGAATTCTGACGGGCGACGGCGATCGGAATCGCCGAGACCGGTTTGCCGCCCACGATCGGGTTGAAGTGCAGCAGCCACTCCTCGCTAAAGGTGCCGATGTTGATGTAGACGCGGTTGAGGGCACCCATTGCGCCGACCGAGTCGGCGCCGTCCTTGAGGACGCGCGGCGTGTATGCGGTGCCGGGAGCGTGATAGAACGTCGCCAGCGGATCGCCGGCGGGAACGTAGTCGTTGAGCTGCTTGTTGTCGCGCTCGCCGCCGTTGAGGGTCTCCTTGCCCCAGCGCGCGGCCTGCAAAATGCGCGGCTTGAGGTAGTAGATCGCGTTCATCGTTCGCGGATTGTTGATGTTGTCGGTTGAGACCAGCGACGTGTCCAGCGTGCCCGGGCGCGCGGTGTGAAACTGCTGCCAGATGTAGTTGTCCTTGTTTCCCTCCCACGCGAAGATCCGGTCGAGCCAGAAGTACTGCGCGCCGACGTTCGAGCTGAGGTTCGCCCACTTCGGGTGCTCCGGATCGGCCGGCGGCTTGAGCGGGTTGGGACCCACGTGACAGAAACCGCATGACATGCCGACGCGATACGGCCGCACCAGCTTCGCGTCGTTGTAGTAGCCGGGATCGTCGTAATATCTGACCGGATCCCAGCGCTTCGCGGCGTTTTCGTCGAACGCCGGATTGGGGAACAACCGGAGCCCGACGACTCCGGTCGCATATCCGTAGTACGATCCCGCCGGGATGTTCTTACCGCGCGCGCCCGCCTTCACGCCCGGATACTTCTGCTCGTTCTCGAACGGGTCGGCGGGACAGTCCTTGCTGCGACGATCGAGCCACAACCCGTAGCGGCTCGGGTCGGGACCGGTCGCCTTCTCGAAGCACGGTTCGTTGACGAGCCCGAGGTACGACCAGCGGTTGTCGCGGTTTGCCGGCAGCGCCGGATGCTTCGCATCGCCGGGCCACGACGAGATCGTCTTGACGAAGTCGAGGTTGCCGTAGCTCAGGTTCGTGAGCACGTCCCACAAGCGGTCGTTGCCGGCCGTCCAGACGATCCAGGTATTGCGTCCCTGCACCTCGGTGGGCGTGAGTGCGATCCCGCCGTCCATGTCGTGGAAGTAGTCCTCGTCGGCAGCTTTGAAGTCCGACGCGTGAACGCCGGCGGCGAGCGCCTCGTCCAGCACGTGCCCCGAGCGCGGCGCGTTCCACCAGGCGTTCGCGAGGCGGATGGCGGCGAACACGACGACGACGACGACGGCGATGCGCAGCAGATTCTTCATCGATGTTCTCCTCGGGGCAAGCTCATGGCGGGCTCAGGCGCCGACCTCGGCGAGATAGCGCAACGCGCGCAAGCCGGGCAAGAAAAAGTACGCGCCGCCGCGGACGGTCACGAAGCGGGGCAGGTCGACGAGTCTTCGCGGCGCCCCGTTCGCGCGTTGAAGCGTGAACGCGTCGGTCTTCGGGCAGCCCGGGATCGGCTCGCGGTTGCCGACCAGCGGGTCGCTCTCGCCGCTCAATCCGTCGAACTTGCTGTTGCGCAGCCAAGCGTTCTGGAGGAATTCGAACTGCCGCAAGATGTTCGCGTTGATCCCGACGAACCGCAGCCCGCGCTCGGGATCGCCGGCGGGGCCGGCTCGCGCGCTTGCGCGGGGGAGAGTGCCGTCCCGAACTCACGGCCGCGGCGCAACAGCCGATGGAAGCGCACCGACGACACGAGATCGTCGCGCGGATCTCGGCTGCCGAAGCCGAGCAGCGCGCCCAGATAGGCGACGGCGTTGGACGGCCGGCGCGGAAAGTCGGCGTTGCGCGGGTTCGCGCGCCGGATGTGCGCGCCCAACGGACAGCGTTCGCCGCCGCGATCGGCCTCGTAGGTGAAGCCGTTGAGCCGGAGCTGGTCGGCGGTCACGCCCGCGCCGGGGTTCGCCGGCGGGCGAACGTCGACGAGCGGTTCGCCGCCGAGCGCGCGTCCGACCAGCGCCGCGGCGAGCGCGCTTGCATCGAGGCCGGCGTGCGCGGCATTCGCGTCGACGAACCGCCAGAACGCGCGCACGTCCTGGCGGAGATCGCGCATCACGACGAACGTTCCATTGCGTCCCACGTCGCGCACGGTGGGCTCTTCTTCGGCGGCGAAGAGCCCCCGCGCCGCCGGACCGTCGGCGACCAGTGGGCGCATGGTGTACTTGCGGTATTCGTTCGGATACCCGAGCAGGATCTCGCCGAGCGCGACGGCGTTGCCGTACTCGTACTGAAAGCCCTTGGGATCGCGCGTGCGCTCCCAGTCGGGCGCCGGTTGACTCACGCCGTCGCGGAATCCGAACGGCTCGAAGCCGCCCAGGTCCGACGTGTCGAGCCGCTCGATCACCGCGAACGCAGCGTGCCATCCGGCGTCCGTCAAGCGCGCCTCGTGCGCGGCGAGTTTGCCGCGTTCGGCGAACGCCATGACGACCAGATGCGGCAGGCGATCGGCGGTACCCCAGCGCCACGCCGACGGCGCGTTCGCGCCGAGATCGCCCAACCGCCGGGAACGGGCGGCGTCGCCGGCCATCCCGGCGATGAACTCGTAGGAGAAGCCGGCGATCACGCCGGCGGGGACGCGCAGCGCGCTCAGGCCCGGCGCGGTGAACGCCACTTGCGTGGCCGTCGACGGGGGCGGACGCGTCTCGACCGCATTCGTCACCGGAGCGTCGAGCAGCCATGCGCGCGCGGCCGCCGGATCCTTGATGCGCAGCAGGTAGTAGCAGGCCTCGGTCATGCACCGGTATCCGTAGCGAACGATGCCTTGCACGTCGGCGAGGTCAACGCTGCCCGCCGTCGCGCTGGTCATAACAGCGCGGCCCAAGCGCGGGCGTCCTTTTCGCTCGCCGCCGCCCGCAGCCCGGCCCGAAGCTTCGCGTTGCGGCGGCGGTCGAACGTCGTAAGCCCGGGCTGCGCATCGTACCAGACGCCGGTCGGGATCTGCTTTCGGCGCAACACGTTCTTGAACGCCTGCTCGTCGTCCGCGCCGTCGAGCAGGAGCCAGTTCGTGCGCGGGTAGCCGATTCCGCCGCCGAACGTCGCGTTCAGACCGAAGCCGACCTTGTTGATGAAATCGTCGTTGTAGCTGTCCAGCCCGCCGTCGTAGTTGCTGCAGAACAGCACCCGCTGCTTGCCGTCGAACCAGGTCCAGCTCGCGAAGTGAATCGTTTGGATGCGGGCCAGGTGTCCGCGCGCGAAGAGGTGCCGCGCCGCGTAACCGGTGACCCACAGGACGAAGGTCGACGTCCAGCGCCGAACCAGGCCGGGCTTGACCATGCCGATCACCGAGAAGCCGTTGGTGACCCCATGGTCCTCGAGCGCGGCGAGCGCGAGGGTATGATCGAGCGTCACGCGCGTGCCGACGTCCGGATCGGTGGTCTCGAGCTGCCGCAGCCGAATCAGCACGAAAATACCGACGATCAGCAGCAGCGGTGACGCGAGCAGCAGCAGCAGCGGGAAGCCGATCAGATCGGCAAGCTCGCGCAATCGCCGGCCGAGCGCCGTCGGCGCATCCGGCGTGAGCGTGAGCCGGCCGGCCGCGATCTCGGCGTCGACGAACGCGCGCAGCCTCGCGTGCAATGCCGGCGCGTCCAGCGCGGAAAGCGCCTTCGCGTCGTCCACGAGGTGGCGGTCGAGCGCATCGCGGAGCGCCGCCTCCTCGCGCACCTGCCGCATCGTGCGGCCGGGCCAATTCCCGTACGCCGCAGCCGGCCTTACGCGGTGAGCGCGCAACCACGCGGACAGATCGGCGTCCGCGCCGAACCCCTCGCAGCAGGCGAACAACGCGCGCAGGCCGCCGTCGCAGCGCTCGGCGACCGTGCCCAAAAAAGCGTTTGCTTCACCATCCACGTCGCCCATGAAGGCGAGATACGCCGGATAGCTCGGCGGCGGCGAGATACCGTAGACCTCCGCGTCGGCGAGCGTCGCGTCCTCGATGATGAAGAACCGCGCGAAGTGCACGTTCTCGAACCGTGCGAACGGAACCAGCGCGTTGGCAGGATCGGCGCGACCGGGTGAAGCGTTCATCGAATCGAGCAGCCGGCGTAGCTCGGCTTCGCGCTGCGGCGCGATTGCGGCGGCGACCAGAAAGCTCGTCTGCGGCGTCACGTTCGAAGCGCGACCTTACGTCACGTTCCACTCGCGGCCGCGTCCGGCGGAAACTCCAGCGAGAAGTGGATCAAGCGTTTGCTCTGCCAGTAGACGAGACCCAAGTATACGCCGGGCGCGACCTGCCTAATCTCGTCGCGCACGTACTGGGCGAGCAGCGAGGTCTTGGAGTAGTCCAACACGATGCACTCCGCTTGGTCGAACCAGCTCGCGCCCGTATAGACTTCGGCGACGATCGCGTTGACGCCGAGGAGCGAGATGCGGTTGACCAAGACGCCGTGTGGTCCGTCGAACGTCTTCCCCTGCCACGCGAAGATGCTGACGATCTCCGCGATGTCGGCGTCGTAGACGGTCCCCGGCGCAATGATCGCCGTGCCTTTGGCCTGGCCGTTGGGGATGGGCCCGCTCACGCTCTTGGAGAACAGATCGTCGAGCTGCCGGCCCGTCATCGCCAACAGTTGCGCCGAGTCCAGCGCCATGCGTCACCCTCCTCCCGTGGGTCGATCTTGCCATACTCTGCGAGGCGATGCAAGGGTCGCCTGCTTCGCATCGGCGAGGATGACGTCGGCCGCCTTCTCGGCGATCATGTAGATCGGCGCGGCGACGAAGAAACCGGGTATGCGCGGGAAAACCGACGCGTCCACGACGCGCAACCCCTCGACGCCGTGAACGCGAAAGTCGCCGTCGAGGACGCCGCCGGCGTCGGGCGCGCCGATCGCCGCGCTGCAGGAAGCGTGATGTCCCCAGGCGTTCTCGCGGATGAACGCCGCGAGGCGCTCGCCCCGGATCTCGTCGCCGGGCCACAGCTCGATCGCGCCTTGCGCCTTGAGCGGCGCGGAGAGCTTGCGGACGAACTCCACGCCGTCGACCATGGCGGCGAGATCGTCGGCACCCCCTTCGCCGAACGAGTTGAAGTCGATCGCCGGCACGTCGCGCGGGTCGGCCGAGCGCAGCGTGACGCTGCCGGTGCGATTGCGCGTATGCCCCTTGAGCACCACCCAGGTGAGGCAGTCGAGCTCCTGGGCGAACCGCCGCGAGTAGCCGGGACAGTAGCCGCGAAAATCGGCCAGCAGCGCCATGCAGAACAGGTCGGGCGGCGCGCCGGCCACCGGCGACTTGCGGTGCACGGTCAGCGTCGCGCCGTTGCTCACGTACATCCCGTCCCGCGGATCGCGGTCCCACTGCGCGTACTGCGGATCGCCCGGCGCGAAGCGCGCTCCGGCGAAGGCGTCCCACGGTCTGGGCATGCGCGTCACGACGCCGAGCTCGTACCGATCCTGCAGGTTCGTACCGACGCCTTCGAGCGCGACCCGCAGCGGGATGTTCCAGCGGGCCAGCGTTTCACGCGGCCCGATGCCGGAGAGCATCAGCAGTTGCGGCGTATTGAACGCGCCGCCGGCCAGGATCACCTCGCGCGTTGCGCGCGCGATGCGGGTCCGGCCGCTCTGAGGCGACGGCTGCGGGTGCGCGCGATACAGTTGCGCGCCTTCGAGGTACTCGACGCCGGTCGCGCGACCGTGCTCGTCGAAGACGACGCGCGTTGCGAGCGCGTCGGTCAGGATGCGCAGCGGATGACGCGCCGCAACGGCGCGCACGCGCTCGCGCGTGCCGGTGCGCGCATGGCCGGCGGTTGTCAGCGGCGCATAGCGAAGTCCCGTTCGCTCGACGACGCGCCGGTCGTTGGGATCCATCCCGGATTCGGCGAACCAGCGCAGGCGATCGATCTGATGCCCGCCGGTTTCGAACTCGACGAACGCCGCTTCGAGCATCGTTTTGGCGAACGTTTCGTCTGAGCGCGACGTTCAGCGGCGTCGCGTCCTCGGTTTGCAGCCAGCCGTTCCAGCCGTGGCCGGTGGGATTCCAGCCCAGCTTCGCGAGCCATCGCCAGATCGGATTGCGGTGGCGGCAGTTTTCGACGCGCTCGAAGTAGCGCCGCATCTTGCGCGGCGACCAGCTCGGGTCGCCGGTCAGCTCCGCGATGCCTCGCCAATCCTCGTCGTGCGGCGCCAAAAAGATCATCGCATTGTGGGCCGTGCAGCCCCCGAGCGTTCCGGCGCGCGGATACAACACGCCGTCGACCCGCCTCCCATCCACGGTCTCGCGATAGTTGTTGTCGAGTTTCTGGACGGCGTCGTCCGCGTAATGCCGCACGAAGAAGTCCCATTTCAGGGCCGCGTTCTCCGAAGCGAAACCGTGAAACGCCGGGACCTCGTAGTCGCACGGCAGCCGATCGCCGGCGCCGCCGGCCAGGGCGTCGCTGCCGGCCTCGAGCAGGATCACGCTTCTCCCCGCCTCGGCGAGGCGCGCCGCGACCGTTCCGCCGCCGGCGCCCGAACCGACGACGACGTACTCGGCTTCGATCGGCGCGCTCATCCGCCCGGGAAGACCTCGTCGCCGGTCGGTTCCACGTGCGGCGTGCCGTCCTCCGCTTGGCGCAGCGCCGATGCGGCCTGATACATCCGGTAACGCGCCCGGTTCTGGTTCCCCAGCGGCCGGTGTTCCGGCAGACAGTGCCAGGGGTTGTACGAAAGGTAGCGCGCGAAGCGGAGCTGCTCGGGCGAATCGAAAGACTGCTTGGGGATGCGAACCATCGCAACCGGGCGGAACGGCGAGAGCCGCTCGGGCCATTTCACCGCAGCGTTCTCTATCGGCATGCGATGCGCGTCGGTCTGCAATTGCACCAGGAAGTCGAACTCGACGTCTTCGCCGGCGAGCGTGCGCGCCATCGCCGCGCGCAGGTAGTCGTCGGGCGGTCGGAACGGTACGTTGGGCACGCGGTCCTGCTTGGCCGAGCGTGGCCGCATCGAGTACTGCATCGCCTGGCCTTCGCCGAGGAGATACGGCACCGTGCTGTAGTAGCGAGCCTGCAACGGGTTGTTCTGCGTCTTGTTCCACAACGACTGCATGAACCCGTCCAGCACGTGCGGCGTGACGAAGTTGAAGAAGTAAAAGAAGGTCGTGCCGGTCACGATCCGCTGCTGCAGCTGCGAGTTCGCGCGCGTGTCGGGCGTGACGAACGTCGGCGTGCAGACGCCGGTGAAGTCCTGGGTGAGCTTCTCGTCGTCGAGCAGCTTGGGTCCGGTCACGCCCATCACCTTGATCCCCATGCTCACAAAGCCGACGTCGTCGATGTCCTTCGGCCAGTTCGGCCCCGGTCCGGAGAATCGCACCCAGGCGCGGTAGCTCGTGGGCTCGGCGAACAGCCCACGCCGCAACTCAGGTGCCAGGCCGTCGCGCACGATGAATTCGGCGCGCACCACGCCGTGCGTTTTCGTGTTGCCGCCGCGCTCGTAGCCGCCCGGCTTCCAGAACGCATGCATGAACGTCCGGATCGACGCAATCATCGAGTCCAGATATGCCTCTTCGTCCGGCTCGGGCTTTTCCTCGGCGATCCGCAGGCCGTCGTTTCGGCGCCCCAGGTTGATCGTCCATTGCAAGCACGCGGCGATCGGATCGCGCAGCGTTGCATCGAACGCCGGCCGCAGGAACGGGTCGAACCGCCGCTCGAGCCGCAAGACGAACATGAACACACCCTGCAAGAATCGTTCGACCATCAGGCACTCCGATCGCAGCCCGTACTCGCTCGTCGCCGGACCGGCATCTTGCCCGCTCCGACGGTCGAGTCCTACTCCAAGGCAGGCAAAGCGAGGCCGCCCACCGTACGGGCTCAGCTCGGGGAGGTCGTCCTATGGACGTGCTGTTCGTTCACGGTTACAGCGAGACGTCGCTCGGCGCGTATTTCAATCTGCCCAGCCGGTTGCAAACCGGCGTCCCAGGCATCGGACGCGTTGCGCTGGCCGCCTTCAACTCGTTGGACGACACTGTCACAATCGACGACCTGGCCGATGCGATGGAAGCGCGCGTGAGCGCGATGGAGTCGTCCGCCGCGGGCTGGGACACGGCCAACACCGCCGTCATCTGTCATTCGACCGGCGCGCTCGTCGCGCGGCGGTGGGCGCTCAACCGCTTGATCGCCGGTGCGCCCTTGCCGTCGCCACCTCGTCACGATGGCCGGCGCGAACCACGGCTCGACGCTCGCCCTGATGGGGAAGAGCATGTTGGGCTACGTGCAAAAACTGCTGTTCAGCCACGTCGCGACAGTCGGGGCCGCCGTGCTCACCGACCTCGAATACGGCAGCAGCTTTCTGCTGCGCTTGAACCGCGAGTGGCTCGAGCGCTCCAACGACGGCAGCCTCGACGGTCTGTGGACGTTCAGCCTCGGCGGCGACTCGGTCGGCGCCGAAAGACGCTGCAGATCTTCTGGCAGACGCACGAATGCTGGCTCCGACAACACGGTTCGGATCAGCGGAGCCAACCTCAACTACACGATCATCGACGCGTCGCACGACGAGCACGGCCAGCCCGTCGTCACAGCCTTGGCGCCCAAGCGCCGAGTGCCGCACCTCGTGCTGCGCGGATATTCCCACTTCGGCGGCGCCAGCGGAATCGTCGGCTGGGTCGACCCCGCTGAGGATCGCGCGATCGGGGCTCTACGCGACGCGCTGACCGTGGCGACGCCTACTGCTTATCCCCACGTGCAACCGAAATGGGAACCCAGTTACGGAGGCCTGGATGCGGCCAAGCGAATCATAGCGCGCAACAGAACGGGCGTCCGGACGACTCCAGCCAGATCAACTCGACCCTCGTCTTCACCGTCCGGGACGAGAGCCGACGGTCGATCGGCGATTGCATCATCGCCATCCTCAATAAGGCGCGCTCGGCGCAGCGCCGAACGCGACGGCGCCGTCAACCCGGCGACGGCCGCCGCCCACGTTGCCGCCGCGAACGCCGTCTCATCCGCGATCATCGCGCATTCGCCGATCCAGAACGATGATGAAAGCGGCTCGTACTCATTCTACATCGACTACGACACGGTACGTGCAGACGAGCCCGCACAGGTTCCACGTCGAGGCGGCAGTTACCGACGCAATGGATTGCGTTTCGGTCGCTGGGACTTCACTCAGCCGACGGCGCTTCCTCACGCGATCGCGCCGAACGAAGTCACCTACGTCGGCGCTGACGATGAAGCGCGACGCCGACCCGATGTACGGTGCGTACAGCTTCGTTCCGGAGCTCGACCTCACAACGAGTTGGAAGACGATGCCGCTCCCGCCGGCGGGTCAGATTCCTCCGGCGGCCGGGAGGGGCCGGCGAACTAACCGGTGCGGTCCTCGACCTCTAGCTCGTCCGCTGGCCGTGGCCCGCCGGGACGGGGACGGTGGCGTCGAGCAGGGCGCCGACGGCTTCGGGCGTCATCGGGCGGTAGAAATAGAAGCCTTGCGCGTACTCGCAATCCAGCGCCATGAGTTCGGCGGCTTGCTGCGGGGTCTCGACCCCTTCCGCGACGACGTCGATGTCGTACGAGCGCGCGAGCTGGATGAGCATCCGCACGATCGGCGCGCTGCCCAGACTGCCGTCCGCGCTCTCGACGAAGCTCCGGTCGATCTTCATGGCGTCGAACGGTAATTGGTGCAGGTAGCGCAGCGACGAATAGCCGGTGCCGAAGTCGTCGATGCACAGGTGGACGCCGGTCGCGCGCAGCCGCGCCAGCGATCCCAGCGAGAGCGTGTTCGAGCGGATGACGGCGCTCTCGGTGATCTCGAGCACGACGTCGTCGGACGAGAGGCCGAAGCGGCGCAAGTTCCGCGCCACGAATGCGTCGAGGTCGGGCTCGAGCACTTCTTGCACCGACAGGTTGACGTGCATGCGCAAGTCGAGCTCCGGTGCACGGCGGCGCCACTCGGCCAGCCGTTTGCACGCGTCGACGAACACGAAGCGGCCGATCGGCACGACGAGCCCGACTTCCTCGGCCAACGGGATGAACTCACCGGGCAGAATGTCGCCCGTCAGCGGGATTGCGCCAGCGGACCAGCGCCTCGAAACCGGTCAGCCGCGCGTCGCCCAGGCGCACGATCGGCTGGTACTCGACGCGGAACTGCTCGCCTTCGATCGCCGCTCGCAGATCGCTGGTCAATGCGAGGCGGCGCGCTGCCTCGTAGTGCATGTGGTGGTCGAAGAAGGCATGGCGGCCCCGGCCCAGCGACTTGGCGTGATACATCGCGGTATCCGCGTTGCGCAGGACGCCTTCGATGCGTTCGTCGCTCGCCTCGATCACCGCGATCCCGATCGACGCCGTGTTGTACACCGCGCGCCCTTCGATCAGCATCGGTGCGACCAGCGCGTCCTGGATCATCTCGACCGCGTCTTCGACCTGGCCGAGATCGTGACGATGGACCAACAGCAGCGCGAACTCGTCGCCGCCGATGCGCGCGATGAAGTCATCGGCCCCGACGGTCGCGCGCATGCGATCGCCGATCGTCATGAGCAGCGCGTCACCGGCCATGTGCCCCAGCGAGTCGTTGATCGACTTGAACTCGTCGAGATCGACGAAGAGCACTGCGTACACGTGACCCGGCTGGGCGTGCGCGTGTTCGAGCGTCGCGGCCAGCCGCTCCTGGAAGTACGTGCGGTTCGGCAGACCGGTGAGCGCGTCGTGGGTCGCCTCGTGGCGCAATCGAGCTTGGTTCGCCTCGAGCAGCCGGCGCCGCTCGACCTCGGCGCGATGGGCCTGCGCGTTCGCGAGCGCAAGGCCCATGAGGTTCACGAAGAGCTGGAGCCCGCGCAGCGTTTCCCGGGTCGGGATGCAGCCGTCGGCGGGACCGTCCGGGCTCAGATAGCCGATCATCTCGCCCACCGAGTTCCGCAGCACCAGGCAGAGACAGTCGCGCTCGTGCCACGCGTTGGGCGTGCTGCGCGGCGAGTCGCGGTTCGTCTCGCCCGCGAAGATCGCGCGTTCCCAGTGGAATTCACGCTCCGCCGGGATGTAATACGTGTTCTCGAAGACCTCGTAGCTCGGCGCGAGGACCGCCAGGATCTCCGCCTTCGAGACGCGCTCGTTCTTGCGTTCCTGGGTGAGTACCCGGTCGTAACCCAACAGGACCCGCCGAGTCATCTCGCCGGTCTGGTTACCGTCGGCGAGCACGATGGTGACGTAGCGAAAACCGAAGAGGTCCGAGACCCCGCGGGCGATGGACTCCAGGGCGAGGTCGAGCTCGCGCAGACGTAGGATGTCCCGCGTGATCTCGAGGACTCGCTCGAATCGCCGCTCGACCGACATTACACGGAGTATCGGCGGTCGGCGGGCCTGTCCCTAGCTGAGCGACCCCGCCGGGCCCCCGAGCCACGCGCTGCTCGGCCCTCCGGGTCGGCTATGCCACCCAGTTGGCACGCGAAACGCTTATCGTCGGTCCATGGAGACGCCTTACCTCTGCCCCGACTGCGGCGACGCGCACGGCCAGCCCGCCGAAGCGGCCCTCGGCCATCAGGTCCGCTGCCTGGATTGCCAGATCGAGATCGAGTTGGCAATCGAGCTCAGGACGATCGTCCTCACCCCGATCGCCGCCTGAATTTTCCGGCCTTCGATCCGCTCCGGAGCTCAATCGAGCAGGGCGAGGCGCGCGATCGGGGGTGGCCAGCTGCTCGAGCGTGCACTGACGGGCAGCCTTGTCGGTCCGCCACCGCAACGGGCCGCGTACCGTGCCGAATGCGACCGGACGTGACTTGGTCGAACGCGACCTCGAGGACGAGGTCAGGCCGGAGCTTGACGTAGCTGCGGTCGCGCTCGGCGTCGCGGCTCCAACGGCTCGGCGCCATGTCGGGCGCGCCGCCGCTGAAGCCGGGTTCGCCCACATGCGGACCCAGCCGCGCGAGCAGCGTCCTCTTTTCCTCCGCCGAAAAGGCGCTGCAGAAGCCGATGTAGTCGAGCAGTCCTTCGTCGTCGTACAGGCCTAGTAACAGCGATCCGACCTGCGTCGTCGAGCCTTTGGCGTAGCGAAATCCGCCGATCACGCAGTCCGCGGTTCGCACGCGCTTCACTTTCACGGCGGCATCGCGGGTGCCGCTGGCGTACGCCGCGTCGGCGCGTTTGGCGATCACGCCGTCGAGCGCTCCGCCGACCCGCGCGAACCACTGATCGACGACGGCCCGATCGCGCGTCGCCGGCGACAGCCGCACCGTCACCCCGTCAAAG
The DNA here is from genome assembly GCA_963723445.1 of Vulcanimicrobiota bacterium. GTDB lineage: Bacteria > Vulcanimicrobiota > Vulcanimicrobiia > Vulcanimicrobiales > Vulcanimicrobiaceae > Vulcanimicrobium. Next base: position 597,311 of record CAVRQP010000011.1, read on the forward strand.
CCGCGGCCGAAGGCTTCCAGGCGTCCGCGGCGCTGCGCCAAGGGCAGCTCGACGAGCTCGTCACCGTCGTCGTCGAGCAGATCGAAGACGAGGTACCAGGCCGGCGTTTTCTTTGCGAGCATCGCGACCCGCGAGGCCGCCGGATGAATCCGTTGCTGCAGCGCGTCGAACGACAGCGCCCCGGCCAACGGGACGACGAGCTCGCCGTCGAGCACAAAGCGCTTCGGCGCCAGTTGCGCCAAGGCCGCGACGATCTCGGGAAAATACCGGCCGAGCGGCTGACCGGCTTTGGACTGCAACGCGACATCGCGACCGTCGCGGAATGCCAAGCAGCGGAAGCCGTCCCATTTCGGCTCGTACTGCCACTGGGGGCCGTCTGGGACGTCCGCGACCGCGCGCATCTCCATGGGTGGGTAGCCGAAGGGAATCACGATGGAAGTCCCTACCCTTCAAACGTGCTCCAGTTCCGGCCGATGGTAGGTGGGGAGGGTCATTGGGGACCGACCATGAGCGCCTTTACGGCGTGGCAGCACTCGCGTGCCACGCGAATCTTCGTGGTGACGATCGGAGTCTTTCTGGGCTTCGCGGCGGTGCTATTGGTCGTCGTCCGGCACGACATCGAGCAGACCGTCGTCACCGACATGCAGGCGCGCGAAGCGACGGCCACCGAGGTGCTGCAAGGGCTTGCGTCGTCGCCGGGCGAGCCGCACCTCACGAACGGGGGCAAGCTCGCCTTCGGATCGGTCGTTCAGAACGGCAACAACGCGCTCGTCGACCGGGTCAAGCAGGTGACCGGCGCCGACGCGAGCGTGTTCGAGGTGATCCACGGCAAACCGATCCGGATTGCCACGACGCTCATGCAGGACGGCCGGCGAATGGTCGGCGCCGAGCTCGACGGTCCCGGGCGCGCGGCGTTCGACAAGACTCAGGATTTCGATGGGATCAGTCCGATCCTCGGCAAGCCCTATCTCAATCACTACGCGATCGTCGCGGATAATCTCGGGCAGCCGATCGGCATTCTCTACAACGGCATCCCGCTCGACGCGGTCAGCCAGGCGACGACGCGAACGTTCGTTTCGATGCTGATGGCCGCGGTCTCCGCGATCGCGATCGTCCTGATCTTGCTTTGGATGGTCCTGCGCCCGCTCGCGCGCAACGCGACGGCCCTGGCAGCCGACGCCGAAGCGCTAGCCGAAGGCCGCGGTGCCGACATGGCGACGAAGCCCGGCAAGGATGAGCTCGGGCGGGTGGCCGCCGCATTCGCGCGGATCGTGGCTTATCAGCGGGCGCTGGGCGATCACGCGGAAGCGATCGCGGACGGCGACCTCTCGCGATCGGTCACGCTCGCCGGGCAGGGCGATCGGCTCGGAACGGCGATCGCGCGGATGACCGTAACACTGCGCGAGGTCGTGCTGGCACTCCAAGCGTCGTCGGCGGAGCTGGCCGAGCACGCGCACGCGCTCGATCTGGCGGCATCGCGCTCCGCCGAGATCGTCACCGGCGTCGGCGTCGCCGTTCGCGAGCTAGCCTCGGGATCGTCCGAGCTGTCCAGCGCCGCCGAGACCTCGAACGTCATCGTGCGCCAGTTCGAGAGCGCGATCGACGGCATCGCGCGCGGCGCGCTCGATCAGGCGATGCAAGTCCGCACGGCTTCGGGTGACGCCCAGCATATGGCCGGCGACGTGGGACGCGTCGCGGCGATCGCCTCCGACCTCGCCGCCGCCGGCGATGCGACCCGCACCACCGCGCAGAGCGGCGCCAAAGCGGTGACCGAGACGATCGAGGACATGCGCGCGGTACAGCTCGGCGTCGCGGATGCCGCCTCGAAGATCCGCGAGCTGGGCGATCTCTCGGCTCAAATCGGCGTCGTCGTGGAGACGATCGACGACATCGCCGATCAGACAAATTTGTTGGCGCTCAACGCGGCGATCGAAGCGGCACGGGCCGGCGAGCACGGTCGCGGCTTCGCGGTCGTCGCCGACGAAATTCGCACGCTGGCCGAGTCGGCGTCGCACCAAACCCGGGAAATCGGCGGCTTGATCGTCGAGGTGCAGCGGCGCACGCACGACGCGGTGGGGGCGGCGGAATCCGGCGCGGCGATCGCCGATCGCGGCGCGGCCAAGGTCGGTACCGCGCGCGCGGCGCTCGACGACATCATCACCGCCGTCGACAGGACGGTCGAGCGGGTCGGCGACATTGCCGCGGCGATGCGCGAGATGTCCGACGGCGCCCGCAGCGTCGGGCACACGATGGATTCGATCAACGCCGTCGTCGAAGAGAACTCTACCGCGACCGAAGAGATGGCCTCGCAGACCGGCCACCTGGCCGGCACGATCGGCGCCATCGCTTCGACCGCGGAGCAGAACGCCCGCAACACCGCCGAGGTCTCGACTTCCGCGGCTCGCATGGAAGACGATGTCGCGCAGGTCCGTGCGGAGGCGTTGAGGCTTGCCGCGACCGCGGCACGCTTACGCGAGCTCGTCAGCCGCTTTCGGCTCGCACGCGAAGAGGTCGCCGGCAGGTTCGGCATGGCGGCGCTCTCCGAGCTCGACGATCGGCGCCAAACCGTCCTCGCGACGTAGATCCGGCGCGCGGCTGCGTTCAGCCGGGGCTGGACTTGCGCCGCGCGCTCTTCGCCGGCTGTTCGGGGAGGAAGCGCTCGAGCTTGACACGCGTCGAACGGCTCTTCATCGGCGCCCACAGGTCGCCGACGCGCGCAAAGCGCTCGCGGACGTTGTCGAGCCGGAAGTCCTCGATCTCGATCCCGGCCGCGATTTCGTCCCAGCTGACCGGCGTCGACACCGTCGCCCGCGGCCGCGCGCGAACCGAGTAGACCGACGCCAGCGTCTTGCCCCACGCGTTCTGGTTGTAGTCGACCAGTACGCGGCCCGAAGGTCGCTTCGCGATGCGGTACTCGGCCGTGATCACGTCGGGGTGGAGGCGTTCCATCGTCTGCGCGAAGGCTTTGGCGAACGTCCACACCTCCTTTTGCCGAGGGCCGCGCTCGATCGGAACGTAGACGTGAATACCGGCCGAGCCCGACGTCTTGGCGTAGGCGGGAATTCCGAGCGCCTCGAGCTCCTTCGTGGACATGCAGCGCGACGGTGCGCACCGTCGCGAACGTCGTGCTGCCGTCCTTCACCGGGTCGAGGTCGAAATGCAGGTAGTCCGGCCGGTCGGTGTCGTCGCAGCGCGAGTACCACTCGTTGAGATCGATGCAGCCCAGGTTGATGAGCCACAGCAGCCCGGCGAGGTCGTCGATCATCGGAAACGCGATGACGCTCCCGGAGCCGTGCTCGATCGAGCAGGTGCGCAGCCAGGGCGGCGCGTTCGAGGGCGTGCGCTTCATGTAAAAGAAGTCGCCGCTCGCGCCGTTGGGATAGCGCTTCATCACCTGCGCGCGGTCTTGCATGTACGGAACCAAGAACGGCGCCACGTCGGCATAGTACTGGAGCAGGTCGCCCTTGGTCGCGCCGGTCTCCGGAAAGAAGACCTTGCGCAGGTTCGTCAACGCGACGTCGCGGCCGTCGGGACGCGCGACCATTGCCTCCTGATCGCGAGGGATCGGGAAGCTCCCAGGCTCAATCTTCGAGGTCGTGCTACGCGCCATGCAAGGTCTCCATACCGGCCGCTCGGGATGTTCTGCGCTGCCGCGGGTCAAGGCCTCGTCGGGACCCCCCGGTTCGCGGCGACGTTTGCCTTCCGCAGAGAGTTGGGATCGTAGCAACATGGCGTTCCGGATCATCACCTGCAATCTCAACGGGATCCGTGCCGCCGCACGCAAGGGCTTCTTCGCATGGATGGACGCGCAGGATCCCGACATCGTCTGTTTGCAGGAAACCAAGGCGCAGGAGCATCAGCTTCCGCCCGAGGCGCTCGACCTCACGCGCTTCAACGTGGCGTTCGTCGACGCGCAGAAGAAAGGCTACAGCGGCGTCGCGATCTACGCCAAGCGCAAGCCGGTGACGATCGTGCGCGGGACGGGTCTGGACGACATGGACGCGGAGGGGCGTTTCGTACGCATGGACTTCGAGGGCGGACTCTCCGTCGCGTCGCTGTACGTCCCGTCGGGAACCTCCGGACCGGCGCGCCAAGCGGTCAAGGAAGCATTCCTGGACCGCTTCATCGCCAACCTCGCCCAGATGAGGAACGAAGGCCATCCGTTCGTGATCTGCGGCGACTACAACATCGCGCACCTCGACATCGACGTCTTCAGCGTCAAGTCGTGCACGGGGGTGACCGGTTTTTTGCCGCAGGAGCGCGCCTGGATGGACGACGTGATCGATCGCGTCGGCTGGGTCGACGCGTTTCGCGTCGTGCGGCCGGCCGACACGAAGCAGTTCACCTGGTGGTCCGGTTGGAAGAACGCCTGGCCGAACAATCTCGGCTGGCGCATCGACTACCAGCTGATCACCCCGGATCTCGCGCCGCGCGTGCGCGCCGCGTCGATCTACCGTGACGAGCGCTTCTCCGACCACGCGCCCGTCACGATAGACTACGACCTCTAGCTCTTCTTCTTGCGGCCGCCTTTGCGTTTGGGGACCTTCTTGCCGGAGGCGCGCGCCTCGGAGAGCCCGATGGCGATGGCCTGTTTGCGGCTCTTCACCTTGCCGCCCTTGCCGCCGCGTCCGCTGCGCGCCTTGCCGCGCTTGAACTCGTGCATCTCCTCACGAACGTTCTCCGATGCGCCGCGGCTGTACTTGCGCTTCGACGCGCTCTTCTTGCGGCCGGTGCTCTTCTTGCGCCCGGTGGTCTTCTTGCGTCCGGTGTCTTCTTGCGGCCGGTGGTCTTCTTGCGGCCGGTGGTCTTCTTGCGGCCGGTGCTCTTCTTGCGAGTCGGGACTTCTTGCGCCGGTGCTCTTCTTGCGTCCGGTGCTCTTCTTGCGCGCCGGTGCTCTTCTTGCGCCCGGTGCTCTTCTTGCGCCGGTGGTCTTCTTGCGGCCGGCGGTCTTCTTGCGCGTCGCCGTCTTCTTGCGGGTCGTCTTCTTCTTGCGCGACGTGGTGCGCTTACGCGTGGTCGAACGGGCTGCCATCAGCAATCCCTCCTTTCCGACTGCGTACCCGCGTTTCGAGCGCGTTGAAACTCGGGCTCAGGCCGGCGGAGATGTGCCCGGCGGACTCGCCCGCACCAGCGGCTGCACGCGCACGGCCTCGACGACGAATTCGAGGGCCGTCGCGACGGTCTGCTCGACGTCGAACCGCTCGGTGTCGAGCACGAGATCGGGCGCGGCCGGAATGTCGTACGGTCCGTCGATGCCGGTGAAGCCCGGAATCTCGCCGGCGCGTGCGCGCGCGGTACAGGTGCTTGGGATCGCGAGCCTCGCAGACGGCCGGCGACGCCGCAACGTACGCTTCGCGGAACGCCTCGCCGACGATCGCCCGCGCCCGCGCGCGATCCTGCGCCGACGGCGAGACCAGCGAGACGAGCGCGATCGTCCCGCCGTCGGCCAGCAGCTTGCCGACCTCGGCGACGCGCCGGATGTTTTCGCGCCGGCCCTCATCGGAGAAGTCGAGGTCGCTGTTGAGGCCGGTGCGCAGCGTGTCGCCGTCGAGGGTGTAGACGTGGTAGCCGCGGCGGAACAGTTCGCGCTCGACCTGCATCGCGATGGTGGTCTTGCCGGACGCGGGCAAGCCGGTGAGCCACAGCACCAAGCCGCGATGCGCGTTGCGTTCGACGCGCTGCGCCGCGCTGACCAAGTGCGACGAGGCGAAGACGTTCGCGCCTTGGGGCTGCAGGTGCTCGGCGTGGGCGGCCGCGATCGGCCGGCCGTGCCGCGCGATCGCACAGCGCTCGCCTTCGTCGAGCGCCAGCGGGACGGCGGTCCGTAAGGCCAGCGAGTAGATCATGCCGCGCGAGGCCAGGCCGTGATCGGCGGCGTCGAGGGTGCGCGGGTCGACGGCGCTCCGGATCGCGACGACGCGCGCCGGCACGTCGGCGCTCCCCACCCGCAGCCGCAGTGCCTCGTCGACATGCGGCGGCTCGCGGTCGAACCAGCAGGCGCGCACCTCGAGCGCGCGGACGGTCACCGGCGGGTCGCTCTCGTGCGAGAGCAGGTCGCCGCGGTCGACATAGACGGGCGACGCAAAAACGACGGCCGCGGCTTCGCCCGCCGCTGCCGACGCCGGATCGCGCGGCCAGCCGCGCAAGGCGGCGACGCGCGCGCTCTTCCCGGCCGGCGAGATGCGCACCACGTCGCCGGCGCAAAGGCGACCGCTCCGCACCGTTCCCACCGCGATGCGCTCGTCGCCCCGCCGGTAGACGTCTTGCACCCACATCCGCAACGGATCGTCCTGGGCCGATTCCGCGCGCGGCCGGATTTCGGCGAGCAACTCGGCCAGGGTGGGCCCGTCGTACGGCGTGCGTTCGGAACGCTCCAGCACGTTGTCGCCGTCCCGAGCCGAGACCGGGACGGTCGCCGTCACCGCGATACCGACCGCCTCCAGCACGCTGCGTGCGGCCTCGCCGGCGGCCTCGATGCGGCCGGGTTCCGTCACCGCGTCGATCTTGTTCACCGCGACGATCACGTGCGGGATACTCAACAGCCCGAGCAGATAGGCGTGGCGACGCGACTGGTCCTCGACGCCGCGCTCCGCGTCGATCACGAAGATCGCGGCGTCGGCGTCGCTCGCGCCGGTCATCGCGTTGGCGAGGAACTCTTCGTGACCCGGCGCGTCGATGATCGCGAAGCGCCGGTCACCTAACCGGAGCCACACCCGGGTCGTATCGATCGTCACCGCCTGGTCGCGTTCGTCCTGCAGCGCGTCGAGCGCGAACGACCACTCCGCCGGCAAGCCGCGCCGGCGGCTGCTCGCGACGATCTCCTCGATCCGAGCAGCCGGCAGCGAACCGCTGTCGAGCAGCAGCCGCCCGATCAGGGTCGACTTTCCGTGGTCGACATGACCGAGGACGACGACCCGTGCGTCGCTCACATGTATCCGCCTGCCCGCAGTCGTTCGAACGAGGCTTCGCTCTCCTGATCCATCGTGCGGCCGGCACGTTCGGGCTCGCGCGTCGCCGCCAGCTCCGCGATGATCTCGTCGATCGTCGAAGCCTGGCTCGCGACGGGGGCGGTGATGTTGCTGCTCGCCGAGCGACCGATAGCGCAGCCCATCGCGCGCGAGGTACAGCGGGACGATCGGAATGTTCTCCCGTTTAATGTAACGCCAGACGTCGATCTCCGTCCAGGCCAGCAGCGGATGGATGCGGACGTGGCCGCCGTACGGGACCTCGGTGAGCGCGTAGCCCCAAAACTCCGGCGGCTGCTCACGCACGTTCCAGCTACCGTCGAGCGAACGCGGGCTCACCGCGCGCTCCTTCGCGCGCGTCGCCTGCTCGTCGCGGCGAATGCCGACGAACACGGCACGGTATCCCCGTCGCGCGAGCAACGCCGACAATCCTTCGCTCTTTCGCGCCGCAGCTCGCGTTTGCGGTGGCAGGCCGGGATCGCACGCGACCTCCGGCGGACAGAGCTCGACGTGCACGTTGAGATTCCACTCGCGCGTGATGCGGTCGCGAAACGCATAAACCTCGGGCAGTTCCATCTCCGTGTCGAGCTGAACGACCGGCATCGGGACGTCGTTCAAGAACGCCTTGCGCATCAGCCAAAGGAGCGCCGTGCTGTCCTTGCCCATCGACCACAAGACGCAGCACGGAGCGAACAGACGATACGCATCGCGGATGACGGTGATCGCCCGCGTCTCGAGATCGTCCAAATCTTCCGGAGCATGGTCGGCTGGGGTCAAGGACCGCACGTTTCTCCGCCGGCAACCAAGAACTCCGCTTGGCCACGGCCGCACCGAATGCAGAAACCCCGCCCGACGGCCGTCGGAGCGGGGTTTCTCGCGATTTCGCGTGCGGGAGGTATCGTCGTCAGAACGACACTTTGAGCCCCGTCGAGAAACCTTGCAGCCGTCCGCCGGCGAAGCAATGGGGTCCGTCTCCGCTGATCGGCGGCGTAACCGTGGCATCGAAGGCCGCGAGCTGGCTGGCGTCGTGGCAATCGGTGGTGAGACCACGGCCGCCGGCACCCAGATCGTAGTGCGCCGCGGTGTGGTTGAGGGTCATGGCCCAGTCCGCATACCAGGAGACGTGCCGGTCGATGGCATGCTTGTAGGCGACGGTATACATGTTCGCCATGTTGTCAGGGTTGGCGCCGCCCGGCGTGTTGTGCTGGCCGGGATCGCCGGGCGTCGGGTTTGCGCGAGCCCAGCCGAAGTTGATGTCGCTCTTGGGCGACAGCCGCTGGGTCAGTGCTAGCCAGAAACCATCCCGCGTGCGCTCGTTCTGGTATTGGAGATAGAGCGGGTCGAAGCGCGTCATGTTCTCGTAGATCGCGTTAAACGTCGTTGCTCTCGAGAGCTTGAACTGACCGCCGACCTTCCACGCGGCCTCGTCGACGACGTCGTTCGGATCGAGATCCGCGAGATCGCTCGACCGATTGACCTTCTTGTGCAGTTCGTACGCCCCGATCAAATAGACCGGACCGTGATCGTAGGTGACGCTGCCGCTGTACGCGGTGCCGAACGATCCGTCGTTGCACTGCGGCGGCGTCGCGCCGCTGCCGGGGATATTTCCGCCGGCACAGCTCGACTCTCCGGCGGCGATGTTACCGTCGTCGAACGACCGGTTTTGTCCCGGCGCCATCAGCAGGCTAACGCTGAAGCTCCCCAGCTTCGGCGTATCGTACCAAATGGCGTGGTCGAAGCGCGTGGCGAACTCGTTGCGATTGTCGCCGCCGGTGTTACCCATGACGACGGAGTAGTCGCCGATCTCGCCGCTGAAGGGGTTCATACGGCCCGTCGAGTTCTTGTACGGCGCATCGGTCTTGCCGATTCGGATCGTGCCCGCCTTGTTGGTGATGCCGATGAAACTGTTGCGCGACGTCAGGCCGCCTTTGACGACGTCGTCACTGCTGGAATTGGTGTTGGGCAGACCGGAAGTCGACGAGACGTCGATCTGCGTTTCCAACTGATACACGAGCCCGCTGAGCGGTCCGAGCTTGTGTGTGCCGCGGACACCGATGTACGACAAGTTTGTCGAAATACCGGACATCCAGCCAACGTTACCGACCGGCGAACCGCCGCTCGCGTAGGACTTCGCGAGACCCTTGGTGGTGTCGTCCAACGAAAGGTCCAGGTTGCCGTAGATCTGCAACTGCTCGCTACCGAGCATCAGAATGACGGCGTTGTCGGGCTTGAGCCGAACGGGCGTCCCCGGCGGCGTGGCCTTGGGTGCTGGTGCCGGCGCCGGCTGGAGGAACTGCTGCGCTTTGAGGACGTCCAGTTGCGCTTTTACCGCGTCCAACTGGGCCTGGAGCGCGTCGATCTTCGCCTGCATCGCGGCATCGTCGGCGTTCGCGATACCCGTGGTTCCAAACGTGAAAACACAGGCAAACAAAAACGCGATCAGCTTCTTCATGTAAGAACTTTCCTCCGACAGTGGGCCGGAGCCCAAAGCCGAGTTGCGTGCGTCTGTGTATTTTGTATGGGGTATGCCGAGTTTGGTATGCCCGCTTCGCGCCAGGGGCCGGTTATCCTCGGAAGGCGGAATCGACCCCCGCCCGGCCGGATCGGGGGAAAAGGAGGAGGGAAGGCCAGTCGGCTTGCTAGCCGATAAAAGCGAACCCGGCTCGGGCGCCGCCGCGCTCGATTCGCACGGAGCAACGCGGCGCCGGATCCGTACCATTGATGGTGAGGGAAGGGCGGAAGTCCGATGACGCGAACCGGGTCAGGTCGCCGGCCGAGATAGCTCAGTTGGTAGAGCACAGGTCTGAAAAACCTGGTGTCGGCAGTTCGATTCTGCCTCTCGGCACATTCCGAAAACCCCGTCGTTGCAAGGCTGTGGCGGGGTTTCTTGCTTCCCGGCGCGGTCGGGAATTGGTCCTGCTTCCCCAACTGCTTCCCTAACGCGGTTTCTTCCGGCAGGACTGCGTTCGCCTGCGAGTCCTCATAGACGCTAAAGCGCCGCTCGAACCGTGCGCCCAAGGGCCGCTGCTGTCCGGTAGCACATAGCGTAGTAATCGAGCGTCGTGCTCACCTTGGAATGGCCGAGACGGCGAGATACGGCGGCGATATGAGCCCCGTCCGAAAGCAGCATTGTCGCCATCGTGTGCCGCAAGTGGTGAAATGTTACACCGGCAAACGGCAGCCCGAAGTATTCCTCAGCAGCTGGAGATTCGAGCAAATTCTCGCCGATCGAGATCTGGCGCCTTTGTATTCCTCCGGACTGATCGGGAAATACAATCGGCCCGCTATATCCAGCATCATGAAGGGCGGTCCTGTGTTGTCGGAGCGTAGAAACCGTGGTCGGGGAAATATCGAGTACGCGCCGGTTCTTAGTCTTCGTTGGGCCGATATATAGAACCCCATTTGCTTCCTTAACCGATTTACTCACGTCTACCGTCGCGGCCGAAACGTCAATATCGCTCCAGGTCAGAGCGAATAACTCTCCCTGTCGCATTCCCGCGTCGAGCTAAAATACGACGTAGATCGTGTCCGCGCTGTCGATATGCCGCCGCTGATTATCGGCTTAAGGGAGCAACATCGGGACGGAAATACGGACCCAGCCATTGAGGTCGAGGGTAGAGGCTTGATAACGGAGCAGCCCGTCAGGACGCGTTGCACTTGGGGCCCCGGCGTGAGCACTTCGTCATCTGCGCGCCGAGAAAGCCGCTCAGCGGCCGTCTCTCGAATGGCGAGGATATTTGCGTTATGAAATGATGTCGCCATGTAAATGAAGGCGAGACCTAGGTTGTGCTGTCCGCTATAATATGCGGCACAGGCAGTATCGAGTTTGCTCGCGTCGCCCGCGCGGGTAGCAATCGTCGCATAGTCGCTTCTCGAACCTTGGGCTACCTTTTGTGTAGCAGCGTCTGCTCGCACGCAGACGCTACTCAGCCATTGCGGCGCGTGAGAATAAACCCGAACAAAAGCAAAGCGATATTAGGGCGACTATGTAGAGCCAAGGCGGCGCAAGTCGGCACGGTACGACGCTATGAAGGACCTTTACCACAACTTTACCATAAGCGCGTGATTTGTCGGGCGGTTCGCCGCCACCTAGACGGACCCGGCTTTGGATTGTCAATTCGGTGCTGAACGACATTCAGGCCCCGGCACACTCGGTTCAACAAATCGCACGGGCGACTGGCCTGCGCGGCGTGCGTCAGATCAGTCCGCTAGACCGTGTTCGCCCATTCCATGGGCTCGGTCAATCCGTCCGCGACACCCTTTGCATGCGCCCTAGACTCCGTGCTAAAATAGAGGCAATAGGAGCGGCATTCATAGTCGATCCTGACGATGGAGTTCAGTTCGTGAGTTCGTACATCGTAAAGATGGCGGATGGCTCAACGCACCGCGTTGACGAAGTAACGTACCTTGCAATCCGCGAGCGTGTGATGATTCCTACGAAAACCTTTGATTCTAAGGGGTTTCCCAAAGACGGCCTGAGATCAACCCTTACCAAGTCGTTAGTATGATTGAGCACAAGACAATTCTCCCTGAGGTAGTCTAGCTCGCGCTCTAGCGGACGCTTTCTGGAAGGAACACGATGCAAGAGGATGATTATATCCTGGCGCCAGACGAGATTCAGGCGGGCGACGAAGCCGACGAAACCGGCCCGACCCGCTGGTCGGCGAAGTTCTTGCTGAAGGACGAGGGAACGAGCGCGGCATCGAAATACAACGAAGTGTGGCCGACGCCGAATGAGTCCTATTCGAGCGAGGAGAAGGCCTGTGCCGTCGCGGACCGGGGGCTACACGGCTACTTAAAGCGGGGCTGCTTCCTTAGCCCGGGCGTGATTCTGCTTCCCTAACTGCTTCCCTAAGCGCCTCGAGACGCGTCGTCAGCAGTGGAAGGCGGTGGACGGATTTAAGGCTTCCGAACCCGCATGACGACAGGCTTCTTAGCCGGTTGTGGACGCTGACGGACAGCAGCGGAAACCTCATCTGGCTGGTCTGAAAAACCTGGTGGCCCGTGTTCGATTCACGGTCTCGGCACCTACCGAAACCCGTCGTTGCTAGGCTCCGACGGGGTTCGATTTCTAGCGCTCGCATGGAATACTGTCGCCATCACGTCCGTTGTGCGGACGCTCCGAGCTCGGGCTCTTTCCGTCGCAACGTACATATGTCTCGCGCGATCGATGCTGTATCTGTTGTCGCGAACTCGCTGATTGTTCTCCGAATGCGCAAATTGGATCGTTCTCCGACTCCTCCCCTGGAGGAGGAGGTAGGAATTTTCGAAGATTCAGCGCGCGTAGCGTAGCGCTTATCTAAGCTGCGAGCGGCTGTGTGCTAGCCGCCGGCGCTTTCTCATAAGGGTGTGCCATTATGTCTGGAGACAACGCTTCACGCGGCTCGTTCTCGTACGGTCGGGCCTTTTTCTATCGACTGCTGGACTTGCGGCGGTCGCGGGTTGCTCCGCGCAGGTGGCGCAACGTTCCCTGACGGTCGACGAACGGCGTCCGGGCACGTAGTCACCACGGATTCTTCCATCTCGTACGTTGCAGCCACCGGGGCGACGCTCTTCACCATCAACGTCGCCGCGAACCTCGACCTCTCATCGTCTATCGGCGTTCCCGTTTCCCTGGCGTCGATCATGGCAGGCGGCGCCGTGGTGAGCGACGGCTTCAACTTTACCTTTGCTGCGGATCATGCCACATGGACCGGCAGATCTGCGGGCTCATTCGACCGAGGCTCGGACGGCCGCTACATTTTGAGCGTGCCTCGGCTTGGCGTTGATGGACCCATTGCGCTGCCGAGCGTAGCCACCCAATCCGGGCAGCGTTCGACGCTTGATTGCGAAGGTGAGCAGACTGCGTATCTTGTCGCATTCGCGGCCTACGCCGCAGCCATTGCGGCTTGCGTGGCTGCGCCCGAGGTGTTACCAATAGACTTGATAGCAGTAACGGTGGCGTCGGCGGACGTTGCTGTCGCGCGCCAAAATCTCAAACAATGCATAACGTTCGCCAGCGGAGCTTAGCATGACCAATATCGACGCCGTGACGTACTTGGCCGTTGGGTTGGGGCTTGCGGTGTTGCTCGCGGCTCGTCTGCTGTATTGGGGACCTCGGCTCGCCGCCGGCAACGTCACTACGAGTGCTGCCAGGAAGAACGTGCGATTGACGCTGATCGCCGTTAGCCTCGCCTTGTCGGCCTTCGGACTCTTTTCCGGGCTTCATCGCTAACGCCGCAGCTCGCGGGGCACCGATCCGATAGGATCGGTGCCCCGCCTATTGTCAGGCGCCTGCGCAGATCATCGCGAATGAGGCTGGCGGCGGGTTGAGGTCGTGACGCTATTCAACGGAATTCGGCCGATCTTCCCCGCTTGGTTTTCGGTGAACCACATCGCGGCGTCGGGGCCGGCGGTCATGCCGAACGGCAAGCTGGTCGAGCCGACCGGCGCGGTGGGCGTCGGGCACTCGTTGACCGTGCCGGTGGTGGTGATGCGGCCGATCGCACTCGCGTTGAGCGCGAACCACAGCGCACCGTCACCACCGACTGCGATGCCGTTGGAGTAAGAACGCCCACCTGTTTGAGGCGTCGGGAAGAAATGGTTCGTTCCCGACGTGGTGATGTGGCCGATCGCGTACTGGAAGCTCAGCGTGTACCAGAGCGCGCCGTCAGGCCCGGGGACGATGATGTCCGGCTCTGAACCGCCGATCGTGTATTGCGTCGTCGCTCCCGTGGTGGTCATGCGGTCGATCGCACCTAGGAAGTCGGTGATCCATAGCGCACCGTCGGGACCGGTGACGATGCCGTATGGCTCACGATTATTCCCGGCGCCTTGTCCCGGCACGGCAAACTCGGCGGAAGCGACCCCGGCGGTCGTGATCCGCCCGACGGCGCCGCTCAAGTTGTCGGTGAACCACAGGGCGTCGTCCGGACCCGACGTGATGTTCCACGGTTTGAAGAAGTTCGCCGACGTGTACTCGGTGATGACGCCTGCCGTCGTGATCTTGCCGATCTTGTCACCGTTGAACTCGGTGAACCACAGGTTGTTGTCGGAGCCGACGGTGATGGAGAACGGACCGCTGTTGGCGGTGGGCGTCGCGTACTCCGTGACGACGCCGGCCGTCGTGATCCGCCCGATCTTGCTCAACCCGTTGTCGGCAAACCACAGCGCGCCGTCGGGGCCTGCGGTAATGTAGTCCGGCGCGCTTCCGGCGGGCAGCGAGAATTCCGTGATCGAGAAGTTGCACAACGCCTCCGTCGTTGGGGTCGGCGAAGGGCTCGGGCTCGTCGTCGGGGTCGGCGTCGCGCTGGGCCTCACCGTCGGTGTCGGCGTCGCGGTCGGGGACGAGGACGGAATCGGCGTCGGCGTCGGGCTCGCCGTGGCCACCGGACTGCCGGTCGATTTTGGCGTCGCCGTCGGCGTCGGGCTGGCGGTCGGGGTCGGACCGCCGCTGGGCGACGTGCTGGGCCTCGCCGTCGGCGTGGCAGTTGCCGTCGCGACCGGCGTCGGGGTCGGCGCGGACGGGGCGACGCCCGCTGTGCCGCCGCTTCCCGAACACGCGGCCAAGGTGGCTGCTCCGTACGCTACCACGCAGAGAAGGTGACGCGGTCTCAGGCGCATTGCTCGATCCTGTCGCTTAGCGGGTTTCGGGAGGCCGATGCCTGCCGACGGTACTCTCCTCTTCTATGCTACGGCGGCGCGGCCGAACGTCATAGGAGGGAAATCCCTACGATTTCCTAGCCACCAGGCCCGGGAAGCGAGCCCGGCTACAGCGCCCGGGCCAAGTACGGTGCGGTTCGGCTCGCGGCCGTCGCTGCGACCGTGGCCGGCGAGCCGGCGGCGACGACGATGCCGCCTTCGTCGCCCGCCCCAGGCCCGATGTCGATGACCCAGTCGCTCGCCGCGACGACGTCCATGTCGTGTTCGACGACGACGACGGTGTTGCCGGATGCGACGAGTCCGTCCAGCTGCGCCATGAGCGTCTTCACGTCCGCCGGGTGCAGACCGGTGGTCGGCTCATCGAGCACGTAGAGCGTATCGCCGCGCTGCGGCCGTTGCAGCTCCGTCGCGAGCTTGATGCGTTGCGCTTCGCCGCCGGAGAGCTCGGTGGCGGGCTGACCGAGCCGCAGATAGCCGAGCCCGACCTCACGCAGGACGTCGAGCGCGCGACGAACGGCCGCATCGTCGTCGCCGAAGAACGCCCAGGCCGCATCGACGGTGAGGCCGAGCACGTCGGCGATCGTCTTGCCGCGATACGTCACCTTCAACGTCTCGGCGTTGTAACGCGCGCCGTGACAGGCCGGGCACGGCGCGTAGACGCTGGGGAGAAAGAGCAGCTCGACCATGACGAAGCCTTCGCCCTGGCAGGTGGCGCAACGCCCCTTTGCCACGTTGAACGAAAAGCGCCCGGCATCGAAGCGGCGCGCGCGCGCCTGTTTGGTTGCGGCGAAGAGCTTGCGCACCGCGTCGAACAGCCCGGTATACGTGGCGAGGTTCGAGCGCGGTGTGCGCCCGATCGGTTTCTGGTCGACGCGCACCAGCCGGCGAACGCGCTGCATGCCGCCGGTGATGCGGCCGTCGCTGCGAACGGCCGGCGCCCGTTCGAGCGCTTCGCCTTCCTCTCGGGCCGGCGTGCGCTCGAGCCCCAACGCTTCTTCAACGAGATCGACCAGCGCTTGGCTCACCAGGCTCGACTTGCCCGAGCCCGAGACGCCGGTCACCGTCGTGAAGAGGCCGAGCGGAAACGCGACGTCGAGCTCGCGCACGTTGTTGCGCGTCACCGCGGCGAGCTCCAACCACGCGCCGGGTTCGCGCGGCGCACGGCGCGTACGCGTCACGCCGCCGAAGAGGTAACGCCGCGTGATCGAGGCCTCGATCTGTTCGAGTCCCGCGGGCGGCCCGCTGTAGAGCACGCGGCCGCCCTGCTCGCCGGCGGCGGGTCCGACGTCGACGATCCAATCGGCGTGGCGGATGACGTCGATCTCGTGCTCGACGACGAACAGCGAGTTGCCCGACGCCTTGAGCTGGTCGAGCGCGCCGAGCAGCGCCTCGGTGTCGGCCGGATGGAGCCCGGCCGACGGCTCATCGAGCACGTAGACGACGCCGAACAGGTTCGAACGCACCTGCGTCGCGAGCCGCAGACGCTGCAGTTCGCCGGGCGAGAGCGTCGGCGTGCTGCGATCGATCGTGAGGTAGCCCAGTCCGAGTTCCAGCAGCACCGCAGAGCCGCGCGACGAGATCCTGTGCGATGCGCTGCACGACGATCGCCTTCTCGGGATGCGCCGACAGCCTCTTGGCAAGCGCGGCGTCAGTGGACTGCGCGAACGGCCGAAAGACATCCAGCAGTTGCTTGAGCGGAAGGTGCGCGGTCTGGGCGATGTCGCGGCCGGCGAAGGTGACCGACAGCGACGCGCGGCGCAGCCGCTTGCCGTGACAGAGCGCGCATTCGCCGCTCACCAGATACTGCGCGGCGCGCTTCTTCATCAGCGGGCTCGCCGTGTTCGCGAACGTCTGCAGCACGTGCCGCTTGGCGCTGGTGAACGTGCCTTGGTAGCTGGGCTCTTCCTTGCGCTTGAGCGCGCGCCGCGTTTGGGCCGGCGTATAGCCGGCGTAGACGGGAACGGTCGGCTGCTCGTCGGTGAACAGCAGCCAATCGCGGTCTTTCTTGGGCAGCTCGCGCCACGGGCGATCGACGTCGAAACCGAGCGTGACCGCGATGTCGCGCAGGTTCTGACCGTGCCAGGCCGTCGGCCACGCCGCGATCGCGCGCTCGCGAATCGTCAGCGACGGATCGGGCACCATCGACCGCTCCGTCACCTCGTAGACGCGACCCAGGCCGTGACAGCGCGGGCACGCTCCGGCCGGCGTGTTCGGCGAGAACGCCTCGGCTTCGAGGTGCGGCTGGCCGGCGGGGTAGTCGCCCGCCCGCGAATACAGCATGCGCAGCAGGTTGGATAACGTCGTCACGCTGCCGACCGACGAGCGCGTCGTCGGCGAGCCGCGCTGCTGCTGAAGCGCGACGGCGGGCGGCAGCCCGTCGATCTCGTCGACTTCGGGCACCGCCATCTGATGGAACAGCCGCCGCGCGTAGGGCGAAACCGACTCGAGGTAGCGGCGCTGCGCCTCGGCGTACAACGTGCTGAACGCGAGCGAGGACTTGCCCGAACCCGACACGCCGGTGAACACGACCAGCGCTTCGCGCGGGATCCGGAAGTCGACGTTCTTGAGATTGTGCTCCCGCGCGCCGCGCACGGAGACGAAACCGGCGGTCCCATTCACCGCTGCCTTATGCCCCGATTCCGGCGCGCGGGTCAGTGGACTTACTGCCTGACGAGATAGGTGATCGTGACCGTCGCATATACCTTGACCGGATCAGCACGATCGTCGATCGCGATCGACTTGGCATCGCGCACGTTCTGATGCGTGGCCACGTCGTTGAGACCTACGCGAACCTGCGCGAGAGTACCGAGCGTGATGTGCCCCGCTTCGGCGATCGCTCTGGCGCGTGCTTGCGCGTCGCGCGTCGCGATCTCGATTGCGGCTTCGTATGCGGTCTCACGATCGAACAGATCGTAGACGACCGGCGCCAAGGATGCTCCGCCCGCCATGAGCGCCGCGACGACCTGCGGCGTCGCGGACGGTGAGACCGTGACCGAGAACCGGCGGGTCGCTACTTGGCCGACGAGCCCGGAATAGGTGATCTTGATCTTGTCGCCGCCTACCCCCAGTGCGTGTAGTCTCACGACCAACGCATCGAAGGCCGCCTGACTTCTTCGCGCTCGCATTTACCGCCGAGCTGTCGTCACGTGACACGATTTCGCCCGTCACGTAGGCGACGTCGGCCGGACGGGAGACCGTCGCGGCCGCGCTGACGACGACTCCCGGTGCCCCGGTCAACGTATTGATCGTCGTGCGGGCAAACTCGACGGTGAAGACGTAGTCGCCCGGAACCGGCTGACAATCGCGAATCTGCGTCCGAAACGTCGAGGCGCGGGCCGCATCCAACGCTGCCCGGTTGAGGATCGCGCTCGGCGAGCTCATGATGGCGGTTCTTACGACGTTGCTGGCGGCGTCGAGTGAAACGACGACTTGGACGGTGCCGCCGATTCCTTGCTGCGCGGCCATCGGCGGCTCGGACGGCTCGGCGGCGTGAACCGTCATTGCCGGCGCGTTCGGCTGATCACAGCTCGGTTGCGCCCCCGCCGATCGGCTTTCGGCGACCAGGCACAAGGCCGCCGACGCGACGCGAATCGCAAACAGCAAGGGACGATGCATGCGGCGATTTTCCGCGCCTTCGTTCAAATTTCCCGGTGGGCTACGCTCGCCGATGCGCTCTCCACGGCATGGCGACCGCTTCGAGTGCGTCGAGAATCCCCGACAGGGCAAGGCCCAGCAGCGAGACGGCGACGAGGGCCGCATACAGCCGTTCGACGTCGAGCAGCTGCTGCGCGTTGAAGATCGCGAAGCCCAGGCCAACTCGAGTGAGTTGGTACTCTGCCGCGACGGCAAGCACGATGGCGATGCCGATGCTGAGCTTGAGCCCGGCGTAGATGCTCGGTAACGCGCCCGGAAGCAGCACGCGAAAGAAGAACGACGCCGGGCGAATGCGGAACGCGCGCGCGACGTCGAGATAGATCGTTTCGATCTGGCGCACGCCGGATTCGGTGTTGATCGCCATCAAGAAGAACACGCCGACCGCGACGGCGGCCCACTTCGCCGCTTCGCCCGTCCCGAAGATGAAATAGAACAGCGGCAAGATGGCGATCTTCGGGATCGGATAGAGCAGCGCGATCACCGGCCCGAAGTACGCGCGCACCCATCCGTTCATCCCCATCGCCAAACCCAGCAACGTCCCCGGAATTCCGCCGATCACCAAACCGACCAGCAGCCGGGAGAGCGTCCAGGACGCATTGACCGCGAGCTCGCCGCTGGCCGCGTAGCCGATGAAGTTGGCGAGGATGGCGCTGGGCGGCGGGAAGAGCCCCGGATTCAAGAACCGCGTCGACACGGCGATCTGCCAGAGCACGATCAGCGAGATGGGCGCCGCGATCTGCACCCAGCGCCGTGCATTCACCGCAAGAGCTCCCAAAGCCGCACGACGTGGGCGCCGAACGCCGGGTCGCCGCGCAGCGTAACGGCGTCGCGCGGGCGCGTGAAAACGATCGGCACGATCGCTTTCACGCTGCCGGGACGCGCGCTCAGGACCACGACCCGGTCGGCCAGCGTCACTGCCTCCTCGATCCCGTGCGTGACGAAGACGACCGTCTTGGGAGAGCGCTCCCACAAGCGCATCAGCTCGTTCGCGAGCCCGACCCGCGTCTGTTCGTCGAGCGCACCGAACGGTTCGTCCATGTAGAGCACCGGAGGGTCGGTAACGAAAGCGCGCGCCACCGCTGCACGCTGCTTCATCCCGCCTGAAAGCTCGTGCGGCCACGCACGTTCGTAGTCCGACAAACCGACCAAACCGAGGACGTCGCGGACCCGCCGGCGCACGTCGTCGCGCGAGACGTCCAGCGAGTCGAACGCGAACCCGACATTATCTCCGACGCGCATCCACGGGAAGAGCGAGGCTTCTTGGAAGACCGTCGCGCTCGGGAGCTCATCGGGCCGTACCGGCGGTCCGTCGACCGTAACGCGACCTTCGGTCGCGGCGTCGAGTCCGGCCAGAATGCGCAGCAACGTGCTCTTGCCGCAGCCGCTCGGGCCGACGACCGCAACGAACTCGCCGTCCGGCGATATCGAGGTTCACGTCGTCGAGTGCGACCGTCCCGGTGGGATAGCGCTTCGTGAGATGCTCGACGGCGATCGTGGCCACGGCGGCCGTGTTCAAGACGGCCGGCGCGGAACCCGTCCCGCAACGAAACGACAGCGGAGCACTGTCGCCGGCGAAAGGCGCGGCTTCGGGCCGTTCGGTACCATCCCACGGTCGTGGGCGCCGTTCGTCAGTTCGGGGCGTCGAGTCCGCTGAGGTAGCGTTTGGCCAGCCGGCGATTCGGCGCCGTCGAACCGTGCTGCGCGACGCTCGTCAGGAGTCGCTTGGCGGTTGCCGTCCACTCGCGGCTCTTTGCCTCATTGGCCAGCACATTGTAAGCGAGGCCGATTTTTATCGCCAGGACCGCCATCGTGATCTGCGCCCGGTCGCGATACGAGGGCGACTTCGAATCGCGGGCCTGCCGCGCGTACGCGAGCGACGTTTTCGTGCAATATGTCACGACCGACGGCGCGTCGTCGTGGACATCGGACGACTGACACAGCGCCTCGGCTTCGCTGCTCGTCTGAGCGCCGGCGGCGGCCGGTGCGAGCACCGCCAAGAGGCCGGCCAGGACGAACGTCGGGTAACGCATAGGGTCTCGCTGAAACGTCAGCCGAGCAGCGATGCCGCGAACGCGTGCTTGCACGCCTCGTAACACTCGCAGGCGGTCGCGTTGAGCAGGTCGGCGTCCAATACCGTGACGCGGCCGCGGCGGTAGGTGATCGCGCCGGTCTTCTGAAGCGCGTCGGCCGCCTCGGAGACGCCCGCCCGGCGAACCCCGAGCATGATCGACAAAAAGTCGTGCGTGAGGGTGAAGTCCTGGCTGCCGACCCGATCGGCCGTCATGGACAGCCACCGCGCGCAGCGCTGCAGCAGCGAATGCTTCGTGTTGCACGCGGTGAACTGCTGGGCGGTGAACAGCGAGGCTTGCACGTTGCGCCGCATGAGCCGCGCAAACGCCAGGCTGGTCGTCATGCGGTGATCGAAACGCTCGATCGACATGCGCAGCACCGTTCCGCGGACTTGGCAGAACGCAGTGCGTCGCGACAACGAGGAACTCAGGGCGGCGTCCGTTTCGACGAAGCCTTCACTCCCGGTCGTGCCGACCTCGATCGTGTCACCGTTCTTGAGCGTAGCAACGACCGACAGAACCGCGTCAATCGGGAAGTCGACGTGATTCATCACACCGCCCACCGACTGCGTGTACTGGTGGGCGGCAAGCTCCACCCTTTCCAGGTCTGCTGCGAGGTCGGCGAGATCTTCCGGCGGCAGCGCATCCAACAGGCGGTTGCCCGTGAGTCGCGCGGTGGCCGTCATGCCGTCACGATATCGAGGCCGGGGCCGGCGGGCGGGGCGATCCAGAATCGGAGCCTAGCGCTCATGGCGCCTCCTTCGTGGGCCGCGGTGTTCGCGCCGAACCAGCGACGCGGACGTCGAGCAGGCCGGGCGGTGAGGGCCGGGGCCTGAGTACGGTTCCGTACAAAAACCCGCCGACCTGCGGAGGCCAGCGGATCGACCGATCTCGGTTTGCCTGCCACCGTCGCTCCCCGCCCCGGGTACCGAGCGTTATGACCAGCGCAAAGATTAGCGCCGGGGATCGCGTTCGCGTCTCCCCTTCGAGCGCGTCGGCCGTTTCGGGGATCGGCACGGTGGACGCCGTCGACGACGATCTGGCGACGGTTGTGCTGGACTCCGGCTTCCCGGTCGAAGCCCCGATCGCCAACCTGACGAAGCTGGACGCGGCCGACCTGTAAAAGAAGAAACCCTCGTGTGTCGAGGGTTTCTCCCGAGCAGTCTGGCGACGTTGATGGGACTCGAACCCACGACCTCCGCCGTGACAGGGCGGCGCTCTAACCAACTGAGCTACAACGCCATGAGGATGGTGGGCACGGTTGGGATTGAACCAACGACCCCCCGCGTGTGAAGCGGATGCTCTCCCACTGAGCTACGCGCCCGCGACCGATCCTGACGGCGAACCCGCGTATTCTACCGGGAAGGGAAGACGCCTGTAAAGCCCACGGAGCGCCCATGACGCTGTTCACGATCGGCCACGGCACGGCCGATGAATCGACGTTTGCCGCACGTCTCGAAGCGGCCGGGGTCCGCCGCGTCGTCGACGTGCGCCGGTTCCCGGGCTCGCGGCGCTGGCCGTGGTTCAACGCGGACGCGATGGCGCGCTGGCTTCCCGAACGCGCCGATGTCGCCTACGTCCCGGCGCCCGAGCTGGGCGGGCGGCGCACGCCCCAAGCCGGCTCGCCCAACATCGCGCTGCGCGAGCCGGGCTTCCGCGGCTACGCGGACTACATGGAGACGCCCGAGTTCGGCGCTGCGTTCGACAGCCTACTCCTCGAGGCGGCACAAGCAACAACGGCCGTGATGTGCTCGGAGACGTTGTGGTGGCGCTGCCACCGCCGGCTCATCGCCGACGCCGCCGTCCTGCTCCGCGGCGTGGAGGTGATGCACATCGTCGGCGGCACCCGTCAGTCCCACCGCCCGACCGCGGGCGTCCGGCGGGCCGAGGCGCGGTTGGTCTACGACGTCGCCGGACCGCTCTTCGACGGCGCAGGCGGGTAGAAGCCAGGAAATGCTGCCGACCGAAGGCCCCCAAGCTGCAAAGGCGGCCGGCCTGCGCTACACGACCGACGCGATACCGGGGATTCGGCGCGTCAAACGCCGTGGCGGTTTCTCCTTCGTGACACCCGACGGCCGCACGATCAGCGATGCCAAGGAGATCGCCCGGATCAAGTCGCTCGCCGTCCCGCCCGCCTACACGGACGTCTGGATCTGCCCGCTTCCGAACGGTCATCTGCAAGCGACCGGACGCGACGCGCGCGGGCGCAAGCAGTACCGGTATCACAAGCGCTGGCGCGCGATTCGCGACGAGACGAAATTCGACCGCATGATCGCGTTCGCGAAAGCGCTGCCGGCGATACGCGCCGCCGTGGCGCGCGACCTCGCCAAACGTGGGCTGCCGCGCGAGAAAGTTCTCGCCACCGTCGTGTCGCTGCTCGAGGCGACGTCCATTCGCGTCGGCAACGAGGAGTACGCGCGCGACAACGATTCGTACGGTTTGACGACCATGCAGGAAGAGCACGCCGACGTCCGCGGTGCGACGATTCGCTTCCATTTCCGGGGCAAGAGCGGCAAGGTTCACCAGGTGAAGGTCAAGGACAAGCGGCTGGCCCGCGTGGTCAAGGCGGGCCAGGATTTGCCCGGGCAGAATCTGTTCGAGTACGTCGACGACGAGGGCGCACCGCGACCGGTGCACTCGGAGGACGTGAACGATTATCTGCGCGAGATCGCGGGCGACGAGTTCACCGCCAAAGACTTTCGCACGTGGGAGGCGACGGTGAGCTGCGCGCTCGAACTCGCGGCGGTCGAAGCCGAAGGCCAAGGCGAGGCGAAGACCGCCGTGAACGAAGCGATCAAACGCGTCGCGGTAAAGCTGGGTAACACGCCGGCGGTCTGCAAGAAGTCGTATATCCACCCCGGCGTCATCGACGAGTTTCTCGCCAACGGCGCCCTTACGCTGATCGAGCGCAAAGCGGAGAAGGCCGACGCCGATGCGCTCAGCGGCGACGAGGCCGCCGTCGTCGCGCTGGTCGAGCGAATTGTCGCGCGCGAAAGCCGGCCGCTCGGGGACGTGCTGGCCGAATCCGTGCGCGCGGAGCGCGCTAAGCGCGGGAAAGCAAGCAAGAGCTCACCCGCCGGGGAAAGCAAAATGCGCCGGGACGCAAAAAGCAAGCAGCATAAGGGTACGATGGCGTACATGCGTACTTTTCTCGTCGCCGCGGCTCTCGCCGCGTTTCCCCTCTCGGCGTCCATGATGACGCCGGCAGCCGCGGTCCCGGTCGGCCATTCGTGGGTCGAAGGAACTCTGGCCCACATCTCGTCTCAGAACATTAAGGTCAAGGACGACAAGACCGGCAAGGAGCTGTCGTTCCTGCTGGTGCCGCATTTCGATCAAGTCTTCTCGTCCGACGGCAAGACGACGTATCAGATGAAGTCCCTACACTCCGGGCAGCTCGTCAAAGTGTTCTACGATCAGAAGCTGCTCGGCGCGCGTCACGCCGATCGCATCGAAGTGCTCAGCCGCAGTCAGATGATGGTCAAGCAGCAAAAGGGCTAACCACCCCGAGCGCAGCTCACTGCGGGAGCCGCGACGCGAACGTTACCGCGTGACCGCCCGGCTCCCGTACCGTGATCTCGTGCATGCCGTAGAACGTCTTGCGCAGCGGGACGATCACGTCTGCGTCCGCAACGGCGGGGACGACGAGATCGACGTCGCTCACCGTCAGAAACAAGCCGACGGCGCCGCGCGCAGAGATCGTCGCGTTGATCGCCCGAGCCGCATCTGGTCCCACGTCTTCGATCACGCTGGCGTGCGACTGCACCATGACGACCACGCCGTCGCGCTCGAGCATCGCGAAGCCGAGCTCGTCGCCTTCGGCGACCACGGCCGTCTGCTCGAACCCGAGCCGGTCGCGGAAGAAGTCGCGCGTCGGCTGCACGCGCTCGACGATCAGGACCGGGGCGACCGACTCATAGCGAAGGTGCTGCATCGCACCGCGCTTCGACGCATCCGGCAGCGAGCCCGGCAGCCGCCGGGTCAGCACTGCCGAGCCGTGCACGGCGTGGGCGACGGAGACGGCGTGGGCGTCGGGGAGGGCGTCGCCGTCGGGACCGGCGTCGGCGTCGGGGTCGGAACCGGGGTAGGCGTTGGCGGCGGCGGGCCGTCGACGATCACCGGGATCTTGAGGTCGCCGCCACAGTCGTGACCGCGGCCGTGATCGTCGTCGTTGCGCGCGATGGTGATGGTGCACGAGCTCGGGCCGGCGCCCTGCGGCGTGACGGTGATCGTCGCCTGCAACGTGCGTCCATGATCCCCATGATGGTGGTCGTCGCCGTGATAGCGGCCATCGTCGCGATCCCCGTCGTGATCGCCGTCGTGATCGCCGTCGCCGGCCGTTTCCTTGAAGGTCACCTTCGTCGAAGAGAGCGTCGGACAGTCGCCGTTGCCGGCGATCGAGGCCGTGACGTCCTGTTCGCCACGATCGTCGCCGGCGGTGATCGTTACGGTCTGCGGCGTTCCGGCCGCCGCCTGCGCCGCGGTGAAGGTCAGCCGGCTCGGATTCGCCGCGAGTCCGGAGCGATCGCCGTCGCCATGACCGTCGCCATGATTGTCGCCGTGTCCGTCGTCGTCCTGGACCGCACGTGCGCCGTTCGACAACGCGGCGCGAGCGACCGACTGTGCGGCTGCGCCGCCGTTCGCCTGCGCCGGCACCGCGGGCGCCGTCGAGGCGCCGCCGCCGCAGGCCGCGAGCATCGAGGCCGTGGCGAGCGTCGCGAGCAGAGCTGACGGCGATAGGCGATTCGACACGTGGATCCTCACGGGCATAGAGCGTGCGAACGGGCCTTTACGCCCGCTTTGTTCTCCGTATCGGTCGGCCCCAAAGCGTTCTTTAACGGTAACCGCACCTTGCGCGCGGCGTCACAGCGCCCCGATTTGCATTTCGAGGCAGCGCCAAGCATGAGATCATCGCTCGTCGGGTGTATCTCGCCGGCATGAAGTTACGTCGAGTTCTTTCGATGCTCGCGGCATCGGCGTTGGTCGTCGAGCTGGTCGCGCTTGGCGGCGCGGCACCCGTCCGGGCGGCGGGCCCTGCGAAGGCGCCGGTCAACGTCGGCTTGATCTACTCGAAGACCGGGCCGTTGGCATCGTACGGCGCGCAGTATGCTGACGGTTTCGCGGTCGGACTGGATTATGCGACGCACCACACGGGCATGGCGGGCGGCCACAAGATCGTGGTGACCGAGCGCGACGACGCCGGCGACCCCGCCAAAGCCGTCGCCGCCGCGAAAGACCTCATCGGTCAGGGCTACAAGATCCTGGCCGGCTCGACGGCCTCAGGCGTCGCGCTCCAAGTCGCGCCCGTCGCAAAAGAGAACAACGTCCTCTTCATCTCCGGACCGGCGGCCGCCGACGCGATCACCGGCAACAACCGCAACACCTTTCGCTCGGGCCGCCAAACCTATCAGGACGTGCTGACGGCGGGAACGATCGTCGGGTCCAACCTGCGCGGCAAGAAGGTCGTCGTGTACGCGCAAGACTCGGCCTTCGGCCAGGCCAACGTCACCGGAGTCCGCACCGTTTTGGGCGGCGCCGGCGCCGACGTCTCTTCGGTCTTGGCGCCTCCGTCGGCCAACGACTTCGCCCCGTTCTCGCAGAAGATCAAGGACGACAAGCCGGACCTGCTCTTCGTCGCCTGGGCGGGCGCGACGGCACCCGCGATGTGGAAAGCGCTCGATGACGCCGGGGTCGTCAGCAGCGTGAAGGTGGTGACCGGACTCGACCAGCGCTCCTCGTACGAGACGCTCGGCAGCGCGGGTACGAAGATCTCGTTCCTCTCGCACTACTTCTACGAGGCTCCCAAGAACAAGGTCAACGATGCGCTCGTCGCCGGGCTCAAAAAAGAGAACAAGGTGCCCGATCTGTTCGACCCCGACGGCTTCGTCGCCGCGCAGATGATCGTGCAGGCGATCGAAAAGTCCGACGGCACCGACGTCGGCAAGATGATCTCCGCGCTCGAAGGCTGGACGTTCGACGCGCCCAAGGGTTCGCAGACGATTCGCGCCGCGGACCATGCGATGCTCCAACCGATGTTCGTTGCGAAGCTGCAAGGCTCGGGTTCCAACCTCGCGCCGAAGGCCGTTCGAACGATTCCGCTGCAAGCCGTATCACCGCCGGTACATCCGTTCAAGTAAGCGCATGACCGAGGCGGGTCCGCGACCGGTCCTGTCGACCACCAACCTGGGCCTGCGCATCCGCGGCGTCACCATCGTCGACGGGGTGAGCCTGGACGTCAACGAGGGCGAGCTGCTCGTCATCATCGGGCCCAACGGCGCGGGCAAGACGACGCTGTTCAACCTGCTCTCGGGCGTGACGCGGCCGACCTCGGGGCAGGTGGTGTTTCGCGGCGCCGACATGACCGATGCGCCGCCGTACGTTCGCGCGCGGCGCGGCCTCGGGCGGACGTTCCAGACCTCGACGATCTTCGCCGAGCTCACCACCCTCGAGAACGTGCGGCTGGCGGCGCAGGCGCACCTCGGCGGTTCGGACCACATCTGGGCGCTGGCGGACCGTCAGACGCCGGCCCTCGAACGCGCGCGCAACGCGCTGGTCTCGGTCGGGCTGGAGACACGCGAACTCGTCAAGGCCGGCTCGCTCTCGCACGGCGAGAAGCGCAAGCTCGATCTGGCGATCTTGCTGTGCGGCGATGCGCGAACTGGTTCTGCTCGACGAGCCGACGGCCGGGATCGCCGTCGAAGACGTGCCCGAGATGATGACGCTGATCCGGCACATCCACCGCGATCAGCGCAAGACCGTGCTGATGGTCGAGCACCGCATGGATCTGATCATGGGGCTGGCCGACCGGATGGCGGTGATGCACCACGGCTCGCTGCTGGCGGTCGACACGCCCGAGCGCATCATCGCGAACGAGGTCGTGCAGTCGGCGTATCTCGGCGATCCGCTGTGACCGCGCATCCTGCTCGAGGTCCGCGATCTGCACGTCTATTTCGGCGAGTCGCACATCCTGCAAGGCGTCTCGTTCGACGTACGGCAATCCGGGATCACCGGCTTGCTCGGCCGCAACGGCGTCGGCAAGACGACGACGCTGCGCGGCATCCTCGGGCTCGTCACGCGCACCGGACGGGTCGCGCTCGGCGGCGAGGAAACGACGGCGCTGCCGGTGCACGAGATCGTGCGCCGCGGCGTCGCCTACGTCCCCGAGGATCGCGACGTCTTCGCCGGCTTGACGGTCGAGGAAAATCTCCGGCTCGCCGAGCGTGCCGGCTCCGAGCTGCGCTACGACCTCGTCTACGAGCTGTTTCCGGAGCTGCGGCAGCGCGCCGCGCAGAAGGCCGGGACGCTGTCGGGCGGCCAGCAGCAGATGGTCGCGCTCGCGCGCGCGCTGCTCAACGCCGACAACCGCATTCTGCTCGTCGACGAACCCACCAAGGGGCTCGCGCCGCTGGTCGTGCGGCAGGTCGTCGAAGCGCTGCAGCGCGCCGCCGAGGTCGCGACGATCTTGCTGGTCGAGCAGAACCTCAGCGTCGCGCACAGGCTCGTGCGCGACGTCGTCGTGCTCGACCAGGGCCGCGTCTCGTTCACCGGCAACGTCGACCAGTTGATGGGCGATCCGGAGCTGGCGCGCCGCCACCTCGGCTTGGCCGCCGCCGGGACGCACTGATTGCTATGACGACGATCGCGCTGCTGTTGATCACCGGCTTAGGGTTGGGCGCATTGTACTTCTTGATCGCAGCCGGGCTGTCGCTGATCTGGGGCCTGATGCGCGTGCTCAACTTCGCGCACGGCGCGTTCTTCACGGTCGCCGCGTACGCGGGCTGGTCGGCCGGCCGGCTATTAGGTGGTGCGCCGCCCGAGCTGCGCTGGGCGACTCGCGGTGGTCGTCGCGATCGTGATCGGCGGCGCGTTCGCCGCATTGACCGAGGTGCTGCTGATCCGGCCGCTCTACGCGCGCCACGTCGGTCAGGTGCTGGTGACGGTCGGCCTCGCGCTGGCGACGATCGCGCTCGTGCAGGGCGGTTTCGGCAGCGATCCGCAATCGTTCGCGCTGCCGGCCTGGATGACGAACACCACCTCGATCGCCGGCGCGAGCATCCCCAACACGCGGCTGCTGGCGATCGTGTTCGCCGCCGCCGTGCTGGCGCTGCTCCTCTTCTTCTTGCAGCGCACGCGCTTCGGCTTGATCGTGCGCGCCGGCGTCGAGAACCGGGATATGGTCCAGGCACTGGGGATCGACGTGCAGCGCGCCTTCACGCTGGTCTTCACGATCGGCGGGATGGCCGCCGGGCTAGCCGGGATCTTGGCCGCCACCTACTATGGAACGGTCGATCCGCTGCGCGGGACCTCGATGCTGATCTTCGCGTTCATCGTGGTGATCATCGGCGGCTTGGGCTCGGTCACCGGATCGGCCGTGGCCGCGGTCGTCGTCGGCGTGATGCAGCAGTTCCTGAACTTCTACGCAGCGGCCGGCGTCGGCGACTTCTCGGTCGTGCTGCTGCTCGCGCTCGTGCTGCTGGTGCGGCCGGGCGGTTTTTCGGGGTCGTCGACGTGATTCGTACCGTGCGCATCGGCCTTGCCGTCGCGCTCGTCGTGGCGGCCGTGCTGCCGTTTGTAGGGATCACGATCCCCGGACTGTTCGACGGCGCGCTCAACGCGCCGGGGACGCTCAACCTGCTGGGCATGTGCTTCGTGTTCGGAGCGCTGGCGATCACCTACGACATCGTGTTCGGGTACGTCGGCCTGCTGTCGTTCGGCCACGCGCTCTACTTCGCGACCGGTGTCTACGTGACGGCGATCGCGCTCGGGCGCTGGCACTGGTCGCTGCCCGCGGCGCTGGCGCTCACGCTCGTCGTCTCGCTCGTGCTGCCGCTGGCGCTCGGCGCGATCTGCCTGCGCATGCGCGACATCCCCTTCGCGATGGTGACGCTGGCGTTCGCGCAAGCCGGCTCGATCCTGGTGATGCAGAACCCGTTCGGGTTGACGGGTGGCGAGGAAGGCCTCGCGCTCGGCGGCGACGTGCTGCCGTCGTTTCTGGTCGGCGTCGTCAACACGCGCAACGTGTACTGGGTCGCGTTCGCGCTGATCGTCGTGGTGTATCTGGTCGCCTGGCGCGCGGTGAACTCGCCGCCCGGCCGCGTCTGGCAAGCGATCCGCGAGAACGAACGCCGCGTCGGCGTGCTCGGGCTCAACCCGTATCTGTACAAGCTCGGCGCGTTCGTCCTGTCGGCGTTTCTGGCGTCGATCTGCGGCGTGGTGTACCTGTTGCTGCAGGGCGGCGCGAACCCGCAAGTCACGACCGCCGACTTCACGCTCGCGCTGCTGGTGATGGTCGTGCTGGGCGGAGTCGGCACGCTTTGGGGCGCGGTCCTCGGCGGCCTCGTCTACGAATATCTCGACTTCCGTCTGGTCGCGCTGTCCAACGCGCCGGCCGTGCAGTCGCTGCCCGCGATGCTGCGGGTCCCGCTCTCCGAGCCGCTGTTCTTGCTCGGCGTCCTGTTCATCGTGCTGGTGCTGTTCGTCCCCGGCGGCCTCGGCGGCGCGCTGCGCCGCCGGCTGCCGCTGCGCGCGTAGCCGGCGTCGGCCTGCGACGGGAGGGGTTTGACGCGGCGCCCCGCATCGGGTAGACTCACCCCTTGGACGGGCGGCTAGCTCAGTGGGAGAGCGCTACATTGACACTGTAGAGGTCAGAAGTTCAATCCTTCTGCCGCCCACCATTGTAAGACGAGAAAACCCCGATAACCACGGGGTTTTTTCTATTTTGAGAATCGCATCCTAAGACGGCGTAAACGGCGGCAGATAGTGCGACGGTACTTCACTCCCGACTTTACTTGGAGGCGTTGAGGGGGTGCAGTGCGCCCGGCGTGGCGTCCTTTGAGAGCCTGTTCTGCCCTGCTACGCCGGTCGCCCGTGTAGCCTCGCACCCTGGGGTTCGGCACGCTTCCCCTCCGCGTTTTATGGATATATAGGTTCTCAAGGCGCGGTGTCTTGTTGGGGATCAGTTAATGCTTACGATCTTGTTTGCGCTCATGGTGGTCGTCGGTCTGCCTCGTCCTCGCATAGATGCACAATGTTTGAATTCGCCATCGCATTTGGAAACCGATAATCTTCCTATTTCGAGCATTATTACGACAACGACAAATATTGTCGATATTGTAGCGTTTACGCAGGACGATTCCAAAGAGGCTGTTGCGTGGCTGTACACCAATAAGCAGGGACGAAAATGGTTCCAAGCAAATCTTCAGCAAGCGAATGCATTGAGCAAAGCATTGCCTCCTCAACTTTATGCTCGCTACATAAAAAGGGTTCGCAAGGGGAGCCCTGCTTCAATTCCCAAATTGATTTCCCCACCTGATTTAAAGAATGTGGAGTCAGCTCTTGCTCAACATTCTATTAAAATCCATAGATGCTTTCATAGGTATCTAAGTACCGCTTCCCAGCGCGCTGGGAGGGCTGCGAGGACAAACTAGAAGGTCAACCGAGAGTGGTGCTGGTGTACTTTGCGATCAAAATTGACACTGCTGGGTGTAATGTCAAAATATTTGACGCTGTAGAGGTCAGAAGTTCAATCCTCTGCCGCCACCATCGTTCATGCAAGACCTTCGGCCCGGCGGGGGGATTTGCTCGAATCCGGTCGCGAGGCCGTTCGCCGCATCGGCGACTATCCTGCGGGTATCGCGAAGGCGCTGATGCCGACATGATAGCGTTGGAGCACTTCGAGCTGGAGGTCGGTGATCTGCTCGTTGAGGACGTTGAGCCGGGCGGACGGTACGCGATGAAGTAGTCGAACTCGTCGTCACCGACGGTCAACGTCGAGATATCGCCGACGAGCCGTGAAAGACGTGCCAAAGAACGCACTTCGCTGGGCGCCGCCGTGCAGCTGCCATTTCGATGGCTCTCGGATCGTCCGGCACGATTTTCATAGCGGGCTCCTTAGGTCCTCGACGCGATTCTTAGCCCAACGAAGGCGTTCGTCAGCCATGGAACATCATACGGCTCCCTCACGCGGAACATACCCAATGACAAGGGGCGAAGGAAAACCTCCGTGCGCGGACAGACCTGACTAGATCGAGTGCGAGACCAGACGCGCCAGACCGTAGGCGGCGGCGGCGGCGAGGGCGCCGATGAACCAGGTTTGCGCGGCGCCCAGCAGGATCGGCGTTGCGAGCACGCGCGCGCGCACCGCACCGAACGCGAAGAGCGCGAGCGACGTGCACAGGATCGACCAGTACAGCGCGATGTGCGCGTCGGCCACGAACACGTAGGGCGCGAGCGGGAAGATGCCGCCGAGCACGTAGCCGCCACCGACCAGCACCGCGCTGCGCGGGGCGGCGCGCTCGTCGGGGCGTTCGAGTCCGAGCTCGTTGCGCATCATGAACGCGACCCATTGTTCGCGATCGCCGGTGATCTCGTTGACCACGCGGGTGAGGACCGGCTCGCGCACGCCGTAGCCGTGGAGAATCTGGGCGACCTCGGCGCGCTCTTCGTCGGGAATCTCGTGCGTCTCGCGGATCTCGCGCGCGTACTCCTTGGCGTAGTGGGCCGCCTCGGTGCGGGCCGCCAAGTAGCCGCCCAGTCCCATCGAGATGGCGCCGGCCACGATCTCGGCGAGCCCGGCGGTCACCACCAGGCCGCTGGCGGCGACCGCGCCCGTTACCCCGGCGGCAAGCGCAAACGGGACGGTCAGGCCGTCGGCCATCCCAAGGACGAGGTCCCGGATCGTCTGCGTTCCCAGGCTGTGGCGCTCGCCATGATCGACGGCTTGAATCACCGACGCAGTTTATCCGAGCAACACGACTTCGTCACGCCCACGCTGGGCTGTGAGGCTCGCCGAATCCGTCGCGCGGCCCGACCGCCCAGGGTGAGGCACGCCGGTCGTGCACGGCGAAGACTGAGACACGTGACCACCACGAGCAGCGTCGACATCGCGCACCTCCGCCACACCGCGGCCCACGTGCTCGCGTACGCCGTCCAGGATCTCTTTCCCGAGGCCAAGCCGACGATCGGGCCGGCGATCGAGAACGGGTTCTACTACGATTTCGATCGCGCCGAAGCGTTCACGCCGGACGATCTGGCGAAGCTGCAGGCGCGGATGCGCGAGATCGTCGGCGCGGACTACCCGATGACCGGCCGGCGCGTGACGCGCGAAGAAGCGATCGAAGCGTTCCGCGACAACCCGTACAAGGTCGAGCTGGCGCGCGCGATCCCCGACGGCGAGCCGATCACGCTCTACACGATCGGCGACTTCACCGACCTGTGCCGCGGCGGCCACGCCGACTCCACCGGCGCGATCGGTGCGGTCGAGCTCGAGTCCGTGGCCGGTGCGTATTGGCGCGGCGACGCGAAGAACCCGATGCTCCAGCGCATCTACGGCACCGCGTTTCCGACGCAGCAGGAGCTCGACGACTACCACGCGTTCCTCGAAGAGGCGGCGAAGCGCGACCACCGCAAGCTGGGCTCCGAGCTCGACCTCTACCACGTCGACGAGCTGGCCGGCGGCGGGCTCGTGTTCTGGCATCCCAAGGGCGCGCTGATGCGCGGGCTCGTCGAGCAGTTCATCCGCGACGGGTTGCGCGAGCGCGGTTACCTGCCGGTCGTCACGCCGCACGTCGTGCACGAGAACCTCTACGCGACGTCGGGCCACCTCGAGAACTTCGCCGACTCGATGTTCGGCCCGATCGAGGTCGAGGGCCAACGCTTCCGGCTCAAGCCGATGAATTGCCCCGGCCACATCCTCATCTACAGGAACGACGGGCGGTCGTACCGCGATCTGCCGCTGCGCTACAGCGAGTTCGGCACGGTGTACCGCTTCGAGCTCAGCGGAACGCTCCACGGTCTCACGCGCGTGCGCGGCTTCACGCAGGACGACGCGCACCTCTTCTGCACGCCCGAGCAGTTGCAAGGCGAGTTCGAGCAGACGGTCGACGAGGCGCTGCGGCTCATGGACGCATTCGGCTTCTCGGGCTTCGAGTATTTCCTGAGCACGCGCGCCGACACGCGGCCCGACCGACGAGATCGCCGAGAACGCGATCCGCAACGCGCTGGAGTCGCGCGACCTACCGTACTGCGGTCGACGAGGGCGGCGGCGCCTTCTACGGGCCCAAGCTCGACATCAACCTGCACGACGCGATCGGCCGCAAGTGGCAACTCGGGACCGTGCAGGTCGACTTCGTGCTGCCCGAGCGCTTCGACCTCAAGTACCGCGGGCTCGGACGGGCAGGACCATCGCCCGGTGATGATCCATCGCGCGCTGGCCGGCTCGATGGAGCGCTTCTTCGGCGTGCTCATCGAGCACTTCGCCGGCGCCTTCCCGGCCTGGATCGCGCCGGTGCAAGCGATCGTCGTGCCCGATCTCCGAGCACCAGCTCGACTACGCGTACGGCGGTGCGCGACGAGTTGCGCGGGCGCGGGTTCCGCGTCGACGCCGACGGCTCCAACGAGAAGCTCGGCTACAAGATCCGCCACTGGAAGACCCAGAAGGTTCCGTACATCCTGGTCGTCGGCAAGAGCGAGATGGCGGAGCGGTCGGTCAACGTCAACGAGCGCGGCATCGAGAGAAACGAACGGTAACGGTCGACGAGTTCGCCGGCGAATTGGAACGCGCGGGTCGCGTCGAGGCGTTGAAGGCTACGCGTCGGGCGCGAAGAGCTCGCGTAACGCCCGATCGGGGTTTTCCAGGAAGCGCCGCGTGATCGTGTACGCATCCGTGTCGCGGTATGCGATCTCGTGCATGGCGCCACCATCGAACGAGACGATTTGCGCACCGGGGAAAGCGAGCAGAATCGGCGCGTGGGTTGCGATCACGAACTGCGACTCGTCGTCATTGTCGAGCAGATCGCGCATGCGCACCAGCAGTGCGAGCTGGCGCGCGGCCGAAAGCGCCGCCTCGGGCTCGTCGAGCAGATACAGACCCCGTCCGGAGATTCTCGAGAGAAAAAGCGTCAAGAACGATTCCCCGTGCGACCGTTCGTGCAGCGAGATGCCGCCGTACGATGCGAGCGGATTCCCGCCGCTTCGATCGAGCCGATCCAAATACGTCGCTACATTGTAGAAGCTCTCCGCACGCAGGAAAAATCCGTCCCCCTGCCGTTTGGTCCAGGTTAAGCGTAGCGCGTCGGCGAGCCGTTCGAGCGGCGCCTCCGGGTCACCGTCCCCGTCCGGCGCACGGCGCGTCGACAGCAAGAAGTTGCGCGTTCCCCCCTCGGCGCCGAAGCCGCACGCCAGCGCGATCGCCTCGAGCAGCGTCGACTTACCGCTGCCGTTCTCTCCGACGAAGCAGAGGACGCGGCTCTTCACCTTGAGCGTCCGGAGCGACGCAATTGCCGGAACGTCGAACGGATAACCGTTCCGCTCGGCCGCACCGTCGCGCTGCAGCGCGATCCGGTGGAGGCACGGCCCCGCGCGCTCAACCGCCATCGGCGTGGACTTCGTGTTACCGTCACGGTCCCCCGTTGCGCACTAGCCGCAACCGCGAGCGTCGTGCTGCCGTTCTTGTCGAGGGTGCTGCTGCTCGGGATCGAGACGTCCTGCGACGACACGGCGACGGCGGTCGTCCGGGACGGCGTGCGCGTACTCGCGAACGTCTCGACCAACCAGGACGAGTTCCACGCGAAGTACGGCGGCATCGTCCCGGAGATCGCGTCGCGGCGTCACGCCGCGCTCCTTTCGGCGGCGGTCGATGACGCGCTCACGCGCGCCGGCCTGACGTTGGCGGGCCTCGACGGGATCGCCGTCACTTCGGGTCCGGGCCTGATCGGCAGCCTGGTCGTCGGCGTCGCGACCGCGAAGGCGCTCGCCTTCGCCACAGGCTTGCCACTGTACGCGGTCAATCATCTGCACGGTCACCTCTTCGCGCCGTTTCTCGAGCGCGAGGAACCGCCGGTCTATCCGTTTCTCGCGCTACTGGTATCGGGTGGGCACTCGCAACTCGTCGAAGTGCGCTCGCCGATCTCCATGCGCGTCATCGGCAAGACGCGCGATGACGCCGCCGGTGAAGCGTTCGACAAGACGGCGCGTCTGTTGGGCTTACCGTTCCCCGGCGGCCCGGCGCTCGAAGCGCTGGCGCGCGACGGCGATTCCAAAGCAATCGCGTTTCCCCGCCACCGACCCGATCCTGGCACACTCGACATGAGCTTCTCGGGCCTCAAGACCTCGGTGCGCTATTTCCTCGAGTCGGAGGCGGGCAGGTTCGCGCGCCGCCAAGACGTGGCCGCCTCGTTCCAAGCCGCCGTCGTCGACGTCCTCATCGACCGCGTCGAACGCGCGCTCGACGCCTTCGACAACTATCATGCGCTCGTGCTCAGCGGCGGCGTCGCCGCCAATACGGCGCTGCAAGCCGCCTTTCTCGCGCTCGGCGCGCGACGCGGCATCGCGACGTTCGTCCCCGAGCGGCGGTTCTGCACCGATAACGCGGCGATGATCGCCGCCGCCGCGGAACGCCGCGGCGAAGCTAGCCGCGTCGACCCACGCACCCTCGTCGCCGACCCGAACCTGCCGTTCGACTGACCTCGTAGGGATGTCCCTACTCCTATGCTCGGGCGCGACGTGCCTATGATGGCCCGTCTACCGTTCCACCGGTCCGCGAACATAGGAGAGCTGCATGTCGCGTTACTCGCCCCGCTTGGCTGCCGCCGTGCTGATCGTTGCCGGCGTACTGCAGGGCTGCTCGGGCGGCGCGAGCGGAACGGTTCCGCGTAGCGGTTTCGGCGCGCCCCCGACCTCCGCGCCCACCGCCGCGCCGACCTCCACGCCGACCGTCGTCCCGGCGGCGTTTCCGACCGCGCAACAACGCGGCACGGTCACGCTCCCGGCCGGCGTGAACGCGCCGCTGAGCTCGCTCACGGTGGTCAACAGCCTGGGGAGCACGCCGGTCGGCTCGAACGGCACCTTCTCGCTGACTGCCTACAGCGACGGTCCGCAGCTCACCACGGTCGTCGACAAGAAGGGGTCGGTGCTCCTGATGGGGTTCCTCAGCCCGTCGTCGACCGTGCTGGACGTCAACTCGACCGCCGACGCCATGGTGTTCTTCGCCACCGCGTCGTTCGCGCTCACCTCCGATCTGCGCGACGAGATGATCGCGCTCATCCCGAGCGCTCCGGGTATCGGCGGGCTCGCGAGCGCGATCGCGAGCGCGCTGGCGGCGAATCCCGACGCCTTCGCGGCGACCAACAGCTCGGTGGCGAGTCAACTGCAGGCGGTGGTTTCATCGCTGGTCCACTCGAGCACTCCGGGGGCGGCTCGACGCTACGGTGGCGCGACGCGAAGATCCCACAGCGTGCTCATCAACCCGCTGCAGCCGGCCAGCGGGCTCACCCCGCTCTCTGATTTTCCGAACGGCTTTCATTTCCAAAACACGCTTCGCCGTCCGGCCGATCTCTATATCGACCGGGTCTCCTTCGTCGACGCGCAAGGCAACACGCACCCGGCGCCGCTCTCGCTCACCCCAGCCGCGCCGCTCAGCATCCCGCCGACAGTCGGCGTCAGCACCACGATATCGACGCTCTTGAACATCGTCGAAGGGAAGTACGCCTACGCACCGGTCGACACCGTGAGTACGGCCTTGCCGCTGGTGGCGAACTCGAAGTCGACGCTCTATCAGCTCACGACCGTCGGGCCGGGACTCCACGAGGGCGCCATCGGCCAGGTAACGGCGGAGGAAAAGCAAGATCAGGAAGATCTCAGCGTCGAGTTCCTCTTGAAGGACATGGTGCTTCCGCTCGTGCTGGCGTTCGTGATCCCGGGCCACGACATCGATCACGCCCTCGGGGTGAACGGCTCCGGTTTCGTCATCCACGACCTCGTTCACGCAGCCGAAGCCGTTCCCGGCGTCGCACAAGCGGCGGAAAACGGCGACTGGGCACAGGCACTCGAGCTCCTGCTCGCGCAGCTCAACAATTCACAGAGCGCGTTCGCCGCAGCGGTCCAAGCCGCACTCGACGGCATCCTCGAGAACCACGGCATCATCGCGCAACAACAAGCGTTCAAGCTCGCCGACCACATTCTCAACGCGGTACACGCCGCCGATCGGGTTCTTACGGCCTTCGACGCATCCGTGACCGAGGCGGGGCTCTTGTCGTCCGACGAAGCCGACATTTGGACCGTAACGGTCGTCGCGGACCAGGTGAAGCTGTCGCCGTCGAGCGCTACGATCGACAACAATGCTTCGCAATTCCTCATCGCCGCCGTTCCGTCGGCAAGCGGAACGAGCACGGCGTTCGCCTACACCTGGACGAACACGGCAACTGCCGGACACATCTTCGACGGGATTACCGGGCATGAAGACAACTTCACGAGCGCAAATAACACGGTCACCTACGTCGCCAATGCTTCGGGCTCGGGAACCGACACGATCACCGTTAGCGTGGCCGAAATTGCCGGCCAGAACCGGCTGCCGATCGGCTCGGCACAATCGAAGATAACGGTCAAACCGAGCGGGCTACCGAGCATCAGCCTCGAGCCCTCCGGCTGCGTTCAATTCGGCTTCGGCGGCGGGTCGCAAACCTACAGCGTCACGGTCACCAATCCACCGCCCGGGGTCACGCTCGAGTTCGGGTTTGCGATCGCGTCAACTCACGGGACCTTGAGCGATCCCGGTGCCACGTTGAACCAGCAGACGCACCAACTCGTGGGACCATCGGCGAGCGCGACCCTCAACATCCCTGACGTGGAGCCGAGTCCCACACCCGGAACCGGATTCAACGGAGGTATCCTGGCGGACTTGTGGTTCGTCACGCCGAGCGGCCAGCTCAGCAACACCTTCCCGGGAGGGAAGCTCGTCGAGGCGAGCGCGCTATGGGGCTATGGTGACGTGAATTGCAACGGAACGATACGGCAGTGACGCGCGGGCGCGCGCGCGCCTGACGGCAGCGTGAGGTTTTCCCGAGGATTATCCGACGATCGCTCAATCGATGACGCTTTGCACGGAGGTCGAGACGGCGAAGCGCGCGGCGAGGTGCCCCCGCGTTCGGATGCCGAGCTTCCGGAAGATCGAGGAGAGGTGCTTCTCGACGAGCTTGACGCTGACGGAGAGATCCCGTGCGGTCTCGCGGTTCGAACGTCCGGCGACCACCAGCCGGACGATCTCTAGCTCGCGCGGCGTGAGGATCCCGCCGAACGGATCCTCTACGCCGGCGGATGGAGCCGCGCCGAGGCCGACGGCAACCGCGAGCGGCGCGCCGGCATACCCGATGCGGCTGCGAACGGTCGCGGCGGCGGCCGGATCGCCGGCGAGGTCCAGCGCCATCGCCTCGTACAGCGGCCAACCCACCGCGGCAAAACCATCGGCCGCTCGGCGCGCGGAGCCCTCCGCATCGCCCGTGCGAAAGCGCTTGTCGATCAGCGCGTCGACGAGCGCGCCGGCGGCGGCGGGCGCGGGACCTCGGCCGATGTCGCGCGCGCACAACGCGCGAA
This sequence comes from Vulcanimicrobiota bacterium, assembly GCA_963723445.1. Lineage (GTDB taxonomy): Bacteria > Vulcanimicrobiota > Vulcanimicrobiia > Vulcanimicrobiales > Vulcanimicrobiaceae > Vulcanimicrobium. The sequence continues at coordinate 636,003 of CAVRQP010000011.1, forward strand.
CCGTATCGGTTTGCGAGCGCGCGCACACGGCGGCCGCGGTAACCGCGAGTGGGAAGGCTCCGAACGAGTCGTCGACCGCCTGAGCCACACCCGCCGCTCGCAGGGCGACGGAGCGCGCTTCCTCGAGCGCTCCGCGCGACGCCAGCAACTGCGCGTAGAATGCCGCGAGCGGACCGAAGATCGGTGCGGCCCCGGTCGCATACGCGGTTTCGAGCAACCGGTCATCGGGTGCGTAGGCGAGCAGCTCCGGATCGTTCATCGCCAGGCCGAGCGCAAGCGCCATCTGCGCGAAGAAGCATTGGTCCAGCTTCATGTCGGCGAGCGTGCGGCGGGCGCGTTCGAAGACGGCGCGCGCGGCTGCGTATTCACCGCAGGCCTCATGGACGATCGCCCGGGCGAGCAGCAGATCGCCCAGCGCCACGGGACTGGCATTGAACGCGACGGCGTTGTCGAGCGCAAGCTGCACGCAGCGCCGCGCAACGGACGTCTCGCCGCAATACAGCGCGGACATCGCAGCCTCGCCGAGGTGGTTGGAGCTGAGCACGGTTTTCGCCAGCGGCTCGCCAACGGCGCAAAGCTGAGCCGCGGCGGCCCGCAGCCGGTCGACGTCACCCCGCTGCGCGCTCAGCACGCAGGTCGCGCTCAAAAACGCGAGGGCCGTCCGCGGCTCGGTTTCGATCGAGGCGGGATCGACGGCGTCGAGAACCGCTGCCGTCTCCTCGATGCGGCCGGCGTCGGCGAGAAACGTGGCGTAGGTTGCCCGGGTCAGGTCCGCGATCGCAAAGTCGCCGGCGGCAACGAGCAGCTCGATCGCGTCCCTCCACACGTCGAGGGCTTCTTGCGGGCGGCCGTCATTGTAGAGGGCACCGGCCAGATCTCGTGCCAAACGGAAGAGAAGGCGGCGTCCGGCGTGGCGTCTTGGAGGCTTTCCCAGGCGATACGATACGATGCTGCCGCACGATCCATCGCCCCGGCACGAAAGAAGCTGCCGGCGATCTTCGCCGTTATCCGCGAAACGTCGGGATCGTGCGGGTCGAGCAGAGCGCGGGTCCGCTCGTAGCATGCGACGGCGCCTTCATAGTCGTGGACGGATTGCGCGTGGTCGCCCGCACGCTCGCCGTAGATCAGTGCCTTCGCACCGTCACCCGCCGCCCACCAGTGGTACGCCAAGGTGTCGAGCGTGCGATCGTCCATGCCGCGCGCTTCGAGCGCGGCGGCGATGCGCCGGTGGAGCGGACGGCGCTGCGCCGCCAGCTGGTCGTCGAACGTGACCTCACGCGTGATCGCGTGCCGGAAAGAGAACGTCGACGGGTCGTCCGTCTCTTCGACGATCTGCAACGCGCGCGCCCGCGCCAACGTCAGCCAGAACGCTCGGCGTTGCGGCGCCGCTCGCTGCCGCGAGCAACTCCACATCGAAGCGCCGGCCGATGACGGCCGCCTGCGCGATGATCGCACGGTCGGCGCGGCCGAGCTGCGTGAGCCGCTCGTGAATTGCGGCTCGCACCGTCGCCGGGCCAGGCCGGCGTCGAGCGCGACTCAGCCGTTCGGTCGAGCGCGCTGCGCAGTAACTCCTCGATGAAAAACGGGTTGCCCTCGGCAAGCGAGACGACGGCGCGGCGCACGTCGACCGGCAGCTGGCCCGCGCCCTCGAGCGCGCCGGCGATCAAGTCGGTCGCTTCGTGGCGCAACAGCGGCTCGAGGGCGATCTCCGATACGGCGCTGCTGCGCTGAAGTGCCGCGATCTGCGCGAAAAGCGGATGGTCGACGTGCACGTCGTGTCCGCGATAGGTGGCGACAATCAGGAGCCGCTTCGTCGACACCCGTTCCGCCAGCAGCGCCAGCACGGCAATCGTCTCGCGATCGGCCCAGTGAAGGTCTTCGACGATCGCGACCGAGGCGTGCCGGCTCGCGCTCGCGACGAGCGCATCGACGATTCGCGAGCGCTGCTCGTTCTGCGAAGCGGCGGGATTCAATGCCGCCGGACCGGAATTCGAAAGCTTCGAGAACCTCGAGGAGCGCTTCGTAGGGTCCGTTCGCGAAGGCCCGGCAGCGACCGACGGCGACGCGGCCGCGCGCGTGGCCGGTCGCGTCGAGAAACTCGCGAAGCAGTCGCGACTTACCGATCCCGGCGTCGCCGCGAACGAGCACGATGCCGCCGTGACCCTTCGAAAGATCGCGCCGCCGCTCGACCAGAAAGTCGAGCTCTCGTCGCCGGCCGATGAAGCGGCGGCAATGGACCGACGTGGCGATCACCTCAGCGGCTCAACCTGACCGAGGAGGATGATCGAGGATCCAGTCGATTGCGTGGGCGAGGTTCTCGCGAGTCGGCTCTTCCTCGAAGAGCACGTCGTTGAGGAAGAACGCCGGTGTTCCCGGAATGCCGCTCTCCTCACCGCCCTCCTTGATGTCGCCGACGATCCCGGCGTACGTTCTCTCGCGCAGCGACGTCGCGAGCTCGCCCGCATCGAGGCCGAGCTCGCGAGCGTAACCGAGCACGTGCGCCTCGTCGAGCGCATGCTGGTGCTCGAAGAGCACGTCGTGCAGCTGCCAGAACAGGTCGTGTTCGGCGGCGAACTCCGCTGCTTCGGCGGCGGCTTGCGCGTGCGGATGCTGGGTCAGCGGGAAACTGCGGAACACGACGCGGAGCCGCTCGCCGTACGTCTCCTCCAGCTGCTTGACCGTACGGTAAGCGACGCCGCAATACGGGCACTCGAAATCGCCGTATTCGACGAGCGTCACCGGCGCGTCGGCGGGTCCGCGCGCATGGTCGTCGGGGCCGACCGGAACCGCCAGCCGGGTGAGGTTGTCGTCCATCGGGGTCACCACGCTTCCCAGCGCGCGAGCGGCCTCCTGCACGCGCGACGGCGCCGCTCGGCGCCCGGTCAGCGTTCGAACGTCCAGCGGCGAATCGCCGCGGCGACCGCGGCGAACTCGATCGGCCGGACCCGTTCGCGCAACTCCGCCTTCGTTCGCGGCGTCACCGACGGCGAGCGGGACCCGCACCAGCACCTCACCGCGATCGGTCCGGGCCGGTGACGTAGTGCACCGTCGCGCCGCTCCACGCAACGCCGTCGCGCAAAGCGTCGCGCAGCGCGTGCGCGCCGCGCAGCGCCGGGATCGTCGAACCGTCCGGAGCGATCGTCGCGTCCGCACCGGGGTCGAGCGGCAGAAACGCCGGGTGCACGTTGATCGTCTCGGGGAAGCGCTCCAAGAACGCCTCGGGCAACAAGTGCATCCAGCCGAGCAGCAGCACGAGCTGCGGCTGCGTTCGCGCCAGCGCCGCGATCACGCGCGCATCGAACGCCGCGCGCGAATCGTGCGCGCGATCCCATACCAGCGCGATCGGTTCGACGCCGTGCGCGCGGGCGGCGTCCAGCGCGCCCGCCCGTTCGTCGTTGGCGATCAGCGCGCCGACGTCGAGCGGGAGTGTCCCGTCGCGCACGCGTTCGAGCACGGCGCGCGCGTTGGTACCCGCGCCCGAGGCCAGGATCGTCGCCCGAAATCGACCGACGTCATAGTCGAACTCATCGACCACCTGCGCGCCCGTGCGCTCGACGTACATGCGGATGAGCGATTCGTACCCGACTGCCGGAATGAGCGCCGAGGTGAAACCGGCCGCACGCAGACCGCACAGCGCCGCGACGAGCAGCGCCTGCCCGACTTCGCCGCCGCGCCGGGCGATCTCAACGCCGTACGGCCCGAAGACTCCGACATCGGTGCGTTCTCGCCACCGGCGCAGCCACGGAAACCGCAGACCGCGGGCGCCGAACGCCGCGAAGCCGGCGATCGCGCCGTCGCGCTCCGCGATCCACGCGCTGCCGGCACGCGTTTCGGACGACCACCAGGACGGCGCGAACGCGAAATCGATCCAAGCCGACAGCCGGTCGTCGGGCCCGTCGACGCGGCGCAGCGTATAGCCGGCCTGCGTTGCGGCCTCGTGCGCGCGCGCCAGCGCGACGGCGCCGTATCGCTCGTCGTCGAGCGCCGCGAGCAGGTTTACGGCCACTCAGTGCGTGCGGGCCGGGCGCACGATGACGCGCGCATCGGCGTCGCGCCGCGGCTGCACGAAGCCGACGACGCGCGCGCCTGGTGCCGCGCCGAGCGCTGCGGCGACATCCGCGATCGGCATGATGAGCGTGTAGCCGACGCCCATGTTCAGCGTGCGGTAGCGTTCCTCGTGCGGGAGATCGCAGCGGCGCACGAGCTCGGTCATGATCGGCGGCACGTCCCAGCGCGTCTGCTCGAACACCGCGGCCGCGTGCTCGGGCAGCGTTCGCGGTACGTTCTCGAGCAGGCCGCCGCCGGTGATGTGCGCCATCGTCTTGACGTCGGCGACCCGGCGAATCGCCCGGACCGGTTCGAGGTACGACGGATGCGGCGCGAGCAGCGCGTCGCCGTACGTCGCGGCCCCGAACGGCGCGGCGTATTCCGATTCGGCGATCACCGAACGCGCGAGGGTATAGCCGTTGGTGTGCAGGCCCACCGCGGCCAGCCCGACGATCGCGTCGCCCGGCTGCACGCGGTTCGGGTCGGGCATCGCGTCGAGCTCGACGATCCCGACGATCGTGCCGGCAAGATCGAAATGATCCGCGCGGTACACCCCCGGCATCTCCGCGGTCTCACCGCCCAACAGCGCGCAGCCGTTGGCGCGGCACGCCTGGTGCACGCCCGAGACGACCTGCGCGGCGACCTCCGGATCGAGCTTGCCGACGGCGAGGTAGTCCAGGAAAAACAGCGGGTCGGCCCCCGTCACGAGAATGTCGTTGACGCAGTGGTTGACCAGATCGGCGCCGACCGTATCGTAACGCCGCAGTGCCGCCGCGACGAGGAGCTTGGTGCCGACGCCGTCGGTCGACCCGACCAGGGCGCGTTTGGCGTCGCCGGGCAGGCGAAACAGCCCGCTGAAGCCTCCCAGCGAGCCGAGCTGATCGGGGTGGGTCCAGGCGGCCGTCAGCTCGCGGTATCGTTGCACGGCGCGGTTTCCGGCGTCGATGTCGACACCGGCCTGCGCGTACGCATCCTTCATCGGAGGGCCGCGCCGACGGCGCGCGTAAACGCAAACAGGTTGTCCATCACGGTCGCACGACCGCTTCTGTCCCACCGGAGGAATCCATGCAGGTCCACGTCTCGAACGACGCGGTGACGTCGGTCGCGACCGGCGCGCTCGTCGTCCCCATCTTCGCCGGAGGCACCGTCGACGGGGTCGCGGCCGAGGTCGACGCGACGCTCGGCGGCGCGCTCGCCGACGTCGTCGCGAGCGGCGAAATAAGCGGGAAGGCCAACGAGACGTCGCTCGTTCACGCGAAGGATGCGTCCTTCAAGCGCGTGCTCGTCGTCGGGCTCGGCGAGCGCGAGAAGCTCACGCCGTCGGCTCTGGCCAAGTACGCCGGGACGGCGGTGCGCTATCTCGGGAAACGCGGCGTCACGACGATCGCGATCGCGTTGCCCGCCGGCGTTGAAGCCGCGCTCGCGGCGTCGTTCATCGCCGAAGGCGCGGTCGCGGCGACCGTCGACACGACGCTCTATCGCAGCGAGGCCGACAAGCCGGTCGTGACGACCGACGTGACGATCCTGGCGGGATCGTACGATCGGACGGCCGTCGAGAAGGGGGCCGCGCGCGGCAGCGTGCTCGGCGAAGCGGTCAACGCGGCGCGCCGCATGGCGCTGACGCCGGCCAACGACATGACGCCCACCCACCTCGCCGCGCGCGCGCAGGAGCTCGGCAAAGATGCGGGCCTCGACGTCGACGTGCTCGACGAGGACCGCATGCTGGCGCTGGGGATGGGCTCGCTGCTCGGCGTCTCGCGCGGTTCCGACGAACCCGCGACGCTGAGCGTCTTGACGTACAAGGGCGATCCCTCGTCGAACGAGACGATCGCGCTGGTCGGCAAGGGGCTGACGTTCGACAGCGGCGGCATCTCGATCAAGCCCGCCGAGAACATGCACGAGATGAAATACGACATGTCGGGCGGCGCGGGCGTGATCGCCGCGATGTGGGCGATCGGGAAGCTGCGCCCCAAGATCAACGTGATCGGGCTCGTCCCGTCGTCGGAGAACCTGCCGGGACACCGCGCGATGAAGCCGGGTGACATCCTGCATGCGATGAACGGCAAGACGATCGAGGTGATCAACACCGACGCCGAAGGCCGGCTGATCCTGGCCGACGCGCTGTGCTATGCGCGCAAGCTCGGCGCGACGAAGATCATCGACGCCGCGACCCTCACCGGTGCGTGCGTCGTGGCACTCGGCCACGCCGCCAGCGGCGTGATGTCCAACGACGACGCGTTCGTCGAGCGTTTTCTCAAGACCGTAGCCGATGTCGGCGAGCGCTATTGGCGGCTGCCGCTCTATCCCGACTACGAGCAGCAGATCAAGAGCGATATCGCCGACCTCAAGAACAGCGGCGGCCGGCCGGCGGGCGCGGAGACGGCGGGGACGTTCCTCAAAAACTTCGTCGCCGACACGCCGTGGATTCATCTCGACGTCGCCGGTACCGCATACCTCGACGGCGAGTCTTCGTACATGGCCAAAGGCCCGACCGGCACGCCGGTTCGCGCGTTCGTGACCATCGTCGAAGCCCTCGCCGGCGAAGGAATGCTCACCAACGGCAAGGTCGCCCAGACGGCCGGCGCCACGGTATAACGGGTACAGGGCGGGCATGAACCCGCCAGAACCCGTGATCCCCGACCCCGACGCTCCGCACCAGGATCCGTCGGGGCCGGTGTCCGATCCGGTCGATCCCGACCAGCCGGCGGAATACGATGCCGGCAAGCTCGACGAGTACGACGAGGCCGAGGCGGAGTCGTTTCCGGCCAGCGATCCGCCTGCCGCGACCGAGCCGGGCGTCGCTTAGAGCAAGTCGGCGCCGACGCGCATCGCGGGCGGTTCGGCGGTGACGCCGTGAACGACGTCGAGCTCGCGCTGCGCGAACTCGGCGCGTCCGCGCCAGTGCGCGACCTCGCGGCGTAGCGCGCGCACGGCCAGGACCTCGAAGGCCAGGCCGACCGCACCGGCCACCGCGCCCAGAATCTCGCGCTCGGCGGCGGTGAAGGGCTCGGGGGCGGCACCGACCGCGAGGAACCCGGTGATCCGGCCGGCCACGACAAAGGGCAGCATCAGCGCTCCGACCAGGACCGACTCGCCGGGCCCGTCGACGACGCCGCGCACGGCCCGCAGCTCGATCAGCGCGGGGTCGTCTTGGTCGACTTCTTCGGGAACGTCGAACGACGCGTCGCCCGCCGTCGCCGCCCGGGTCAAGCCACCGTCGTCGGCCGGCGTATAGGCCGCGACCCAAGCGGCGCCGGTGACGCGTTGAACCTCTTCGACGGCGCGCTCGACCACGGTCGCACGATCCTCGATGAAGTGGACGCGCCGGGCGAAGGCAAGGAGCGCGTTGCGCATCATGCTTGAGTTTTCGGCATCCGGCGCGGGCGCCGCGAGGGCGGCCGAGCGACCGCTACGCTTTGAGCGCCGGCTGGCGGTCGGCTTGAACGCTGCCGTGCGAGTCGGCCGGGCGGCTGGGATACTTGCCGTTAAGGCAGCCCAGGCAAAAATCGCGCCGCTCGCGACCGGTCGATGCGACCAGGCTTTCGATGTGCAGGTAGCCGAGCGAGTCGGCGCCGACGCGCTCGCAGATCTGCGGGACGGTCAGGTTCGCGGCGATCAGCTCGTCGTGGGTCGCCATGTCGACGCCCAGATAACACGGGTGCACGATCGGCGGCGAGGTGATGCGCAGGTGCACCTCGCGCGCGCCGGCGTCGCGCAGCAACGAGACAATGCGCGGCGTGGTCGTGCCGCGCACGATCGAATCGTCGACGACGACGACGCGCTGGCCGCGCAGGTTCTCCACGATCGGGTTGAACTTGAGGTGCACGCCTTGGTTGCGCATCTTCTGGTCGGGGCTGATGAACGTGCGCCCGATGTACCGGTTCTTGATCAGCCCTTCGACGTACGGGATGCCGCTCTCGGCGGCGTAGCCGATGCCGCCCGGGATCGCGCTGTCGGGAACCGCCATCACGACGTCGGCATCGACGGGATGCTCGCGGGCCAGCGCACGTCCCATCTCGTAGCGCGCCATGTAGATCGATCTGCCGCTGAGCACGCTGTCGGGACGCGCGAAATAGATGTACTCGAACATGCAGAGCGACGCGGGTTTGACGACCTCGGTGTGCTCGGTGCGAATCCCGCGCGCGTCGATCACCATGACCTCGCCGGCCGAGACCTCGCGCAGGTAGTGCGCTCCGACGGTGGCCAGCGCGCACGACTCCGACGCGATCATGTAGCCGCGGTCGCCGTAGGTTCCGACGCACAGCGGGCGCACGCCCCACGGATCGCGGAATCCGATCACGGCGTCGGGCGTGAGCATCACCACCGAATACGCGCCCTCGGCGACCCGCATCGCCGCCTTGATCTTCTCCGTCCACGTCGTGCCGGGGGCGCGAGCGATCGTCTTGGCCAGGATCTCGGAATCCGACGTCGCGGCGAGCCGCACGTCGTCGGGCAAGCGCGCGGCGAGCTCGTCGGCGTTGGTGAGGTTGCCGTTGTGCGCGAACGCGAACGGCCCGATGTTCGAGCTCTTCGACGAACGGCTGCGCGTTGCACACCATCGAGCTGCCGGTCGTCGAGTACCGCGTGTGCCCGATCGCCACGTCGCCGCGCAAGCGGCCCAAGATCTCCTCGTCGAAGACGCCGGTGATCAAACCCATCTCGCGATGGCTGTCGATGGTGACGCCGTTACCGACCGCTAGCCCGGCGCTCTCCTGCCCGCGGTGCTGCAACGCGTACAGCCCGAAGTACGCCAGCCGCGCGACGTCCTCGCCCGGCGCGTAGATTCCGGTAACCCCGCACGCCTCGTGCAGGACGTCGCCGGCCGGTTGCACCGCTTGCTCGTCGTACGTCCTCGCCACGCTTGCACCTTCGACGCCGGGTTGCGGGTCTCAGCCCCGAGCCCGCGCATCCGGCTATCGTCTACCGCGAGATCCGAAGAGCTCCAGCAAGGCCAGGAAGATGTTGATGGCGTCGAGGTAGATCGACACCGCCAGCTCGACCGGCGTCGCGCCGCCGCCGCCCGCTCGAATGCGGCTGAAGTCGATCAGCGTGATCAGCGTGAACACGCCCAGCACCAGCCACGAATACGTGTCGGGATGGATGAAGCTGGTGAATGCGGAGATGATCCCGACGACGATGAGTGCGATGAGCAAACCGAACGCGATGCCGCTGAAACGCCGCCAATCGACCGAGAACACGAACGCGACGCCGCCCAGCACGAGCATGCCGAAGCCGGTCGTCGCGGCGGCGTTGACCACGACGTCGGGGCCGAGCGCGGATGGTGTAGCGCGCGATCGTCGGTGCCAAGCCGATGCCTTCGAGAAAGGTGAACGCGTAGAACCACAGCAGTGCGACCTGCGGGTTGTTTCGCACCGCGCTCATCACGAACAGCACCGCGAAGCCGCCGAAGAACGCGATCAACCCGGCCAGCGGCGAGATGCCGCGGAAGAGGTACGCGGCGACGGCGGTGATCAGGAAGCCGACCCCGGTGATCCCGAGAACCTGCCCGAGCAGTCCGGGAACGCTGACGGCCGGCGCGAACCCGCCGGCGGGCGGGCGGCCGTAGGGGCCTCGTTGTTGGTACATCGCATCCTTTCTACCACCGCGGCGGGGCGACGGTTACGGCGGCACGAATCGGTCGCGCCGAAGATGGTCGCCGCGTCTCGTTTTTGGACCACGGCGGTGTCCCTGCGCCGATTCTCCGGCGCGGCGATCGCCGGCCTGGTCACCTTCGCCGTCATCCTGGCCAGCTCGCACCTGCGCTCCACCCAGCAGAACAACTACACGCGGGTCGCGTACGCGTGGCTGCACGGCCGGCTGTGGATCGACTGGCCGGGTCGATGGATGGACGCCGTCCAGTACCGCGGCCACTACTACGGCGTCGACGGCCCGGTCCCGGCGATCTTCATGCTGCCGTCCGTCGCGGTCTGGGGCAACGACGCGAACCAGACTACCGTCTCGATCGTCTTCGCCGCCGTCGCAACCGTCCTGGCCTGGCTGCTGGCCGAGCGGCTGGGCGTCATCGATCTCTCCACCAAGGTCTTCCTCACCCTGTTCTTCGTCGCCGGGACCGACGTGTGGTGGTGCGCCGAGCTGGGTGACGTCTGGTTTCTGGCCCACCTGGTCGCCCTCACGTTCATCCTGGGCGCGCTGCTCGAGCTGCCGGGGAAATGCCGCGGCTGGCTCGTCGGCGTGTGCCTGGTGCTCGCCGCCGGCGCGCGCTTTCCCGAGATCGCCGCCCTGCCGGTGTTCGCGTGGCTGCTCTGGACAGGTGCGCTCGGCAACGCGGGAAAGCACGCGCGCCGAGCGGTTCGCGCGCCTGCGCTCGGGCGGGATCGTCCTGGCGGGCGGGGTGATCGCGTTCATCGGCTACGACGAGATGATGTGGGGCACGATCCTCGACATCGGCCATACCGTGTACTATCACGCCGACGCATGGGGCGCGCCGGCCGGATCGCCGTTCCAGCTCTCGTACATGCCGTACCAGATCTACTCGTTCTTCTTCCGCGCGCCGGTGCTGGTGGAGTGGCTGCAGCACGTGCAGTGGCCATACGTCAAACCCGACACGAACGGCGTCGCCCTCACCTTCACCAGCCCCGCGCTGATCCTCACGTTTCTCGCCAGGACGCCGCGCAACGTCGTCGTTGCGCTCTGGGTCGCCACCGTGCTCGTAGCCGCTCCGGAATTTCTCTACTACCTCAACGGCTGGGTGCAGTTCGGCATGCGCCACGCGCTTGATTTCTTGCCGTACCTGTTCGCGCTGATGTGCATCGGCGTGCGCGCGCGGCTGCCGAACTGGGGCGTCATCCTGATCGTCTGGTCCGCCCTCGTCGGCGCGTGGGGCGTGTGGTACTGGAACAACTTCGTCCGCACCGGCGGCTGAAAGCCCGACGAGCTAGTCCAGCGCGAGAACGACGCGCAGGCCCGATCGATCAGCCGCATCGTGTCCGCGGGAACCTCGCCCAGTTTCCGGCCGACGAATCGCCGTTTGTCCAACGCTCGAACCTGACTGCAGACCGCAAGGCTGGTCTTCGTCGCTCCCGCGACACCCGCGGGCAGAAAGACATTGAGCAGGTTTCCGGATCGCCCGTTCGCATCGTTGAGCGGGACGACGATCGTGAGCGGATTCCGCGCTTCGGAAGCGTCGTCGACCATGTTGCGCCGGACGACGATGCACGGTCGCGTCTTTTGTTTCTCCGCACCGACGGCCGGATCGAGAGCGACGCGATACACCTCACCGCGCTTCAATCGAGACCATCGTTCATTGCCGGCGCGAAGTCGTCCGCAATGGTCACGTCACGTTCGACGTCTTCGAGAAGAAGAAACGATACCTCGGCATCGAGCCGTTCGCGCCGGCGCCGGGCGATCGCTTCGCGGGCCGCGTTGAGCATGAACTGCGTGCGATTGTTTCCGGCCTCCGCGTCGATCAGGGCCAAGACATCGTCGGGAACTCGCAGCGTGATGGTCGTCATGACAAGAGTATATCGAGTATGTCAATACGTACGAGTCGGCGCCTGCGGTCGGGGCTGCGTCGGCGGCTGGTCAGCAGGAGCATGGCACATCGCGCCGGCGGACGAATACATCAGCGCCGCGCAGGCGAACCTCGCCGCCCGCACGTGGGAGACTGCGAACTTCCAGGAGCCGTAGCGCAGGGGCGCAAGTCCGATGGCCGAACGTATGTTCGATGACGGGACTGCCGGTCGTTCGGCGGCCGAGCGACGTTCGGGTCGCCGAGGTCGCCGCGAAGAGCGCGCTCAACCGCGTGCGCGGGATGGGGTTCACCTGGTCGTTGAACCCCTATACCGGCTGCGCCCACCAGTGCGTCTTCTGCTACGCGCGCGGCACGCACGCGTATCGTGAGCTCGACGGGGTGCGCGAGTGGGGCTCGTCGCTCACCGCCAAGGTCAACCTGGCCGCCGTGCTGCGCGCCGATCTCGCGCGCGCGACCTATCGCGGCGACGAGATCGCGATCGGAACGGCGACCGACCCCTATCAGGCGCTCGAGGGGCGCTACCGGCTGATGCGCGGGATCCTCGCCGCGCTGCGCGATGCGCGCGCGCCCTTCCATATCACGACCCGCTCGCCGATGATCGTGCGCGACCTCGACCTGCTCGCCCAATGCGCGCGGCGCGCCGAGGTCGGCGTCGCGGTCAGCATCGCGACGCTCGACGGCGACCTCGCACGCGAGATCGAGCCGACCGTTGCGCCGCCGCGCCAACGCTTGCGCGCCGTGCGCGAGCTGGCTCGCGCGGGGATCCGCGTCGGCGTCGCGGTCGCGCCGATTCTCCCCGACGTCACCGACCATGCCGCTTCGCTCGAGGCGGTCGTGCGCGCCGCCGCCGAGGCCGGCGCAACCCACGTTTGGCACAGCACGCTCAACCTCGGAGCCGTCACGCGCGACGCCTACTTCGCATTCCTGCGCGAGACGCGCCCCGAACTGGTCGACCGGTACACCCGCCTGTTCAGGCGCGGGCGTTATGCCGAACCGGGTTACGCACGCGAGGTCGCGGAACGCTTTCACGCGGCCTGCCGTGGAACGCGCTTCGCACGGTACCGCGCGCTGCCGCGCGACCCCACCGGCGCGCAGTTGACGCTGTTGTAGAGGCGCCCCGCTCGACACGAGGAAGTGGCGCGCCATGACGACTGGGTCGCGGCGTTTCGCTCCGGCGCTCGTGCTTCCGTTGCTGCTCACGCTCGGAGCGCCGGCCCTTCCCGCGGCCGGCCCGGTTCCCGATTCCGCCACGATCCGCGCGAAGGTTCGCGCCGCCGCCGCGTCGCCGCCGTCCGTCTATCGCGAGACCGACGAGACGGTCTCCTCCAACGGCTCGACGACGATCGAACACGACTATGTGACGGCCGCCGGCCGTCGCTTTACGTTCGACAACGGCCCGTTCCACACCGAACGCGGCGTCAGCGGCGGAGACTCGTGGCGCATGAACGACAACGGACAAGTCGTCTTGGAGCAGCCCGACCCCGGTCTTGCAACGCGCGAGCAGACCGCGACGACGGTCGCGGCCATCCACGCGCCGGTCGAGGGGTACGTGATCGCGACACTCAACGCACAGGGCCACGGCGTCAAGGACTACGTCGACGGCGCGACCTGGCGCATCGTTCGGCGCGAGCAAGTCACGGTGAACGGAACGATCGCGACGACGTACGACGACGTGCGCGCCGACCATGGCCGTACGTTCGCGCATCATTTGCACGTCGAGAACGGATACGCGAACACGACGGAGGACGTGCGGGTTACCGAGTACGTGCCCGACGACGTCACCGCGGCCGACGTCGCCGTCCCGCGGCCCCGTCGCGCGCTCGTCGAGTTCCCCACCGGCGTGGCGCAAGCCGAGCTGCCGGCGAAGTTCGGCCGCTCGCACGTCACCGTGCGCGTCGCGATCGGCGATCGGGGCTTGGATTTCGTGCTGGACAGCGGTTCGTCCGGAATCACGATCGACCCGGCGGTCGCCCGCGAGCTGGGTTTGCCGGAGTTCGGGAAGCGCTCGCAGGTTACCGCCGGCCGGTATACGACGGCACGCACGATCGTCCCCGAAATGCGCATCGGCACGCTCACCATGCACGACGTCGCCGTTCAAGAGGTCCCGCAAGGCTGGAACACCGACCAAGGCGTCAAGGAGGTCGGCCTGCTCGGCTTTGATTTCCTCGCCGAGCTCGGCGTCACGATCGACTACGAACACCAGCGCGTCACGGTCGTTCCCGGTCGCGCCTACGTCCCGCCGGCCGACCCGCACACGATCGCACTCGACGTGCGCGTCGGCGGCGGTCAGCCGCGCACGACCGTCGCCGTGAACGGCGCGATCGGGGAACGCTGGATCGTCGATACGGGCGGCGGCGGGACGTTTCTCATCTTCGACTATTTTGCGCGCCGGCATCCGGAAGCGCTGCGCGACCAAGGCGGCGGCGGCCGCGCTCGCGGGCGGCAACTGCGGGGAATCGGCGGCGACATCGATACCGAACCCTACCAGATCGCGTCGGTCAAGCTGGCCAACGTGAACTTCGCGAACTTTGTCGGATACCGCGTGGTCGGCCGCGGATCGTACGCGCAGAAGGACGACGGGCTGATCGGGGTCGAGTTTCTTCGGCTGTTCACCCTCGGGTTCGACTACGGCAACAGCCGCGTCTACCTGGTGCCGAACCGCGACGGCCGGGTCGCGATGGGGCATCAAGTGATCTCAGCCGGGCTGGTTCTGCCGTTGCTGCTGGCGCTCGGCGCGCCTGCCCCGCCGGCGACGTCCCGGACGTGGCGACGATTCGCGCGAACATCCACGCTGCCGCCGGAGCGCTGCCCCAGACCTATCGCGAAACCGACGAGACGCTCACCTCCAACGGGACCACGACGATCGAGCACGACTACGTGAGCGGGCATAATCGCCGTTCCACCTTCGATGCCGGCCGCTTCCACACCGAACGCGGCGTCGCCGGGGGCGAAGCATGGCATATGAACGACAACGGCCAGGTCGTCGACGACCAGCCGGATCCGGGCTTGGCAACCCGCGAGCAGACCACGACCACCGTCACGGCGATCCACGCGCCGGTCGACGGATACGTCGTCGCGACGCTCAACGCGCAGGGACACGGCGCGAAGGAATACGTCGACGCCGCCACGCTGGCGGGTGGTTCGCCGCGAGCAGATCACCACCAACGGGACGATCGTGACAACGTACGACGACGTGCGGCCCGACCACGGCCGCACGTTCGCGCACCACCTGCACGTCGAGAACGGTCTCGCGCGCACGACCAGTGACCTGCACGTCACCGAATACGTCCCCGACGACGTACCCGATGCCGACGTCGCGATCCCCAAACCCCGCCGCGCGCTGGTCGCCTTTCCCAGCGGCGTCTCGTCGGTCGACCTGCCGGCGAAGTTCGGCCGCAGCCACATTTACGTTCGCGTCACGATCGGCGGCCGCGGCTTGGACTTCGTGCTCGACAGCGGCGCCGGCGGGATCACCATCGACTCGACCGTCGCGCGCGAGCTCCGCTTACCGGCCTTCCAGGAGCATTCCAACGTCGCCGCCGGACGCTATACGACCGCGCGCACGATCATCCCGGAGATGCACGTCGGCAGCCTGGTGATGCACGACGTCGCGGCTCAGGAGGTGCCGCAAGGCTGGAAGACCGGCGAGGACGTCAAGGAAGTCGGCTTGCTGGGTTTCGATTTTCTGGCCGAGCTCGGCGTCACCGTCGACTACGAGAACAAACGCGTAACGGTCGTACCCGGCGCAAGCTATGTCCCGCCCGTGGATCCGTCCGCGATCCCGCTCGACGTGCGGCTCGGGGCGGGGCAGCCTCGCGCAACGGTGAGCTTGAACGGCGCGATCGGCGAGCGCTGGATCCTCGATACCGGCGGATCGACGACGGTCATCGTCTTCGACTACTTCGCGCGCCGGCACCCCGAAGCGTTGCGCGACGAAGACGCGAGCGGCGAAGCCCACCGGCACCTGTACGGCATCGGCGGCGACATCGACGCCGAGCCGGTACGGATAACGTCGCTCAAGCTCGCGAGCGTGAACTTCACCGGCATCGTGGGCTACCGGGTGACCGGCCGCGGCACCTACGCGCAAAACGACGACGGGCTGGTCGGCGTAGAAGTTCTCCACCTCTTTACGCTCGGTTTCGACTACCCGCACAGCCGAATCTACCTCGTCCCGAACAGCGAAGGCCGCGCCGCGATGGGTATCTGACCCCGCGTCACCCTGAGCTTGTCGAAGGGCGTGATAACACGCGCAGGAGCGCGGGGGTGAGGACGTTGGCGAAGGCGACGTAGCCGGCGTCGCCGGGGTGGAAGCGGTCGTCCGACAGGAAGCGGTTCAGTTCGTGGCCGGCGCGACCCGTCGCCGCGTACAGGTCGACGAACGTCGCGCCCGCGCGGGCGGCGATCTTCCGGACCGCGGCGTCGCCCGCGCGTGACAGCGCGGCGACCTCTTCGTGATCGACGCCGGTGAACAGCGGGCTCTGCCCGACGTCCGGGACGCCGCAGCACAGGATCGCCGCGCGAGGCTGGAGCGCGCGGACGCGCGCGACGATTCGCGCGTAGCTCAGCGCGAACGCGAACGTCTCCACGCGGCGCACGACGTCGTTGCCGCCGACGCACACGATCACCGCGTCGGCGCTTTCGTGCACGAGGCGCGGTACTTGCAGCCGCAGGACGTCGCGCGCGACCGAACCCGGGATGGCGAGATTGTCGATCCGGCTGCCCGGGTGCTGCGCGAGCACGCGCAGGTAGGCGCGAAAGATGAACCCTCGGTCCGGCGCGGTCGCGCCCGTTCCGAAGGCCAGCGAATCGCCCAGCGCGACGATGCGCTTCGCGCGGCCCGATGTCCCCGTCGCCGCCGCCGAGCGCCGCGGACGGCGCGCGCATGCCGCCAGCGCGCCGAGTCCCAGCAGCAGCGCGCTACGGCGCATGGTCCGCCACGATCCGGCCGTCGGCCAAGCGGATGACGCGTTGCGCGCGCCGCCACACCGCCTCGTTGTGCGTGACGACGATGAGCGTCTGGCCGCGCGCGTTGAGCACGCCGAGCAGCTCGAGGACGTGCTCGGCGGTGCGGGAGTCGAGCTCGCCGGTCGGTTCGTCGGCGAGCAAGAGCGCCGGCTCGTTGACCAGCGCGCGCGCGATCGCGACCCGCTGCTGCTGGCCGCCCGAGAGTGCCGACGGCCGGTGGTGCATGCGATCGCCCAAGCCGACGTCGCGCAGCGCGCTTTCGGCGCGCGCCGACGCCGCACCGGCGCCGCGCCCGGCGTAGCGCGCCGCGAGCGCGACGTTCTCGCGCGCATCGAGGTTGGGCAGCAGGTTGAAGCCCTGAAACACGAAGCCGATCGCCCGGGCGCGGATCCCCGCCAGCTCACGGCGCGAGGTGCGCGCGAGCGAGCGTCCGTCGATGACGACGTCGCCGGAAGTCGGCCGGTCGAGTCCACCGACGACGTGCATGAGCGTCGTCTTGCCGCTGCCGCTCTCGCCGACGACCGCGACGTAGTCGCCGGCGCGCACGGAGAACGAGACGCCGTCGAGCGCGCGAACCTCGGTCGGGGCGCCCGGCGCGTGAACCTTCACCAGATCGCGAACGTCGACGATGGACGCGCTCACGTCAACGCCGCAACGCTACGGTGGGCGGCAGACGCGCGGCGGCCAGCGCCGGAACGAAGCCCGCCACCGCGCTCAGCGCGATCGCAAAGGACAGGGCGCCGAGGGCGACCGCCGGCGAGATCGCGAAGAGCTGCAGGTTACCGCCCGCGGCGCTGCGCGCGTCGATCGCGGCGACGACGCCCAGACCCAAGATGATCCCCGCGCCGCCGCCGAGCGCGCCGATCGTCGCCGCCTCGGCGACGAAGGTGAGCAAAATCGATCCGTCGGTCGCGCCGATCGCTTTGCGGATGCCGATCTCGCGCGTGCGCTCCGTCACGGCGATCGTCATCGTATTGACGACCGAGAACGCGCCGACCAGCAAAGCGATCAACGCCGCGCCGAAGACGATCGCGTCGAAGATGCCGAGCGTCGAACGGACGGCGTTGGCGACCTCGCGCGGATCGCGCGCCGACAGCCCGTCGATCAGCGAGATGCGGCGCGCCAACAAGCTCACGTCGGCGTTCGGCTTGGCGACGACCAAGAACGCCGACACGGGATCGGGCGGCATCGCGTCCAGCGTCGGCGGCACGTCCTGCCGCAGCAGGTCCTGCGCGTCGGCGAACGGCACGATCACCGCCGCATCGAAGACGGTGAACGTCTTCTCCATCACGCCGACCACGGTAAACGAGTTACCCTGGAGCGACAGCACGCCGCCCACGTCGGCCTGCTCGGCGGCGGCGAAGTCGGGGCCGATGAGCGCGACCCGCTGCTCGCCGCGCGCCGGGCCGCGCCCGCGCGCGATCGCGAAGATCTGGCGCCCGAGCGGTCGCGCCTGATCGGGAAACCCGAACACCAGCGACGGCGGTCCGAACCGGTTGTTCGCGTTCCCGCTTTCGTAGGGCACGATCACCTCGGGCTCGGCGGCGCGTACGCCGTCGAGCGCGCGCAGGCGCACGTAAGCGCGGGTAATCGCCCGGCGCGCGTTGGGCGACACGAGCATCGAGCGCTGAATGTTGGCGAAGACGATCCCCGTGTTCAGCGACGTCGAGCGCGCCACGATCGTGTGCAACCGTTCCGCCAGCGAGCCCACCACCGTCAGAGCCAAGATCCCGATGGCGATTCCGGCGACCGTGAAGAACGTTCGCGCGGGTCGCGAGGCCAGGTCGCGCAAAGCGTTCA
Source organism: Vulcanimicrobiota bacterium (assembly GCA_963723445.1). Classification (GTDB taxonomy): domain Bacteria; phylum Vulcanimicrobiota; class Vulcanimicrobiia; order Vulcanimicrobiales; family Vulcanimicrobiaceae; genus Vulcanimicrobium. Next base: position 654,307 of record CAVRQP010000011.1, read on the forward strand.
CGAGGTTGCGTTAGAGGCGGGCAATGTCGGAGCGGTACGCCAGCGGCGTGCCGCGTGGGAAGCGCGACTTGAGCTCGCCGATCGCGCGCATAGGCGCGCGCCCGCGCCACGGCGAGGTCAGGGTCGGTGGCCGTCACGGTGAGGACGCGCCCACCCGGCGACGATACGGTATCACCGTCGCGCGAAGACGGTCCCCAGAACGCAGCGACTCCGTGCGGGAGCCCGAGCTCGGCCGGCAGACCGTCGAGCTTCGTGTTCTCGTAGGGATAGCGTGCCGTCGCGAGCACCACGCCGACGCACGCCTCGTCGGACCAGGTCGCGGCGTCGATCTCGAGCGCTCCGTCCGCCGCCGATTTCAAATAGCGCGCGAAGTCGCCGCGCGCGCGCGGCACCAGCACCTGCGTCTCGGGGTCGCCGAACCGTGCGTTGAACTCGATCACGTGCGGCCCCTTGTCGGTCATCATCATCCCACAGTACAGCACGCCGCGATACTCCTCGCCCTCGGCGAGCAGTCCGCGCAGCGTAGGCGCGACGACACGCTCGCGCACGATGTCGAGCAGATTCTCGGGAAACCCGGCCGGCGGCGAGTACGCCCCCATCCCGCCGGTGTTCGGTCCTTGGTCGTCGTCGCCGGCCCGCTTGTAGTCGCACGCCGCCGCGAACGGCACCATCGCGCGGCCGTCGCACATCGCGAACACGCTGACCTCGCGGCCGCTGAGCCGTTCCTCGATCACCACGTCGTGGCCGCCGCCGGGGATCGAGCTCGAGCCGTACCAGGTGGTGAGTTGCGCGAGCGCGCGCGCGGCGTCGTCGCACACGACGACGCCTTTGCCGGCCGCCAGGCCGTCGGCCTTGACCACCGCGCCGCCGCGCCAGTTCTCGAGCGCGCGCTTGGCTTGATCGACGTTGTGCACTACTTTGAAGCGCGCGGTCGGGATCGCGTGCCGCTCCATGAAGCGTTTCGCGAACACCTTGCTGGTCTCGAGCCGGCCGGCGTTGCGGCTTGGTCCGAACACGGCCATGCCGGCCTCGCGACAGCGGTCGCCGACGCCCGCGGCGATCGCCGTCTCGGGCCCCAGGACGACGAGATCGATCCGCTCCTCGTGCGCGCGCCGCACGATCGTGCGCGCATCCGTCGCGCTCACCTGATCCCAGTTCACGCCGCGCGCGGCGGTTCCGGCGTTACCCGGAGCGTGGAAGAGCGCCTCGCACGACGGCGAGGCCGCGAGCCGCCACGAGAGCGCGTCTTCCCGCGCCCCACCGCCGACGATCAAGATTCTCATAGCGCGCTCCCGGTCGTGCGCCGGGCCTTCGCGGAATCCCTCCGCACGCCACCGAAAGGGGTGCGCTATGCGACATCTGCTCTCCGCCGTACTCCTCGCGTGCACGGTGCTCGTCGCGCCGGCCGCACGCGGCGCCGACCTCGCGCACACCGCGACCGGGATCCCGCTCGACGCGCCCTGGAAGGTCACCGTCTACGAACTCGCGCGCAAGTCGTTTCTGCATCCTGCCTGGGGCTGGCAGCACTCCGAGCGCGACTATCAGCTCGCGCTCGAAGTCGCGCACGGCGACGGACTCAGCGTCGACACCGACGTGCTCTTCGCCGCCGCGATGCTGCACGACATGGCCGGCTTCCCGCCGTACGAGAAAAAAGGAATGGAGCACGGCGACCGCGCCGCCGAGACCAGCGAGCCGATCCTGCGCGCCGCGGGCTTCCCGATGCAGAAATTCCCCGCCGTCCAAGCCGCCGAGCGCGGCCACATGTTCTACAGCAAACCCGGCACCGTTCCCGAAGCGATCGCACTGCACGACGCCGACTCGCTGGACTTCCTGGGCACCGTCGGCGCCGCGCGCATGATCGCGCTCACCGGCGAGCAAAAGCCCGACATCCAAGCCGCGATCAAGGCGCTGCGCGGTTTCGTCCACGACATCCCGCCGCAACTCATCACCAAGACGGCCCAGCGCCTGGGCGCCCAACGCGCCGCCGAGCTCACCGCCCTCCTCGACAACCTCCAAGCCGAAACCTACGGCGACACGATCTGACCGGTTACGTGCGCGGGGCTTCCCGCGCGGAAAAGATCCGGCGACCGACCCAGACGACCGTCGGGATCGTGACCGCGCACAGCAACCCGATGATGATGACGAGCATCACGACGTGCTGACTGATTGAGAGCCGCCACAGAATCCGGCCACGCCGGCGATGGTCGCGAACCAGAAGCGGCGCCACGGATTCGACCACAGAGCCCGCCAGATTTTTGCGCTCGCAACGACGTCGTCGGGGTTCCAGCCGGCCACCTGGTCGACATTGCGCACGATTCCATGGCCGTCGATCATCACCAGCCGAACGTCGTGGATATAGTTGGCGGAGCCGTCGAGAATCGACGAGACACCGAAGGCGTCGATGACGTCCTTGACCTGCGAGGGCTCACCCGTCACCAGCGACCATCGTCGCGGGTCGGCGTCGAACTGCCGGCCGTAAGCTGCGAGGACTGCGGGCGAGTCGTAGGTCGGATCGAGGGTGATTTCGACGAGATGGAAATAGCGCGGGTCGAGATGGTGCTGCAGATACAGAAACTTTCCGCTGATCGCCGGACAGATCGTTTGATCGGGACAGCGGCTGAACACGAAGCTGAGAATCGTGACCTTGCCCGCGATACGGTCGAGTCGGAGCGGACGCCCACGCTGATCGACGAGCGTGTAGGCCGGAGCCGGATCGCCGGCGCCGAGTATACGCTTTACGGTCGGGTTCGGCGTTCCGGCGACGAAGCGGTCTGCCGGTACGGGCACGCCATGCAAGCGGAGTCCGGCGCGCTTGCGCACGACCAGCGGCGTCGACCTGGGTGCCGGGCCGCGGTACCGCGACTCCACCCGCGACGCCGACGGCATACATACCGCTGGAGAGCATATGGACCACTGGGTCCAAGCGCATGAGGATGCGTCCGTGTCGCGGCGGTGCGAGCACGTATCCGTGCACGGGCAGCAGACCGTCGGCCTGAGCGGCAACACACACGCTCAACCAGCACCCGAGAACGGCCACGATTCGAAGGAGCGTCGTCAACGTCTTAGTCCATGGCACGAACGTGCACCCTCGCGGTCGTCCACCCGCCGCGTTCGAAGTCGAGCTCGATCGGAAAGGTCATTCCGGCTTTCAAGTCTTGCTTGAGGCCGAGGAGCATGAGGTGATAGCCGCCGGGCCGCAGGCTGATCCGTCCGCGCGCCGGAACGGCGATGAACGCGAGCCGATGCATCGAGGCCATTGCGCCCATCGGCCCGGCGCTCGACGTGCTTTCGTGAATCTCCACGTACCGCGCGATCGGGCTCTTCGCGCGCACGAGCCGATCGGCGCTCGCCGAACCGTTGCTCACGGTGGCATAGACCACGCCCGTGCCGATCGCCGGCCGCGACCATGCCATCGTCACCGAGGGTTGCGCGGCCGGCGCCGCCGCCGCCGCCGGCACCATCAACGCGAGCGCGAACGCCAATGCGACGCCGATCCGCTGCTTCATGGCAGGAGCGCTTTCATGTCGTGCGCGAGCATCGCCGCCGAGTCGGTCCAATCGTGGATCCCTCGCAGGTTGCCGTCGCGGTCGAGCAAGTAGATGGACGAGCTGTGCGCCATCAGGTAACCGGCGGCGCTGCCGTGGTTCGGTAGCCTCTGGTGCCACACATGATAGGCGGCATAAACCTGATCGAGTGCCGCCGCTGATCCCGTCAGACCAGAGAAATGCGCATCGAATAAGTCGACGAACCGCTTGAGCGTCGCGCTCGTATCGCGTTGAGGGTCGACGGTGATGAAATCCACCGCGACATTTCGCGACGCGCTCCCCAAAAGACGATCGGCTCGGGCCAGCTTGGCTAGCGTGGCCGGACAGATGTCGGGGCAGTGCGCGTATCCGAAGAGCAGCACGACCTCCTTGCCCCGCTCGTCGGTGAAGCGGAACGATCGATCGTCTTGGTCGATCAGGGCGACCGGAGGTTCGGACATCGTGGCTTGGGCCCCGCCACCGCTCAACTGCGTCGTCTGTGAGTTCGCGGCAAACCTGCCCCAGATCGCGCTGCCGAGGACGATGCAGGCGAAAACCGCCGCAGGAAGCGCGATCGTGAGCAGAAGCCGGCGTTTCACCTTCGTTGGACGTCCCTCCGAACACCGGTTGTTCGGTTTCAGCCGGAGGCGTCCGGCCGTGGAAGCGTGGCCCGGGACTCTTCGGCGACCAAGGTTTGCATCGACCGTGGGGGCGTCGGCGGACCCCGCTGAATTGTGCGGCGATGCCGTACCGCCGATTCGTGCCGCTCGCCGCCCTCGCCCTGGCTGTGTTGACCGGTCACGTGACCGACCGCACCACCGGTCAGCCGCTGGTGGGCGTGCGGGTCGAACTGAGCGGCGCGCCCGGCGCGTCGGCGACGACGAACGCCGGCGGCGCCTACCGCATCCGTAACGTCAAACCGGGCCGGTACGCCGTCACGCTGTCGTCGAACGACGTCCCGCCGCAACGCTACAGCGTGACGATCGCGCCCGCCGAAAAATCCCCGGCCCGCGACTTCACCGCCTGCAGCACGACACTCGATTACAGCTGCCGCGGAGCCTTCTGAGGCGCGCTCACTCCCACTCGACGGTGGCGGGCGGTTTGGAAGTGATGTCGTAGGCGACGCGGTTGACGCCTTTGACTTCGTTGACGATGCGGGACGAGATGCGCGCGAGCAGGTCGTGCGGTAGGCGCGCCCAGTCGGCGGTCATTCCGTCCTCGCTGGTGATCGCGCGCACGCCGACCAGATTGGCATAGGTGCGACCGTCGCCCATCACGCCGACGCTGCGCACCGGCGTGAGCACCGCGAAGTATTGCCACGGCCGCGGCGACAACGAACCGGCGGCCGCGTCGATCTCGCTGGTGACGATCCAGTCGGCTTCGCGTACGACGTCGAGTCGCTCGCGCGTCACCTCGCCGATGATCCGCACGGCGAGGCCGGGACCGGGAAAGGGCTGCCGCTCGACGATCGCGTCGGGCAGGCCGAGCACGCGACCCGCTTTGCGCACCTCGTCCTTGAACAGCGAGCGCAGCGGTTCCACCAAGCCCAACGCCATGTGCTCCGGCAAGCCGCCGACGTTGTGGTGCGACTTGATCTTGTGCCCGGCCTTCGAACCCGGCGTCTTCGACTCGATCACGTCGGGATAGAGCGTCCCCTGCACCAAGAAGCGCACGTCGGGTATCTTCTTGGACTCCTCCTCGAACACCGCGATGAATTCGTGCCCGATGCGAATCCGCTTCTCTTCGGGGTCCTCGACGCCGGCCAGCCGCTCCAAGAACCGGTCGCTCGCGTCGACGTGGACGACGTTGAGGTGCAGGATATCGCGGAAGGCCGCCACGACGCCGGCCGACTCGTCCTTGCGCATCAAGCCGGTATCGACGTAGATGCAGGTGAGCTGCTTGCCGATCGCGCGCGCGACCAGCGTGGCCGCGACCGCGGAGTCGACGCCGCCCGACAGCGCGCACAGCACGCCGGCGTCGCCGACCTGCGCGCGGATCGTCGCGATCGCGTCGTCGACCCAGGAATCCATCCGCCACGCCGGTGCGATCTCCGCGATCGTGTGCAGAAAGTTCTGCAGAATGGCCGTCCCGGCTTCGGTGTGCACGACTTCGGGGTGGAAGAGCGTCGCGTACACGCGGCGCGTTTCGTCGCTCATCGCCGCAACCGCCGCGCGCGACGTGTGCGCGAGCGCGGTGAAACCCGGCGGCACGGCGGTGACCGAGTCGCCGTGCGACATCCACGCGCGCGACTCCGGCGGCACGCCCAGGAACAGCGGCGAGTCGGCGCGATCGAGCATCAGTTGCGCCGGACCGAACTCGCTGTGCCCCAACCGCAGCAACTCGCCGCCGAAGCGCTTCACCAGCACCTGCATCCCGTAGCAGATGCCCAGCAGCGGGAGCCCGCTGCTGTAGACGCGCGCGTCGCAGTCGAGCGCGTCGTCCCCGAGCGCCGACTCCGGACCGCCGCTGAGCACGATCGCCGCGGGTTCGCGTTTGGCGATCTCGCTCCCACGGCGTGTCGTACGGCAGCAGCTCGGAATACACGTTCGCTTCGCGGGCGCGCCGCGCGATCAGTTGACTCAGCTGCGAGCCGAAGTCGAGGATGACGACGGTCGCGGGCGGCGCCTGCACGGAAGTGGCCACCCCGCCCGCGTTCGCGGATCAGGTCAGGACGTCCGCCAGCCGGCCCGCGTCACGGGCCCAGACCAGCTCCATCGCGATGCGTTCGCCGACCGAGACGTCGCGGCCCCAGCGGTACGCGCTGTACGGCGTGTAGCGCGTCCCCGGCGATCCCGGGATGCGCAGCGACACGTCGTAGACGACGAAATCCTTGGGCGGCCCGCTCACGATGACGCACTGCAGCGCGAACGGCCCGATGACGCCGATGCCGTCGACCGCGCGGGCGGCCCGTCACGAAACGCTCTCCCAGATCGAACGCCTTCTCCAGCATCGACTCGGTCAGCGTGGCGGCGACGTGGCCGGCCTCCTCCATGCGAACGGGCTCGCCGGCCAGATCGCGCGCCTGGTTGAACGGCAGCCCGATGAACCCGTCGCGGTTGGTTTGACGCCGCGTGTCGGTTCCCATCAACTCGAGCTCGCCGAGCACCGGCGACCAGAAGAAGTTCAGGTTGATCGTCGGGCCCAGCGCGAACTCCTCGATCACCGCGTCGCGCAAGCCCTCCGGCGAGACGATGCCCGAGCCGATGAGCTGCTCCGCGGTGCGCTGGTACTCCGCCTCGCTCCGCGCCAAGAAGAACGCGCGCTCGAACGAGACCTTCGCGTGCGGAGCCTTGACCATCACCAGCGTGTCGATCGCGCGCGGCGAGGCGACCTGACGCGGATAGCGGATCCCGGCCCGCTCCATGAGCGCATACTGGTTCTCGGGTTCGTCGCGCTCCTCGGCGCGCAGCAGCCGGCGGTTGCCCAGGAACGGCACGCGCATCCGCTCTTCGATCTCGGCATACGAGTAGCGCTGGTGCAGGTAGACTTCGAACGAGCGGTTCGGGACGAAGACGACGTTCTCGCGCCGCAAACGCTCCTGCACGTCGTCGTCGAGCACGTCGGCGAAGCGCGCGAGCTCGAGGGTGGCATCGACGCAGCCGCGCGGCGGCCCGTCCGAGCGGCGCGCGTAGTACCGGTCGTACGTCGCGTTGCGGCCGCGTTCGGTGACGATCAGGTTCTTGAGACCCTGGGCTCGCGCGCCGGCCGCGACCTCGAGCGCCGAGTGGCTGCCGATCGAGCACAGCGTCAGCCCGCTCGCGTCATACGACGCGAGCGTCCCCGTCAGATCGAACGCCACGCCCACCCACTCACGAAGAGAGGAATTCCCTCGCCTCGGAGGAGTTGGGGTAGTTCACCAAGCAGCGTGCGGCGCACGACCTTCTGCGCCTGCTTCGCCTGCGCGGTGTCTTCGCGCCCGAGCAGATCGAAGACGCGCTTGTAGAGGCGCGGCAGCTCGTAGTCGCGCGGGTACTGATGCTGCCAGTCGTCGAGCGAGTCGATGACGTAGACCGTGTCTTTGGTCATCTGCCCGCTCCAGCCGGCGTCGAGGTACTTGCCGATGCGGGTCAGCTCGTTGTGCACGCCGATCGGCGAGAGCTTGGTGTGACCGAAATACTCGTCGGCCGGCGCGGTGATCACCAAGAACGTGTCGTGCGACACGACGTGGCCGATCGTCGGCAAGCCGTGCGCCGACGCGCGGTGCGAGGCGACGATGCGCGCCGCTTCGCGTTCGTCCGCCGAGTAGCCCGGCCCGGCGTTGCGCGCGGAGTCGACCATCGGGAACAGCACGCGGCCAAGGTCCTGCGGTACCGAGCCGATCGGAAACGCCGGCTGCGCCGCACGTTGCAGCGCCAGCCGTTCGCCAGCGCGCGTCCCCGGTGAGGTTGTAGGCGCGCAGGTCGGCGTCGACCTGACCGAGCAGCGCCTGCACGTCGTTCGGGTAGGCCTGCGCGAGCGCTGGTCGCGTCGGCGTCGGCATCGTGCGCGAGCAGCGCGACGTCGGCGTCTTCGGCGTCGAGCTTGGCGATGATCGCGCGCGCCGCCGGCCCGCGCTGCGGATCGTTCGCCCACGACTCGGCCGCCAGCCGGACGTACCACTCCGCCGCGTCGTTGCTGATCAGCGGGTCGTACGACAGCTGCGAGGCGAGATCGACGGTGATGCCTTGAATCGCGAGATTCTGCGGGTCGTCGCGACGGCGCAGCTCGTAGCGCGCGGCCGGCGTCGAGCACGGCCGAGAAGTAGTCGTCCTGGTCGGCGAGGTGCCAGCCGGCAGCCGCGCCCCGGTCGTAGGCGGCCTTCATCTGCCGGTACTGCTGCGCCGGGTCGATGTCGAGCGCGGCGCGCGCCGGCACGAGCGGCAGCAACGACCCCGAGCGCCGCGACCAGCGCCGCGGCGAGGCTACGAATCGGTGACCGTCGAGTCGTCGAGGACGAGGTCGAGCGAGTTCGAGAGAAGCGCATTCTTGATTTCCCGAGCGATGCGACGCCCGGTGGACATGGGCTCGCTGTAGTTCAGATACGAGTACGGTGACCCGTCGATGAAGAGGTTCGTTCCCGCGACGATGCGCGCCGAGATCTCCATGATGTAGAAGCTGGTATCGGGCGTGATGATCGTCTCGATACAGAACGCACCGAACAGGCCTTTGGGTCCGCAGATCTCCTGGCTGACGCGCACGACGTCCTCGCCCATGCGGTACGCCTCGGCCAGCATCGACTCGCGCAGGCTCAGCGGCTGGTTGCCCACCACCACGTACGAAGGGTCGAGGTCCATCGATGCCTGCGCGCCGGCCGGGATGCGGCCGAGCGAGTCGACGTTCGTCTCGTAGCGCCGGTCCATCGACATGATCTCGAGCTTGCCGGTCAGCGGCGAGTAGAAGTAGTGGATGTAGAGCGGAACGCCGATGATGTACTCTTGCAGGATGTAGTTCTGGCGCGCGAGCAGCGATGCGCGCTCTTCGAAGTCCATCGCGTCGCGCAAGAACATGTAGCCCTTGCCGCCCTGCGCGCCGTACAGCTTGACGATGACGGGCCGATCGATCTCGGCGCCGGTCTTGAACTGGCGCGGCAGCTTGAGGCCGGCGCGCAGCAGCCAGTCGCGCTGCAGCTCGCGGCTCGCTTCCCAGTCGAGCACGGCCTTGTTCCCGAAGTACGGGATGCGCATCTTCTTGTGCTCTTCGAGCGACAGGTACGCGACGAACGAGCCGTGCGGCACGATGATGATCTTGCGCGTCTCGAGCTCGGGGACGAGCGCCATGAAGTCGCTGTACTTGTCGATCGTGATCACTTCGTCGACGAAGGCGAACGAACGGTACAGCCGCTCGGTGTCGCGATTGGCGATCGCCAGCGTCTTGAAGCCCTCGTCGCGCGCGCCCTTGAGGATCTGCAGCGCGGAGTGCGAGCCCAGCGTGGCGATCGTGTACATCTCGCCGACGCCCTCTCGGCGCCGCAACCGGTGTCCATGGGCTCTACCATCATCGTCATGCTGTGATTGCCACCTGAAAGGCCGGATTGCAGAGAAACGCTTCGACTGCTCGGACGAGTTCGGCCGGCGGGACGTCGGTGCCCTGGTCGTCGACCAAGCGCCACGCCGTTCGGCGGCGGATCGCCCGAACGCCCGCGATCGAGCGCCCGGCCACCAGCGTCACCGGGGCTTCGTCGCGCGGGGCGATCCAGACCTCGCCCGGGGGCGGCCGGTCGGAGCTGCGCTCGCTGAGCCGGTGCTTGTTCGGGTTGTGGATCGTCTCGATCGACGCGACCGTCGCGGCGAGGTCGCCGGCGTCGCTCGGCATCGACGTCGAATAGCCAGATGTCGGCGCGCAGCGACCCGGGCGACCGCGATCCCGAGCCGGCTGAGCGTCTCGAACGCCGTGAACGCCTCGTTGTCGGGGATCGTCAGCGTCACCGCGAACGTCCGCGTGCGATCGCGCCGGTCGCGCTCATGCCGGAACCCCGCCGCGCACGGCGCGCGCGAAGTGCTCGAACAGACGGATGCCGCCCGACGGCTCAGTACGGCGGCATAGCGCCGGGCGATGCCGGTGTCGCGTCCTGTCGCGGCGCTGCGTCGCGCGACAGCGTCGAGGTGGTTGAAGGTCCAGGCGTCGCGCTCGGGATGCGGCATGATCGCGAGCACGTTGCCGCCCGGTTCACCAGAGCGGCGCAATCGAGCGCCGAACCGTTCGGCGCCGGCAACCGGGTTTCCGTCGCGATCGCAGTAGACGAACGCGCAGTGACCGTCGCGCTCGATGCGCGTCGAGCTCCTCGGGCGGCGCGGCGAGACGTCCGTCACCGTGCGACGCCCAGGCCGGAATCACCGCACCGGCCTCGATGCCGGCCAAGATCGGAACGCGCTCGGGCGCGACGGCGAGCTTCACGTGCACGTGGACGGACTGGAACCGGCCGCTCGCGTTCGGCGCGAACGCCGCGGTCGGGCGCCGCAGCGGCCCGGTGCCCGGCACGAGCCCGGCTTCGGCCAGGATCTGCGCGCCGTTGCAAATGCCGAGCACGAACTTCCCGGCCTGCGCCGCCTCGATCACCGGATCGATCAGCGCATCGTGCGCGGCGACCGCACCCGACCGCACGCGATCCTCGTACGCAAACCCGCCCGGCAAGATGAACGCATCGAACCGCGCCAGCTCCTCCGGCGCGCTCCAATGCACGAGCGATCCCTCGAGCCCAACGGCGCGCACCGCCCGCAGCGTCTCATCCTCGCTATTCGTCCCCGGAAACACCAACACCGCAACGCCGCGTCCGCGATGCACCATCGTGCGTCATCCTGAGCTCGTCGAAGTGAACCGTCGAGCTGCAGTCGTCGAAGGCCCTGAGCCTGTCGAAGGACCGGCCCCGCAAGTGAGCCCGCGACTCTGCGAAGCACCGTAGAAATCACGCAACGGCGCTTCCCACGCTTCGCGCAACTCCGCGATCGGCATCGATTCGACAAGCCCGCCGTCGGCCGAACGCACATCTGCGCGACAGGCTCGACGATCGGTCGAACCCACAATCGCAAGTATCCCGTGAAACGGGTTGACGAGCTCCGAAACTCACGTAGTCGCGCCGGCCGGAACCTCGAGCACGAACCCCGGCGATTCGTCGAAGTGCCAGACGCTCGTCGGCTACGACGCTGTCGACCAGCGTCAGCGATCGAACCGGAAGCCCACGGCCTCCCGGCGTCCGCAGCGGCAAACGCCATCTCGGCGACGGCCGCGAGCGGCTCCGCCGTCGCTGATGTCGCGCACCGACGTGACCAGCCCGCGTCGAAATCGCCTCGTTGACGAACCGGCACGCCCGGCGAAACCAATCGTAGTCGATCGCGAGCAGAGCCCGGCGTCTCGATGCCCAGCACCTCGGCGACAACCGAACCACCCAGCCCGCGCCGCACCGCGCGCGATGCCGCCGGCCGGCGGTTGTAAAACGCCGTGTTCGGGTTCGAGTCCGGGGAGCCGAGCCGCACCACGGTCTGCACTCCTCGAGCTCCGAAGGGCGGAACGAGCACGACCAACGTGCTGCCTGCCGCTTTGAACGCCGGCGTGATCGTTTGCGCGACGTCGTCGATCGTGCCGATGCAGCCGACGATCGGCGACGGCGCGACGTGGTTGCCTGACGACGACCGGTTGTACAGCGAAACATTCCCCGAGACGAACGGAACGCCGAGCGCCCGCGCCGCTTCGGCCAGACCCTCGACCGCGGCAACGAACGCGCCCATCTGCTCGGGCACCGTCGGATCGCCGAAATTCAGACAGTCGGTCAGGCCGACCGGCGTCGCGCCGACCGCCGTCACGTTCGCGATCGCTTCGACAACCGCGAGCTCGGCGGCGCGCTTGGGATCGAGCTTGCCGTAGCGCGGGTTGCCGCCGAGTCCCGGTCGCGACGGCGAGCGGCGCACCCGGAATCGGCACCAGCACGCCGGCATCGGCGTACCCCGGCGGAATCGCCGTGCAGCCCCGGACGACGCCGTCGTACCGCCGGTAGATCGTCGCGCGCGAACACACGTCGCGATGCGCGAGCACGGTCCGCAGCAGCGGCAGCAACGATCCGGACTCCGACGCCATGGCTCGCTCGATCGCCGCCCGGCGCTCGCGGCGGCGACTCGACGGCGGGCTCCGGCAACACGTACGGCCGCGAGTACCGGACGCCGCCGGTGAGGAACGCCAGATCGACGTCCATCACCGTTTCGCCATGATGGCGCGCGACGTAGCGGCCCGTTTCCGGTCACCTTGCCGATCACCGCCGCGCAGGCACCGCGCGCGACGCGCGGCAGCGAGTACGTCTCGTTGTAGATCGACAGCAGCGCCGGCGTGAACGACGGCGGGACGATCCAGCACAGCCGTTCCTGCGTCTCGCCGATCGCGATGACCTCGGGCGGCAGATCGCGCTGCGCGGTCGAGACGCGCTCGAGCTCGACCTCGGCGCCCATCCCGCCCGCCGCGCACAGCTCGGCGCTGCAACCCGGCGAGGCCGCCGGCGCCGAGATCCTTGAACCCCGCCGTGATCCCGCTCGCCCGCAACTCGGCGAACACCGCATACGACGCGCGCATGATGACGTTTTTGAGGAACGGATCGGGGACTTGGACGGCGCCCTTGTTCTGGTCGGCATCTTCTTCGTTGAGCGTCAGCGACGAGAACGACGCGCCGCCGAAGCCGCTGCGATCGGTCGCCTTTCCGACGAGCACGATGTCCCAGCCGGCGCTGCCCTCCGGCGCGCGCGAGTGGATGATGTCCTTGCTCTTTGACCAGGCCGAGCGCGACGACGTTGACCAGCACGTTGTCGTCGAACGACTCGTCGAAGAACACGTCGCCGCCGACGTTCGGGACGCCGATCGCGTTGCCGTAGGCGGCGATCCCGTCGACGACCGATTGCGCGACGTACCGGCAGTGCTCGTTCTCGAGCCGCCCGAAACGCAGCGGATCGGCGACGCCGATCACCTCGGCGCCCATGCACAGCACGTCGCGCACGATCCCGCCGATCCCGGTCGCGGCGCCTTCGAACGGCACGACCTGCGAGGGATGGTTGTGCGACTCGTGCGCGACCACGATCCCGTAGGTTTCGCCGTTCCACTCGCCCGAGCCGCACGATCCCTGCGTCTTCGCCGACGCCCAGCAGCACCGTCGGTCCTTCGGTCGGCAGCTTCTTGAGGTGCTCGCGCGAGGACTTGTAGGAGCAATGCTCGCTCCACTGCGCGTCGAACGCGAACAGCTCCGTCGCGGTCGGCACGCGTCCAGGTGCTCGGCGATGCGCCGAATCTCGTCGTCGGAGAGCGCGACCCCGAGCCGGCGCCCCAGGGCGACCGCGTCGTCGACCAGCGTTGCCGTCCTAGGCACGCGCCACGCCGGGCGGGGTCGGCGGCGGCGGAGCGTTCAGCTGCGCGTCGGCGCCGAGCACCTCGCTGCGCGCGTTCGCCTGCATCAGCAGCACCCGCCCGAACACGACCGTGTCTTCGAGCGCGAACACTTTCGCGCAACGCAGCGCGACCTCGGCGGGACGCGGATCGGCGAGATCGACCGGCGAGCACCGGGTTCGCGGTGGCGTTCTGCGAGCAACGACCGGCCAGCGCGCTCGTTCGCCGGACCGATCGCGACGAACACCATGCGGGCGAAGGTCGCTTCGAGCTGACCGACGAGCTGGAGCGCGTGTCCGGGCGTGCGCGCGACCGAGACGACGTGCCGCACCGTCGGCAGCCCGAAGCCGCCCGAGCGCGCGGCGCGAACGCGTCGATGCTGCCGGCGTGCTCCGGGCCCGTCGACCAACAGCGCGACCATCCCCGGCCGCATCTGCGGAAACGTCCCGACGATGTCGGCGACCTGCTCGTAGTTGGCGCGGATCCGGTCGAGATCGGCCTGCGTCACCACCTCGAGGTTGCGGTAGAGCTGCTTGTCGAGCATCAGCTCTTCGCGGCCTTGCGGCCACACGCGCCACGAGTCGTTGTCGACCACGTCGGCGATCACCAGCTGGCCTTTGCCCTCGCCGCTCGCCAGCCGGCCGAACTCGATCTTGAGGTCGACGAGCAGCGCCTCGTGACGGCGCCACGCGTGCGCGAGGATCTCGTAGGTGATGCGCGCGAGCTCTTGCATCGTCGCGACTTCGGCCGGGTTCGCGATCCCTTGCGCCACGATCGCGTCGACGTCGATCTGCGGATCGTGGTTCGCGTCGTCCTTGAGGAAGAACTCGATCATCCGCGGGACGAGCAGCGAACCGCGCTGGATCGCCGGCCGCCGCTTCACCAGCGAACCGGCGGCGACGCCGCGCACGACGACCTCGAGCGGGATCATCTGCGCGCGGCGCACGAGCATCTCGTTGTCGTCGTCGTCCTCGCCGCCGTTGAGGTAGTGCGTCGGCAGCCCGCACAGGTTCAGCAGCCGGAAGACGCGCGCCGTCGTCTGCGCCGCGATGCGGCCTTTGCCTTCAATGACGTCGCGCCGCTCGCCGTCGCGCGCCGTGATCCCGTCCTGCTGCTGCACGACCAGCACGTCGGGCTGCCCTTCGTGCTCGTAGAGGATCTTGGTCTTGCCGCGCGCGATCTCGTGGCCCTTACGCATCGTTCGTTCTCCGTCGTGTTCAGCGTCTCGCGGATACGTCGGCTCAGCCGGCGCGCGCGCTCGGGCGCGTCGCCGACGTGCGCCGTCGGGTCGAGCCATCTCGCGCACCTCGGCCGGCTCGACCAGGTGCGTGATGCGCTCGTCGTCGGCGAGCAGCGTGGCGAGCGGGTTCGAGCCGCCGTCGGCGAGCGCCGCGTACGCGCGCATCGCGCTCTCGCGGATCGCCTCGTGGAGCTCCTGGCGATCGCCGCCGCGTTTGGCCGCCTCCATCAGCACCGCTTCGGTCCCGGCGAACGGCCCGTACGTGCGCAGGTTCTCGGCGATGCGGCGCTCGTCGACCCGGAAACCTTCGACGATCTTCTTCGCCAGCGAGACGATCTCGTCGGTGCACAGCAGCGCTTCGGGCAGGATCGTGCGGCGGTTCGCGCTGTCGTCGAGCGTCCGCTCGAGCAGGTTGGTCGCCGCGTTCTGCCAGGCGACGTCGGCGTAGGCCGGCAGCAGCCGCGCGAGCGAGTCGATGCGCTCCGACATCACCGGATTGCGCTTGAAGGGCATCGCGCTCGAACCGACTTGCTTGGCGCCGAACGGTTCGGCGAGATCGCCGAAGCCGGGGCTCGCCAGCACCCGCACGTCGAACGCGAACTTCGAGAGCGACGCGCCCAGCCCGGCCAGCGCGGAAAGCAGCACGTAGTCGAGCTTGCGCGGATAGGTTTGCGTCGCGACGTCGCGCGCGCTGAGCTCGAAGACGCGCCAGCACGTCGTCTTCTTGGTCTTGCGGGGTGCGCTGCGTTCCTTCGAGCAGCTGCATGTAGGACGCCGACGTCCCGACCGCGCCGCGAATGCCTTTGGCGGTCAGTTGTTCGCGCGCCGCGAAGCAGCATCGCGCGGTCGATCAGCAGATCCTGTGCGTAAACCGCCAGGCGGTAACCCAACGTCGTCGGTTCGGCCGGCTGCAGGTGCGTGTAGCCCATGCAAACGAGGTCGGCGTAGCGCTCGATCTGCAGCTCGAACGCGCGCAGCAGGTCGTCGACAGCCCGGCGACGATCTGGTCGAGCGCGAGCCGCATGCGAAACGTCTCGACGGTGTCCTCGATGTCCATCGACGTCGCGCCGAGATGGATCTTTCCGCCGCCGACGGTCGCCTGGCTCGCGTAGACGCGAATCTCGGCCATGAGATCGTGGCCGATCTCGCGCTCGATCGCCAGCGCCGCAGCGAGGTCGATGTCATCCGGCGTGCGCGCGCAGATCGTCGAGCTCCGCCTGCGTCACCAGCCCCGCGCGCTGCTGCGCCTCCGCGAGCGCGACCCAGACCGCGCGCCAGAGCTTGCGCCGTTCGCGTTCGGAGAAGAGCTCACGGAGCGCGGGGCGCGCGTAGCGCCACGAGAACGGCGAGGCGTAAGTAGTATCGTTCACGGTCCGGAGCGTCGGTTTCGCGGGATGGCGACGCATCGCGCCTCGACGAGAAAGGTCCGAAAGGCAGGGAGGACCTCTCCCCGCAGATCGGAATGAAACGCCGCGCCGTCGAGGCACCGCCCTGTTCGTGGAGGAAGCGAGCGCGCCGGCGCGATCGCGGGTTCACGCTGATCGAAGCTGCTGATCGCCGTCGGCGTCATCGCCATGACCGCCGCCGCGGGAATCGGCATCTCGCTTGCCTCCCGATCGTTCGCGGTCACCGCCGCTGCGACCGAGTTCGACCAGTTTCTCGACAGCGCGCGAACGATGGCGCGCGACCTCCAAGGCGCGACGCTGGCATTCGCGCCCGACGCCTACGGCGACGGAACCGAGGTCCGGCTGCTGGACGAGCGGCGCCGAACGGCACGCTCGTCCGACGACGCTGCCGGTGCTGCACGCCCGCGCGATCATCGAGGAAACCGAATCGCTCGGTAAGCCGCCGTACGCTTTCGTCGTCCACGCCAATGGCGCGCTCGGCGGTCGTCCTGGATTTCAGGTCGGCGACAGCATCGAGCAGCCGAAGTCGGCTGTCCGGCCGAGCGGCGCGTTTCATTTCCTCGTGCATACGGCCAACGCGTCGGCGGACCGCTACGTCCCTTGCCGCCTCGCGTCTCGCCGCAGCCGGCCCCGTCGCGCTCGCGTCGCTGGCCCCCGGCGCCGGTCGTTCCGCCGCCGCACGCCCTGCGCCGGCGGCTGTTCGCCTGCAGCGTTGCCGACCGCGCCGTCGTCGTCGCCGAGCTGCCCGGCCGAACTACACATCCGATTCGCGGGCGGCTGCGTGCCGAGCGCCGACGCCGAACCCCGGCGCGCACTATCACGTCTCGATTTCGGGCGCGTCACCGACGATGAGCGTCGGCACAGCGCAGTCGTTCACCGCGCAAGCGACGCTGACGAACCGGAACGCCGTCGCCGCCGGAACACCGGCATCGATACCCGTGGAAATCGAGCAGACCACGACCGGCATCTGCAGCGCGACGCCGCCTGGATCGCAGCCCTCCGGAACGACGTTCACGTGAACGGGCTATCCGCCGGAACGTGCACGGTAACGATTCAAGCCGACACGAGCCGGCGTCGCCGGAGCGTCCGCCGACACCGCCTCGATCACGGTAACGATCTCAGCCGCGCCCGCGCCCACGTCGACGCCGCAGCCTGCGATCTCACAGCGAACGGCAAATGTTACCACCGCATTGTCAATCAGACAACACAGTCTGTTCTCGAAGTACGTCATTCCCGGTACGCAGTGTGTCGATCCGAACGATCCAGGAAGCTGCTCGTACATCGACGCCATCAGGCACATTGCACTTATCCGACTTACCATTTCAGCCGCCGTTGCCCCCACCGACGCGCACATCACGAACTCTATTCAAGATCGACGAGATTCCGGAGCGTCATTACGCTTGCTTGCCGTATTCGGCGTTTGCAACGATCCCGGCAAATGATCCGATTCCGTGGGGTGGTAATGGCATCGGCGCGCCCGTTAATCCGCCGATTGGCTTTGGGCAGCCCTCGATGTACTCTGACCCTGAATCATGTGACTAGCGAGAGCAAGTGCTGTTGACAACTTCAGCGACATCGGCAGCCTTGGACGCAAGGACGACGTCTAGCAGTAACTTTTCGAGGCGGTCGCGCTTGAGTCGCCTGGACTTGCCGTAGTCTTTTACATTCTCGTCAAACGCAGCGCAACGTCGCGAATCCGCATTCAGTGGTATCCCGATTTCCCTGGCTGCGATGTCGCTGGAGATCCGGCGTTCCCCGGCAGTCCAATACGGCATACGTGTACTGCGAACTGTCTTTCGAAATCTACCAGGCGACATCATAACAGAGTCAGCACCAAGGAACACAGATGAGGTCATGCGTCGTCTACGCAGCCTCACTCTGCTTACGGCTTCGAAAGGTGCCCTAGAAGCCGAAGCCTAGGGTTTGCTCGGCAACGGCCACGAGGTTAAGCCCGCCGGCAGGCGCATCGATAGCGTACAGATCGATAATGTACGGCTGTCCAGCCGCGGCATTCGGGGCGGCGATGGACGTAAATCGGCACGACGGTTCCGGACGTTACGCCGATTCCGTCGTAAAAACCGGCCGGGATCGCGTTGATGCCCTGACGGTGTCGCTGCGTTGGCGTTGATGCTCCGGCCGTCGCTTCCTTCGGCGCTGACAGATCGCCCGCGCCGGGGAGCGTCGCGGCGGTCACGCAAGGGGTCACGGTCGTCGAGCAGGTTCCGAATCCGACGCTTGCGCCTGCGGAACTAAATGCCGGCGCGGCGTTGTGCGAGATCACTTCGTTGCCGGCGGGCGCGATGGCGAAGCTGGGTTCGGTGAACACGTAGAATCCGAACGTGTTCGCTCGCGGCCGTTCCGGCGAGCACGATGGTCCAGCGCACGTTGTTGCCGGGCGCGATCGTCGTCACCGCGAGCGCCGAGAAGCCGAAGTACGGTCCGGGCGCCGTCGCGCACTCGCTACCGGCGGTGCCGAAACCAGCCGCCGCCACCGCCCAGCGTGTGTACGACCGCGATCGTGTGCGCGATGCCGCCGGGGACCGAGACGAGCGTCCCACTGTTCGCCGTCGACGCCGCCGCCTTACCGTAATGCGCGCGGATCCGCCGATGACGCCGAACGGGAGGTTGTCGATGCAGACGTCGACCGTGCCGCTGGGATTGGAGCCGTCACGACGTCGGGCGATCCCTGGATGAACCGCAGCAGCGCTTGACCGTTGGAGCCGCTCTGGATACGTGCCGTGGCTGTCCGCCGCCGTTGTTCGGGGCGCCGGCGAACGGCAGCGCCGTCCCGGTTCCTCCGCCGCAGGCGGACATCGACACGGCGAGCGCGCCCAGGACGGCCAGGCGGGCGAGAAGACTACGCATGCGTGGGGCGACCTCTCAGGGAGCCGAAGGCGAGCGGCGACGCGAGGCCACCCAAAACGGCGGGCCCCGGTCGTGCGCGACGTTGGATTCCGGAGGAAGCGAATCCTCCGGTTCGTCAGCGAGGCGGAGCGAGCCGCGCGGCCAGGTCGGCGGTCAAAAGTTCGATCATCGTCCGCTGGTCGTCGATCCGGCCGGTGACGACGGCCTCGAAGCCCGCGCACCGCGGCTTCGTAACCGTACTTTGCGCGCCGCTCGCCGACGCGGCGTGCGATCGGGCGCAGCACGCGCTCGCGCCAGCGGTGCCGCGGCGGCAGCTCGCCGCCGCCCGGCCGCGCGAGCTCCCACAGCAGCGCGAACTCGCCGCCAGCGCGCTCGCCAGCGGCACGCCTGCGCCGCGCGGATCGCTCGGCGAACAGCTCGAACGCGATCGCCAGCGCTTCGTCGCGGGCGGCCCTCGACGACGGCGGCGGCGTAGTGCCACGCTTTGGGGTCCTCGATGCTCAGGCTCTCGCGCTCCAGGTCGGCGACGGTGATCGTCCCACCACCCAGCGCGAGCTTCTCGAGGTCGTTCTGGATCGAGCCGAGGTCGGAGTCGCCTTCCGCTAACGCCGCGATCACGCGCGGCTGCGCCTTGGCGCCCAGGCGCGCGAGCGTCTCGCGCACGAAGCGCTCGCGGACGTCGGCGTTGGGCGTCGTGTCGATCCGCAGCGCCTTGCGGCCCGCCAACTGGCCGAACGGCTCGGGGCGCGTCTTCTTCGCCGGCGAGAAGAGATCTTCGAGCACGAGCGTGTTACCGGCCGGGACGTTCTCGGCCACCGCCCACAGGTCGCGCCGCGGCTGCGCCCGCATGCGATGGCAGTTGCGCACGACGACGACGCGGCGGTCGGCCAGAAACGGCATCGCGTTCACCGCGTCGCCGGCGGCGCGCCCGATCGCGTCGGTCTCCGGTCCTTCGATCACGTCGCAGTTGAGCGCGCGCAGTCGTCGGGCAGCAGACGGTCGAGCACCGCGTCGAGCGCGCGCTGGGCGAGGATCGCATCCTCGCCCTCGACGATCACGAGCCCATCGATCTTGGGCTCCTTGTCGAGGAAGTCGTAGAACTTCATGCGACCGGCAGCGGCAGGCGCGGGCGATGCTCGAGGTCGGCGATGCTGTCGGCATACGGCGGCGCGAGGACGCCGTACTCGGTGATGAAGCCCGTCACCAGGCGGCCCGGCGTGACGTCGAAGGCCGGGTTGTAGACGGCGTCGCCGTCGGCGATCCGCACTTCTTCTCCCGACCGCTCCTCGATCGGGATCGCGTCGCCCGAATCCAGCGCGAAGTCGAACGTCGACCGGGGCGCGGCGACGTAGAACGGGATGCCGTGGTGCGCCGCCGCGATGGCGACGCCGTACGTGCCGATCTTGTTGGCGGTATCGCCGTTGCGCGCGATGCGGTCGGCCCCGACGACGACCGCGCGGACGGCCTTGCGCTGCATCGTGATCGCGGCCGCGCTGTCGACGATCAGCGTGCACGGCACGCCCGCTTCGCGCAGCTCGAACATCGTCAGCCGCGCGCCCTGCAAGAGCGGCCGCGTCTCGTCGACGAAGACGTGCAGCGCCTTGCCGGCGCGGTGCGCCGCGACGAAGCAGCCCAGCGCCGTCCCGTCGCCGCCGGTCGCGATCGGCCCCGTGTTGCAGTGCGTGAGCACGTTGCCGCTCGACGGAAACAGCGCGACCGACGCTTGCGCGATCCGCCGGTCGACGTCGCGCTGCTCGTCGTGGATGCGCTCGCGCCTCGCGAGCTCGCCGCCGGGCGCCGCGGCCAGCACGCGATCGACCGCCCAGGCCAGGTTCACCGCCGTCGGCCGGGCGGCGCGGATCTGCGCCGCGCGGCGTCCTCGTAGGCCGCGCGGTCGCCGGCATGCAGGCGCGCCGCGAGCGCGACGCCGTACGCGCCGAAGATCCCGATCGCCGGCGCTCCGCGTACGGCCAGCGTGCGGATCGCGTCGACGACGTCCCCGACGCTCGTCGCGCGCTCGCGCACAACGGCGCGCGGCAACGCCCGCTGATCGAGAAATCCGACGGCGTCGCCGTCGTACCAGACCGAATCCACGGCAACGCGGATTCGGCGGGGGTCGGTGAACTACTCCGGTTCGGCTATGCCCGTCACCGCGCTCGTCGCGGCATAGCAGGTCCTGCAGTAGACGGGCCGGTCGCCGCGCGGCCGGAACGGTACCGTCGTCGCCGTCGCCGCACTGCGCGCAGACCGCGTCGTGCATCTCGCGCAGCCCGGCGGTCGAGCTGGGCACCTGGCCCAGGCCGTTGCCCGCTGGGCCTTGCGGGCGTTGCGGCAGTCGCGGCAGCGCTGCGGCTCGTTCTCGAAGCCCTTCTCGGCATAAAACATCTGGTCGCGGGCCGAGAAGTCGAACGAGTTCCCGCAGTCTTTGCAAATCAGAATTTTGTTTTCGTACACCGACTTCGGCCGGCCGGCGGCGCCGGACGGCCCCCCGTGGAATGCGATGGGAAAAACGACGCGGGCCGATCCGGCGGGCGTCGTGGAGCGAGTATACGGTAGCCGACGTCTCTTGGCAATCCGGGGCCGAAAAGACGTAGGGTCCTCCTCGGCCCCGCCGAACTCCGACGGCATGCGAGGTCCAGGGGTGATTTGGCTCGGCGTCGTTGTGGCGGGCTGCGCTAGCGCGCGTGCCCGCCGTGGTCGGCGGCGCGATGCCGACGATCGATCCGAACACGGCATGCGCGACGCGAATTCGCTGCTATACGGATCGCGGGCGATCCCGATGCGGTCGTCGTCCGGGCCAGCGATCTTCCAGGCCCGTTCCGAGGGACGATCACCGCCTTCGGCCACGCCACGATGTGGAGCGGGAGCATCGAGCGCTGGAACGCGGCCGGAGCGCTTTCGGCATGCGCGACGCTTCGGTCATCGTCCGCGCGGACGCCCCGATCGAGGGCATCGAGTATGCGCCGACGTGGGCCTCGTGCACGTTCCACGCCGGAGCACGCGACGATAGCGGAGACGATCCCAGTGGCTCATCGACGGCCCGATTGTCGACCCTCGCGAGCCCGCAGCCCATCGATCCGATCCGCGTGCCCAGCCCTACGTGCGCCAAGCCGTACGTCGCCTGTAACCGTGATCGAGCCCGACAGAGCCACGCGGTCGGCCTGATGCGATGGAGGCACGCATCGGAGGTACGGTTTACGTTGCGCGTCGCACTCGACGAGAAAGGCCGTCCTCAACACGCTCGGGTCGCCACGTCTCCGTCCGTCATGCTCAACGCGTCGGCGCTCGACGCCGCGATGCACACCACGTATCGGCCGATGGTCTTCCGCTGCAAACCCGTCGCCAGCGGATACGAATTCTCGGTCGAATACTCGTCCCGCTAGCGAAAACCCATTCGCGCGTTCTCGCGCTTCGGTTCGATGACGGCGACCGTCGCCGCAGCGACGGCGGCGTCGTAGCCCTTGTCGCCGCGCTCGGGATCGGCGCGCTCTTCTGCTTGCGCGCGGTTGTCGGTGGTGAGCACGCCGAAGCCGATCGGGACTGCCGCTGGCGAGCTGCACGTCCATGATGCCGCGCGCGCACTCGCCGGCGACGAAGTCGAAGTGCGGCGTCTCCCCGCGAATGACGATGCCCAGCGCGACGACGCCGTCGAGCTTTCCGCCGGCGATCAGCCGCCGCGCGGCGAGCGGGAGCTCGAAGCAGCCCGGAACGCGGACCGTTTCGATCGCCGAGTCCTCGACGCCGCAGTCGCGTAGGCCGCGCCGCGCGCCGTCCTCGAGCTGCGCGGCAAGATCGGCGTAGAAATCCGCGACGACGATCGCGAACGATTTGCCGCTCGCGTCCGGCAGCGCGGCTGGTCTTTTCGGTCTTCATTCGCGTCGGGTTCGGGGCGCCGAACATGTGGCCCATCTTGTCGCGCTTGGTTTCCATGTAGTGCGCGTTGTGCGGTGGTCGGCGCGATCTGGAGCGGGACGCGCGACTTGATCGTCAGGCCGAAGCCTTCGAGCCCGGCGATCTTCTTGGGGTTGTTGGTGAGCAGCTTCATCTCGCGCACGCCCAGGTCGACCAGGATCTGCGAGCCGATGCCGTAGTCGCGCTTATCGGCGGGCAGGCCGAGCAGCGTGTTGGCCTCGACCGTGTCGGCGCCGGCGTCCTGCAGCGCGTAGGCGCGCAGCTTGTTGGCCAGGCCGATGCCGCGGCCTTCTTGGTGCAGATACAGAAACACGCCGCGGCCTTCGCGCGCGATCGCCGCCAGCGCGGCGTCGCGTTGCGGCCCGCAATCGCAGCGCAGCGAGTGCAGCGCGTCGCCGGTGAGGCATTCGCTGTGGACGCGCACGAGCACGTCCTTGCCGTCGCCGATCTCGCCGAGCACCAGCGCGACGTGGGCGGTCTTGTCGGTCTTCGTCTCGTAGGCGATGCCGCTGGAACGTTCCGTTGGTCGTCGGCAGCGAGAACTCCGCGATCCGCTCGACGAGCTTCTCGTGCCGCATGCGGTACGCGATCAGGTCCTTGACGGTGATCATGCCGCAGCCCGTGCTTCTCGCAGAACAGCCGCAGGTTGTCGCGGCGCATCATGGACCCGTCCTCGTCCATGATCTCGCAGATGACGCCGGCCGGATACAGCCCGGCGAGCTTCGCGAGATCGACCGACGCTTCGGTCTGGCCGGCGCGCACGAGCACGCCACCGTCGCGAGCTCGCAGCGGAAACGTGTGTCCGGGCCGCAGGAAATCGCGCGGCCCCGACTTCGGATCGATCAGCGCACGAATCGTGTTCGACCGATCTTGCGCGGAGATGCCCGTCGTCACGCGACCCCGCGCTTCCACCGAGACGGAGAACGCGGTGCCGAGCGGTGCGGTGTTGTCGTTGACCATGTTCGGGATCTGCAGCGCGTCGAGCCGGTCGGAGAGCATCGGGACGCAGATCAGGCCGCCGCCCTCCTTGCGCATGAAGTTGATCGCCTCGGGCGTCACCTTCTCGGCCGCCATCACGAGGTCGCCCTCGTTCTCGCGGTCCTCGTCGTCCATGACGACGACCATCTTGCCGTCGCGAATGGCCGCGATCGCCGCCTCGATCGAATCCATCGCGTTCGGCTCGGCCACAGCCGCGCCGGCCAGGCCCGGCAGCGCCGCGGACAGCGCCCGGACGGTCCGGTACGACGGCTCGCGGCGCCCGCTCCGCAGCAGCGAAATCGCCGCCTCGGTCAATCCGGACCGCTGGGCAACCTGCGCCGCCGACAGCCCCGCGTCGGCCATGGCCCCCTGCAATTGATCCGCAAAACGCTCCATACTGCTAAGACTCGCTCACGGGCTTAACAGTTGTCAAACTGATATACTTGAAGCACCACGGTTTCGCGATTTTGGGCCAGGTCGGCGCGCTCCGCTGCCGACACGGAGTTAACAGGGCGGGAGGAACGAGAAGACGCGCGCGTTGTAGTGAACGACAGCGGCCCCCGGTTGCCCGGAGGCCGCTGGACTGAAACCCGTCAGGGTCGTATTATCGTGGTCCGCACGGACCGATCATCCCCTTCCCGGACTGCACGACGCGTTCCACCCTTGCCGGTGGAGCGCGTTTCGCGTTCCGGGGCATCAGATTCGGCGACGACGCCCTGCGTCCTGCGCCTCCGAGGCCGTACCTCGCGCGTATTTCCGACCCAGTCCAGTAGAGACGACCGGAGCCGCCTCCGGTCCGCGTCACCCCGACCGGAGGACGCCCGTAAGTCGAGACCAGCCCGTAAATGGTTTCGCCGGGTCGAGTTCGCTGGCCACCGCCGCATCGAACCGAAAGACATCCTCTGTTGGCAGCGCCGCACCCGCCGAAATGTCACCTTGAAGCAGCCGCTCATAGGCGCCGTCCTCGGCCACTACGGAGCCCCATGGGCCAGCGATCCAGAGCTTCCGAATAGCCGGAAAATCGCCGAATGTTCGCACGATCACGCGGGAGCCCCGCCGCAAGTCTTGATCCATGGCCCTATTGTGCTCGTGCCTGGCGCTAGGGTCAAAACTCTCTCAGGCTAAAGCATTGCTCAGGCATTGTGCCTGTGCTATACTCTCCACAGTAGGCACAATCTGTGGAGGACTTTAGGCATGGATAAGGGCGAGAATGGGGATCGCGGCGAGAACATTCCGCCGTATTTCTCCGCAGTCACCTTCTCCAACTTCATCGACGCCCACCGGCGTACGCAACCCACTAGGTTCGACCGCAGCATCATGTCAAACGTCGCCGGGGGCGACCAGGCGAGGATTCTGAAGGCCCTCCGGTTCTTTGGGTTATCCGATGCGGACGACCGCCCGACCCCTGCGTTTCAGGCTCTAAAGGACCTCAG
The DNA here is from genome assembly GCA_963723445.1 of Vulcanimicrobiota bacterium. GTDB lineage: Bacteria > Vulcanimicrobiota > Vulcanimicrobiia > Vulcanimicrobiales > Vulcanimicrobiaceae > Vulcanimicrobium. The sequence continues at coordinate 679,499 of CAVRQP010000011.1, forward strand.
CGCGGAGCAGATGCAGGACGCCTGGAACTCGTTGCTCCGTAAGGCGTACCCCTATCCGTTCTCTGGATTCAGCCTATAAACCACCCATTCGGAGCTTGAGGAGCGATTCCGAGAGCAGTGTATCATGGGCGATACGTCCAAGGCAGTCGGCTTTTTTAGCGATCGCACGGCAAGCCGGGATGACGCTCTCCCCGTATTTCAAGACGATGCGGGCCCCGGGGGCCGCGCGGACCGCGCTCGGCTCCCAAAGGTGGCGCAGCGCGGAGGGAGCCGTCGCGTACAGCAACCCTCTCCTGCGCCTCCCCCACCCGCCCCTCGCCCGGCGGGCGCCGCTGCCAAGACAATCGAGTTCCGTAGCGGCGGCTCGGCCTCGCTCGTTGTTTCGGGCGACGTTTTCGGACTGTCGGCCGCCGACCGGACGGCCCTCTTTAGCTGGATTGACGCCATGACAAAGTATGAAGATGAAGCAGCCGCAGACCCTTCTGCAAGCGATTAGCTTCTTCGCCGATGCGGATCGTGCCCACGCCTACGCCGTCGCATGGCGCTGGCCGAACGGCGTGGCCTGCCCGCGTATGGGATGCGGCTCGGCGTCCGTGCAGTCAATTCCGACGCGCAAGAAATGGCGCTGCAAGGAGTGTAAGCGTCAGTTCAGCGTTCGCGTTGGGACAATCTTTGAAGATTCTCCGATTCCATTCACCAAGTGGATGCCCGCGTTCTGGCTCCTCGCGAACACGAAGAACGGTACTAGCTCGCATGAGCTTGGCCGCGCACTCGGCGTCACGCAGAAAACCGCATGGTTCATGTTCCATCGAATTCGCCTCGCGATGAAGGCCGAAACCACCGGAATGCTCGCAGGTGAGATCGAAGCGGACGAAACGTTCGTCGGAGGCAAGAAGCGGGGCCAGGGGCTCGTCGTCAACAAGCTCGGTATGAAAAAGCTCGCGCACGGGCCAGCGACCGGCAAGGCGACGGTGTTCGGGATAGTGCAGCGCGGCAAATACGGTCAAGCCGCCTCTAGCGCGCGCGATGGTCGTGCCGGATCACAAGGCCAAGTCGCTAATTCCGAAGATTTATGAGCACGTGCAGCCCGGTTCGACGCTCTACACGGAACGCGCTGCGATCATACCGGCAAGCTGACCGCGATTTCGTGCATGAGTTCATCGACCATTCGGTCGCGTACGTCAACGGGCGGATCACGCTCAACCGCATCGAAAACTTTTGGGCCTGCGTGAAGCGTACGCTCCACGGCACTTATATCGCGGTTTGGCCGTTCCACCTCGATGCGTACCTAGACGAGCAGGTGTTCCGCTTCAACGCTCGCGAGGACAACGACGGCGGGCGGTTCGTGGAAACACTCAAGGGCGCAGACGGAAAGCGTCTGACGTATGCCGCGCTGACGACGACGCATCCCCGTTGGCGCTTGCGCCCGGGCCGCGCTGCGCGCGCCGAGGCCCGCCGTCGCAAACTAGACGAGATGCCGATCACGGGCGTTAGCGACCGGCTCTAGTCCTCGTCGTCGGTCGCCGGCTCAGGCTCGCAATCGTCGTCGGATTCTTCGGCTCGCTCTAACTGCTCCGGCGTCACCCGAAACATTCTGCGCCCAGGTCTCAAATCGTTCCATCGCATCATCGGGGTCGTATCGTTCATCAGTCATCTTGGCGCATCGCTAACACTCCGATTCGCGATGAAACGAAGCTCGCGGTTTCAATCTTCGCCCATTGTTGTTGGTCCATCAAATCCCAGTCGGTATCGTACCGTCTTAGGGCCGCAAAGTCCGCATGTATTGCCCTAATGTCGTCCCCAAAATCCTTTTCTTGCCTTTGGTCAAAGTAGTCAATGTAACCTCGCCTGGCAGCGACAAATCTTTCGTAGTCCGTGAAATCGCTCTGCCGTGGCGCAAGCTCCAAAGTGTCGATCGCAGAGCGGACCATCCCGCCCGCGAGTAGCAGGGCCCGCACCCGCAGGTCGGTAGCGATTAACGGCGGCGCTTGGGGGGCGGGTAGAGCCTCCCGTTCGTTCGACGCTCTTTCTGCGGCTGATCTTGTAAGCAATAGAGCAGCGACGACGAAAACGCCGACCACGATAATTTGAGCCGCACTCGCGTATCGAAATATCGCTTCGCGCGCTAGCCACAGGACGGCAAGCGAGACAATAGCGGCGACAACCAAGACGGCTAGGCGTGTTGTCTTCTTCGTCGCCGGGCCGGGCTCGGGCAGCGGCCATTCCGCGAACGTCGCGACCGTGGATGTACAGGCCCGCTACCATACATGCGGCGCACCCACTCGCGGTCGCCCAAAAAGCGCCCCGGGCTTGAAGTCGTGAACGCCAAGCGCGAGTGCGACGAGCGTCACGAGCGTCACGAGCCCGGCCGCGCCAACGGCGAGCAGGGGTCCCCCGATGGCGAGCCAGTTGGTGTGTCCGCCCTGGAACCCGCGATCCATAGCGCTTGACATACGCTTGCGCTACTGCGCCACGAGCGGCGCGAAATCCGCGCTTGACCGGCTTGCTTACTCCGCTGGTGTCTAATATATCATCTTGACAGTTGTCAAGATGATATACTTGAGGCACCAAGCCCTAGAGTCCGCGCCGATGCGGCTCGCTTACCCTGCTGGTGCGGCAAGACTCAACCTTGGCCGCACCGCCCGAACGGGGTCGCCCGCCCAGGCGCTGGAAAGCGGGCGGCGTGGCCGAGAACGACGAGCGAACGCCCAGCGCTTTCCAGCGGTTCGTGCAGCGGATCGCAGCCGTCCCCAAGGCGAAGGTCGATGCGCAAGACGCCGCGGGGCGCGAGCAGCGCCGCGAAAGCGAGCGTGGCCCCATGCTATGAGCAGCCGGGGAGGGCTGCGCCGCATGGACCTGCGCTACGAACGCGTCCGCTATTTTCTTCGCGTCAGTCGCAAGACGCATGCCGGCGTCGGCTACCGCGAACGCTGGCACACGCACGGCTCGTTCGAGAAGCCGCGCGAGAACCGCTACAAGAACATCGACCGTGCGACGATTCGCAAGCCGTCGAACGTGGTTTGAAGAAGCTGCACCCCATCATCCGGCGAAGTTCTCCGCCGAGGACTACCTCGCTCCGATCGAGATGTCGGCGAACGCGCTTGCGCTAGCAATCCGCGTGCCGGCGAACCGCCTCACGGACATCATCCGCGCTCGAGGTGCGACGCGCCGGCCGACCCGCGCCACCTCGACTTCCCGACCTGTTCTTGATATGCAACCCATAGTTCGGACACGGGAGCTCTCCACACGGGCCCGAAGGCTTCTGGGCGATTATGCTTGGAGGTGAGGGCATGGATCTTTCCCGGAAAACGCTGGTCGCACTTGTGGCGATCGCGCTGGCGGGGTGCGGCGGCGGGGGCAGTTCTGCGGCTCCTGCGCAGCCCGTGACGCTGAGCGCGACGCCGGCGACGTTTACGTTCCCGCTCAACGACAACACGCCCGAACCGGTCAGCGTGGCGCGGTCGACGGGCACGTTTGCTTCGCTCGGTGTGAGCGTTAGCGATCCTACGATCGTCGGCGTCACCGCCCCGGCTCTCGCTGGAGCAAATGCGACGTTCTCGGTCATTCCGATCGCGCACGGCGCGACGACGATAACCGCGACGGACAGTACCGGCGCGTCGACCACGATCAGCATCACAACGGCATCGTGCGGCCGCCCTGCCTCCCTGCTCGCCGCGCAGCAAGTCCTACCGGCCTCGGGCGCGACCAGCGTCTCGCCTTCAATCGGGCGATTGTTCTTCGTCGTCTACTTCGTGAGCGGCGCCGCCGTCAACGGCAACCTTCACCTGAGCGTCGGAGCGCACGGGACCCTGGAGGGCGGCCCACTCGTTGCGGCATTTCTACCGCCGGGGACCGTTATGCCGTCGCCACCTCCGTTGCCCGGGCCCGTCACCAGCGCTTCCGTGAGCGCGACAGTCCCAGCACTCGCGGCGGGACAACAATATCAAACGCAACTGTACAACGACACCTGTCAGGGCGCCGTCTTAGCCGGCACCTTTTCGACCTAAACCCACGCACCAGACCGAAGCGCGGAACGCACCGAACGCCCTGGCACGAAATCCACGCGCCTCCCGCGAAGACGGGCGTCATGAAACGGCCGCAAGCCCTTGCGTTCCTCATCGCGCTCCTGGCGGCGATCGCGTCACCGGCGTTCGCCGATTCGCCGACGGCGCAGCGCATCGACTACACGAATCCCGCCAACTGGCTGTGCTTGCCCGGGCGCGCGGACGTATGCTCGCAGCCGCTCACCTCGACGGTGATCGCGGCGGACGGCAGCATCACTCACCGCACGTACCCGAGCGACCCCAACGCTCCGGTGGACTGCTTCTACGTCTACCCGACGGTCTCGCGCGAGCCGACGCCGAACAGCGACATGACGATCGGTCCCGAGGAGCAGCACGCCGCGCTGATGCAATTCGCGCGATTCGGGTCGCGCTGCCGCCTGTACGCGCCGATGTACCGGCAAGTGACGGTCGCGGGGCTGCGCAGCGAGGGGCGCGGAGCCGACTTTGAAGCGCCGTACCGCGACGTCCTCGACGCGTGGAACAGCTATCTCGCCCGCGACAATCACGGGCGCGGCGTGGTGTTGATCGGTCACAGCCAGGGCTCGAACATCCTGGTGCGTTTGATCGCTTCGCAGATCGACGGGAAGCCCGAGCAGGCGAAGCTCGTCTCCGCGATCGTCCTCGGCACGCGCGTCGAGATACCGGCCGAAACGCGACGTCGGAGGATCGTTCCAACACATCCCGCTTTGCCGAACGGCGAGCCAGGTCGGGTGCGTCATCGCGTACTCGAGCTATCTCGCGACGCCGCCGCCAGATCGCGATGCGGCGCTTTGGATCCGCCGCGACGCCCGGCGACGTCGACGCCTGCGTCGATCCCGCCGCGCTCGACGGTCGCGCGACGCTGGACGCCGAGCTGCCGCCGCTGGGCCCGCTCGGACGTTCCTTCGGGACGACCTTCATCGAGACGCAAGCCCAGCTCAGCGCCGCGTGCACGGTGAGCGCCGGCCATTCGTACCTGGCGATCTCGCCGGGCACGGACTCGCGCAGCTCGGTCCTGGCCATCGCCCTGGAGGCCGTCCAGGCGAAGATCCCCGGCTGGGGCCTGCACGCCCTGGACATCAACCTCACGCTGGGCAACCTGCTCGACCTGGTCGGGACGGAATCGAAAGCCTGGCTCGCCACGCACTGAGCCGACGCGCAAAGCCGGTCTTGACGTACGCGATATATCTTTTACTATCGCGACATGATGCATGACAAACACCGAGCCTGGTTCCGGCACGGTCGCGAGCGCGGGGTTCGCGAAGTCTGGGGCCTAGGCTACAACAAGGAATGGGGCGGCTGGCGGGTCGGCCGGATGCGGCCGATGCGCCGCGGCGACGTGAAGTTCATCGTCCTCGAGCTGCTCGCCGAAGGGCCGAAGCACGGCTACGAGATCATCGGCGCGATCGAGGAGCGCCGCAACGTTCGCCCCAGCGCGGGCTCGATCTACCCGACGCTGCAGATGCTCGAGGACGGCGGGTTCGTCACCTCGCAAGAGGTCGACGGCAAACGCGTCTACACGATCACCGACGGCGGCAAGCAGCTGCTCGAGCAGCGCGAAGCCGACGACGAGCCGGCCACGATCACGACGACGCGATCGACGGACGCACCAGCTCAAAGAGTCGGCCATGAAGCTCGGCGCCGCCGTGCTCAGCGCGCGCGGCAGCAGCGACGCGACGATCGACAAAGTCCGCGAGGTCGTCGACCGCGCGCGCAAAGAGATCTACGGGATTCTCGCCGCCGACGAAACCTGAGTCGTCGGATCGCTCGACGGGCGCCGGCTAGGCGTAGCCCTGCTGGTCGAAAGCCACTGCGCGAGCATGCGCCGCGCGTAGGTACGATGCCGTCGGCAGACTTGCAGCGCCACGATCTTCGCACGCGAGCGCGGCGCGCGCGCCGTCATCGAGCGGATCGTTCGGGTTGAACTTCATCTCGGCGTTGCCGTCGCCGGTCATCTTTCCGGTAGCGCCCGCCATTTGCACAGCGGCCCAGGCGGGTCTCCGGGCAACACGTCGGTCCACCAAAACAGCGGAACACCTTGGCCAAGCAGCGCTCGCTGGTATCCTCGGACGAGGTGGGAATCGCCGGCGTCAAACGCGGCGGCAACAGCGTGCGGCGTCGTATTCTGCTGAGATGCAGAACGCCGCGAGCGCGCCGGCTGACTCGCCGATGTTCCACTCGAGCGGATGCAGCCGGTAGATCCCGTTGGTCAGATGCGTCGTGCCGAAATTCTTACACGCCGCCAGTAGATTCGTGACCCGCTGCGGCACCAAGGCGCGCATCGGGATCTGCGCCGGCCAGATCGGGATCCAATGACCGCCCATGTCCTTGCCGGGCAGCTCGTGACCGTCCATGAACGCGTACGTGCCGACGCCGCACGAATCGTCGAAGAGCTGCGCACGCGGTCCGGTGTTACCGTGCTGCTGGATCTCTTGCTCGAGGATCGTTTTGAGCGCTTTGATTCGGCGCGACTCGCGAATGTAGGGGACGGGAGCCATGCCGTCGTTCGTTCCGAACGCTTCGGTCGCCGGACGCAACTCCGGGATAGCCGTTTCTCCCGAATCATCTTTGCGCGGACATGCCGTCTGCAGCCAGTAGAGATAGCCCAACGACAGGTCGCGCGCCGCTGCGATGAGCTGCGCGTCGGTTGCGGCGTTCCCGGTGGGGATGCTGGCGTCACCGTAGTCGTTCGCGCCGTGTTGAGTCGTCGTCCGATCGTACCTGAAGGTCGGATCGTCGAAATTTGCCGCCGATGAGATACTGGCGGTAGTTGAACATGTTCATGCCCGGTCCGAACATCGACGTGATGCTCGGCCCGTCATTCATGGAGTACTCTGGTCGACGTTGTTCGTCGTAGTTCGGCGGCTCGGGAATCGTATATGGACCGCTTCCTTCGGGCCGATGCTCGACCGCGAAAACGAACGTGATCGGCTGGATCCAGTTCGCATGCGGGTCAGCCGGACGATCTGGTTCGCCGGTGTCGTATGGCTCCGCGCCGATGACCTATTCGCCCTCGCGCAAGGCCATGCGGCAGGCAATCGCCGAGGTCGGTCGCGTCGAGCACGTACTTCGCGACGTACCGCGTCTCGCGTTCCGTCGGAAGCCTTCGTGCACGACCGCGGCGATTGCGTCGCCGTTCGGCTCGACATTGCATCACCGTCGTATTCGGACGCCAATGTCAGCCGCGGCGACGCTTGAATCATCTGCTTGAGGATCGTGTCGCCGAGTTTCGGCTCGACCGCAAACTGCGGCTGCGCGGCGTCGTACGGTCCGCCCGGATTGAACAGCGGCTGACTCTTGCCCTCAGCTGAAAGGTTTGCGTTCTCGTGGTACCAGGCCCGCACGAGATGGCGAAAATTCCGATACGAAGCCGTGCTGCCAACGGTATCGATATACTTGTTTTCGTCGGGCTTGCTCGACGCCTTGACTCGTGAACTGGCCGCCAACCCAATCCGTCGGATCGATCAGACACACCGAGGCGCCCATGTCGGCCGCACGCAGAGCCGCGGCTACGCCTCCAAGACTTGCACCAACGACGAGGACGTCATAGTGACTGGTCTGCCACGATTGCACCCCTTTGTCAGCCGGGACGAGTGCGTTCAACCGGTCGAACGCTTAGCCCTGTCGTTCAGTCCTACAAGCCGACCTTTGCGGAACCGAGCGCCGCGACGAGCGCCGCCGGCAGCCGCGTCGCGCGCAGCGTCGTGCGGTCGAGCGCGGCGAGCACGAGCAGGCCGTCGACCAGCGGCGTGCCGTCGATTCGCGCGATCGGGAACCCGAACGTCAGCGACGAGCCGCCGACCTTGCGCAGTTCGGCGCGGCAGGTGATCTCTTCGTCCAAGCGCGCCGGCGCCCGGTAGTCGCACTCGAGGTGAACGCGCGCGATCCACACGCCGTGCTCCTGCGGCGAGCACGGGGTACGGAAAGCCGAGCTCGCGGAAGAACTCGCTTTCGGCGGCTTCCATGAACCGCAAGTAGTTGCCGTAGTGGACGACGCCCATGATGTCGACGTCGCGCCAGCGCACACGCTCGCGCACCTCGGGTCCGACGCGCAGCGGCTCGGTCGGGTCTTCGGCACGCTAGATCTCGTACGCCCAGGCGACTTCGTCGGCCGTCGGCGCGTCGCCGCGGTGCGATGCGTAGACCTGCATCGCGCCCTGCGCGTAGCGCGCGACCGGGTCGATCTCGAGGTTCACCCGGTCGCCCGGGCCTTTCGTGCCCAGCGTCGTGCGGCGCGCGGTCTCGGGGATCAGCGCGATCGTGAAATCGTCCGGCGTGACCGACGCCACGGTGAGGCTGACGCCGTCGACCGCGACGTAGCCTTTCTCGACGATGAACGGTGCGAGCCCGTCGGGCAGCACGACGCGCAGGCGGAAGCCTTGACCCTCGGGCTCCTTGCCCAGAATCGACGCGCCGGCGTCGACGTGGCCGTAGACGAGATGACCGCCGAGCCGGTCGCCCAGCCGCAGCGAGAGCTCGAGGTTGACCCTGTCGCCGGCTCGCAGCGCGTCGAATCCGGTCCGGGCGACCGTTTCGGGGACGACGTCGAAGCGCATCGTGCGCGCGTCGTGCGCGACGACGGTGAGGCAGACGCCGTTCACCGCGATCGAGTCGCCGCGCGCGACGCCGTCGGCGATGGCGGCCGGCGCGTCGACGACCAGCGTCATCCCGCGCCGCGCGTCGCCGTCGATCGAAGCCACGGCGCCGTCGAAGGCGATCAGGCCGGAGAACATGTCGTGAGATCCGCGGAGAGCAGCATATCGTCGCCGACGCGTTCGATGCGGTCGAAGCGCCACCCGTTCGCCGCCGGCCGGATCGGCGCCGGCCAGCGCGGGAACGGCGCCGTCGCCCTGCAACAGCACCGGCGCGAGGAACCAGACCAGCCGCTGGACCAAGCCCTGCGCGAGCAGCCCGCCGGCCAGCGTCGGTCCGCCCTCGCACAGCACGCTGGTGATCTTGCGCTCGCGCAGCGCGTGCAGCGCCGCGGCCAGGTCGAGCGACGTCTCGCCTTCGGCGCCGACGTACACCACGTCCGCCACCGGTTCGAGCGCCTCGAGCGCCGCGCGCATCCCGGTGGGCGCCAGGACGATCGTCGGGTCGTACGAGCCGCGCGGCGCGTCGTCCGGCCGCGCGAAGACGCGGCTTTCGAGCGGCAGCACGCCGCGTTCGCAGACCACGACGCGCGTATACGGCTTGCGCCGCGCCGCGTGCGGCCGCACCGTGAGCAGCGGGTCGTCGATGCGGATCGTCCCCGCGCCGACCATCACCGCGTCGTGCTCGATCCGCAGGTCGCGCACGCGCTCGCGCGCCGAGCGGCCCGGTCAGCCACTGCTGCGTGCCGGCCTGCGACGCGACGTACCCGTCGAGCGAGGCGGCCAGCTTGAGCGTGACGTAGGGCCGGTCGTACGTGACGGTCCAGGTGAAACGCTCGATGAGCGCGCGCGCCGCGGCGTCGTCGCGAACCTCGACGTCGATCCCGGCGTCGCGCAGGCGCTGCACGCCGCCCGACGCCGTTCTCGGATCGGGATCGAGCGCGCCGATGACGACCCGCGAAACGCCCGCGTCGATCAACGCCTCGCTGCAGGGCGGCGTGCGGCCGTGGTGATTGCAGGGTTCGAGCGAGACGTACGCCGTCGCGCCGCGCGCATCGTATCCGCGCCGCCGCGCGTCGTGCAGCGCTCCGACTTCGGCATGCGCCTCGCCGCGCCGGCGGTGCCAGCCCTCGCCGAGCGTCGTCCCGGCGCGCACGACGACGCACCCGACCGAAGGGTTCGGTGCGGCGTCGGCGATCGCGCGCGATCCGAGCTCGACCGCGCGTGCGAGATACGTGCCGTCGCGGTCTACGGCTTGACCTCGACGCCCTTCCAGAACGCGACAAAGCCCTCGATGTTTTTCGCCGCGTCTTTCGGGTGCGGGTAGAACCAGGCGGCATCGGGGTTCCGGCGGCCGTTCACGTCGACGGTGTAGTAACTCGCCGTTCCCTTCCACGGGCACACCGAGTGCGTCTCCGACGGCTTTGAAGTACTGCTTGTCGATCGAGTCGGGCGGGAAGTACTGATTGCCTTCGACGACCTCGGTATGGTCGCTCTCGGCGATGACGGTGTCGTTCCAAACTGCTTTCATCGCCCCGTAGCGACCCGCGCAGCGACGGGGTTGGTTGCTCAGGGCGCCGCCGCGCGCCGGCGGTCGGGTGCGGTGCGGGCGACGAACACCAGCCGCCGGACCGCGACCCCGGCCGCCGCCAGCGTGCACATCGCGTCGCGGGCCGTCGCCCCGGTCGTGCAGACGTCGTCGAGCAGCGTCACCAGCGGCACCGGCACCGCCTCACGGTCGAGGCGGAAGCGGCCGGCGGCCCGCAGGCGCGCCAGGCGGGAGCGGCCGTCCTGCGGCGCGCCGCGCTTGCGCAACAGCTCGGCACAGCGCAGACCGCGGCGCTGCGCGACCCGGCGCGCCAGCTCGACGCTCTGGTCGAAGCCGCGGGCCGCGCTCCGGCCGCGCGAGGTGGGCAGCGGCACGATGTCGCCGATCACCGGCCCGCGAGCGGCCAGCAGCGCCGCCAGCGCGTCGAGCGGATCGCGCTGTCCGCCCTTGAGCGCGACGACGGCGCGCCGCAACGGACCCTCGTACGCGCCGAGCGCGAACGCCGGGACGCCGTCGATCTCGAAGTCGATCGCGTCGTGCAGCGTCGGCGCGCAGCTCGCGCACAGCGCGGGCCCGGGTGCCTCGCAGGCGACGCAGGCGGGTGGGAAGAGCCACGCCCGTAACAGGTCGAGCACGCTCGCCCATCACGCGCGCGCGGGGATTCCGGCTAGGGCGTTTGCGCGGCGTCCGGTTCGTTCGCGACGATCGCGTTGTCGAGCGTCGCGCCGTCGCCGACGACGTATCCCTCGCCGACGATGGAATCGCGGACCGTGGAATGCGCGCCGATCACCGCGCCGTTCCACACGATCGCGCGCTCGAGCACGGCGTCGTCGCCGATGCGCACCCGGTCGCCGATCACCGACGGTCCGGCGATCCGCACGCGGTGGCCGATCTGCGCGCCGTCGCCGACGCGCGCCGGCGCCTCGATCCGCGCGTCGCTCGAAATCTGCGCGCCCTCGGGAACGCCGGTAGCGCGCGCGCCGCGGATGAGCACCCGGCCGGTGAGGACGTCTTCGGTGGCGCGCCGGTATTCGTCGGGCGTCCCGATGTCGCGCCAGTACGCGCCTTCGAGCTGCATCCCGTAGAACGGCAGCCCGCCGGCGAGCAGCTCCGGAAACACTTGCTTGCCGAAGTCGTAGAACGTGTTTGCCGGGATGCGCTCGAAGATCGCCGGCTCGAACACGTAGATCCCGGTGTTCGCCAGCTTCGACTTCTCGGTGCCCTTGGCGGGCTTCTCCTGAAAGCCGGTGATGCGGCCGGCGTCGTCGAGCACCACGACGCCGTACTGGTCGACTTCCTCGACCTCGAGCAACCCGATCGTCGCGAGCGCGCCGCGCGCGTGATGGAAGCGCACCAGCGCGGTGAGGTCGGCGTCGGTGAGGTCGTCGCAGCCGACCACCACGAACGTGCCGTCGAACCAGCCCTCCATCTGCTTGAGTCCGCCGGCGCTTCCGGTCAGCTCGGGCTCGCGCAGATAGTGCAGTTTCACGCCGTAGCGGCTGCCGTCGCCGAACGTCCGCTCCACCAGCTCGGCGAGATAGAACACGTTGATCGCGACCTCGTCGTAGCCGTGCGACGCCAGCCAGCGCATCACGTGCCCGCTGATCGGCTCGCCGGCGACCGGGACGATCGGCTTGGGGACTTGCTTGGTGAGCGGATAGAGCCGCGTGCTCATCCCGCCCGCCAGAATCATCGCTCTCATGCCGGCGGCGTGGTGCGCCGGTTGCGCGTCGACAGCGCTTCGCCGAGCGCGGCGACGGCGAAGCGCGGCAGCGCGAGCTGACGCCGCCAGCGGCGCGGTTCCTTCGCCAGCCGGTACGCCCACTCCAAGCCGGTGCGCTGAAAGAACGCCGGCGCGCGCAGGACGTTGCCCGCGTAGATGTCGAGCGAGCCGCCGACGCCGATCCCCGCGCCCGCGCCGGTAGCCGCGAGATTGCGCGCGAGCCAGCGCTCTTGCCGGGGCGAACCCAAGCCCGCGAGCAGCACGTTCGCACCGCTCGCGCGAATCGCCGCGGCCACTGCCGCGTCTTCGCTCGCGTCGAAGTACCCGTCGCGCGCGCCGGCGACGATCGCGTCCGGATACGCGCGGCGCAACGCTTCGGCCGCGCGCTGCGCGGTGTCACCTTTGCCGCCGAGCAGGTACAGGCGCACGTCGCCCAGCGACGCGGAGCGCGCGGCGAGGGCGTCGACCAGCTCGACGCCGGTGACGCGTTCGTGCAGCGGCCCGCCGCGCAAACGCGACGCCAGCAGCAGGCCGATCGTGTCGCAGGTGACGAGCGCGGCGTCGTTCACCGCGCGGCGAAACTCGGGATCGTGGCGGGCCGCCATCACCATCTCGACGCCCAGCGTCACGACGAGACCCGGCCGGCCGGAGTTCGCCAGCGCCGCGATGCGCGAGACCGCTTCGTCGCGACCGACCGCGTCGACCCGGCAGCCCAGCACGTCGAACGACTGCACGCTGACGGCGCCGCTTATGGCCGGTACGGCGCGATCAGCGGCTCGAGCACCGCCGCCAGTTCGCCGGGCATCGCGCCCAGCGGCGAACGGCACGGGCCGACCGCGAAACCGTAGCGGCCCATCGCCCACTTCACCGGGATCGGATTCGACGTCGCGAACAGCGCGGCGATCAGCGGCGAGAGATCGCGATGGATGCGACTCGCCGTATCGACGTCACCGCCGTCAAAGGCGTCGGCCATCGCGCGCAGCTCGCGGCTGACGAGGTGTCCGGCTACCGAGATCACGCCGTATCCGCCGACCGCCAGCGACGGCAGGTAGATGTAGTCGTCACCGCACCAGAACGTGACGTCCTCGCGCACGCGGTCGCGCAGGATCGCGGTGAACTGGTTCACGTCGCCGGTCGACTCTTTGATCCCGACGATGTTCGGATGGCGGCGGGTGAGCTCGGCAAAGGTCGCCGGCAGCATGTTCGCCGCCGTGCGCCCCGGGATGTTGTAGACGATGATCGGCAGGCGCGTCGCCTCGGCGATCGCGCCGAAGTGCGTCAGCATCCCGTCCTGCGTCGGCTTCACGTAGGCCGGGACGGTGGCCAGCGCGGCGTCGACGCCGGTCGCTTCGGCTTGTTTGGTGAGTGCGATCGAGTGGCGCGTGTTGTTTCCGCCCGTCCCCGCGACGACGGTTCCGTTCGGCCCGAGCGCCTTCTTGACGGCGGCGAACAAGCTCGAGCTTCTCGTCGATCTCGAGCGCGTTGCCCTCGCCGGTCGAACCGGCGAGCACGACGCCGTCGTTCCCGCGGTCGACGAGGAATCGCGCGATGCGCACGGCCTCGCCGACGTCGAGCGCCCCGCCGGCGTCGAACGGCGTAATCATGGCGGTGAGGATGCGGCCGAGGGTTCTCACCGGGCCACCGTGCCGCGCGCGAGCTGGAACGCGTCGTGCAACGCCTGTTCGGCGGCGTCCGCGCGGTCGACGGGGACCAGGATCGAGATGGTGATGTTCGAGTCGGTCGAGTGGATGATCTCGACCCCCGCGTCGGTGACGGCCTTCACGACCCGATAGATGACGCCGGAGGTGCCGCGCATCCCTGCGCCCACGACCGAGATCTTCGCGCAGTGCGGGCGCATTCGCAGCGCCAGGTTGAGATCGGCCAGCGCGGGGCGCACGGCATCGGCGTGCTCGTCGTCGACGATGAAGAACACGCCCGCGTCGTTGACGTTGGTCATGTCGACCGAGATGCCGCGCTCCGCGACGCGCCCGAGCACGTCGCGGTCGAGATTGGAGCGGTCGGCATCCTCGGTGAGCCCTTGGATGATCCGGCAGAACGTCACGTCGCGCAGCACGGTGAGACCGGTGACCGGGTGGTCGGAGTCGACCGGCGCTTCGTCGTCGACGGTCGTGCCGACGTTGCTGCGCAGGCCCTTCACCACGTACGGCGTGCGCGTCGCGTGCGCCAGCTCGGCGGCTTTGTGGTGCATCACCTTCGCGCCGTTGCCGGCCAGCTCGACCATCTCGGCCTGCGTGACGCGTTCGAGCGGATGCGTCCCGGCGACGCGGCGCGGATCGCCCGTCATCACGCCCGAGACGTCGGTGTAGATCTCGACCGCCGCGGCGCCGAGCGCGTCGCCCAGCGCGACCGCGGTCAGATCGCTCCCGCCGCGGCCGAGCGTGGTGGTCGCGTGCTCGTGCGTCCCGCCTTGAAAGCCGGTCACCACCGGAATGACCTTGCGCGCCAGCACCTGACGGATCGGTTCGGGATCGACGTTGCGGATTTCGGCGTTGCCGAACTCGTCGTCGGTCGTGATCCCCGCCTGCAGCCCGGTCATCGCCTGCGCCGGCGCACCCAGAGCGCACAGCAGCTCGGCGAACACCGCGCACGCGATCGCCTCGCCGCACGCGAGCAGCAGATCGCGGTTTGGGCCGTTGCGCGCCGGGCCGAGCAGCTCGGCCAGCGAGTCGGTCGCATACGGCTGGGGCGCGCGTCCGAGCGCCGAACATACGACGACCGGCGAATCGCCGCGCCGCACCGCGTCGAGCACGCGCGACGCCGCGATCTCCCGCAGCTCGTGCGTCGCCAGCGAAGACCCGCCGAACTTCAAGATAACGACGTTCACGCCGTGTCACCCTGAGCTTGTCGAAGGGCGGTCGTTCCTGCGAAGCGGCCTTGGTCGATGAGGAGCTCGAGGATCTGGACGGCGTTGGTGGCGGCGCCTTTGCGGAGCTGATCGCCGACGATCCACATCTGGAAGCGCGTGCCGCTCGGATCGTCAGGTTCGGGACGGACGCGCGCGACGTGCACCAGATCGCTGTCCTCGACGTCGAGCGGCGTGACGATGCCGTGCTTGTAGAGAACGATCCCGGCGGCGTCCTGCAAGGCCTCGTGGAGCTCGCGCACGTCGGTCGGCCGGCCGGTCTCGAAGAACACCGCCTCGCTGTGCGCGCGCATCACCGGAACGCGAACGGTCGTGGCCGCCATCGTCAGGTCGGGCCGGCCCAACATCTTGCGCGTCTCCGCGACGACCTTCTGCTCCTCGCCCGTATCCCCGTCGCCGTCGAAACTGCCGACCTGCGGCACGACGTTGCGAAAGATCGGCGCGGCGAACGTCCCGTCGGACGTTTCCCCGCGCTCTTCACGCGTCAGCGCCTCGAGCCCCGCGCGGCCCGCGCCGCTGACGGCTTGGTACGTTGCCACCCGCACGCTGCGCAGGCCGACCGCCCGTTCGATCGGCGCCAGCGCGACGGTCAGCACGATCGCCGTGCAGTTCGCGACCGGAAAGACGCGATGCTCGTCGCGCACGTCGTGCGGGTTCACTTCCGGGACGATCAGCGGCACGCCCGGCGCCATCCGGAAGGTCGCGGAGTTGTCGATGACGACCGCGCCGGCGTCGACCAGCGCGCCGGCCAGCTCCGCGCTCGCATCGTCGCTCGACGCGAAGAACGCGACATCCGGCCGATCCGCCAGCAGGCGTTCGCGCGTCGCGGCGGCGACCGGTACGTCTTCACCGCGGAAGTGCACGCCGTCGGCCCGGTCGCGCGACGCGTACGCGAGCAGCACCTCGACGGGCACCTCGCGCTCGTCGAGCACCGACAAAATCGTGGCGCCCGACAACCCCGGTCGCTCCGATCACCGCGATTCTCATAGGCTGCCCTGCGCCTGGTCGAACGGGCCATCCCCTCGAGCGGCATCGAGCCCGATCACCAGACCGCGCTGCTCGCGCACGGCGCGAATCGCCGCGACGATCCCGGGACCGAACGACTCGCGCGAGAGCGAGTCGTGACGGATCGTCAGCGTCTCGCCGCGCCGCCGAAGATCGTTTCCTGGTGCGCGACGAGCCCGGGCAGCCGCACGCTGTGAATCGGCGGCAGGGCGCGCCGGCCGCGTGGATGCGTCGCGCGGTCAGCTTCGCGGTTCCGCTGGGGGCGTCGCGCTTGCCGTCATGGTGCAGCTCGATGATCTCCGCGCGCGGGAACACGCGCGCCGCCTGCGCCGCGAAGCGCATCATCAGCACCGCACCGAACGAGAAGTTCGGCACCAGCATCGCCGGCACGCCGGTCTCGTCGCACAGGTCCGCCAGGACCACGAGGTCCTCGTCGGTCCAGCCGGTGGCGCCGATCACGACCGGGACGCCGCCGTCGAGCGCGGCGCGCGCGACGTCGACCGTGACGGGATAGACCGTGCAGTCGACGACGGCGTCGAGCCCGTGCGCGACGAACGCGCCGAGGTCGTCGTCGGTCGTCACGCCGCAGATGCGCTCGCCGCCGCGCCGCGCGAAGGCCGCCGACAACGTCAGATCGTCCGCCGCTTCGACGGCCTCGCAAGCGACGCGCCCAAGTCTCCCGAGCGCGCCGGCAACCCCGACGCGCAACATGTCCATTATGTCATCCTGAGCTAGCTTGTCCTGAGCTGGTCGAAGGGAAGGGTGCCTAGACTTTCTCCAGCGGCGCGTATTTGAGCATGACCATCTTCTGTCCGACGTTGGGGAAGTTGATCGTGAGCAGCCCGTCGCCGCCGGCGCCGACCGTATTGACCACGGTGCCCTCGCCCCACTTCGGGTGACGGACCTTGTCGCCGGGGTTGAGGTCCATGCCGACGCCCGCGCCGGCGTTCTCGTGGATCGAGACCTCGCGCCAGCGGCCGCCGCCCGGACGCGGACCGATGCCGACCCCGCCGATCGCTTCGATCGACGGCATCTCCTCGATGAAGCGCGACTTGGGATGCGAGAACGTGTTGCCGAACAGCGTGCGGCGCGCGGCGAACGACAGATACAGCCGATCCATCGCGCGGGTCACGCCGACGTAGGCGAGGCGGCGCTCTTCCTCGAGCTCGGTCATGTCGGTCAGCGCCCGCGTGTGCGGGAAGACGCCTTCTTCCAGACCGGTCAGGAAGACGATCGGGAACTCGAGGCCCTTCGCCGCGTGCATCGTCATGAGGGTGACGAACGACGAGTCGGGATCGAGCGTATCGATGTCGCTGATCAGCGCGATGTTCGAGAGGAAGTCGTCGATCGTCGAGCCGCTCTCGGGGTTCGCCTCGAACTCGCGGGCGACGCTGACGAGCTCTTGCAGGTTCTCGACCCGCGCGCGCCCGTCGGGAGTCTCGTCGGCCTGCAACTCGCGCAGGTAACCCGACTCCTCCATCACCGCGACGAGCAGATCGCTCACGCCGAACGTGGCCGCCTTCTCGCGCAGGTCGTTGATGAGCTCGGCGAAGCGTTCGAGCTCGCGCTGCTTCTTGGGCACCGCGCGCTTGAGCAAGTTGGAGTCGAACACGGCCTGGCCGACCGAGACGCCGGCCTGATTCGCGGCTTCGAGCAGCGACGCCAGCGTCTGCTGGCCGATCGAACGGCGCGGGACGTTGACGATGCGCCGGAAGGCGACCGCGTCGGACGGGTTGACGATGTAACGGAGGTAGGACAGCATGTCCTTCACCTCGGTGCGCGCGTAGAAGCCGACGCCGCCGACGACCCGGTAGGGGATGCCCTCGGCCAGGAAGCCTTCTTCGAAATAGCGCGACTGCGCGTTCGTGCGGTACAGCACCAAGAAGTCGCGGTACGCCGCGCCTTCGCGCACGTGCTCCTTGACCTTCTCCATCACGTAGCGCACTTCGGCGCGCTCGGACTCGGCCTGGAACGCGGTGAGCTTCTCGCCCTCGGAGCGCTTGGTGAAGAGCGACTTCGGATGACGCCCTTCGTTGTGCGAGATCAGCTCGTTGGCCGCTTCGAGGATGGTCTGCGTCGAACGGTAGTTCTCTTCGAGCTTGAAGATCTTCGCGCCCGGGAAATCTTCCTCGAAGCGCAGGATCATGCGGTAGTCGCTGCCGCGCCACGAGTAGATCGACTGGTCGTCGTCGCCGACGACGGTGATGTTGCCGTGCTCCTTGGCCAGCGTCGCGACGAGCCGGTACTGCGCGTAGTTCACGTCCTGGTACTCGTCGACCAGGATGTACTTGAACTTGGTCTGATAGCGCGTGCGCGCGTCTTCGTCGTTGTCGAGCAGCCGGATCGCGCCGGAGATCAGATCGTCGAAGTCCAGGCCGTTGGACTCGGCCAGACGGCGGTCGTACTCGCGGTAGACGTTCGCGTAGCGCTCGCCGGCGAAGGACGGGTTCTTGCTCTCGTACTCTTCGGGCGTCCAGAGGTTGTTCTTGGCCTTCGAGATCTCGCCCAGCGCCGCGCCCGGGACGATCTGGCGCTCGTCGTAGTCGAGGTCGGCGATCACGTCACGGACGATCCCGCGCTGATCGGTCTCGTCCATGATGGCGAAGTTCGGCGAGATGCCGATCTTCTTACCGTCGCGGCGCAGCATCCGGACGCACATGCTGTGGAACGTTCCGACCCACAGATCTCGCGCCGGCGCACCGACCATCCGCTCGAGGCGCGCCTTCATCTCGCCGGCGGCCTTGTTGGTGAACGTCACCGCCAGGATCCGGTCGGGGAAGACCTTCTTCTTTTCGAGGAGGTACGCGATACGGTGGGTGAGTACGCGGGTCTTGCCGGACCCGGCACCCGCGAAGATCAGCACCGGGCCGTCGGTATGCTCGACGGCCTCGCGCTGGACGTCGTTGAGGAGTTCGGTCTGCGCCAGCATCACGTTAAGGTTCGCCACGCGGCATAGTTTGGCCTAGTAGCGTACGGAAGGCGCCGCGGAGCCGCGAAACGGCTCGTGAAGACGACGAACGTCGCAGCGTGCTCTCGCCGTTGCAGCGCCGGCTACCCGAGCCCGCAGCCCGACCCGACCGTTCGCGGGGTCCGAACGGCCCGGGGCCGCGGCGGGCCGCCGTCGGCGTCGCTGCTCGCCCCGCCGGGTGTCTTTTTACTGCGCGACGCGCAGCGCCGTCAGCGTCGTCGTCGAGCGCTTCGCCAGCGCGATCGAGCTCATGAGAAAGCACACCGTCGACTCGGCGCCCATGTTGCCGTTCGCGCCGGCGTCGTCGAGGCCGTCGCAGCAGCCGCCCTCGCGGGCCAGCGTGACGCCGCGCGTGTTGCGGCCGAAGAACCACTCGTGCGCGATCTCGGCGACCTCACGCCAGCATTCTTCGCCGGTGATATCGAGCGCAGCAAAGGCGGCATCGACCAGCGACGCCGCTTCGAGCGGCTGCTGTCCGCTGCGCGAACGCGACGCCGCCGCGCGGATACCAGCCGTCGTTGCCGATCGGCACGAACATCGCCGCGGCGGGATCGATCACCACCGAGGTATAGAACTCGAGCATCGCCAGACCGGTCTTCACGTACCGCTCGTTCGCCAGCGCGGCGCCGCCGCGCAGCAGCGCTTCGCACAGCCGCGCGTTGTCGTAGGTCAATCCGTCTTCGCACCACTGCCAGTCGGGTGCGGCGTGAGCGTCGAACGCGTCGGCGATCGTCGCGAGCGAACCGTCGAGGACCGCGCGAACGACGAGCTCGTCGTCGGGCCGCGCCGACAGCGCGTGCACGAGGCCGAGCGCCGCATAGGCGTGCGACCGCACGTACTGCATCGTGGGGATCGTGCCGAGCGCGCGGCGCCGCATCCTGCCGGCCAGCGCGCGCCACGTCTCGCGCGGCGCGTGCGCCTCGGCGTACCCGAGGCCCCAGATCGCGCGGCCGACCGCGTCGGGCGTGCCGCGCTGGTCTTGCCAGCGCCGGTCGTAGCCCATGAAGTTGTGGAACCAGCCGTCTTCGAGCTGCGCATCGTGCAGATAGGCCAGGTAGGTCGTGACCAGCCGCGCGGCATCGGTTGCGCCGGGCCCGCCGGCGGCGCAGGCGGCCGCGACGCGACCTCGCACGCGACGATCAGCGCGCGGCCGACGTCGTCGGTGCAGTAGCCGCAGGAGCGGTTGGGGACGTCGAGCGTCGCATGCTGGAGAATCCCGACGTCGTCGGTCATCGCCAGCATGTGGTCCAGGGCCGGCCACCGGTAGGTACGCATCGTAGCCGGGCTTATACCCCCGCTAGGCGGAGGTGGCGAGCTCCTCCCGGCGGGAGGCCGGCAGCAGCGCGGTCAGCAGCTCGCCGTAGGCCTGGGAGACGTTGGGCCAGGTCATGCGGCGGCCGAACTTATAGGCGCGGCGCTCGGTGCTCTCGCGCAGCGCCGGGTCGTCGAGCAGCGCGACGAGGGTCGTCGCGATCGCCGACGGATCGCGGAACGGCACGAGGAAGCCGCGGCCGTGCTCGAGGAGCTCCTGGGCGTAGAGATACGGCGTCGAGACGACCGCCTTCCCGCACCCGACGGCGTACGCCAGCGTGCCGCTGACGATCTGCACCGGGTTGAGGTACGGCGTGAGGTAGACGTCGCTCGCGCCCAAATACGCCAGCAGCTCGTCGAACTGGAGATACTTGTCGACGAGCTTCACGTTGTCGGCCAAGCCGTTGGCGGCGATGCTGGCCTCGAGCGTGCGGCGGTACGACTCGCCTTCGTTGCGGCGAATGACCGGGTGCGTTTGGCCGAGGACGAGATAGAGCGCCTCGGGGTGCGACTGCACGACCGCGCCCATCGCGTCGATCGCGTATTCCAGGCCCTTGCCGCGATTGATGAGGCCGAAGGTCGAGATCGTCATGCGACCCTCGAAGCCCAGCCGGCGCTTGTATTCGGCGGTCTCGCGGAACGGCACGTCGGGGACGCCGTGATGGATCACGTGGATCTTCGCCGGATCGACGCCGTAGCGGTCGATCAGGATCTCGCGCCCGGTCTCGGAGAGCACGACGATCGCGCTCGAAGCGGCGCAGATCGCGCGCGCGACGCGCAGATGCTGCGGTGTCGGTTCGGGCAGACACGGTGTGAAGCGACGTGACGACCGGCTTGGTGACGGCGGCGATGAGGTCGACGATCCACGCGCCGTCGTCGCCGCCGAACAGGCCGTACTCGTGCTGGATGTTGAGCACGTCGCACGGATAGGAGTTGACGAACCGCGCAATGCGCTGGTAGGAGTCGCGATCGTCCTGCACGAGTCGGGCGACTACTTGGTCCGGATAGGCGCGCTCATCGACCCCGGGCTCGTCGATCGCGATGACCGAGCTGCGGGTGCCGAACCTCTCGTCATAGCTGTCGACGACGTCCTTCATGAACGTCGCGATCCCGCATTCGCGGGGCGGAAACGAACCGAGAAACAGCATCCGAGGCGCTTGGGTTGTCAACGTGGTCCCCTTGGTGGTGGTCGGCGCGACATGAGCCTGCGTCGACAATTGCGGTCCCTGAGTGGGTTGCCGAAAGGACCCGCCTCTTTAGGGACACGCTCGATTGGGCGACCGTTTCGTACCCGCACAATACGCGATCTTAACAGTGCGGTCGCTTGCTTAGGGACGATCGACGGCGATTCGAGCGTTCTCCTCGACGGTCGTCCCGGCGGCGATCGCGCGCGTCGTGTCCGATCACCGTACCGCAGCCGATGCGGGCGCCCGCGCCGATGCGCGCGCGGCTGGCGACGATCGTCCAGCTCAGCTGCGCGTCCGCTTCGACGGTGACGCCGTCCCAGAGCAGCGAGTCGGCCACGACGGCGCCGGCCTGGATCTCGCAGCCGTCGCCCAGGACCGTGTAGGGGCCGACGACGGCGTCGGGCGCGACCCGGCAGCCGCGGCCGATGAAGACCGGCGGGCGGACCGCTGAGGCCGGGATCGTCTCGCGGCCGGGGCCGTCGACCTCGGGGCTCGCGCCCGAGCGGCATCGAGCCGTCGAAGATGTGGCGGTGGGCGTCGAGATACGCCTCGGGGCGGCCGAGATCGATCCAGTAGTCGCCGGTCGTGTAGGCGTAGAGCGGGCGGCCTGACGCGATCAGTTCGGGGAAGGTTTCGCGCTCGATCGAGACCGGGCGGCCGGCCGGGATGAGGTCGAGGATCGCGCGCTCGAGGATGTAGGTGCCGGCGTTGATCTCGTTCGACGGCGCTTCTTCGCGCTTGGGTTTCTCGACGAATCGCTCGATCCGGCCGGTCGCGTCGTGGACGGCGACGCCGAACGGGCTGGGGTCGTCGACGCGGATGAGGTGCAGCGTCGCGATGCCGCCCTTGGCGCGGTGGTAGTCGAGCATCGCGCTCAGGTCGAGCGAGGTGAGCACGTCGCCGTTGAGGACGAAAAACGGCCCGTCGATGTACTGCTCGACGTTCTTGAGGGCGCCGGCGGTGCCGAGCGGCACCTCTTCGATGACGTAGCGGATCCGCAGGCCGAGCGGCGAGCCGTCGCCGAAGTACGAGGTGATCGCCTCGGGGAGATAGCCGGCGGGCAGGATGACGTCGTCGATCCCGGCGTCCTTGAGGCGCCGCAAGGTGCGCTCGAGGAACGGCATGTTCATCAAGGGGACCATGGGTTTCGGCGTCTCGAGGGTCAACGGCCGTAGCCGCGTTCCCTCACCGCCGACGAGAACGACTGCCTGCACGGGTCTTTCAGTATCGGGCGCGACCGCCGCGGGGCCTGCCGACGAGAGCAAACGAGAGTGCCCGCCTGCTGGCACAGCGGGTTAGTAAGCTCTTGCCATGCGGAAACGATATGATTGGAGCGCAGTCCAGCGGTACTATGACGAGGGCAACGATCGGGATGCTTGTGTCGCCCGGTTCGGGTTTTCCCTGATCGCTTGGTACAAGGCGATCCGGCGCGGCAAGCTCAAGCGCGCAACTCCAGCGTCAGAAGACCGTATGACTGGGCGGCGGTCCAGCGGTACTACGATGAAGGGCACACCTACCGCCAGTGCAAGGCACGATTCGTCTTCGCCACGGGATCGTGGACGAAGGCGGTCCGTCGCGGCGATATACGATCCCGACCGAACCGGTGGCCGCTCGAGAAGGTCCTACGGAGCGCGAAGTGCCGAAACACCGTGAAGAAGCACTTGCTCCAGGCTGGTATACTCAAGAACGTTGCGAAGACTGTGGGCTCCAGGAATGGCAAGGGCGGCCGATCTCGATCGAGCTCGACCATCGAAACGGCATTCGCGACGATAATCGACTCGAGAACCTGCGGATGCTATGTCCGAACTGTCACAGCCAAACAGAGACACACGGAGCAAAAAACAAGAAAAACCGCAAATCGCTCGCTTACCTTCCCGGGTGATGCAACGGTAGCATGCCTGACTCTGACTCAGGTCATCGGAGTTCGAATCTCTGCCCGGGAGCTTAACCCAAGCGGCCCTATCGTCTAGAGGCCTAGGACGCCGCCCTCTCACGGCGGTAACACGGGTTCGAATCCCGTTGGGGCTACATGCTGAAACCCGCACGATGCGCGGGTTTTCTCTTTTTCATCGAGCCGCCATTCTCGGTTGCCGCACTCCCGCCGACGCATAAGAGGCTCCGCTTCGTCCAGTATCACCAGCGCGGAAACAGAATGGCAACATGCTTGTGCGAACATACGTTCTATGGCACGCGGTGTCTACAAATATGACTGGTCTCTGATCCAGCAGTATTACGATGATGGCCACGGTTATCTCGAATGCCGCGAAAAGTTTGGGTTCGCAAAGGATACGTGGATCAAGGCGGTTCGCCTAAAGCGGATCGTGGTTCGACCCAGGCAGTGGTCCCTCACTCGGATCCTTCAAGAATCGAAGAGCCGCTATACGGTAAAGCGTCGATTGCTTGCGGCCGGAATTCTTCGAAACGTTTGCGACGCATGCGGCCTTTCGGAGTGGCAAGGCCTTCCGATTCGCATCCAACTCGATCACCGCAATGGGATTGGAAATGATCATCGTCTAGAAAATCTGCGCATGCTCTGCCCGAATTGCCATAGCCAGACCGAAACCTATGCGGCAAGAAATCGGCGGCGAAAGGCCCCTCTCGATTCCCGCTCTGTTTCAGATAAACCGCCACGCGATAAACGTCGCCGCCAGTTAACGATCGTGTCCGAGGGCGTGGTGTTATGAACCCGCGCCCGTGGGCTTTCTGCGCGCGCACCGCAAGCAGTTCGCGTCGACGATCCTTTTGAACGGCTCAACGCCGAGATCAAGCGGCGCACCGACGTCGTCGGCATCTTTCCGCACGACGCCGCATCGTGCGCCTCGTCGGTGCGCTGCTGCTCGACCAGCGGCAACCAAACCCAACGGATCTCGGCCGTCGTTACGGGCTGAGACCCGAACCGCGTCGAAGGGTACTCGTTACCACTCCGCGGGACACGATCGGTCCCTCTCACAGACGCCCCGAAACTAGCCGGGCTCAGACGCAAGAGCACCCTCCGAAAACGCGAAAAGCCCTCGTAATCGGCACTTCGAGAGAGCCGCCGGGACCGGCCGGGAACCCGGTTTACGGGTTCGGAATCCCGTTGGGGCTACGTTTTAGAAGCCGCGCACACACGCGCGAGTTCCGTCGTTTTCAGCAGTCTGCGTGTCCGTCACGCTTCGCGGCCGGCGAACGCTCGGACCGGTAGCAGCACCTTGATGTAGCTCCCGAACCGGGGCAACCGGTGTACCACGACCTCGTCGGCCAGCGCCTGTACCAGGAAAAGTCCACGCCCCGACTCCGACCAAATGTCCTTTGGCAGCGCCGGTTCCGCGTCGAAGCCCGACCCCTCGTCCATCACGTGCAGCCATATCCCTTTTTCGTCGGTGGAGAGCAGAGGCTCAACCGTCCCGGCGCATGACGCAGCGCGTTCCCGACGAGTTCGCTGAATATGAGCGCGCACGCGCTCACGTCGCCGTGCGGCCCGACGTACGCCGAAACCGCAGAGAGATAGTCTTGCTTGATCGCATATGCGGAGGCCGAGTCGACGACGTCGAAACCCCAGTTCGTGCGGTTGCCGTCGAGGCGAACCACGAGGACCGCCGCGTCGTCCCTCGCGGGCTCCCCCGAGGCAAGGCGCATGATAAACCGCGCCGGGTTTGCGGAGGTCAGCACCTCTTCGCCACCCAGCAGATCCGCGAGGTCTTTCTCGCCGGCGACCGGATCGCGGTGAACTTCGGTCAAACCGTCCGTGTAGAGCACGAGTAGCGACGATGTCGTCGAGCGCACGCGTCTTGGTGACGAACTTCGCCTTCGGATCCGCGCCCAAGGGGAGCGCGGTTTCGAGCTGCAGGACGGAGACCGTCCCGTCCACGTGCCGTGCGAGCGGCGGCGGGTGTCCGGCCGACGCATACTGCAGCCGTTCCCCCGAGCAGTCCATCACCGCGACGAAGGCCGTCGCCAGCTCTTCGCCGCGACTGTCGTTCACGAGCGCTGCGTTGAGCAGCGTAAGCATTTCGCCGGGATCGCGCGTTACGACGGCGGCCATGCGGACCCATTGTCGCAATTGCACCATGAGACGTGCGGCGTCGACCCCTTTGCCGGTGACGTCGCCGATCGTCATGACGATGCGCGTCGTGCGACCGGAACGCGTCGTACCAGTCACCACCGAGGGCCGATTCGTGTTGCGCCGCTTGGTACATAGCGCTAAACTGGACGTTCGCGCCATCGGGCATGCTCTCGTTGAGGAAAGCGCGCTGCAGCGTTTCGGCGACGTGCTGTTCGCGGCTGAACTGCTTGGCATTGGCTACGGCGAGTCCGGCACGACGACCGAGCTCTTGCGCGGCGTCCACGTCGCCGGGCTCGAACCGCACTGAACCGCTCGTACGGACGAACGTCAGCGCCCCGAACACCGCGCCGTGTGCTTCGACGGGCACGACGATCTTGGAGTGATACCGCATCAGCCGCATGAACGCTTCGTGCTCGCCCGATGAAGCGTGGCGGAGGAGGGTCGCTTCATCGAAGCTCGGCACAAAGAACGACTCACCGGTTTGCGCAACGTGCCTTGCAGGATGGATTCCGCGCGTTTCGCCTTGCAATAGCGGCGTGACGAGCGCTTTCAGTGATGATTCTTTTTCTGGATCTTGATGCGCACCGACGCTCACGTACAACCGGCCCGTGTTTTCGTCGATGAGGTCGAAGAGACAGAGTTCCGAGAATGACTCGACGGCCGTCCGCGCAACGTTGGTCAAGGTCTCTTCGAGGTCGAGCGAGCGGTGAAACAACTCGCCCGCGCGCACCAAGAGCGACAGCCGGCGCTGGGTAGCCTGCTCGCTGCCGTACCGCTTTGCGTTTGCGACAGCAAGACCGGCGCGGCGACCCAACTCTTCGGCCGCCTCTCGGTCGGCCGGCTCAAAGGGCCGCGAGCCGGCCACGCGCACGAACGAGAGCGCTCCGTACAGGTCGCCGCCGGCGCCGACCGCGACGACGATTTTGGACGTGTACTTCAAGTCCCGCATAAATGCTTCGTGCTCATCCGACGACGCGTGTTCGAGTAAGCTCGCTTCGTCGAACTCGGGAACGTAATACGTCTTTCCGGTTTGCGAAACCTGACGAGCCGGATGCATTCTTCGTGTTTCTGCTCGAAGGACCGGCGTAACCCGCTCCCTCAGTGAAGCGGCGACCTCGGATCTTCGATGAGCGCCCACGCTCACGTACAGCTGACCGCTGACGTCGTCGATGAGGTCGAACAAGCACAGGTCACAGAACGACTCGATCGCCGTATGCGCTACGTTCGAGAGCGTTTCGTCGATTTCTAACGAGCGGTGGAACAACTCGCCGGCGCGGACGAGTAACGTCAGCCGCTGCTGCGTCGCGCCCTCGCGAGCGTACTCCTCCGCGTTGGCGACGGCGAGTCCCGCACGCCGGCCCAACTCTTCGGCGGCCTCTGCATCTGCGGCGTCAAACGGCTCGGCATCCGCGGTGCGCACGAACGTAAGCGCGCCGAAAATTCGCTCCCGCGTGAGCACCGGAACGACGATCTTGACCGGTACTTCATGCGCCTCATGAATGCTTCGTGCTGGGCCGACGACGCGTGTTCGAGAAGCGTCTGCTCGTCAAACACCGGCACGAAGAACGTTGTCCCGGTCTGGGACACTTGCCGAGCAGGGTGCGTCCGGCGCGTCTCAGCCTGCAGAAGCGGCGTCACGAGGTCGGCGAGGACCTCCTCGATCTCCGGATCACGATGCGCACCCAAGCAGAGGTATAGCCGGCTCGTCCGCTCGTCGATCAAGTCGACCAAACACAGGTCGGCAAATGACTCCACTGCCGTGCGAGCGACGTTCGAGAGGGTCTCTCGCAAGTCGAGCGACCGGTGAAAGAGTTCACCAGCCCTGACAAGCAAGGCGAGACGACGCCGAGTAGCATCCTCTCCGGAACTTGACGCAGCCAAAAGCCCTCCAGCTGATGAGCAAGGATGCCATGATGCGGCCCTGCCCGGGGCGGGTTGTACCCAGCCGGTGACACGTTCCACCTCCGCGTCGTTCCCGGCGCGCATGCTGCGTCAGGCGCGGTTGACCGCGAGTTTGGGATAGTGCAATGATGCTCGGTGAACTCAAGGGGCGATTCCCCTGATTGATCAGACATCCCTAACGTGATCCGCCGCTCGATCGGCAGGACTGTCGTGCGTACGCCGCAACCTCAGGGGGCCGAAACGAGCACCATGTGATCGAGGCGGCCCGTCCTCCTGTGGGGGACCGTTCCGAGAGGGGCCGGCTTGTGCGTTCGTTTCTTGCCGCGGCGTGTTTCGCTGCCGTCCTGCTGGCCGGCTGCGGCGGCCGTACCGCCGCGCTCGCTCCCGAGGCGCCGCTCGGAACCGGTCCGACCGGGGCGCCGGTGAACGGCTCCCAATCGGTCCGCGTGACCCTCGTCCTGGGCGGCAAGTCCGGCCGGGTTTCGAGCGCCGTGCGGCGCCCTCGGTTCGTCTCGCCCTCGACGATGGGCTTCGACCTGAAAGTGTTCGCGCACGGCGGAAACACCATCATCGGCGAGTCGGAGACGGACATCTCGTCGGGCTCGCCGGCGTGCGGCGGACAGACCGGTCTGCCGCGCACGTGCACCATATCGGTGGCGGCGCCGCCCGGCGACGACGACTTCGTCGGCACGACGAATCGGAAGCCTGTCAACAACTCGTTCGCAAGCGGGCACCGTCTCGGATTCGGGACGCTGACTGCGACGATCGTGGCGGGCGCGAACAACGGCTTCACGTTGTTCCTCAGCGGCGTCATCAACTCGCTGGGGTTTCTGGCACCGAACGCCTCCCTTGCGGCCGATGGCGTGACCAACACGTTCGGGTTCGTCCTGAACCCCTCGGATTTCGACAACAATCCGATTACGGCCGGGGCGAACGACCCGTATCAGAACCCGATCTCGGTGCAGCTCACCGAGAGCGGCGGCAGCGGCCACGCCCAGATCGTCAAGAACGGCACGCCGACCGGCGGCACGTCGACGATGCTGAACCAGTCGACGGATACGGTCGCCGTCCAGTACGACGGAGGCGGCGCGCCCGGCTACGACGTGACGGTGAACGTCAGCGCGACCGGCGTCACGCCCGAAACGCTGGTGATCTCACCGCTATATGCTACGACCTCGAGCCCATATCTCCAACAAGGCCCTGGAGTTCACCGGCTCCGGGCAGACCGCCCAGGTGAACTCGGGAGAGGGGCGCGCCAAACGCCACGACGTACACGGCGACGCCGAACGCGACCTGTGCCGGCGTCGCGAGCGCGTCCGCGCCGAGCGGGCCGCCGAACGCGGCGTCGACGACGGTATGGCGGGTTCGAACGGCGGCTCGTGCACGATCGCGTTCTCGGACGGTTCGAGCACGGTCACGTGGACCATCTCGGTCTCGACAGTAGCGGCAGCGTGACGATCCCGTCCGGCGCGCTCGGTCCCATCGTCTTCAATGGTCATTCGAACGGACCGATCCAGGGACAGACCGATCCGGCTTCCGGCAAGCCCTGGCTCTCCAACTCGTGCAGCAACAACGATTACAGCGCGAACGTCGTGAACACGTCCAGCTACCGTCGTCAGAGTGGGCGGGCTTCGTGCAACCGGCGAAAGCCCTGCAGTTCGACAACTCGATCATTCAGACGTGCCTCAACGGCCTCGCTACGCCGGAGGGCCCGAACACGTCCGGTTACCCGAGCTCGCTGACCAGCACGACGGGACCCGTTCAGTGCGGGCCGACGTGCAACCCCTACTTCTCATTCGAGTTTGTCACCACGTCCGCGACGGGAGCGTTCCAACCGGACCTCGAGATGGAGTTCTCGCCGGTGTTCGCGAACGACGGCGAGCGCATGGCCTGGGTTGGGTTGTGGCACACCACCGATCACGGCGGAAATCAGAAGCTCTTGATCTTCACCACCGACGCGGAAGGCGTGACGCACCTGCGCCGTGCTTCCAATGCACGAACTTCGTCGCGCACGAGGTCGCGTACGTCGATCCGGCGCTGCCTCACAAGATCGGTCTCGCGATGAGCTTCGTGCAGCCGAGCAACGACACCGTGACGGTCTACGTCGACGGCGTGCAACAGCGGGCGGCCACGACGATCCGGTCGTGGGAAGACTACTACCTGCTCGATACGGCGGACGATCCTGGGCACGCGAACCCGTATCGCGTGCCGTCGACGACGTCGTGCTTCGCGCCGGCAACGTCGACACGTGCGTGAACTTCAGCGACTACAGTACCGGTTCGTGCAATTCCGCATCGCCGCGGGTCGGCCATCCGGGTCACACCGCCAATAACCTCAACGGTTTTTTGATCACCAACGTCACGACGTGCTCGGGCACGGCTGCGAGCTGCGCGGGTGCGATCCAGACCTCGAGCGTGCGCCGATCGCGGGCTGTGCGGCGCTAGGGTCCGGGCGGAGGTTTTGCAGCCGGCTACCTGGTGATGAGCGCGTAGACTCCGACGAGAGCGACGAATGCTCCGCTGAGCACCTCGCCGTACCGCTCGAACGGCCCGAGCGATACACGCTGAGACCGATGATCGCGAAGGACGACACGGCAACATACGTCGCGATCGTGGCGCGTGCGAAGACGCCGGCCATCACGCAAAGCACGCGACCGTGCCAATGAGAAGCGGGGGGGCTGTCACAGCGAGTCCTTTTCCCCGGTACCCAAGAGCGCTAGTGATAGAGCGCCACAAAAAGGAGCCGGGCCTCGTTGTCTGACACCGCGAAGGACAGGCGCCAGATGATCCGCAAGCGGGTGCTGCTCGGGCTCGGCGTGATTTTCAATTTTCTGCTGCCCTGGGGACTCTACCGCTTGAGCGTACCGCGCCTGGGCGAAGCGCATGCGATCATCTTCTCCGCAGCAGCGCCGGCGGTTTGGAGTCTCTTCCAGTTCGTACGGAGGCGCAAGGCCGACGTGATGTCGGTCATCGTGCTGAGCGGATCGGCCTGACACTCTTACCGCTCGCATTCGGCGGGTCGCCCAAGCTCTTGCTGTTCCGAGAATCGCTGGTCACCCGATCGGGCGGTCTCGTGCTCTTCGGCTCCGCATTGATTCGCCGCCCGCTCTTGTTCGTGCTGATCATGCCGGTGGTGCGCGCGGCAATGAGCGGGC
>CAVRQP010000012.1:0-246016 GCA_963723445.1 Vulcanimicrobiota bacterium
AGGGAAGCAGGGCAGGAGCAACCGCTCTCACTCAGGCATCGCGCAGACTGAACTACCACGGAATACTGCACGGCTTCGGTGGCGCTGAAAAGAGCCGCAGAAAAAGTATAACTCGGAATAGTAGGAATGTCAAGCCAGCTGTAAGACAAAGAAAGCGGGTATAATCCCCTGTTATGCGACGAATCTGGGCGCTGGCGGACACGCATCTTTCGTTTGCGAAGCCGAAGCCGATGGACATTTTTGGGGAGCATTGGCGCGATCACCCGGCCAAGATCGCGAAGGCCTGCCGGGCGATTGTCGAGCCGAACGACCTGCTGCTGATGCCGGGCGATTTGTCCTGGGCGATGAAACGCGCCGACGCCGAGCCGGACCTGGCAATGGCTGGCGGCGCTGCCCGGCATCAAAGTCTTGTGCAAAGGCAACCACGATTACTGGTGGGATTCCGATAAGGCCCTACAATACCCCGGCCTGCACGACACGCCGTTTGTCTCCGAAGACGGTCAAATCGGTGTCGCGGGAACACGCGGATGGGCGCTTCCGGCGTCCGGCTGCACCGCTGCCGAACGGGCGCAGGGACGAAAAGATTATCGCCCGCGAAGTGCGCGCCTCACCAAGCGCCTGGACGCGATTGCCGATTGCCCGCTCAAAATCGCTTTGATCCACTACCCGCCCCTGGATGTCTTCGTGCCCCTGCTTCAGCCCACGGCGTCCAAACCGTGCTGTACGGCCATCTGCATCTCAAACGGCCACGAAACCCCGTCCGCCGGAGCAGTGGTACGGCCTGCGGACGCTGTGCGTCGCCGCCGACCGCCTGCACTTCACGCCGCGCCTTGTCGCGACTTGGGAGTGACAGATTTGGGGTACACTGCGGGTATTATGTTCATCCCACTGATTACCCAAAGCATCGCACGCGGCCTGAAAACCGGCCTGGCCCTCGCCGCGGCCACCAATGCTTCTATTATGCTGGCAAGCGATGAAGAAAACGGGTCGCCCTGGGCGGCGATCAATTCTATCGCGCATATCGTAGACGGCGACGAGAAAGAGCAGCCGAGGGATTATTCTCCGCGTGAATCCCTGCTCGGCATCGGCATCAACGGCACGGCGATGGCGGCCTGGGGCGTCCTTTATGAAGGCGCGCTGCTTGTGACGAACACCAAAAGCAGCCCGCTGACGGCAGTTCTCGCGGCGGCCTCGGCGTATGTGATTGATTACAAAATTGTCCCGAAGCGGTTCACGCCCGGCATCGAGAACCGCCTGAGCGCTCCCGCTCTT
Source organism: Vulcanimicrobiota bacterium (assembly GCA_963723445.1). Classification (GTDB taxonomy): domain Bacteria; phylum Vulcanimicrobiota; class Vulcanimicrobiia; order Vulcanimicrobiales; family Vulcanimicrobiaceae; genus Vulcanimicrobium. Next base: position 1,273 of record CAVRQP010000012.1, read on the forward strand.
GGTTTCAGCTATGCCGCCATGGCGCTGATGTTCGCACTGTCGCCGCTTTGGAACAAAAAGTGATTTCCCCGACGGGCGCGTTTCATGTTATAATACAGCATGCGCTTCGCTCGGCTCCCCTTTTTTACCTGCTCCCTGCTCCTCGCCAATCTGAATGGGGGGCAGGCGCAGACGCCTCCCGCCGTCGTATTCCTCTGCCGAACGCCGCGCCCGCGCCTTCCAATACGCTTCCGCTGCCGCCCACCGCACGCGAAAAACCCTTGCCGGGGATGCACGAAGCCGAACGCCGCCGTGGGCAATCCGACGTTTGACCCGAATCGATGTCTATTACACCGCCGACACGACCGAAGAAACGACGCAGGGGACAGTCATCGGGCGCGGCCATGTGCAGGTCAATTATCAAGGCTATGTGGTGACAGGCAATCAAGCCGAACTCGACACGAACAAAGGCACGGCGACATTTGAAGGCCCCGTGCATTTGATCGGGCCGACCGGGCAGACCGCCGATGTCGGGGCCGACGGGCGGCTGCGTTTCAATCTCAATCGCGGCACTTATACGCTCACCGGCAGCCGGTCGGTGATTCAGCCCGAGCAGGTCCAAGTGCCGATTGGAATCATCGAGCCGATCTACCTGCTATGGCGGCGTCGTCCGCGGCCGGCCCGGCTTTATTGATGCCCGCGGCAGCGAGTTCACCACCTGCGATTTCGCCGACCCGCATTACTCGTTCGGCGCACGCGAGATGTATATTATCCCCGGCACGGCGCTTAGTCGGGCGCAATGTGTCGCTTTTACCGCAAAGGGCACCGCGTGTTCAGCATCCCCTATCTTTCGTGCCGCTGAACCAGCGGTTGGCCCGGCAGACATTGTTCCCGCAGGTCGGCGAAACGCCCGATGAAGGCTATTTTATCAAATTCGCCTTCGGCTATGCGCTGGCGGCCAGCCCTGCCGGGCATTCTGCGCGTGGAAGAGTTCCAGAAAAAAGGCACCGGGCTGGGCTTTGACCAGAGTTACGGCGACCCGGACCGCCCGACACGCGGCAGCGGCTTGTTTACGGTGTACAGCCTGAACGACAAAAGCGCAGGGAGCGAAAACTTCAACGGCAGCCTGAACCATACGCAGCGGTTCGGCACGGTGCATGCGACGCTGACCACGCAGTATCAGCAAAACTCTTACTTTGCCGGCCTGAGCCGCAAGCCAGTCGCAGAACACGACGCTGGGCCTGACCCGCAATGTCGGCAATCTAACGACCTCGCTGATGAACGACTTTGACCCAGAACTCATTCGGCTACGGCACTGTCGCAGACACTGACTTCGTCCTTAGACAATACCTATCAGGCCGACGAGCCATTCGTCAGCTCGAAACCCGCTTTGATTTTTCCGCAGTTCACGTCGCCGGCGTTTGCTCGGGACGGCGGCAGCAATCGGCAGGAGCTGGACTCCAATTTGGACTACACAATCAGCGGGAAAGCTGGTCGACTTCGAAGTGCTGGCGACCAAATACACGCAGCTCGCACAGCAGCGGCACGGCCGGAGTTCTTCGGCGGCTTGGAGCGGCTGCCGGAGTTTCGGCTGGCCACCGATGCCCTGCGGCGTCGCCTTCTGAGGCCGATTTCTGCCGAAGACGACGCACCTGGACCTGTCTCTGGGAGATTTCAATGAGCCGTCGTCGCTGACCAATTCCCAGCGGGCCCGGTTCAATTTGGACTTCGGAACGACGACCAAGAAGTCTCCGGGCGCAGCACTTTCGACTACGGCGGCTCGTTTCAGCAGGGCTTTTACGGCGACGACACCGCCCAGTATGTGCTGAACGGGCGCACCGGCTATCGGCTGCGGATCGGCAGCAAGTCCACCTTCAGAGCCACTTATACCTACCTGCGTCCTTACGGCTACACGCCGTTCCAGTTTGATTACGCCGGCAACACCAATTTGGCCGGCCTGAATCTCGCGGTGCAGGAGACGCAAGGCCTTCCAGCTGACGGTCGGCACGGGATACGATTTCAACCGACTGCACAGCCAGTATCGGCTACCGGGCGACGCCGTTCCAGAACAGTCTCCGCCCAGGTCGCTGTACACGCCCGGTCAGCTTCCTGCGATTTCGCACGACGGCTGCCGTATGACATCAACAACAGCCGTCTGGTGGACCTGACCAATACGCTCGCGCATTCGCGGCGGCGATGCACTGGCGCTGGATCTGTCGGGCCGCTTCGACCCGACCCTGCACCGGTACACGACCATCGAACGGCAGCCTGAACCTGCCGTTCTTCCGCGACCGCACGCGAAGACGCCGGCTACCGCCTCCGCGCCATCGGCGGCTACAACGGCGTCACCAGCCAGTTTGACTACAAAGGCCTGGCACTGACCCGCTCCTGGCACGACTACGAAGCTGACTCTGATCTACCAGGACACCCCCAGCGGCCTGCGCCCCGGCTCCACCTTCACCCTCAATTTCCGCCTCAAAGCCTTCCCCGCCTACGAGCCGTTCGCCATCGGCCAGTACGGCCAGGCCGCTGGACACCGGCATCGGCGAAACACTGTAAAGATAGTAGAGATCGAAGCCGTCGGGTGCAGTTGCTCCGTAAACGGCCTCGCTGGGTGGCGAAGCGCCGAGTCCCCGCCTACGCGGGAACAAGAGAAAGTAGAAATGAGAGAGGCCGTTCGGTTTTATCCTTCACCGCGCAGGCGGCGAATAGACGTCAGCGCCACCCAGCGAGGCCGTTTACGGAGCGATGCACCCGACGGCTTCGGACCTTACGGCTTCGTAATCTATGACTTCGACTCTTCTTGACCACTGCATAACATCTGCGGGCAATCAACGTCCCATGTGAGTTTGGCTCAAAGCTGCCGGGAGTAATCCACAGCGAGGCGGTGCAGACGTGCTGGCATCTCCGGCGTCATCATTTGTTGTGCCAGCGTCAGATAGCGCTCAGCGGCCTGGTGTTCCTTCTGATGCAGCAATACTTCTGTCCAGAACAGGGCAATCTGAACACGCTGAAACTCATTGGGACATTGCGCCAGCAAGCGTTCGAGTATCTCTGCGCTGCTCCCAAACCCCAAATTAATCCGCGCCATTGTCAAACCGTAGTAATATCTCTCTGCCCCCGTCACGTCATCGGCCCGCTCCATCGAACGTGCCGCCTGCTCCATTAAAACAAGCGCTTTGTTTTTATGTCCCAAAACCCCGGTGTAGAAGGCCATATCGCATAACTGCTGGGTGCGGGCGAAGCCGGGAGGCAGACACGGCAGCCATTCTTCGATCATCTGGAGGCTGGCCGGATAATCCCACTTGATCGCTTGCACATACCCTTCGGACGACGCCAAATTCAGCATCTCCCCCCAGAAGTCCTGCGAACCTTTTCCTCCTGAACCAAACGCACGGCGCGATGTATGCCTGACCGCGCCTCCGGCACACGATCCTGAAAATGCAGCCAAAGCGCATAATCCGTTTCCACTCTTGCCAGAAGCCGGTGTGTCTCCGCCCCTTGTCGGTTGAGGAGATGCAGATGCCGCTTCATCGCCAGAACTTGCAGTTCAAAAAGCGGTGTTTGCGGACGGTAGTCGGGCGCCAAGATATGATGCGACCGCTGCATTTCCTGCCAGAGATGCGCGGCCTCTGCGACGGTGACTTTGTGCCACTCGGCCTCGTCCCAATGCGGCATCACCAGCCGCTGGTCCCGCAGCGCCTGCCGCTCTTCCGGGGCGATGCCCAGCACACCGCAAAGGCGCTCCAGGTTCTCGGCGCTGATACGATTCTGCCCGGATTCCCACCGCAGCACCGCTTGACGGTTGAGCTGCAGCTTCGACGCCAGATCGGTCTGCGTGACGCCGTGCCGCATCCGCATCGCCCGCAGTAAATCGCCGATGCCCGCTCCGCCAGAATCCTCACCGTGGATGGCCGTTCGCTCCGTCTCCGCCAGCCGCCGTCCGCGCGGCGTGTTCAGCGGACTGATGAGATGCGCGGTCTCTTCCGCTGTCGCGGCCAGCGCTCTCAAAACGGCCTGCAATTCGGGGATGCGCGGCTGAGACTCTCCGGCTTCCCAGTAAATCAAAGTTCGCCGCGCAATCCCGCTGCGCCGTGCCAGTTCGCTTTGCGTCAATTTTTTTGTTTGCCTCAGCGCCCGCAGACCTTGTGTGAAGTGGGTAGCCATATCTCTCCTCACGCCAAAACAAACCGTACTTAGGATTTCAATTGTCTCTCGGTAATATTAGAATTGTATGCAAAGAGTGTACCTAACTCTCTGTCAAATTTTATTTCACAAACATTTTCCTAAAGAATTTCTTGCACCGAAATTGAGTGAGCAACTTTCGCGTAACATGGCGATAGCCACCCGTTTTGGCATGAATTATGCAGTTATGGAATAATGTGTCCTGTACTTAACGATGAAGCATCAAGTACAGCATTTCGCAGGCAAACACGAATGACGACTGACAAGGAGAACACAACATTGCGTTACACAAAACTTATGCTGGCAGCCCCCGTACTGCTCGGCCTGTCCGCCGTCCATGCCCAAGCGGCAGGGCTGACCATCACCCCGACCTTCGACAGCACGTTGCCGCTGATCCTAACGGTGCGGCTGCTGAGGCCACCATCAATGACGCCATCGCAGTTTATGAAAACACCTTCACCAATCCGATTGATGTTTCCATTATTTTCACCGAAGTCAACACGGGCCTGGGCGGAAGCGCCTTTTCTCCGCTGACCGTCAGTTATAATGACTACCGGACTGCGTTGATCAACACTAAAGGCGCTAATGATGCGGCGATCCTCGCCAATCTGCCCGCCTCCGGCAATCCCGTGCCGGGATACGCCAATGCGGATGTCGAAGCGGAAAGCGCCCAGCTTCGCGCCATCGGTTTGGCCGGAGCGCCGCAAATCCAGGTCAATGGAGTGAATTATGACAGTGAAATCTTCTTGAATATGTCGGAGATGAATTATTCCCGGACCGGCGTACAAGACCCAAATAAGTACGATCTGTCGGCCGTCGCCTCGCATGAGATAAATGAAGCACTGGGTCTAAGTTCCGCCTTGGACCATTTCAACGATTCTCCCCCGGCCGCACCCACTACCGTCGGCTCAGAGGACTTTTTCCGCTATACTACCGGTGGCACCCGCATTTTCTCTGGTGATGCGAACGCGGTTTCTTACTTTTCCGAGGATGGCGTGACCCCAATCAAATATTACAACCAGACACAAGGGGGAGATTACCAGGACTGGGCCAGCAACGGAGAAGCCTTCGCCGGCCCTCCCGGAGTTCAGGATGCCTTCGCTACGCCGGGAGCGACTATCAACTTAGGCCCCGCTGAAGTCAAAGCTTTGGAGGATATCGGTTACAACACTAAAAGCCCGGTTCCCGAAGCTTCCTCTTCGGTTTCCTTCGGCCTGATGCTCGCGCTCGGCCTCGGCGGTTTCGCCATCGCCCGCAAGCGCAAAGCCGGGAAAGCTTCCGCATAATCGTTTCTGTGCTTTTCCCTGTGTTCCCTGCTGATTATTTTCAGCAGGGTTTTTTTCGTCTGCCGCAGCGCCCGCAGACAGTGGGCGAAGTGGGTCTTCATATTCCACTCCCCATGAGAAAACCAGAGATGACACGCAGATTGTGCTTGAAAATTTCAACCTTGTATATACTAAGAGTATACTTTGCTCTCCAAATAATCAATTTCCGAAGCATCTTAGAACGAAAACTAATGAGCAAATTGCGGGTGACACTCCTGATTTCGCTCGCTTTGGCATGAATTTTGCACTGTAAATATATGCGGCCACGCGCTTTGGCGATGAGGAGGATGCCAAACAGAGCACTTCCGCAGGCAAAATTGTTCTTGCTTTTTGAATGAAAGCCTGCTCTAATAGCAGGGACATTCTTGCTGATTGACGACCCCTTTGGAGAACACAACATTGCGTTACACAAAACTTATGCTGGCAGCCCCCGTCCTGCTCGGCCTGTCCGCCGTACATGCCCAAGCGGCAGGACTGACCATCACTGCCAATTTTGACAGCACTTGGAGCGCCGACGCGAACGCTACCACCGATGAAGCCGCGATCACCAGCCTCATCGCCAATGTTTACGAAGCGCGATACACCAACCCGATCACCGTTGCCCTGGACTTTTCGGATGTGAACACCGGCCTCGGCAGCAGCCTGACCGGTTTTTCTTCCAGCAGATTACAATACCTACCGCGATGCCTTAACGGCGGACAAACAAATCGCCAACGGCGGTGACGGTAATACGGCATTCCTGTCGAACCTTCCGGCCACCGGCAACCCGGTTCCCGGTAACAGCGGGTCCGGGAGTCCAATACACCACGGCCCAGGGCCGAGCACTGGGGTTTAATACGCCCGGTGATATCACCGTCGGCACGGGAACGTATGACAGCCAAATCTCCCTGAACGTCGCCGCGTTCCCGACCACCGATAACGGCGCGGCCTCTGCCGCGACCACGGCCGCGCATGAGATCAATGAGGCGTTGGGCTTCAGCTCGGCTCTGGATGGTCGCGCCGACCTCCCCGGCACCCCAACATTAGACAGCGTCGGCAGCCTGGATTTCTTCCGCTACGCCGCCATCGGCAATAACACGACCGTCAATCCCACTCCCACGACCGGCCGCAGCTTTAACAGCAGCAGCACGACCGTCTCATATTTCTCCGATGACGGCGGGAAGACTTCCGATTGTCTATTCAACCAGGTGACTGGTGGAGATTACCATGACTGGGCCAGTAATGGGGAAGCCTTCGACGGCCCCCAGCAGGTGCAGGATGCTTTTGGACCAACCGATGCGAAACCGCAAACGGGGCCGGCGGAATTTGAGGCATTGAATGACGTTGGCTATAACACCAAAAGCCCGGTTCCCGAAGCTTCCTCTTCGGTTTCTTTTGGCCTGATGATCGCGCTCGGCCTCGGCGGTTTCGCCATCGCCCGCAAGCGCAAAGCCGGGAAAGCTTCCGCGTAATCGTTTCTGTGCTTTTCCCTGTGTTTCCCTGCTGATTATTTTCAGCAGGTTTTTTTTTCGTCTGCCGCAGCGGGTATCATAACCCCGTCATGCCGTCTCGCCTGTTATCACCCGTTTTGATTGCCCTAGCCGCGATGCTCTGGGGAAGCGATCTCTTGCTGCGCCCGGCGGCGCTCAGTGCAGGCTGGTCTCCGGCCTGGGTGGTGCTGGGGGAGCATCTGGCCTTGTGCGTTTTGTTTGCGCCGGTCTTATGGCGGGAGCGGCGGCAGTTCCGGGGGCTGGACAAAGCGCAGTGGGCGGCACTGGCCTTTGTCGGGATCGGCGGGTCGGCGCTGGCGACGTGGCTTTATACAAAAGCGTTCACGCTGGATTTTTCTCATGCGCTGACGGTCGTGCTGCTGCAAAAGACGCAGCCGCTGGTCGCGATTTTGCTGGCGGGATGGGTTCTCGGCGAACGGCGGTCGGGGCTGTTTTGGGCCTGGGCGGCGGCGGCGATGGCGGGCGCTTATTTACTCATCGGATTTCAGAAGCCGCCCAGTCTGCGGGATGTGCATACGGAGCAGGCCTTGCTCGCGCTCGGCGCGGCGGCGCTCTGGGGCGCTTCGACGGTAGCAGGCCGGTCACTGACGGCGGCGCTGACTCCCGAAGCATTGGCCGGGGCAAGGTTCGCACTGGCGGTTCCGGCGCTGGCCCTCTTAACTTGGGTGCCAACAGGAGTTTCGGGAGCGCCGACACATTCGAGCCACTTTGCCGGGCTTTATTTGCTGTTGATCGTTCTGCTGCCGGATTTGGCGGGTATGGGATTCTATTACTGGGGATTGCGCGGCACGACGGCTTCGGTGGCGACACTGGCGGAATTGTTTTACCCTTTGACTTCCCTGCTGATCGGCTTATTCGTGCAGCATATGCCGATTTTGATCGGCCAATGGTTCGGGTTTGTTCTGCTGATCGCCGCGGTTTACGGTCTGACACGGAGACCGGGCGTGTCGGCGTCGAAGGACGAAGCGCAGACGCTATCCTCGGCCCTTTCCTGATACGGCCGCGCTATAGCCGACGAATCGCAGACATTGGCGGGTATTATAAAGGAATATATTTACGATCACAGAGGGGACACACGATGGCGACCGAATATAGTTTCGACATAGTTTCCAAAGCCGACCCGCAGGAAGTCAAGAACGCCGTACAGGGAGCGCAGCGCGAGATCGAAACGCGCTTCGACTTTCGCGGCAGCATCAGCGAGATCGAGCATGACGGCAAAAACACGCTGACGCTGCATTCCGACGACGAAACCCGCTTGACGGCGCTGATTGATGTTCTGCAGTCCAAGCTTATCAAGCGCGGCGTGGACATCAAGTTCTTGGAGTACGGCAAGCTGGAACAGGCCAGCAAAGGCACGGTTCGGCAGGTCATCACCATCAAAAACGGCCTGCCGACCGAAACAGCCAAGAAGATCACCAAGCTGATCAAAGACAAAGGGCTGAAAGTGCAGACGCAGATTCAAGACCAGCAGGTGCGAGTCACGGCTAAAAGCAAGGACGATTTGCAGTCGGTGATGGCCATGCTCAAAGGCGAAGATATTGACGTGCCGCTGCAGTACACCAATTACCGGTAGGCACGGCGTAAACGTTGGACCCTTTCAAAATCATCGGCGGCGTCTTAGTCGCGTTCGGCTTTATCTTCCGGGCGATCAGCCTCGCTTACTTTAATCAGCGCGCAAAAGCCGTGCCTCTGGAATCGAAAGCTCAAAAACGTTTTGCGGCCCGAAAGCAGCGGGCGCTGGTGATAGATGCCGCATTTGTCGTGATGGGATTTTATCTTTTACTGACACATTAGACGAAGTCCTCACGGCGTATTTGTATCGCTTGCCGCTGACTTTGCCTTTTGATCGGCTAGTGCCTGGGCGAGATAGGTCTGTGCCTGGACTAAATCCGGCTGATATTTCAGCGCCCGCTGATATTCTTTGATCGCCTCCTCGGTCTTTCCGAGAGCCGACCAGGCAAGGCCAAGATTGTAATGCGCCAGCGCGAATTTCGGATTCAACCGCAAAGCCTCGCGGTACTGGGTCACGGCTTCTTCATGGTTTCCGCCGACATCGAGAACATTGCCCCAGGCATTGTAAGCGTCGGCCTCTTTGGGGTCAAGGCGAATGGCTTCTTGGTACTCGGCAATCGCGTCGTCATGTTTGCCGCTGTCATCCAGCGCATTGCCGAGGTTATAATGCTGCCGCGCATTCTCGGGCCGCAAACGAATCGCGGTCCGGTACTCAGTGATTGCGTCATCCCGCTGCCCGCTTTTTTCCAGAAGTTTTCCCAGCAAATAATGGCTCTGCGCGAACTCCGGGCGGAGTTTTATCGCGGCGCGTAGTTGTGCCAAGGCATCGCTCGTTTTCCCCTGCGCGTCATACGCTAACGCCAGATTATAAAGGGCATCCGGGTCGCCTGGTTTGAGGCGCACGGTTTCCTGAAACTCCGCCAAAGAGGCTGCGTGGTTTCCCTGCGCTTCCAGCAGGATGCCCAAAGCATTATGCGCGTCCGCATAGTCGGGCCGCAGACGAATGGCTTCCTGAAAGTCCGTGGCCGCAACTTCAAACTTGTGTTTTTGAAATGCCGTCAATCCGTCTTGGAACTTGAGTGCCCGCGGGAGGCGTTTGTGCCATCACAGAAACTGAGGCTGTTCCAAAAACCAATAGTGCGAGCAATATAATCGTTTTCTTCATACAGATAACCTTACTGCGACTATCATACCCAATTTCTGCGCTTGCATCTTATGGCCTGAACTCTGTATAATAACAGGCAATGAATGCAGAAACTCATGAAGAATGGCTGTCCGAGGGGCGGCGGGTGCTTTCCGAAGCCATCCGCGCTTTAGAAAACATTGCGGCGGGTATGGATGCCGCCGCCTGGGCCGAGTCAGTACGCCTGGTGCTGGAAACAAATGGCCGCGTGGTCGTGACCGGCATGGGGAAAAGCGGCAAGGTCGCGCGAAAAACTGGTCGGCACACTGGCGAGCACCGGCACTCCGGCCCTGTTCCTGCATCCCGCCGAAGGGGTGCACGGCGACTTGGGAATGATTCAGCCGGGCGATGTCGTGATCGCGCTTTCTTACAGCGGCGAAACGGAGGAGCTCTTGGCGATCCTGCCTGCGATCCGGCCAGCTTGGCACGCCGTTGATTGCGCTGACGGGCAGCCCAAGTTCGACATTAGGCCGCGCCGCGTCGGTTGTCCTGAGCGTTTACGTCGAAAAAGAAGCCTGCTACATGAACCTCGCGCCGACGACCAGCACGACGGTGATGATCGCCCTCGGCGACGCCCTGGCTGTCACCGTAATGGGGGCGCGAAAGTTCACCCCGGAGCAGTATGCGCGGCTGCATCCGGCAGGAACACTGGGACGCCGCCTGACACTGCGCGTGGCCGATGTCATGCGAACCTCGGAAGCGATTGCCGTCGTGCCGGATACCAGCACGGTCTTGGAGGCCATGTTTGCCATCACCCGCGCCAATGTCGGCGCGGCGATTGTCACGGATGGTCAGGCCGCGTTTCCGGGTTAATCACCGACGGCGACATCCGCCGACATCTGCTCGATAATCCACAATTGCTGTCCCGCCCGGCCACTGAGGCCATGACCCATCGCCCCGGCGTCGTCACCCCCGAGATGCTCGCCACGGAGGGTCTGCGCCGTCTGGACGATTTCCACCCCCTGCCCGGCCAGAAAGCCGGCGATGCCCCTGTGGTGGATGCCGAAGGCCGCCCCGTCGGAATGCTGATGCTGAAAGATTTGGTCAAGGCTGGAATCGTCTAACGCCTCGTGCTATAATAACCCCATGAGTTTATTGTACGATGTGATCATTTGCGGCGCCGGTCCGGCAGGAGCCTGTGCGGGCTATGAAGCCGCTTCGGCGGGCCTGAAAACCCTTCTACTCGAAAAGCGCACCCTGCCGCGCTACAAGACCTGCGGCGGCGGCGTGCCGCTGACGGTCGGCAACGAACTGCCGAAACTTGGTCCCCGAAGCCTTTGTCGAGGCGACCGTGACACACCTGCGGCATACCTGGAACTTCGGCGAAGCACTAGTCGCCCCGCTGAACCCCAACCCGGACGAGCCGCCGATGAGCCTGTGGATGGTGCAGCGCAGCATCTTTGACAATGCCCTGACCGAGCGGGCCGCACGAGCCGGGTGCGAAGTGCGGGACGGCGTCGCGGTGAAATCCGTCGAGCCGGAGGGCGAAACCAGAGTGCGCGTGACAACGGCAGACGGCGAGGTTTACACGGCCTCCCAGGTTGTCGGCGCGGACGGCGCGAATGGCATTGTCGCCCGCATGGCGGGTCTGCGCAAGAAGCGGCTGCTGGCGATTGCGCTTGGAAGCCGAGATTCCCCACGAGTGGGGACGCGGTCATGAGACGCTTCGGCCCGAAATCGGGCATTTGGAATACGCCGTCAAGCAGGGCTATGCCTGGGTCTTCCCCAAAGCCGGCCATCTTTCGGTCGGCGCGGGAACGTTCGGGCGGCGTTCGGCGGAAGGACGCGGCGAGGCCAGCAAAGAAGAGCTCGCGCGCTGGATCGTCGGCTATTTGGACGCTCTGGGCGTCCCCATGCCCGATCGAGGAGATCGAGTTCCACGGCCACCCGCTGCCGATCTGGGGCGGCTCGGAGCCGGTTGACGGCCTGGAACGGGCGCGTTCTGCTGGCGGGCGACGCCGCCGGGCTGGTCAACCCGCTGTTCGGCGACGGCATTTCCTATGCCTGCCGCTCCGGCGCGCTGGCCGGGAAAACCATCGCCGCGGGCAAGGCGGCCGCAGTGGACGGAAACGCTGCGCGGACGAGTTCGGCGCCAGCCATGATGCCGCTCTGACTATCGCCAAATTCTTCTACCAGTTCCCCCGTGTCTGCTACACGATGGGCGTCAAGCGCCCGACGCGCGACCCGCACCGCCGGCCGGCTCGATCGGCGGCGATCTGCGCTTCGACAGCGTTCTCGAACGTCTGCCCTGGAAGAAGCTGATGACGGGGACCAAAGATGTTTTTCGATAGTCGTCTCCCTAACAGTCTATCCCAAAAATCAGTCTAGCTTCATAAGGCAAGAATTGAACCCTTTGCTGCTGTGAGACGTGCGGCGCTGTGCCAACGTTTGAGATAGTTGTTTTGCAAATGCGTTGGGTCTTGCTCGATATACTTCAAGAACCAGCCCATTAGCCCATCCCATTGCGTGTAATCGCCGGGCGGCAGTAACTGCCAGCCGAGTTCTTCTAGCGTCCAGTTAGATTTCGCGCTGTTGCGAATCATCGAGGTCGAAACCCAATTGGTCTCATCATCAGCCCCGCCCCGTGCGACGGGCACAATATGGTCAATCGTTGGATACAATTCCCAATAAACGATATGGCTTTCGCTCATCTTCCAATTGAGGTGAAACGGAAACTCATTAGGCAGAAGCCGCGATAGAAGACGCAGCGCTCCGGGAAACACAAGCCGCTGCCCCGAATAACGGTCAATAAATCCGTCGCGAACAAAAATGCGTGTGCAGGTCAATTCTGTGTACCGGCGGCCGCTGTTTAATGGGGCATGGAAGGGGTATTTCTCACAGGAAATTTGAGAAGCCTGAGCCGTATCGCCTAGGAGCAAAGCCGCACAAATATCTTGAAGGACTTGGCTTTTATCGTTTGCCTGCACCGTTTTTTCAGGACAATTATTTTCCAGGGTTTCCACTACTTCAGCGACAATTGTATCACATGATCGGCAGTCCCTTCTGGGTTCGCGCCACGCCAATCAGGCCGAGATCTCCACAGAAGTGACTTCAACGCTCTCCGATAAAATATATCCTTCCATTCCCCAGGGATAATCCACTAATCGAGTTTCTATCAAGTTGTCTTTATGGCCGAATTCTACCCCATATAATGCCCCGTCATAGAGACTTAACTTGGAATCGTGGATGCCGCGCCATAACAAAGTCATACGTGTGGCAATATCTTTCATTTTTTCGTTTTCTGTCACGCTGTCGTTATAATCCAAAACGATTTCGAGGCCTTTGTCAGCAAATTGGAAGTTCATAGCTCGTATCACGGCATCATGCAGAGTAGGCCAGTAGCCATAAATCTCGTACAAAGGAGCCGCGCCGGGAATAGACTTCCAAATCGTTTCTGTTTCGGGCCAATCTGACATTCTTTTTTCTCCTGCGATAAAGATGCGGGCCGTGCGAAAAAACGCACAGCCCGCATGATTTAAGTCTACTTATACCCCGGCAGGAACTCGGCTTCGGCGTCGAACAGTTCCAGGGTCATCGTCCTTGATCTCGCGCGGGGCTGCACACGGCGGCGGTCAGAGCGGGTCGAGCAGCAGGGCGTGGATGGCGGCTTCTTTGCTGCGCTCGATGCACGGCGGTCGCGGCCGAGGTCGTACATCCGCATGTTCCAGTCGCACAGGGCGGCCATCTGCGGCGGCAGCGCGCCGTAGCGGGTCGGGTTGATGCCGTTGGCGTCGATCATGCAGGCGACTTCGACGACGCCGTCGGCGGGCAGGTTGGTGATCAGCGTCCCCGCGCCGTCGCCGTTGCTGTTCAGGACATTGCCGTGGATGCGGACCGGGGTAGTCTTTCTCGCGGGCCTCGATGATCCACGAGCCGTATTCCCAGGAGCGGGCCTGCTCCAGATCGGCTTCTCGCCGTGCAGCATCTTCATGCGGTTCTCGTCGGCGTTCTTGCGCCAGTCGGGCCAGTTGTCGGCATAGAAGCTGAGGTCCGCCGTCGTAGCCGCCGCGGCGTGTATTTCTCAATCAGGTCCTTGCGCTTGCGGTAGTAGGGCAGGTACTCGGACAGGTGGCCGCTCGACTCGGTGATGAACGCGCCGAAGTGCAGCATCATGTCTTTGCGGACGATGTCGCTGGCGTCGTCGGCCTTCGCCGGGTCGCCGTCGACATCTTGCTGCGCCTTCTCCATCAGCATGGGGTACAGGTCTCTTGCCCTGATGCTCCAGTTTGGTGAACCAGGCGAGGTGGTTGATGCCGGCGCACTCCCAGGTCATCTCTTCGTAGGGGATGCCCGCGCGGCCCGCCAGCAGATGGCCGGTCCCCTGGACCGAGTGGCACAGGCCGACGACCGGCATGAACGACGTGCGCCCGGCGGCCAGGCACATGATGGACATCGGGTTGGTGTAGTTGAGGATGATGGCGCTGCGGGCAGAGCCGCTCGGCGTCCTTGCAAAATGTCCAGCCAGACGGGGACGGTGCGCAGCGCCTTGAACAGGCCGCCCGGCCCGATGGTGTCGCCGATGCACTGGTCGACGCCGTATTTGGCGGGGATGTCGTTGTCGAAGCGCACGCGTGCCGGTGCCGCTGACTTCGACGCAGATGATGATGTAGTCGCGTGCCGGCCAGCACCTCGGTGCGGTCCGTGGACGACTTCGACTTTCCAGTTCGTCTTGCCCATGCTGCTCGAGCACTTTCTGGATCAGCTGGTGCATGGTGTCCAGGCGGTTCGGCGTCGATGTCCACCAGGGCGATCGTGCCGCCCTGCTCGCCGGGGATCTGCAGCACGTCGCCGACGAGGGTCGGGGTGAAGCCGCTGACCCGCGCCCATCATGGTGATTTTGATGGGGCGGCGCATCTTGCCGGGCAGGCCTTTCGCTTCCGCCGATTTGGTGTGGGCGACATGGCCCTTCTCTTCTTCCTCGATCACATCGGGCGTCGCGCCCTCTTCCAGTTCCAGATCTCTTGTTCCAGCGTTGCGCTCATGGCAAATGCTCCTTGATGACAATTGTATCCCTTGCAGACATCCCCTGGTTTTTCGCGATAGAGAGGGCGGAGTCCTGCGTGAATTAGCTGCTGACACAATTCCAGGGAATAAAAGATACGACGGGACAGGCTACCGATTTAACTGGTCGGAGAGCGCGTTGCGGCGCTGCTGGTAGCGATCATAGGCTTGATTATAGGCGACGGCTTTATTGCAGCCATTTATCCCGAACCAAATTGCCAGAATAAGGCTGAGCGCGCCAAGCAGCGCTAATCCGCCGACTTGGGGTACGGCAATACCAATGCCGATCATACAAAGGCTGAGAATGGAAACGAATACTGCGCCGCCGATATTCCCGCCCGTCGTCGGCACCATGCGCGAGCCATATCGCCCGCGCTGTAAATAATCCTGGCTTTCCGTCTCCCAATCCTGGTCCAATTGAGTGATCGCATTTTGGATTTTGAGCTGCTCGACTTCTTGGCGCAGCGTGTCCGCATTCGCTGCCGTGGCAGAACCATTGAGGACTTTTGCTTTTGCCGCCGCGAACTCCTCATCGGTCAGCGTCCCGGCGTCATGCAGACCTTGCAGCCGGGTAAACTCGTCGGTAATGCTCATGGGATGCGTTTCCTTGTGCCTTCGTATGGAATAAGACACGCGAAGCAGCGAGAAGTTGCGCTCTAATAAGGCAGAGTGTCGGGCGACTAAAGTCGCGGCAGCGAAGTTTTCGACCACAAAGTCCACTTTCGTGGACTAAGATTTAATCCTAATCTTTTCCTAACCGGCGAAGGCCGGTTTCGTGGTTCCGAACCTCGTTGCCGCGACTTCAGTCGCCCGATTCCTCTCATACTAAACTCTTACGCAAACGTTTCCGTCGGAAACGACTGACGCGCGACCTCCCGGGCCTGCGCCCAGTCGGTCACCGCGCCGGAGGCGACCAACTGCGCCAGGACATTGCCCATGGCCGTCGCTTCGGACGGCCCGGCGATGACGGGGATGCCGCAGGCATCCGCCGTGAGCTGGTTCAGCAGACGGTTTTGCGAGCCGCCGCCGACAATGTGCAGCGCGTCGAACTTCGTGCCCAGCAGCCGTTCCAAGCCGACGATGGCCTGACGGTACGCGCGCCAGGCTGTCCAGGCAGCAGCGGATGAGCGCGCCGGCATTCTCCGGCGTCGGCTGGCCCGTCTCGCGGCAGGCCGCGCGGATTTCCTGCGGCCATGTCGGCCGGGGCCAGAAACCGATGCGCCGTCGCATCTACGAGCGGGCCGCCGGAGGGGCGCGGCTTCGGCCAGGGCGGTCAGTTCGGCATACGAATAGTCGCGGCCTGTCGCGCCGCTGTCAGAGACCGGCGGCATTCCTGCACCAGCCACAGGCCCATGATGTTTTTCAGGAACCGACCGTCCCGCCGACGCCGCAATTCATTGCTGAAGCCCGGCTTCAGCGCTTCCGGCTGAGGTTCGGCGACGGGCAGTTCCACGCCCAGCAGCGACCAGGTGCCCGAAGACAGAAACGCCCAGCGCGTCCCGGCTCGGCGGGCGTCGCGGCGACCGCCGAGGCCGTGTCGTGCGTGCCGGGCGCGTAGACAGGGACGCCGCCAGCCGTCCGCCCAATCTGCGTCCCGGCTCGGAACAATCTCGCCCGAGAAAGTGCGACGGCAGCCCAGCCGCGTCAGCAGGGATGGTTCCCACTGCCGCGTCTCGGGGTTAACAATCTGCGTCGTGCTGGCATTGGTCGATCTCATTGACCAGGCTGTCCGCCCCTGCGTCAACTGGTGATGGAGCAGATCGGGGATCATCAGCAGATGCGCCGCCCGATCCAAAAGCCCGGGCTGCGCGCCTGCCGTGGCATGGAGCTGAAACAGAGTATTGAACGGCAGGAACTGAATGCCGGTTCTGCCGCCCAGATTTCTTCCGTTGGGCATGCACGTGAAGCACTTCCGCATGGCAGACGGGATGCCGCTCGTCCCGGTAATGCACCGGCATTTCCAGCAGACTGCCCTCCGCGTCCAGCAGGCCGAAGTCCACGCCCCAGCTATCCACGCCGACGCCGTGCAGTTTCCTGCCTGCGCCTGTGCGCGGGCCAATAGACTTTCGATCTCGCCGCCGATGCGCTGCAATGTCCCAGCGCCGGACGCCGTCCGGGCCGATGTCGCCTTCACCCTGCCCGGTCGCGAAGCGCCCGACTTCTTCCAGCGTCAGGCGTTCGCCGTCGAATCGCGCCAATGATCCCCCGCCCGCTTTCCGCGCCCAGATCAAACGCCAGATAGTTCTGCTGCTGTGCCATATAAGTCTCCGTCAATTTTATGCGCTGGAAATATGCTATAATTTGGCTGGTGAAAGGAGGCCATTTATGCACATCACTTCTGTTTTAGAACCTGAAACAGTCGTCCGTCCTTTTGAAACGTGTTCGTTTCTTTGGGGCAATCACAATTATTTGTTGAAGCAGCCGGTGCAGATACTTTCAGCCCATCAGAACGGATTATGGGTGTTCGAGTGTCCAGCTTAGGGCCTGTGATATTTTCTGCCACCCGCGAAGAGGCTCTCAGCCATCTGCAGGAAGAGTTTGCGTTTCTCTACGATGGTTTGGCGGCAGAGCCAGACGAAGCGCTGGCGCCGGATGCTATCACCTTGCGTGACCGACTGCTTGCCGATGTCAAACAAGCCCAGGTTCTCGCCTAATGCCCACTTATCGAACCCAAGAGTTTGATCATTCTCTGCTGAGTATGCGCCGTAAGCAGATTGGAAATCTTTCAAAAATGCAGTTCGTGGAAATGCTGAAGGGGCGTTTAACACCGGAGGTGTACCTTCAGCACCTTCAAGACAACAATATTATCCAGCCAATCGAAGACCCCAAAAGTGTAATAGCTTCCGGGTTTCCCCCTCCTTCAAGGTGTTGTATCAGAAGCACAAATACGCGAAATCAAGCCAATCATTGAAATGTAAACGCCCGCCCCATACAGAACTGCCAGCATTCCAAAAAACAGCGCAAATACGACATACTTATCAAATTTTCGGTTTTTGTTTTAACACCTGCCAGTATGTTTTTGCGACTTGCAGCCAATAGATAACCGCAAGCGCCCATAACCCCACATCAAATAGGGCGAGACTGATATTCAAAGAAGCGATTCCGAAAAGTCTTTATGCCCCGATCCAGCGTCCAGGCCGATAAAGCAAGCTAGGAACGTGATAAAGAGGACACTCGGGGTCGCTGTGCAGCCATGGTTTTGTTTGCGTGGGGTAGGCGATTTACTGGCTTCCTTTTCTTTCACCCAATCCCCTCACACTCAAATCGGGAACGTGCGATACCCGAGTGGCCGGTGGCGAGGAAATAGAGCGCCCAGAGGCCGGAGATGCCGTAGTCGCCGAGCACCAGACCGATAAAGAACGGCAGGGCCTGGCGGTAGATTTTGACGCCGCCGTAGCGCAGAATCAGGGCTTTGAAAAGCCAGCCGAGCAGGACCGGGAACCAGATCCAGGTCATCGTGTCCGTGCTGCCGACGGCGTAGCCGATGGGGTGCAGCGGCCACCAGATAAAGCGCGTCCGCAGAAAGCCGAGCAGAGTGACGATGACCAGGCCGACGACGGCGGCGGTGATGCGGCCGGTGTCCGGCGGCATGCGGGGTGTTCAGCCAGCCTTGCAGCTCGTCAAAGCCGTAATGGCCCTGCCCGGTGCGCCAGTCGTTACATGTGGCGTTGTCCGCGCCGAAATGGTAGTAGATGCCCAGGCACGAGACCCAGGCGGCCAGCGTCCCGACCAAAATGGCGACAAAGACGGCGAGCGGTCAGATGGCGCGGGTTCATCGGGCGCGGCGCGGTCGAAATCGGCGATCTTCATGGCTTCGATCTCGGCGGGCTGGCCCAGGCAGCGCCAGTCGGCAATCAAACCAGCGGGTGAACGAGAACGCGGTCAGCTCGCGCGGGCGAAAAGGCTTCCGTGCCGCCGAAGGTGACCATGGTGCCGTGAGTGAGGTCCTCAGGGCCCCTGCCCCCACGGCAGGCCGGCTTCGGCCCGGATGCGGGTGAAGGTCAAGCGCCAGTCAGCAGGAGCAGGGTCCAGAACATCAGCGAGACCCGGAGCGACAGGCCCAGCGCGACGCCGAAGCCGACCAGCAGGGCGGAGGAGACGAACAGGCCGATATAAGCCGCGCGGTAGGACAGCGGCTCCGCCGAGTCGTCCACGTCGGATGCCCCCCGAAACGCTTTGCGCCAGGCTTCGGCAAGCTGCGGGCGGGCCAGATCAGCGAATACAGGGCCAGGCCGAGAAACGCGCCGACGCCCTGCTCGGCGATATAGGGCATGTGCGCCAGGGTCGGCCCCGCGCCCGGATCGCGGAAGCCGAACGCGGTCGCGGCGACATTTTGCAGCTTGGTGAACAGATAAAAGAACCAGCAGGAAAACGAAACATCCAGCGACAGCAGATAGGTCAGGCCGATGACCAGCGGATAAAACGCCATGGTCGTGTAGCCGATGGCGTTCCAGGGCGGCGTCTGTGATGCCCTGCTCCAAGTTGCAGGCTGGCTTCGGGCTTGATCGGGAGTATAGGGAAAGGTCGGGATGATGCGTGAAATGGATCGCCGCCATGCTTTCCAGCACGACCGGGATGCCGACGCCGAGCCAGAGCAGGCGATTGCTCCAGAGCGGGTTGCTGCCGCCGTCCCGCGTGATTTCCAGCGGGATAATGACGATCGGGAAAGATCAGCCGCTCCCGGTCCACCCACTGCCTCCGCAGCAGCGCCGCGATGCAGTAAAAGCAGAACAGCAGCGTGAAGATAAACGCCGTCCAGATCGCGATCGGCTCCGCCCAGCCCAGCAGATGCGCGGACGTGAAGAGGCGTTGTTTGGCCTTTGTAATAGTCTTTGGCGACGCTGCGGATCGGGAACGGCCCAGGAAGGGATAAAGTGAGCGAACATCGGCGTCTCGACGGCTGCGGGCGTAACGCAGTTGACCCGCACGCCGGTCCGGGCGAGCTCTTTGCCGAGCGACTTCGTCAGGGCGATCACGCCGGCTTTGGATGCACTGTAAGCGCTCGCGTTGGGGTTGCCTTCTTTGCCGGCGACCGACGCGATGTTCACGATGCGGCCGAAATCCGCCGTACGCATCGGCGGAACGAGCGCGCGGCAGCAGTGGAACGTTCCGGTCAGGTTGACGTCGAGGACGTCGCGCCAGCCGTCGACCGGGTACTCCCAGGTGAGCGCGTTGGGTCCGGTGATTCCGGCGCTGTTGACCAGCGCGTCGACGCGCCCCAGCGCGCGCAGCGTCGCGTCTCGGGCGGCTTCGACGGCGGCGTGGTCGCGAACGTCGACGACGAGCGTGTGCGCGCCGCCCAGGACGGCCTCGGCCTCGGTCAGCGTTTCGGCGCGCGCGTCCCAGAGGCTGACGAGCGCGCCGGACGCAACCATGCGGCGGGCGATCGCCAGGCCGATCCCCGACGCGCCGCCCGTCACGACCGCGGTACGGCCGCGCAAATCGAGCTGATTCATTCGGCCAGGATTTCGCGGAGCCCTGGTAATGCATTTCTTTTCCGTTCAGCTTCGGTTGGGAGTTTTCCGTGTCCGAAAATGGCAGCGCGCCGCATCTTCGCAGCGCGGAGTGGTTCGGCAAGCGCGATCGCGACGGCTTCATTCACCGCAGTTGGATGCGCGCCGAGGGTTTCGCGCCCGACGTGTTCGACGGGCGCCCGGTGATCGGGATCTGCAATTCGTGGTCCGAGCTGACGTCGTGCAACGTGCACCTGCGGCGCGTCGCCGAATCGGTGAAACGCGGCGTGTGGGAGGCCGGCGGCTGGCCGCTGGAGTTTCCGACCATTTCGCTGGGCGAGACGTACATGCGGCCGACGACGATGCTCTTCCGCAACCTGATGAGCATGGACGTCGAGGAGTCGATCCGCGCCAACCCCATCGACGGCGTCGTGCTGCTCAGCGGCTGCGACAAGACGACGCCGGCGCAACTGATGGGTGCGGCGAGCGTCGATCTGCCGGCGATCATGGTCACCGGCGGGCCGATGCTCAACGGCAAGTACCGCGGCGGCGACATCGGCTCGGGCACGATGGTGTGGCAGTTCTCCGAGGAGGTGCGCGGCGGGAAGAAGACGTGGGACGACTTCTTCGAAGCCGAGGCCGGCCAATCGCGCGGCAACGGGCACTGCATGACGATGGGCACCGCCTCGACGATGGCCAGCATGGCGGAAGCGCTCGGCATCGCGCCGACCGGCAACGCGGCGATCCCGGCGGTCGACTCGCGCCGCTACGCGCTCGCGCAGCTGTCCGGCCGGCGCATCGTCGAGATGGTGCGCGAGGATCTGCGCATGTCGAAGATCCTCACGCGTGAGGCCTTCGAGAACGCGATCCGCGTCAACGCCGCGATCGGCGGCTCGACCAACGCCGTCGTGCATCTCCTCGCGATCGCGGGCCGCGCCGGCGTGCCGCTCACGCTCGACGACTTCGACCGGCTCGGTCACGACTTGCCGTTGCTGGTCGATTTGCAGCCGTCGGGACGGTTCTTGATGGAGGACTTCTACTACGCGGGCGGCGTGCCGGCGGTGGTGCGCGAACTCGGCGAGCTGATCCATCGCGACGCGCTGACGGTCAGCGGCAAGAGCATCGGCGAGATGACCGCCGACGCGCCGTGCTGGAACCGCGAGGTGATCCGCCCGTTCGACGCGCCGCTGAAAGAGCGCGCCGGGATCGCGGTGCTGCGCGGTAACCTCGCGCCGGCCGGCGCGGTGATCAAACCGTCGGCCGCCACGCCGTCGCTGCTCGTGCACCGCGGACGCGCGCTCGCCTTCGAGAGCATCGAGGATTTCAAAGCGCGCATCGACGATCCCGATCTCGACGTCGACGAGAACTCCGTGCTGGTGCTCAAAGGTGCCGGACCGCGCGGCTATCCCGGGATGCCGGAAACCGGGAACCTGCCGCTCCCACCCAAGCTGTTGGCGAAAGGCGTCACCGACATGGTGCGCATCTCCGACGCGCGGATGAGCGGAACGGCGTACGGCACCGTCGTGCTGCACACGTCGCCCGAGGCCGCCGCCGGCGGACCCTTGGCCCTCGTGCAAACCGGCGATCTCATCGAGCTCGACGTCCCAAACCGGCGGCTCGATCTCATCGTGAACGAGGCGGAGCTCGAGCGCCGCCGCGCCGCGTGGCGACCCGCGCCGCCGGCGTTCGAACGCGGCTACGCGAAGCTTTACACCGAACACGTCCTGGGCGCCGAGCGTGGCGCGGACTTCGACTTCCTGGTCGGCAACAGCGGCGCAAAGGTCGCTCGGGAGATGCACTGACATCGTTGTCATCCTGAGCTCGTCGAAGGGCAGCCGGATCACTAGGCCGGAATCACGCGCGACCGTGGGGAACGGCTAAGGGAGATGCGGCACACAGCATCCGGAGATCCGGCAAGCGGCAACCTCCAGCGGCCGGCGGTCGGTGACCGTGCCTTTCGGCGCGCGTTCTTTTTGCGCCGTATGCGCGGCCACCGGGGCGATCCCATCGCTCTTCGAGAGCTTTGGGACTACCGTCCCAAGGGGCGCTGGACGGGAGTTGCGTTGCTTAAGGATATCGCTTATGCGGTCGTCGGTGGCGTCGCGACGCGGATGTACATGCCCGAGCGAACGACGGCCGACATCGACCTTCTCGTCGAGCCCGCGAATTTCGAGCGAGCGATCTGTCAGCTCGTCGAAAATGGCTACGCCCGTAAGAAGCAGGCGCTGGAATTTTCCGACACACGACTCGGCTTGATGGGACAACGATTGGCCGCCGATCGGCCCGTCGATGTCTTGACCTCGACGCAGTCTTGGATACACGATGCGGTGGCATCAGTTCGGTGGGAGAATGAGACGCTTCCGATCGTCGATTTATCCTATCTCGTGGCGCTAAAGCTCGATGCCTCACGAAGCGTCGACCAGGGCGATCTCAGCCGAATGCTCGGCTTTGCCTCAACGGAAGATCTCGATCGAGTCCGCTCGGTCGTACGCCATCTCTTGCCGTCTGATGCCGATGACCTCGAGCAGTATATCTTGCTTGGTCGATATGAGGTCGGAAACGATCAGCCGTAACCGGATCACCTAGCGGAAGCCGCCGGGTTAGCCGACGAGGGCGGTGCAGACGTCCAGACGCGTGTTGTGCTTGATCATGGCGATCACGTCGTCGCCGCGCTGCAAGGTCGTGTCGCCGTTGGGCACGACGACGTCGCCGCCGCCGCGGTCGACCGCGACGATCACGCTGCCGCGCGGCAAGGTGACCTCGGCGATCCGCTTGCCGCGGGCCGGCGAATCCTCGGCGATGCGCAACTGCACGAGCTCGAGATCGCCGCGGCCGACCCGGGCGAGCGGCTCGAGATCGCAGGCGTTCACCCGGTCGTCGATCATCCCCAGGATGATCTCGGTCGAGGAGATGACGGTCACCGGGCGGTCCCCGTCGAGCGACTCGAAGATCAGCTTGTTCTTGGGGTTGTTGACGCGAGCGATGCAGCGTGCACGTCGAGTGCTTTTTGGTAATGATGCAGGCGACGAGGTTGTCTTCGTCGTCGCCCGTGTCGGCGACGACGACGTCGGCCCGCGCGACACCGGCCTGCATCAAGACGTTGGGATCGCAGCCGTCGCCGACGATCGCGACGTCGGTCTCGAGCAGGTTCGTCATCATCTGCGCCTTGCGGGCGTCCTTTTCGATGACGACGACCTCGTGCTGCTGCTTGATCAGGCCGCGCGCAAGATACGTGCCGACCTTGCCGCCGCCGACGATGAGGATGAACATCAGGCCTGCTCCGCGCCGCCGGTCACGCGGTGCGCCGGGCTTCCGGCCGCGCCGAGGCGAACGCGGCGGCGAACTGGCTGAGCGCCTCGGGCGCGACGATCGCGTTGATCTCGTCACCTTCGGTCAGCATGTCGCCGGGTGCGGCGATGCTGACGCTGCCGAGTCGCCGGATCGCGGCGATGCGCAGCTTTCCGTCGATCTCGACATCGGACACGCGCTTACCGGCCTGCGTGCGGCTTACGGTTGCGACCAGCGACGAGAGCTTGCCGAAGTCGAACGACGGGACCGACGCATACGCCACGTCCTGCAACCGATCGCGGATAATCTGAGCGCCGATGGTGGTCGGGGAAAATGTCTCGACCCCCAGCTCGCGATACAGCTGACCGCGCGGGGGGTCGTAGATGCGCGCCACGATCTTCGGGATCCGGAACATCTTTTGGGCGATCAGCGCAGCCATCACGTTGCGGTTGTCGCCGTCGGTGACGGCGACGAAGCCGTCGGCCCGCTCGGCGCCCGCGCGTTTGAGCACGTCGTAGTCGATCCCGGTGCCGACCTCGACTTGGCCGCCGAAGCGATTGCCCAGCCGTTTGAACGCGGCGGGATTCTCATCCACGACGACGACGTCGTGCTTGTCGGCGACGAGCAACTTGGCGAGGGTCGAGCCCACGCGCCCGCAGCCGACGATCAGATATCTCATGGGGCGACTCCCGGGTTTCGGTACAGCCAGGATCGTTCCCGCACGGGCAGGAGCCGACTCGACGTTTCAGAATTCGGGGGTTTTGGTCCAAGCCTCGGGGCGTAGCTCAGCTTGGTAGAGCGCTGCGTTCGGGACGCAGAGGTCACAGGTTCAAATCCTGCCGCCCCGACCATCTCCGCCGGACATTCGGCGGATTCCCAACCGGGCCGCCGTTGTTCTCACGTTTCAGTCCAGCCGCTCGCCGCGTGCTTCGTGCGGCGGAGCAAGAGTGCCGGAACCACAACCACTACTACGTTGGGGCCGAGCACATGCTGTATGCGCTGCTGGAGGAGCACGACGGGGCGGTCGACGAGCGCCTCGCCGCCGATCGCGTCGAGCCGGCCAGCGTCCACGCTGAGGTCAAGCGGGCGCTCGGCACGGGCGAGGGCCGTACTTGGGAGGGGATTCTGGTGACACCTCGCGTGCGCAAGGTTGTAGAGATAGCCGAGCGGCTCGCCGGTGACCGGGAGATCGAGCCGATCGATCTCCTCGAAGCGATTCGTGCCGAAGGCGGCGGGCTCGCTGCCGACATCCTGAGGCGCGCATGGAGCACCTGACGCAAACTCTCCACGATTTGGTCGTCCACTTCGGGTACGCCGGCTTGTTCATCGTGGTCGTGCTCGGCAATCTGGGGATGCCGGCCGCGCTCGAGGTGATGGTCCCGACCGCCGGCGGCTTGGCGGCGCAAGGGCACCTCGCGCCGGTCGGCCCGCTCGCCGGCTGGATCGTGGTCGCGGTCGTCGCGACGTTGGGCGAGTTGCTGGGCGCCACGATTCTTTACGTCATCGGCTTTTACGGCGGTTTGCCGTTCGTCCATCGTTACGGCCGGTACATCCGCTTCAGCCAGCACGAGTACGACCGCGTCCACGCCTTTTTCGAGCGCTACGGCCGGCCGACGGTCTTCTGGTGCCGGTTCATCCCCTTCGTGCGCGGCGTCTCATCGCTGCCGGCGGGGATCTCGCGCATGCAGAAGCGCTATTTCTTCACCTACACGCTGCTCGGTTCAGCGATCTTCTGCTTCGGGCTGTCCTATCTCGGCAACGTCGCCGGGAATAACCTCGACACGATCGTCGGATCGCTGCACAAGGCGGCGCTGGCAATTGTTGTGGCCCTCGTCGTGCTGGTGGCGGTCGCCGTCGTCGTGCTGCGCGCCCGCAAGAAGAAGGCTCAAACCGACCTGGCCGCATGAGCCCGCAAGCGGACCGGCTCGAGCGAACCTTAGCGCAGCTTCCCGATCTTCCGGGCGTCTATCAGATGATCGGGGAAGACGGTCGCATCCTGTACATCGGGAAGGCGGTGTCGCTGCGAAATCGCGTGCGGTCGTACTTCCAGGAGTCCGCCGCGCACCCGTATCGCACCGTGAAGATGGTCGAACGGGTCGCCGACGTGCGCACGATCGTCGTCACCAACGAGGTCGAGGCGCTCATCCTCGAGGCAAACTTGATCAAGCGGCACCAGCCGCCGTTCAACGTTCGGCTCCGCGACGACAAGCGCTTTCCGTACCTCAAGGTGACCAACGAGCGTTTTCCGCGCGTTACCTTTACCCGCGTCGTAAAGGACGACGGCGCCCGCTATTTCGGGCCGTACACCAACGCGCACGGCTTGCGCGAGCTGATCGACCTCGTGCGAATCGTCTTTCCGCTGCGCACCTGCCGCGAGCCGATCGACGGCAAGCGCAAGCGGCCGTGTCTGCAGTACCACATCAAGCGCTGTCTGGCGCCGTGCGTCGGCTATCAGTCCGAAGAGGACTACGACAAGCTCGTCGACGAGGTGGTGCTCTTCCTCGAAGGGCACTACGATCCGCTATCGAGCGGCTGCAGCGCGAGATGACCGACGCCGCCGGAGCATTACAACTTCGAGGCCGCGGCGCGGCTGCGCGACCGGATCATCGCGGTGCGCCGCACGATCGAGGGGCAGAAAGTCGTCTGGCGCTCGCGAATCGACGTCGACCTGATGGCCATGGCGCGCGCTCAGGGTCAAGCGTGCGTCGAGGTCTTCATGGTGCGTGAAGGCAAGTTGCTCGGTCAAGAGTACTTCATTCTCGAAGGCACCTCGGAGCGCAGCGATGCCGAGATCACTTCGGAGTTCCTCAAGCAGTTCTATACTTCGCGCACCGGCAATTTCGGGATGAACGCGGCGTTCGACGCCGAGCGCACCGGCTCGCCGCTGGCGCTGCGCGCGGCGCGCGATCAGCAGGCGCCGGTCGCCGAAAAGGCGCGGGCGCGCCGGCGCGGCGGCTTCGAGGCCGCCGTTCCCAAGGAGGTCCTCGTCGAGGCGCGTCCCGACGACGCGAGCGTCATCGAGGCCTGGCTCACCGAGATAAAGGGCGTGCGCGTGCGCGTGCTCGAACCGCAGCGCGGTGAGCGCGTGAACTATCTCGAACTGGTGAAGAAGAACGCGGAGCAGAACCTGCGCGCGTTTCTCGTCCATCAGGAAGCGACCGAGAGCGCTTCGGCGAGCGCGCTCACCGAGCTGGCCGCGGCGCTCGACCTGCCCGAACCGCCGCACCGAATCGAGTGCTACGACATCTCGAACATCCAAGGGACGCACTCGGTCGCGTCGATGGTCGTGTTCGTCGAAGGCCGGCCGCGCAAGAGCGACTATCGTCACTTCAACATCCAGGCCGTCCAAGGCCCGGATGACTTCGCGTCGATGCAGGAGACGTTACGCCGCCGGCTGCGCTATCTGCGCCAAGACGCGGATCGTCCGCCGCTGGCCGAGACCGACGTGGCCACCGCTGCGATCGAGGCGCAGGCGCGTCGACGCGAACGCTTCCACGAGAAACCGGATCTGCTGCTGATCGACGGCGGGAAGGGTCAGCTCAGCGCGGTCGTCGAGGTGATGCACGAGCTCGACATGTGGGGGATCCCGGTCGCCGGGCTCGCCAAGGAACACGAATGGCTCTTCGTGCCGGGAAACGGCGAGCCGATCGTGCTGCCGCCCAACTCCCCGGGGCTGCATCTGGTGATGCGGATTCGGGACGAAGCACACCGGTTCGCGATCGCACACCACCGCAACAAGCGCGGAAAGGCGATGACCAAGTCGGTGCTCGACACGCTCGACGGTGTAGGGCCGATCCGCAAGAAGCGCCTGATCGCCGCGTTCGGGTCGGTGCGCGCCATCAAGCACGCGTCGGTCGACGAGATCGCGGCCGTGAAGGGGATGACGCCGGCGCTCGCCTCGCAAGTGAAGTCCGCGCTGGGCGGATAGACCCAAGGGACTTAACCGCCCCTGCGCCGGTCCGGTGCGACGCACCATCCGATTCCGACGCTGATCTATTTCAGCTTCGCGACGCTGACGACGAGCGGGACCGGCGACATCGTGCCGATCACGCTCGAGCTGCAGACGCGGCAGAACGGCTCGAACGAGAAAGGCGCCGTCAGCTCGAGGCCGGTGCGCTGCGCAGAAACGCGCGGACGGCGGCGTAGAACGGCACCGGATTCTCGAGCCACGGGAAATGCCCGGCGTCCGCGATCGTCGCCTTGGTCGCGTGCGGGAACAATGCGTCGAGCTGCGCTTCGACGACGCGCGCCGGATCGTCGGTGCCGTACAGCAGCAGCGCCGGCAGCGGGGTGTCGTGCAAGGCGGCCTTGACGTCGTAGTGGGCGATCACATCGGTGAAGATCGCCCGCGTGACGTCGGAATTCGCGAAATGCGACGGGAGCGATGCCGCGTAGGCGATGCCCTTGGCGCGATCGTGAAAGTAGGCGGGCATGAGCGCCCGCTGCGCGGGTTGGCCGGCTTTTTGCGCGGCCTCGGCCGCGGCCCGGTCCGCCGGGGTCAGGCGCGATTCGAGCACCTGACCGAAACCTGGGAAGAACGTCGAATCCGGGCCGCCCGGGTCGAGCAGCGCGAGCGACGCGACGCGGTCGCTATGCGCAGCGGCATAGGCCATCGCCAGCATCGCGCCCCAAGAGTGTCCGAGCACCGAGAGCCGGCTGAGGCCCAGGGCCAAGCGCAACCCGTCCAGATCGGCCACCGCGCCCGCGACGGTGAGCTGCGATCCGTCGCCGAGCGCGTCCCGCGAGGTTCCGGTGCCGCGCTGGTCGAGGACGACGATCGTGCGGTCGCCGGCCAGCTCGGTCGCGACCGGGTCGACGTACGCCGACTCGAGGCCCGGACCGCCACTGAGCAGGACGTCAACCGTCCCCGACGTGCCGAACCGCCGGTAGCCCAGCGTACCGCCGGCGACCGGGAATCGGCCTGCGACGGGCTCCGCGGCGCCGGCCGCGCGCCGGCATGGCGAGGGCGGCGAACGAGGCGCCCGCCCCCGCGATGAAGTGCCGACGGTTCATGGATGCTCCTCCGCTGGGGAAGGCCGCGGGGCGGCGGACGTTCTCTCCGGACTCTAAGCAGATTATCAGCATTTCCGGCGCCGCGGCTGCGTTACCGGCTTGAAATGCTCAAACCACTTCTGGCCGCCCTGGCGGCCCTGACTTTCGTGGCGCCGCTCGCTGCCCAGGCACAAGACGTGCCGTCGTACGCGCAGGGCCAGCCGCAGTATGCCAACGGCGAAGAAAACGTCCATGGCCGGATCGTCAACTTCGACGGCGAGTACAATCTCCAAGTTCGCGACGAGCAAGGCTACGTCGACAACGTCCAGCTCCACCAGGGTACGATCATCAACCCGACCGGCTTGACGCTTGAGCCCGGAATGGTGGTCAGCATCCTGGGCTACAACGCCGGCCCGTACCTCGCCGCCAACGAGATCGATACGCCGTACACGTACTACAGCGGCGTCCCGTGGTATGGCGGCCATCCCTGGAATTACTACGGTCCGTCGATCAGCCTCGGATTCTTCTTCGGTAACCCGGGCTGGTGGCACGGAGCGTACTTGGGAGGCGGATATCGCTGGATCGGCGGCGCGCGCGTGTACAACAACGGACGCATCCGCGAGAACTATCAGGGCGGCCAGTTCCGTGGCCGCGACTACGTCGCTCCGCGCGAGCGCGGCGGGTACTACCCGAGCCAGCATCAGCGCAGCACGAACGACACCCGGCACGACGATCACCCTCACCGCTGACCGCTCGCGCTGACCCACGGGCCGTCCCGCTCCACCGAGCGGGGCGGCCTCGCCGTGCGCGGCGAACGAAGGCGTCATGGGTTTCCTGATTCGGCTCATCGTCAACGCGATCGCTTTGATCGCCGTCGCCTACGTCGTGCCCGGAGTGCACGTCTCGGGGATCGTCGGCGCACTCATCGCGGCGTTGATCCTGGGCATCGTGAACGCGATCTTGCGCCCGATCCTGATCATCATCAGCCTGCCGCTCGAGATCGTGACCCTGGGTCTCTTCACGTTCGTGATCAACGCGCTGCTGTTCTGGCTGGTCGGGGCTATTCACGTCGGGTTGTACGTCGACGGGTTTTGGCCGGCATTCTGGGGCGCGATCGTCATGACGATCGTATCGTGGGTGCTCTCGCTGCTCACGCGCGGCTCCGAAGCGCCGCAACGCCGTTGACCGCGTTGTTCGATCCGTTCTGGCTGGCCAAACCGTTCCTCCACGCGCTCGATCCCGAGGACGCGCACGAGCTCACCTTGTGCGCGCTCGAGTCGGGGCTGGTTCCGGGTCAGCCGGGCGGTGACGATCCGGTGCTTGCGACGTCGCTCTTCGGTCGCGCGCTGTCGAACCCGATCGGGCTCGCGGCCGGGTTCGACAAGAACGCACGCGTGCACGATCAGATGGCGGCACACGGCTTCGGCTTCGTCGAGATCGGCGGCGTGACGCCGCGGCCCCAGCGGGGCAATCCGCGGCCGCGCGTGTTTCGCCTGCCCGAGGACGGCGCCGTCATCAACCGGCTGGGGTTTCCCAATGACGGCGCCGACATCGTCGAACGCGCGTTTGCGCCGCCGCGGCAGGCCGGCGATCGGGTTCGGGATCAATCTGGCCTCCAACGCCGACAGCGCGGATCCGGCGGCCGACTTCGTCGAGCTCGCGCAGCGTTTCGCGCACGACGCCGACTATCTCACGCTGGACATCTCGTGCCCGAACACCGCCAACGGTTTGGTCTTCCTCGATCCGTCGCGGCTCGCCGATCTGCTCGCTCGGCTGGGCGCGATCGACTGGGGCGCGGCCCGTCCGGCGCTTGTCGCGAAACTCTCGCCCGACGTCGATGACGGGCTGGTCGAACGGCTCGTTGCGGCGCTCCTCGCCGCGCGCATCGACGGGATCGCGATCGCAAACACAACCCGCGAGCGGCCGGCCGGCCTGCGGGGCGCGAGCGCGCACGAAGCCGGCGGGTTGTCGGGCCGGCCGCTCTTCGCCGCCTCGACCAGGCTGCTGGCGCGCGTGCGCGCGCTCACCGGGGGCCGCGTCACGCTCATCGGAATCGGGGGAATCGCGAGTGGCGCCGACGCCTACGCGAAGATTCGCGCCGGTGCGAGCGCGGTGCAGCTCTACAGCGCGTTGATTTACGAGGGGACGGCGCTGGTCACGTCGATCAAGCGCGACCTCGCGAAACGTCTGCGCAGCGACGGCTTCAGCTCGATCGCCAAGGCCGTAGCGGCCGTCGCATCCGCTACTTGACGCCGCGGAAGAGAAACGACCCGTCGATCTTGTGAACCATGGTGTGGATGTCGCCGCGCATCGCGGTGAGGGTGCCGCCGACGCCGCGCATCTCGCCGCCGAGGCCCTGCAACCTGCCGTCCATGTCGCGGAGCCGCCGCTCGGCCGACGAGAGCTGCCCGACGGCGGTGCCGAGGCGACGGTTCGCCGCATCGAGCTTGGCGTTGGAGCGGTCGAGCGTACGCTGCACGCCCCCGAGGTGCGCATCGACGTCGTTGAGGCGTCGTTGCATCGCCGCGAGCCCGTCGAGCTTGCGGTTCATCGCGTCGAGCGTCGCCAGATGCTGCGAGACGGTGCCGAGCTCATCGGTCATCACGTGCAGACTACGCAGCACGTCGGCTACCACCAGGGCCGCGGCGGCCAGCAAGAGAGCGGCGGCCGCGCTCCAGAGCCACGTTCTCCCGTGTTCGCGCCAGGTTCGAGCTCCGCCGGCTATTACCACGAGCGGCGGTTACCCGGCGATCCTGAGGAAAGCATGAATCGGCCCGGAACCAGCCCTTCCGGCCCCGTGTTATAGTAGGTGCGGTCCGCACCGGACTCGATCGAGGGGCTGAGTAGTCTCGACGGGGAGATCCGTGGCCGACGTAAGCAGGCGGAGTTGTGAGCCCTCCTAAAACGATCACAAGCGTTTACACGCGAACAACGAATACGCTCTGGCTGCCTAACTTAAGTTAGCAGTCACCGTCCGGGGGAGGTTGCCGAAGCCGTCCCCCAGGCGGTCAACAAGTTCGGCTAGGATGCGGAGACCGTTCCGAGATGCATCTGAAGCTCAACCGGAACTGCGGCGCGTCTGATTCCTGTACCGAGAAGCGGGAGCGTCTAAGACAAAATCGGTGCTGAGCCTGGAGAAAGCGGCGGTCCGGCTTTTCGGACCCGGGGGGCGGCTCCCCGGCAGCTCCACCAACTGACGACATCCTAATGACGCGATTGGCGCGTCGTTGGGATGTTTCGTTTCGCTGCGGCATGAGATCCATGACTGAGCATTCGCGTGATACCCGGTCGATCTGCCTGAACTCTAGCACACACGATGCGCTCGCCCACCGGCGTTCCTTAGGATGCCAGGTTCTCGGGCAATTCGATTCCGGTGCCAACCCGATGCCGGAAGAGTGTGAGAATGCCTTGCTCGCCGTCTTGCGGCGCGAACGCCTGCCGGAGTTATAAGTCCAAAGCTACGAATCCGGCGGCCAATACTGCGCCAGGGTTGGCTAGCTGAGTAGGCGACCGGTCGGCGAACGACGCCGGGCGGCGAACCTCTAATCGACGAAAGGTAGGCAGAACACCGCCGATAGATTGTCAAATCATGTGGGAAGCGCTATGGTGCAGATATGCGCCGCGAAGATGCGATCCCGCTGGGTGCCGAGATCACCGTAAGTCAGCTCCGAGAAGAGGAGACGCTCGGTCGTGTCTTGGAGCAATATCATCGAGTCCGACTGCGTCGCTACAGCGACGTGGTCGGCGTGGTCGTGGATGCCGGCGAATGGGGTCGCCTCACGTCCCTCATCTACACGCTCGAGCAGCGCGTCGAAGAGTTGGAAGAAGCCAGTCTTCGTGCCCTGGTATCTCAGCGCGCGCGCGATGCGCATTTCGAGCCCGGCGCCCCAGGCCGTACGGCAGCCATTCTCCATGAAGTTGAGGCTGAAGTCGGGCGCGGTGCTCCGCGCTGACGCCCGCTGAGGCGAAGGCCGCACTGGCGGCCGTCCTTGATGCCGCCACGGTCTTCTTCGACACGCGGTTCGTGAGAGACGATCTGGTCAGTTTGCGGCGGTCCTTTGCTAACGACGACGATGGGTACGCTGCGGTTCTGCAGGAAACCGCCCTCGAAGTCACGCGGGCGCTGCGAAGCCCGGAAACGCACGGCGACGATCTGGAGCACGACCTCACTGGATGGCGCCGCAGTAAATATCCATCCGCGAAGGGGGGCGAGGCGGATATGCGGCTGGTGTTTCGGGCGCGGGAGGACGGCCTCGAGCTTCTCGTGTTCGCGCATCGTCGCGGCGTCGATGCCGATCGGACGGTCTGCAACCGTCTATCATCTTGGAGCAAAGCGGCTGTGAAACGGCGGCCATGTCGGCCGATCCGCACATGGTTGAGTTCTTCCGGATCTCGCGGGGATTCGTCAATCCGCGGGTGCGGCCGGCGCCGTGCCGGTCGTGCCGGCGGTCGCGTCGTAGCGCTTGAGCAGCCACATCAGCGGCACGCTGGCCAAGAAGACGAACGCCGAGACGCGGAACAGATAGTCGTACGCGATCACGCTCGCGTTGCGCGCGACAAGGCCGGTGAGCGTCCCGACGGACTGACCGTAGGCGTGCTGCACGCCGCTCGCGAGCGCCGACCAGGCGACCGCGGTCTCTCGCGCGAGCAGCGTCGTCAAGATCGCGATGCCGAGGCTGCCGCCGAGCTGGCGCACCAGCATCGAGACGCCGGTCGCGCTGGCAAGCTCGTTGCGCGGTACCTCGGCCAGCATGACCGTCGTCAGTGGGACGAACAGCAGACCGAGTCCCGCGCCCTGCACGAGCCGAGGCCAGAACACGTCCCAATAGCCGGCGACATCGTTGAGCCCGCCGAGCGCCCAGCACGACCACGCGAACAGCAGGGCGCCGGCCGTGAGCAGCCAGCGCGTGTCGACGATCCGCATGAGGCGCGGGACGATCGGCATCGCGACGGCGGTCGATAAAGCGCCGGGAAGCAGCGCAAGCCCGGTACCGTAGGCCGTCATCCCCATGATCGTCTGAAAGAACAGCGGCATGATCAGACTCGTCCCGAAGAGCCCGAACCCCACGACGCACAGCAGGACGTTACCGACCGTGAAGCT
This sequence comes from Vulcanimicrobiota bacterium, assembly GCA_963723445.1. Classification (GTDB taxonomy): domain Bacteria; phylum Vulcanimicrobiota; class Vulcanimicrobiia; order Vulcanimicrobiales; family Vulcanimicrobiaceae; genus Vulcanimicrobium. The sequence continues at coordinate 34,782 of CAVRQP010000012.1, forward strand.
GCGAAAGTGAAACGCGCGCAGGTCGACCAGCGGATAACGCGCGCGCAGCATTCGCACGAGGAACCATGGCAGCGTGATCGCGGCGACGCAGGTCAGCGCCACGATGAGACCGGACGACCACCAATCGTCATGCTGTCCGCGCTCGAGGACGTATTGCAGCGAGCCGAGCCCGGCGGTCAACAGAGCGAGCCCGAAGACGTCGAGGCCGGTCTTCGGCTTCTCCAGGTGGTGCGACTCCGGGACGTTTGCGAGCGTCATCAAGAGCGCCGCTATCCCGATCGGCAGGTTGATGAAGAAGATCAGCGGCCAGGTTGCGTTGTCGACGATGTAGCCGCCGATGATCGGGCCCAGCGCCGGTCCGGCCATCACGCCGATCCCGAAAAATGCCATCGCGCTGCCGCGCGCGATTGGGCGGGAACGTTTCGAACAGGATCGCCTGCGCGGTCGGCTGCAGCGCGCCGCCGCCGAAACCCTGGAGGACGCGGTAGAAGACCAGTTGCCAGATGCTGGTGGCGGTCCCGCACAGCACCGAGGCGACGGTGAAGATCACGATGCACCACGCGTAATAGGTCTTGCGGCCGAAGTACGCGGTAAGCCATCCGTTCAGCGGCATCGTGATGATGCTGGCGAGGATGTAGCCGGTCGCCACCCAGGCGACGTCGTCGAGCGATGCGCCGAGATTCCCTGCGATGTTGTCGAGCGCGACGTTGACGATCGTCGCGTCGATGATCGCCATGATCATCCCGAGCATGACCGTGATCGCGATCAGCATCTCTCTGCGCCCGCCGCCCGCTTTCGCCGCGGCGGCGCGCGGAGTCACGGCAACAATTCCACTCATTATCCGAGACGTGCGACACGCTTTGGTTTGCGATAGTGAATGTTTGCCCAGGTGATGAGGATCGTGCCGAAGACGGTTGGCCAGATCCAGCGCGCAACGAGCGGTATCACGTGCAGGTTCACCGTCGAGAACGCCGTGACGGCGGCGATGTACGCTCCGAGCATGAGCGTGAGATGGCGGTACATCCACGCCTTGCGCGGCGCCGGGCGCGACAGCCGATAGAGGTCGATTCCGCCGGCGCCGACGCAGATGATCCCGAACATGATGAGCACCGCGGCGAACGCCGATTGCTGGATGTAGGCGAGGGAGAACAGCGCGAGTCCCGCGATGCCGACGGCGACCGCGGCGACGTGGTCGATCGGCCCCGTGCGGTCATGTGCATGCGCCGCGCGCCACGCCCCGAACACCAGGTAGCCGCTGAGCACACCCACGGCGACGAGATACCCGTCGTGGAAGTACGGGCCAAGGCCCAGCGCCGTCACGGAAACGGTAGCCATCGAGATCACGAGCACGATGCCCCATCGGCGATGCCAGGTGCCGCCCTTGCGAGCAACAGAGCGCGGATCGTCAGGGGGGCGTCGGCGTGCGGCATGGTGTAGGGAAGTTTCCATAGGACACAGTAGACCGTCCACAATGGAACGTAGCGCAACTCCGTCCGCTCGTCAAGCAGGCCTCCCCGACGGTCTCAACGCCACCGCCGCCTCGCTGCTCGGCTTTCTCCACGACGCGCCCCGGTCGGGCTATGACCTCGAAGGCATCATCGACGGTTCGATCGGGCGGTTCTGGAACGTCACTCGCAGCCAGATCTATCGCGAGTTGCGCGCGCTCGAAGACGCCGGTCTCCTGTCGTCCGGGGAACCCGGCGCGCGGGCCCGCCGCGTGTACCGTCTGACCGTACGCGGCCGCGCGGCGTTCGGGGCGTGGTTGGCATGCGAACCTGCCCGCGACCTCGCGCGTATCCCGTTCTTGTTACAGGTCTTCTTCGGGGATGGACTGCCGCCTGAAACGCTGGCCGCGCGCGTACGAGAACGGCGCGCGCTTCACGAAGCGCAGCGCGAGGAATACCGCCACCGCCTCCCCGAGGTCGAGGCGGAAGCGCCGTTTCCCGCGCTCACGATGCGTTTCGGCCTGCGCTATGCCGAAGCGAGTCTCGCCTGGCTCGACGACATCGACGCGCTGATTGCGCGACGCAAGCGCCGGCCACGCCGCGCGGGGAAAACTCAGTTCAGCGGGCGAAAGTCGGGCGCGCGCAGCGGTGCGCTCCAGAGCCAGTAGGAGAGGGAGAGCGTCAGCATCGGCGCGTTGCCGCTGACCCCGTTGATCTTGAAGTAGCCGATGGCGTGAATATCGGTGCTTACGCAGATGAACGCGTCGAACGTGCTCCGAGTGAGCGGGATGGGGTTCGCCGACAGCGTAGACTTGGCGCAGGTCGCGCGACTCCACGGCCGCGACGCCTGCACGGACATCGTGGCACCGTTGCGCGGCACGAGAAAGATGTGCCGCGAGTCACGAGCGATGAACCAGACGTCGGCTCCATCTTGCTGCTCGCGTGCTCGATCGAAATCGAACGTGTAGGTCTGTCGAAGTGTACCAGCCCCGCTGGCGACGATCTCCTGAGCGTGCGCTGCGGACGCAAGCGCGCCGAACGCGACCGCGACGGTGATCGGCACGACAAGAGACAGGCGAAGCGTCGATTTCATGAGATGTCCTCCGCGGTCAACGTAGCGGAGGCCGGCGCCGCCGTCGAGCGACGACCACGCACGGGACTCACATGTGTGAGTTAACTGTACGGGTGCGCCGTTGCCGGCGTGATCGCGAGGGTCAAAGGTCGGGGACGGGATCGTTGCGGTGGTCCCGGTAGAGCTCGGGATCGAAGAGCCAGGGCGGCGGATCGGCCGGGAACGTGACGTCGGAGATCGACCACCGTCCGTCGCCGGAGTAGTTGATGATGAACGCACGATGAACGTCGAAATGTCCGGCAGCGTCGACGTTGACGAGGTGACCGCCGATGAGCGCCGTGTCAACGGTGATCAGATACCGGAACGTAAGCGGGCCGGCATCGACGAAACGCTCGGCGACGTAGCGTTTCGGGAGCAACGTGCTCTTGTCGATCCACACCTGGCGCAGCACGTTGTGCCCCGGGTCGCGGATCGGTGTCAAGCCGAGGTGATATACCGGAACGTCGCCGATCGTCGCGTCGCCGAGGTCGGCGATGCGGTACGACAAGTTGTAGGCCCGGGTCGAGCCGATCACTTGCGGCCCGGCCGATGCTTCCGTCGGCTCAGGTTCAGGCGTTCCTGCCGCCTCGAACATCTCGGGCCTTGCGCTGCGGCGCGGTCGAATTCCGAAGTCCGCCAGCGGAAAGTCTCCCACGCGCTCGATCAACACCCCGGGATAAAGGGGCGTGGTGACGACCTGCGGCGGAATGTGTACGACGTCCCCGTTCGCGTTCTTGAGCATGCGCACCCACGCGTGCCCGTCGGCGCAGCGCACGACGATGCGGATCCGCTCTTGGATGAGCGTGTTTTTCCGGCTCGAAGCGTCTTGCATCGTGAACGCGACGTACGCGGGTGCCGGCAGTGCGTTCACCGCCGCACGCATCTTCACGTACGTCTCGACCGCGCTCGGCGGCGGCGGCTGAGCCGAACCCCCGGCCGAGACCAAGCGCACGCCGAGTGCGACGATCGCGGCAATGATCGGCAGACGGCTCACTTTGCGTGGATATACTCGCACGCATCGATAACCTGGTTTCGGACGGCCCGCACCGCGTGCCGTGCGCGAGTTAACGCGCAAGGTCATCGGCCGCCCGAGCAGTCATCCGTACGGCGTCGTACCGACCAGCCGAGCGTCCTATGGTACGGTGGAGAGCAATCAATTCGCCTGCGCCCTCGTCGGCACAGCAGAACGAGGCTCTTGTTTCAAACTATGCAGGCGGAAATCGCGTCCTCGACGCGCTTACTGACGCTGAGCGCCGTACCTTGCTCCGCGATTGCAAAACGATTCGCATGGAGCGGCGCGACCCGGAGCCGGTGCCCGGATCGGGGCTGAGCCACGCAGATTTTCCGATCGGCGCGCTGATGTCGGTCGTGGTCGTTTTCGAGAACGGCGACACCAACGAGGTCGGGGTCATCGGCGTCGAGGGATTCGTGCCGATCGAGCCGGTCGTCGACGAGCCGAAGTGGCGGCGCAATGTATTCTGTCAGGTCCCGGGCGACGTCATACGCGTGCCGATGGCTGATTTCCAGCGTGAAATGGCGACCAGCGGTCGCCTGTCGCGACTCGCCCAGCGGAGCCTCGGTGCGCGTCTGTTTTGCGCCGAGCAGCTCGTATCGTGCAATCTCTCGCACTCCGTCCTGCAGCGCTGCGCGCGCTGGCTGCTGATGACGCACGACCGGGTAGACTCCCACGAGTTCCCGCTCACCCACGAATTCCTCGCAATGATGCTCGGCGTCCGTCGCGCCGGCGTCTCCGAAGCTGCCGCCGCACTCCAAAAAGACGGGGCGATACGGTACCATCGCGGGCGGATCACGATCGTCGACGAGCCCCGACTCACGGGAACCTCCTGTGAATGTTATGTCGCGACGCGCGACGCATTCGATCGCGCGCTGACCCTGTAGCCCGGTTCGGAGCCCGTCCCAAGCGGCCGGGTCGGCCTTTCTTTACGTGCGCGACGGTCCGGACGCCCCTTTTCTGGTACGCTGGCGTACACGGCGGACTCGCTCCGGCGCTGAAAGGCCTGTCGCATGATTGCGACTCATCTGTACGGCAACCGCCTGCTCGACGCTTACCCGAACCGGGATGACGAGCGTACGGCCGGTGGTATGCACGTCCGAACCCTGGACCGCCTCGAAACATCGCATGACGCCGGGGAACCTTTCGGTCACGTTGACTTTCCCATCGATGCCGTGCTTTCGGTCTTCGCGACCTTTCTCAACGGCGACGTCTGTGAGGTCGGTACCGTCGGCTGTGAGGGATTCCTTGAGGCCGAGGCCGCGCTCGACGTCGGCGCGGCGCACCGCCCTTCGTCCTGCCAGGTCGCCGGCCGCGTCGTCCGCATGCCGCTCGAGACGTTTCGCCGGGAGTTGCGGTCCAGCGTGCCGTTCGCCCGTATCGTGCGGCGCAACGTCAGCGCCCGCCTATTCACGGCCGAACAGTTCACCGCATGCAACGTGAAGCACGCGCTGATCGAGCGCTGTGCGCGCTGCATCCTCATGACACGCGACCGCGTCGGTCGCGCCGAGTTCGCGCTCACCCACGACGTCCTTGCTACGATGCTCGGCGTTCGTCGCGCAAGCGTTTCCGTCGCGGCGGAGAAACTGCAGCTCATGGGCGCGATCACCTACCGCCGCGGGATCGTCACCGTCAGCGATAACGACCTGCTCTACGCCGCGGCCTGCGAGTGCTACGAGTCGAGCAGGAATGCCTTCGAGCAATCGTTGCGCGACGACGATGTCGCGTACGCAGAGCCACACTCCGGTTTGAGGTACTAAATGGGTTCACGAACGGGCAATTGGGCAACCGGCGCGGTGCTGGTGCTGATCCACCTCGGGGCGCTCGCCGCATTTTGGCCGGGGTTCTTTTCCTGGTCGGCGCTCGTCGTGCTTGCGGTGCTCATGTACCTCACCGGCGGTGTCGGCATCGCGCTCGGCTTCCACCGGACGCTCACGCACCGCAGCCTCAAGCTGTGGAAGCCGCTCGAGTACGCGGTGACGATCTGCGGATGCCTGGCGCTGCAGGGCTCGCCGATCGATTGGGTCGCCACGCATCGCGCCCATCACGCGCACTCCGACACTGAAGGCGATCCGCACGACGCGAACGAGGGCTTCAAATGGTCGCATTTCCTGTGGATGGTCATGCCCAACCCAAACGTCATCTTTGGTGACGAACGCCGCCGTTACGCGCCGGATCTGGTCGACGATCCTTTCTACGCCTTTCTCGATCGCCGGCACGTCCTGCTGACCCTGGTTCTCGCCGCATTGTTGTACGCGGGCGGCGGGCTGTCGTGGGTCGTCTGGGGGATCTTCGTGCGGCTCGCGCTCGTCTACCAGTTCACCTGGCTGGTGAACAGCGCCGCGCACACCATCGGCTACCGCTCGTTCCGCACCACCGACCGTTCGACGAACTGCTGGTGGGTCGCGTTGCTCGGTTGGGGCGAAGGGTGGCACAACAACCATCACGCGTTCCCGTTCTCCGTACGTCACGGGTTGCGCTGGTACGAGCTCGACGTGACCTGGCTGATGGTGAAGACGCTGGCCGCGCTGCGGCTCGCCACGGACCTCAAGCTGCCGACGGCGCAGATGATGCGACGGCTGAAGATCGAATCGCCGAAGAGGCACGCCGCTTAAACGGGAGCGCCACCGCCGCCGGCCGAAACGGCGGCGATGATCGACCGCTACTTCGGCATCGCGAAGGCGGGCTCGACGGCCCCGCGCGAGTTGCGCGCCGGGTTGACGCGGGGCGATCGTCGTGCTCGACGGTTTCGCGAAGCTGCTCTTCGTGACTGCCCTCCCCGGCCGCGATCGCCAGCCTGCTCATGGCGCTGGTGGCGCGCTATCCGTTCGCCCAGGCACCCGGATTTGGGAACCAGCGCGTAGTTCCGCGGCTGAACTCGCGACCGAGCGCCTTCGCTCAGCTCCGTTGCACGAGCGAGATGCCTAGCGCGATCGCGGCGAGGCCGCCGAGATCGCGCACGCCGACGGGTTCGTGCAGGAGCAGCGCGGCGAGGCCGAGCCCGAAGACCGGGGTGAGGAAGTAGTACGCGCTAACGCGAGACGCCTCACCGTGGGTGAGCAGCCAGAACCACAGCAGCGACGCGCCAAGTGACATCACCAGCACGACGTACCAAAAGGACGCGATCAGCTCCCACGACCAGCGCGCGTGCGGTACGCCTTCGAGCACGATCGCGAGCGGCAACAGCACGACTCCGGCGGCGAGGAGCTGCAGCGCGTTCACCGCGCGCAGATCGAGCCCCGCGCAGAACTTCTTGAAGACGATCGTCGAGGCCACGCTGCCGAGTACGCCGATGAACGCGAGCGCCACGTCGGATGGCTCCGCGCTGCCGGTCCCGGTTCGCAGCAGCATGATCCACACGACGCCGCCGAAGCCGAGCACCATCCCGGCGATCTTCCCCGGCGTGAGCGGTTCACGCAGCAGCCACGGAGCGACCAGTGCCAGCGTCAGCGGGTTCGTCGAGGCGACGATCGCGCCGACGCCCGACGCGAGGTGCCGCAGCGCGACATAGGTGCAGCCCAAATAGATCGCGTTGCCCAGCACGCCCAGTACGGCGACCGCGAGCCAGTCCTTGCGCGTGCGCGGAAACGTCGCACCGAGCATCCGCGCGACCGCGAGCGCGAACACACCTGCCACCGCGAACCGCACGACGAGAAACCACAGCGGCGATGTGCCGAGCACGCCCACTTTGCTCGGCACGAACGCCGACGCCCACAAGAAGATGTAGAACAGCGCGCCCGCGACACCCAGGGCCCGGCCGTTCACCTCGTTCGAACCGAGCGTTACGCCGAGTGGTGCGCTTCGACGAGCTTGGTGAGCTCTTTGGCGGTCTCGATCGCGTTGGCGACGACGAGGAGATCGGCGAACTCGCCGATCGGCGCGCCCGCGTCGGTGTTGACGGCCACGATCGTCCCGGACGTCGACATCCCGACCTTGTGCTGGATCGCGCCCGAGATGCCGAACGCCAGGTACAGCCGCGGTGAGACCGTCTTGCCGGTCTGACCGATCTGCATGCTGTACGGAACCCAGCCCGCGTCGGCGACCGCGCGCGTCGCGCCGACCGCCCCGCCGAACGCCTTCGCCAGCGGCTTGAGCACGCTGTCGAACGGTTCCGCGCTGCCCAAACCGCGTCCGCCGCTGACGATGACCGCGGCTTCCTCGAGGCCGATCTCGGCGGCCGCCTCCTCGACGTGGCTCTCGATCTTCACCGCGTAGGTCTTGCCGGCGGGCTTCGCGATCGGCTGCACCGTCGCGCCGGCGCCGCCGGCCTGCGCCGCGAACGCGTTCGGGCGAACCGTGACGACGCCGTAGTCCGTGTTCTTGAACGCCGAGCTGGTGATGAACGCGCCGCCCAGCTTGGGCGCGACGCAGACCAGCCGGCCGTCCTCGAGTTTGAGGTCGGTCACGTCGGCCGCGATCCCCGTTTTCAAGCGCGCCGCGACGCGGCTGCCGATGTCGCGGCCGTGCATCGTGTTCGGGACGAGCACGACCGATGGGCCCAGCTCGCGCGCGAGCGCTTCGACGTAGTCGACCTCCGGCTCCGCCAAGTACGTGTCAACGTCGGCGTCGTCGTTCACGTGCACGACGTCGAGCGGATAGCCCTTGAGCTGTTCGGCCAGCGCGGGCGCGCCCTCACCGAGCACGATCGCGTGCGCTTTGCCGCCCAGCATGCCGGCGACTTTGCGTGCCTCGGTCGCGAGCTCGAAGGTGACCTTGCGCGTATGCCCGCCGCGCTGTTCGACAAAAATGATGACGTCGGGCATCAGACGAGCTTTCTTTCCTTGAGGTAGTCGAAGATGCGGCGCGCGCCTTGCGCGGCGTCGTCGGGTGTGACGACCTCACCTTTGCCGCGCGACGGCGGCGGCGCGAACGAGAGCAGTTCCGTCTTCGCATTGGCCTCGCCGGCCGCGCCGGTCGCTTCGAGGTCGGCGGCGGTAAAGGTCGTGATCGGCTTTTTCTTCGCGCCCATGATGCCTTTGAGCGACGGGTAGCGCGGTTCGCCGACCGCCATCGTGACGCTGATGAGCGCCGGCAACGGGCCGTTCACCACTTGGTACCCGTTGTCGGTCTCGCACTGGACCTTGAGCGAGTCCTGCGCTGATTCGATGTGCCGCACGTTGGCGATGCCGGGGACGCCGAGATCTTCGGCCAGCGCGCCCGGGACGGCGCCGGTCGTGCCGTCGTCGGAGAGGCCGCCGCAGATGACCAGATCGAAGCCGATCTTGCGCAGCGCGGCGCCGAGCACGACGCCGGTTCCCCACGCATCGGTTCCCTCGAGCGCGCTGTCGCTGATCAGGTACGCGTCGTCGGCGCCCATCGCGAGCGCGCGGCGAATCGTCTCCTTGCCGTTCTCCGGATACATGCTCACGACGGTGACGGTCGTCTCGCCGCCGATCTGCTCCTTGAGCCGGAGCGCCGCCTCGAGCGCGTATTCGTCATACGGGTTCATCACCAGGCTCATCCCGGTGCGCACCAAGCGCTTCGTCGCCGGATCGATCTTTTTCTCGGCGGCCGGATCCGGCACGATCTTGACGGTAACGGCGATCTTCATCGCGCCGCCGCCGCCGCGGATCGGAAAAATTGGTTCGTCGTATGCATGGTCACGGGCGGCAGACCCCGTTTTCTACCGTTCTCCGCGGCACCTTCACTTATACGAGCTTGGCCAGGTTGGCCGCGAATGCGGCGATCGTCTTTTGCGCGACACCCTCGATCAGCCGCCCGCCGACGGTCGCGACGATCCCGCTGATCTGCGCGTCGGTGTGGATCGCGATGTGGGTCTTGCCGTCCAGCTCGGTTGCTTTCGACTCGACCGATGCGGTGACGCCGCCGCGGCCGCGCGCCTCGTCGCCCTTGACCTTGAACCGTGCCGCGTGGCCGGCGTCGTCGAGCTCCTCCACGGTGATCGTGGCGCGATAGCTGACCTCGACCGGACCGACCTTGACGGAGACCCGCGCGCGGTAGGTGCGCTCGTCGACGATCTCGGTGATCTCGGCCCGCGGAATGCAGGTCGCGACGCGGGGGATGTCGCGCAGCACCGGCCACACCCGGTCGATCGGCGCGTCGACGTCGAACCCGTCGTCGATCGTCACGACGCCGAGACCGTGCTGCGGTCGTTGTGCACCGGCAACGTACCTTCGCGCAGGCGGCCGCCGCGCCGCCGTTCGCGCAGCGCTATGATCTCGGCGGCGATCGAGATCGCCGTCTCTTCGGGCGTGCGCGCACCGATGTCCAAGCCGATCGGCGCGCTGATCCGCGCGAGGTCGGCCTCCGAGACGCCGGCGCGGCGCAGCGCCTCGATGCGGTTGGCGTGGGTGCGCCGGCTTCCCATCGCGCCGATGTAGCCGGCACCGGTGCGCAGCGCCACCTGCAGCAGCGGGATGTCGAACTTGACGTCGTGGGTGAGCACGATGAGCGCGGTGCGGTCGTCGACTGGTGCTGTCGACAAGAATTCGTCGGGCCAAGAGACGACGACTTCGTCGGCGTCCGGGATCCGCGCTTTGGTGGCGAAGACCGGACGCGCGTCGATCACCGTCACGTGGTAACCGAGATACTTCCCGATGCGGGCCATCGCGCGCGAGAAGTCGATCGCTCCGAAGACGTACATCACCGGTTTGGGCGCGTAGGCGGCGATGAACAGGCGCACCTCGACGCCGACCGGTTCACCGTCTTCTCCGAACGTCCGCATCGCCGTCTCTCCGACGGCGAGCAGCGCGCGCGCCTCGCCGGCGGCGGCGACGTTCAGACCGGGCGTGCCGAGATCGCCCAGCACCTCGTCCTCGAAGACGAGCAGCTTCGCCCCGGCGCGCGCTCCGTCGATTCGCGTGACGAGCGCGACGGGCTCGTCCGCGCGCAGGGCGGCGGCGAGGCGCTCGAAGATCACCAGTCGAGCCGCTCGACGAACACGTGAATGGTGCCGCCGCACGTCAGTCCGACGGAGATCGCGTCGGCGTCGCTGATGCCGTAGGTCACCAGCCGCGGGCGGCCGGTGGCGATCGCGTCCTGCGCTTCCTCGTACACCGCCGACTCGACGCAGCCGCCGCTGACCGAACCGGCGACGTCGCCGCGTTCGTTCACCGCCATCGCCGAGCCGGGATCGCGCGGTGCCGACTTCTCGACGCCGACGACGGTCGCGATCGCGATGCGTTGGCCGTCGCGCCGCCAGCGCTCGACCGTGTCGAGGACGTCGATCATCCGAATCTCCCTTCGATGGCGTCGGCCACCGCTTCCAGCGTCCTCAGGTTGTGACCCGACAAGAAGGCGTCGAGATACGGTAGCGCAGCCGCCATCCCCCGTGCCAGCGGTTCGTACGCCGCATGGCGCTTGTGCGGGTTGACCCAGACGATCCGCCGGGTCAGGCGCCGCAGCCGCGCCATCTCGGTTCCGACGAGGGCCGGATCGTCGCGTTCCCAGCCGTCGGAGAGGATCACGACCGTCCCGCCCCGGGCCGCCCCGCGCGCCGCGTAGCGCTCGTTGAAGGTGCGCAGGGCTGCGCCGATCCGCGTCCCGCCGCCGTAGTCGTGCACGTTTTGGGCGATGGCGCTCATCAGCCGGTCGTCGGCGGCCCGCTTGAGCAGCGGCGTGAGATCGGTGAGCCGGGTGGCGAACGCGAACGCGCTCACCGCCGGCCGTGCTGCGGCGGTGACCCGCGCGTACTGCACGAGCGCGCGGGCGAAAGGTGTCATCGATCCGGAGACGTCGAGCAGAAACGCGACGGGGCGAACGCGCAGCCGGCGGCGTGTCGTGCGCTGACGCGCCAGCTCGCCCGCCGTGCGTGCGGCGCTCTGCAGCGTGCGCCGGAAGTCGAAGCGGTCGCCGTGCGCGTGGGCGCGGCGGCGCCGCGAGGCGCGCAGCTCCGCCGCCGTGCGAACGCGCGCGATCAGCCGCATCATCGCGACGCGCTCGGCTTCGTCGAGGTCCTCGAACGCCTTGTCGGTGAGCCGGTCCTCGCTCGAAGCCACGATCCATTGGATGGGCGCCCGTTCGGCGAGGCGCTCGATCGGCCGGCCGGTCCGACGGAGGCGGCGGGATCGTCTCGCGCTTGGGCGCGTTCGGCGCCGGTCCGCGGCGCGTCGACCGTGCGGACCAGCCGGCGCAGCGCGTCCGCATCGTCCAGCGCGCCGAAGAACTCCAGGTAGGCAGCCTGGAAGGCGTCGAGGTCGCCGATATCCGGCAGCATCGCCGCGCGCGCGCGCCAGTACATCGCGCCGCTCGACGCCGGCGGCAGAACGCACAGCACCTCGGCGAACGTCTGGGCGCGTCGCGTCCCGGCCGCGACGCCCCGCGCTTGCAGGGCGCGGTCGAAGCCGGCTGCCAGCGCGGCCGCGTCGACGCCGTTCACGCCGCCCGGTTCAACCCGAACCGGTCGAAGGGCCGCGCGCCGCGGCGACGATCGCCGCTTCCGATGCACGGGCAACGTCGATGTCCTCCGGGTACTTGAGCACGCTGCCCAGCGACGGCTCGAAGACGTCCGGCTCGAGACGTCGCGCGCCCAGCAGCGCCAGCGTTTGCGTCCAGTCCAGCGATTCGGCGATACCGGGTGCCTTGCGCAGCCCGCGCTCGCGCAGACTCGCCGACGCGCGAGCGACGTCGCCGGCCAGCTCCGGAGCCACGTCCGGCAGATGGAGGCGAATGATCTCGATCTCGCGCTCGACGGTCGGGTGCCCGATCCAGTGGTAGAAGCAGCGCCGCTTGAGCGCGTCGTGTAGGTCGCGCGTCCGGTTCGAGGTGAGCACGACGATCGGCGGGTGCGTCGCGGCGATCGTGCCGCGTTCGGGGATCGAGATCGCGAAGTCGGCCAAGAACTCGAGCAGGAACGCCTCGAACTCGTCGTCGGCGCGATCGATCTCGTCGATCAGCAGGACGATGCCGCGCTCGCGCGTCGCACTCAGTGCCGCCAGCAGCGGGCGGCGAATCAAAAAGTCGTCGGCATACAGGTCGGGCGCGCGCCCGTCCTCGCCCGCTCCACGGCCGGGTGAGGCCTCGGCCGTCCGGATCGCCAGCAACTGTTTGCCGTAGTTCCAGTCGTACGCGGCTGCCGCGAGATCGAGTCCTTCGTAGCATTGCAGCCGCAACAGTTGCGCGCCGAAGACCGCGGCCAGCGCGCGTGCCGCGTCGGTCTTTCCGACGCCGGCGTCGCCCTCGAGCAAGACCGCGCGGCCCAGGCTCACGCCGCAAGCCAAGGCGGTCGCCAGTCCCGCGTCCGCGACGTAACCGACGCCCATCAGCCCCGCTCGGAGATCGTCAACGTCGACGGGTTGCGGCACGACGCTGCCGTTCTGGACCCGGCACGGCGATTCCGGCGTACGATTCCCGATCGCGGCATCCGCGGCTGGAGCGTTGTCTGGGGGCTTTCTGAAAAAGGTGAGAGATGATCCGGATAATCTATCACGATGTCATATATCGGCGGTTCCTCGCGGAAAAAATCGCGCGGCTGGAATCGATGAAGCGACGCAAGGCACGTGCTCAACCGGCGAAGGAGTTTTCTTCACCCCCACGCTAGCTTCTCGGCCCCGCTTTCCCACGGAGCAGTTCCATGCAGATCGATCTCACGGTCAATGGGAAACAGGTTTTTCTCGATGTCGAGCCGCGATTGCTGCTCGCGCACGCATTGCGCGATAGCCTGAACCTCACCGGAACGCACATCGGCTGCGACACGTCGAGCTGCGGTGCGTGCACCGTGCTGCTCGACGGCGAATCGGTGAAGAGCTGCACGGTGTTCGCCGTCCAGGCCGCAGGTCACGAGGTGACGACGATCGAGGGGATCGGCGCGGCCGACGCGCTGCACCCGATGCAGGAAGCGTTCTGGTCGTCGCACGGATTGCAGTGCGGCTATTGCACCACCGGGATGATCGTCAGCGCCGTCGACCTGCTGCAGCGCAATCCCGATCCCAGCGACGACGAGATCCGCGCCGGTCTCGAAGGGAATCTGTGCCGCTGCACGGGCTACGAGAACATCGTCAAGTCGGTGCGCGCGGCCGCAAAAGCGATGCGCGACGGAACCGCGCGCCATAGCGTGAACGAATTGATGCCGATGCACCCGCCGGCGGTCGAACCGCCGCCGTCGGGTGAGGAGATCATCCCGCAGCAGCTCCAGGAAGCGAAGACGTAATGGCCTTCACCGCAATGGTCGGCGCGCGCATTCGGCGCCGCGAAGATCCCCGTCTCATCACCGGCCGCGCGACGTACGTCGACGACGTTCGCCAGGTCGGCACCGTCTACGCCGCATTCGTGCGCAGCCCGCACGGGCACGCCAAGATCGTCAGCATCGATACTGCGCGAGGCCAAAGCCGATCCGCAGGTGCTCGCCGTGTATACCGGAGACGATCTGCACCACGCCCACGGCGTCAAGTCGTCGCTACCGGTCGCTCACAAGATGGCCGACCTCAAGACGCCGCCGCACTACATGCTCGCGCTCGACGAGGTACGCGTCGTCGGCGACGCCGTCGCGATCGTCGTCGCGTCGTCGGCGTACGCCGCGCGCGACGCCGCCGAGCTCGTCGCCGTCGAGTACGAGATTCTTCCGGCCGTCGTCGACGTCGAGAAGGCCGCAGGCGGGCCGCCGTACGTGCACGAGTCGCTCGGCACCAACGTCGCGTTCACGATGCCGTTCGCGGCCGGGGACACCGACAAGGCCTTCGCCGAAGCGGACGTCGTCATCAAGCAGCGGATCGTCAACCAGCGGGTCGCCCCGGTACCGATCGAGCCGCGCTCGATGGTCGCCAACTGGGACGCCGGGATGCAGCAGCTCACGATCTACTCGGCGACCCAAATCCCGCACCTGCTGCGCACGCAGTTGGCCGTCGTCCTGGGCGTCCCCGAGAATCACATCCGCGTGATCGCGCCCGAAGTCGGCGGCGGTTTCGGCGCCAAGCTCAACGTCTACGCCGAAGAGGCAGTCGTGAGCTGGGTCGCGATGCAGCTCGAGTGCCCGGTGAAGTACATCGAGACGCGCTCGGAATGCTTCCAGGCGATGATCCACGGCCGCGACCAGATCGACGATCTCGAGATCGCCGCCAAGAGCGACGGCACGATCACCGGAATGCGGCTGAAGATCACGGCCAACCTCGGTGCATACCATCAATTGCTCACGCCGGTCGTACCGACGCTGACGCTCTTGATGGCGCACGGCTGCTATCGTTTCGAGAACATCAGCGCCGAGGTCGTCGGCGTGTTCACCAATACGATGTCGACCGACGCCTATCGCGGGGCGGGCCGGCCCGAGGCGACGTTCTTCATCGAACGCTCGATCGACATGGTCGCGCAGCGGCTCGGCCTCGATCCGGCCGAGGTGCGGCGCAAGAACTTCATCGCCTCGACGTCGTTTCCGCACACGACGGCGACCGGTCTGACCTACGATTCCGGCGACTACGAGACCACGATGGACAAGGCGTTGAAGATCGTGGACTACGCCGGGTTGCGCAAACGGCAGGAAGAGCTGCGCAAAGCGGGCCGCTATCTCGGAATCGGGCTTGTCGACGTACGTCGAGGTCTGTGGGATGGGCCCGTCGGCCGCGATGCCCGCCGCCGGCTGGGACTCGGCGACGATTCGTGTCGAGCCGACCGGCAGCATCACCGTGCTGACCGGGATCTCGCCGCACGGACAAGGTGAGGAGACGACCTTCGCGCAGATCGTCGCCGACGAGCTCGGCGTTCCGATCGACCAGGTGACCGTCGTGCACGGTGATACCGACAAGGTGCAGTACGGCGTCGGTACGTTCGGTTCGCGCGGAACCGCGGTCGGCGGGGCGGCGCTCAAGCTCGCGATCGAAACGATTCAAGCCAAGGCGATCAAGATCGCCGCCCATCAATGGGAAGCCAATCCCGACGACCTCGAGTACCGCGACGGGCAAGATCGGGATCAAGGGCGATCCGTCGAAATCGATGTCGACGCCCGAAGCGGGTTTCGCGGCGTTCATGGGCGACAACTTGCCGCCCGGCCTCGAACCCGGCCTCGACGCGACGCGCCGCTTCGAGCCGCCAAATTTCGTGTTCCCGTTCGGCACGCACGTCTGCGTCGTCGAAGTCGACGCGCGCACCGGCCAGGTCGAGGTCGTGCAGTACGTCGCGGTCGACGATTGCGGGCGGCTGTTGAACCCGATGATCGTCGAAGGCCAGATCCACGGCGGGATCGCGCAAGGTCTCGCCCAAGCGCTGTTCGAGGAGGTCGTCTACAGCGATGACGGTCAGCTTCTCACCGGTACGCTGATGGACTATGCGATCCCGCACGCCGAACAGGTTCCGCACTACGAGCTCGACCACACCGTGACCGGAACGACCGTCAACCCGCTGGGGATCAAGGGTTGCGGCGAAGCGGGAACGATCGGTTCGACGCCGGCCGTGGCGAACGCCGTGATCGACGCGCTCGCGCCGTTCGGAGTGGTCCACATCGACATGCCGCTCAAGCCCGAAAAGCTCTGGTCCGCGATGCAGCCGAAACAGAACGGGAGCGTGAGATGATTCCGGCGGCGTTCGAATACAAGCGTGCGAGCAGCGTCGATGAAGCAATCCGGCTGCTCGGCGAGCACGGCGACGACGCGAAGCTGCTCGCCGGCGGCCACAGCCTCATCCCGATGATGAAGCTGCGCCTGGCCGCGCCCGCGGTGCTCATCGACATCGCCGGACATTCCGCAGCTCGACACGATCGACGCGGGCGGCGGACGCATCACGATCGGCGCGCTGACCAAGCACGCGTCGCTCGCCGCGAGCGATGCCCTCAAGCGCAGCGCGCCCGCGCTGTGGGACGCCGCCAACGACTTGGGTGATCCGCAAGTTCGCAACCGCGGGACGATCGGCGGCGCGTCGGCGCACGGCGACCCGTCAGCCGACTATCCGGCCGTGCTGCAGGCGCTCGACGCGACGTTCACGCTGGTCGGCAAGAACGGCGCGCGCGAGCTCAAAGGCGGCGGAGTTCTTCCGTGGAATGTTCGAGACCGCGCTGGGCGCCGACGAGCTGCTCACCAAGATCGGGTTCGATGCGGCGCCGAAGTCGGCGTACGTGAAGTTCCACCATCCGGCGTCGCACTATGCCGTCGTCGGCGTCGCGGTCGCGCTCACGGTCGACGGCGGCACGATCGGCTCCGCACGCGTCGCGGTTACCGGCATCGGTGACGCGGCGTTCCGCGCGACCGGCGTCGAAGCCGCACTCAAAGGCGTGAGGGCGGACGATGCCGATGCCGTGCGAGCGGCCTGCGCCGGCGCCGCGCGCGGCGTCCAAGCACGTTCGGATACGTTCGCCTCGGCCTCGTACCGAACCGCAATGGCCGACGTCTTCGCCGCCCGCGCCGTCTCCCGAGCAGCGGCGCGGTAAGCGCTGTCACCCGAGCCTGCGGTAACGCCGTCACCCTGAGCCGGTCGAAGGGTGACGCCCGGCGTGCCGTCCGGAAACCAAGCTCGTCGCCGCCCCGGTTGTACGGTGCAGGATGGCGCCGCGAACGACCCCGATTGAACGAGCGATCGACGCGCTGCGACTCCTGTCGGTGGGAGACGTGGCGGCGCGGGACCACGTCCGGACGGTACGCTCGACGCTCGCGGTCGCGAAGGACGACGAGCTGTTGCGGTTCCTGCGGATTGCTCGATGCGATCGACGTCGATGCCGCCGCGCGTCGAGCGCGACCTCGGTCAGGTCGGCGCGGCGGGCGATTCGGTCGAGCGGCGCATCGCGCTAGCTCGGCTGCGGCGTGACCTCGAGCCGCGGCGCGACCGGCGTGCTCGCGCACCTCGCCGCGCCGCCGGGCGATCTCGAGTTCGTCGTCGATCTGCGCGCGGCGCTGCTAGGTTTCCTCGACAAGCGCCCGGACGCAGCCGACCTCGCCCCGCTCGACGAGGACCTGCGCGTGTTTCTCGCCTCGCGCGTCGACCTCGGGCTGCTCGAGATGCGGCGGCTGACCTGGTCCGACTCCGCGGCGCTGCTCGAACGTTTGGCGCGCTCGGAAGCGGTGCACGCGGTGCGTGGTTGGTTCGACCTCAAGGACCGGCTCGACGAGGACCGGCGCGTCTACGCGTTCTTCCACCCCGCGCTCCCGGCGACGCCGGTCGTGTTCACCGAGGTCGCGCTCACCGACGAACTGCCGGTCGTCGATCCGCGAGCATCCTCAACCCCGAGGCGCCGCGCGTCGATGCGACCCAAGCGCGCACCGCGACGTTCTACTCGATCTCGAACACCGAGCGCGGGCTGAGCGGTATCCCGTTCGGCAACGCGCTGATCAAACACGCGGTCGAGCAACTTCGTGCCGAGCTGCCGCGCCTGCGCACGTTCGCCACGCTCTCGCCGCTGCCGGGCTTCGCCGATTGGGTGCGCGAGCTGGGTGACCGGGTCGATGCCGATGTTCGCGCGGCGCTCGCGGCGCCCGGCTGGCATCGTAAGCCCGCCGCGGTGGCGGCGTTACGCGACCCGCTGCTGCGCCTTGCCGCGCGTTATCTGCTCGTCGCAAAGCGCGGCAACGGCGCGCCGCGGGATGCGGTCGAGCGCTTCCACCTCGCCAACGGCGCGACGATCGAGCGCCTCGACTGGCTGGGCGATCCGACCTCGCGCGGGATCGAGCAATCGTGCGGGATCATGGTGAATTACCGCTACGCGCTGGACCGCTACGCGTCCAACCAGCTCGCCTATGCGGCCGGCTATGCCATCGACGCGACGTCGCCGGTGCGCGCCCTCGGCGCCGCGGATCCAACCGTGCTGGTCGACCCTGTCCCGGTCGTATCGCGCCGCCACGCCCTGCGCGCAGCATTCGGCAGCTTCAGTTCACGCGTGAAACGTCTCTTGGCGCGCGCCCCCGCCAGGGCCTGATCGACGGGCAGAATCTACGAACCGCATTCACCGTCCGGACTGGCAACCACCACCACATAACCGTCGGAATCGCGAAGCCACATCTCTCTGTGCTGGGGCGCGGGGTTGAGGTGAGGCTCTTCGACAATCTCGGCGCCCAAGCCGCGAGCTCGCTCCACGACCGAGTCAAAATCGTCTACCTCAAACCACAGCAAGACACCATGCCCCGGCGGCGCTGCGTCTGCGTTGACGAGGTTGGGGTGGTGTTCCTCGTCCCAAGCGTGCAGTTGGAGAACCAACTGACCCGAGCACGAGATCCGATCGTACCCGTCGCGATGGCGGTGTTCCGGAAGGGAGTCTGCTCCGAGCAGTGCGGTGTACCAGCGACTACTTGCCCGAACATTGCGTACCGCTATGAGGGGTTGCGCCTGGACGGTGGATTTCTGCATCGCGCGCTAGTTCGACGGTGCGTCGGGTTTCGGCCCGCAGGCGTTCGCCGGCGCGACCGGCGGCTGGGTCGCGGTCAGGCCGAAGGAGAGCGGGAGAAACGAGGTGCCGTCGGTCATGTACGTGCCGGTCACGTCGAGCGTCTGCCCGGGAGCCAGACCAAAGCCCTTGACGAGGTAGCGCTGCGACGGATCGCTGACGCACCGAACTTCGGTCGGCGCGGCGTCGCCGTCGAACCAGATCGTCGTCGTGACGCCGCCGTTCGCGCCGGGCTGCTCGTACAGATAGACGTTCTGCGGCGCCGCGGTCGGATTGGCGAGTTGCAATGCGACATTGCGCAGCACGCCGTAGTCGCCGGCGAGCGGCGCGCGCTGTCCGGCGGCCGCGGTAATGTCCGGCCGCGTGTTCGGAAACGCGGCGCGACCGTCGGCGAAGTAGCGCACGCCGACGGTGAACGGCTCCGGCTCCGGCGCGCCGGCGGTGTACGAGATCGCCAGCGGCGGCACGTTCGCCAGTGAGAACTCGCCGCGCCGGAAATGGCCGTCGCTGGGATGCTCGGGCTGCGCGAGCAGCGTCGCCGGATCGACGCCGCTGCTCGCCGCGACGACCATGACGCTTACCGGTCCGCCGTCGAGCACGCGCAGGTCGTAGATCGCTGCGATCAACTGGCCGGCGAGCATCGAGCCTGCGCCCAGCGGAACGAGAACCGGCGCGGCGGACGAAACCGTCGTCACGACGCTCTCTTGCGGTGCGCGCTCGAGCAGATAGCGGAGCGTCGAAAGATGCCCGACGTACGAGAACGCGTCGGTCGGACCGGCCGCCGCGCCGAGCACCTGAACGTGCGACGTTCCGGTGGCCGAGCTCAGCGCGAGGTACAACCGGCGCGGCACGTCGGAGACGTGGTACGCATAGACGCGCACCGGCAGCGACGCGTCGATCGTGCCGCGGAAGAGCACGCCGTCGTCGAGCGGGCCGAGCCGCTCGGGGTCGTCGCTGTAGTAGAGCACCGCTGGATCGAGCCGCGGCAGCGCCGCGACGCGCAGGTGCACGTTCGTCGTGCCGCTCTGGTCGACGTACGCGTCGTTGCCTTGAACGACGACACGCGCTTGCGTCTCGAGCGTGTCGCCGGCATGGAGGGTGCCCGCGGTCAGGCCGTTGACGGCAGCGTCGTCCCGGGCTGCATCTGCGCGAGCTGCGCGATGGCGTCTTGGACGCGCGCGGTGACGAACTGCGGCGATACCGTACCGGCCAGCTCGACGGTGGCATCCGCCGGCACGACGCCGGCGCGGGGAGCGACGAGGACGTTGACGACCGCCGTATCGCCGGCGCGTGTCGGAAATGGTAACCGTGCCGCGGCCGTTCGCGACGCCGGTCAGGGTGAGCGTGCGCCCCGAGGCATCCGAGACGACCTCGACGCCCGAGAACGACGGCGACGCGACGAGCGATCCCACGCCCCCGGCGACGTGAACGACGACGCTTGCGCCGGGGACGACGCCGACCCGCGCGCGGTCGACGCGGAGCGGAACCGGTGACGCGCTGGATCCCGGTGCGGGCGCTTCCGACGGCGACGGGAACGCCGACGGCGTCGCCTGCGGCGACGGCGACGCGGGCTCGGTGCCGGGCGCCGGCGACGCGGAGGGCGGGACCGGCGGCGGAGGAGGAGGCGGCGGCAGCCCCTGCGCGCCGGCCGCTGCCGGGAAGGCGGACGCAAGCGACGCGAGCGTCGCGGCCAGCAGGATCTTCCGGAACGTCATCGCGCGTGACTGTGCGTCGCCCCGCCGTAGCGAGCCTCTCGCCGGCGCAAACGGACACCGCCGCCGAGGGTTGAAACGAGGACCGTGGTGGATGCTTTTCATCCGCTCGTCGCCGATTGGTTCGCCGATCGGTACGGCGAGCCGACCGAGCCGCAGGTCCAAGGCTGGCCGCTGATCCGCGCCGGCCAAGACGTGCTCATCACCGCGCCGACGGGCTCGGGGAAGACGCTGGCCGCCTTCACCTTGTGCTTGGACGATCTGATCCGCCGGGCGATCGACGGTTCGCTCCCCGACGAGACGCTCGTGGTCTACGTCTCGCCGCTCAAAGCGCTCACCAACGACGTGCGCAAGAACCTCGAGACGCCGCTGGGCGAGCTGCTCGCCGCCGCCGAGGCGCGCGGGATCGCGCTCGCGCCGATCCGCACCGCGACGCGCACCGGCGACACGACGCAATCCGAGCGCGCGCGCATGCTGCGCAAGCCGCCGCACGTTCTGGTGACGACGCCCGAGTCGCTGTTCATCCTGATGACCGCCGAGAAATCGCGGCGGCTGTTCGCGCGCGTGCAGACGGTCATCGTCGACGAGATTCACGCGATGGCCGCCGACAAGCGCGGCTCGCACCTCAGCCTGACCTTGGCGCGGCTCGACGCGCTCGTCGAAGGCGAGAGCGGGCGCAAGCCGCAGCGCATCGGCCTCTCGGCGACCGTCCGGCCGATCGAGACGGTCGCGCGTTTTCTGAGCCCGGCCGCGCAGGTCGTCGACGTCGGCCACCGGCGCGCGATGAAGCTGGCCGTCGAAGTCCCGTCGGACGAGCTGAGCTGCGTCGCCAGCAACGAGATGTCGGGCGAGATCTACGACCGGCTGGCCGAGCTGATCCGCGCGCACCGCACGACGCTTGGTGTTCGTGAGCACGCGCCGCATGAGCGAGCGCGTCACCTTCGCGCTCCAGCAGCGGCTCGGCGAAGGCGTCGTCATGCCGCATCACGGCAGCTTGGCCAAAGAGCTGCGTTTCGACGCCGAGACCAAGCTCAAGAACGGCGAGCTGCGCGCGGTCGTCGCCACCGCGTCGCTCGAGCTCGGGATCGACATCGGTTCGATCGACCTGGTCGTGCAGCTCGGCTCGCCGCGCGCGATCGGGGTCGCGCTGCAGCGCATCGGCCGGTCCGGCCACTGGGTCGGCGCGCTTCCCGAGGGCCGGCTGTTCGCGACGACTCGCGACGAGCTGCTCGAGTGCGCGGCGATCGTGCGCGGGATCCGCAGCGGCACGATGGACGCGCTGCGCATCCCGCCGGCGCCGCTCGACATCCTCGCGCAGCAGATCGTCGCCGCTTGCGGCGCCGGCGACTGGGGAACCGACGAGCTCTACGCGCTGGTGCGCAGCTCGTACTCGTACCGCGACTTGCCGCGCAAAGATTTCGACGACGTCGTCACGATGCTGGCCGACGGCGTCGCCACGTCGCGCGGCCGCAGCGGGACGTTCTTGCACCACGACCGGGTCAACGGCCGGCTGCGCGGCCGGCGCGGCGCGCGCATGGCCGCGATCACCTCGGGCGGCGCGATCCCCGAAACGGCGAACTACAACGTCGTCGTCGAGCCCGACGGTCACGTGATCGGCACCCTCGACGAGGATTTCGCGGTCGAGAGCATGGCCGGCGACATCTTCTTGCTCGGCACGACCTCGTGGCAGATTCGCCGCGTCGAGACCGGCGTCGTGCGCGTCGCCGATGCGCACGGCGCACCGCCGTCGATCCCGTTCTGGAACGGCGAAGGGCCGGGCCGCACGATCGAGCTGTCGCACGAGGTCGCGCTGATCCGGGCGGCGATCGACGAGCGCGATGACGCCGAGGCCGCGAAGTGGCTGATCGACGAGTGCGCCCTCGACCTCGCCGGCGCCGAGCAGGCCGTCGCATACGTGCGCGCCGGCAAGGCCGTTCTCGGTACCGTGCCGACCGACACGACGATCGTCGCCGAGCGGTTCTTCGACGAGGCCGGCGGGATGCAGTTGATCCTGCACACGCCGTTCGGCGCGCGGATCAACCGTGCGTGGGGGCTCGCGCTGCGCAAGAAGTTCTGCCGCTCGTTCAACATCGAGCTGCAGGCGGCGGCGACCGACAACGGCGTCTGCTTGTCGCTGAGCGATCAGCACGCGTTCCCACTCGAGATCGTGTGGGAGTACGTCAAGTCGGCCAGCGTCGAGAACACGCTGACCCAAGCGCTGCTGCCCGCACCGGTGTTCGGCGCGCGCTGGCGCTGGAACGCGATGCGCGCGCTGGCGATCTTGCGTTTCAACGGCGGCAAGAAGGTGCCGCCGCAGATCCTGCGGATGCGCGCCGAGGATCTGCTGGCGTCGTGCTTCCCCGACGCCGCGGCCTGCGCCGAAAACCTGACCGGGCCGATCCGGATTCCCGACCACGTGCTGGTGCGCGAGACGATCGACAACTGTCTGCGCGAAGCGATGGATCTCGACGGGTTGACCGAGGTTCTGCGCGCGGTCGAGGCCGGAACGATTCGCACCGTCGCGGTCGATACCGCGGAGCCGTCGCCGTTTTGCCACGAGATCCTCAACGCGAACCCGTACGCGTACCTCGACGACGCGCCGCTCGAAGAGCGCCGCGCGCGGGCCGTCACTCTGCGCCGCACGATTCGCAGCGACGGCGAAGGCGGGATCGGCATCCTCGATCCCGAGGCGATCGGCGAGGTGGCGGAGTCGGTGTGGCCGGTCGTGCGCGACGCCGACGAACTGCACGACGCGCTCGACACCCTGGTCGTGCTGCCGCCCGTGGCGGAGTGGAACGGTTGGTTCGACGAGCTGGTCGCGCAGAACCGAGCGACGACGTTGACGGCCGGTTCGCTGCGGCTCTGGACGTGCGCGGAGCGGATCGATCTTGCGCGCGCCGTCTACCCGGGTGTGACGGTCGAGCCGCCGATCGCGGCGGTGGCGCCGCGGCAGCCGTTGCCTGCCACGCCCGAAGAGGCGCTGGCCGAGATCCTGCGCGGCTGGCTCGAATCGAGCGGCCCGGTCACCGTCGCGCACTTGGCGGCGCGCTTCGCGATCGACGCGGACGCCGTTTCGACGGCGCTGATCCGGCTCGAAACCGAAGGACAGCTGCTGCGCGGGCGTTTCCGCGGCGCCGACGAGGAGTGGTGCAATCGCCGCGTCCTCGCCCGCATTCATCGCCTCACGCTGGGTCAGCTGCGGCGCGAGATCGAGCCGGTCAGCACCGCCGAGTACGTGCGCTTCGTCTATCGCTGGCAGCACGTCGCGCCGGCGTCGCGGCTACACGGCATCGACGGAACGCTGCAGATCATCAAGCAGCTCGAAGGCTATGAGATACCGGCGGCGGCCTGGGAAGCATCGGTCTTGCCGGCGCGCGTCGCCGGCTACAAGCGCGAATACCTCGACAAGCTCTGCTATTCGGGCGAAGTCATGTGGGGCCGGCTCTCGCCCCATCCAGCGCTCGCGCAGGAAGAGGGTGCCGAACGCACGCGCCGCATCCGGCCGACCAAGATCGCGCCGATCTCGCTGTTCAAGCGCGAGGACGGCGAGGCGCTCATCGTCACCCGCGACGGCGAGGAGAACGCCGCGCTGTCATACGCCGCCCGTGAAGTGCTCGACGAGATCGCGCGACGCGGGGCGCCGTTCTTCGCCGATATCGTGCGCGGCACCAAACGTCTGCCCGCCGAGGTGGAAGAGGCCCTGTGGCAGCTCGTCGCCGCCGGTCTGGTGACGGCGGACGGCTTCGACGCGCTCCGCTCGTTGATCGACGCGAAGCGCCGGCTCGGCGAAAAGGGACTGCGCGCCCGGCCGCGCTCTTCGAGCGGACGCTGGACGCGGCTCTCGTCGGCGACCGAACGGATCGACGCCGATGCGTTCGCGCGCCGGCTGCTCGAGCGCTGGGGCGTCGTGTTCCGCGACGTCGTCGCTCGCGAGACGCTGGCCCCGCCGTGGCGCGAGCTGCTGCGCGCGCTGCGCCGGATGGAGGCGCGCGGCGAGATCCGCGGCGGGCGCTTCGTCGCCGGCTACGTCGGCGAGCAGTTCGCGCTGCCCGAAGCGATCGAAGCGCTGCGCGCCGCTCGGCGCGGCGGCGACGATGCCGGTGTCGTGCCGGTCTCGGACTTCGACCCGCTGCGCATCGCCAACGCGCTGATGACGGGCAACCCGCCGCGGCCGTCGCCCTTACACGCCGCGTCCTGAGTTACGACGTTGAGATCGTGTGGATCCACGCATCGGTGCGGCGCGCGGCGAGGTTGACGTACGCGGCGCTGGTTACGATGATCTGATCGGTCGTGAAGGGCCGGCGTGCGGTCAGGCTGTCGCCTACGCGGTAGGTCATGTAGCCCAGGGTGATCGGCCGCCGGCTCACGCTGTTGAAGGTGTCCGGAATGACGCGCCATTCGCGGATCTGATCGTCAGTCGCGAGGCTGAGCGCGCGCAAATCGTTGGTCGCGTCGACTGCCCGTCGAATCGCGCCGGCGTCGTTGGTGGCGAGCCCGACGGTGAGCTCGGAGCCGGCGAGCGCAAGGTGGGCGGCTTCGGTTTTCCACTCGAAGCCGGGGAGACGCGGCTGCGCCGCGCAGTCGGCGAACGCCACGCGCGCATCGCGGGCTTCCGCGGCGGTTGCTCCGCGTATGAGCGCGGCAGCAAAACGCTCGGTACCCGGGCAAGCGTCGACGACGTCGCGCGCAGCAAGCGGGGTGAGCATCGGTGTCGCCTCCGGCCCGGCCGTCGCAGTCGTTCCGAGCGCCACAGCCATGAGGGCAGCTCCGAAGATCGCCGCAAGATGTCGTTTCATGATGTGATTTCTACCCTTCTGAACGGAGAAGATCGTGCGGCGTCCGGGTGACTACGGCGGCTCCGGCCGCGGGAACATGAGATCGTGATCTGCCCGAACGGGATCGGAACTCGGCCGGTCGCTCTGACCAACGTCGGTCCGCTCGAAGCGGTCCCATCGCGCCGTGTTGGCGTAACGCGGGCAGGTGGTCGGCTCGCGCGGCTCAGTGATCCACGAGCGTCCAGCGTGCGCGGCGACGTTGATGTACGCGGCGTCGGTAATCCAAGCGCCCGCAGCGCAATCCGTCCGGATCACGGCCACGCGTTTGAACGCATCGAACTCGTCGGGGATCGTCACCCAGCTTCGGATCGCCTCGTCGGTCGCGGCGGTGCGCGAGCGCAACTCGGCGGTCGCATCGACGGCTTGCTTCAACGCCGACGGATCGTGGTCGAGCAGTCCGCGCGAGAGGTCGGCCGCGCCCAGCGCGACCGATGCGACGTCGTTCGTCCACGAAGGGGTATCACGCCGCGTCGCCGCCTGGCATGCGGTGAAGAAACGCATCGCTGCCGCAGCCTCCGCGTCGCCGATACCGCGGGTCAGCGCTAGCGTGTAGCGCTCGGCGCCCGGGCACGCCGCGTTCACGGCTTGGGCGACGAGCGGCGTTAGGGTCGGGGGCGCGATTTGCCCCGCGGCGTTCGCCGCGCAGGGTACTGCTCCCAAGAGCAGGGCGCCGAATGTGCCGACAACCCCCATCCGCATGGCCGTATGTTAAGCCCGTTGACTGAGAATCGCCCAAGGGTGTGGCGCCCGGGTCCCGGTGCGTTCCGCCGAGAACCGGGCGACGATGCGCACCGTCCGGCTGGGCCGTACCGGCCTCAAGGTCTCCGAGATTTGCCTGGGGACGATGACGTTCGGCCTGCAAACCGAGCGCGACGAGTCGTTCGCGATCATGGACGCGGCAGAGGCGGCCGGGATCGACTTCATCGATGTCGCCGACGTGTATCCGGTAGGCGGGACGCTCGAAACGGTCGGACGGAGCGAGGAGATCGTCGGCGACTTGGCTGGCGGGCAAGCGCGACCGCTTCGTCGTCGCGACCAAAGTCTATAACGCGATGGGCCCCGGCCCAAACGACATGGGAAATGCGCGCCGGCACGTGATCGAGGCCTGCGACGCGTCGCTGCGGCGGTTGAAGACCGACTGGATCGACCTGTACTACATCCACCGCTGGGACGCGGACACCCCGATCGACGAGACGCTCGCGGCGTTCGACGACCTTCGCCGCGCCGGCAAGATCCGCTACGCCGGCTGCAGCAACGTCGCGGCCTGGCAACTGATGCAGTCGTTGTGGACGGCCGAGCGCGAGCGGACCGTGCGGTTCGACGCGGTGCAGCCGCGCTACAACCTGTTGTACCGAGCGATAGAGGCGGAGCTGCTTCCGGCGGCGCGCGAGTTCGGCGTCGGCGCGGTGGTGTTCAACCCGCTGGCCGCGGGGTTGCTGACCGGCAAGTATCGCCGGGGCGAGCAGCCGCGTGAAGGGACGCGGTTCACGCTGGGGACCGCCGCGACGATGTACCGGCAGCGGTACTGGCAGGACGAGCAGCTCGAGATCGTCGAGCGTTTGTCGGCCGACGTTGCGTCGCGCGGCAAAAAGGTCACCCACGTCGCGCTGCGCTGGGTGCTCGACCAGCCCGGCGTCACGGCGGCGATCGTCGGCGCCAGCCGGGCGGAACAACTGCGCGATTCGCTCGGCGCGCTCGAGGTCGCGCTCGACGAGCAGGACCGCCGCGCCTGCGATGAAGCGTGGTACGCGATACCGCGGCGGCGGCCCGAGGAGGAACGCTGATGACGACATTCGCCAGGTTCTGGCGCCACGGCAGCAACACGGTGTTGTTGCTCGCGGCCGTTACGCTGGTCGCCTGTTCGCGACGCACGCGTTCGCGTTCGCGCCCAGCCCTCGCCGGCGCGATCGCGATCGGTGCACTGGTGTTCTTCGTCTCGGAGTACACGACGCATCGGTTCTTGCTGCATGCGGCGCCAGCGCAAATGCGTTCATCCTCAGGCTGCAGCATCGGTTGCACTACGATCACCATGTCGATCCCGCGCGACTCGACCTGCTCTTCCTGCCATTGTGGTTCGCGATACCGGTCGCTGCGCTGACGCTGGCGATCTACTTTGCAATCACCCGAAACTGGAGCACCAGCGCGGCGCTGTTGCTAGGCAGCGTGGTCGGGCTGCTGTGGTACGAGTGGGTGCACTACGTCGCCCACATCCCGTATGTGCCCAAGACCCCGTTCGGCCGCTGGACCAAGAAGTACCACCTTTGGCACCACTTCAAGAACGAGCGCATGTGGTTCGGCGTGACCAACCCGAGCATGGACTTCGTCGGCCGCACCTACGCCCGCGTCGACGAAGTCGAACGCTCCGGTTCGACGCGGGTGTTGTTCCCGAAGTAGCTTCCACCCGGTTCATTCGGCGTGCTCTACCTCTGCGCGACCATTGCCGTCGCTGCTGGGAATGCCCGACGAGCCTACGAGGGTGAGATCGCAACGCTCTTCGATCTGCTGCCGGAGCAGCGCCCGGACTTGCAGGTCGCGAGCGTGGTGCCGATGCGCGTCGTCGATGCCGCGACGGACGCCGGGCTGCGATCCCTGCGTTTGCCGCTCAGCTACCCGCGCAGCGTGCCGTGGGGACCCTGTCGCGTTATCGGACGGCGTGCGTACCGCGGCGGTGAGAACGGCATCGCGTGCCGCTCCGCCGACGCTACCGAACGCACGAACCTCGTCATCGAGGGCGAGGAGCTCGTCGTGTTCGATCGCGCCGTTCACCACATTACGCGACTGGAGCGTCTACCGTTCGCGCAGTGGCATCCCGTCGAGGTCGGCGGCGGGCCTCCGTGGATACAACGTCGCACGCACTAGTCCGCTAACCCAGGAGACCAGGCTCGGCGTGTCGCAAGCGGGCGAAGGCCTATTTTGACGTCCGGGTTGTCGAAAGGGTGGGTTTTCATGCGTGCATGCTGCTCGTGCTCGCGATCGTTGCCGGCGCCGCGGTGCTCGGCCTCGAGGCGATGCGCGGCGCCGCGCCGGCGCGCGGCGCGACGGGCGCCTCGTCGCAGATCGATCCGTGTCCGCGCGCGCAACCGGTTCCGGACGCGTTGCGGCTACCGCCGCCGGGCCAAATTCCACCGGGTGAGCCGACCGCGATCGAGCAGAAGATGCTGCGCTACCTCTACGGCGACGATCCGAACCACGTGCCGAGCAACAGCCCGAATCTGTACCCGTACCGGCGGCTGGGCTGGTGCGTCGACAAGTACGTGCGGGACACCGGCCCGTACGTCCACGGACAATACTACGGAACCCACCCGGCGGTGCGCATCTACTACTCGCCCGAGGCGATGGCGTGGCTGCGCAACGGCCGCCGCGGCGTGCCGGCCGACGGCGCGGTGATCATCAAGGAGCAGTATCCCGCCCCGGCCGCGATGTACGGCAACCAGCACGGTGAAGCGCTCAAGCCGCTCGACTGGACCGTGATGATTCGGCGCAGCTCGGCGTCGCGCGACGGCTGGTTCTGGGCCGAGGTCTACACCAAGACGACGCCCACCGGTAAGGGGATGACCTTCGGCGGCACGCAGTATCCGAACGCGGGCTTCGGCTTGTACTGTCTGCGCTGCCACGCGTCGGCGAACGTCGCGACGACGTTCGCATCGCTCGACAACATCAAAGGCTATCCCGGGCGAGCCGCTGGTGTTCAAGGTCGATGACTCGTGGCGCACTCCGCCGCCGGCGGCACCCGAGCAGGCGGTGTCCAAGCAGCTCGATCGCGAGCACGAGAAAAACGCGGTGCTCGCGACGCACCCTCGCGTCACCGCCCTGCCGGCGTGGCTGCAGCGGTTTCCCGACGAACCGCTGGACTCGTTCCGCTCGCGCCCGCACGCGCAATTGCCGCCGCAGTTCATGACGTCCGACCAGTGCATGGGCTGTCACGCCGGGTCGTCGGGGCCGCCTTCGGGTCCGTCGATGTGGCTCGACCCGCCGCAGTCCTGGACGCCGCCGCCGGCTCCGGCGACGCCGCCGCCGGCGCCGGTCGGCGTGAACGTTTCGGAGTACGGGGAGTGGCGCTGGTCGCCGATGGGGCTCGCCGGGCGCGATCCGATCTTCTTCTCGCAGCTCGAGAGCGAGCTCGCGTACGTCGCGGCGATCCCGGCCAAGGAGATTGCCGGAAACCACCCGGCGCAGACCCGCGCCACGCTGCAGCGGCAAGTCGTCGACACGTGCATGCGCTGTCACGGGGTGATGGGCAAGCGCATGAACGAGCTCGATCATGGCGCCGGCGCGCACTTCGACGAGAAGTGGGTGTTCGTGAAAGACGCGAGCGATCCGGGCTTCCACTACGGCGGGCTGGCGCGTGACGGCGTGAGCTGCACGGTCTGCCATCACATCATGCAGACCAAGCGCGAGGACGCGTCGCTGGCGTACGTCCTCGAGCACAAGAACACCGGGCTCTTCGACGTCGGCAAACCCGACGTGCTGCACGGTCCGTTCCACAACGACACCATCGCGACGCATCCGATGAACGAGTCGCTCGGAGCGAAGCCGGTCTTCGCTGCGATCACGACCTCTGCGCACATGTGCACGAGCTGCCACAGCATCGACCTACCCATCGTCGACGCGCCGAACAAGATTCATCCGATCGTGCCGGCGATGGCGCACGATGTCGAGCAGAACACCTACGTCGAGTGGGTGAACAGCCGCTTCCAGACCGAGCGGATGCCGCGACCGGGCGCGAAGTCGTGCCAGGACTGCCACATGCCGGCCGGCGTCGCAAACGATCGGCTCGACGTGAAGCAGGCGGCGATTCAAACGCGCATCGCCTTGGTGGAGGACGAGAGTTACCCGCAGGCCGAGCACGCCGCACCGATCGGCGAGATCACCGTGCCGTACCGGCAGAAGGGGTTCCGCCGCCACGAGCTGCTCGGTCTGAACGCGTTTCTGCTGCGCACGTTCCAGGTGCAGCCGAACAGCGACGTATTGGGCGTGCGGCTGCCCGACTACATGACGGGTTCGAGCACCGACCTCGAGGACGCGATCGGCAACGTCGTCGATCAAGCGCGTCATGCGTCGGCCAAGCTCGACCTCGCGACGCGCATCGAGAACGGCGCGCTCGTGGCGACCGTCGGCGTCACGAACCTGACCGGACACCGGTTTCCGACCGGCGTCGGGTTCCGCCGCGCGTTCATCGAGTTGCTCGTCGAGGATCCCGGCGGTAACGTCGTCTGGGCGTCCGGGCGGACGAACGTCCAGGGCGAGATCGTCGACGCGGACGGCAAGACGGTCTTGCCGACCGAGTACTTCGAACGCGGCCCGGACGGCAAGCAGCGCTCGCAGCCGCACTTCGACGAGCGCCACGCCGTCACGCGCGGCGACCAAGTGCAGATCTACGAAGAGCTGATTCGCGACAAGGCGGGCGATTTCACCGAGAGCTTCATCCGTCGCGACGCGACGTTCAAGGACAATCGCCTGCTGCCGCAGGGCTATCGTTACGGCGGCGTGCCTGGGATACCGCTGCCCGCACACTGGCTCGATGCGACGCACCCGCATGGAACCGGCGACGATCCGCACTACCGCGACGGCAAGGGCCGCGCCGCCGTGACGTATCGCATCGCGCCGCACACGGCGGTCGACCCGTCGCACCTGCGCGTTCGGGCGACGCTGTACTATCAGGCCTGGGAGCCGTACTTCAAGCGGTTGCGCACCACCGGCGACGGGCCGGCGGCCCGGCGGCTGAGCTTCTTGCTCGACCCGGCGCGCTTGCGACTCGATCGGACGCCGATGGCAAACTGGAAGCTGGAGATCGACTCCGTGTCCGCGCCCAAAGGCACCTGAAAAAAAGAGGCCCGGGGACGAATCCCCGGCGCCTCTTCTCTTTGCGTTTCGCTAGGTCTTAGCGATACGATTGGCGCTGCGAGAAGCACTCGCGGCAGTAGACCGGCTTGTCGCCGCGGGGTTGGAACGGGACCTCGGCGACCTTGCCGCAACCGCTGCAAGTAGCCTGGAACATTTCGCGCGCCGGACGGCTTCCGCCGCCGCCGCCGTATCCGCCGCCCGAGTACGAGCCGCCCCCGCCGCTGCTGGCACCACCACCGCGCTGGCTCTTGCGAGCGGCGCGACAGTCGGGGCAACGGTTGGGCTTGTTCGTGAATCCCTTCGCGGCGAAGAACTCTTGCTCTCCGGCCGAGAACGTGAAGGGTGCATTGCAGTCAGTGCAATTCAGGGTTTCGTCAGTGTACATCGATATTGAACTCCGGCGTCGGGGGGTTGTGAAGACGTGCGATGTACCTGAACCGGGAGAACGCCTGAGCGCCAGACCACGCGGGACATGACTCGTACTATCAGCCGGCCCTTAGACGCCTTCGTCGGACCGGCTCGATCACTTTAACACAGGTTCGGCGTAAATAGTGCCGTTCGGCCACGTAAGGGAACCGTCAAGACGCCCCCGGGGCCCGGCGCACCTCGAAAATCGGGTGAGGGAACGAGCCAAGCGGAGGGTACGAGGGAGGTGAGATGATCGAATCGCACGAGCTCGCCGATCTGACGGCGCGCCTCGGGTTGCCGCATCTGGAGCAGGTGACGCGCGCACGCGGTGAGGCCGCGCGGGTTCTCGTCTATTGGGGCTGCGGCTGCACCGGAATCGGGGCTGCGCAGCCCGGCGCGGCGGGGCGGCTCCGTGCGCTGGTCGCGTTGCGATCACCATGCGGCCGCCGAGAAGGCCCTCGTCTAAAGGGCGTTCCGGCCGGCGCGGGCCTACTTGCCTCGGTTGATGACGTAATCCCAAGTGAAGCCGGCGACGACCCCGACCATTCCGAAAACGATAGCGCTGGTGAGCATGGCGCGTCCTTCAACCCGGTTGACGACGGCGGAGTTCCCGTGCGCAGCGGCGTCGCCGGCGCGCAACTCGCGTTCGCGGGCGAATCCCTCGGCCGCAGCGAATGGTCTCGCGCAGAGAGCGCACTCGACACCCTCGTAAGGAGTTCCCATTCCCCCTCCTCGCAGACGCAAGGGCGGCGGCGGTAAAAAGCGCCGCGAGCCCCTCACCCCCGTCGTCAAAGAAGACACGCTGAGCCTGGTCGGCCGCGTCATCGAAACATTTCCCAGCTCGACGTTCAAGGTCGAGCTCGAGAACGGTCACACGATCCTCGCCAGCCTCGCCGGTCGTTTGCGCCGCTTCCGTATCCGCATCACGCCCGGTGACGACGTCGACGTCGAGCTATCGCCGTACGATCTCACCCGCGGACGGATCACCTATCGCCGTCAGGGACGAAACGCTTAAGACGGAGAATAGCCTCCACCCAAGATGCGCTGGTCTCGCGCCTTGGTGCTGGTCGTGCTGTTTGCTGCCGCCGTCGCGGTGGCGTGGTGGTACACCCATCGTCAGGTAGCGCTCGTCGACGATACGATCGCGGTGTACTACGTGAAAGCGGACGGGACGACGCTCGTCCCGTGGCGCGTCTCGCTGGGCCCGGCGCGCGACCGCGCGAGCGTGGCCTTCTATGCGGCGACCCAGTGCGTCGCCGGTCCGCCGGCGGGGACGGAAGCCGTTCGCTTCCCGGCGGGAACGCGAGTGCGTGCCGTCAACGTTGTGGGGTCAACGGCCGATGTCGATCTCTCGAAAGACGTCGCGTCCTCCGCCGAAGGCGGATTCGCGGAGTCGGCCGAGTTCAAGTCGCTCGTCTGGACCCTCACCCAACCGCCCCTCCACGTCACGGCGGTAACGGTGCGGGTCGACGGCGCGCGCGTCGCGACACTTCCTGGAGGACATCTCGAGCTCGATGAACCGCTTTCGCGTTCGAGCTTTTAGTCTGATCGCCGCGCTGGCGCTGCTGGCGCCGGCGACGGGCGCGCGCGCGCAGGACCGCCCGCCGAACCTCTGGTTCCAGGGGACGCGGCTGACCTTCGACCACGCCGTGCCGATGCAGGGCGACCTCGCCGTGAGCACGCGCGACGAGGGCATGCGGCGCTTTCTGGAGCGCCTCGGCGCGACGGTCTCGTACCAGCCGCAACAGCGCTACGTCGTGATCACGGCCGAAGACCGGCGCACGATCGTCTTCACGGTCGGCGATCCGGCGTACACGATCGCCGGCGTGCGCGCTCAGGCGCCGTTCGCGCCGGTCGCCGACGGCACCGACGTCGTCTTGCCGTTCTACGCGCTGGCGCGGGCGCTCTACGTCGAACCGGTTGCGGGCCCGGGCGAGACGGTGCTGCAGCCGCGGATCGGCGCGCTCGACGTGCGTTCCGACGCGAACCGCACCTTCGTCACGGTGCGCGGCGCGATGCCGCTGGTCACGACGACGAACGCCGAATCACCCGACCGCTTGCAGGTCTCGTTCGTCGGTTTGGGTTCATCGCTCGCGCCGGCGCGGCGCGGGCCGGGTCCCGGGGTCGACGAGATCGACGTCGCGGTCGGCGGCTCGGCGCGGGTCCCCACGACGACGCTCACGATCGCGGGGATGCGCGGTACGACGCACCGCGTCGTGGCCGGCGACGTACCCGACTCGTTCACCGTCGTCTTCGAAGCCGCACGGTCCGGTCGCGCAGGCGGTCCCGCCGACGCCGCCGCCGCTCGGCGGCGCCGCGCCGGGCTCGCCGGAGTACCCACCGCACGGCCCCGGCCCGCAAGCGCCGCCGACCGCCGCACCGCCGGTCGTCGCCGGACGTGCGACGGTCACCGACCTCGCGGTCGAATCCGCCGGCGACGGCGTGGCGATCCGCGTGAGCCTCAGCGGCGCCACCCAATACGAGTGGCATCGACTGGCCGACAACCGCTGGTACATCGACTTCGTGAACACGACGCTGAGCGGTCCCGGCCGCGACGAGCGCCCGTCGTCCGGCGCGGTCGCATCGGTGCGCATGCGGCAGTTGGGGACGGGCGATGCTCCGACGGTTCGCATCGCGTTCACCATGACCGGCGAAGAGCGGGTCGAGCTCGCGCCCAGCGATGCGGGGCTCATCATCACGGTGTTCGCGACGCCGGCCGACGATCTCAGCCGCAGCGGTTCCGGACAGACCGGCGGCGTGCCCGTCGCCGCGAGCGCCACCGATCAGGGCGCCGCGACGGAACCGCCGCTACCCTGGAAGTACGGCCCGAGCACCAACCCCAAGCTCATCGTGATCGATCCTGGCCACGGCGGAGCCGACGTCGGTACGGTTCACAACGGCCTGACCGAAAAGCTGATCACGTTCGACATCGCGCAGCGCCTGCGTTCGATTCTCGTCGCCGCAGGCTGGACCGTGCGCATGACGCGCGACAGCGACATCGATCCGGTCAGCGCCGACAACTTGAGCCGCATGCACGCCGACGGCAAGCCGAACGCCGACGACCGCGCGTACCTGCAGACGCGCTGCGACGTCGCCAACAATGGCGGCGCGCGCTTGTTCATCAGCATCCACGTCAACAGCGCGCCGGTCGAGAGCGCGCACGGCACGACGTTCTACTGGTACAAGCCGCAGGACGCCGCCTTCGCGCAGGCGCTCGAGAAGAGCGTCATCGCGAGCGCCGGCACGTTCGACGACGGAACCCGGCACGAGAACTTCTACGTGGTGCGCCATACGACGATGCCGGCGGTGCTGATAGAAACGGCGTTCGTGACCAATGCCGGCGACGTCGCGCTGCTGCGCCGGCCGTCGTTCTTGCAGAACATCGCGCAAGGGATCGCCAACGGCGTGAAGTCGTACGCCGGCGCCCCGAGCGCGAACGCGCTGAGCCAGCAGTAGTGCTCGGGCTGTACGACTCGGGCCTGGGCGGCTTGACCGTGCTCGGCGCGCTGCGGGCTGCAGGCGTCGACCAGGACGTCGTCTACTTCGCCGATCAAGCGCACGTGCCGTACGGCGACAAGACGGACGCCCAGTTGCACGGCTACCTCGGGGAGAACCTGGCGCTGCTCGGCGGCTTGGGCGTCGACGCGGTCGTGACCGCCTGCAACACGACCTGCGCGGTCGCGGAGCGCTACGGCTGGCCGGCGGCGCCGTTCCCGGTGCTCGACCTCATCGCGAACGCCGGCCGCTCGTTCGCCGGCACATCGCATCGGCGCGTCGCCGTCGTCGCCACGGTCGCCACGATTCGCAGCGGAGCCTACGCCGCAGCGATTCGCGCCGCCGCGCCGCAGGTCACGGTCGTCGAAGTCGCCGCGCCGGCGCTGGTTCCGATCGTCGAGCGCGGTGAAGCCGAGATCGCTCGCTGCCCGCGCGGCGGTCGACGCGGTCGTGGCGCAGCTCCCGTCCGACATCGATGCGCTCGTGTACGGCTGCACCCACTACCCGCTGCTCGACGGTTGGTTCGCGCGCGCGTTGCGCGCCGCGCGTCGTGCGCATCGATCCCGCCGTCGCGCAAGCCGCCGCGGCGCGGGCTCTCGTCGCGGCGGCGAACCTGCCGGCCGGGCACGTCGTCGACGACGTACTACACCAACGGCGACGCCGAGGCGTTCGAACGCGCCGTGCGCCGCTGGACCGGCGACGCCGGCGGCCGGGTCGCCGCCCTCGTGTCATCGCTGAGCGCGCGAAGGGCGACCGCACGAAGCCCGGGATGACTAGACGACGTGGAAGACCCGGAAGAACAGGAGCGTCGTGCAGAGCGCGAGCAGCGTCCCCGCGACGACCTGCAGCGGCGTATGCGCGCGCAGGTACACGCGCGACCACCCGACGAGCGGGATGAGAACGTAGAACGGCGCCGGGCGCTGGCCGAAGAGCACGGTGAGCGCGACGAGCGGCGC
Source organism: Vulcanimicrobiota bacterium (assembly GCA_963723445.1). Classification (GTDB taxonomy): domain Bacteria; phylum Vulcanimicrobiota; class Vulcanimicrobiia; order Vulcanimicrobiales; family Vulcanimicrobiaceae; genus Vulcanimicrobium. The sequence continues at coordinate 70,850 of CAVRQP010000012.1, forward strand.
GGTGATCCCCAGCGCATGGGTCGAGATCTTCCAGTACCGGGTGATCCATTGGACGACCAGGGCGCTCGCCGCGTAGCCCGCCATCGAAGCGGTCATGATCGCCGGCGCGTGGATGAGCCACAGATCGACCGCGCCCAGCGCGTAGAACACGACGAAGGCGATGAATACCCGCTCGCGCTCGGTGCGGATCGACATATCCAAATCCGAGATCCGGTCCGTCGCGTACAGGTAGAAGATGAAGAGCATCGGCCCGATCGAGGTGAAGAACGCGCTGTTGAACAGGAGCACCCAGAAGCCGTACGAGCTGCCCGACCGAGCGTCCGCGAGGATGACGAACAGGGCGAGCGAGGTGAGGAACGGGTTGCACACCGTGGACAGGATCTTCGCAACGTCGGTCCAGACGCGCTTGCGGACGCGCAACGGGGTCGGCGACGGGATGACCGGGGGATTCCGCGGCGGCGAACCCTGGGGGGCCTGCACGTGGACGGGCCTTCGGGCCGGGTCGCCGAACACCCCGTGATGATCCTGGAGCGCATCGCGTCCCCGGCCGACGTCAAGCGGCTCAGCCGTCCCGAGCTCGACCAGCTGGCCCGCGAGATCCGCGAGACCCTCATCCGCGTCTGCGCCGTCAACGGCGGCCACCTTGCGCCCAACCTCGGCGTCGTCGAGCTGACCATCGCGCTGCACCGGGTGCTCGACCTTCCCGACGACGTCGTCGTTTGGGACGTGAGCCATCAAAGCTACGTGCACAAGCTGCTGACCGGGCGCGCCGCGCGTTTCGACACCTTGCGCCAGGGCGGCGGGGTCAGCGGCTTTGCGATGCGCAGCGAGTCCGCCTACGACGCGTTCGGGGCGGGTCACGCCTCGACGTCGATCTCGGCCGCGCTGGGAATGGCGACCGCCCGGGACCTGGCCGGCCGCGACGACACCGTCGTCGCGATCATCGGCGACGGCGCGCTCACCGGCGGCTTGGCATACGAGGCGATCAACAACGCCGGCCTGCTCAAGACGAACTTCATCGTGGTGCTCAACGACAACGAGATGTCGATCGCGCCGAACGTCGGATCGATCGCGTCATACCTCGGCGTGCTCCGCTCCAAGCCGTTGTTCACCAAGGGCCGCGAGGTCCTCAAGGGCATGCTCGATCACGTCCCGCTCGGCGACACCGCCCGCAAGGCGCTCTCGACGGCGGAGATGGCGGGGATGCGTTTTGCGCTGCACGATCACAAGGCGCCGGTGATCTTCGAGGAGATGGGGTTCCGCTACGTCGGGCCGATCGACGGCCACGACCTCGACACGCTCATCGACGTGATCTCGAACGCGCGCAAGATCTCCGGCCCGGTGCTCCTGCACGTGAAGACGGTCAAAGGCAAGGGCTACGATATCGCCGAGGGCGACAGCCGCACGTTCCACGGCGTCGGGCCGGGCGTCTATCACCCCGACGAGGGCAGGCTGGAGAAGAAGGCCGCGCGACAGACGTTCGCCCAGGCGTTCGCCGATGCGCTGATCGTCGCCGCCGAGCGCGATTCACGCGTCGTCGGCATCACGGCGGCGATGCCTGACGGAACCGGCTTGGCGAAGTTCGCCAAGCGCTTCCCGCAGCGCTATTTCGACGTCGGGATCGCCGAGGCGCACGCGGTGTGCTTCGCCGCCGGCTTGTCGACCCGCGGCGTCAAGCCGGTCTGCGCGATCTATTCGACGTTCCTTCAGCGCGCCTACGACCAGGTCGTCCACGACGTCGCGATCCAGTCGTTGCCGGTCGTGTTCGCGATCGACCGCGCGGGCTTCGTCGGCGACGACGGACCGACCCACATGGGGCTGTACGACATCGCGTACTTGCGCACGCTGCCCGGTGTGACGGTCATGGCGCCGCGCAACGAGCACGAGGTTGCGCCGATGCTGGACCTGGCGCTGACGCTCGGCACGCCGGCGGCGATTCGCTACCCGCGCGGGTCGACCAGCGGCAAACACGACGAACCGGTCGCGCCGGTTGTGCTGGGCCGCGCCGAAGTGCTGCGCCGTGGCAGCGAGGTGGCGATTCTCGCGCTGGGCAACACCGTCGACGCGGCGCTCGACGCCTACGCCTTGCTCGATGGGAGCGGTCTCACCCCGACCGTCGTGAACGCGCGGTTCGTCGCGCCGCTCGACGAGCCGCTGCTGCTCGAGCTGGGCGAGACGCACCGGCGGTTCATCACGCTCGAGGAGCACAGCCTGGCCGGCGGGTTCGGATCGGCGGTCGTCGAGTTCGTCAACGACCGCGGTATGGACGTCGCGGTCGAGCGGATCGGCGTCCCCAACGTGCTGGTCCAGCACGCCAAACCGGAGGCGCAGCGCGCGCAGTTCGGGCTCGCCGCCGAAAACATCGCCGCCCGCGTCCGCGCTTTGGCCCCGTCCCAGACTGCCTAGCCCCCTTCGAGCTCAGGGCAGGCTCTTCGGACCGTCTGGAACAGGAAGATATCGAGGCCGAGGCCAAGCCCCGGCGGTTCTTTTGCACTTCGAAGCCAGGAGTTTTCCATCGTGTTTCCCGTCCTGATCGGGGCCGCGGCGGCGGCGACTGCGGCCGCCAAAGCCGCTGTACCCGCCGCTAAAGCCACCACGATCCCGCTGACGTCGCTCCAGAACTTTCAGTTTGACGTCACCCCGCACTCGCCGCTGGCGCTGCACGCGCCCTGGCTGACCCATACGTTCGCGGGGCTGTTCATCGTGCTGGGCGTGCTGCTGGTCGTGCTGCTCGCAATCCAGACGACCAAACAGGAAGGGCTCAGCGGAACGCTGGGCGGCCGCGTCGAGTCGTCGACGCGGCGGCTAGGGCTCGACGCGCAGATCGCGCGGGTCACCCAGGTGGTGGCCATCTCGTTCGTCATCGTCGCGACGCTGGTCAGTCTCTCCGGAATATAGTGGTGGATTCACGTTCCATGAATCCTTCGCGTTCGCGGCTGCGCCGCGATCCGCAGTTAAGGAACGTGTAACGTTGGCGCTGCTCGAGGTTCACGACCTCCGGACGACGTTCAAGACCGAAGACGGTGTCGTTGCAGCGGTCAACGGGCTCTCGCTCTCCGTCGAACCGGGCTCGACGCTCGGGATCGTCGGCGAATCAGGCTCGGGGAAATCGGTCACCTCGCTGTCCATCATGCGCCTCATCGCGCAGAACGGGACGATCGAGCGCGGGACGATCCTGTTCAAGGGCGAGAACCTGCTCGAGAAGAGCGAAGCCGAGATGCGGAAGATTCGCGGCCGAGACATCGCGATGATCTTCCAGGACCCCATGACGTCGCTCAACCCGGTGCTCACCATCGGCGAGCAGATCGCGGAGGCGACGCGGCTGCACCTCGGGCTCAACAAGAAGGAAGCGCTCGACAAGGCGGTCGACATGCTGCGCCTGGTGCGCATCCCGATCGCCGAGAAGCGCCTGCGCGACTACCCGCATCAGTTCTCGGGCGGCATGCGCCAACGCGTCATGATCGCGATGGCGCTCTCGTGCGATCCGGCGGTGCTGATCGCCGACGAGCCGACGACCGCGCTCGACGTGACGATCCAAGCGCAGATCATCGAGCTGATGAACGAGATGCAGGCGCGGCTGGGTTCGGCGATCATCCTGATCACGCACGACCTGGGCGTCGTCGCCGAGACCTGCGAGAACGTCCTGGTGATGTACGGCGGAAACATGGTGGAATACGGCACGGCCACCCAGATCTTCGAGTCGCCGAAGATGCCCTACACGATGGGTTTGCTCGAGTCGTTGCCGCGGCTCGATCAAGCCGGTTCGCGACTGATCCCGATCGAAGGGCAGCCGCCGAATCTCTTGCGGATGCCGCCGGGTTGCGCGTTCGCTCCGCGCTGCCGGTACCGGATGCCGATCTGCGACGAGCCGGTGCCGCTCTACGATTTCGGCGGCGGTCACCTCGCGCGGTGCTTTCTCTACGACGCGCGCGCCGACGGACAGAAACCGATCGAAGCCGAGAACCGGCCCACCGTCCCGGGCTCGGCCGTCGCCCAGCTCCCCGCGGCGGTCGCCCGATGACCGCGCCGAGCGCCGGCGCCTCCGCCGCGACGGTCACGCCGCGCGACGACATCGTCGTCGTCCGCGATCTCTACAAGTACTTTCCGATCACCGCCGGCATTCTGCAACGCCACGTCGCCGACGTGCGCGCCGTCGACGGGATCGACTTCGAGATCCGCCGCGGTGAGACGCTGGGCCTCGTCGGCGAGTCCGGCTCGGGCAAGACGACCGCGGGGCGCGTCATCCTCCGGCTGACCGAGGCCACCAAGGGCAGCGTGGAGTTCGAGGGACGCGAGCTCGTCGGGCTCTCGCGCAACGATCTGCGACCGCTTCGTAAGGAGATGCAGATCATCTTTCAGGACCCGTACGCATCGCTGAACCCGCGCATGACGGTCGGTTCGATCGTCCGCGAGCCGCTCGAGATCCACGGGATCGCGCACGGCAAGGACGCCGAGATCCGGGTCCAGGAGCTGCTGCGTCTCGTCGGACTGCAGCCGTATCACGCCAATCGGTATCCGCACGAGTTCTCCGGCGGCCAGCGCCAGCGCATCGGCGTCGCGCGCGCTCTCGCGGTCAACCCGAAGTTCATCGTCGCCGACGAACCGGTCTCGGCGCTCGACGTCTCCATCCAGGCCCAGGTCATCAACCTGCTCCAGGATCTGCAGCAGCAGCTCGGGCTGACGTTCCTGTTCATCGCCCACGACCTCTCGGTCGTTCGCCACATCTCGAATCGCGTCGCGGTTATGTACGTCGGCAAGATCGTCGAGATCGCCGACCGCGACCGGCTGTACGACAACCCGCTGCACCCCTACACCCAGGCGCTGCTCTCGGCGATCCCGATCCCCGATCCCGATGTCGAGCGGCGCCGCAAACGCGTGATCCTGACCGGCGACATCCCGTCGCCGGTGAACCCGCCGTCGGGCTGCCGCTTTCATACGCGCTGCCCGATCGCATTCGATCGCTGCAAGGTCGAGGTGCCGGCGTTCAAGGAATACGAGCCCGGGCATCGTGCCGCGTGCCACTGGGTTGAAGAGCACGGCGGAGCGGCGCCCGATCTGACCGTCGCGCCCACCGCACTCACCTAGTACCGGCGCCGGAAAAAGAACGAGGAGCGGTCCGAAGACCGCTCCTCTGATGTTCGCGTCAGGCCTTTTTCTTGCGTCCGGCCTTCTTGCGTCCGCCGGTTTTCTTGGCGGCTTTCTTGCGTCCGCCGGTCTTCTTGGCGGCCTTCTTGCGTCCGCCGGTTTTCTTGGCGGCCTTCTTGCGACCGCCGGTTTTCTTGGCGGCCTTCTTGCGCCCACCGGTTTTCTTGGCGGCCTTCTTGCGCCCGCCGGCCTTCTTACGCCCAGCGGTTTTCTTGGCGGCCTTCTTGCGGCCGCCGGTCTTCTTGGCGGCTTTCTTGCGTCCGCCCGTCTTCTTGCGCGCCGTCGTCTTCTTGGCGGCCTTCTTGCGTCCGCCGGTCTTCTTGGCAGCCTTCTTGCGCCCGTTGGCCGACTTCTTGCGGCCGGCGCCTTTGCGGCGACCGCCGCGACGACCCGCGGCAGCCGGCGCTGCGTCAGTCGTCGAGCCGTCGCCATTCATGAGATCCGAGTCCATTCAACCTCCTCGTCCGCGCGGACGGAGTTGTCTTACGATTTGCGTCGCTCGCGCAACGCAGTTAGACGCAGAATACAATCATTTTGCGTTTCGTGCAACTCTGTGCCCGGGCCGGGTGTTCCGCGCGCGCCGCGCGCGACGAAAATTGGAGGCCCTTGACGTCCGGGTTTATACTGTGGCCCGAAGCTCGTCCCAGCGAGCCGCACCCTCTGGAGACCGCCGTGGCGAAGCCGCTGATCATCGTCGAATCGCCGACGAAAGCCAAAACCATCAAGAAATTCCTACCGGCGCGGTACGTCGTAAAGGCGTCCGTCGGGCACGTTCGCGACCTTCCCAAGTCGACGCTGGGAGTCGACGTCGCCGACGGATTCACGCCCCGCTACCTCACCATCAAAGGTAAGGGCGACATCATCAAAGACCTCAAGGCGGCGGCGAAAGGGGCATCCGACGTCTACCTCGCGACCGACCCCGATCGCGAAGGCGAGGCGATCGCGTGGCACCTCGCGGAGCTGCTCAAACTCGACCATCCCCAGCGGATCGAGCTCCACGAGATCACCAAGGAGGCGGCGCTGGCGGCGCTGCGCGATCCGCATCCGATCGACATGCCGCGCGTCAACGCGCAGCAGGCGCGCCGGATCCTCGACCGGCTGGTGGGCTACAAAATCTCCCCGCTGCTGTGGGCCAAGGTGCGCGGCGGACTCTCGGCCGGACGCGTGCAGTCGGTCGCGGTTCGGCTCATCGTCGACCGCGAGCGCGAGATCCGCGCTTTCGACCCGCGCGAGTATTGGTCGATCACCGCGCAGCTCGCCGCCGCCGGTTCGCCGATCGTCTTCCCGGCCGACCTGCATCAGGTCGACGGCGAGAAGGCCCAGATCGTCAACGGCGAGCAGGCCGCCGCGATCGTCAAGGCGCTCGACGGCGCCGAGTTTCGCGTCGCGAGCGTCAAGACGCGCGAGACGCGGCGCAACGCCGCGGCGCCGTTCACCACGTCCACCCTCCAGCAAGAGGCATCGCGCAAGCTCAAGTTCCGCGTCCGCAAGACGATGCAAATCGCGCAGGCGCTGTACGAGGGCGTCGACTTGGGCCGCAGCGAGGGGACCCAAGGTCTGATCACCTACATGCGCACCGACTCGACGCGCATCGCGGATTCGGCGCGCGACGCCGCCCGCGAGTACATCGTCGGCCGGTTCGGCGAGGCGTTCCACGGCGGCGGGCGGCAGTTCAAGATCAAGGAAGGCGCGCAGGACGCGCACGAAGCGATTCGGCCGACCTCGGTGCTGCACACGCCCGACTCGGTGGCGGGCGTGCTCAAGCGGGACGAGCTGCGCTTGTACCGGCTGATCTGGGAGCGTTTCATCGCCTCGCAGATGGCGCCGGCGGTATTCGACCAGACGACGGTTGACATAGGTGTTTCCGCGACCGATCGCTTCACGTTTCGCGCGACCGGCAGCGTGCTCAAGTTCGCCGGCTTCACCGCGGTCTACGAAGAGGGCACCGATGCCTCGAGCGGGCCGGCGGACGCTGCGCCGACGCTGACGCAGGCGGAGAAGGCGCGGCCCATCCTGCCCAAGATGGAGCAGGGGGAAGTGCTCGACCCCAAAGCGATCGAACCGAAACAGCACTTCACCGAGCCTCCGCCGCGCTACACCGAAGCGACGCTGGTGCGCGCGCTCGAGGAGAACGGGATCGGGCGTCCGTCGACGTACAGCGCGATCGTCGAGACCATTCAGGCGCGCGGCTACGTCGAACAACTCGAGCGCCGTTTTTCGCCGACCGAGATCGGCGAAGCGGTCAACGATCTGCTGGTCGAGCACTTTCCCGGGATCGTCGATCTCACGTTCACCGCGTCGATGGAAGGCAAGCTGGACGCGCTGGCCGAGACCGGCGGTGACTGGGCGGCCACGGCCAAGGTGCTCGGCGACTTCTACGACCCGTTCGCGGTCGAGCTGGCCGAGGCCGAGCGCAAGCTGCCCAAGTTCGAGCAGCGCGACGAGCCGACCGACGAAGTGTGCGTGAACTGCGGCAAGCCGATGGTCATCAAGACCGGCCGGTTCGGCCGGTTCATGTCGTGCACGGGCTATCCCGAGTGCAAGACGACGAAGCCGATCCTCAAGGACACCGGCGTGAAGTGTCCCAAGGACGGCGGGATGATCGCCGAGCGCAAGTCGCGCAAAGGCCGCACGTTTTACGGTTGCGCGAACTATCCGGCCTGCGATTTCGTCTCCTGGGACAAGGTCGCGCTCCAGCCGTGCGCGGTCTGCGGCGACTACGTCGTCGAAAAGACGAAGCGCGGCGGCGCGGTCAGCTACATCTGCCACACCGACCGGCAGCACGCGACGGGGTTGGGCGCGGCGGGCGACGGAGACGACGAGGCCGACATCGCATGATGGCCGCAGCTCGCTGCGGCGCAGCCTGCCGTGGCTGACGTCACCGTGATCGGCGGCGGGCTGGCGGGTTGCGAGGCCGCGTGGCAAGCCGCGCGCCGGGGCGCTTCGGTCGTGCTGTACGAGATGCGGCCGCACAAGCGCGGTCCGGCTCATCAAACCGGGATGCTCGCGGAGCTCGTCTGCTCGAACTCGATGCGCGGCGCCGCGCTCGAGAACGCCGTCGGGCTGCTCAAGGAAGAGCTGGCGCGGCTCGACTCGTTGATCGTGACGTCGGCGCGCGAGACGGCGGTGCCGGCGGGCGGCGCGCTGGCGGTCGACCGCGCGCGCTTCGGGGCGCTGGTCGAGTCGCGGCTGACCGCGCTGCCCAACGTCGAGCTGCGGCGCGAGGAGGTCGCGGCGATCCCGCCGGCGGGTACGGTCATCGTCGCCTGCGGTCCGCTGCCGTCGGATCCGCTCGCCGCCGCCCTCGACGCGCTTGTCGGCGGACGGCTGCACTACTACGACGCCGCCGCACCGATCGTCGCGCTCGACTCGATCGATACCGGCGTGATGTATCGCAAGTCTCGCTACGACAAGGGCGAGGGCGACGACTATCTCAACATCCCGCTCGACCGCGAGACCTACGCGCGCTTCGTCGAAGACTTGCGCACGCTGCCCAAGCACGATCCGCACGGCTTCGAAGCCGACGCCGCGGCGGGCGACGTGCCGTACTTCGAAGGTTGCCTGCCGATCGAGGAGATGGCGGCGCGCGGCGAAGACGCGCTGCGGTTCGGCCCGCTCAAGCCGGTCGGCCTGCGCGACCCGCGCACCGGGCGCGCGCCGTATGCCGTCGTGCAGCTGCGCAAGGAGAACGCCGAGGGGACGGCGCTGAACCTGGTCGGATTTCAGACGCGCCTGACCTGGCCCGCCCAAAAGGAAGCGTTCGCGAAACTGCCGGGTCTCGCGGATGCCGAGTGGCTGCGGCTGGGCGTCATGCACCGCAACACCTTCATCGACTCGCCGCGTCTGCTCGGACCCGATCTGCGGCTGCGGGCGCAGCCGCGCATCTTGTTCGCCGGCCAGATCACCGGCGCGGAAGGCTACGTCGAGGCGGCTGCCTGCGGCATGCTTGCCGGTATCGGCGCCGCGCGCGAACGCCTCGGGCCTGTCGCCGGTCGCCGTCCCCGCCGACACCGCGCTCGGCGCCGTCGTCGCGCACCTGCAGAACACCCAGACGCCGGACTTCCAGCCCGCCAACGTCACCTGGACCTTTTTCTCGCCGCTCGACGAGACGATTCGCGACAAGCGCGAGCGCCGCGCGCGCACGGCCGCGCGGGCGCTGGCCTTGATCGACGGCTTTGCGGCCGCGGTCGCGCCCGACCGGGTCCTCGCTTAACCGGCTGCAACCCCGACACCCGGCGACGAGTACCTAGCCAGGATGAAGATTCGTTCGACCACGATCTGCGCGGTCCGGCGGGACGGCAGGATCGCGATGGCGGGCGACGGTCAGGTGACCGTCGACAAGTTCGTCATGAAGCACGGTGCGCGCAAAGTCCGCACCATCGCGGGCGGTAAGGTGCTGGCCGGTTTCGCCGGCAGCGCCGCCGACGGGATCACCCTGCTCGAGAAGTTCGAGAGCAAGATGAACGCCTACAAAGACAACGTCGTGCGCGCCGCGGTCGAGCTGGCCAAGGATTGGCGCCAGGATCGCGCGCTGCGCCGGCTCGAGGCCCTGCTCGTCGTCGGCACGCGCGAGCACCTCTTCGTGCTCAGCGGGACCGGCGACGTGATCGAACCGGACGAAGGCGTCGCGGCGATCGGCAGCGGCGGACCGTACGCGCAAGCGGCGGCGATGGCGCTGCTCGGGCACTCGAGCTTGACGGTCGAGGAGATCGCGCGAGAAGCCCTGCGCATCGCGGGCCGCATCGATATCTACACCAACGACAACGTGGAAGTGCTCGCGCTGTGACCAAGAACCCGCAAGACCTCACCCCGCGCGAGATCGTCGCGGAGCTCGATCGCTACATCGTCGGGCAGGGCGACGCCAAGCGCGCGGTCGCGGTTGCCATGCGCAACCGCTATCGCCGCGAACGCCTGCCCGAGCGCGTCCGCAAGGAAGTCGCGCCCAAGAACATCCTGATGATCGGTCCGACCGGCGTCGGCAAGACCGAGATCGCGCGGCGCTTGGCGACCCTGTCGGGCGCACCGTTCATCAAAGTCGAAGCGACGAAGTACACCGAGGTCGGCTACGTCGGGCGCGACGTCGAGTCGATGGTGCGCGACCTCGCCGAGGCCGCCGTGCGCATGGTCTCCGACGAGCGCCGCAGCGAGGTGCGCGAGGCCGCCGACGCCGCCGCGGTCGAGCGGGTCGTCGACATCCTGCATCCCGAGACCACGGCGCCGCAGCCCCAGCAGGCGAACCCCTTCGCAGCTTCGCTCGGCTCGATCTTCGGGAACGCTTTCCCGCAGCAGCAGGCGCAGACGACGACGCAAACCGCGACGCGGACGCTCCCCGACGACGAATCCGCGCGAGTGCGCGCCGCCGCCAGGGCCGATGTCGAGCGCGGTTTCTACGACGTGCGCATGATCGAGATCGAGGTCGAAGAGGCCGCGCAGCTCCCGATCGGGATGCTCGGCGGCGGCGAGCCCGGCGGCGGCGGCGGGGCCGACATGGGCGAGATGCTCGGCGGCCTGCTGCCGAAGAAGCGCGTGAAGAAGAAGGTGACCGTCGTCGATGCGCGCCGCATCTTCGCCCAACAGGAGGCCGACAAGCTCATCGACATGGACGCCGTCAAGCACGAGGCGCTGCGGCGCGCCGGCGATCACGGGATCATCTTCATCGACGAGATCGACAAGGTCGCCGGTCGCGAAGGCTCGCGCGGCCCGGACGTCTCACGCGAAGGCGTCCAGCGCGACATCCTCCCGATCGTCGAAGGCAGCACCGTGCAGACCAAGCACGGCCCGCTCTCGACCGATCACGTGCTGTTCATCGCCGCCGGCGCGTTCCACGTCTCCAAGCCGTCCGATCTCATCCCCGAGCTGCAGGGCCGCTTTCCGGTGCGCGTCGAGCTGGACTCGCTGACCGCGGCCGATTTCGAGATCATCCTCACCCAGCCCGAGAACGCGCTGATCGGACAGTACAAGGCGCTGCTCGGCGCCGACGGCGTCGACCTGGACGTCACCGCCGACGCGATCGCCGAGATCGCGCAGATCGCGATGCGCGTCAACGAGCAGACCGAGAACATCGGCGCGCGCCGGCTGCACACGGTGCTCGAGCGCGTCCTCGACGAGATCGCCTTCCGGGCACCCGAAGAGGGCGGCGCCGTCACGATCGACGCCGCCTACGTGCGCGCCCGCCTCGACGCAATCGCCGGCAACTCGGATCTGTCCGCGTACATTCTCTAGCGCCGCGGCGCTGAGCTTGTGTCGTTGTCACCCTGAGCTTGTCGAAGGGTGGCGCAGTAGTGCGCGGCTCGGATCCAAGGTGCGTTGACGCAAGTCGTCGTGTCGTGCTGAACCTGTCGAGGCACGACCGGTGACGTTCCTACGCGTGTTGCAGCGATGCTGCGATGAGGAAGATCGACGCCTACGGCGTTGTTGAGGGCGTGGAGGGTTACGGAGACCCAGAGATTTCCGGTGGCGGCGTAGGCAATGGCTGAGACGAAGCCGAGCGCGGCGAGGGTTGGGAACAGGATCGGATCGCCGTGGGCGGCGCCGAACAGGACGGCGCTGACGAGCGCGGCGGCGAGCACGCCGATGCGCGGGGCGAGCGCGCCGAACAGCAGTCCGCGGAAGAGGAGCTCTTCGGCGACCGGTGCGACGACGACCATCGCCAACGCGGCCAGCGCGATGCTCAGGACGGTGATGTCCGGTGCCTTGCCGACCACGTCGAAGTGCTCGAAGCCGCTTTGAACGTGGTTGGTCTGGTGCGTCGCGACGAGTTGGAACGCGGTTCCGATGCGGACGACGAACAAGGCGCCGGTGCCGATGAGGATGGCCCGGACGTCGCCGCCGCGCAGCCGGCGGAACGGCGCGCGGGCCGTCGGATGCGCCACCACGCGAAACAACCGCCGGCGACGTAGGAGGCGATCTCGGCGCTCGTGGCCAGCGGGTGACCCGGGTTGACCGACGGCATGTTGCCGGTGATCAGCACGATGACGACGACCAACACGAACATCGCGACGAGCGCGGCGGCGAGCGAGATGCCGAGCGCGCCGAGCGCCGAGAGGATGCCGTTCCAGAACGGCACGGCGACGCGGTCGCGGCCGTCGGCGCGGCTGAACGCGCGGCCGCAGCCGGCCGTCGGGGCGGACACCGCGGGAATGCTCAGTGCGTCGTCGCGAGCACGCGTCCCGCACAGCGCGATGCGACGCGCAGGCGCTGCGAGCGGAGGCGGTCGGGCGCGACGATCTCGAGCGCGACCCAGGGAGCCTTGCCGCGGGGCGTCCAGGTATCGCTGACCGACTGAGCGACCGCGCCGTCGCCGCCGAACGAGACGCGTCCGATCGGCGAAACGCTGCCGTCGCTGCGGCGAAAGCGGTAGGCGACGTCGTGTGGTGCGCTCGCGTCGTAGGCCACGATCGTGGCGGTGCTGGTTACGGCGCAGGAGCTGTTGACGGGATGCGCGGCGAGCGTCATGGCGAGCCCGCCGTGTCCGGGCAAACCGGGACCGGTCGCCAGCACCGCGAGGAGGGCGCCTGCGAAAACGCGCATCGTGTCACCATCATACCCAAGCGCTCCTTACCGGGCGCTTACGAAGGGACGATCCGCACCTTATGAAATCATCCGTCTCTCGCGGCCGCGCGCTCAAGAGCATCGCTGGGCTTCCGTTCGCCGCCCTCGCGGTCGGCGCGACGCTGTCGGCGGCGCAAGGTGCCGCGTCCGCCCGACGACAAGAACGCCTACTCGAAGAAATAGCGAGCAGCCCCTCTCTCGACACGGCCGGCGGGCGGAACTCTCGGGGTCCGTCCGCCGGTTATATGCGGAGCAAGCCCATGGCCTACATACGCGAGATCATCACCGACGGACACCCCACGCTGCGCAAGGTCGCCAAGAAGGTCGACCCGTCGGAGATCGCCGATCCGATGTTCCAGCAGCTTCTCGACGACATGTTCGCCACGATGTACGGCGCGCCGGGGATCGGGCTGGCGGCGCCGCAGATCGCCGTCTCCAAGCGCATCTTCACGGTCGACCTCCAGGACGACGACGCCGCGCACGGACCGCTGGTCGTGATCAACCCGAAGTTCACCGTCACCGAGGGCGAGGTCGAATCGGTCGAGGGATGCCTCTCGGTGCCCGGAATGGTCGGCGACCTGACGCGCTTCGAGCACGTCGTGTGCACCGGCCTCGACCGCAACGGCAAGAAGATCTCGCTCGACGGAACCGGGCTGTTCGGGCGCTGCCTGCAACACGAGATGGATCATCTCAACGGCGTGCTCTACATCGACAAGGCGAAGAACATTCGCGCCGCCGAGAGCGACGAAGAAGTGGCGGAGGCCGAAGCGGTCGCCGCCGGCGCTCGCTGAAGCTCGTCTTTTTCGGGACGAGCGAGTTCGCCGTCCCGACGCTCGAAGCGGTCGCCGCGCAGCACGATGTCGTCGGCGTCGTCACGCAGCCCGATCGGCCCGCAGGTCGCGGTCACAAGCTCGCCGCCGACGCCGGTGAAGCGGGCCGCCCAGCCGGCTGGGCTGCGCGTGTTCGAGCCGCCGAAGCTCAAGCCGTTCGTCGAAGATGCGCGCGCGCTCGGCGCGGACGCGTTCGTCGTCGCCTCGTACGGCAAGATCGTACCGCAAGCGCTGCTCGACGTCGTGCCGATCGCGTTCAACGTCCACCCGTCGCTGCTGCCGCTCTATCGCGGCGCGACGCCGATCCAGTCGGCGATTCGCGACGGCCGTTCCGAGACGGGCGTGACGATCATCGCGATGGACGCCGGGATGGACACCGGTGACGTGCTCGTTCAAGAGCGCACGCCGATCGGACCCGCGGAAACCTACGGTGAGCTGCACGACCGCCTGGCGCTGCGCGGCGCGGAGCTCGCCGTCGATGCGCTGGGTCGGTTTGCGAACGGTACGTTGGCGCGTGAGCCGCAGTCTGAGGTCGCGCGACGCCTGGGGATCGGCGACGACGAGATCGCTGTGACCGCGACGCGCCCGTTGCACAAGGGCGATCTGGACATCGATTGGAGCCGGACGCCGCGAGGAGGTCGTCGCCCTGGTGCGTTCGCTCGCGCCCGCACCGCTCGCGCGCACGACGTACATCGACGAGCCGATCAAGATCGTCGCGGCGCACGCGGTCTCGCTGGCGACGCTGCTGGATGCAGCTCGCCGGAGACGAGCCGTGGCTCAGCGGCCTGAGCGTTTGCGGCTACCCCGGGCGCGAGCTCTTCTACATCGTGCACGGGGATGACGGTGCGGTCATCATCGATCGGCTGATCGCGCCCAGCCGGGGGGAGACCTCGGCGGCGGAGTTCGTGCGGCGCCGGCTGGCCCAGATCCGCGTGCGGATGGAATCCGGCCACTACCCATGAGCGAACCCAAAGCGAGCACCGCGCGCGAGGTCGCGCTGCAGGTGTGCCGTGACGTCTTCGGGCCGAATCCGCGCGGCGCGCGCGAAGCGCTCGACTACCGGTTGCGCAAGACCGAGCTCGCGCCGCGCGATCGCGCGTTCGCGACCGAGCTCGCCTACGGCGCGATCAAGCTGCGGCGCTGGCTCGACTTCGAGCTCGAGCCGTACGTCGGCGAGCGCGCCAAGGCGCTGCCGCAACCGATCGCCGAGATCTTGCGGCTCGGCACGTATCAATTGCGCGCGATGCAGGGCGTCGAAGCGTACGCGGCGGTCTCGCAGAGCGTCGGGCTCGCGCGCAAGTACGGGCACAAGGGCACGGCCGGTTTGGTGAACGCGGTGCTGCGCCGGGTCTCGACCGAGCCGCCGCGCGACGCGGACTTCGACACGCGCGCATCGCTTGCCGAGCTGGGTGATCGCGCATTGGCGCGCGCGTTTCGGCGACGACCGGATCGACGCGATCGTGGCCGGCGTGAACGCACCGCCGGCGACCGGCTTGTGCGTCGACTTGCGCAACACGACGCGGGACGAAGCGCAGCGCGCGCTGGCGGCGGCGGAGATCGTCGCGGTCCCGAGTGCTTTCGCGGCCGACGTGCTCGTCATCGACGGCCCGGCGCCGAGCGGCGAGCTCGAGCGGCTCGCCGATCACCGCTGGCATCAGCACGCCGAGGCGGCGGCGTTTCCGGTCGACATCCTCGATCCGCAACCCGGCCGGTCGGATCGTCGAGCTGTGCTGCGGCCGGGGCAACAAGACGCTGCAGATCGCCAGCCGCACGCGCGACGGCGCGACGCTGCTCGCCGTCGACGACGACCCGCACAAGATCGCGCAGACTCGGCGCGGCTCGACCGTGCCGGCATCGCGTCGGTCGCGCTGGTCACCGCCGACGCCGCCGGCGCTGCGCCCGAGCGCCGACGCGGACCTCGTTCTGCTCGACGCACCGTGCTCGGGGTTGGGGATTCTGGGGCGGCAGCCGGAAGCGCGCTGGCGCAAGAACCCCGGCGATCCCGAGCGGATGTCGGAGCTTCAGCGAGCGCTGCTGCGCGCGGCGGCCGGCTGCGTGAAGCCCGGCGGGGCGCTGGTGTATGCGGTGTGCTCGACCGACCGGCGCGAAAGCGAAGACGTGATCGACGCGTTCCTGGAGGCAGCGGCGAGATTTTCGCGCGACGCCGTCCCGGACCGTTACGCGCCGTTTCTCACGCCGGCGGGCGACGTGCTGGTTGCCGCCGGGGATCGACGGGCGCGACGGATTTTACGTCGCGAGGTTGAAGCGCTCGGCGTGAGCCGCCGGTCCACCCGATGAACGTCTTCGCCCAAATCGAGAACGCGTGCGCTCGCGTCGTCGAGGACGCGTTCGCGCGCGTGTTTCCGAGCGCGCTCGATCCCGCGCAGATCGGCCGCCGGCTGGTTGCGACGGCGCAGGCGGCGGCCAGCGATCTCTATCTCGTGCGCGTTCACCCGGTCGATTACGCGCGGCTGGCTGCCGACCGGGATTTTCTCGAGGGCCGCTGGACGGCGATGCTGCGCGAAGCGCTGCCGCGCGAACGCGGTGCCGCGGCGCGCGTGGTGCTCGACGAAGATCCCGACGTCATCTCGGGCTCGCTCGCCATCGAAGCCGTGGTCGACGAACGGGCGCAGCGGCTCGCGCTCGAACGCCCGGACGGCACGTCGGTCGCGCTGTACGACGGCCTCACGCTCGGGCGCGCGAGCGAGAACGCGCTGGTGCTCCGTGACGGGCGCGCGTCGCGTCACCATGCGCGCATCGTCGCCGACGGCACCGGCTGGAGCGTCGAAGACATCGGTTCTGCGAACGGCACCTTCGTCGACGGCGCGCAGGTGCGCCGCTCGCGGCTCGACCAGGGCCAGATCCTGACCGTCGGCGACACGCCCCTGCGCGTGGTGGACGCGCCGTGACCGACCCCCGCCTGGCGACGCTGGGCTTGGCGGTCGCTTACGTCGCCTACGTTGCCTTTGTGCGCGATCGCCGGGGCGCACCCCCGTCACGGGCGATGGAGGCGGCGATCCCCACCGGGATCGAGTTAACCCTCGCCCATGCGGGCACGATCAAGACGTATCGCTTCGGACGGCGTATACTAGTGGGCAGGGCACCTAGCGCCGACCTTCGTCTCGCCGACCCACGGATAAGCCGGCTTCATGCACGAATCGAGATGCGGGACGACGGCGTGTACGTGGAAGACTTGGACAGCCGCAACGGAACGATGGTGGACGGCGAACCCGTCACCGAGCCGCGGCGCCTCGAAGTCGACGACGAGGTGACCGTCGGATCGGCAGCCCTCGTCTTTCGGGGAGTCGGAGCATGGAAATAGCGGTCGGATCCCGACCCGGCGCCCCGCAGCGAGGCGGCGACGAAGCCTATGTCGCCGAGATCGTCGCCCCGGGCATCGTCCTGCTGGCGGTCGCCCATGGCTTCGGCCGCATTCGGGAGCGGCCGGCCCCGCACGGTCGCGGCGCAGGCCGTCCGCGACAGCCTCAAGCGCCGCGTCCGCGGCGAGCGACGCGACCCGCGCGCCGCGCTTTCGGCGGCGTTTACGGCCGCCAATGCCCGGGTCTACGCGCATTCGGGGAGCACCGACGACTACGTCGCCTCGGGGACCTCGCTCACCGCGGCGCTGATCGTCGGTGACCACGCGTTCGTCGGCCACGTCGGCGCGACGCGCGCCTACCTCGGGCGCGACGGTGCGCTCTCGACGCTGACGACCGACGACGCGGTCGGTGATGGTCCGCTCCGGCTGCTCACCCGCACGCTCGGCACGCAGGCGACCCTCGAGCCGTCGCTCGCGCACCTGCGGCTCATGCACGGCGACGCGCTGGTGCTGTCGAGCGGTGCGCTCCACGAGCTGCTCGACGAAGACGAGATCGCCGACGCGCTGCGCGCTTCGGCTTCGTCGGAGGACGTCACCGCGCGGCTGCTCGCCATCGCCGGGATTCGCGGCGAGGGAGCCGGCACGGTCATCGTAGGCCGGTCGTTCCATGAGGTCGGCGCCGAAACCACGGGGCGCCGGCCCGCCGTGCGTGAAGCGGCGATCGCGCTGGTCGCGATCTTGGCCGCGGCGGTGATCGCGGTCATCATGCTCCACGCGATGTTCAGCGGCACGTGATCCTGCGAACGCGTGGCTGATGCGCTGACGCGCCTTCGGGCGTGCGCGCCGATGATCGTCGCTTTGATCCTCGCCGCATTGACGTTGCGGCTGATACCGCGCGGAGCGCTGGTTCCGCAGTGGCTGCCGTTCGCGCTCGGGGCGCTGGCGCTGGCCTGGCCGGCACTGCGACCGGCGGGCGTCACGCGAGACGATACCCTTCCGGCGCTCGCCGTGCTGCTCTCCTCGGTCGGTCTGGCGGTCGTCGCGCGGCTGCAGCCGGCGCTCGCCCAGAAGCAGGTCGTGTGGCTGGCTTTCTCGCTCGTGCTGGCCGTCGCGGCTGGGCCCTGGTTCGCGCGTTTTCGCGTTCTGGCCGCGTACAAGTACATCTGGATCCTCGCGACGATCGCCTTGTTCTTCGGGCTCGCGCTGTTCGGTCAGGAAGTCAACGGCGCGCGGCTGTGGATCCGGCTGGGTCCGGTGCAGTTCGAGCCGGTCGAGGTGATCAAGCTGCTCGTCGTGCTGTTCATGGCGTCGTATCTCACCGAGACCGCCGACGTGATCGCGCGGACGCGACCTTGGTCGCTCCGCGCGAACGCGAAGTATCTGGGGCCGCTGTTCCTGGGCTGGGGCGTCTCGATGGGAATTTTGGTGTTCGAGCGCGACATCGGCATGGCGTCGCTGCTGCTCGCGACCTTCGTCGCGATGCTCTACGTGGCGACCCGGCGCATCGATCTGGTCGCCGGGGCGACCGCCGTGTTCGGGTTGGCGGCATGGTGGGCGGCGACGCATTACCGCTACGTCGAGGCGCGCATCGCGGTGTGGCGCGATCCGTTCCACGACCCGTTGGGCGCCGGGTACCAAGCGCTGCAATCGTTGTTCTCGCTCGGCGCCGGCGGGCTGTTCGGGACCGGGGTCGGCCACGGACGGCCCGACTACATCCCCGAGGTCGCGACCGACTACGTCTACGCCGCGTTCGGCGAAGAGTGGGGCGCCATCGGCGCGATCGCGCTGTTGGCGGTGTTCTTGGCGGTCGTCGTGCGCGCGTTGCGCGTTGCGCATCGCCAGCCCGATCTGTATGCCAAGCTGCTCGCCACCGGGCTGGCCGCCGTGTTCGGTTTCCAGATCGTGATCATCGTCGGCGGCGTCCTGCGGCTGTTCCCGCTGACCGGGATCACCCTGCCGTTCGTGTCGTACGGCGGCAGCTCGCTGGTGACGAACTACTTGCTCGTCGCGCTGGTCTGGGCGATCTCGAGCGAGGCCCATCCGACGGCTTTGCCGTACAAGACCGAACATGCAGGACCAGGAACAGGAACGTCCTACGGGTCCCGGTGAGGGGCCACCGCACGGGATGGATCGGCGCCGGGGACCCCGGCGCGAATCGAACGAGGGAGAAGTCGAGGTCGATCGGCGCGGTCCGGATCGGCGCAAACGGAAGCCCGGTCTAGCTGGGTTGTTCGGCGCGATCTTCGGCGGCGGCAAGGCCGACGAAGGCCCGGAGTGAGAAAGGGGACCGGCTCAGCCGGTCCCCTCTCGTTTTATGCGCCGCAGCGTCGCGGATCAGTTGCCGTTGGTGGCTCCGGCGCCTTGGCGCGCCTCTTGGATGTCCCACGCTTGGCGTGAGTCGTTCCAGTTGAGCGTGTAAATGTTTCCGAGCGCCATCGGCCGGCTGACGGTGGTCTGGCTTCCGTCGCTCGCGTTGGTCTCGATCGCCGCCGTGTAGGGCGAGCATTCCGGCGGGTTGCCGGCATAGACCCAACTGTAATCTTTGGCCGCAACCGTCATGGCCGTCGACGCGAGTCGGCCGCAGGACCGCGTGAACGTGAGCTTTCGCGACGACGAGTTGACGATGACGATCATCAAGTTCGTGTCGTAGGCGGTGTAGTCGTTGGTATTGCCCGGCTTTACCAAGGCGTAGGTGATGCCGTCTCGTAGCGCGAGCGTTTTCTCGGTGACCGATCCGTCGTCGTTCGTCGTACCGATCTGCAGCGACACCTGCGAGTTCGCGCACGTCCAGTTCCGGTTCTGCAACGGGTTGAGCGTGTCGAGCTTCCAGTTACCCGTGCCGCACCGAACCGAGTATTTGAGCGGCTTCTTCTCGAGATTGCCGACTTTAATGGTGTCGGCCGAGGCGAGGGCGGGGAGCGCTAAAACCACCGCTCCCATGACAAGGGCGAGGAGGCGCGTTTTCATGGCCGTCAGGTTGCCTGCCGGCCGGTGCATTTCCTGGGTTGCCGCAGGCCGGCGAAGGCGGAAACTTTCGCAACCGCGTCGCGCTACTACAGCATAGAGCTTGCTCTAGGAGGTAGGGATGGTCGCCCAGCAATTCGACGCCGCTCGAGAGTTGGAGAATGCCGCCCGGGTGCTCGCGGCGCGCTGGACGCTCGCGCTGCCGACCGCGTTCGGCGCCCTGGTGATCGCCTCGATCGTCTTTTTCGTCGTCGGAGCGGTGATCGTCTCCGGGCTCGCGGCTGCTCTTCTCGGTCACGGCGGCGCTATGATCGCGGCGGTCGAAGCCGGCGCCACGTCGGTCGTCATCGCCATCGGAACGATCGCGATCGTCTCGACCCTCGCGCACGCGATGGTCATGGCGGCGGCGCACGACGCCTTGGCCGGTCGCGATCCCGACTTCGCGGCCGCATTCCGGCTGACGGTCAACCGTTTCCCGGCGCTGCTGATCGTCTCGTTCATCATCGCGCTGCTCTACGCAATTCCGGTCGTCCTGTCGTTCGTGCTGATCGGGATCCCGCTGCTGTTCGTGCTCGGCTATTTCCTCATGTACGCGCGGGCGGCGATCGTCATCGGCGGTGAAGATCCCGTCACGGCGATCGGAACCTCGTTCCGGATCGCCTCCACGCAAACCGGCCCGAGCCTGGTCGCCTTCGCCGGAATCATCGCGGCCTTCATCATCGGGCGCGTCGTCGACGCAATGACGATCCACATCCCCGGGGTCGGCCTGTTGACCGCCTTCTTCATCGGCGGCGCGACCGCCGCCTACATCGCCCTAGTCGAAGTCCGCTTCTACGATCTCCTCCGCAACACACCCATCCCGCTCTCACGCTGAGCGAAATCGAGATGTCACGCTGAGCGAAGTCGAAGCGCGAACGAGCTCGATCGTAGGACAACCAAACGCGAGGCGCCGGTCATCCTGACGTCGTGCTGAGCTCGTCGAAGCACGACCGCCCGGGTCACGGCACCAGATCGTACGCGAACAGCGATTCCAGGACCGTGGCCATCGCCGGATCGATCTCGCGCAGCCGCTCGCGTGTCGCGCGCGGCCACGGTGAGCGCGCATCGTTCGCTTCCACCCACGCGCGCAAGCACTCGGCAAAGTACTCGTCGAGCCCTGACGCGGCATACGGCGTGACGAAGGCGCGCGCATTGCGAAAAGCGCGCCGTACCCGCGGATCGATGCTGCTCAGATAGACGCCGCCGCCGAGCGCGCAGTCGAGCGCGTGCGCGAACTCGTGCGCGACGGTCATCACCGAGATGGAGCGTAGATACACGGTGCGTTCTTCGACCACGAACAGTCCGGCCGGCGGCACCGGCCATTCATCGACGCCGCTCGCCAACCGGAGCAACGCCGGCGAACGGTCGCGATACGTTTCCGTTGCGCGCAGGTGGACCACGCGCACGCCGGCGCTCGCGGCGAGCCGTAATGCGCCGGCGCCGAAGCGATCGAGCACGGCGTCGATGACGATGCGCGCCTCGGGGCTCGCTTCGACGGCAGGACGATTGCGCATCGGCGCCAGCGTAGCGGGCGCATATGGCCGCGGTGCGTCCGCATCTTGTCCGTCGAGCGCCTACGCACGATGGCGGACTGGTTCGAACGGCATCGGCGTAAGCCGACCGGTTCGCTCGTTTGAAACACTGGCGGTAGTCGAGCGATAATAGTCTGACGGAGGTGGACGGTGAACGACGACTCAAACGACGGCGCCAAGCGCAAGCGCCGGCGGCGCGCGCTGATTGCGTTCGCGGCAGTGTTGGCGCCCGTTGTCGCGACGGCGAACTGGCGCATCGCGGCCAAGGCGGGGTACCCGCCCGCGCTTTCCCTGCTGGCCTTCGTCTCGCCGCTGAACATCTTCGTGTTCCTGGCCTTCGTATGTCGCGAGTGGCCGGTTCAGCGCGAATTGCGTCTGCTGCGAGAAGCTGCCGGGACGGATCGCGCATCCAGCGCTCCGCAAGAACACGCTCGATAGCGGGTCAGTGCGGGGCCTTCGATTTTGCCAGGTACTCGCGCACGGAGCGCTCCGGCGCGCGCGCCATCCAGGCCTCGACGATCGCGCGCTTGAGATCCTTGGCCGAGACCTTGTCGAGGTGCACGAGAACGGCCGGGTAACCGTCGAAATGCGGCGTCGTGAAGAAGTAGTCCGGAGCGCTCTGCAGCATCGCTTCTTTCATCTCGAGGTCCGCGGTGCGCAGGCCCAGGATCGCACCCTTCGGGGCGGCCTTCCCGAGCGCGGCAATATCGGACTTGCGCAGCGGCCGCTCCCAGGCGAAGAACTTTTTGTGTACGATCCATGCGGCGTTGTCGCGCGACGTCTCCTCGCTGACGCCGGGCAGCGCCATCGCGTAGCGCCGAACCTGCTCCCACGTTGCCATGCGCCTGCGATTCGCATCCGGGCGCGTCGCTTCCGCCACGCGCAGCGGGTAACCCACGAAGTGGCCGTTCCGAGTTCCGACGCGGAACGGGTGGACGGGCTTACGGCCCGACCGCGACGGCGGCGGGACCGACGAGCAGCGTCGCCGGACCGCTCAGCGTCTGCATCGGTGTCGCGGCGTTGGGTGCGAACACCGTGACGCTATGGTTGTAGCGGTTCGCGACGTACAGGTTTCCGGCGGAGTCGAACGCGAGGCCGAGGTTGCCGTTGAGACCGGCCGACGCGCCGGCGATCTGCCGTGATGGCGGCGTACTCCCGCTCGCGTTCGCCGGATACACCCAAACCGCGTTGGACGCCGAAGCGTACATCGTACCGGATCCGTCAACGGCGAATTCCTGCGCGGCGAGCAGGCTCGGCCGCGAAACCAGGATCGTGCGCATCGGCGCCGCGCTGTCCGACGCACCCGGGGCGTAGACCGCGACGCCTTTGCCGATCGACGTGACGTACAGCGTGCCGTCCGGCGCAACGGCGCCACCGCTGATGCTCGAAAACGCAGAGACGGCCAGCGTGCGCAGCAGCGACGTCGCGCCGGGGGCGTACACGAAAACTTCGAACTGTCCGGTGTCGAGGCCGAGCACGTAGACGTTCTGCGCCGTGTCGACGCCGAGTGGAATCTGGAAGTTTGCCGTTGCGGTTGGGGGCGCGACGGAACGCGTCGCCGGCGGCCCGGTGGACGTTGGGGCGAAGACGTCGATCGCCGAGGTCGCCGAGCCGGTCGAGCTCGTGAAGTCGACCGCATACAGCGTCCCGTTCGCTGCCGCGGCGATCCCGGCGGTGGTGCTGGTGGCCCCGCCGCTGCCGTGCGGCAGCTGTACCGTGCGCGCCGGCGCGACGTTGCCGTTCGTGGACACCGCATAGACGGTGACGAACGGGCCGGTCTGCGGGTCGTCGAGCGCGTAGACGTTGCCGGCGCCGTCGAGCACCACGTGGTCCGGATCGTCGAGGCCGGTCGCCGCGCCTGCGATGACGCGGCCAGGCGCGCCGGCGCCGGGCGCGTACATGGCGATCGCGTTTCGCGCGGCGCACGGTGCGCCGGTGAGCGCACCGCACGGCGTTTCGCTCGGCACGAAGACGTCGCCGGCGGCGTCGACCGCGATGCCGGGTGCGCCGCTGAAGACGTCGTTCACGACGTTCGACAGCGTCCGCGCCGGTGACGACGTGCCCGGCGCGTACACGGGAATCGATGCGCTCGTGGTGGTGGTACCGTCGGAGACGAACAGGTCGTTCGCGGCGTCGAGCGCGATGCCCGACGGGACGGCGATCCCGGTCGAGATGGTTCGGCTGGGCGCGACGTTGCCGCTCGCGCCCGGCGCGAACACGACAATGGAGCTGCTGGCAACGTACAGGTTGCCGGTCGAGTCGTAGGCGATGCCGTACGGACCGTTGATCCCGGTCGCGCTGCCCCCCAGCGATCGGATCTGCGTTCCGCCGTGAGAGCTCAGCGTATAGGTCGCGACGCCGTCCGCTCCGGTGAAGAAGCACGTGCCGCAGAACGACTCCGACAAAGCGCCGTGAGGATCGATCGCCAGCCCTTGCGCCGCACCGCCGCCCGGCGACGGCACCAGAGTGTAGAGCGGGGCGACGTTCCCGCTCGCGGTTGGTGCGAACGCGTCGACCTCGGCGTTGCCGCCGCCGCTCTCCGCGACCAGCAGGTCGCCGGCGGCATCGAACGCGAGCGCGTCCGGGAACGACAGGTGCGTGGCCGGTCCCGCGATCACGCGTACCGGCGCGGCGTTACCGGATGCGCCCGCGACGTAGACGTTGATCGCGTTCCCGTCGGCGCTCGCGACGTACAGATGCTGGGCGGCGGTGGTCGTGACGGTCAGCGTCGCGGTCTTCGGCACGATGGCGGTGGTCGAGGCCGTGATCGTCGCCGACGCGATCGCCCCGCCGTTGTACGACAGCGTGACCGGCGTCGACGGTGCCGTCACCTTCGTCTGCGAAAGCGTGGTCGCGCCGCTGGTGTCGGAGTCGGCCAGTGAGATCGTGAGCGGGTTGCCGTTCGCGTCGGCATAGGTTCCGGGTCCGACGATGGTATTGCCGTCGGCGTCGAGGCCGGAAACGGCGACGGCAACGGTGGCCGCCGTGCCGCGCGTGACGCTGCCCGGTGAGAGCGAGACCGCGATCGAGGCGACGACGCCCTCGAACGTTACGTTGACGATGTTGGCCCGGTCGATCGCGATCTGTTGCATCGTGCTGCCGGTCGATAGCGTGTGACCGGCGCCGTTCGGCTGGTCGAACAGCGAGACGGTGAAGGTGTCGTTGCCGGCCGGTGCGGCGATCTGCCCGCTGCAGGTCGTCGCGCAGTTCACGACCACCGGCGGCGTCGTCCCGGGCGAGACGGCGATCGAGGCCGACTTCGTCGACGCCGAAACGTATGCCGGTCGCCGGGCGCGAGCGGCCGGCGCGGGCTGCGGGATGACGATCCGGAACGCGACCGACATCGTCTGCGCCGGCTGCTTCGCCGGCACCGCAGGCGCCAGCGCGCCGCCGTGCCCGCCGCCACAACCGCCGAGCGTCGCGGCGAGGGCCGTGGCGAGCGCCGCGTGCCGAACGCGACGGCGGAACTCCGCCTGGGATTCGAACGCCACGGCCCCTCCTCACAACGACGCCTCGCCACGATCACTATAGACGCGCGCACGTCCGCGCAGTATGTCGGAAAACCGCACCGACGAGGCCGCACCCGGGCGCGGCGCCGTAGTGGGGCGCATGGCTGCAACGGACGACGGCGGCCTTGCCGTCGAGCGGCGGCCCTATGCGCTACGCCGCAGCGGGGCCGTCGAGCAGGCGCTCGCGGAATACCGCCGGGCGGCCGAAACGTACGGCCTCGCGGGCGAGCTCCGCGGGGAGGCGCACGTGATACGCTCACGCTCTACGAAGCCGCCGGCGTCCCCGCCGGCATCGAGGAATGCCGGGCGCGGCTGCGTTGAGCGCTAGGCCTTCGGGAACTGACGCAGGCCGACCGACGTTCCGTCCGGATCCTTGACGCTGGCGACGAGCAGGCCGTTCGCGACGTCGGTGATGTCTTGCACCTTTCTCCGCCCCGGCCGCGACGAGAGTTTCCAGGGCTCCTTTGATATCGCTGACCGTCACGTAGGCGAGCGCTCCCGAGGTGCCTTGCTGCGCGGCTTTGGGCACGAGCCCGATTTCCATGTCCCCGACCCGGAAGCCGACGTAGTACGGAGTGTCGGCGTACGGCTCGGTGCCGAGCAGGGTGGCGAAGAAGGCTTTGGTCTTGGGCACATCCGAGGCGGGGTAGACGATGAGACCGACCGAGTTCATTGCTGCTCCTGTGTGGCTGGGTTTTGTGTAGCTGACGAACGCTGGGGACCAGATGTGACGGACGGCCGCCGGCGCCTTCGGCCGATCCCCGCTCAGAGTCCGAGGAGCTGGCGCACGCGCTCCGGCCGTGCGATCACGTAGATCTCGCGAATCCGGTCGCCGGCGACCACGAATCCCAAGACGGACAGCGGTTCGCCGTTGGGAAGCCACGACACGATCCCCGGCGCGCCGTTCACGATCACCGGCTCCATGGTTTGAACGACCTTGGCGAACCCGACCGCCTGCGAAGCGACGGTATGCGCGCCGCGAATACCCTGCGCGGCCGGCTCGCGGTCGGCACGCAAGAGGACGTCCGGATCGAGCACGTCCATGAGCGCGTCGAAGTTGCCTTCGCGAACCGCCGCGATGAACGCATCGACGACCGCGCGCCGTTGCGCGAAGCCGCCGGCGGGCGGGGTCGCCCCCTGGACGCGACGACGGGCGCGGCTGGCGAGCTGCCGGGCGGCGGCGGGCGACCGGCCGACGACCGCGGCGATCTCTTCGAACGGCATCGCAAACATGTCGTGGAGGACGAACGCCAGGCGTTCCGAGGGCGTCAGGCTGTCGAGGACGACGAGCAGCGCGAGCCCGACTGAATCCGCCGTCAGCGCTTCGTCCTCGGGGCCGGCCTCGCGGCTCACGATGAAATCAGGGATGCTCGGGTCCAGCGGTTCCTCGAGCTTGGAGCGCCGAGCGCGCAGTTTGTCGGCGCAGATCCGAGCCACGACCGTCGTCAGCCAGCCGCCAAGGTTGTCGATGCCGCCGCTGCCTTGCCGGCTCAGCCGCAGCCACGCTTCCTGCACCGCGTCGTCCGCATCGTCGAGCGATCCCAGCATCCGATAGGCGACGCCTCTGAGATGAGGCCGGTTCGCTTCAAACCGATCCGCCAACCAATCCGTCATTGCGTGGTGAGCTATCAGCGCACAACGCGCGGATACCGGCCGGGCGAGGTACGCAGGAGTATGTTTTCGCGCAAACCGATGACGACCCCACATGAACGGCTGGGTTAAGGGCCTCTGCGTCATCATCACTTGCTGCTGCACGTTCGCCGTCGCAACGGCAGATGAGGGGTCGACGAACATCGCTACGATCATCGCGCCCAGCGGACATCTGCGCGCGGCAATCAACTACGGCAATCCGGTGCTGGCGCAGAAGGACCCGCAGACCGGCGCGCCGCGCGGCGTATCCGCGGAGCTTGCGCGTGAGCTTGGCCGGCGGCTGGGCGTTCCGGTCGACTTCGTTCCGTACGACGCGGCCGGCAAAGTGTTCGATGCGCTCCAAACCGATGCGTGGGACGTCGCCTTTCTGGCGATCGATCCCGTTCGCTCGGCCGGGATCACCTACACGGCGCCGTACGTGCTGATCGAAGGTGCGTATCTCGTACCCGAGGCATCGCCGATACGCACGAACGACGAAGTCGACCGCGCCGGCGTGCGGGTGTCCGTCGGCCGTGGAAGCGCGTACGATCTGTACTTGACGCGGACGCTCAAGAACGCGCAGCTCGTGCGGGTCACGACATCGGCCGATGCGCTGGACGCGCTCGTGCGCGACCGCCTCGACGTTGCGGCCGGGGTGAAGCAGCCGATCGCAGCGTACGCCGCCGCCCACCCCGGCCTGCGCGTGCTGCCCGGGCGCTTCATGGTCATCGAACAAGCCGTCGGGATCCCCAAGGCGCACGCGGCCGGGCTGCCATTCGTGCGCGCGTTCGTCGAGGAGATGAAGGCGTCGGGCTTCGTCTCAAAAGCCCTCGCCGCGAGCGGCCAAGCCGACGCGACGATAGCGCCGCCCTCGCCGTAGTCCCTAGCGGACCACGGAGCTCGGGCTGACCCGGGCAGCTCTGAGTGCCGCAAGCGCGTCGAGCTCGGCCGCATACTCGACGCTCAGGCACAGATTGGAATCCGACTGAACGTTCGCCGGCGTTGGAATCACCCGCGCCGCTACGCCGGAGTCCCGCAGCGTCTTCGTCGCGATCATCGTGCCGGCGTTCGAAGGGAACAGCAAAATGACGTTCGTCATCTCTACGACGGCGTCGTGCTGAGCTGACGGGCGAGCTGATCGCGCAAGGACGCGTTCATCTCCATCTCGCGCATCAGCGCGTCGGCCGTCTCTCGTGACGTGAAGTCGACCAGGTCTTCAAGCCGCTTGAACAGCGAGCTAATGGCCATCGTCAGCCAGAACAGGACGCCGCACTCGATCACGACGGCAATGGCGTGAAGCGCAACCCGATCGATGCCTTCCTCGGGGAAGACGTTCGCCGGAACGACCAGATCGAGCAGCAGGTGGTGTGCGGCCGTGAGCGCCGCCGCGATCGCGATCGGACGCCAATCGATGTATGCCGTCAGCATCGCGAAGACGCCGAAGAAATACATGTGGTAGTCGACCTGCCAATCGCCGTTACCCGCGATGCCGCTGAAGTGGCCGCGCCCCGCGTAGACGAACAGAATCGGCCCGAACGTCAAACACACCGCCATGACCGAACGCAGTGCGAGCCCGTCGCGCAGCTTCCACGCGCAAACCGTGGCGACGACGGCAACCGCAAAGGCAACGGCCATCGGCTGCTGCCACGGATTGCGCGCAAGGAGAGCGACGCCCGCGGCCAACAGCACGTGGGCCCAGACGACCCATACGAAAATCTTCGTCGCTTTGGTCCGGATGTCGCCGAGCGTAAAGGAGCTAAGCAAAGGGGATGTCCTTCCTCGTCTTAAGGAAACCCGGCCCGGGGTGTATCGGCCGGCTGCGGGCAAAGCTGAGCCGGCCATAGTCACCTTTCGAGATCCTGACACCACGTTGTCAGGAGCGCCTTGGTAGGATCGGTGCACATCCCAACGTCCGATCTGCAAGGAGCCGTCCATGTCCGAGACTGCTAACGCGACCCGCACCGCCATCACTTGGTTCGAGATCCCGGCCACCGATCTGCAGCGCGCGAAGCGCTTCTACGAAGCGATCTTCGAGACGGAGCTGAAGGTCATGGACTTCGGCGGCCCGATGGCGATCTTTCCGTACGAGAACCCCGGCATCGGAGGCTGCATCGTCGCCGGCGGCACGCATCCTTCCCCGCACGGCACGTTGATCTATCTCAACGCCGAAGGCCGGCTCGACCGCACCCTCGAGCTGCTCGAATCGGCCGGCGGGCGCGTCGACACCTCCAAGATGAAGGTGTCCGACGACATCGGCTACGTCGCCCATTTCATCGACTCGGAAGGGAATCGCGTCGGCCTTCACGCGACTTCCTAGTCGGTGCGCCGTGCCGACCGCCTCTTCACGATCGTCCAGCTCCTTCGAGGCGGCCGGCACGTCACCGCGCGCACCCTTGCCGGCCGGCTCGAGGTCTCGGAACGATCGGGCAGCAGCGCTGGCTCGTCATCGACTATGCGGGGGAAGACGGCGGCCGACGCTCGACCGGACGATCCGGCAGCCGCGGCTGGCGGAGCCTTTCGAGACCGAAGCAGCGAAGTCGCTCGAAGCGTTCCTTGCGCGGATCCGCGCGACCTGAGGTGTGTAGATGAGCAACTATCCGTTCCCGACGATCAACGACCTTACGTTCGTCGCGTACAGCGGCGCGCGCATCGTGCTCCAGTCCTTCTACGTTACCGGCCAGCCGTCGACGGTTGCCTACGCGGCGCTCGCGCAAACGGCGGGTGTGAAATCGGTGATCTGCGTCCGCTCGCCGAGCGAGACCGTCCCCACGCCGCCGCCGGTTCCACCCGCGCCGGCGTTCGACACCCACGAGTCAGCCGAACTCGCAAAGCTCGGGGTTTCGTACGCGAACATTCCGATCGAACGCACGATGACGCAGGTGCAGTTCGACACGGCCGCGACCGACGCCGCGCTGGCCCTGTTGGCGAACTACCGGCAGGGGCCGGCGCTCATCCACTGCTCCACCGGCGACCGGGCGTCGTCAGCGTTCGCCGTGCTGCTGATCCTTGCCGCAGGGCAGTCGAACGCGCAGGCCGTCGATTACGCCACCAATTGCCTGCTGTTGGCGAACTCGAGCATGATCGCGCTCGTGCAGGGCTATTCCGTGCCGCGCGCCGTGGCGGATCGGGCGGAAGCCGCCAAGGGCTCGTTCCCACCGGCGAAACGCTAGCGCGCCTCTCATGCCTGCCTGCCGGGCTGCCGATATTCAAAGGAGCAGCAGCCCCGGCCGGAGGCCCGATCGTGTCCTCACTGAGCGCCTGGTTCGCCCAGCATGCGACCGTCCTATTGATCGTTACGTCGCTGTGCGCCGGAGCCTTCTTGACGAACTTCGTGATGCGCTGGTACACCTTTCGCGAGCACGCGCAGGACGTCGCCGCGTGGGTGCTGGTTGCCAACATGAACACGCTTTTGCGGCTGGACCTCGACCACCTCACCGGCGACGACGAGAGCTTTGCGTTGCGCGAGGCCCGCGACAGCCTCAGGACGCTCGCCGCGAGCCGGCCCGCAGACGAACGAAAGCTCCTCGACCGTTACAACGCCTTGGCGGGCGTCGCCGTAGCTTTCGGCGAGCGCGTGCACAACGAGCACGGCATCATCGACATGCAAGCGGTCGCGAACCGTCGCGAGCACGTGCAGAACGCGCTTGCGGTCGGCGATCAGATCGAAGCCGCGCTCGGCGGGCTCACCGAGCTGGCGCGCTGCGGCAACATCGATCGCAAGAACCGCATTCGCCAATACTACACGCGCCCGGACATGGCCGAAGTCGTCTGACGGCGTTCCGCGTCCTTTCGGCGCGACGTTGCGGTTCGGTCCGAGCTAATGGATCGCGATGCCGCTAGCACCTCCGAGATCCGTCTTGCTTCCGCCGATCACGCCGACCGGGGCCTCGTTGAGCGTCCCGCTGGGGTTCGCGGCGAACACCGTGATGGTTGAGTTGTTGCCCACGTAGATCTTGCCTGAGGCGTCGAGGGCGATGCCGTACGCCGTCATCGAGGTCAACGTCGTCGCGCTTCCGGCGATCGTCGCGAGCGGGGCTTCATTGAGGGTTCCGCTCGGATTCGCGGCATAGACCGTGATGCTCGGTGCGGCGGCCCCGAAGAGCGGGCTGTCGTTGACGACGTAGATTCGGCCGGCGGAGTCGACGGCAATCCCTTGCGGGGTGTTGAGTCCGGTGTTGCTACCGGCGATCGTCGCGAGCGGCGCCTCGTTGAGCACCCCGCTCGGATTCGCGGCGTAGACGGTGATGCTGTCGGGGTTCTCGTTGGTGACGTAGATCTTGCCGCTCGCATCGAGCGCCACCCCGTTCGGGATGTGCATCCCGGTATTGCTGCCCGCGATCATGGCCGCCGGCGCCTCGTTGAGCGTCCCACTCGGATTTGCGGGATAGACGTTGACGCTGTTGAAGCCGCCGCCGTTGGTGATGAAGCTTCCCACCGCATAGATCTTCCCGGTCGCGTCGACTGCGATCCCGCACGACAAGTTCGGTCCGACCGTCAGGCCCGTGTTCGACCCGCCGATCGTCGCGAGCGGAGCTTCGTTGAGCGTGCCGCTCGGGTGCGCGGCGTACATGAAGATCGCGCTGCTCGGTCCGGTCGAGCTGCTCGCATTGGCGCAAACGTAGAGTCGTCCCACGGCGTCCAGAGCGATGGCGTACGAGTAGCCGAGATCGGTGTTGCTGCCGGTGATGAGGCCGATCGGGGGTTGATTGACGGCGCCGACCGGATCGACCGCGTGAGCGGAGACCGATCCGGACAACGGCGTCACCGTAAAGAAGCTGGCGTTGGCTGCGTAGACCTCTTGCGTTCCAGGCGTAGGCGACGGGCTCGGGGTGGCGGTCGGCCGGGGCGTCGGTGACGGCGTAGGAGTTGCCGAAGGCCTCGCCGTGGCCGACGGCACCGGCGTGGGCGTTGCCGACGGTGACGCCGTCGGCGTCGGCGACGGGCTCGGCCTGGCCGACGGGGACGTCGATGGGCGCGGCGACGGTGTGACCGACGGGCTCGGGGTCGGCGTCGCCGTTGGCGCGGGCGGCGGGACCGTGCTTCCGGTACCGCCGGAGCCGCTGCATCGCGCCAGCCCGACGCTCAGTGCGACAAGCGTCCCGAGAAAGAGTGCCGATGGCTTGGCCTGCGTACGCAAAAGCATGCTCGTCAACCTCGCGACTGAAAGCAGACCACCGGAAGGGCACGGTGAGTCCGAGTCGAGTTGGCCGATGGTATCGGAACCGCAACGCGCCCAACATGGGGGGCGTCCCTACCTTTGGGTCAGCCGGTCGTCTGTCGGCGCTGCTCTTCCTCTTGGAGCGCCCGCCACTGGACTTTCCCGGTCGCCGAGCGCGGCAGCGACTCGACGAACTCGACCTCGGTGGGCACTTTGTACGCTGCCATGTGCTCGCGCGACCAGGCGATGATGTCGTCGGCCGTCGCCTGCGCGCCGTCGCGCAAGACGATCACGGCCTTGACCTGCTCGCCCTTGCGCGGATCGATCGCGGCGATCACGCACGCTTCCTTGATGGCCGGATGCGAGAAGAGCTTGGTCTCGACTTCGGCCGGCCACACCTTGAAACCCGATGCGTTGATCATGCGCTTGACGCGGTCGACCAAGAAGAAGTAACCGTCGTCGTCGACGTAGCCAAGGTCGCCGGTGCGGAAGAAACGCTTGCCGTCGTGCTCGATGAACGCTTCCGCGGTCGCCTCCGGCTGGCGCCAGTACTCGCGCATCACCTGCGAGCCGTGGATGATGATTTCGCCGGTCTCGTTGGAGCCGAGCTCGCGCAGGCTGTCGGCATCGATCACGCGCGAATCGACGCCGAACGTCGGGATCCCCAGGCACTGCAGCTTGGTGCGGTCCGGCGGATTCGCGTGCGTCATCGCAATCGTCTCGGTGAGACCGTACCCTTCCATGTAGTTCATCCCGAGCCGGCCGCTGAGCTCTTCGCCGACCGCCGCAGGCAGGGGCGCACCGCCGCCGCCGATACCGACGAGCGACCGCAGCGCGTCGGTCCGGTAGGCCGGATGCGAGAGCAGGTCGACGACCATCGTGCTGATGGCGGTCAGGCTCGTGCAGCGGTAGCGCTCGATCAGCGTCAGCGCGGTCTCGGGATCCCAGCGCGTCATCATCACGATCGTCGAGCCGTTGCACAGCGTACCGTTCATGTCGCCGGTCATCCCGGTCACGTGGAAGTACGGCAGCACCGAGAGCACGCGGTTGCCGGGGTTGTTCGCGCCACCCCACATCGGGGTGGCGAAGATCGTCGTCTGCATCGAGCGGTGCGTGTGCACGCAACCCTTCGGACGGCCCGTCGTCCCTGAAGTGTACGGCAGCAGCGCCATGTCGTCACCGCCGCTGACGATCGGGCCCGCCGGCTCGGACTGTGCCAGCGCGTCGCCCCAGGCGATGAGCCCGTCGCCGGCGACCGGACCGCGCGGCGCGGAGACTGCCGCCGGAAGGTTCAGCTTCGTCTCGCGCTCGACGTAGTCGGCGTACGCGGCGACGATCACGTGGTGCAACGGCGCGGGCGCAAACTGCCGCAGTTTGGGCAGCAGCTCTTGGCCGGTGATCGCTACCGCCGCACCGCTGTCGTCGAGATAGGTCGGCAGCTCTTCGGCGATGAGCATCGGGTTGAGCGGCACCACGACGGCGTTGGCGCGCAAGATCGCGTAGTACGCGATGACGAACTGTGGTGAGTTCTGCATGTACAAAAGCACGCGATCGCCGCGCCGCACCTGCGCCCGACGCTCGAGAAAACCGGCGAGCTGCTCGACTTCGCGCCACAGCCGCCGGTACGGAATCGGGGTGTCGTAGTACACGATCGCGGGATGATCCGGGAAGCGCGCCGCCGACGTCGCGAGATTGTGCGCGACACTCGTGACCGGGATCGGGAACTCTTTGGGGCGGCGAGCCGGCCAAAACGCGAGGTGCCGTTGCTGCATCGACCGATCTCCCCGCTCGCGTTCGCGAGTCCTCTCCTGGGACTCGATCGGCTTGCACGCGAACTCGGGGCCAGGTGTCCATCCCCAGCACCCTCCCGCCGACCTCCGCGCTCGGCGACGGTATCGTTCAGATCCGCCTGCCGATGACCGGCAACCCGATGCGCTACATCAACGGATACGTGCTCGAGGACGAGGGTGGCCTCACGCTGATCGACTGCGGATGGAAGGCCGACGACGTCCGGACCGCGCTCGAGGACGGGCTCGTCGCCAACGGCTATGCGTTGCGCGACGTGCGGCGGCTGGTCGTCACGCACTTCCACTTCGACCATTACGGGTTAGCCGGCGAACTGCTCGCCGCCGGCGTTCCGGAGCTGGGGATGCATCCGGCGGACTGGCGGGTGCTCCAGATCCGCGCCGCGGCCCCGGACGACGACGCCATCGCCGATGCGTGGTTGGAGCGGAACGGGCTGCGGGTGGAGATTCCGCCGGAGGAGGACGAGCAATACGATCGCTACGACCTCGTCGCACCAACCCGGCTGCTTGAAGACGGCGACCGGGTCGGCCGGCTGCGCGCGATGTGGACGCCCGGGCACTCGCCGGGCCACCTGTGCTTCGTCGACGCCGTGTCGGGCCGGACGTTCACCGGCGATCACGTCCTCGACCCGGTGACCCCGCACGTCGGCCTCTGGCACGATCGCGGCCGCGACCCGATGGGCGACTATGTCACCTCGCTGCGAGCCGTCGGCGCGCTGGCGACCACCGGCGTTCTGCCTGCCCATGGCGAGGCCTTCGCGGACCTGGCCCGGCGGGTCGAAGAGCTCTTGGCGCATGAGGCCGCCCGCGAGATCGACGTGGTCCACGCGCTCGAGGCCGGGCGCACGACCGGGGCCGAGGTGGCCGGCGCGCTGCGCTGGCGGCGGCGCGGCGACCGCTTCGACCAGCTCTCGGCCGGGCACCAGCAGTTCGCCGTCGCCGAGACCCTGGCGCACCTGGAGCATCTGCGGTCCCGTGGTCTGGTCGCGCGCGACGACCGGGTGACCCCCATTCGCTGGACGCTGTCAACGCAAAAAGCGACCGAGCGCACAGCTTAATCCGCCGAGAGGCGTAGATAACCGGCCGTCGGTCGAACTTCCGATAACAGGCATAGAGATGGAATGCACCACCGCATTGCTGAGGATTGCAGCTCGGGTGGCCGGCGCTTCGGCGGTGCTCGTCGCTCGACCGGTCGATGCGACGCCGTTAGCCGCTTGGGGCTGTGACCCCGAGGCTGCCGGCGCGTTGCTGCGCGCCGTGCGGTACGCTTTTCCGCTGGGAGCCTGGTCGTTCCGGCGATTCGAACTGACCCTGCGCGACGGCAGCGCCGGCGAGCTGATCTTCGTCGCGCCGTCGAGCGACCTCGACGACCCCGCCTTGATCGCGTTGATCGCGGAGATCGCGGCGCTGTGCGATCCGTGCGGCTCGGTGGCGCGCCAGGCGAGCGCGATCGAACGGCTGACCGAGACCGTCGAGCACCTCGGTGAGGCGATCGCGATCCTGGGGACGCCGCACGATCAGAACGCACCCTCGCATTTTCTGCACGTCAATCTCGGCTTCGGCGCCCTGTTCGGCTACGGTCCGGCCGATCTCGTCGGAAGGGCGACCAATGTCCTCTGGGGACCGCTGACCGACACTCGCCAAATGGCGTGGCTGCGCGCGCGCGTCGACGAGCGCCAAGCGGTCCGCGCGGCGGTCGTTTTCTATCACCGGGACGGGACGCCGGTCTGGACCGAGGTCACGTCGACACCGGTACGTGAACGCGAGCGTGACGTCCACCACGTCGTCACGTATCGGGACGTCACCTCGCGCAAGCAGTTTGTGGACGCGCTGGCCGCCGAGCAGCACAAGCTCCAGACGACGCTGGCCGCAATCGCCGACGCCGTCGTGACGGTGCTCTCCGACGGCCGCGTCGAGTTCGTGAACGAAGCCGCGCAGCTCTTGCTCGGGGTCGATCTCGTCGACGCGTACGGCCAGCAGGTGAGCGACATCATTTGCCTGATCGACGGCGACGCGAAACCGCTCGACGTCATCGCCGACGCGGCCCGGCATGGCGTGGCGCGCGGTCGCGGCCACGTACCGACCCCGAACGGCATCATCGACGTCGCGTTCGTCGCCTCGCGGATCGCGGACGAGCACGGGACGGTCGTCGTGCTGCGCGACGTTACCGCCGAGAACAGCTTGGCGAAGCGGTTGTCGTTCGAAGCGTCGCACGATCCGTTGACCGGCCTGCAAAACCGGCGCGCGTTCTTCGAGCTGCTCGATGAGGCCGTGCGCGGCGCCCGCGAACGCGGCGAGCAGCATGCCGTCGCCTTCCTCGACCTCGACCGGTTCAAGGTCGTCAACGATCAGTTCGGTCACGCCGCCGGCGATCGTCTGCTGCGCGAGATCGGCCCGGTCATGGGTCGCGTCGTGCGCGGCGGCGACATCCTCGCGCGGATCGGCGGCGACGAGTTCGGACTGCTGCTCACCAACTGCCGCATCGACGACGCGCGCAACGTCGCCGACAAAGTACGCGCCGCGGTCGATGAGTATCGCATCGAGCACGAGGGGCAGTGGCTTGGGATCGGCGTCTGCATCGGACTTGCACCTATCAACGCCGCGACGGTCAGCGCTGCGGCGGTCATCGCTGCCGCCGATGCGGCTTGCTACCAGGCCAAGGGTGCTGGGCGGAACGCCATCGTCGGCTGATCCTTTGGCGCGGCACCAGGCAGGAGTAGTTTAGACTTCAAGTAATCGCGGAGGCTCAGTCCCTTTTCAATGGGAAGGCGCCGTTGCGGATCGTTTGTGTCGGCGGTGGGCCGGCGGGGCTGTTTTTCTCGATCGTGATGAAGGCTGCCCGGCCCGATGCCGAGATCGTCGTTTTCGAGCGGAATCGCGCGTGGCGACACGTTCGGGTGGGGCGTCGTTTTTTCGGATCAGACGATGGGGAACATCGCGGCGGCCGATCCCGCTACGTACGAGCGCATCGTCGCGAGCTTCGTTCACTGGGACGATATCGACATTCACTACCGGGGCCGGGTGATTCGGGCGGGTGGTCAGGGGTTTGCGGGGATCGCGCGCAAGAAGCTGCTGGCGATTCTCCAGGAGCGGGCGGCCGCGCTCGGGGTCGAGCTGCGATTCGAGACGGAGGCGAGCGATGCCCGACGCGGCGGGCGCGGACGTGATCGTGGTTGCCGATGGGGCGAGCTCGGGCATGCGGCGCGCGCATGCCGCGGCTTTCGGGACGACGCTGGAGACGCGGCGCAACCGGTACATTTGGCTGGGGACGCGGCAGCGTTTTGGTGCGTTCACGTTCGCGTTCGAAGAGACGCCGCACGGCTGGTTTCAGATGCACGCCTATCAGTTCGACGCCGATACCGGGACGGTGATCGTGGAGTGCCGCGACGAGACGTGGCGGGCGGCCGGACTCGATACGGCGACGGCCGCCGAGTCGCTTGCGTTTTGCGAGCGGCTGTTCGCGAAGTATCTCGGCGGGCACGAGCTGATGAGCAACGCGGCGCATCTGGCGAATCCGTGGATCTCGTTCGTGCAGGTGAACAATGCGCGCTGGTTCGACGGCAACCGCGTGCTGATCGGCGACGCCGCCCACACCGCCCACTTTTCGATCGGTTCGGGGACGAAGCTGGCGCTCGAGGATGCGATCGCGCTGGCGGCCGCGCTGCAGCGTCACTGTCGTCGCGGAGCGTGTCGAAGACCCCGATCCCACCCGCGCGTTCGAGCAGTACGAGGCCGAGCGCCGCATTGAGGTGCTGCGACTGCAGAATGCGGCGCGCAACAGCACGGAGTGGTTCGAGAACGTCGCGCGCTATGCCAGCCTCGAACCCGAGCAGTTCGCCTACAGCCTGCTCACCAGGAGCCAGCGGCTCACCCACGACAACTTGCGCCTGCGCGACGGCGAATATATCGCGAACATCGAGGCGTGGCTTTCGCAGCGCGCCGGAACGAGCGAACCGGTGCCCCCGATGTTCGCGCCCCTGCGGCTGCGCGAACTCGTGCTGCCGAACCGCGTCGTCGTCTCGCCGATGGCCATGTACAGTTGCGTCGACGGGACGCCCAACGACTTCTACCTCGTGCATTTGGGGGCGCGCGCGCAGGGCGGGGCCGGCCTGGTGTTCACCGAGATGACGTGCGTCGCGCCGGACGCGCGCATCTCGCCCGGCTGCGCGGGGATGTATCGCGCGGAGCACGTCGACGGCTGGACCCGCATCGTCGATTTCGTGCACGGTTACACGCGGGCGAAGATCGCGCTGCAGCTCGGGCATGCCGGGCCGAAGGGCTCGACGCAGCGCGGTTGGGAGGAGCCCGACGAGCCGCTCGAGTCCGGCAACTGGACGGTGCTCGCGCCCTCGCCGGTCGCTTACGGCGAGCGCAACCAGACGCCGCGAGCGATGACGCGTGACGACATGGATCGCGTGAAGCTGCAGTTCGTGCGCGCGACCGAGATGGGGCTGCGCTGCGGGTTCGATCTGCTCGAGCTGCATTGCGCGCACGGCTACCTGCTGTCGAGCTTCATCTCGCCGCTGACCAACCGCCGCGCCGACGAATTCGGCGGCTCGCTGGACAACCGCCTGCGGTATCCGCTCGAGGTCTTCGCGGCGATGCGCGCCGTTTGGCCGGCGGACAAGCCGATGTCGGTGCGCATCTCGGCGACCGATTGGGTCGACGGCGGCGTGACCCCGAACGACGCGGTGGAGATCGCGCGCGCCTTCGCGGCGGCGGGCGCCGATCTGATCGACGTCTCGGCCGGACAGACCTCGCGGCTCGCCCGGCCGGTCTACGGCCGGATGTTTCAGACGCCGTTCTCGGACAAGATCCGCAACGAGCTGCGGATCGCGACGATGGCGGTGGGCAATGTCACCGATGCCGATCAGGTCAACAGCATCATCGCCGCGGGCCGGGCCGACCTGGTCGCGCTGGCGCGGCCGCACCTGGCCGATCCGTACTTCACGCTGCACGCCGCGGCGGGGTTGGGGTACGACGGCGTGCCGTGGCCCGAGCAGTACCTGCCCGGCCGCGAACAGTATCTGCGGAATCTCCGGCGTGCGGCGCTCATCGCCGCCGAAGCCGCGAGCGAGGTGACGCGATGAGCGGTTTCTTGGCGGGCCGGCATGCGCTCGTCACCGGCGGCGGCCGCGGCATCGGCGCCGCGATCGCCACCGCGCTGGCGGCGGAGGGCGCTCGGGTGACGCTGCTCGGTCGCGATCGCGACGTGCTCGAACGCCACGCCGCGACGTTGCCGGAATCCGCGCGAGCGCACGCCGTGGCCGGCGACGTCGCGGACGCGACCTCGGTCGGCGCCGCGTTCGCGGCGGCGCGCGCGCGGCACGGCGAGATCGCCGTGCTGGTGAACAATGCCGGCATCGCGGTCAGCCGGCCGTTCGCCAAACTCGACCTCGCGACGTGGGCCGAGGTGATCGCGACGAACCTCACCGGCACGTATCTGTGCAGCCGTGAGGTCGTCCCGGAGATGGTCGCGGCCGGGCGACGGACGGATCGTCAACATCGCCAGCACGGCCGGCCTGGTCGGCGGAAAATACATCGCGGCGTACTCCGCGGCCAAGCACGGCGTGGTGGGCCTCACCCGTTCGCTCGCGGCCGAGCTCGCTTCGAAGGGCGTCACCGTCAACGCCGTGTGCCCGGGTTTCACCGAGTCCGCGATGCTCGATCGCGCGCTGTCGTCGATCGCCGCCGCGACCGCGCGCAGCGAAGCCGACGCGGCGCAGGCGCTACTCGCGCGCAACCCGTTGGGCCGCTTCGTGCGTCCGCGGGAGGTCGCCGGCGTGGTCACCTGGCTGTGCCGGCCGGAGTCCGGCGCGGTCACCGGGCAAGCGATCGTCGTCGACGGCGGCGAGGTGCAGCACTGATGGCGGTCGACGCCGAGTCGCGGGTCACGCACGACGACCACCTCTCGGTGCGCGTCTGGCTGCGGCTGCTGGCCTGCACCAACTTGATCGAAGGCGCCGTCGCGGGCCGCTTGCGCGACGCGTTCGACACGACCCTGCCGCGCTTCGACTTCCTTTCGCAGCTCGAGCGCAATCCGGCCGGCTTGCGCATGACGGAGATCTCGCGGCGCATGATGGTCACCGGGGGAAACGTCACGCGCATCGCGGACCAGCTGCTGGCCGAAGGGCTGATCACCCGCAGCGTCGAGCCGGCCGACCGGCGCGCATCGATCGTTAAGCTGAGCGCCGCCGGTCGCCGCGCGTTCGGAGAGATGGCGCGCCGCCACGAGGGCTGGATCGTCGCGCTGTTCGGCGGTTTGGCCGAGACCGAGCGTGCGCAATTGCACGCATTGCTTGCCAAGCTCAAACGCCACCTCAACGCCCTCGAAAGCGACTGACCCGCGATGAACGCAGACCAGACGTATGCGACCTACGCCGCTCGACACTTCCACTGGCATGTCGAGGGCGGCGTCGCCACGATCACGCTGAACCGGCCCGAGCGCAAGAACCCGCTGACGTTCGAAAGCTACGCCGAGTTGCGCGATCTCTTCCGCGGCCTGACGTACGCGAGCGACGTCGACGCGGTCGTGATCGCCGGTGCCGGCGGGAACTTTTGTTCGGGCGGGGACGTGCACGAGATCATCGGCCCGCTCACTGCCATGGCGATGCCCGAGCTGCTGGCGTTCACCCGCATGACGGGCGACGTCGTCAAGGCGATGCGCGCCTGCCCGCAGCCGATCGTGGCAGCGGTCGACGGCGTCTGCGCGGGTGCGGGCGCGATGCTGGCTCTGGC
The DNA here is from genome assembly GCA_963723445.1 of Vulcanimicrobiota bacterium. Taxonomy (GTDB): domain Bacteria; phylum Vulcanimicrobiota; class Vulcanimicrobiia; order Vulcanimicrobiales; family Vulcanimicrobiaceae; genus Vulcanimicrobium. The sequence continues at coordinate 111,069 of CAVRQP010000012.1, forward strand.
GTCGGACGTGCGCTACGGCACGCGCGCCGCACGCGTCGCGTTCCTGTTCAGCCGCGTCGGTCTGGCCGGCGCCGACATGGGCGCGTGCGCGCTGCTCCCGCGGGTCGTCGGACACGGCCGCGCCTCGGAGCTGCTGTACAGCGGGCGGTCGTTGCCCGGCGCCGAGGCGCTCGCCTGGGGGTTCTTCAACCGGCTGTGCGCGCCGGCGTCACTGCTCGACGAGGCGCGCGCCTTCGCGCGCGCGCTCGCCGCCGGACCGACCTTCGCGCACGCGATCACCAAGAAGATGCTGCATCAAGAGTGGTCGATGGGACTCGATGAGGCGATCGAAGCCGAAGCGGAGGCCCAAGCGATCTGCATGGCGACCCGGGACTTCCGGCGCGCGTACGAGGCGTTTGCCGCCAAGCGCGCACCGGTATTCGAGGGCGACTGATGGTTGCCACCGCGCATCTGGACACGTTCGCTCGCGACCGCCTGCCGCCGCGCGAACAGTGGCCGGAGTTCCTGTTCAATCTGCCCGAGCTGCAGTATCCCGAGCGCGTCAACTGCGCCGCCGAGCTGCTCGACGCGCAGGTCGCGCGGGGTCTGGGCGAGCGGCCGGCGATCGCCACGCCGCAGCGGCGGCTGAGCTATGCCGAGCTGCTCGCCGAAGCGAACCGCGTCGCGAACGTCCTGTCCGCCGAGCTCGGACTTGTTCCGGGCAACCGCGTGCTGCTGCGCGGTTTCAACAACGACGTCCTGGCCGCATGCTGGCTGGCCGTCGTTAAAGCCGGCGGCGTGGTCGTGACGACGATGCCGTTATTGCGCGCCAAGGAGCTGGTCGACGTCGTCACCGCTGCGCAGGTGAGCCACGCGATCTGCGATCTGCGGCTGAGCGAGGAGCTGCACAACGCTTTGCCGTCGTGTCCGACGCTGGGTACGATCGTCTTCTCGCACGACGATCGGCCGGCCGGGCTGGCCGCGCTGGCGGCGCGCTCGCCGGCCGCCTACCAGAACGTCGCGACGGCGTCCGACGACGTCTGCATGATCGCGTTCACGTCCGGCACGACGGGCCGCCCAAAGGGAACCATGCATTTCCATCGCGACGTACTGGCGGTCTGCGACACCTTCCCGCCGTCGTCGTTCCGGCCGACGTGCGACGACGTGTTCGTCGGGACGCCGCCGCTCGCGTTCACCTACGGCCTGGGCGGTGCGCTCCTGTTCCCCTTGCGCGCCGGAGCGTCGAGCGTGCTGCTGGAAAAACCATCACCCGACGCGCTGCTCGGCGCGGTGGACGAGCTCGGCGCGACGGTCATGTTCGCCGCGCCCACGTCGTATCGCGCAATGGCGCCGCTGGTCGACCGGGCGCGGCTTCGCGCGCTGCGCGCGTGCGTGTCGGCCGGCGAGACGCTTCCGGTGGCAACGCGCGCGCTGTGGGAGAACGCGTCCGGCGTCCCGATCATCGACGGAATCGGCTCGACCGAGATGTTGCACATCTTCATCGCCGCTTCGGGTGACGAGATCCGCCCCGGCGCGACCGGCAAGCCGGTCCCCGGCTACGTCGCGTGCATCCTCGACGACGACGGGGTCGCCATGCCGCCGGGTAACATCGGGCGGCTGGCGGTGAAGGGCCCGACCGGCTGCCGGTATCTCGCCGATCCCCGCCAGCGCGACTACGTGCAGAACGGTTGGAACGTCACGGGGGACGCGTACTTGCTCGACGACGACGGGTACTTCTGGTACCAGGCGCGCACCGACGACATGATCGTCGCCTCGGGCTACAACATCGCCGGTCCCGAGGTTGAGGGCGCGCTGCTCGAGCACCCGCGCGTACTCGAGTGCGCGGTCGTCGGCGCCCCCGACGAAGCGCGCGGCACGATCGTGAAGGCGTTCGTCGTCCTTCGACAAGCTCAGGATGACACGTTACGCCGGAACTGCAGGATGACACGTTACGCGCGCAGGATGACACGGACGACGGGGCGTTGGCGGCCGAGCTGCAGGAATTCGTCAAGGCGCGCATCGCGCCGTACAAGTATCCGCGCGCGATCGAGTTCGTCGCGGCGTTGCCGCGCACGCAGACCGGCAAGCTCCAGCGTTACAAGCTGCGTCCCGACGAGGTGTCGAGATGACGATCCTTCATCCGCCCGGCTGGCCGCGGCCGAAGGGGTTCGCGTGCGGCGTGGTCGCCGAGGGCGCAAGCGTGTTCGTAAGCGGCCAGATCGGGTGGGACGAACACGCCCGCTTCGCGCGCGATTTCGCCGGGCAGGTTCGTCAGGCGCTGCAAAACGTCGTGACGATTTTGGCCGAGGCCGGCGCCGGCCCCGAGCACGTCGTGCGGCTGACGTGGTATGTCACCGACAAGCGCGAGTATCTCGTTGCGCAACGGGAGCTCGGCGAGGTGTATCGCGACGTGATGGGGCGGCACTTTCCGGCGATGTCGGTCGTCGCGGTGGCGGCGTTACTCGAGGAGGAAGCCAAGGTCGAGATCGAGGCGACTGCCGTTGTACCGCGCTTAGCCGCTCCCTAACGGGACCTCGTCGATGGAGACGACCGCAAGGACGTTGATCATCGGGCCTTTGGTGCTGGTTCCGTCTTTACCGGTGACCATGATCGAGATGATCGGCGTCGCTTCGCCGCTGAGTGCGGCCGCCGCCGTCGCGCGGATCAGCGCCATCTCGTGCTCGTCGACCTCGAGCTGCGCGCCGCCGGCCAGAACGACCCGGTACTTTTCCATCCGAGGTTGATCCGCGCTCGCGCATCCGCTGCCCTTGTCGGTCGAGTTCAGCGTCCGGCGTCGCTCGACGCGCCGGAATGATGAGCCACGTCACATCGTCGGCAGGCAACCGGCGGCTGCACCGGGTGATTCCGGGCGCGGGGACGAGAACCTCATGGTGGCCGATTCGCCGACCGATCTCTCATATGTGCTGCGCGCATTCCCGGCCGAACCGACCGTCGACGCCGGCGGCACGCTGGTGCTGCACGTTGCGACCGACGCGCCGCGCTATCGCGTGCGGCTCGAGCGCTGGAGCGACGTCGGGCGAATCGTTCACGAAGCCGGCCCGTTCGCCGGCGAACCGGCCCCGCCGGGTGCGGCCGATGTCGCGTGGGACTGGCCGGCGATCGCGATCGCCCTGCCGCGGGAGCTCGAGCCGGGCGCGTACGTCGCGCGATTCAGCGCCGAGGGCGGCGCGAGCGGCCGCGGCGCGCCCCGCGACGATACGCCCGACGCTCGCTGGGGGACGGCGCTGTTCGTCGTACGCGCGCGCTCGTCGGCGCGCGTGCTGGTGAACCTGCCGCTGTTCACCTATCATGCCTACAATCTCGCGCACGTCGACGCGACGCGTGGTTACGAAGAGGCGGCGTGTCTGGCCGGCGGACGGTCGTCGGTGACGCTGCTTCGCCCGGGCGGCGGCACCGGCGGGCACTTGCGCGACGAGATGGGGATCGACGTCTACGACCGGACGTCGCCGCGCCATACGTTCGCGCATTGGGACCGCTATGCGCTCGAGTGGTTCGCGCGCGAAGGCATCGCCGTCGACCTGTGCACCGATCTCGACCTGCATCGCGGCAACGTCGACGTGCAGCGTTACGCCTTGCTGTGCTCGTTCGGCCACGACGAGTACTGGACGCGCGAGAAGCGCGCGTTCGTCGAGGCGTGGCTCGACGGCGGCCGCAACGCGGCCTTCTTCGGCGGCAACACGTGCCGGTTTCGCGCCGTCTACGACGACGCGTCGGCCACGCTCGGCAGCGACGGCGTCTGGTCCGACGACGTGCCGGAGGACGCCTTGACCGGCTTGTCGTCGCGTCACGGCGGAAGCCAGTGGGCCGGGCCGCGCCCGGCCACCGGCTATCGCATCGAGCGCGGCGCCCATCCGCTGTTTCGCGACGCGCACGTGCGCGACGGCGACACGATCGGCGCCGGCGCCTCGCTGATCGGCTTTTCGTGCGACGGGATCGATCCCGAGCACGCGCCGCCGGGCCTGGTCGCGCTCGGGCGCGCCTCGTTTGCCGGCTGGGATGTCGCGCGCGGCAACGGCGAGATCGCACCGGACGGACACGCCGCGATGGTGACGTTCCGGCGCGGCGATGGCGTCGTGTTCAATGCCGGAACGACCGACTGGGCGCGCGCCTTGAGTTGGGGCGAGGCCCGCACGAAAGCGATCGCGCGATCGGTCGTGCGCCGCCTCACCGAACCCGCCTACGGAGCCGCCCGCTCCGCCAGCTGACCCGCGGTGATGCCCAACTCGTCGAAGACCCTGTCATCCGAGCTTGTCGAAGACCCTGTCCAGGCTTCAGGATGGCGTTTGCGCGACGTACCAGTCGTGGATCTCGCCCGCGGTGAGGGTGCACGCACCGTAGCGTTCGCGTGCGAGCGCGAGGACGCGGTCGACGACCGCAATGCGGCCGGGGGTTCCGCTGAGATACGGATGGAGGGCGATCGCCAGGATGCGCGGCGAACCGGCGCTCTCTGCGTGCAGCGTCTCGAGCGCGGCGGCGCAGCGCGCGTACAGCTCCTCGGCCGGATGCTTCTCGACGGTGTATACGACGATGTCGTTCGTGTCGATCGGATACGGGACGGCGACCATGCGGCCGTGACGCACGTGCAGATCGAACGGTACGTCGTCGGCGGGCCCCCAGTCGCAGCAATAGACGAGCCCGGCGCCGGCGAGCAGATCCAGCGTGCGGTCCGTTTGGACCAGCGCGGGCCCGAGCCAGCCGCGCGGCCGCGTGCCCGTCGCGGCCTCGAGCTCGTCCAGCGCGTCCGCGATCACGGCGCCTTCGTCGTCTACCGTCGCCATCGTGCGCTGCACGACGCCGTGCGGCATCATCTCCCAGCCGGCGGCGACCGTCCGCTCGATGATCTGCGGGTACTCGCGGCAGACGGCGGAGTTCACGCTGAGCGTCGCCCGCGCATCGTGTCGCGCCAGCGTGTCGAGCAGCCGCCAGATGCCGACGCGCTGACCGTACTGGTACCACGCGAAGTTCGGAACGTCGGGGACCGTCCCGCCGCCCGGCGGCGGCGGGAGCGCCGTGCGCGGCATCGGCTGCGCGAAATCCCACACTTCGACGTTGACGACCAGGTGCAGCGCGAGCCGTGCACCGCCGGGAAACGGCGCCAGCGGCGGGCGCGCGAACGCGGGGGTGTACGTCATGCGGCCGTGCGAGAGCATCGCGGCGGCTTCCACGCGTGCCAGGCCTCCGCCCCCGGATCGCCAAGTCCGATGACGCATGGCGACGATGCGCGCGGCGGTCTATCACGGTCCGCGCGACATTCGTATCGAGCGCGTGCCGCGGCCGCGCCCGGCGGCGGGCGAAGTGCTGCTGCGCGTGCACGCGAACGGCATCTGCGGAACCGATGCGAGCGAGTTCACCGGCGCGCAGATGTATCCGCTGCATGCGCGCCACGGCTTGACCGGGCACGTCGGTCCGCTGATCCCAGGTCACGAGTTCGCCGGCCGGATCGCCGAAATCGGCGACGGCGTCGAAGGGTTCCGCGAAGGCGACGCGATCGTTACCGGCGCGGCGCTGTGGTGCGGCGTCTGCGTGCAATGCCGCGCCGGACGCACCAGCATCTGCGCGCTTTACGCGACGGTCGGCCTGCACCGCGACGGCGGTCTGGCCGAGTTCGTGCGCGTCCCCGCGCCGATCGTCTTTCGCGCCGAACCGTTCGGCCTCGGCGAAGACGTCGCCGTGTTGACGCAGCCGATGGCCATCGCGGTGCACGCGCTACGCCGCGGGCGGCCGCAGATCGGCGAGAACGTGCTGGTGATCGGCGTCGGCGGGATCGGCGCGTTCCTGACGTTCGCGCTCGCCCAGCACGGCGCGCGCGTCGCGGCCGCCGACGTCTCGGCGGAACGCTTGACGGTCGCGCGCGGGCTCGGCGCCGTCGAGACGGTCCGCGCCGGCGACGCGCCTGCGCTCACGTCGGCGCTGCGCGAGCTAGGCTTCGTGCCGACGCTCGTCTTCGAGGTGAGCGGGAGCGAGGCCGGCATCGCCGGAGCGATTGCGGCGGTCGACGCCGGCGGACGTCTCGTCGAGGTTGCGATCGCCAAGCATCCCGTGCCGATCGACGCCCGCCGCATCACCACCAAAGAGCTCGAGATCATCGGCACCAACGCGCTGATCGGCCGTGAGGACGTCCCCGAAGCGGCGCGTCTGCTCGCCGTCGACCCAGGCGTCTGGCAAGCGGTCGCGCCGATCGCGATCCCGCTCGACCGCATCGTCGAGGACGGGCTCGTCCCGATGCTCGAAGGCCGCGCCCCGCAGATCAAGTTGCTGGTCGATCCGTGGACCGATGCGACCCGCTCGACCGCGATGAAGCGCGCCTAGCGTGGTTCAGGAGCTGCGGTCATCCGGTGGCGGCGACGCGTGCCAGCATGGCGCGCAGGCGGTCGAGGTGGTCGCGGTCGTGGTCGAGCATGCTGGTGACAATCGTGCCGAGCGTGATCGGCGGGTGTCCCTCGTAGTGCCCGATGCGGGCAAAATCAGCTTCTGCCGTTACGCGCACCACTTCGGCGTTCTGCCGCCGCGCTTCGAGGAAAGCGTTCACCGCGTCGAGTGCGTTCTCGAACGGTAGTCCGAGGCAGCTGCCACCCCGCACCGTCGAAACCGAAGAGCAGCGGGTCGTCGCGATCGATGACGCTGCGAATCCGCGCGGCAAGGCCGTCGCGTTCCAGATCTCGCAGATGGCAGACGTGCTCGACGGCGCAGAACTCGTCGCCCAGCGGTGACAGGAGCGATTCCGCCGGGAAGCTGGCGACGAGCTCGGCCAGCTCCGCCGCGTTCGCCGTCAGGTCGTCGCTACGTGTAGCGGCCTCGGATCGGATCATGGATGACTCCTTGCTGTCAGCTGAGCCGGACGATGCCGTCGGTGGCGTACCAGTCGACGGGTTCGTCGAGGTTGACGATGACGCTCTTCGTCTGCGTGTACTCGCGGTAGCCTTCGAGCCCGGTTTCGCGGCCCATCCCGCTGTCTTTCATCCCGCCCCACGGGAGCGACGGGTCGATGCGATGGTGGTCGTTGATCCAGATGATCCCGCACTCGAGGCGCTCGGCGAGCTTCATGCCGCGCGCGGCGTCGGCGGTCCAGATCGACGCCGCGAGGCCGAAGCGAATGTCGTTGGCGATGCGCACCGCTTCGTCGACGTCGCGATACGTCAGCACGCAGGTGACGGGTCCGAAGATCTCGTCTTGCGCGATGCGCATCGCCGGCTGCACGCCGGTGAAGATCGTCGGCTCGTAGTAGAAGCCCGCCCGCGAGCGGGCCGTCCGGCCGGCGGCCGCCGCAGGCGACCGTCGCGCCTTCGGCTCGGCCGATCTCGACGTACCGTTCGGTGCGCGCGAGCTGCGGCGCGGAGACCAGCGGACCGAGCTGGGTCGAAAGGTCGAGCGGGTCGCCGATGCGGATCCCTCGCGCGCGGCGCACCATCCGGTCGACCAGCGCGCCGGCTTGGCTCTCGTGCACGAGCACGCGCGTCCCGGAGACGCAGGTCTGACCCGACGCGATGAACGCGGCGAACGTCGCGCCGGCGGCGGCGCGGTCGAGGTCGGCGTCGGGCAGCACGATCACCGGCGCCTTGCCGCCGAGCTCGCAGGTCACGCGGATGAGGTTTTCGCCGGCCAGCTTTGCGACGACGCGCCCGGTCTCGGTCCCGCCGGTCAGGTCGAGCTTGCGCACGCGCTTGTCGGTGCACAGCGCGGCGCCGGCCTCGGCGCCGAATCCGGTGACCACGTTGAAGACGCCGTCGGGGATCTCCGCCTCGCGCGCGATCCGCGCCAGTTCGAGGGTGGTGAGCGGCGTGTACTCCGACGGCTTGGCGACGACGCAATTCCCCGCCGCGAGCGCGGGCGCGAGCTTCTTGGTGAGGATCAGCAGCGGGTGGTTCCACGGCGTGATTTGACCGACGACGCCGAGCGGAACGCGCCGGACGTAGTTCACGTACGACCCCTCGAACGGCGTGACCGCATCCTCGGCGGTGCGCGCGACCGCCGCGAAATACCGGTAGAACTCGGGGATGCGGCTCAATTGCGCGCGCATCTCGCGCAGCGGCCGCCCGACGCAGGTCGACTCGAGCGTCGCGAGCTCGGGCAGCGCCGCCTCGATCGCGTCGGCGAAGCGGTTCAGGATCCGCTGGCGCTCGCGCACCGCCAGCCGCGACCAGCGCCCGTCGGCGAACGCGTCGCTCGCGGCCTCGATCGCCGAACCGATCTCCGCGGCGCCACCCTCGGCGACGTGCGCTACCAGCGTGCCGTTGGCCGGATTGCGGACGTCGAAGGTTCGCTCGTCGGCGTTCGGCCGTTCGCGGCCGCCGATGAAGTGCCCGTACCGTGCGATTCCGTCCAGCGTCGTCAACGTGCGTGACCTCGGGGATGGTGGGGAGATCGGGCGGCGTCCGCGTAGGTGCTGATATGGAGACCGAGCCGGTGGAACCTGCCATGCAGATCGACTGGGACGTCGCGATCCCCATGGACGACGGCATCGTGTTGCGCGCGGACGTGTTTCGGCCCACCGCCCAGGGCCGGCATCCGGTGATCCTCAGCTACGGCCCGTACGCGAAAGGGCTCGCATTCCAAACCGGTTATCCGAGCGCGTGGAAGCGGATGATCGAACAGCATCCCGACGTCGCCGCCGGATCGACGAACCGCTATCAGAACTGGGAAGTCGTCGATCCGGAGAAGTGGGTGCCCGACGGCTACGTGTGCGTGCGCGTCGACTCGCGCGGCGCCGGCCGTTCACCCGGCTTTCTCGATCCTTGGTCGCCGCGCGAGACGCGAAGACCTCGCGCAGTGCATCGCTTGGGCCGGAACGCAACCGTGGAGCAGCGGCAAAGTCGGCCTCAACGGCATCTCGTACTACGCCATGAACCAATGGTGGGTTGCGTCGCGCAGCCGCGAGCATCTCGCCGCGATGTGCGTCTGGGAGGGTGCGGCGGACTTCTACCGCGACCTCAGCCATCACGGCGGAATCCTGTGCACGTTCGCGCGCAACTGGTACGACATGCAGGTCAAGACGGTGCAGCACGGGGTCGGCGAACGCGGTCCGCGCAGTGCCGTAACGGGCGAGCCGGCCTGCGGCCCCGAAACCCTCACCGACGAGGAGCTGGAGCGGAACCGCACCGATTTCGGTGGCGACGTCCTGGCGCATCCGCTCGACGACGAATACCACCGCTCGCGGTCTGCGAGGTGGGATCGCGTCGTCGTGCCCGTCTTGTCGGCGGCGAACTGGGGCGGCCAGGGGCTGCACCCGCGCGGCAACTTCGAAGGCTACGTCCGTGCCGCGTCGCCGGAGAAATGGCTCGAGGTTCACGGGATCGAGCACTGGACCGAGTTCTACACCGACTACGGCGTCCGGTTGCAGAAGCAGTTCTTCGCTCACTACCTCAAGGACGAGGATACCGCTGCGCGACTGGCCGCGCGTCCGGCTGCAGGTGCGGCACGTCGACCACTTTGAGGAGCGGCACGAAGATGCGTGGCCGATCGCGCGCACCCGTTGGACGAAGCTGTACCTCGACGTAGATGCGGGCGCGCTACTCGGCGCGCCGCCGCCGGCCGAGGGGCGGGCTGACTACGATCCTTCGGGCGATGGACTGACCTTCACGAGCGCGCCCTTCGAGCGCGAGACGGAGATCACCGGGCCGCTGGCGGCGCGGTTGTTCGTCGCGTCGTCGACGAGCGACGCCGACGTCTTCGCCGTGCTGCGAGCGTTCGGCCCGGACGGAGCGGAGGTGGTTTTCCAGGGCGCGATCGATCCGCACACGCCGCTCGCACAGGGCTGGCTGCGCGCCTCGCACCGAGCGCTCGACCCCGAGCTCACGACTGATTACCGGCCCTATCACACGCATGCCGCGCAGGCGCCGCTCGGCCCCGGCGAGGTGGTGCAGCTCGACGTCGAGCTGTGGCCGACGTCGATCGTCCTCCCGGCCGGTTATCGGCTCGCGCTAAGCGTCAGGGGTAACGATTACCGGTACGCGGGTCCGAGCGGCGGGCGGCTGTCGAACTTCAAGAACGAACTGACCGGCTGCGGCCCGTTTCTGCACGACGATCCGCGCGACCGCTCGCCCGCGATCTTCGGCGGGAGCAACTCGCTGTATGCGGGTCCCGGTCGCGAGGCATATCTCCTCGTGCCGATCGTGCCGCCCCGCGAGTAGCCGGGGGCGCTGCGCAACAGGATCGACCGTCAGCGCCGCGCAAAACGGTGTTCCCGGCGGAGCGCTGGGAGGAGGCATCATGAAGCGAACGACGAGCGCACTCGTCAGTCTCGCCGTCCTCGTCGGCATCATCTCGGTGATCGGGTCGCCGCGCAGCAACGCGCAAGGGACCTGGCCTGACGCGACGGCGTATGCCAACGCGGATCAAGACGCGTCGAATTGGGTTCTGCCGGCGCGCGACTACAGCGGAAATCGTTATCTCTCCGAGACCGACATCACCCCGGCCAATGTCGGTACGCTCAAAAAGGCATGGAGCGCGCCCATCGATGCGCGCGGCCCGCTCGAGACGTCGCCGATCGTCTGGAACGGGACGATGTACGTAACGTCGTCGCACAACGACGTGTATGCTCTCGATGCGGCGACCGGCGCGCTGAAGTGGCATTTCCCCTACAAGCCGCACGTCATCGCGTTCTCGGCCAACCGCGGCGTCGCACTGCTCAACGGAAAAGTCTACGAGGCGACGCTCGACGGCCACCTGATCGCGCTCGACGCGACGACCGGCAAAGTCGCCTGGAACGTCGTCGCCGCGCACGACGTGACCAACACGTTCTACACGATGCAGCCCGTGCCGTACAAGAACATGCTGCTGCTGGGCGCCTCGAACGGCGACTGGGGCGGGGTCGGCTACATCAGTGCGTTCGACGCGTCGACGGGCAAACGGTTGTGGGATTGGTACACGGTCCCGGGACCCGGTCAGCCCGGCCACAACACGTGGGCCGGCGACTCCTGGAAGCGCGGCGGCGGTGCGATCTGGAGCGGTGTGGCGATCGACCCCGCGACCAGCACGCTCTACGTCGACGCCGGCAACCCGCAGCCCGACTTCCTCGGGACGGCTCGCAAGGGCACGAATCTGTACACGAACTCGATGATCGCGCTCGACATCAGCGGCGCCGAGCCGAAGATGAAGTGGTATCACCAGTTCATCCCCCACGACACCCACGACTGGGATCCGGCGATGCCGCCGGTCCTGTTCTCGGGGAAGGTGAACGGCGCGGCGCGCAACCTCGTCGCGGCCGGTGACAAGGGCGGCAACTTCTGGGTGCTCGACGCCGGAACCGGCGCACTCGTGTACCACCTCGCGGTCAGCACGCAGAAGGGTCAGAATACCGAGCCGAACCGCGCGGGCGACATCGCCTGTCCGAATACCAACGGCGGCGTGGAGTTCAACGGCGGCAGCTACATGCCCGACACCAACGCGTTCTACGTGCCGAGCGTGGATCAGTGCGGGACGTGGAAATCGCAAGGTACGTCGACCTACGTCGCCGGTCAGTTCTACCTGGGCGGTGCCTTCCCGTCGCTTTACGGACCGAGCACCGGTTACATGAACGCGATCGACATCGGTACCGGCAAGTTCATGTGGCGCAAACACCTCGCGTTCCCGCAGATCGGCGGCGCGCTGTCGATGTCGTCCGGCGTCGTCTTCACCGGCGGCGTGAACGGTGACTTCACGGCGTACGACGCGAAGTCGGGCAACGTGCTGTGGCACTTCGCGACCGGAATGACGATCCAGGCTCCGGCCGACTCGTACATGGTCGGCAGCAAGCGGTACGTCGCCATCGCGGCCGGACCGGCGGGGGTCAATTTCGCCGACCCGCGCTTCAACAAAGGTGCACCGACGCTCGAGGGTAGCTACAAGCACCCGACATCGGCGATGATCACCGCCTTCGCTCTTCCCTGACACCCTGAGGTTCTCGATGCGCACGATCGCGTTGTCTCTGGTCGTCGTCCTCGCCGCCGGCGGTGCCGTACCGGCGCGGGCGGCGGTCGACGACCATGCCGGTGCGCTCGCCGCGCTGGCGGACGTACGGGCGGCAGTTGCCGAGATCGTGCGCATCGAGGACGGATATGCCGTCGGCCACGGCGCCTACGTGCGCGCCGCGCACCGAGCGATGAACGCGCTGGTGGGACGCCGTGACGACGGCTATGCAAAATCCTTCGGCGATCCGGGCGACGGCACCGGGACGCTCGGTCACCTGGATCAGATCCTCGACAAAGTGGGCACCTCGCCGTGGACGCCGGCCGTCCAAGGCGCGAAAGCCAACGTGCTCGCCGCGGCGGCCGACCTGCAGAGCGCGCTCGGCGAGAAAGAGATGGAGGAGTATCAGGCCGACCTCACGCGCACGCTCGCGAACCTCGCGCTCGTCGTCGGCCGGCCCTCGGAGAACGGGGTGCTCGGCGGCCTCAGCGGCGCCCTCGCGAACACGGCGCTCGCCGTGCCCGCGGGCGGCACCACCCTCTCGGGCTGCACTGCCGGGCTGGACGCCGCGCGCCGCGCGCCCGTCTACGGCGTGGCCGGCGGGCGACTGACCTACGTCGCGCTGCCGCGCAGCGTCGCAGCCGTCGCGGTACCGGCAGGGCTGAACATCGACAAGGTCCAGGTTCAAAGCGACGTCGTCGTGCTCTTCACCGTCGCCGCGCCCGAGCGCGCGGCGCTGTGCGGACGCGGCAGCCGCATGCAGCGAACGCGAGCGACGGCGGAACGCCACCTGCAGCGCACGCGCTCGATCGCCCCGACCGCCTCAGTGGTTCCGTACACCATGGCGCAGGCGCACGCCGGTGCCGCGGTCTACCGCCAGAACTGCCTGCAATGTCACGGCGCCGACCTGCAGGGCAGTGCGGGGCCATCGGTCGCAGGCAAAGACTTCCTGACCACGGCCACCAACAACAAGTGGTCGCTGTCGGACATGCGCACGACGGTGTTCGAGAACATGCCCTTCAGCAACCCCGGCTCGCTGACTCCCGCGCAATACGCCAACGTCATGGCGTTCTTGCTCGCGTCCAACTGCCTTCCCTCGAACGGAAAGCCGTTCCCGACCGCAAACTCCCCATCGCTCGCAACGATAAAATTCGCCGCCCTGCACGCGGCGAAGACGACCGACGCAAAACTCGGCACCTGCACGGTGAAGTAGTCGTTCCGGCACCCTTCGCCAAACTCGGGGTGACACAGTGGACGTTCAGCGTGACAGGGAAAGGGAGCGCTGGTAGATGCTGAGTTGGACAAACGCGGCGGTGAGCAGAGGAACCGCCACCGCGTAAGCGTGTGCGCGGGCGATGAGATCGCCGAGGATCTGATCGACCTCGACGCTGCGGCCTTGCTGCAAGTCACGATACATCGACGACGCGAGCCCGGAGCCCGGGGCCGTAAACATGCCTCGCGTGCGCGTCAGGAACTCGGCGCTCGGCGGATACCCCGAAGCGACCGCGACGGCGGTACACTCCGCCAGGATCTGCCGCGCGAGATCGGCGCCGCCCGCCGTCGCTGCGACCTCGCCGATCGTCCCGCGCATCAAGCACGTGATCGCGCCGAGGCTCGCGAGCATCACCCATTTCTCCCACATCGCCTGCATGATCCGCGTCGACGCCCGCGCTTCGAAGCCGGCACCTTGCAGCAGCCCGTCGAGCGCCTGAATCCGGGCCGATGACGAACCGTCGCGCTCACCGTAGGTCAGTTGCTGCACGTCGGCAAGCTGCACGACGCGGCCCGCATCGTCGAGGTTGGTCGCCACGACGCACACGCCGCCAAGCACCGGCGCCTCCCCGAAGCGTGACGTCAGCAGGTCAATATGCCGCATCCCGTTGAGAAGAGGGAGAATCATCGTCATGGCCCCAACCACCGGCGCGAGATCGTCCAGGGCGCTCTCGAGCGCATACGCCTTCACCGCGAGCATCACGACGTCGTAAGCCCCCGAGACGCTGCCCGCCGTCACGAGCTGCGGCGCGAGCGTCACGTCGCCGTGTGGGCTGACGATCTGCAGTCCGCGCGAACGCAGTTGCTCCGCACGAGCAGGTCGCACGAGAAACGTCACGTCTCGACCCGCCTGCGCCAGCCGGCCGCCGAAATACCCGCCGGTCGCACCGGCACCCACAACGAGAATGCGCATCGCTGCGCTCAACCGCCGTTGCACGAGCAACAGATGCGCACCGGCTTTCCCTTCGAGGGAGCCCGCAGCCCGAAGCGGAAGCGGGCCGCGTGGAATTGCGCATGCTCTCCGAGACGTTCGCGCTCGCACGCCTCGCCGGTGATGCACCGGTTCCGGACTGGGTCGCCGGCCAAGCGTTCCTGGCGGTCGTACGAACGCGCAACGAGCTCTCGATCGTGTGCCGCGAGGACGCCGTCCCGCCGGACCATACGGAGGTGCAGCGCGGCTATCGCTGCCTAGCCGTCGCCGGCACGCTGGACTTCTCGCAAACCGGCATCATCGCCCAACTCGCGAAGCCGCTCGCCGATGCGGGCATCTCGATCTTCGGCATCTCGACCTACGACACCGACCACATCCTAGTTCGCACAACCGACCTTCAAGCCGCAACCACCGCCCTCCAATCCGCCGGCCACACAATCCGCTAACGCCCGCAGATCAAACGCCGGCAACGCGCGTCGCGCGCATATCGTGCCGGGGGCGTACGGGCGACCGTGCGTTGGCAGGGCGTTTCGCAGCGAGCGGAGCCCGGAGGGCGAGAGCGAGCGGAGAACCGAGCGACCAAAGCCGCAGGATGCGGCGCCGGGAGCGTCCCGGCCAACGCACGGTCGCCCGTATGCCCCAAGCCACCATCGAAGCCGCGCGTCAAGCCAAGAAGCTCTAAGCCTCGTCATCAAGCGGATGCGCCCGATGATACACCCCATGGCAGAACAGCAGCGTGGGCTTGTGCTCGTAGCGATAACGCTCGACTCTCCCGAGGTAGATCTCGTGATCGCCCCCATAGTAGCGATCGACGATGCGGCACTCGAAGTGCGCCGGCGCACCGTCGATCAGCGGTACGCCGTACTCGCCCAGCGAGTAGCCGACGCCGGCAAACTTGTCGCGCGATCCGCGCGCGAAGCGCAGCGCGAGCTCGTGGTGCTCCGTGCCGAGCACGTTCACGCCGAAGTGGGTGGCGGCGCGAAAGGCCGGTAGGCTCGGAGCTGCGCGGGCGAGGCTCCACAGCACCAGCGGCGGGTCGAGCGAGACCGAGCTGAACGAGTTTCCGGTGAGGCCGAACAGGCGGCCGGCGTCGTCGCGCGTGGTGATGATCGCGACCCCGGTCGCAAAGGTGCCCAGCGCGTTTCGGAGGTCGCGCGCGTCGAAGGTCGCGGTGCCGGCGTGCTCGTGTGCCGTCTTGAAGTCCCCGAGAGGGTTATTTATCTATCGATAAAACACGCCCGGCGGGTGCATGTCAAGGGACCGGGCTCGGTCGCCAGGAGGCATATGCCGATCTGCATCGACTGTCACGCGCACTTTCTGCCGGACGACTTCGTCGAGACGCTGCGCGCGCGGGGGCTGGCCGACGCGCGCAAGGCCGAGGGCACGCTCGATCTCGACCAAGCCGTGTGCGGCTACGCGGCCGCGCAGACGCGCTTGCCGTACTTCCCGCTGTTGTACGACGTCGACCAGCGCGTCGCGCTGGCGGAGCGGCAAGGGATCGACCGGCAGATCTTGTGCCTGCCGCCGTTCTACTTCGCCTATCGCGCGTATCCCGAGCTCGCGACCGAGATCTGCCGGCGGGCAACGACACGCTCGCGGCGATCGTCGCGCGCGCGCCGGAGCGGTTTGCCGCGTTCGCGACGGTTCCGCTCCAGTCGCCGCCCGCCGCCGTCGTCGAGCTGCGGCGTGCCGTCGAGAAGCTGGGCCACTGGGGGGTCGTGATCGGCTCGAGCGTCGACGGCGCGCCGCTGGACGATCCGGCGCTGGACGTCTTCTGGGCGGCCTGCTGCGCGCTCGACGTTCCGGTGTTCATGCACCCGCATCACGAGCTCGGCGGGGAGCGTGCGGCGGCGTACTACTTGGGCAATCTGTTCGGCAACCCGTCCGAGACCGGGCTGATCGCGGCGCGCCTGATCTTCGCCGGCGTTTTCGAGCGCTTTCCGCGCCTGAACATGATCCTCGCGCACGCCGGCGGCACGCTGGCCTACATCGCCGGCCGGCTGGATCACGGCTACCGCGTCCGGCCCGAGACCAAGGCGCTCCCCAAGCCGCCCAGCGCGTACCTTTCGCGCTTGTACTTCGATACGATCACGCACGACGACGCGCTGCTCGCGTACCTGGTCGGGCGCGTCGGCGCCGAACGCGTCGTCGTCGGCACGGACCGGCCGTTCGATATGGGAATCGACGACCCGCGCGCGACGGTGGCCGCCATTCCGGGCATCGACGACGCGGCGCGCGCCGCGATCCTGGGCGGCAACGCGCGCTGGGTTCCTCAGCCGCGCCGGCGTGGGCGTTTCGTAGCGCCCGCGGCGGGCGCGAGCGCGCGTTGCATGACCGCCGGAACGCCGTCGAGAAAGGACGTCGCCAAGTTCTCGACGACCTCGTCGACGTTCTCGGGGATCTCCAGGCCGTAGATCCATTTGCGGATGCCGATGTAGAAGATGCTTGCGTGCAGCGCCCAAACCAGCTCGAACTCCATCTCGCTCAGCGGCACCTCGGCCGGCGAGGGCATCCCGTGCTCGCGTCGCAGCTCGCGCAGCACGCGCGTGTAGATGCGGTCGCGCACCAGGGTGAGGTAGCGGCTGTTGAGGTTCATCCCGCGTAAGCCCGAGAACATGAAGATCCGGATCCACTCGTAGCTCAGGACCGCCTTGGCGTAGTCCCGATAGAAGGCGACGATGCGCTCGCGTGCCGGCCGTGCGCGGTTGTCGAGCAGCTCTTCCCAGCGCGGGTCCCAGCGGTTCAGATAGACCTCGCGATACACGCGGTCGATCAGCGCTTCTTTGTTGGGGAAGTAGCGGTAGAGCAGCGGCTGCGTGATCCCCAGGCGCTTGGCGAGCTCGCGCGTCTGCCCGCCGAAGCCGACCTCGCAGAAGAACGAGACCGCGCCGCGCGCGATGAGGCGCTCGCGCTCGTCGGCGGAGAGTCGCGTGCGTGGAGGGCGCCGGCGCGGGTTCGCCGCGGCGCGGGGCTGCGCGGCCATCCGGTGGTGATATTCCGATAAGTAACCGCCGTCCTTTGCAGCGGCGTCCGAGCGCAAGGAAAAGGCTTCGGCCGCGTGAACACCCCGCCGTGCCGGTGCCGTCGAGTCGCTCGATGCGGGTTATCGACCGATAGATAGGCGCGTGGCGGAGGATCGGCGATGAGGCTTGGCTACTTCACGATGCCCCTTCACCCGCCGGAGCGGAACTACACCGCCGTGCTCAAGGAGGATCGCGCGTCGATCGTGCTGGCCGACCGGCTGGGGTTCGTGGAAGCCTTCGTCGGCGAGCACGCCACCGATCTTGCCGAGCCCGTCACGTCGTGCCTGAGCTTCATCGCCTCGCTGATCGACGCCACGGAGAAGATCGTCCTGGGCAGCGGGACCATCAACTTGCCGAGCAGCCACCCGGTCCAGGTCGCGTCTCAGGTCGCGATGATCGACCATCTGCTCGAAGGGCGCTTCCTGTTCGGGATCAGCCCGGGCGGGCTGATGTCGGACGCGGAGGCGTTCGGTAACCTCGACCGCGACCGCACCGCGATGTTCGTCGAGGCGATCGACCACGTGCTGGCGCTGTGGTCCGGCGAAGCGCCGTACGAGCTGCAGGGCGACTACTGGCAGATCTCGACCCGCCGCACGATGAACCGCGACACCGGGTCAGGGCAGCATCGTCAAGCCGTACCAGCGCCCGCACCCGCCGATCGTGGTGACCGCCGTCGCGCCGTTCTCCGCCGGGGTCACCGCCGCGGCGGCGCGCGGCTGGACGCCGATCTCGGCGAACTTTCTGCAGCCGGTTTGGGTCGCGTCGCACTGGCCGAAGTACCAGGAGGGTTGCGCGAACGGCGGCCTGGCCGCCGACCCGCGCGACTGGCGCGTCGCCAAGAGCATCTTCGTCGCCGACGACGAGGCGACGGCGCAGCGCTACGCCAAAGGCCACGACGGGCCGTATGCATACTATTTCCGGTCGCTGATGACCAAGCTCATCGGCAACGGCCGCCCCGACCTGTTCAAGGCGGATCGCGAGATGCCCGACTCGGCGATCACGCTGGACTACGTGCTCGACTCGCTGGTGATCTGCGGAACCGTCGACTCGGTCGTGGAGCAAGTGCTCCGGTTCCGCGAGCGCATCGGTGACTTCGGGACGCTGCTGTACGCCGGACACGACTGGGCGGATCCCGAGCTGGCGCGCCGGTCGATGGAGCTCATGGCGACCGAGGTGATGCCGCGCGTGAACGCCGCGCTGGGCGGACGGCATGCCGCGGCGCAGCGCCCGTCGGTGGCCTAGCCGCGTGCCGCTGCGCGCCGGAGTGGTCGGCCTGGGCATCATGGGATCGGTCTACGCGCGGTCACCTCGTCGACGGCCGGCTTCGCGACGTGCGGGTTCGACGTCGACGCCGGCGCGCTGCGGCGTTTCGCCGCGCACGGCGGGCATGCCGCGGCGCATCCGCGCGCGGTCGCCGGCGACAGCGAGCGTCGTCATCACCGCGCTGCCGAGCGTCGCCGCGGTCGATGCGGCGTTCTTCGCGGACGACGGCTTGGCATCGGGCGCGCACGGCGGGCTCGTCGTGGTCGAGGCGAGCACGCTGCCGCTCGACGTCAAGGAGCGCGTGCGCGCGGCGCATGGCCGCGCGCGGGGTGACCGTGCTCGACGCGCCGGTCAGCGGAACCGGCTCGCAGGCGAAGGCGAAGGACATCGCGATCTACGCCAGCGGCGAGCGGGCCGCGTACGATCGCGTCGAATTGCTGCTGGCGAACATCGCGCGATCGGTGCGCTACGTCGGCGAGTTCGGGGCCGGTTCGAAGCTCAAGTACATCGCGAACCTGCTGGTGACGATCCACAACCTGTCGACCGCCGAGGCGGTGGTTCTGGCGCAGAAGGCCGGTATCGACCCGATGATGATGATCGAGGTCGTCGGCGACGGTGCGGGCGCGTCGCGGATGCTGCAGGTGCGCGGGCCGATGATGGCGGCCGGCAGCTACGACGAACCGGGGATGAAGCTCGACGTCTACCAGAAGGACATCGACATCATCGCCGCCTTCGCGCACGAGGTCGGCGCGCCGACGCCGCTGTTCGCGCAGAGCGCGGTCTTCTATACCGCGGCGCTGGCGCAGGGACGCGGCCGAGCAGGATACCGCGGCGATCGCCTCCGTGCTCAAGACGATGGCCGGCCTGGCGCCGGATCCCTGATGGACCTGCGATTCTTCGCCCAGAACGCGCTCGGCGGTCTGGCCTACGGCAGCCTGCTGTTCCTGATCGCGTCCGGCTTGACGCTGGTCTTCGGGCTCATGCGCATCATCAACCTCGCGCAGACGGCGTTCTACCTGCTGGGCGCATACGTCGGCTTGACGCTGGTCGCGCACGGCTTCGACTTTTGGCTGTCGAGCGTCGCGGGCGGCGTGGTGACGATGGTGCTCGGCCTCGCGGTCTACAGCGCGTTCCTGCACCGCTATCACGCCGATCCGCTCACCTCGCTGCTGCTGACGCTCGGCTTCGCGCTGATCCTCGACGACGGGATCCTCGCGCTGTGGGGCGGCGACCCGCATTCGATCGTCGCCGCCGCCGATGCTGCGCGGCTCGATCCAGATCGGCACGCTGGTGTTTCCGGAGTACTGGCTGGCGGTCATCGCGCATCAGCTTCGGCGTGGCTGCGATCATGTTCGTTTCGCTGCGCCGCACGATGCTCGGCGTCATCATCCGCGCCAGCGTCGACGACGAGGAAATGGCGCGCGGGCTGGGCGTCGACGTCAACCGCGCGTTCTACGTCGTGTTCGCGGCGGGCGCGCTGATCGCCGGGATCGGCGGCCTGCTGGGCGGCCCGATCACCAGCGCTTATCCGGGTTTGGACGGCGAGCTGACTGCCGCTCGCGTTCGCGGTGGTGATCGTCGGCGGGATGGGCAGCCTCACCGGCGCGCTGATCGGCAGCATCCTGATCGGGCTCGTCAACGCGTTCGGCAAAGCGATGTTTCCCGAGCTGTCGTACTTCACGATCTTCGTACCGGTCGCGCTGATCATGGCGTTCCGCCCGCAGGGCCTGTTCGGGAGGAAGGTATGACGCTGCAGCGCCGCTGGCTGATCGCGGCGGCCGCAGGGTTCGTGGTCGCGCTGGTGCTGCCGCGCGCCGGCGTGCCGACGTTCTACATCTCGCTGCTCACCCAGGCCTGGATCTACGCGATCGTCGCGATGAGCCTCGATCTGCTGGTCGGGTTCACCGGCTTGGTGAACTTCAGCCAGGCGGCGCTGTTCGGCGTCGGCGCGTACGCCGTCGCCATCGGCGGCGACGCGGTTTCACATCGTCGACTTCTTCCCGGTCGTGTGCCTGGGCATCATCGCCGCGGTCGTCACGGCGGCGATCTTCGGGCTGGTCGCGCTGCGCAGCGAAGGCGTCGGGTTCATCATCATGACGATCGCGCTCAACGAGATCGTCTGGGGACTGGCCTACCAGTGGGTCTCGGTCAGCGGCGGCGACAACGGCATCACCGGAATCGTGCGCCCGCCGGTCGGCCCGTTCGACGTCTCGGCCAATACCGGCTACTACTACGTGTGCCTGTCGTTCTTCGTCATCTCGCTCATCCTGCTGTCGGTGATCGTGCGGTCGCCGTTCGGCCTGGTGCTCAAGGGCGTGCGCGAGACGCCGCGCCGGATGCGCGCGCTCGGCTACAACGTGTGGTTCTACCGCTATCTCGCGATGATGATCTCGGCCGGCTTCGCGGGGCTCGCCGGCGTGCTGTTCGCTTGGTACAACCAGTTCGTCGGACCCGTCTCGCTGTCGCTCGACCAGTCGACGCAGATCTTGATCATGGTGATCCTGGGCGGCATCGGGACGCTGTACGGCCAGTTGTTCGGCGCGTTGGTCGTCGTGTTCTTGAGCAACGAGCTCAGCGCGGTCACGCAGCGCTGGGAGATGGTTCTGGGCGTCGTCTACTTCGTCGTCGTCATGTACGCGCCGGGCGGCTTGGTCGTGCTGGTGCCCCGGCTGTGGGCGCGTTTGCGCGGGCTGCGCGCCGGCGGCGGGCGCGATCGTGAACGCCCTTCGGCCGGCACAGGACGACGCGGCCGCGAGCTGTCTCGCGCTCGACGGCGTCTGCAAGCGATTCGGCAGCCTGAGCGTGCTCGAAGACGTCTCGTTCGTCATCGGTGCGGGCGAGCGGTGCGGGATCATCGGGCCCAACGGCGCCGGAAAGTCGACCCTGTTCAACATCATCGCGGGCGAGCTGCCGCTCACGCGCGGCAAGGTGCGGCTTCTTCGGCGGCGACGTGACGCGCACGCCGGCGCACGCCCGCGCGCGCGCCGGGCTCGCGCGAACGTTCCAGACGACGACGCTCTTTCCGAAGCTCAGCGTGATCGAGAACCTCGTGCTCGCGTTACAGGCGCACAGCGCCGAACGCTTTCACCTGCTCGCCCCGCGCAGCCGCTATCATTCGCGCGACCGCGAGGCGCGCGCGCTGCTCGAGCGCGTCGGGCTGTCGGGCCGCGAGCGCCGAGCCGGTCGACGCGCTGGGGTACGGCGAGAAGCGGCAGGTCGAGATCCTGCTGGCGCTCGCGCAAAAACCGAAGCTGCTGCTGCTCGACGAGCCGACCGCCGGCCTCGCTCCCGGCGATGCGTCGCTGGTCACCGAGATGCTCAAGCGCGAACGGGGCGGCATCACGATCGTGCTGATCGAGCACGACATGGGCGTCGTGTTCGACGTGGTCGAGCGGCTGATCGTGCTGCACCACGGCCGCGTCGTCGCCGACGGGCCGGTCGACGCGATTCGCGGCGATGCGACCGTGCAGGAGATCTACCTGGGTGGGAAGCTGTGACGCTGCTGGACGTCGACGACATCCACACGTACTACGAGCACAGCCACATCTTGCAGGGCGTGTCGCTGCGCGCCGAAGGCGGCCAGGTCACCGCGCTGCTGGGGCGCAACGGCGTCGGCAAGACGACGTTGATCCGCTCCGTCATCGGGTTCACGCCGCCGCGCTCGGGCAGCATCCGCTTCGCCGGCGAGCCGATCGAACGGATGCCGTCGCATGCGATCGCGCGGCGCGGCGTCGGCCTGGTCCCGCAGGGCCGCCGCATCTTTCCGTCGCTCACCGTCGAAGAGAACCTGCGCATCGGCGGCCTGCCGGGACGATCCGGACGCTGGTCGCTCGACGCGGTATACGAGCTGTTCCCACGCCTGCGCGAGCGCACCGGCAACTACGGCGGCGAGCTCAGCGGCGGAGAGCAACAGATGCTCGCCATCGGCCGCGCGCTGATGTCGAACCCGATCTTGCTCCTGCTCGACGAGCCTTCGGAGGGGCTCGCCCCGCTCATCGTTCGCGAGCTCGAACGCACGATGAGCCGGCTGAAGGAGACGGGCTTGGCCATCGTGCTCGTCGAGCAGAACCTGCCCTTGGCGCTGGCCGTCGCCGACACCGCCTACATCATCAGCAAAGGTCGCGTCGTGTTCCACGGCGACCCTGAGATCATTCGCACCGACGACGAGGTTCGTACCAACCACCTGGGGATTTGAATTTCGGAGGATCATCAGATGAGGCTGTCCACCAGAGCGAAGACCGCCGTGCTTGCCGCAGCAATCGTGCTCGGCACGGCCGGAGTACCCTCGCCGACGCGCTCGGCCGACGCCGGACCGATCAAAGTCGCGCTGCTCGCGCCGACGTCGGGCTCCGCCGCCGCCGCCGGCCACGACATGGTCGCCGGTTGGGAGCTGTACTGGAAGGAGCGCGGCGGAAAGGTCGCCGGCCGCACGATCGAGACGACGGTCTACGACACGGCCTCGAATCCGACGCACGCGCTCGATCAGGCGCGCCACGCGGTCGAGCAGGACGGCGCGCAGATGATCGTCGGCCCGTACCTCGCCAACGAAGGATTGGCCGTCGCGCCGTATACGGTGCAGCACCGCATCCCGCTGTTTTTGCCGACCGTCTCCGCCGACGACCTCTCGCAGCGCCAGGCCAGCGCGTTCGTCATCAAGGTCGCCGGCTGGAGCTCGAGCCAGCCGACGCACGTCGCCGGCGGGTGGGCGTACGAGCAAGGGTATCGCAAAGTCGTCACGCTGGCGAACAGCTACGCCTTCGGCTACGAGAACGCGGGCGGCTTCGCGCAAACGTTCACCCAGAAAGGCGGCAAGATCACCGACCAGATCTGGGCGCCGCTCGGCACGGCCGACTACACGCCCTACATCTCGCGCATCCAGGCCGCGGCCCCCGACGCGGTGTTCGTCGAGATGGTCGGCGCCGACGCGGTGCACTTCCTGCAACAGTGGAGCTCGCTCGGCCTCAAGAGCAAGATCCCGCTGATCGCGAACGAGACGACCACCGATCAATCGAACATCCGCTCGATCTCGCCGGAGATCGTCGAGGGGATCACCAGCTTCGGCCACTTTGCCGAAGGCCGCGATGCGCCGGCGACCCGTTCGTTCATCGACAAGTACGGCAAGGCGGAGGGCGTGCTGCCGTCCTACATGGCGACCGCGTTCTACACGGCCGCGCAATGGATCGGGCAGGCGATCGAAAAGGTGCACGGCAACACCGCCGACGTCGGAACGCTGCTGCGCGCCGTCCGTGAGATCAAGCTAGCCGATTCGCCGTTCGGGCCGATGACGCTCGACCAGTACGGCGCGCCGGTCGAGAACGTCTACGTTCGCAAGGTGACGGCGACCAGCGGCGACGCCGCGAAGTACGCCAAGACGTGGAACGTCGTGACGAAGACCTATCCGAGCGTGTCGCAGTTCTGGACCTGGAAGCCGTCGGACTACCTCAAGCAGCCGGTGTACTCGCCAAGCTACCAGGGGTACACGAAATGACGCGCTTCAGGCGTTTGGGATGGCTGGCCGCGGCCCTATTCGCGCTGGCGAACGTGGGCACGGGCGCGCACGTCGCGGGTGCGCAAGCCAAGACGTTCAAGATCGGTTTCCTGTACCCGGTCACCGGCGTGTTCGCCGCGCCGGGCAAGTACATGCAAGAAGGTCTCGAGCTGTACCTCAAGGAGCACAACGGGCTGCTCGGCGGCGAGAAGGTCGAGGTCGACGTCGCCGACGACCAGGGTAATCCGTCGGTGGGCCTCACACAACTGCGCAAGCTCGTCGAGCAAGATCACGTCGACGTCGTTTTCGGGCCGCTGTCGGCCGCGGTCGGCTCGGCGATCGTGCCCTACATCGAGCAGCACAAGATCGCGGCCCTCTACCCGATCGTTTCGTCCGACGACATCACGCAGCGCACGCCCAGCGAGTACATCGTGCGCACGGAGTGGACGAGCAGCCAGCCGACGCACGTGCTGGGCGACTACGCCTACAAGACCCTCAAGTACCGCAAGGTGGCGACGATCGCATACGATTTCAACTTCGGCTGGGAGAGCCTGGACGGCTTCATCGACACGTTCCAGCGCGACGGCGGAAAAGTCACCAAGGAGGAGTGGACGCCGCTGGTCACGTCGGACTATTCGCCGTACCTGTCGGCGCTGCCGCGCGACGTCGACGCGGTCGTGTGCAGCTACTCGGGATCGGCGGCGGTCAACTTCATCAAGCAGTACAAAGCCTTCGGGTTGAAGATGCCGCTCCTCTGCCAAGGCAACACCACCGACGAAAGCACGCTCGACGCCGAAGGGCCTGAATCGATCGGGATCGTGACCGCGCTGCAGTACAGCGCAGCGCTCAAGTCGCCCGCGAACGAGAAGTTCGTGGCCGCCTATACCAAAGCGTACGGCCACGAACCGTCGTACTACGCCGAGGGAACGTACGTCGGCGCCGAGTACCTCGATCGCGGTCTGGCCGCCGTTCGCGGAAACACCACCGACGCCGTGGCGTTCGTCAAGGCGATGCGCGGGGTTCGGATCACCGACGCGCCGCGCGGCCCCGTGCATTTCGACGACCGCGGCAACCCGGTCGAGAACATCTACATCCGGCGCGTGGAACAGCAAGGCGGAAAGCTGCAAAATGCGGTGATCCAGACGTTCCCCAACGTCTCGCAGTTCTGGACCTACGATCCGGCGGAGTACCTCAAGCAGCCCGTCTACGATCGGACGCACCCGGCGTGCAACGCCTGCTGAGAGCAGTCGCGAAAGGAATCCCCGACCCGGCGGAGCAAGCAGTCGAATTGGTTCACCCGCTCGTTCGCTCCGTACAGCGATCGAGCGTTACCGTACACGCCGTTTTGGAGGGTTGAAATGGCTCAAGTCGTGTCCGATCATGCCATCGCCGGCATCATCCACGTCCAGGTTGTCCGCGATACGGCCCAGAGCGATCCTCAGGCGGCGTTCTCGGCGACGATCAACGCCCCCGGCGTAACCAAGACGCTGCCGCTCAACAACAACTCGTCGCTCGATTTTCCGCTCCACTCGGGCTCACTCAACGGCACCATCCACGTCGAGGTCGACAACTTCATGGTGCTGCCGCACGGCGCGACCGCGCAGAACGCGACGGCGATCAGCTGCCTCATCGTGTTCAAGCTGATCGAGATCGTCCATATCACGCTGGGCAGCGTCCCGGTGACGGCCGCGCTCAAGTAACTCAGCCGCGAGCGGAGGTTTTCCGATGAATAGCCTCATCACCGTCGGCGTCGGCCTCATCGGTGTTTTCATCGTCCTCGCACTTATCGTGTCGCAGATCGTCGAATGGCTCTCGTCGGCGATCAGCCAGCGCGGCAAGCTGCTGGAGCGCGGGATCCGGGCGCTGTTCGACTGGCAAAGCGCACCGGCCGGGCTCGAGGCGCAAACCTTGACCAAAGCGCTGTACGACCATCCGTTGATCTCGAACCTGGGAACCGGTGCGCGACCGCCGAGTTACATCCCGTCGCGCACCTTCACCTTGTCGCTCATCTCGGTCCTACGGGGCGTGTCGGCAACCGCGACGCCCGCTCCGGCCCTTCCTTCGACCGAACAGCAGTTGCAGCAAGACTTGCTCGCGCGCATCAACGGTTTGCCGGCCGGCAGCCCGCTGCGCAAGAACCTCTCGATCGTCCTGGAAGACTCGGTGAAGACCTACGACGACGCGCTCAACGCGATCGACGGCTGGTTCGACGCGCAGATGGATCGCGTGTCGGGATACTACAAGCGTTGGTCGTGGATCTGCCAAGCCGTCATCGCGCTGGTGATCGTCGTGGTGGTGGACGCGGACGCGATCTCGATCGCCAACGCGCTGATCAAGAACGCCGCCCTGGCGCAGGCTGCCGCGCAGGCTGCGCAAGGGCTCACGCCGGCCGCCGACCCCGGTACGCTCGTTACAAACTACACGCAGGCGATGGGACAGCTTTTCGGCTGGCCGTCGACGTTCGATCTGTCCCTATTCACCGGCCCGAAGATTGCCGGACTCCTGCTTACCTGGTTTGCCGTGCTCCTCGGTGCGCCGTTCTGGTTCGATATCCTCAAGCGGTTCGTTCCGATTCGCGGGAGCGGCACGAAGCCGGCCCCCAGCGACGCGGCCGCGGCCGGCGATGCGCAGGCGGTCTCGACAGACTCTTGATCGGGCGGAGCCGGCGCGCGCTACGTTCGTGCGAAGGGGGTGGTGTCGTAGCGCGAGTAGGCGACTCGGTACGATCCGTCCTCGTCGAACTGCCGGCACGCGTCGATCGGTTTGGCGTAGACGTGGAGCGTAAGGGCGCGGGCGTCGCACGCGCCGACCCGGTGCACCGAGAGGTGGCCGCTGCGCATGTCGATCTCGCCGGCGTGCAGCGTGCGCGTGCTCGTGTGCGTGAGGTCGCACCGCCCGGTCCCTGAATCGGCAGGCCCGGCGATGCGGAAGTTCTCGCAGGTAATCGCACCGTTCTGCACGACGAAGGCGCAGTCGGAGTCGGAGTGGTCGTGAATCGCCGAGCGCGCACCCTTGTCCCAGCAGATGGCGATCAGCTCGAAGGCGAGGTCGCGCACGACGAGGTTGCGCGTGTAGCGGCCGGACGACCAGGTGAGGTAGGGAGCCAGGGTTCGCTCGTCGACCCGCACGCCGCGCAGCGTGGCGGCGACGCGTACCGGCTGGAGCTCGTCGCCGAGTTGGCGCAGCGCGACGACCAGATCGTCGATTCCGTGGAGCGTCGCCAAACCGCCATCCTCCTCCAAAGTGGAGATGCTGCCCACCGCAGGAGCGGTCCTCCGACAGGAGCCGTGCGGCCGGGGCCGGGAGTAGCCGAGCGGAGGGCATTCGATTGGTCCGAGAACTCGCACGCACGATTCGCGCGCCGCGCGGCAGCACGCTTCGCACCCGCAGCTGGCAGACCGAAGCGGCGCTGCGGATGCTGATGAACAACCTCGATCCCGAGGTCGCCGAACGCCCGGACGACCTCGTGGTCTACGGCGGCATCGGTAAAGCGGCGCGCGACTGGCCGTCGTTCGACCGCATCGTCGCCGAGCTCGAGCGGCTCGGCGACGACGAGACGCTCGCGATCCAGTCGGGCAAACCGGTCGGCGTGTTCAAGTCGCACCCCGATGCGCCGCGGGTGGTGATCGCCAACTCGAACCTCGTCCCACGCTGGGCGACCTGGGAGCACTTTCACGAGCTCGACCGCAAAGGGTTGATGATGTTCGGCCAGATGACGGCCGGCTCGTGGATCTACATCGGTTCGCAAGGGATCGTCCAGGGGACGTACGAGACGTTCGCGGAGCTGGGCCGGCAGCATTACGGCGGCGACCTCGCCGGGCGCTGGATTCTGACCGCCGGGCTGGGCGGGATGGGCGGCGCGCAGCCCCTCGCGGCAACGATGGCCGGCGCGTCGATGCTGGCGATCGAGTGCGATCCCGAGCGCATCGAGAAGCGCCTGCAGACGCGCTATCTCGATCGTCGCGCCGATTCGCTCGACGAGGCGCTCGCGCTGATCGACGCGTCGAAGCGCACCAAGATCCCGGTCTCGGTCGGCGTGCTCGGCAATGCGGCGGAGATCGTCCCCGAATTGGTGCGCCGCGGCGTGCGCCCGGACGCGGTGACCGACCAGACCTCGGCGCACGATCCGGTAAACGGCTACCTCCCTGCCGGGTGGACGCTGGCGCGGTGGCGCGAAGCACGCCAGCGCGATCCGCAAAGCGTGGCGGAGCGCGGCGAAGCGTTCGATGGTCGACCACGTCGCAGCGATGATCGCCTTCCATCGCATGGGCATTCCGACGTTCGATTACGGCAACAACATCCGCCAGATGGCCGCCGACACCGGCTTGGCCGACGCGTTCGCGTTTCCGGGATTCGTCCCGGCCTACATCCGGCCGCTGTTCTGCCGCGGCATCGGGCCGTTTCGTTGGGTCGCGCTGTCGGGCGATCCCGGCGATATCGCCAAGACCGACGCGAAAGTGAAAGAGCTGTTGCCGCACGATGCCAACCTGCATCGTTGGCTCGACATGGCGCGCGAGCGGGTCGCCTTCCAAGGGCTGCCGGCGCGCATCTGCTGGATCGGCCTCGGCGATCGCGACCGCGTCGGCCTGGCGTTCAACGAGATGGTCGCCCGCGGCGAGCTCAAGGCGCCGATCGTCATCGGCCGCGATCATCTCGACAGCGGCAGCGTCGCCTCGCCGAACCGCGAGACCGAGGGGATGAAGGACGGCACGGACGCGGTGAGCGACTGGCCGCTGCTCAACGCGATGCTCAACGTCGCCGGCGGCGCGACTTGGGTGTCGTTCCATCACGGCGGCGGCGTGGGGATCGGTTTCTCGCAGCACGCCGGGATGGTCATCGTCGCCGACGGCAGCGAGGCCGCGGCGCGGCGCATCGCGCGCGTGTTGTGGAACGATCCGGCCAGCGGCGTCGCGCGACACGCCGACGCCGGCTACGAGGACGCGGTCGCTTGCGCGCGCGAGCACGGATTGCGGCTGCCGATGATGCTCGAGCCCGGCACCGAATGAGCGTCCCGGCGCCCAGCCCGCCGACGATCGCGTTACGGCCCGGTGAGCTGCGCGCCGCCGACCTGCGGGCGCTGCTGAACGAAAACGCGATCCTGGCGCTCGATCCTGCTGCGCGGCAGGCCGTCGATCGGGCCGCCGCCCTCGTCGAGTCGATCGCGGCGCGAGAAACGAGCGTGTACGGCGTCAATACCGGCTTCGGCAAGTTGGCGCAGGCGCGCATCCCGCGCGACCAGCTCGGCGAGCTGCAGCGCAACCTGGTCGTCTCGCATGCGTGCGGCGTCGGGCCGTTGCTCTCGCGCGAGGTCGTGCGGTTGGTCCTCGCGCTCAAGGTGAACTCGCTGGCCCGCGGTTACTCCGGCGTGCGCTGGCGGGTGATCGAGACGCTGCTGGCCTGCTTGGAGCGCGACGTGCTTCCCGCGATCCCCGGCCAAGGTTCGGTCGGGGCATCGGGCGATCTCGCGCCGCTGGCGCACTTGTCAGCCGCGCTGATCGGCGTCGGCGACGCCGTCGTCGAGGGCTGCCGGGTGCGGGCGGTGGACGCGCTCGCCGGCGCGGGAATCGAACTGCTCGAGCTGCGCGCGAAAGAGGGGCTCGCGCTGCTCAACGGGACCCAGGTGTCGACCGCGCTCGCCCTGCGCGGGCTGATCGGTGCGGAGGACGTGCTCGCGGCATCGCTGGTGGCCGGCGCGCTGACGATCGAAGCCGCGCTCGGCAGCGTGACGCCGTTCGATCCGCGCATTCACGCCGTTCGCGGTCACGCGTCGCAGAGCGACGTTGCCGCGGCGGTACGCGCGCTCATCGAGGGCAGCGACATCAACGAGTCGCACCGTGACTGCGGTCGCGTTCAAGATCCGTACAGCCTGCGCTGCATCCCGCAAGTGCTCGGCGCGTGTCTGCGCACGCTGCGCGACGCGGCGGCGATCCTGGTCGACGAGGCGAACGCCGTCTCCGATAACCCGCTGGTCTTCGCCGATACCGGCGACGTGATTTCCGGCGGGAACTTTCACGCCGAGCCGGTCGCGCTGGTGGCCGATGCGCTCGCCGTGGCGATCGCGGAGATCGGCAACATCAGCGAACGCCGCTGCGCGCTGCTGGTCGATCCGACGTTCAGCCAGCTTCCGGCGTTCCTGGCCACCGACCCGGGGGTGGAGTCGGGCTACATGATCGCGCAGGTGACCGCCGCGGCGCTGGCATCGGAGAACAAAGGCCTCGCCCATCCCGCCAGCGTCGACTCGATCCCGACCTCCGCCGGCCAAGAGGATCACGTCAGCATGGCGACCCACGGCGCACGCCGCCTCGACGACATGCTCCGCAACGCCGCGAACATCGTCGCGATCGAGTTGCTTTCGGCCGCGCGCGGCATCGCGTTTCGCCGCCCGCTGCACACTTCGCCGGCGCTCGAGCGCGCGCTGGCCGAGGTCGCACCCGACGGTACTGGAACCGGCGATCGCTATCTGTCGCCGGAGATCGAACGCGTGGCCGAGCTCGTGCGCTCCGGCCGATTCACGCCCCTCGTCGCGCAACTGTTCCCGACGACCGCGAGCGCGGCGAAAACCACGTGAGCGCCTATCGCCGGCGGAGTGCGCCAAATATTGAGGTACCAATAGACGCCAATGCACGAGCGGCCGGATGGTCGCCGCGCCGAGCGCGAGTTTCGCCGTCGTGCTCACGTCGAGAAGCCTCCTCCGTGGCGATCGTAACGGACGTCCGAACCGTTGACGACGACGCCCGCGCAGTAGCTCGTGCCGAGCCAGTAGCACAGTTCGGCGGGCGAGGCGACATCCCATAGCGCGAGGTCGCAGCGCGCGCCGACGCGCAACTCGCCGCGATCCGCGAGGCCGAGCGCGCGCGCGGCGTGACGCGTCATCCCGGCGAGGCTCTCCTCGGGGCTGAGTCCGAACAGCACGCAGGCCAGATTGGCGACCGTCGGCAACGTGAGGATCGGCGAGGTACCGGGGTTGCAGTCGGTTGCGAGGGCGATCGCCACGCCGTGCGCGCGCAGCGCGGCGATCGGCGGTTTGGCCGTGTCGCGCAGATAGTAGTACGCACCGGGCAAGAGCACGGCGACGACGCCCGCCCGTGCCAGGGCCGCGACGCCGTCTTCGCTGGTGTGCTCGAGATGATCCGCCGAGAGCGCGCCGTGCTCCGCGGCGAGCGCGGCGGCGCCGGTGTCCGGCGATCTGGTCGGCGTGCACTTTCACCGCGAGGCCGAGCCGCCGGGCTGCGTCGAGCACGCGACCCGATTCAGCCGGCGAGAACGCGATCGTGTCGCAAAAGACGTCGACCGCGTCGGCGAGGCCTTCGCGCGCGATGCGCGGCAGCATCTCGTCGCAGACCAGCGCGAGATAGGCGTCGCGCCGATCGGCGATACTCCGGCGGCACGACGTGCGCGCCGAGATACGTCGTGCGCACGGTGATGCCGAGGTCGCGGCCGAGCCGTCGCGCGACCCGCAGCAGGCGCAACTCCGTCTCGACGTCCAGCCCGTAACCGGACTTGACCTCGACGGTCGTCGAGCCGTTCGCGATCATGGTTCGCATCCGTCGCGCCGCGTCGCGGTACAGCGTCTCCTCGTCCGCACCGCGGGTCATCGCGACGGTGTGCGCGATCCCGCTGCCGCCGCTCGCCGCAGCGACGTAGCTCTGCCCCGCGACGCGGCGTTCGAAATCGGCGACGCGGTCGCCGCCGAAGACGAGGTGCGTGTGGGGATCGATCAGGCCGGGCGTGATCCAGCGGCCGGCGGCATCGATCGCGCGATCGGCCAGCCGTTCCGGCGCGTCCGGCAGATCCGAACGCCACCCGATCCAGGCGATCTTCCCGTCGCGCGCGGCGAGCGCCCCGTCGTCGAGCGCGCCGTACGGCGCACCTCCGGCGGTCATCGTCGCGAGCCCGGCGTTGTACCAGATGGTGTCGAACGAGCTCACGTCAGAGCTGCGCTTGCGGGCGCAGCGTGCGCAGCGCGACCGCACCGAGCGCGACGGCTGCGGCGAGCAGCGCCCCGGTCACCAGCCACGGAAAGCGTTCGCCGACCGGACGCACGTCGCGATAACCCGCATTGGCGACGGTCGCCCCGGTCGACGCATCGTCGGCGAGCCACCGTTCGTGCGCGAGCCGCGCGGCCAAATCGTACTCCGGTGCACCGGCGTTCGGATTCCCCGAAAGGAGCCGCGCCGTACCGCGTCTTGCGAAGACGATCGCGTGCGGACGCACGAGCAGCGCGGGGCGCAGTGCGCGCAGCGGCACGTCGTTTCCGTTGTGGACCGTCACGCGGACGTATCGAGCCGTCGCCTCCGCGATCGAGAGCGTCGTTTGCGAGCCCCCTTCCGCATAGTGCGCGATCGTCCCGTCGCCGGCCGCCGTCCACGCGCTCGCGTCGTCGCTCGTCTCGACGGTAACGGGACGTTCGTAGTGCGCGCCGCCGTCGGCAAACGTCACCGCCGTCGGGCGCACCGGCTCGGCGGGGATGAAGGTCCATGTCTGGTCGTGGGTCGCAGGATCGTCGCGCTCGATCGGCTCGGCCGCAACGCGCTCGAGCGGTGCCGGCGGAGGCGCCGACGATCCGGCTCGTGCGCCGGTCATGGGAAAGGCCGCGCCGGGATCGAGCACCCGGATGCGCACCCAGCGCGATCGCGTCGGCCCGAAGCTCAGCGTCGTGTTGCCGCGCCCGCCGTCCTGAGCGACGCGGTACACGATCGCGTCGTCGCGCATGATGCGCCAGCGCTGCCGGTCGTCGCTCGCGTCGATCGCGACCCGCTCGAAGTAGGTCGGCCGGCGCGTCGCGTCGACGTCGAGCGTTACCGCATCGACGACCGTCCCGGACGAGCCGAGATCGACGACGCCCTGCGTACCGCGGTGCGCGACGAAACCCACGTCGATGAGCGGGACGGAGCGATCGCCGGAGCGAGGCTGATCGGGATCGAGCGCGTACGGACGTTCCGCACCGTCGTCACCGGTGACCCGCAGGTCGGCAAAGTCGCCGCCGGCGCCGGGCGCGATCGAGAGCGGCAGGGGGACTCGAACGTAGGGCGCGTGCGCCGCGCGCGCGACGACCACCGGCGTGACCTGTGTCCAGGCGGTCCACGCGGGCCCGGCGTCGGTGCCGCTCATGCCGCCGGCTCTCGTTGGCCGCGGGCGCGCAGGTACCAGGCCGAGATCCCCATGCACACCACGCCCAGGACGACGAACGACACGATGCGCCACGCGAGGTCGACGTTGCTCAGGTCGACCGTGAACACTTTGAGGATCGTGATCGCCAGCAGGACGAGCCCGAGTCGCTGCAAGAGCGCGCTGCCGCGCGACAGTCCGAGTCCGAACAGCGTGGTCGCGTACGCCGCCCAGACCAGCGACAGCGCGACCTGCACCTGGCTCGGAACCGCGACGTTCCACGCCGGGCCGCCCAGAGCGTCGAGCAGGACCCGCGAGATCCCGGCGACCGCGAGCGCATTCGCGGCGATGCCGGCGGCGGTATTCCAGCCGGCAGAGGTCGCGATGTCACGCGCTGCCGTTCGGAGTTGCGTGCGGGCGAAGGCGATCGCGGCGACCATGATCGCGAGCGACAGCGCGAGCGAGCTGAACGCCGAGTTCGCCGGTGGCGCGATGAACGTTTGGGCGAGCAGCCAGAGCGCTACGGCGCCCAGCAGAAGCGCTCCGGCGACCGCGACCACCTGGTCGCTGCGCCGCGCGCCCAACACCGTGAGGATCGCGCCTTCGAGGGCGAACGCGTCGACCAGCGCGTTGCCGTCGCGGTGCAACAAGGCCGGGAGCGCAAGCGTCGCCGCCGCCAAGCCCAGGTAGCCGAACGTGCGGGTCAACGCTGGGTTCGCCGTCACGAGCCGCGCGACGATCAGCGTTGCCGCAGACAGCACGAGCAGCGCGACGCCGAACGACGTCGGATCGTCCTCGCAGATCCAGCCGAGCATCGCGACGTATGCGAGCGCGTCGACGCGTCAAGAGCGCGATGTGGAACGACTGCGGTCGCGGATTCGCCGGCGTCGCGCACGGCGACGAGCGAGAACATGATCGCGTACAGCGCGAAGATCGCCGTCGCCACGCCGTATGCCGCGGTCGCGGACCACGCGGCACCTGCGGGCGCGAACATCGGAAGGTAGAGCGCCGAGGCGACGAACACGGTGCACTCCACGAAGCGGAACCGCGCGCGCACGGCGAGGGCGGCGAACGCGATCCCGAGGATCAGCACGTAGCCGGCGAGCAACGCGCGCTCCGGGGTGGCGCTGCTCAGCAGCACCGGGGTGAGGAAACCGCCCGCGAGGCCGAGCAGCGCGACCCGCTCCGAACGGCGGACCGCGGCGAGCAACACCAGCGTGGCCGTCACCACCACCATCGCGACGAACGCCGTCGGACGCCCGACGTGGAGCTGAGGGAAGACGGCCACGGCTGCCCACAGCGAAAGGTACAGGATCCCGGCCCCGAGGCCGATGAGACCTTCGGCGACCGGGGTGCCGCTCGAGCGCAGCCCGCGCGCGCCGGCGCCCACGAGCGCGACGCCGCAAACCAAGCCGAGCATGATGCGCTCGGCCGGCCCGATCCAGCCGCGCGTGAAGGCGAGGTTCAAGAAGAACGCCGTGCCGAGCAGCACCAAAAAGAGGCCGACGAGCTGCAAACCTCGGCCGGCGAAGAAGACTTCGAACGAGAACGCGGGGGCCTGCGGCGCCGGTTCCGGGCGCCACGGCGGCGCCGGACGAGGCGCGGCGATCGGCGGCGCGACCGCGCTCGCGGCCCCCGTGACCGGTGCCGAGGCCGGTGCGGCCGCGGTCAGATCGGCGCGCATGCTCGCGGATTCGTGCTCGAGCCGGCGCAGGCGTTCGTCGAGCGCAGCATAGAGTTCGGGTTCCATGGTCGCAGTGTAGCGCTCGCAGACGGCCGGCTGGCCTCCGTAGTTCTACCGAGTTCGGGCGGAACGCCTTTCGCGCGCGCGAAGCGACCCGGGTGCGAATCTTTGCGCCGCTGGCGTTTCTGCCCGACGGCTGGGCTCCCGACGTCGCGCTGGAGGTCGCACCCGATGGGACGCTGCTCGGCGTGCGGGCCGGCACGCCGCCCGGCGACGCCGAGGTCCTCGACGGCCCGGTCGTTCCCGGGCTGCCGAACCTGCACTCGCACGCATTCCAGCGCGCCATGGCGGGGAGCGCCGAGCGGCGCGGAACGAACGGCGACGATTTCTGGACCTGGCGGGAAGCGATGTACGCGCTGGCGGCGGCGGCTCGATCCCGATTCGTTGTTCACGCTGGCGCGGGACGTATATCGCACGATGCTCGCGGCGGGCTACACGGCGGTGGCCGAATTCCAGTACCTTCATCGCGACCCCGGCGGTGACTGGTATGCCGATAAAGCCGCGATGTCGCGAGCGCTCATCGGCGCGGCGAAGGATGCCGGGATCGCTATCTGCCTGCTGCCGGCGCTCTACGCGCACGCCGGCGCAGGCGGTGCACCGCTGCGCGCGCAGCAGCGCCGTTTTGCGACCGGCGTCGACGACGTGCTCGAGATCGCGCAAGCGCTGCGCATCGAGCACGCGCACGATCCCGACGTCGTCGTGGGCGTCTGCGCGCACTCCCTGCGCGCGGTGGCGCCCGACGAGTTGCGCGCGCTGATCGACGGCTCGCCGCGCGACGTTCCGGTGCATCTGCACGTCGCCGAGCAGACGCGCGAGGTCGAGGAACTTCGC
This sequence comes from Vulcanimicrobiota bacterium, assembly GCA_963723445.1. Lineage (GTDB taxonomy): Bacteria > Vulcanimicrobiota > Vulcanimicrobiia > Vulcanimicrobiales > Vulcanimicrobiaceae > Vulcanimicrobium. Next base: position 146,612 of record CAVRQP010000012.1, read on the forward strand.
GGCGGCGCTCGGCGCGCGGCCGGTCGCGTGGCTGCTGGCCGAGCATGCCGTCGACGAACGCTGGTGCCTCGTGCACGCCACGCACCTCGACGACGCCGAGCGCGACGGGCTCGCGCGCAGCGGCGCGGTGGCGGGACTGTGCCCGACGACCGAAGCGAATCTCGGCGACGGCGTCTTTCCGCTGGCGCCATACCTTGCGGCCGGCGGCGCGCTGGGAATCGGGTCGGACAGCAACGTCTCGATCGCGCCGGTCGAGGAGTTGCGCTGGCTCGAGTACGGCCAGCGGCTCGCCGCACGACGCCGCATCGTCGCGGCCGAGCGATCCGGCGCGTCGGTGGGCGAGACCCTGTACGCGCGGGCCGCGCGCGGCGGCGCGCGGGCCTGCGGGGTCGCCGCGGGAGCGCTGGTCGCCGGTTCGCGCGCCGACCTGATCGTGCTCGACGATCGCGCGGCGCCGCTGGCCGGCGCGCCGCCCGGCGAGTTGCTCGACCGCTATCTGTTCGCGACCGACCGGGCCGCCCCGCGCCACGTGATGGTTCGCGGGCGCTGGCGCGTCCGCGACGGCTCCGTCGTAGGCTGAACGCCGGACCGTCGGCCGGTAATTTGGAGCGCCCCGGCGAAAGGCCGTCCACGCTGATAAGGATCTCGCGCTTCGCCGTCCGTCTCGATTGAAAAGGGGTGTTCCCATGGGTGTTTTTCGTTCGCTGCCCGGCCTGGCCGCCGCCGCGTTACTGATCGGATCGAACCTGACCGGTCAGGTCGCGCTCGCGCAGACGACGACCCCGTTGTCGAGGGCCGATGACAATGCGGCGATCGTGAAGCCGCTCGTCGAGATCGGGCGCGTACGCTCGCGCACGCCGTACTGCGCCGCGCTGGCGAAAGCGCGTCCGGGCATCGATGCCGCGATCACCTACGAGTACGCCGTGCCCGTCGTCGCGCGCGATCTGCGCCTCTTTCGCCTGGACTCCTACCTGACGAAGGACCAGTCGATGAGGCGCTCCGAACGTGACCTCAACGCGTTGTGGAACATCGCGAAGGAAGGGCGCGCCGAAGTTCAGGCGCTGCGCAAAGCCGCGAACGACCCGGCCCTCGACGAGCAGAAGAAAAAGGAGATGCTCGCCTTCGCCGACGCGCTCGACGGCGCCAAGGAGCGTCAGATATGGCTCGCCAAGGCGATGGCGCGCAACCTCGCCGTCTTGAGCGAAACGCCGGTCTACGACATTGCGAACAAGTCGTCGGACGATCATGCGGCCAACGCGTTCACCACGCCGTTGAGCGGCGGCTCGACTTCCGCCGCGCTCGGGCCGACGCCGCCGCCCGCGGTGACCGACACACAGTCCGAGGCCATCGCGGCGCACCAGCGGCTGCAAGCCCTGTTCGACACGTTCAGCGCGGAGCAGCCGATACGCGACGATCTCAAGGTCGCGTCGCAGCACGCGGTCGTTGCGATGCAGCTCGGCGGCTGCACGAGTCTCTAGCGGCACAACGGGCATGACGCGGCGCGCGCCGCGTCATGCGATCGATCTTTCGCATGCCCTGTTCATCGGGGCCGCTTTGGTGCTGTTCGCCATGGTCGTCCTGCCGGTCGGCTGGCTCGTCGCGACGAGCCTGAGCGGTCCCCACGGGCCGACGCTCGAGAACTACGTGAAGCTGTTCACCGACCCGACGATGGTGCAGCCGTTCTTGATCACGCTGGAGAGCTCGGCGGCCGTGGCAGTCGCTTTGCGTGGCGGTGGCCGTGCCGATGGGCTGGTGCGTCGCGCGCACGGACATGCCGCTGCGCCGGCTGGTGCGCGTGCTCGTGATGGCCTCGCTGGTCACGCCGCCGTTCCTGGGTGCGATCGCCTGGGAGCTGCTCGCCGCGCCGAACACGGGCTTTCTCAACCAAGCTCGCGCGCGCGGTCGTTCCATCTCGACCGCGCCGTCCATCCGTTCAACATCTATTCCGTCGCCGGCTTGACGTTCGTGAACTTCCTCTACACCTTTCCGTACGCGTTCACGTTCGTCGCCAACGCGCTCGAGCGGATCCCGGCCGATCTCGAGGATGCGTCGGCGATCCTCGGCGCACGTTCGGCGCAAACGCTGTGGCGCGTCACCTTGCCGCTGATCCTGCCGGCGATTCTGGCCGGAGGGCTGATCGCGTTCCTGCAGTCGATGACGGTTTTCGGGTCGGCCGCGATCCTCACGCTGCCGGCCGGCTTTCATACCATGACCACGCGGATCTGGAGCCTGTTCCAGTTTCCGCCCCAGCCCGCGCTGGCCGCCGCCGCGTCGATGCCGATCCTGCTGCTCACGCTGCTGCTGCTGCGCGCGCAGCAAATGATCTTGGGGCGCAAGGGCTACGTGGTGGTCGGCGGAAAGGGCGCGCGCCGCGCGATCGTCGTGCTGGGCGGCTGGAGGTGGCTCGCGCTGGCGTTCTGCGCGCTCGTCCTGTTCAACGCGATCGTGCTGCCCTACGGCGCGTTGCTCGACGCCGCGTTCGTGAAGGTGGCGCCGGCGGTTCCGACCCTGGCGAACCTCACCTGGTCGCACCTGCACTTCGTGTTCTTCGAGCTCGACGCGACGCCGGTCGCCTTGTGGAACACGATGGTCCTCGCGCTGGGCGCCGCCACGATCGGCACCGCGCTGGCGCTCGTCGTCGGCTACCTGGTCGCGCGGCGCGCGGTCCGCGGCTGGCAGCTGCTCGGTTTTCTGGCGACCGCTCCGCTCGCGATTCCGAGCATCGTGCTCGGCGTCGGATTGTTCTTGGCCTACACGCGGCCGCCGCTGCTGCTGTTCGGAACGCTGTGGATCATGCTCATCGCGTTCGTGACGATCGAGTTTCCGGCCGCGTACCAGCAGCTCGTCGCGGTGACGTCCTCGATCCATCCGGAGCTCGAGGAGGCAGGCCGGCTGCTCGGCGCGACGCGGCTGCGCGTGCTGCGCGAGATCACGTCACCGCTGATGCGCAGCGGGCTCGTCGCGACCTGGTGCTTCGTCTTCATCGGCGCTATCCGGGAGATCTCGGCGGCGATCTTGCTGTTCACCGCGCCGACGCGTACGATCGCGGTGGTGATCTACGACCTCAACGAGTCCGGCGATACCGGCAGCATCGCCGTGCTCGGCCTGTTGCTGATGGTGGTGACCTTTACCGTGCTGACCGTCGCCAGCCGCGTTCCGATCGCGGTGACCGCCGTCGAGGAGTTTCGCGAGTGAGCGCACCGCTCCAGTTGGGAGTTCTCCTCGGCGACGACATCGGCTTGGAGGTGGTCCCCGAAGCGGTCAAGGTCGTCGATGCCGCCGCTCGCGCGGCCGGTTTGGCGATCGGTTGGCGCGATCTCCCGATCGGCCGCCGCGCGCTCGACCGGTTCGGCACGACGCTCCCCGACGAGACGCTCGCGCACCTCGAAGTGCTCGACGGTTGGATCCTCGGACCGATCGGCCATCGCGAGTATCCGAAGGTCCCCGGGGCGATCAATCCGCACCCGATCCTGCGCAAGCACTTCGACTTGTTCGCGAACATTCGGCCGGCGCGATCGTATCGCTCGCTGCCGAGCCTGCACCAGAACGTCGACTTGGTGATCGTGCGCGAGAACAACGAGGGGTTTCAACCCGACCGCAACGTCGTCGCAGGCTCAGGCGAGTTCCGGCCGACGCACGACGTCACGATCTCGGTGCGGGTCATCACTCGCGCCGGCTCCTCGAAGATCGCGCGTGCCGCGTTCGAGCTGGCGCGCGCGCGCCGCAAGCAGGTGGCGGCGATCCATAAAGATACGGTGTTCAAGCTGGGCTGTGGGATGTTCGCCGAAGAGTGTCGCGCGGTGGCGGCGGAGTTTCCCGACGTCGCCTACGAGGAGGTCATCGTCGACACGTTCGCGATGCGGCTGGTCATGCGGCCCCAGGCCTACGACGTCGTCGTGACGACCAACCTGTTTGGTGACATCCTCAGCGATGAAGCGGCCGGGCTCGTCGGCGGGCTCGGTATGGCGCCGGGGCTGTCGGCCGGCCCGCACCACGCGATGGCGCAGGCGACGCACGGCTCGGCACCCGACATTGCGGGCCGCAACATCGCCAACCCCTACGCGATGATCGTTTCGGCGCAGATGCTGCTCGACTGGATCGGACGCACGAAGCACGAACCGCGGGCGAGCGCCGTCGCGCGGGCCATCGGACGGGCAGTCGACGAGACGATCGAAGGCCGCATCGCGCTCACGCCCGACCTCGGCGGCACCGCGACGACCGTGCAGATGGGCGACGCGATCGCGTCGCGCGCCGCCGCGCACGCGGCGGGCTGACGCGATGGCGACGCTCGAGCTGCACGGTGTGGTCAAGCGCTTCGGCAACCTGACCGTCGTCGATGGGATCGATCTCGTGATCCCCGACGGCGCGTTCGTCTGCCTGCTCGGGCCGTCGGGTTGCGGGAAGACGACGCTGCTGCGCCTCATCGCCGGGTTCGTCGCTCCCGATGCCGGCGAGATCAGCGTTGGCGGGAAACGGCTCTCCGCGCCGGACAGCGTCGTCCCGCCAGAACGGCGCGGGATGTCGATGATCTTTCAGAGCTACGCGCTCTGGCCGCACATGACGGTCGAGCAGAACGTCGGCTACGGCCTGCGCGTGCGCAACCTACCGGCCGACCAGGCCGCACGCCGCGTCGCGACGATCTGCGCGGCGACGCAGTTGGAACCGCTGATGAAACGGTATCCCAGCGAGCTGTCGGGCGGACAGCAGCAACGGGTCGCCCTCGCGCGCGCGCTGGTCGTCGAGCCGCAGACGCTGCTGCTCGACGAGCCGCTTTCGAATCTCGACGCGAACCTGCGCGAGGAGATGCGTTTCGAGATCCGGCGGCTTCACGACGCCTTCCGCTACACGACGGTCTACGTGACGCACGACCAGGGAGAGGCCATGGCGACCGCCGACTTGATCGTGGTGCTCAATGCCGGGCGCATCGAGCAGGCCGGTAGCGCCGAAGAGATCTACCGCCGCCCGAGCTCCGAGTTCGTCGCGCGCTTCGTCGGCGGCGCGAACGTTCTGCCCGGCCGCCTGGCCGGTTTGACGACGCCGTTCTCGATCCGGCTCGAGGACGTCGAGCTCGACCCCGGGTCCGGCGGCGACGGTTCCGGGGCGGTGCGGGGAACCGTCGTGCGACGGGTCTTTCTGGGCAGTTCGCGGGACTACGTCGTCGAAGCCGGCGGCGAGTCGGTGCGCGTCACCACGCCGTCCCACGTCGACGTCCAGCCGGGCGAGCCGGTCTGGCTTCGCTTTCCGCCCGAGCGCTGTCATCCCATCGAGTCCGTTCCCACCGGAGGTAGTTGACGTGAACGCACGCCTGGTCCGACTCGCCGTAGGCGCCGCCGTCGCGTTATCGCTGGGCGCGTTCGCGCCGGTGCGCGTGTCGCCGGCATCGTTCGCGACGCCCGACGTCGCTAAGGCGAAGGCCGAAGGGCGGGTCGTCTTCTACACCTCGGTCGACGTGAGCGTCGCCGAGCGCCTCGCGCGGGACTTCGAAGCCAAGTACGGGATCAAAGTGCAGGTCGAACGGACCGGCAGCGAGCGGGTATTCCAGCGCATCGGGCAGGAGTACGGCAGCAACCTGCACGTGGTCGACGTCGTCAACACGTCGGACGCCGCGAACTTTTTGGTGTGGAAGAGCAGCGGCTGGCTGGCCGCGGTGCCGCTCGAAGACATTGCGCGCTTTTGGCCGCCCGAATTTCGCGACCGCGATGCGACCTTCGCGACGTGGCGCGCGACGCTCTCCCCGATCGCCTACAATGCGTCGCTGGTGAAGGCGGCCGATGCGCCAAAGAGCTGGGCCGACCTGCTGGCGCCGCAGTGGAAGTCCAAGCTCGTCAAGGCGCATCCCGCGTACAGCGGCAGCGAGATGACGGCCGACTACGAGCTGATGAAGGCGTTCGGCTGGGGCTATCTGCAGAAGCTCGGCGCGCAGAGCGTGATGCAAGTGCAGTCGTCGACCGAGCCGCCAAAGGTGCTGAGCCGCGGGGAGCAGGCGGTCATGGCCGGCGGCAACGAGTACGTCGTGTTCCAGTTGCAGGCGCAAGGGAGCCCGCTCGTGCTCGTCTATCCGCGCGAAGGCACGCCGTTCGAGACCTCGCCTGCCGCCGTCATGAAGGACGCACCGCACCCGAATGCCGCGCGGCTCTTTTACGCGTATCTGTTCAGCAAGGACACGCAACAACTGTTGATCGACTTCGGCGGCCTGCGCTCGGTGCGCGTGGGGTTGAAGGAACCGGCCAATCGCGTTCCGATCACGCGCATCCGTCTCTTCCACGACGATCCGGCCGGCGTGCTCAAGACAAGCGACGAGATGAAGACGAAGTATGCCCAATACTTCGGCACCTGACGGGGTGACCGGCGTTGCCCGCGCGTTCGTCACGCGCATGGGCGCGCTGACGCGCGCGCCGCTGCCGGCACCCGTCGCACACGAGGCGAAGCGCGCGCTGCTCAACGTGCTGGCGCTGGCGATCGGCGCGTCGCGTCATCCCGGCGTCGACGCGATCGTCACGGCTGCGCGCGAGCTCGGCGGCGCGGCGAGCGTGCCGGTCCCGGGCCGGGGGGACCGTGTCGACGCGCACTTCGCGGCGCTGGCCGCGGGCTTCGCGGCACACGTCGACGACTTCGACGACACGCACCTGGCGACGGTGATCCATCCCGGTGCCGCGTGCATGGCGGCCTTCGTCGCGCTCGCACCCGAGACCGCGCCCAGCGGTGATGCGGTGCTGTCCGCCTTCGCGGCGGGCTGCGAGGCACAGTTGCGCACGGGCGTCGCGATCTCGCCGGAGCACTACGATCGCGGGTGGCACATCACCGGCACCTGCGGCGTCATCGGTGCGGCGGTGACCGCGGCGTCGTTGCTCGGCCTCGACGAGGCGACGCTAGCGCGGGCGGTGCGGCTGTCGGCGACCATGACGCTGGGTCAGCGCGAAACGTTCGGGACGATGACCAAAGCCTTTCACCCCGGCAAGGCGGCAGCCAACGGGATCCTCGCGGCACGGCTCGCAGCGCAAGGCGCCGACGCCCCGGCCGACGTCGTCGAGGACCCGCGCGGCTTCGCCGCCGCACTCTCAACCCGCTTCGACGTGCGCCGGATGGTCGGCGCGCCGGACGCACGCTGGGAGCTTTGCGACAACACCTACAAGCCGTATCCGTGCGGGATCGTCGCACACCCGTCGATCGACGCGGCGCTGCAGCTCGGCGCGCGCGTGCGCGTCGCCGACATCGTCGAGCTGCGCGCGCACTGCCATCCGCTGGTCCCCGAGTTGATGGGAAACCCGGACCCCGCCGACGGGCTCGAGGCGCGCTTCAGCGCGATCCACGGGGTCGCCGCGGCGCTGTGCGACGGTGCCGTCGGCCTGGCGCAGTACGAGACGGCACGCGTTCGAAGCGACGACCTGCGGGCGCTGCGTTCGAAGGTGCGGCTCATCCCCGCCGACCGCATCGCGCGCGATGCGGCGCGTTTGGAGGCGAGCCTGAGCGACGGCACGATCGTCGAAGAAGCGGTGGAGCACGCGCGAGGCAGCGCCGCGCGCCCGTTGACCGACGGCGAACTGCTCGCCAAGGCACGCTTGCTGATCGATCCGGTTCTCGGTTCCGGAGCGGCGGCGCGCATCGCCGAGCTCGTGTTCGTGCTCGACGAGGCCGGCGGTTGCGACGCGCTGCTCGGCGCCGCGATTCCCGCGGCCGGCGCGCATGTCTAATGTGGTCTCGCCGCTGGGCGCGTCGGCCGCGCTCGCGACGTTTGCCGTAGCTCCGCATGCCGGCGAAGCGTTCGACGAGGCGCGGCGCACGGCGGAGTCGCGCGTCGCCGCCGCGCGGATGGTGCTGACGGCGCGGACGGAAACCTCCGATCGCGCGGCACGAGCGCTCGCTTCCGGCGGCGCCGTCCTGCGGCGCGCGTACGCCGATGCGACCGTGCTGGCGGCGACCGTTGCCACTCGTGCCGATGCCGCAACGATCGCGGCCGTACTCGCGGCGTCCGACGCCGACGGAAGTGACGAGGCGAAACTGGCCGAGGCGATCGCGGTCGGCCGCGAAGTCGCGGCGCGCATTCGGGTCGCCGTTGCGCTCGACGTTCCGTGGGATGTTGATGCAGTCGCGGACCGCCTCGGCGCGGCGGCCGCAGCCGGCCGTGCCGCGGGGCTCGATGCCGGAGAGATGCGTCATGCGCTCGGGCTCGCCGCGACGCAGGCAGCCGGTCTGGGCGTCGCGGAAGCGGCGGCCGCCGGCGAGCTGGCGCGCGGCAAGGCGGCTTTCGACGCCGTCGAGGGTGCGGCACTCGCCCGCGCCGGATTCACCAGCGCGGCCGCGTCCATCGAAGGCCGCCGCGGTCTCGCCGCCCTCATGGCCCACGACTTCGACGAAGCGAAGCTGTGCGACGACCTCGGGCAGCACTGGATCTCGGCCCTCTAGGAGTCACGCAGCATCGCGCGAGCGACCCGTACGTCGACGATTTCGCCACTCGGTGCGGCTCGGAGGTTTGCGCTTGCGGCTACGGTACTATGCCCGGCACATGGTATCCCGACCGAGCATCCCGGCGAAGACCTTGGGCGTCGCCGCGCTGGGCGCGGTGTTCGCGTTGGGCGCGATCCACCGCAAATAGCGCCTGCTCTAGCAGGGTGCTAAGACAGCGACTCCAGCGTCGCGCCTGCGGCGCCGGCCGGGGTGAACCAGGTTTGATCGCCGACGATCCCGTCGACGGTGGCACCGCGCTGCGTTTGATACGCGCGCACGGCGGCGGCCGTCACCGGACCGAAGTCGCCGTCGATCGCGCCGGAGTAGACGCCGACGACGGTGAGACCGTGTTGCAGGCGAGAGACCTCGGGACCCGTCGCGCCCTCGGCGAGTTCCGGCGCGTCGACGTCCGGCGGCAGTGCGGCCCAGGTGAGCGGACCGACGATCCCGTCGACGGTCAGCCCCGCGCCGCTCTGAAACTGCTCGACCGCGGTCTGCGTGTGCGGACCGAAATCGCCGTCGATCCCGATATAGTCGAGCGTTTTGCTCACGACGAAGATGCGCTGCAATCGCTTGACGTCGGAGCCGGTCGAACCGAGCTGGAGGGTCGGGCCACTATTCATAATCGGCACCCTTTCTGGCTGGGGCGCCGCTTCTTAGAGGCGCGCCCGCCTGACCCCTCCCTCAAGAGAGCCGACCGGGTGCTGTGCCGTTCAACTCGGAAACGGTAGGCCGACATAGTTTTCGGCGAGGCTTTGTGAGGCGGCGCGCGAGTTGACGACGTAGTCGAGCTCGGCGAGTTGCAGGCGCCGGCCGAAGGCGTCGTCGCGGTCATTGCGGTGCAGCATCGACGTCATCCACCATGAGAACCGCTCGGCTTTCCACACGCGGCTCAGACACGTCGCGGAGTAGGCTTCCAACTCGGCCGCTCCCCGACCGGCGTACCACCCGGTGAGCGCGCGCGACAGCACCGCCACGTCGGCCACGGCGAGGTTCATCCCTTTCGCGCCGGTCGGCGGCACGATGTGGGCGGCATCGCCGGCGAGGAACAGCTTGCCGTACTGCATCGGCTCGACGACAAAGCTGCGCATCGGGGTTACGCCCTTTTGCGTGATCGGTCCGGTAACGAGTTGCGGGGCGGCTGCGCCTTCGAGGCGGCGGCGCAGCTCGTCCCAGATGCGCTCGTCCGGCCACTCGGCAAGATCTTCGTCCGGCGCGCACTGCAGATACATGCGCTGGACCGTCGGTGAACGCTGGCTGAAGAGCGCGAAACCGCGTTCGTGGTTGGAATAGATCAGCTCTTCACACACCGTCGGCGAGTCCGACAAGATTCCCAGCCATGCGAACGGGTAGACACGCTCGAAGACGGCCGTCACGTCCGACGGTATCGCGCCGCGCGTCACGCCGTGAAACCCGTCGCAGCCCGCGATGAAGTCGCACGCCAGCAGCCGTTCCGCGCCGCCGGCGTCGCGATAGCGGATCGTCGGCCGTTCGCCGTCGATCCCGGCGACGCGTAGGTCGCTGACTTCGAAACGCGGCGACTCACCGGCGCGAACGTGCTCGGCGATGAGGTCTTTGACGACCTCGTGCTGACCGTAAACCATGATGTTCTTTCCGGTGAGTCCCGGAAAGTCGATGTGGTGGCTGCGCCCGGCGAAGCGCAGGTACACCCCGCGATGGACCAGCCCTTCGCGCCGCATGCGCTCGCCGGCGCCGAGCGCGTCGAGCAAGTCCACCGTGCCGTGCTCGAGCACGCCCGCGCGAATCCGCTGCTCGCAATAGGACCGGTTGCGCAGCTCGAGCACCACCGACGCGATCCCGGCGCGGCGCAAGAGCAGCGCCAAGATCAAACCGGCCGGCCCGGCGCCGACGATCCCGACCTGCGTCCGCTCAGCGTTCTTCGACAACGTGGCCGGCCGCGCTGCGCATGGCCCTACCTTGGTCGCCCGGCGTCGAGGGCCTTCGGGCCACCGCTCGGGACGCGTTTTGGGCCTTTCGTGCAGTCGCGCTGGACGGGCCGGTGCCTCGCCCGCTACCCTGAGAGGATGGCACGTCCGATCATGGTCGCCGTCGGCGGCGATTCCGGTACCGGGAAAGCGACCCTCTGCGCCGGTTTGAGGGAGATCTTCGGTGAGGATCGCTGCACCGAGGTCCGGCTCGACGGGTACTTCGGTCTCAACCGCGCGCAGCGCTATGCCGTCGGAATCACCGCGCTCGATCCGCGCGCCCACAACTTCGCGGCGATGGACGAGGACCTCACCCAGCTCGCGCACGGCAACTCGATCACCAAGCCGATCTACGACCATCAGCTCGGTGCGATCGGGCTCACTCGAGACGATCGAGCCGCGCGAGATCGTGCTCGTGCAGGGACTCTTCCCGCTCTACACCAGCGTGCTGCGGGCGCTGTTCGACGTCTCGGTGTGCGCTCGAGCCCGACCCCGAGCTGAAGCTGGCCTGGACGGTTCACCGCGACACCACCGAGCGCGGCTATCGCGAAGAGCAGGTGCGCGCGGAGCTGGAGCGCCGCCGGGCCGACTACGAGACGTACATCGCGCCGCAAGCCGCCCACGCCGACATTCGTGCGTCGTTCGGGCGCCTGCGCGTCACGTTTCACAAGAACGGCCGGCTCGCGCCGCTCGACTATCGTGATTTCGCGAGCGCATCGACCCGCATCCGGTTGGTCGACGACGGTCCCGGGCCTTATCCGAGCTCGATCATCGAGGTCGACGCGGATATCGACGACGCGACGGCGCGCACGATCGCGGAGGCGCTCATGAGCCGCATCGGACACCGCCACGCGTCGTCGCGTCCCGAACGGCTCGGAACGCACTCCGCGGCGGGCGGCACGGAGATCTCGAACGCCCTGGCCCTCGCGCAACTGCTCGTCGCCCGGCGCATCGGCTTGATCGCCGATCAGCTCTCAGGCGCGCTCGCGGTCTTAGCGCCGGCGGCCGGCGCCGATGCCAATCGGTGAGCTGCTGGTACGTTTGGCCGAGGTCGAAGGCGGCTGATACGTCCGCGCCGGTCGCGATGAGCTGCATGCCCAGCGGCATCCCCGCCGGGCCGAAACCGATCGGCACCGCCGCGACGGGAAGCCCGAACCCGCTCGCCGGCGTGACCAGCGGGATCGTTTCGTCGCGAAACGAGGGCGCCGCGGGCGCGAGCGGCGCCTCGCTGCCGACGCTGGGCGCGAGCGCGACGTCGTAGCCGGTCGTCGCCGCGTCCCATGCCCGCCGCGACCGCGTGACAACCGCACGCGCCGCATGCTCACGTTCTTCGGTGACCGTGAGCGCGTAGGCGACGCGCGCCCGGACGTCCTCGCCGTATTCGGCCGTGCGCGCCGGGAAGAAGGGCGCGTGCGTGCGCGCCGCGGCACGCTGTTGAATCGCCGCGACGGCGCCGACGACCTCGTCGTCCCACCAGGTGACGTCATCGACGATGATGCCGGCGGCGCGCATCGCGGTCACCGCCGCGTCGAGCGCCGCGCCGACCGAGGCGTCTATGCGATCCCACGCGCCGCCGCGTAGCCGGCACGCGCGCCGTACGGCCCCGTCGGGCACGGGCGCGCCGGCCAGCACCGCGTAGGTTCGGCGCACCGTTTCGAGGTCGCGTGCGAACGGTCCGACGGTGTCGAGCCCGATCGCCAGCGGAAAGATGTCGTCGACCGGCAGCGCGCCGGTCGCCGGGCGCAGCCCCGAGATGCCGTTGAGCGCGGCCGGGATGCGAATCGAGCCCAGCGTGTCCGTGCCCAGCGCGATGTCGGCGAGATCCGCCGCGACGGCGGCTCCCGATCCGCCGCTCGAGCCGCCGGCGATGCGCGCCGGCTCCCATGGGTTGGCGGTGCGGCCGAAGTGCGGGTTGTCGGTCGTGATGCCCCAGGCGAACTCATGCGTATTGGTCTTACCGATCACCAGCGCTCCGGCGCGCCGCAGTGCGCCGACCACCGGAGCATCACGTTGCGGATCGCGCCGAAAGAAGGACGAGCCGGCGCGCGTCGGCAGCCCGGCGACGTCGATGAGGTCCTTCACCCCGAGCGCGAGCCCGTGCAGCGGTCCTCGCTCGCCGGCCGGCACGGCGTCGAGCCGCGCCGCTTCCCGCAGCACGGCGTCCTCGTCGACGGCCACGTAGCAGCGCAACTGCACGTCGAGCGTGCGAATCCGGTCGAGCAGCGCTCGCGCGCGCTCGCCGACCGGAGTTTCGATCGTGCCGTTCATGTCGTACCTCGGCTACAAGTAGCCTTCGCCCATCTCGGCGGCGAAGCTGGCCGGCTCGCCTTCCCAGACGATCCGCGAATGCTCGAGTAGATACACCCGGTCGGCGTGCGGCAACGCGAAGGTGACGTTCTGTTCGCCCAGCAGCACGGTGATCGGCGTCGTCGTGCCGCAGCCGTTCCATCGCCTTGGAGAGCTGCTCGAGGATCACCGGCGCGAGACCGAGCGTCGGCTCGTCGAGGATCAGCAGCTTCGGCTGCATCATCAGCGCGCGGGCGATCGCGAGCATCTGCTGTTCGCCGCCGGACAGCGTTTTGGCGACCTGGGCTTGGCGTTCTTCGAGGATGGGAAACAGCTCGAAGAGCCAGGCGAGCTGCGGTTCGCGCGCGGAGGCCGGCAAGTGCTGGCCGCCGAGATCGAGGTTCTCGCGCACCGACATGTCGCCGAACAGCTCGCGCGTCTCCGGGCACTGGACGACGCCGCCGCGCGCGATCGCTCCGGGCGTCATGCCGCGCAGCGCGCGATCGCCGAAACGGATCGTCCCCGTGTACGGCACGAGGCCGGAGATGGCGTTGAAGAGCGTCGTCTTGCCGGCACCGTTGAGGCCGACGACCGACACGAACTCTCCCTCGCGAACGTCGATCGCGATGTGGTCGAGCGCTTGCGCCTTGTCGTAGAAGACGCTCACGCCGTCGATGCCGAGCAAGACGGGCTTGGCGTCTACGGTGTCGCGCCGCTCGATCGTCTCGATCTTGCCGCCGAGGTAGACGCGCCGCACCGTTTCGTTGCGCATCACCTCGTCCGCGGTCCCTTCGGCGACGTACTCGCCGAGATACATGGCCAGAACGCGGTCGACCAGCGCCGCTACGCTCTTGACGTTGTGGTCGACGAGCAGCACGGCTCGGCCTTGGTCGCGCAGCGCGCGGATGAGGTCGGAGAACGCGCCCATCTCGCCGCCGGTGAGCCCGGCGAACGGCTCGTCGATCAACACGACCTTGGGATCGCGGGCGATCGCTTTGGCCATCTCCATGCGACGCAGGTCGGCGAACGGGAGCGTCGACGGATGCCGGTGCATGACCGCGCCGAGGCCGACCAGGTCGGCGATCTCTCGCGCGCGTTCGTCGATGCCGGGCGCCGCGACCAGCCGCAGCAACGAGTCCGGTAAGAGCGCCAGCTTGATGTTCTCGAGCACGGTCTGGCGATGGAGCGGACGCGAGTGCTGGAACACGATCCCGACGCCCGACCGCGCGATGCGGTACGGCGGCCAGCCGGCGACGTCGACGCCGTCGAGCCGGACTTCGCCCGCATCGGGCCGCTCGATCCCCATGATCAGCTTCATCACGGTGGATTTGCCGGAGCCGTTGGGACCGATGAGTCCCAGAATCTCACCGGGCCGGATATCGAACCCGATGTCCTTGACCGCGACGAGGCCGCCGAAGCGCTTGACCAGACCGCGGACTTCGAGCCGAGCGGCGGCGCCGTTCATTCCCGTTCGCCCGCGCGCAGCACGTGCCCGAGCAGGCCGTCGGGGAAGAACAAGATGACCGCCAGCGCGACCGCGGCCACCACCAGCGTGTTGAGCTGGCCGAGCGGACGCAGTACCTCGGTCGCGCAGATCAAGAACACGGCGCCAAGCGCCGCACCCAGAATCGTGCGGCGTCCGCCCAGCACCGCGGCGATGATGATCTGCACCCCGATCGCGATGTCGATCACCGTGTCGACCGACGCCGTTCCCTCGTACAGGATCAGCAGCGCGCCGGCGACGCCCGAGAAGATCGCGCTGATCGAGAACGCCGCCAGCTTGTGCTTGGTGACGTTGAATCCGAGCGCCGCGGCTTCGATCGCATCTTGTCCGCTGGCCTGTAGGATCAACCCGATCGCCGAACGCGAGAGCCCGAACAGGATGATCGCGCTCACGACCAGGAAGATCAGCGCGTACCAATAGTTGACGTGCGGATCGATCGACAGGACGTTCGGCACCGTCATCCCGATCTCGCCGCCGGTGATCCCCGCGAAGATGACGATCGCGTTCTGCAGCAGCAGCACCGCGACCAGGGTCACCAGACCGAAATACGGTCCGCGCAATCGAAGCGCCGGCACGGCCAGCAGCAAGCCGCCGATCAACGCCGCCAGCGCCCCCGCGACGACGCACAACGGGATCGGCAGGTTGAACGAGTTGTTGAGGATCGCCGCCGCGTACGCGCCCAATCCGATCAGGAACGTCGGCCCGAAATTGACCTCGCCCGCGAAGCCGAACAGCAGGTCCCACGACATCGAGAAGACGCCGAAATAGTAGGCGACGGTCAGCACGCCGAGCATGTACGCGGAGAGCCACAGCGGCAAGACCGCGGCCACCAGGACGACCAGCGCGGCGATCCACACCAGCCGCGAGCGGAGCAGACGGGTCACGGTTGCGTGACGGTTTATCTTCGCCCGAGCAGGCCCTGCGGGCGCAGGTAGATCACCAGCACGAGCAGCAGCAGCGCGGGGATCGGCCGCAGGGTCGGGTTCAGCAGATACGCCGTGATCGTCTCGAGGTAGCCGACCACGAAGGCCGCCAGCAGCGAACCCGAGACGCTGCCCAGGCCGCCCAGCACCACGATGGAAAACGCGCTCGCGGTGAGTTGGCCCGCGTTGGTCGTGCTGACCCCCAGGAACGAGGCGAGCAGCACGCCGGCGATTCCCGCCAGCACGCCGTAGACCGTCCATACGAAGAGGTAGATGCGCGAGAGCTCGAAGCCGAGCAGCGTGAGGCCGCGCGGGTTGATCGAAGCGGCCAGCATCGATTTACCCGCGCGGGTTCGGTTGATCAGGAGCCACAACAGGCCGATCACGACCCAGCAGACCACCGCGATCATGATCTCGTTCTTGGGCGTGCGCACGCCGAAGATGTTGACCACGCCGCCGATAAGCGGCCGCATCGTGACGGGATTGTCGGTGAACCCGGCGGCCATCCCGACCTGGATCATGATGCCCCACAGCAGCGTCCCGGTAAGGACGAAGATGCCGGTCTCCTCGCGCGGGATCTTGCGCGAGCCTTGAATCGGCCGCACGACCACGAAGTACGTCAGATATGCGGTGGCCAGGCCGGCGAGGATACCCACCAGCGTGCCGAGGTAGACGCCCAGGCCTAGCTCGCCGGCAGCCCACCAGCCGATGATCGCCGCAACCACCATGATCCCACCGTGCGCGAGATTCAACACTCCGGAGACGCCGAACATCAGCGTGAAGCCGACCGCGGCCAGCGCGTAGAGCGCGCTGATGGCAAACCCGTCGATCAGGATCTGAAGTGCGGTCATCCGTCCTCCCGATGCACGTCAAAACGCGGCCCGGGCCTAAGGCCCGGGTCGCGTTGTCTTCTCAGCTCAGTGCGGGTACTTGATCGCCGCCGGGAAGATGATCTTGCCGTTGGCGACGGAGTGCGGCCAAATGGTGACCTGTTTGCCGTTCTGCCATTGGATGAAGCTGCCCGTCACGAGCCCCGGACCGTATTCGAGGGCGTGCGCGTACTGATTGTCTTTCGGGTAGAACTTGATCGTGCCGATGGTGCCGACATAGTCGGTCTTCTCCATCGCGTCGACCATCTTGTCGGGATCGGTCGAACCGGCGCGCTTGATGGCGTCGGCGATCACGTGCACCTCATCGTAGGACGCGTAGCCGCAGTAGGCCGGCGAGACGCCGAACCGCTTCGTGTACGCCTCGGTGAACGCGACGGTATTCGGGGTAAGCGCCGCGCCCGGCGCCGCGGCCGTCGCCGTGATAACGCCCTCGGCGTCGCCGTTCGTATCTTTCCAGAAGCTGCTCGTCGTGGCTTGCGAGCTCTGCCCGACCATCGCGATCGGGACGCGCTGGTCGTGCCACTGCACCGTCGGCTGGACGCCGACATGGCTGATCCCGGTCGTGATCACGTCGGGGTGCTCGCCTTCGAACTTATTGAAGATCGGCGTGAAGTCGGTCGTGTCGGGATTGAAGCGGACGTGGTCGAGAACCTTGAGGCCGGCCTTGGGCAGGCACTCTGCGAAGCGATCGTCGAGCGGTTTCGTCCAAGCCGCGTCCTCGCTCATGATCACGGTGGTCTTCGCGTGGTAATCCTTGACCATCGTGTCCTTGTCGAAGTCGCAGATCGACTGGGCGATGAACGCTGAGGTGAGCCAGCCGTGGAACGTGTACTTGTTCGCCGCATAGTCCTCGTGCACGTGGCGGGAGATCTCGGTGCTGGCGGCGCCCGGCGTGATGAACGGCATGTGCATGCGCGCCGACCAGGGCTCGATCGCCAGCGCGACCTCGCTGATGTAGCTGGCGACGACCGCTGAGACTTTGTCCTCGGTGACCGCCCGCTGGAACGCGCGCACGGCGTCCGCGGCCGAGGAATGATCGTCGTAGATGATGACTTGGACTTGCCGGCCGTTCACGCCGCCGTGGGCGTTGATGTCGTCGGCGGCCATTTGGGCGGCCGTCGTGATCGACGCGCCGGCGACCGACGAGGCTTCGCCGATGACCCCGATCTTGATCGGTTCCGCGGCGGGGACGGCGGCCGCCGAGGTGAGGCTGAGTGCGGCGGCCAGCGCCACGGCACGCGGAACGACCCAGCGTGCTAGGCGAGCGGGTGTTTGCTTCGAACCGATCACGTAAGTCTGTCCTCCTCGGCTATGGGTGCGAGCACGCGATGCGCGTATGCGTAGGAAGCTACAAGGACGTGGGTGCGGCTTGGTATACGCCCGCCGCGCGGCCGATCCCCCCGCCGGAGGGGTCTGGAACGGGCACTTCCGGGTGGGCTGCTACGATTGCAGCGATGCGGTGAAACTCCGGACGGCGTCGAGCGCCGCCGGCGCACCCGGCGCATCGTCGTGCTTCGCGCCGGGGAGTTCGACGAACCGCTTCTGCGGCGCGGCGCTCGCCGCGAAAACCGCGCGTCCGAGCGCGATCGGGACCGCCTCGTCGGCCGTGCCGTGGAGGATCAGCAGCGGCGCGCGCGAGCGCGCGACGAAGCCGGCTTCGTCGAAGGCGGCGATCGCGTCGGCGCCGATGACGACCGAAGCGGCGACTTGCGGTGGTAGACCGTTCAAACGCGCGAACACGGGGAACTCGTCACGCGCGGTCGGGAACGGTGCCGCGAGAATGAGCCCGGCGAGGGGCCGGTGTGCCGCGACGTAGGCGGCGACGGCGGTGCCGAGCGAGAACCCGAAGGCGACGACGCGGGTCGACGGCGCCGGTCCGGCGACGGCGTCGACGATGCGCAGGCCGTCGGCTTGAAACGCCGCGACGTCGGGAACGCCGGCACTGAAGCCGTAGCCGCGATAGTCGAAGACGACGACGGCCGGTCCTTGCGCGGCGATCGCGCGATACAGCGCATCGCCGCGGTCGATCGTCGTTCCGTTTCCGTTGAAGAACACGACCGTCGGCTCGCGCGGGTCGCTTCCGGTATACTTCCAGCCGCGCAGCGCGGCGCCGCCGGCGTCGACCGTTATGGTCGTGCGCCCGGCCGGCGTTCGTCCAGTCGGCCGTCGGAGCGCTGGGCACCGGGTCGGGGATCACGACATCGGCATGGAGGACCGGGGCGGTCTGCGCGGCGGCCCCGGTGGTCGCGGCGAGCAGCAACAACGCCGCGGCGAGCGAGATGCGCACGCGGCGTCGCTTCGCGCGCGCCGCTACGGATACCAGCTGCAGTCCGAGATCAGGTCGTCTTCGCGGCGCGCCTCTTCGTCGCTGAGCAGACGACGCATCAGGAACGACAGCCCGGCGATGCAGGCGGCAACGGCGACGATCATGCCGGCCACGGTGATCATGTGAACATCGTAGCCGCGGCCGCCGTCTTGCGTCAGCCGCCGTTGGGATGGAATCTCGCGCCGCGCCCCCGCCGTTCGGCTAGGCTGTTCGGCGGCCGAAACGTGCGGCCGCGGCGACCGCGGCGAGCACCGCGAGGAGCGCCAACGTCAGTCCGGTGACCACGAAGCCTGTTTGCGCGCTCGCGCGCGCGGCGTGCAGCTGGACGAAGGCGTAGATCGAGCCGCACAGCGCGACGCCGAACGACGTCCCCAAGCCGCGCGTCAGGTTGATCACGCCGCCCGCCGAACCCGAGCGTTGCAGCGGTGCGGTGCCCATGATGGCCGCGTTGTTCGCCGGTGTGAAGGCGCCCAGTCCGGCTCCGACCAGCCCGAGCGCGATCACGCGCAGCGCGACCTCGTCCCGCCCGGCGACCAGCAAAAGAAGTCCACCGGCCGCGATCGTCATGCCCGGCGGTGCGTGAGGCGGCGACGTCCGAAACGGTCGGCGAGATAGCCGGCCAGCGGCGCCGTCGACACCGAGCGCGACCGGAAGCGCGGTGAGCTCGAGCCCGGCGGGGCCGGGACCGATGTCGAGCGCGCGCGCCAGGAAGAACGGCACGATGAACAGCGTTCCGAACATCGTCGCATATGCGAGAAACGCGCCGGCGAGCCCCAGCGAGAACGTGGGATCGGCCAGCAGCGCGAAATCGAAGATCGGATGTCGCGCCGTCCGTTCCCGCGCTACAAATGCGGCGCCGAAGGCAATCGCGCCCAGAACCAGGACGACGACGGTCGTAACGTAGCCGGTTTCGACCTCACCGGTGAAGCTGAGCGCGCCGATCGTGCATGCGACCGCCGGAAAGAACAATGCGGTTCCGGCCCAGTCGAACGGCACGGCTTCCCCCAGGTCGCGGCTGCGCGGCAGCAGCAGCCAGCCCATCACCAGCGCCGCGACGCCGACCGGGACGTTGATCCAGAAGATCGTGCGCCAGTCGCCGACTTGGAGCAGCATTCCGCCGATGCTGGGCCCCAGCGCCAAACCGACGGCTTGCGCCGCGGCCTGGATGCCGAGCGCGCGGCCGAGCTGCAGGCGCGGGACCGCGTGCGCGATGAGCGCGACGCTGTTCGCTTGCAGCATCGCCGCACCGATTGCTTGGCAGGCGCGCGCGCCGTCGAGGGCGAGCAGCGCCGGCGCGAGCGCGCACAGCGCCGAGCCGATCACGAACAGCCCGAACCCGAACAGGTAGAGCATCTTGCGTCCGGCCATGTCGGCCAGCCGCCCGATCGGCGCGACGAATGCCACCAGCACGATGAGGTACGCCAGGCTGACCCATTCGACGCCCGCCAGCGTGGCGTCGAACGCGCGTTGAAGGGTCGGTAGCGCGACGGTAACGATGCTGGCGTCGAGCTGACCCATGAACGCGCCGATGCACACGGTCGCGACGACGAACCACGGCGCATACCGATGATCGCGGATCTTCGACGGCCGGGCCGCCTCCATTCGCAAGAGCCAGGACTTCACCGAGCCCCGGGCTTTCTTTGAGGGCGACGCCGGTCCCGCATGCGCGAAGCGTCGCCGCGTTCGCGTTCAAACGAGAAGCGCCCCGGAGGGAAAACCTCCGAAGCGCCGGTCGTTTACCGTGTCGCGGTGTGACTAATGCCGGCCGTGGCCGCCGCCGCCTCGCGACGACGATGACGTGCGCGCCGAGCCTCGCGATCCGCTGCTGTAGCTGCGCGACGCACCGCCGCTGTAGCTGCGCGACGCACCGCCGCTGTAGCTGCGCGACGCACCGCCGCTGTAGCTGCGCGACGCGCCGCCGCTGTAGCTGCGCGACGCGCCGCCGCTGTAGCTGCGCGCGGCTCCGCCGTTGTAGCTGCGTGACGTGCCGCCGCTGAAGCTGCGTGCCGTACCACCGGTGACGCCGCGCTGCGTGAAGCCGGCGCGCGACGTCGCGAACGAGCGCCAGGCACCCTGCGGCGCGCGGCGGACGGGTTCGGTCGCGCGCGCCGAGCCCAGCGGGCCGCGCACGCCGACGACGGGGCCGCCGCCGCGCACGAATCCGCGGCCGTTCCAGGCAAACGGGTGACCGAAGAACGGGCGGTGCTCGAAGCCCCAGCCGCCGTTGCCGAAGAAGAGCGACAGGCCGAACGACGGGCCGTAGCCGTAAGCAAAGCCGGGATACCACCAACCGGGTCCGAGATAGACCGGTTCCGGCAGCGGGCCGTCATAGTGGTACGGCGTGTCGATCTCGTTGGCGTCGAACTCGCCGCCGTTGTTCACGCCGGCGATTGTGACGTTCATCCCGGGCGCGAGGGTGAGGCCGGTCGGGTTGATGATCGTGCCCTGGTGCAACTCGACGTTGTCGATGAAGCCGCGATCGTCGCGGACGCTGATGTTGAACGTGCCGTTCACCGACGCGATGCGGCCTTGGATCGTCTCGTCGCGGTTGGGCTGCGCGTATGAGGGGACGTCCTGCGCCGAAGCGATCGTGGGGAGCACGAGACCCGCGACCGCGACGACTGCCGCCGCCAGCCGCGGGGCGAAGCTCTTGATGCTCATCATCGTATTTCTTTCCATTCCCCTTTTGGGGCAACGAGTTCCGTACGGAGAACGAACAGGCGGGCCGTTGAGTGCTGGCAATTTCCCAGAAAAGCGCTTGTTCTTGCCGTTCTAACGGGTTCTTCACCCGGTTCGCCGGCACCCAGGCGGAGTGGGCGCGCGGGCATGGGGCGAACGACCCAGTGGACATGATGGCTGTGCTCGCCGCCGCGTTCGCGTTGGGGCTCGTCGCCGGCTCACGAACCTTGCTCGCCCCAGCCGCTCTGTTCTTGGCGCGCGGCGGCGTCACCGGGTACGTTTTAGCCGTCGCAGCGCTCGCCGAGCTCGGCGGCGATCTGCTCCCGAAAGCGCCGCCGCGCACGGCGCCGGTCGGGCTCACCGGGCGCTTGGTGAGCGGCGCCTTCACCGGCTGGATGCTGGGCACGTTCCGCGGCGTCTCACCGTTCGCCGCCGCCGCGCTGGGCCTGCTCGGCGCGGTGATCGGGACGTTCGGCGGGAAGGCGCTGCGCCTGACGCTGATCGCTCGGGTCGGCGCGGTCCCGGCCGCGCTGGCGGAAGATGCGATCGCCGTCGCGCTCGCGCTGATCTCCGTCACCGCGGTGAGCCCGCGATGACGCCGGCGATCGTTGAGAACGTGATCGAAACCGCGCGCCATCGCACGTTCTATCTGGAGTCCGGTCCGCCCGGCGGGCCTGTCCTGGTGTTCGTCCACGGATGGCCGGCGCTGGCGATGTCGTGGCGACCGCAGCTCGTCCATTTCGCGGCTTTGGGGTATCGCTGCATCGCGCCCGACATGCGCGGCTACGGAGGATCGAGCGCGCCGCGACGGCGCGAGGACTACGCCCTCGAAGCGATCGTCGGCGACATGGTCGAGCTGCTCGGGGGGCTTGGAGCCGAACGCGCCGTGTGGATCGGTCACGATTGGGGCGGTCCCGTCGTGTGGGAGGTGGCGAGGCATCATCCGGGCTTGTGCCGCGCGGTCGTCAGCATGTGCGTGCCGTACCTCGCCGACGGCTTTGCCCCGGCGACGCTCATCCCGCTCGTCGATCGCAACGTCTACCCGCCGTCCGAGTACCCGGCCGGCCAATGGGACTACATTCTGTTCTACGAGCGGGCGTTCGAAACGGCGCGCGCAGCGTTCGAGACCGACGTACCGGCCACGATCAAGGCGCTGTTTCGCAGCGGAAACCCCAAACACCGCGGCCGGCCGGCGCCGACCGCGCGCATCAGCCGCGACGGCGGCTGGTTCGGCGGCAGCGGCCGCGCGCCCGCGCTGCCGAGCGACCCGGCGATCTTGTCCGACGACGATCTCGACCGCTACGTCGCGGCGTTCGAGCGATCGGGATTCTTCGGACCCGACGCCTGGTACGTGAACGCCGAACGCAACTTGGAATATAGCGCGGCGGGCGACCGCGTGCTGCGCCTGCCGGTGCTGTTTCTGCACGCCGCGTACGATTCGATCTGCGAAACGCTCGACTCGCGATTGGCCGAGCCGATGCGCCGCGATTGCACCGATCTCACCGAGCAGGTTCTCGAGACAGGCCACTGGATCGCACGGGAACAGCCCGGCCAAGTCAACGCCGCGATCGAAAGCTGGCTCTCGACCGCGCTGTCGGGTTGACGCAGGATCAGCGTTTCAGGCGGCGCTCGGCCAGGTCGAGGGAAGTTTGGACGCGACGCAGCACGGCGTTGTCGATCTCACCCCGCGCGCGAAGCTCGATCAGCGCCTGGCGCTGCGCGTTGATGATCTCGCGCTCGGCCTGCCAATGGCGGCGCTCCTCTTCGGGCAGGCCGCCCTTGCCCTTGCGCTGCGTGACGCGCTGCTCGTGTTCGTAGCGTTTGCGTAGCTCGGCCGCATGGCCGGCGTCGATGCGGCCGCCGAGCTCCAAGGCGTCGATCCGTTGCAACGCTGCTTTGGCGACGCCGACGATCGCGCGGCGCAGGTCCTCGGCTTCTTCATCGTCACCCTCGTCGACGTGCAGGGCGGAAATCATCACCGGCAAGCTCAAACCGCCGCCGACCAGCGTGACCAGAATGACGGTGAAGGTCAAGAAGATGATGAGGTCGCGATGCGGGAACGGCGCGCCGCCCGCCACGCTGATCGGAAGGGCGAGTGCCGCGGCGAGCGAAACGGCGCCGCGCAGCCCCGACCAGGCGACGACGAGCGCGTGCTTCGAGTCGCCCTCGGGATGTTCCGACGACCCGCCGACCAGCGGCAGATACTCGGTCAGCATCACCCAGCCGAAGCGCACCGCGATGACGACCGCGTTGACCACCACCGTATACCAAACGATGGACTGCCACGAATAGCGGTGGAAGATTCCGGCTGCAATGCCGTGCAGTTGCAGGCCGACCAGTAAGAAGAGCAGCGCGTTGGCGACGAAGACGAAGGTCTCCCAAAAGCCGATCCCCTGCAAGCGCGCCGAGGCCGTCATCACCGCCGGCGTGAAGCGGTTCACGTAGACTCCGGCCGTGACCACCGAAAGCACGCCGGATATGCCGAACCGTTGCGCGGGAGCGTAAGCGAGGAACGGAACCAGGAGCGAGATCACGCCTTGCAGCTGCGTATCGGTGATGCGCCGCCAACCCTCGACCGCGATCCGGCCGACGACCACGCCTAGCACGAACGCGCCGATCGCGGCCACGAACACATACAGCACGATGTGCCAGAACTGGACGACGCCCGTCACCGCGGCGGTGATCGCCGCGGCATACAGGACGAGCGAGAGCGCGTCGTTGACGAGGCTTTCGCCTTCGACGATCGCGATCAGATGGCGCGGCATCTTGAGCCGCTCGAGGACCGGGGCCGACGCGAGCTCGTCGGTCGGGGCGACGATCGCGCCGAGCACGAACGCGACGGGCCACGGCAGGCTCGGGACGACGGCGTGCATGACGAGCGCAACCACGACCGTGGTCGCGAAGACGAGGCCGACCGCGAGCATCCCGATCTGGCCGGGGTTGGCGAGCATGACGTCCGTCGGCGCGGTGACGGCCTCCCAGTAAAGCAGCGGCGGAAGGAAGATCAGCAGCACGAGGTTGGGATCGAGCTGCACGTTGGGCAGGCCGGGAACGAATCCGAGGATCAGTCCGCCCAGCACCAAGACGATCGGATACGAGACGTGAGCCCGCCGCGCCAGCGCGACGAGCGGGATCGTGACGACGAGCAAACCGATGAGGAGCTCGATCTGCGACTCGCTCATGGTTTACCGCCGGACGCGGGTGCCGGTCAGCTTGCGGCGGCCTGCGGGGTCGAGAGCGGTTCGGCGTCGTCGAGGGCGCGTTGCAGCGTCGCCCGCGCGGCGCCGAGCTTCGCGGCGTCGGCGCCGGTCGCGAAGCCGCGCGATTCGACGAGCGCCGCGAGCAGCTCGAGATCGAGATTGCCCGGCGCGCCGGGAGCGAACGGGCACCCGCCGATCCCCGCCAGGACGCCTTCGAAGCGGCGCACGCCGCGCCGCAGCCCAACCTCGACGTTGCGCAGCGCGCTCCCACGCAGGTCGTGAAAATGCAACGACAACGCGATTTCCGTAGCGTTTTGCACGGCCTCGATCGTGGCGCCGACGGACTCCGGCGTCGCTTTGCCGACGGTGTCCGCCAACCCGACCGTCGCGCACCCGCCGGCCTCGAAGCGCGCGACCATCTCGAGCACGGTGTCGAGCGCGATCGCTTCGTCCGCCCACGGTGAGACGAAGCTGCATGAGATCGCCGCGCGCAAGCTGATCCCGGCGGCGCGCGCGCGGGCCGCGATCGTGTCGAAGTAGGCCAAGGTCTCGGGAATCGTGCGGTTGTTGTTGGCGGAGTTGTGACGCGGGCTGGCGGAGGCGACGAATACGAGATCGTAGCTTCCCGGTGCGAAGCCTGCACCGGTGAAGGCGGCCCGGGCGCGCTCGAAGCCCCGGTCGTTGAGGATGAGCGCGGAGTAGCGGACGGTCTGCGGCAGCAGCCGGACCAGCGCGTCGGCGTCGGCGAGTTGCGGGACCCAGGCCGGATGCACGAACGAGGTCGCCTCGATCTCGGTGATCCCGGCCGCGGCGAGCGCTGCGACGATCTCGACCTTGCGCGTGGTGGCGACGATGCGCGGCTCGTCCTGCAAACCGTCGCGGGTCGTTACGTCGACCAACGTCACGCGTTGGGCGGTTGGCGTCATCCGGCCGGGTTTTGCACGCCGCGCAACGCGGCCTCCTCCGCCCTTCCCTTCGACAAGCTCAGGGCAGGCTGGCTCAGGGTGACAGCGCGGGGCCGCGCGTGCGCGCGAAAACGTAGGCGAACACGAGCCCGAGCGCGGCGACGAGCGCCGCGCTGACGGTGAGGTCGCCGAACGGCGCGCGCCAGCCGATGAGCTGCGCGGCCTCGTAGGCCGCGACGGCGAGCGCGAGCCCCGTCACCGAACCGATCCACACGCGCATCAGCGCCGGCCGGCTCGGCGCGCGAAACGCGATCAGCCGATGGACGAGCAGCGAGTCGAGCGTATCGGTGCAGATCATCCCGAACGAGAACATCGCGCCGACCAGGATCGCCCCGAACATGCCCGCGCCGCTGCCGAAAGCGACGGCATACGTCGCGACCTGGCTCGACGTCTCGAAGCCGAAGCCGAACAGCAGGCCGATCGGAATCGCCAGCAGCGCGTTCGTGCCGTCGCGCAACGCGCGCGGGAGCAACCGCAGCTTGGCGCCCGCGACGCGGTCGCCGCCGGCGCGCAGCTGCCGCAGGTTCGCTGCGGCGATCGCGACCAGCACGACGATCGAGATGCACGTCCCGGCGGTCTCGATGGCAGGCCCCTGCGCGGCGAAACGCGTGCCGAGCAGCCCGACCAGGGCGGAGATCGCGAGGACCATCACCGTATGGCCGCCGGCGAACATCGTGCCGACGAAGCGGCTGAGCCGCGGCGTGCGCGGGTAGGCGCTGCGCGTTACGTTGTCGATCGCCGCCAAGTGGTCCGGATCGGCACCGTGTCGCAGCCCGAGGGCGAAGACGGTGAACGCGCTCGCGACGATCATCCGCGGCGGGCCGTCAACGCACCGTCGCGGCGGGCCGTGCCTTGCGCCGCTGCCGCTCTTCGAGTAGAGCGATCCAGGCGTCCATACCCGTGCCGGTTCTTCGCCGAGAGCTCGACGATCGTTAGGTCCGGGTTCACGTCGCGCATGCTGCGGTACGCTGCTGCCCGATCGAAGCCGACCGCGTCGGCGATGTCGATCTTCGTGACCGCCGCCACCTGAGCGGTGTTGAACGCGAGCGGGTACTTGAGCGGTTTGTCCTCGCCTTCGGTCACCGAGAACACGACGACGCGAACGTCCTCGCCCAGGTCGTATTCCGCGGGACAGATCAGGTTGCCGACGTTCTCGATGAACAGCGCGTCGAGCGGGCCGGCGTCCCAGCCCCGCAGCGCTTTGCCGACCATGTCGGCATCGAGCCGGCACTCGGCGGCGGTGGTGATCTGGCGCACGGGTGCGCCGCTGCGAGCCAGCCGGCGCGCGTCGTTGTCGGTCGCCTGGTCGCCGACCAACGCACCGACCCGCAGGCGGGGCGCCAGCCGAGCCAAGCGTCGTCTTCGAGCAACGTCGTTTTCCCGGAGCCGGGGCTCGATAGCAGGTTCACGACGAGCGTCCCCTCGGCAGCGAAGCGTTCGCGCAGCGCCGCTGCCAGCGCGTCGTTCTTGCGCATGATGCTCTGTTCGATCTGCACGACGTGATATTTCATTCGGGGACCTCCATCGCCACGAGTTGCAGCTCCCGGCCGCGCACGATCGTCGGGCACACGATGCCGCAGTCGGGACAGACCAAACCGCCGGCGGCGCGCGGCTCGCGCTCTTCATGACAGCGGTCGCAAAATACCGCGAGCGGAACGTCTTCGATGCGCAGCGCGCTGTCGGCGGCAACCGTCCCGGCGGTCGCCAGCTCCCAGGAAAAGCGCAGTGCGTCGGGCGCGATACCGCTGAGCGCGCCGACGCGCACGTGGACCGCCAGCACGCGCGCGATCCCGTCGCGGCTCGCGGTCTCTTCGATCCCCTCGAGCAGCCCCAGCGCGACGGAGAGCTCGTGCACGGATGCGTTCCTTTCACGCGAAGCGAGCGGTTCACGAGGCCGTACGCTTGCTGCGTATACCCGATTCGTGGGTACTTGCGAAAGCAGTTTCTTTACGCTACCGTAACGGACGAACGGGTCAAACGCAAGGCCCGCTGCACGACGCGAAGACCAAACTTTTTGCCACGCTCCGGCGGCGATGCGCGCGCCGAGCGACCTGACGCTCCAACCCGCGTACGCGCGACTTGCCGCGCCTCGTTCGCCCCCACGCAGCAGCTCGGAACGGAACATCGGAGGGACGCTCGCGATGAAATCGAGCGATGCGCTGGTCAACGTTCTTTGGATCCCCGCCGGGCTGAGCTGCGACGGAGACTCCGTCGCCCTGACCGCGGCGATGCAGCCGTCGATCGAAGAGATCGCGCTGGGCGCATTGCCCGGTTTGCCGCAGGTGAAGTTCCACTGGCCGCTCATCGAGTACAGCTTGGGCGGCGACGAGTTCTTGAAAGCGTTCTTCGCGGCCGAACGCGGCGAGCTCGATCCGTTCGTGCTCGTCATCGAGGGCTCGATCGCGAACGAGACGATCAAGGCCGAAGGCTACTGGACCGGCTTCGGCAACGAGCCCGGCGGCGATCAGCCGATCACGTTTTCCGGTTGGATCGACCGGCTCGCGCCCAAGGCGTACGCGGTGTTGGCGGCCGGAACGTGCGCGACGTACGGCGGCATCCACGCAATGGCCGGCAATCCGACCGGCGCGATGGGGATCCTCGACTATCTCGGCTGGGATTGGAAGTCGAGCGCGGGCGTGCCGATCGTGTGCGTTCCCGGCTGTCCGACGCAGCCCGACAACTTGTCGGAGACGATCCTGTACCTGCTGTGGCAAGCCGCCGGCAACGCGCCGATGATACCGCTCGACGAAGCCGGCCGGCCGAAGTGGCTGTTCGGTGCGACCGTGCACGAAGGGTGCGACCGCGGCGGCTACTACGAGCAGGGCGATTTCGCGACGACCTACGACTCGCCCAAGTGCCTGGTGAAGCTGGGCTGCTGGGGTCCGGTCGTCAAGTGCAACGTCACCAAACGCGGCTGGATGGGCGGCGTCGGCGGCTGCCCGAACGTCGGCGGCATCTGCATCGGCTGCACGATGCCCGGCTTCCCCGACAAGTTCATGCCGTTCATGGACGAGCCGCCGGGCGCCAAAGTCTCGTCGACGGTCAGCGGCATCTACGGCAACATGGTCCGCAGTCTGCGCCAAATCACGATGAGCACCGTCGACAAGGAGCCCAAGTGGCGCCATAAAGGCACCGAGCTCACGACCGGATACAAGGTTCCCCGCTCGTACACGTCTTCCAAATAGCGCGAGGTAACGACCATGGCCATACAAGATCTGCCGGGTGCGACGAGCGGCACCGAGAAATCCCGCCTGGTCGAGATGTCGTGGGATCCGATCACCCGGATCGTCGGCAGCCTGGGCATCTACACCAAGATCGACTTCGCGCAAAAGAAGGTCGCGGAATGTCACGCGACCTCGTCGATCTTCCGCGGCTACAGCATCTTCATGAAGGGCAAGGATCCGCGCGACGCCCACTTCATCACCTCGCGCATCTGCGGGATCTGCGGCGACAACCACGCCGTCTGCTCGGTGTACGGGCAGAACATGGCGTTCGGCGTGAAGCCGCCGCACCTGGGCGAGTGGGTCACCAACCTCGGCGAGGCCGCCGAGTACATGTTCGACCACAACATCTTCCAGGAGAACCTGGTCGGCGTCGACTTCTGCGAACAGATGGTCCGCGAGACCAACCCGTCGGTCTGGGAGAAGGCGAAGAACACGCCGGCCCCCAACGCCGGCGTGCACGGCTACAAGACGATCGCCGACATCATGTCCGCGCTCAACCCGTTCACCGGCGACTTCTACCGCCAGGCGCTGCAGATCAGCCGCTACACCCGCGAGATGTTCTGCCTGATGGAAGGCCGGCACGTCCACCCGTCGACGCTCTACGCGGGCGGCGTCGGCACGGTCGCGACGCAGCAGCTCTTTACCGACTACTACACGCGCCTCATGCGCTACATCGAGTACATGAAGGTCTGCGTGCCGTTCCACGACGACCTGTTCGACTTCATCTACGACGCGATGCCCGGCTACGAGCACGTCGGCGAGCGGCGCATCCTGCTGGGCTGCTGGGGCGCGTTCCAAGATCCCGGAGTACTGCGACTTCACCTACCGCAACATGACGAACTGGGGCCGCAAGATGTTCGTCACGCCGGGCATCGTGATCGACGGCAAGCTGCACACCACCGACCTCGTGCAGATCAACCTCGGCATCCGCATCCTGCTGGGCAGCTCGTACTACGACGACTGGCAGAGCGAAGAGACGTTCGTGCCGACCGATCCGCTCGGGAATCCGGTCGACCGCCGGCATCCGTGGAACATGCACACCAAGCCGACGCCCAAGAAGCGCGACTTCGCCAACCAGTACAGCTGGGTGATGTCGCCGCGCTGGTTCGACGGCAAGGACCACCTCGCGCTCGACACCGGCGGCGGCGCGCTCGCCCGCATGTGGTCGACCGCGCTGGCCGGTCTGGTCGACATCGGCTACGTGCAGTCGACCGGCAACAGCGTCAAGATCAACTTGCCCAAGAGCGTGCTCAGCGGGCCGGTCTCGTTCGAGTGGAAGACGCCCAAGTGGTCGAACGCGATCGAGCGCGATCGCGCGCGGACCTACTTCCAGGCGTACTCGGCCGCCGCGGCATTGCACTTCCTCGACAAAGCGTTCGAGGAGATGCACGCCGGCCGGACGCGGACCTGGGAACCGTTCACCGTGCCGCAGGACGCCATCGGCTGCGGCTTCACCGAGGCGGTACGCGGCGTGCTCTCGCACCACATGGTCATTCGCGACGGCAAGATCGCCAACTACCATCCATGGCCGCCGACGCCGTGGAACGGCAACCCGCGCGACATGTACGGGACGCCCGGCCCGTACGAGGACGCGGTGCAGAACACGCCGATCTTCGAAGAGAACGGACCGGAGAACTTCAAGGGAATCGACATCATGCGCGCGGTGCGCAGCTTCGACCCGTGCCTGCCCTGCGGCGTTCACATGTACCTGGGCGACGGCAAGACGATCGAGACGGTTCACTCGCCGCTGGCGCCGTTCGGCTAGCGCATTGCTCGCGCGAGACGACGCGCCGGCGGAGGCCGCCGGCGCGGAGGACGACGCATCGCTGCGGAGGATGGCCGACCGCGTCGAGACGCTCATCGGGGGGTTCGACGCGGTTTCGACGCCGCGCCAAGCACGCGAGCTGGGCGAAGAGCTGGCGCGCACGATCGTCACGCTGTACGGTGAAGGGATCGAGCGGATGTTGACGGTCGTCCACGACGCGTCGGGCGAACGATCGGCGGAGATCTTCGCGCGGCTCTGCGACGACCCGCTCGTCGAGAGCTTGTTGTGCCTGCACGGTCTCCACCCGTACTCGGTCGAGGAGCGGGTGCAGCGCGCGCTCGACGGCGTGCGGCCGTACCTCAAGTCGCACGAGGGCGACATCACGATCGCCGGCGTCGAGGGCGGCGTCGTGACGCTGCGCCTGCACGGCAGCTGCGACGGCTGCCCGTCATCGACGGCGACCGTGAAGCTGGCGGTCGAGCGCGCGATCCTCAAGCGCGTCCCCGAGATCACCGCGGTGCGCGCCGAGAACCTGGCGCCGGTGCGCGACGAAGGGCCGGCCTGTCCGGTCGTCACCGAGGACGGCGAGGGCCGGACCACGATCCTGCTGGGCGTCTGACGATGGATCGCGTGCCGGGCGACTTCGCGTCGCTGCAACGTTTGCTCAGAAAGCCGCCGCCGGCGGCGCCCGGCGAGCGCTGCGACTACTGCGCGATCCCGTTGCCGGCCGAGCACGGTCACCTCATCGACATGCAGGGGCGGCGCATCATGTGCAGCTGCCGGCCGTGCTATCTCGTGTTCGAGCCGCAAGGCGCGGCGCAAGGCCGCTACAAGGCCGTGCCGGCGCGCTACGCGGAGCTGACCGGGTTCACGCTCGACGAAGCGGCACTGGGATCGCCTCCAGATCCCGATCGGCCTGGCGTTCTTTTTCTTCAACTCGGTGGAAGATCGCACGATCGCACTCTACCCGGGGCCGGCCGGGGCCACGGAATCGCAGCTCGACCTCGCCGCGTGGAGCGAGATCATCGCCGAGAACGCGGTGCTGGCGACGCTCGAGCCCGACGTGGAGGCGGTGCTGTTGCTGCGCCGTGAGGGAGCGACGCGCTGCTTCATCGTCCCGATCGACGCCGCGTACCGGCTCGTCGGGATCATTCGCACGTCGTGGAAGGGGTTCGACGGCGGCGCGGATGCTTGGGCCAAGATCGACGCGTACTTCGCGCGAGCTGCACGAACGAAGCGGCGGGCGCGAACCCGCGCGGGGACGCTGGTGAGCGAGCTTTCGTTTTCGATCGCCGGCGCGCGGGTCGAGCCGTACGCCGCCGCGCCGCAACTGGTCCTGCGCTTGCGGGTCGCCGAGACGAGCGGCGTGCCGGTGCACGCGATCACGCTGAGCGCGCAGGTCCGGATCGAGCCGCAGCAACGGCGCTACGACGATCCGCGCGAGTCGGCGGCCCTGGTCGAGCTGTTCGGGCCGCCGGAACGCTACGGCGACACGCTGCGCACGCTGCTGTGGACGCACGTTTCCGCGACGGTGCTGGCCTTCGAGCGCGAGACGGAGCTGGACCTGACGATTCCGTGCAGCTACGACTTCGACGTCGCCGCGAACAAGTATCTGCGCGGCTTGGAAGCGGGGGAGATTCCGCTGCTCGTGCAGTTCAGCGGCACGGTCTTCGTGCGCGGCGAGGACGGCGGCGTCGCCGCCGAGCTCGTGCCGTGGTCGTGCGAGGCGCGGTATCGGCTGCCCGTTGCGGTCTGGCGTGCGACGATGGACGCGTTCTTTCCGAACAGCGCGTGGATTCGGGTCGAGCGCGACACGTTCGACGAGCTCTACGCCTTCAAGTGCGCCGGCGGCTTCCCGACCTGGGAGTCCGCGCTGGCCGGTCTGCTCGCGGAGGCGAAGAGCACGCGATGAACGCGCCGCGCGCCTTTGACGACGTTTTCGAGCCCGCGCTGGCCGTCGCGAACGCCGTGCTCTACGAAGGCTATCTGCTGTACCCGTACACGGCGTCGGCCGCCAAGAATCGCGTCCGCTGGCAATTCGGCGTCGTCGTGCCGCGCGCGTACCTGAGCGCGGGAACCGGCGAGACGGCGGAGCAGCAGACCGAAATCTTGCTCGAGGCCGAAAGCGGCGAAGGCGCGGACGCGCGGGTCACCGCCGTGCTGCGGTTTCTGCACGTCGAGGCCCGTCGCGTCGAAGCGTTCGCCGGCGACGCCTTCGTCCCGGTGGAGTCACTGGCCGTCAATGGGACGAGCTACGTGACGTTCGACGAAGCGGTCGAGCGTGAGATCGCCGTCATCGTCGATGCATCGCCGGGGACGAGCCTGGTCAGGCCGCTCGCCGTCGAGGGCGGCAGTTCCGACGAGCCCCTGCGCGACGGCGGCGGCGTCCTGCGGGGCCGCGTCGTTCGCGAGCACTGGCCGTTGCGCGGCAGGTTGTCGGTCGACGTCGAGCCGGTGCCCGAATCACCGTCGCTGCGCAAGCTGCGCGTGCAGGTCGAGAACGACTCCGCGGTCGTCGCCGGCGAGCGCGCCGGCGCGCTGCGCACGGCGCTCGTTTCGACCCACGTCCTGCTCGCGGCGGAGAACGGGGCGTTCGTCTCGGTGCTCGATCCGACGCCCGAAGCCGCCGCCGCGACGCCGGCGCTGCAGAACCGGCACGTCTTTCCCGTGCTGATCGGCGACGCCGGCGCCGACGAGCAGCGCGCACCGCTGGCGCTGGCGTCGCCGATCATCCTGTACGACTTCCCGCAGGTGGCGCCGCAGACCGATACCGACGCCTTCGACGGCACCGAGATCGACGAGTTGCTCACCCTTTCGGTGCTGAGCCTGCCGGACGCCGAGCGCGACGAAGCGCGCGCGACCGATCCCCGCGCGCGGGCGATCATCGAGCGGGCGGAGCGGTTCGACGTCCACGACCTCGCGCGCGTCCACGCCGGCGCGCTGCACCGCGTGCCGGCGCCGCCGCATGGGGAAGCCCGCCGTTCGACGCCGGCGATCCGTTCGGCGCCGTCGACCCGTTCGCCGCAATCGACGTGCCGGCTCTCGACTGCGTCTTCGTGAACGGCACGAAGGTGACCAAAGGCTCGTCGGTTCGGCTCCGTCCGACGCGGCGGGCCGACGTGTGGGATGGGTTCCTGGCCGGCAAGACGGCGACCGTCCGCGCGATCCACCAGGACGTCGAGGACGTGCTGTATGTCGCCGTGACGGTCGACGACGACCCGGCCAGCGATTTGCACGACTGGTACGGTCGCTCGTTCTTTTTCTATCCCGACGAGGTCGAGCCGTTGGAGACGGGACCGTGACCGGCGCGCCACGGCTGCTCGTTGCCGGCGTCGGCAACGTCTTCTTCGGCGACGACGGCTTCGGCCCCGAGGTCGCACGCGCGCTGCTCGTCGAACCGCCCGCCGGCGTCAAAATCGAAGACTTCGGGATCCGTGGGCTGCACCTTGCCTACGAGCTGCTCAACGGCTACGAGCACGCGATCCTCATCGACGCCGTTCCGCGCGGCGAACGGCCCGGGACGCTGTACGTCATCGAACCCCACGGCGACGTCGCGGCGTCCACGCCGGACGCGCACCGCATGGATCTGCAGAACGTGTTCGGCTACCTGCGCGTCCTGGGCGGCGAGCCGCCGCCGCTCACTATCGTGGGGTGCGAGCCGGAGACGACCGAACCCGGGATGGCATTGTCGCCGCCGGTGGCGCGGTCGGTCGACGCGGCCGTCACCTTGGTCCGCCGGATCGTCAGCGAAAAGTGCGTGCCGCGAGCGCGCCAGCCCAATGGAGAGGTCGCATGTTCAGAGCTTTAGTTCGCACCGGGATCGCGGTCGGCTTCGCCATCTTCGCCGCGCGCCAGCTGGTGTACGGCGGGCGCGACTTGGCGCGCTACAACAAGATGCGCGCGATGTCCGACGATCCGCCGCTCGGCGTGCGCACCGGGAACCCGGAGACGAACGCGGAGGCGCGCACGAGCGAACCCGTTCGTGATGCTGGCGAGCCTCCCGAGCGACTTGATGCGCTATCTCAAGCTGAAATCGATGTAAGGGAAGGAACGAGCGCATCGTGTGCCTAGCGATTCCGGGTCAAGTCGTCGAGTTCCACGCCGAGCAGCCCGCGCTGGTGAAGGTCGACGTCGGCGGCGTGCGGCGCAACGTCAACGTCGGACTGCTCGAGGACGGCGAGCTGGGGCTGGGCGACTGGGTGCTGATCCACGTCGGCTTCGCGCTGAGCAAGGTGAGTGAAGCCGAGGCCCACGAGCAGTTGCGGATGCTGCGCGCGATGGGTGAGGACGAGTTGGCGATCGAGGAGGTCCGCGGCTATTCCTTCGCCGCGGACGACGGTGAACGGCGATGACGATGAAGTACGTCGACGAGTATCGCGACCCGGCGCTGATCACCGCGGTCGCACACGAGATCCGCCGCACGGTCGATCCGGCGCGGCACTACCGCATCATGGAAGTCTGCGGCGGCCACACGCACGCGATCTACCGTCACGGTCTGCACGATATCTTGCCCGACAACGTCGAGCTCGTCCACGGCCCGGGCTGCCCGGTCTGCGTGCTGCCGACCGGGCGCGTCGACGACGGTTTGGCGATCGCCGCCCAGCCGAACGCCGCGCTGGCCTGCTTCGGCGACATGATGCGCGTGCCGGGCACGAAGGGGACGCCGCTCGAGCTCAAAGCCCGCGGCGGCGACATCCGGATGGTCTACTCGCCGCTCGACGCGCTCAAGATGGCGCAGGACGATCCGCGCACGCACGTGTGCTTCTTCGCGATTGGATTCGAGACGACCGCGCCGTCGACCGCGCTCACGCTGCTGCGCGCGCGCGAGCTGGGCGTGCGCAACTTCTCCGTCTTTTGCAACCACGTCACCATCGTGCCGGCGATGCGCGCGATCCTCGATTCGCCCGACATGCGCCTCGACGGTTTCGTCGGCCCGGGCCACGTCTCGTCGATCATCGGCTGCCGCCCCTACGAGTTCGTCGCGCAGCACTACGGCCTGCCGGTCGTCGTGGCGGGGTTCGAGCCGCTCGACCTGCTCGAGGGGATCCTCATGGTGCTGCGCCAGCTGCGCGACGGCGAGGCCAAGGTCGAGAACCAATACCGCCGCATCGTTCCGTGGGAGGGAAATCACGCCGCGCTGCGCGCGCTCGCGACGGTGTTCGAGCTGCGCCCTACTTCGAGTGGCGCGGCCTGGGCTTCATCTCGCAGTCGGCGCTCAAGCTCAAACCGGCCTTCGCCGCGTGGGACGCCGAGGTCCAGTTCGAGGTTCCCGGCGTACGGGTCACCGATCCGCGCGCCGCGCAGTGCGGCGAGATCCTCAAGGGCGTGCTCAAGCCGCCGCAGTGCAAGCTGTTCGGCAAGGAATGCAACCCGGAGCATCCCGTCGGCGCGCTCATGGTCTCGAGCGAGGGTGCGTGCGCGGCGTATTACCGCTATGCGTCGACCGAGCTGAACGTGCATTTCGAAGAAGAAGAAGCGCGTGCTTGAGACCGGCGCGGCAGCCGGCTCCTCCCAACCGCGCCGCGTGCGGTTCAACGACGCGCAGATCGAGATGTCGCACGGCGCCGGCGGCAAGGCGTCGCGCCGGCTGGTCGAAGGGTTGATCGCGCCGGCGTTCGCGAATCCGGTTCTCGCGCCGCTCTCCGACGCGGCCACGTTTCTGCTCAACGGAACGCGCGTCGCGACGACCGCCGACGGCTACGTCGTCAAGCCGCTGCGCTTCCCCGGCGGCTCGATCGGCGAGCTTGCGGTGAACGGTACGGTGAACGACCTTGCCGTATCGGGTGCGCGGGCGACGGCGCTCATGGCGTCGTTCATTCTGGAAGCCGGCCTGCCGTCGGATCGTGTTGCGCGCCGAGGTCGAGGCGATGGCCGCGGCGGCCGTCCGGGCGGGCGTGCCGATCGTCGGCGGCGACACCAAGGTCGTCGAGCACGGGATGTGCGACGGGATGTACATCAGCACGTTCGGGATCGGCGAGATCGACGAGCGGCTGGTGCTCGACCCGCGC
Source organism: Vulcanimicrobiota bacterium (assembly GCA_963723445.1). GTDB lineage: Bacteria > Vulcanimicrobiota > Vulcanimicrobiia > Vulcanimicrobiales > Vulcanimicrobiaceae > Vulcanimicrobium. The sequence goes on from CAVRQP010000012.1 coordinate 182,773, forward strand.
GCCGTGCGGCCGGGCGACAAGGTGCTGCTGAGCGGCCCGATCGGCGATCATGGGATCACGATCCTGCTCGCGCGCGGCGAGCTCGACCTCGAGGCCGATCTGCGCTCCGACACGCGCTCGGTGTGGCCGTTCGTCGAAGCGCTGCTCGCGACGTGCGCGGCCGGCGTGCGCTGGATGCGCGACCCGACGCGCGGCGGCGTCGCCACCGCGCTCAACGAGCTCGCGCGCGACTGCGGCTTGGGGATCGTGTTGCGCGAAGAGGACATTCCGCTGCGTCGCGAGGTGCGCGGCGCGTGCGAGGTGCTGGGACTCGACCCGCTGCACATCGCCAACGAAGGGCAAGTGCTCGCGATCGTCGCCGCGCGACGATGCCGAACGCGCGCTGGGTGCAATGCGCTCCGTCAGCCGGCGGCGAGCAGGCGCGGTTGATCGGCGACGTGCGCGCCGAGCACGGCGGGACGGTCGTCGGGGTGAATCCGTACGGCGGCACGCGCGCGATCGACATGCTGGTCGGGGATCCGCTGCCGCGGATATGCTGAGCGAGCCGGCGGCGGGCGCGCTCGCCGAACGCCTGGCGGAGCGATTGCGAGCCCGCAATCCCGTCGTTCGGGCGTTCTTCGAGCGCGAAGCGCCGCGCCTCGCCCGCGCGTCGAGCGAGATGGCGGAGCGTTTTGCGAACGGCGGCCGCCTGTACGCCTTCGGAAACGGTCCGTACGCTACCGATGCGGCGCACGTCTCGGTCGAGTTCATCCACCCGGTGATCGTCGGAAAGCGCGCGCTGCCGGCGCTCGACGTGAGCGCCGCCCCGGATGCGTTCGTCGACGCGCTGGTCGAGGCCGGCGACATGGCGATCGCCTTCGGCCCGCCCGAAGGCGATCACCGCACGGCCGGCGCGCTGCGGCTGGCCCGCCGCAAGGGCGCGTTCACCGTGGCGTGGCCGGGCGCGGACGCCGACTACGCGGTGACCGCGCCCGACGCGGATCCGCACGTGCACCAAGAGGTCTTCGAGGTCCTCGGCCATGCGCTGTACGAGAGCGTGCACGTGTTTCTCGAGCACCGCCGCGAGCTCGGCGACGACGTCGGCGCTTCAGCCTTTTTGTACCCCTACCTCGGTTCGGCGCAGAACGATTCTTCGGCGATCGTCGATGACGTCGCGGCGTCGATTCGCGCGAAGGCGAGCGACGGCGAAGCGCTGCGGGAACAGGTCGCCGGCGAACAGTCCGGCGCGATCGCCGGAGCAATCCTGGCGATGCGCGCGCGCATCGCGGCCGGCGGCCGGCTGCTGATCTTCGGCAACGGCGGTTCGGCGACCGATGCGACGGACTTCGCGCTGGACTGCATGCTGGGCTCGCCGGAGATGCCCGCGATCCCGGCCATCTCGCTCGCCGCCGAGCCCGCGGTGCTGTCCGCGATCGCCAACGACGTCGGCGCCGAGCTGACGTTTTTGCGCCAGATCGCGGCGCAGGCGCGGCCGAACGACGTCGCGTTCGCGTTCTCCACCAGCGGCGGTTCGAAGAACGTCGTCGCGGCGCTCGAAGCCGCGCGCAAGCGCGGCCTGCTTACGGTGGCGCTCCTCGGCTACGACGGCGGCGAGATCGTGCGCCGCGGCTTGGCCGACCACGCGATCGTCGTGCGCTGCGACTACATCCCGCGCATCCAGGAGACGCAGGCGGCGATCTACCACGTCATGCGCCACGCGCTCGGAACGTTCGATGCCGCTTGAGCTGTACGGAACGAAGGGCTGTCCGTACACGGCCGAGCTGCGCGACGATCTCGAGTTCCGCGGGCGCGACTTCGTCGAGCACGACGTCGACGCCGATGCCGAAGCTTTGGGCCGCATGATCGAGCTCTCGGGCGGCGGCGCGGTCCCGGTGCTGGTCGAGGACGGTCGCGTCGTGCAGGTCGGGTACGCGGGCCGTTCGTGTTACGTCGCGACGCCGCCGGCTACGCCAGTGAAGGCGGCCGGCGCGCGGGCCGAGCGGTCGATGCTGCGCGTCGCCGCGGCGTCGTTCAGGGCGTCGGTTTTCGGCCGTTCGTCTACCGGCTCGCGCCGGCGCTACGGGCTCGCCGGGTGGGTGCTCAACGGCGGCGAGCGGCGTCGAGATCCACGTCGAGGGTGAGCCCGGCGCGGTCGAGGCGTTCACCCGCGCGCTCGCCGCTGAAGCGCCGCCGGCAGCGCGGATCGCTTCGGTCGAGGCGCTCGCAGCCGGCGCGCTCGAAGGGCCGACACGGGTTCGCGATCCGCGAGAGCGGTCGACCGCGAACGGCTCACGGTCAGGATCGCGCCGGACCTGCCGGTCTGCGAAGCCGTGCCTGCGCGAGCTGTTCGATCCGGGCGGATCGCCGCTATCGCTATCCGTACATCACCTGCACCGACTGCGGCCCGCGATACAGCATCGTCACGGGTCTGCCGTACGACCGTCCGTTCACGACGATGGCCGACTGGCCGATGTGCGAGGCCTGCCGCGCGCGAGTACGACGACCCGATGAACCGGCGCTTCCACGCCCAACCGCTGGCGTGTCCGGCATGCGGGCCGGCCTACGTGCTGCGGCAAGGCAGCGGCGGTCCGCCTTGGGGTCAACCCAGCGATGACGACGTGCCTGGTTGGAAGGCCATCGTCGCTGCCGCGGAGCTGCTGCGCGACGGTGCCGATCGTCGCGGTCAAAGGAATCGGAGGCTATCACCTCGCGTGCGACGCGCTCGATGCGGCTACGATCGAGACGCTTCGCGAACGGAAGTATCGCAAGGAGCGCCCATTCGCGATCATGGCGCGCGATCTGGTGACCGCGCGCCAACTGATCGAGCTCGACGACGGAGGCGAAGAGACGCTCACCTCGCAGGCACGCCCGATCGTGCTCGCGACCGCGCGGCGAAGGCTGCCGGGCGTTGCGCCCGACAACCGCGAGCTCGGGGTGATGCTGCCGTATGCGCCGCTCCACCATCTGCTGTTCTCGGCCGGCGCGCCGGACGTCTTGGTGATGACGAGCGCCAACCGGTCCGGTGAGCCGATGGCGTACGATGACGCCGACGCGCAAACGTCGCTGACCGGCATCGCCGACGCGTTCCTGATCGGCGAACGCAGGATCGCGCGCCGCATCGACGACTCCGTTGTCTCGTGTAGCATCGTTCGGGACGACGATCGTTCGCCGCGCGCGCGGCATGGCTCCGCAAGCCGTCGCTTCAATCCCGGCCCGCACCGAGCGCGGTAAGCAGGCACGCGCGATCCTCGCAGTCGGCGGCGACTTGAAGAACGCGCCGATGCTGGTGGTCGACGGCCAGGCCTTCGCCGCGCAGTACGTCGGCGACCTCGATCACTTGCCGTGCCGCGAAGCGCTGTCCACGAGCGTGCGCGATCTCCGCGCGATCTACGGGGTGAGCGGAAGAAGAGCTGACGATCGCGCACGATGCGCATCCCGAGTACGCGTCAACTGCGTTTGCCCACGCGCTCGGAGATCGGACCAGTCGCCGTACAGCACCACGCGCGCACGTCGCGAGCGTGATCGCCGAACGCGGCGCATGGGAGACCGAGGTCGTCGGCGTCGCGTTCGACGGCACCGGCTACGGCGAAGACGGCACGATCTGGGGCGGCGAGATCTTCACGGGTAGCGTCGCACGAGGGCTCACGCGCGTCGCGCACCTGCGCAGCGCCCTCCTCCCGGGCGGCGACGCCGCGGCGCGCTTCCCCGTGCAGGCTGCGGCGGGATTCCTCTACGAGCTGGACGGTCTGCCCGATCTCACGGCTCCGCCGTTCGGTTTTCCGCCGCGCTATCGTTTCGCGCGCGAGATGATCGCAAAAGACGTGCGCACGTTCCGCACCACGTCGATCGGTCGGCTCTTCGACACCGTCGCGGCGCTGCTCGGCTTCACTCGCGAAATCACCTTCGAAGGCCAAGCCGCAATGTGGCTCGAGCACCTCGCCGCCGGCGCCAGCCGCGACCCGAAGGCGAAACGCGGCACGGCCGCCGCCTACGCGTTCCCGCTGGTCGACGGAGAACTCGACTACCGGCCGCTGCTGCGTGCAATCATCGGCGACGTCGCCGGTGGGCGCGACGCCGGCGCGATCGCGTTCGGCTTCCACAGCCGCGCTCGCCGTTGTCGTCGGGGACGTGCACGAGCGCTACGGTCCGTCGCGGCCGCTCGTTGCGTCAGGCGGCGTGTTCCAAAATCGCCTGCTGCTCGAACTGCTTCACGACCGCCTCGGAACGTCGCTCTGGCTCAACCGCGCCGTCCCGCCGAACGACGGCGGCCTCGCCCTCGGCCAAGCCGCGCTAGCCGCAGCAACCCGATCATCCCGAGCACCAACCCCGTCATCCTAAGCAACAACGCCGTCACCCTGAGCAACAACCCCCTGTCACCCTGAGCCTGTCGAAGGGCGGCATGCCATGCGCGCGCCGCGGACGGCGAGTCGCGATTGTCGTACGGCGGGCGCCCTTCGACAGGCTCAGGGTGACAGGGTTGCGATCAGGATGACGTTTCTTTGGCGCCGTTTTGGACGGAGAGCTCCCAGCGGTAGCCGTCGAGGTCGTGGAACCAGAGGCCGAGATGCGGCGACCCCGGCGATTCCGGGCCGATCTCGTCGCCGGGGTCTTCGAGCTTGACGCCGCGCTCGCGCAGCGTCCCGAGCGCGGCGCGGAGTTCGTCCATGCCGTCGAGGTGGAACGACAGGTGTCCGAGCGCGCTCGGCGCGGGGCGCCCGCGGTGGAACACGATGGTGATCGCGTCGTTGCTGACCCCGACGCCGTCCTCGAAGCGGAAGATCTCGTGCAGATCGAAGCTCTCGCACCACCAGCGCGCGCTGGCATCCGGATCGTGGACGCTCAGCCCGAAGTGTCCGACCTGTCCTAACCGAACTCGCATGAGCTCCGTATTCCCCATGCCGCCGGCAACTCGACGTCAACGGATGAAGCAGCTCGCGGCGGTCAGGTGTCGGCGAGGACGAAATCCCGCTCGAGAATCCAGCGCGTCAGCGCGCCCTCGCCGGCCGGGCGATACTCCTCGACCAGCGACGTCTTCGCTCCGAACACCGCATCTTCGAGCAGATACGGATCGCCCGCGGAATAGATCGACGTCGCAATCGGCGTGTAGCCGGGGGCGCTGATCTTGAGGTGCAGGTGGGCGGGACGCATCGTGCCGCGGCGTGTCGCGCGCAGCATCTCGCCGGCCGGCCCGTCGGTCGGAATCGAGTAGCTCACGGGCTTCACCGCGACGAAGCTGAACGTGCCGTCGGTATTCGTCCGCAGGTGACCGCGATAGTCGGGCTGGGCACGATTTGCGTACTGCGTGTCGTAGAACCCTTCGCCGTCGGTTTCCCACGTCTCGACCAGCGCGCCGCCGATCGGTTCGCCGCGGACGTCGAGCACGCGGCCGCGCACGAGCACCGATTCGCCTTTGCCGCTGCGCGCGATCGTGCCGCCCTGCGCGATCTCGGGCGCGTCGTCGGTGTAGAACGGGCCGAGTGCCGACGACTCGGTCGCGTTCGGCGGCTGGTCCGCGTGAGCTACGTCGTCGACGGTCATCGAAACGCCGAGCACGTCGGAGAGCAGGATGAACTCCTGACGGATCGCGTCGCACTTCTGGCCGGTGCGCGTCAAGTAGTCGATTCCGGCGAGCCATTCGCCGGGCGTCAGCCGCACCTCGCGCACGAACGCATGCAGGTACCTCACCAGCGCGCTCACGATCTCGTGCAGGCGCGGGTCGTCGCACCGGTCGAGGCTGCGCAGCGTCTGCGCGGTGACGTCGGTCGGAATACGGGGCAGCGTGTCGGCCATGGCACGGGTTTGATTCGTCCGGGCGGCGGCCGCGGCCTACGCGCTACTTCCCTCGTGCCGTGACGTTGGGTACCAGCGGGTGCAGCGTCAGCGACACGACCGCCGGCGACGAGATCCCGACCTTGTTCGTGTAGGGCGGAAAGAACGAGTAGTTCTGAAAGACCGTCGGCGTCACGAACGGCGGATCCGTGAACTTGAACTGGAGCGGGCCGGTAAATCCGACGTCCAGCTCGCGCACGACGTTCATGATCCCGCTGTACTGGAAGCTGTCCAGGAGCAGGACGTTGTCCTGCACTTCGCCGTTGGACTCGGCCATCGGGAGAACGTCCGCGCCGGGGTCGCCCAGCGGCAGATCGCTGGTCCAGGTCCAATCCGAGCCCGGCAGCCCGGTGCTGATCGGCGCGCTGACGACCTGCGCGTTCGATATCGACGCGTGCGCGACCAGCGGAGCACCGGTCATCGTGTAGTTCTCGCAGAAACTGACCGACAGCGAGTTCGCGATGTTGGAGAGCACCACCGACTTGGTCGGCTGACCCTTGCCGAAAAATCCGATGTAGGGGCAGACCGACGTGTCGAAGTCCGCGTTCGCTCCGACTCCCGGCAGCTGCTCGGTAGAAGTGGAGAGCAGCGCTTGGCCGACCACGCCGATCTGGATGCGGTACGGCTTGCCCTTCTTCATCTCCCCGAAGTCTCCGCACGTCTCGGTGATCAAGAAGCTGAGCGACGTCGCCAGACCCGAGGTGATGCGATAGTGGACGCCGGGTTTGACGGTGAAGTCGTTCTGTAATGCCACCGGTAGGCTCTGGAGCTGCGACTCGACGTACGGGTCGCCGGTGCTCGTGCTCACGTCGGCGAGGGTCATCGGGTAGAACGCGCTTTCGCCGAAGCCGGCTGTGGCGATCGCCTGGAACGAGATCGTCACGCAACCTTGGGTCGCGAACGGAACGCCGACCGGAAGAAAGGTCACTCCCGGAAACGCGTCTTTCGCCGTGATGACGAACTTGGTGACGTCACCGCCCTCGTCGTCGCGCGGGGCGCGACGCGCCGTCGCACCGGCGGCCTGTACGGAGCGACGAGCTGTCCCCGGCCGGCGGGCCCAGGAAGAGGTCGGAATCGCGGACGCCGATTCACCGGTGACGAGGTCGGCGATGAAGTTCGCCGCGGCACCCGAACCGATCGCGACCACCGGATCGCCGACGCGCATCGCCGCATAGCCGCCCGGAACTTGATCGACCGTCGCGCCGGAGACGTGCACGTTCACGCTCGTCGCGTTGACCGCCGTCGCCGTGGCGGCGTACAGGGCGCCGTTTGCGAGCTCGGTCGGGGGATCGAGCGGCGTTTCGACGGCGACGACGAAACCGTCGGCCAGAAATGACGTGATGTTGCCGCTGACGCCCTTCTCGTCGGACGGTGACAACGTGGTGTACGCCGACATCGCCGGACCGGCGAGGGAAGCGAAGTAGGCCGCCGACGGCGTTCCGCCGGAGGTCAGCGCGTCGAAGTCGGCGCCCGTCGGTGCGGGGACCGGCGACGTATTCGGCGGCGCGGGCAGGGTGGTGGGGATTGGGCTTGCGATCGGCACGAAGGTCGAGGTCGCCGGCGGCAGGGTCGGCATCCCCGGCGCGGGCGTGATTTGCGCGAGCGATGCCGGCGGCCCGCCCGGGCGCGGGCGTCGCCGTCGGCTGGGGCGCGAGCGGCGGCACGACGCGGCCGCCACCGCCGCCGCCGCACCCGGCCAGCGCGGCGACCACCGCGGCGAGCGCGACGAGTCCCAGCCTCGAGCGAGCGTTCACAGCGTTCTCCCTTGCGCGGCGCCCGATCGCTTGTACGATCGCATCCCGCTCACGCTTTGCGTGTTGGACGTGAACAGCAGCGTCCCGAAAAAGACCAGCGCGGTCGATTGGTTCGGCGTCGCCGCGTTGCCGATCGCGTAGTAGAACTGCTCGGTGCTGTTCGACATGAGGCACACGCGCCCGAGCCCGTCGGCGACGAATGCTTTGCGCGCGATGTGCAGGACGTCGCCGATCACCGGATCGATGATGAAGTACGTCTCGTCGGTTTCGCGCGCGGTCGTCGCGAGCGATGCCGGGACGTCGCACGCGGCCGGGATGGCGACGGTCCCGACCTCGACGAACGTGTCGCTGAACGGCTGTGCCGGGAACGTGCCGCCGGGATACCAGTCCGGCACGTTGGTCGTGGTCGTCGTCGGTGTCCCGCCGGGCGGCGAGATCGTCTCGACGATCGGGATGACGTTGTTCCCGCTGCCATCTTTGGTGACGGTGCCGATCTGCCAATTGCGGTTCTGCCCGTCGGCGAGGTCTTGATAGAAGTACTGACCGCTGCCGTCCGCGTTGGCCGTCGCGCTCGAATCGTCGCGGTTCGCGAACGTGTCGTCGTAGTCGTACGCTCCGCTCTGCGCGGTATACGTCTGCGAGGGATTCGGGTCGCTGCCCTTCGCGACGTAGGTCGACGTGTATTGCCCCGGTTGCGTCCACGTGTTGCCGGGCGTTTCCGGCAGCTCGTCGTAGACGTCGGTCGCGTTTTCGAGGACGACCTGCGTGCTGCCGAAGCCGTTGACCGACGACGAGCCGATGAAATCGATCTTTGCGACGCTGGAGCTGAGCCCGTCGAAGGCGTAATAGTAATCGGCCGTGGTCGTCGTCGAGCTGCTCGAGCCAGACGGCGTGTCGGTTTCGACCTGGTGCGAGTCGACCAGACCGGTCTGGCCGTTGAACGTCGCGCGCGTGCCGATCGTCGAGGTGAGCGCCGTGGCGAGCGTGGTCGCGGGCGGCGGCGTCCCGCTGGGCGGCACGATCTGCGTCGTCGTCGTTCCACGGAAGGTCGCGGTCGCACCGTTCGACCAGCCGCGCTCGTCGTCGACGGTAAAGGTCGCCGGCACGATGGCGCTCGCGGCCAGTCCGGCGCCCGAGGCGGAGATCGTGACCGTTTCCGGTCCGGCGGCGGCACCGGTTCCGTCGTACATTCCGCCGACCGAGGAGGTCGGACCCGTCACGGTCGTCGTCGCGAGGGTCGTCGCCCCGGCCGGGTCCGCTACCGTCAAATGGAGCGGCGCGGCGTACGGATCGCTGCCGATGATCGCCGCGCCGCTCGCATCGACGGCGATCACGAACAAGTGAAAGGCCGTAGCGAAGCCGACCGGTACGGTGGTGGCCGGCACGCTGAGGACGGCACCGGCGACGATCCCGTTGAGGGTGAGCGGCGCGTTCGCGGTTTGGCCGGCGGCGATGGTCGCCGCGGCCGAGCCCGACGAGAGCGCCGCGCCTTTTCCGTCGAAGTCCGAATACGCGGTGCCCTTGAAGACGTCGTTGCCGGCCGGGCCGCCGAGGGTCACCGAACACGACAGGAGATCGCCGGTCGCGACGAACGTGCAGCTGGGCGAGGTGGGCAGGATGTTGATCACCGCGGGCGTCTGCGGCCCGCTGGGGGCGACGCCGTTGACCGACGCGAGCGTCAGGGCGACCGACGCCGTCGCCGGCGAGACGTCGCGCACGTGCCGGCGATATCCGGCCGCGCCGACGTTGGCCTTCGGGACGGCGACGGTGAAGCGCACGAAGCCCGTCGCGACCTGACCGGGCGAGACGCGGGAAGGCAGCGCGGAGCCTGCGCCGCCCGCACAGCCGGCAGCGAGGACGAGCAGAACGGGCGCCGCTAGGGCGCGCATGGTGCGCATCACCCGCCCGTGTTGTACTGGCACGCGGGCGTCGCGAACAGCGCGAACGTCGTCATCGTCGCCGTCGAGTAGGTCGTCTGCGGCTTGACGAACGTGCTCGACGCCCTCGCCCCGAGAGCGACGCCGATCTCGTTGACGTCATAGGTGGTCTGCGTGAAGCTGCCGCCCGAAGCGGTCGTGAACGCGCCGCCCGAGACGGCGACGCCGCCGCCCGCGATCGTTTGCGACGGTTGAGACGTGGGCTCGATGAGCCCGGCCGGCCCCGGCGACACGGTCGTCGGGTTGTGGTGCACGTCGAGGAAGTGCCCGGCGCCGATCGCGTAGTACCCCGCTGCGTCGAGCCCGCTGATCCCGAATTGGCCGGCTAAGCCGTAGCACGTGACCGTGTCGCCGCCGGAGTTCGCCGCGTGGTACAGGGTCAGGAGCCTCACCGAGGTGATGACGATCGCGGTCTGGACGATGATCGGGTTGAAGGTGAGATCGATCGTCGTCGGTGCGGTGTGGTCGAGCGTCAGCGTCTGCGGATCGGTGAGCGAGAGCTCGTGGCCTTTCCCGCCGGAGGCATCATAGATCGTGGCCTGAAGCGTCAGCTCGCCGTCCTCGAGATCGAGCGCCAGCGTGTTGACTCCCGGCTTGAGGTCGAACTCCTGGGTCCGGTGCTGCAGATCCGTCTGGTCGAGGTCGGGTTGATCGATGGTGAAGACGATCGACTTACTGGCGACGGAGATATAGCTCGGCGAGCGTTTGGCGCTCGACGGCGTCGCCGCGCCGGACGGCACGTCGATCGAGACCGAGAGGCTGGAGTGCGCCGCAGCGGACTGCAGCGGCGCGATCCGCGGAGTCGTCGATCCGCCGCCGCCGCAAGCGGTGCAGGCCGCGAGGCACGCTGCAAGCACGCTCGTCACAAGCGAGCGCGTCTGGTTCCGGTCACGAAGCACGAGTCGGTCTCCGCACAGTGGCTCTCAGCGTAGGGCGCCGACCGTCGAAAAACCGTCGAATCGTTCCAGGAACCCGGGCTGAGCCATCCGAACCCCGGCGCCACGAGGATGAGCGACTCGCGTATCGCGCTGACGTTGTTCGGGGCGCCGTCGCTGTGCGTCGACCGCATCGTCACGACGCCGGCCTCGCCGCAGGTCTTCACCCTGCTCGGCCACCTCGCGCTGGCCCGCGGACCGCTCGAGCGTGGCCGCCTCGCCGAACGCCTCTGGCCGGACCTCGACCGCGACGCCGGCTTGGCCGAGTTACGACGCCAGCTCTATTATCTCGACGGCGCGCTCAGATCGCGCGGCGCGGAGCCGTTCGTTCGTCGTGCCGGAAAGCGGTTGGAGCTGGATCCGCAGGCCCGCCTGGCCATCGACGTCGTCCGGTTCGAGCGGTTCGCGGACGAAGGCCGGTTGGAAGACGCCGCGATGCTCTATTCGGGCGATTTGCTCGAACACGTCGACGACGACGTCGTGACGCCGGAGCGCGATCGCTTGCGCGCGCGAATGGAGGCGGTCGTCGAGCGGCTCGTCGAGACGTGCCGGTCGGCCGGACGTCGCGCCGAGGCGATCGCGTGGGCGGAACGGTTGCGCCGACTCGACCCGTATCGCGAAACGAACCTGCGCGCGCTGATGCGCTTGCACTTCGACCGCGGCGATCGCGCGGCGGCACTGCGGATCTATCACGACTTCGCCGCGCTGCTCGAGCGCGAGCTGTCGCTCGCGCCGCTGCCGGCGACCGTCGCGCTGTCGCGCGACATCGCGCGCGCGGCACCGCAGGCGGCGACGGTGAGCTTGCCGCGCCAGACCACGAGCTTCGTCGGGCGCGAGACGGAGATCGCCGGGATCGTGGCCCGCCTCGAACAGGCCCGCGTGGTCACGATCGTCGGCCCGCCCGGCGTCGGTAAGACGCGCCTGGCGGTGCGCGTTGCCGCTCAGCTCGCCGACCGTTTCCCCGGCGGGGTCGCCTTCGCCGATTTGCTCGCCGCGCGCGACCAGAACGGCGTACAGCGCGCGGTGCTCGATGCGATCGATCCCGGCGCGACCGCCACGGCGACGCTCGCGTCGGCGCTGCAGCGCCCGGCCGCCCTGATCGTGTTGGACAACTGCGAGCACGTCGGCGCCGCCGCCGCTGCTGCGGCGAAGCGCATCGTCGCCGAATCCAGCGCGCGGATTCTCGCGACCGGCCGGTCCGCGCTCGGCCTCCCCGGGGAGGCGCTGTGGCGCCTGCGGCCGTTCGCAGTTCCGGCACCGAACGCCGCGTCCACGACGCTGCGCGCGAACGCCGCGGTGCGGCTGTTCTGCGACCGCGTTCTCGAGGCGCGCAGCGACAGCGAGGCGGAGCTGACGATTCCGTTGATCGGCTCGATCTGTCGCCGGCTCGAGGGTCTGCCGCTGGCGCTCGAGCTCGCCGCCGCGCGCGCGCAATCGATGAGCCTGGCCGCGCTCGACGAGCAGCTCGCCGGCCGGTTCGGCGTGCTGTTCTCGAGCCCCGGCAGCAAGCGGGTGGCCTCGCTGCAAGGCGCCTATGCCTGGAGCTTCGAGCTGCTCGATCCGCGCGCGCGCGCGATGCTCGGCCGCGCGAGCGTCTTCGCCGGACCGTTCTCGGCCGAGGCGGCGCTCGCAATCGCGGGTCACGACGCCGGCGATGCTCCCGAGGCGATCTTCAACGAGCTGGTCGAACACTCGCTGATCGACCCGCCGGACGTCGCGTCGGCCGATCCGCGTTTCCGCATGCTGCAGGCGACGCGCGAGTTCGCCGCCGCGGCGCTCGAGCCGGGCGAGCGAAACACGACGCGCGCACGACACGCCGACTACTTCCTGCAGCGCGCGCTCGAGCTCGGCGCGCGCTTGGGCGACGTGCGCTGGGAGAGCGCGTATCCCGCGCTGGTGCGCGACCTCGACGAGATTCTGGCCGCACTTTCGACCGCCATCGTCGACGGCGTCGACGTCGCGCGAGGGCTCGCCGCCTGCGTGTCGCTGCAGCAGGTGTGGATCGACCGCGGGCTGTTGTCCGACGCCTCGGCGCTCATCGAGCGCGCGCTGGAGCAGGACGGCCTCGATCCGGCGCTGCGCGCCGGCGCCCTGCGCGCCGCGACGGTGCTGGCGCGGCGGCAGGGGTCGCCCGAGCGCGCGATCGCGCTGGGGCTCGAGGCGGTGACGGCGTTCGAGCAGCTCGACGATCCGGCGGGCACCGGACGCGCGATCGTGGCGCTGGGCAACGCGTACACGATGGTCGGCGACCCTGCGCGCGCGATCGCCCTCGGCGAGCGCGGCTTCGCGCTGGCGCGGGCGTTGGGCTCGGCGCAGGCGGAGACGATGGTTACCCTGATGGTCGCGCAGGCCGAACTCTCGATCGGCGATTTGGCCGCGGCGGGCGCGCGATTTCGGCGCGCGATCGAGCTATGCGAGGAAGCCGGGATGGCGTCCGAGACGCTCATCGCGCTCAACAACTTGGCGACCTGCGCGTTGTTCACCGGCGAGCTCGACGACGCGGACGCGTATGCCTCGGAGTCGCTGCGCCGCGGTCGCAGCCTCGAGCTGCCGGTGCACGTCGGCTGGGCGCTCTCCGCGCTCGCGTCGGTCGCCTGGCGGCGCGCTCGGGTGTCGCGGGCGCTCGCGCTTTCCGAAGAGGTCGAGGAGACGGCGCGCGCCGTCCATCTCCCCGTCCTGGTGCTGCGCACGCTCGAGGACATCGCCGAGTATCTGCTCGGGGTGGAACGTCCGCGTGACGCGGCTTTCCTGTTCGGGACCGCCGCGGCCGCGCGCGCGCAGCGAGCGCTCCCGCTGCTGCCGATCGAGCGCGACGCGCACGATCGCTGCGTGGGCGCGATCGTCGCCGCGATCGGTCACGCGCGCTTCGTGGCCGCGCACTCCGCCGGCGGGACGGTCGTCCCGAACGCCGCGCTGACGTCGGCGCGCGCTGCGGTCGCGACCGGCGCCCCGCTCTGACGCGCTATATCTTCTGGCCGGTAAGGATGCCCGTCCCGGGGGTCGAGGTCGAGACGATCGTGCCGCGCACGACGCCGTCGGCCCCCCACGTCCCGCGCAGTGTCGAGGTTCCGCCCCGGCCCTTCGTCGCTGGATTGGTCGAGATGGCGTGCCACTGCAGGGTGATGGCGCGGCCGTTCACCATGCCGTTCGCGGAGCCGATCGCGTTGGGTCCTTTGCACGTGCCGGCGAGCTCGTTGCCCGATTGCCGCAGCACGCAAACGGGCGCGGTCACGTAGGCCGCGCCGCGATAGACGAAGGTTCCGGTGAACGTCCACGTTCCGGCGAAGCTCGCGGCCTCGGCGGCGAGAGGAGCGACGGCCAGCGCGACCGCCAGCGGCAAACTCAGAGAACGAAGCGTTCTGAATACTCGCATGATGATGCCTCCGATAACGAACTGGATGCCCTGCAACCAACGATAGCGGGTCCGGCGCCGGAAGAGCATGGGGGTATTCCCTACCACCGCACGGATACGGCGGCTGCTTCCTGGGTACGCGGGTCGGCGTATGACGACGATCTCGGAGAAGCTCGTCGGCGCTGCGCTGGCGACGCCGAACCTCGACGAAGCGGGCGGCGTCCTCGCAGCCGCCGTCAACGATGCGTTCGCCGCAGCCGGCGCCACGGGGCCGCGACTCAAGGATCTGCTGCACGGGACGTGGCTCGGGCATCCGCTGCATCCGGCCTTGACCGACGTGCCGGTAGGGGCCTGGACCGTCGCGTTCGCGCTCGACCTGCTCGGCGACCGACGTGGTGCGAAGATCGCCGTCGGCCTCGGGTTGTTGGGTGCGGTCGGCGCCGCGCTTTCCGGCTTGACGGACTGGGTCGATACCTACGGCAGGCCGAAACGCCTCGGTGTTATGCACGCGGCGGTCAACGGTACCGCCACCCTGCTCTACGCGTCGTCGTATCTGCTGCGCGGCCGCGCCGACGCGCTGGCCATCGGGTTGTCGACGATCGGGCTCGGGGTCGTCTCGGTCGGCGCGCTGTACGGCGGCGCGCTCTCGCTCGACCTGCACGTCGGCGTCAATCGCGCGCACGACGCCGAACCACCGGAGGACGATGTCGACGTCGGGAGCCTGGCGGACCTGCCCGACGACGGGATGAAGCGTGTCGACGCGAACGGCTATCCGGTGCTCCTGGTCCGGCACGGTGGCGACGTTCACGCCATCGCCGCCGTGTGCGCGCACGCGGGCGGACCGCTTGACGAGGGAACGTTAGAGGGCGACGTCGTGCACTGCCCATGGCACGGTTCGCGGTTCTGTGTCCGCGACGGCAGCATCGTGAACGGGCCCAGCGCGTACCCGCAACCCGCTTTCACGGTGCGTATTCGCGGCGATCGCGTGGTGTTGGCCGGTCCGAAGGACGCGGCGCGCCCTTAAACGCGGCGGCGCCGCGCGCCCGAAGAGGAAACACGCCGGCCGGATCGCCGCAGGGATAAGTGCGCCCCGACGTATACTTGTTAGGCGTGCCTCATTACGGACTTCGCTGCGGCTCAGCCAGAATCGTAGCGATGCTCGCCTTGCTCCTGAGCGCGATCCCGGTGGTCGCTCGCGCCGATGCCGACGCGGTACCGGTCGGCGTCGATCCGACGACCGTCGGGCTGCAGCCGATCCTCGGCGCGATCCCCAAGGCCACGCCGCTGCCCGGCGAGTCGCCGCTGACCCGGCGCCAGGACGGCACGTTCGCCGCGGTCCCGCAGCGAGCGGGCCGGTCGGTCACCTTCAACATCGTTGCGCGTGAGGCACCCTGGACGCTCCAGCCCGGGTTAACCGTCATGGCCAAGACGTACAACGGCGTCGTCCCCGGGCCGACCTTGGTCGTCCGGGAAGGCGATCGCGTCACCATCGATTTCCGCAACGCGATGACGATACCGGACACGGTGCACTTGCACGGGATCCATGGCGGGCCGGTCTCGATGGACGGGGTCGCCGGCATCTCGCAGCCGCTGGTGGAACCCGGCGGGCACTTTCGCTACATCTTCACCGCGCGTCAATCCGGAACGTTCATCTATCACTCGCACGACAACGAAGAGACGGTGAACAGCGGCCTGTACGGCGCGATCGTCGTGCTGCCGGCGCATCCGCGTCCGGAAGAACGCGTCCAGCGCGATGACGTCGAGATGCTCTCGTCCTGGTCGATCCAGAGCTTGACCGAGAACCACTTCACCATCAACGGCAAGGAGTATCCCGCGACGACGCCGATCGAGGTGCGTCGCGGCGACCACGTCCGGCTGCGCTGGATCAACATGTCGTCGGAAAACGTCCACACGATGCACACGCACGGGCACGACATGCTTTTGATCGCGCGCGACGCGCAGCCCGTCGCCGTCCGCGACGTGCAGGACACCATCATGCTCGGGCCGGGTCAGCGCGTCGACGCGCTGCTGGTCGCGAACGCGCAGCCGGGCAATTGGCTCGTGCACTGCCACGTGCTGGACCACACCGAGGATTCCGCCGGGATGCCCGACGGACTGATCACGACGATCCACTACGCCGGAACTCCCGAGCGGCTGACCGCGATGAACGCGGCGATGCGCATGCACATGCCGAACTCGTCCAACGGCAACCCGCACGGCCCGCTCTCGTTCATCACGACCGCGCTGCTGGGCGCGTTCGCCGGGCTGACCATCTTTCTCGGACTCCCGATCGCGCGTGCGCGCAAGCTTTCGCCAGACGTCGTCGCCGCGCTCAACGCGCTCGCCATCGGGATTCTGGTCTACCTGATCGTCGAGATCGCCGGGAACGCGACCACACCGCTCGTCGGTGCGCTCGCGAACTGGCAGCGCGGCACCAGCGGGCACGGCGTGCCGTCGCCGGTCCCGATCGCGATGTTGACGGCGTACGTCGCCGGGCTGCTCGTCGGGCTGGTCGGACTCGGAACGCTGGCCGGCCGTTTCGTGCGGTCGGCAACGTCGAGCGGCACGGAGAAGCCGCTGATCCTCGCCGCGATGATCGCGATCGGCATCGGCGCGCACAACTTCGCCGAGGGTCTGGCCATCGGAGCGTCGGCAGCCTCGGGCGCGACCGCCTTGGCGGTCGGGCTGATCCTCGGGTTCGCGCTGCACAACGCGACCGAGGGCTTCGGCATCGCCGCGCCGCTGGCGGGTCGCGGCGTCGCGGCAACGTGGCGGCAGATCGCGTTGGCGGGGCTCGTCGCCGGCGGACCGACGTTCTTGGGGACGATGCTCGGCTACCGTTTCAGCTCGCCGACGCTCTCCGCGTTCTTCTTGATGACGGCCGTCGGCGCGCTCGTCTTCGTGGTCGGCGAGCTCTGGAGCGTCTTGCGACGGTCCGGACTCACGGTTTTGTCGACGTCGATGCTGGCGGCCGGCTTCGTGCTTGCCCTCGGCACGGAGGTCATCGCCGAGATCACGGGTTAGCTGCTCTCGGGTTCCCGATCGCCGGCCGGTGGTTCCGCGACGATCGGCGACCGATAGCGCTCGGCGTCGAGTTCGCGCTCGACGTCGCCCGGCGCGCGCCCGAGTGCGCGCAGCACGGCCGCCGCGAAGACGAGCGCACCTTCGGCCTCCGGGACGAGCGCGAGCGAAGCACCGCTCGCGCGGAGCGGCGCGATGTCGGCGGCGCTCGCGGCTCGGACGATGAGGCGTGCGTCGGTCGTCGCGGCAATGCGCTCGACGATCGTGCGGCTCTGCGACGACTCGGGGACCGTGACCAGGACGATCCCGGCGCGAGGCCCGATGAGCGTTTCGAGGGCGGCGGGATCGGTCGCCTCGCCGACGACGACCTCGAACCCCTGTGCACGCGCGCACTCGGCGACGTCGCGATCGCGCTCGATGCGCCGTGACCGTCATGCCGGCGTGGCGCAGAACCCAGGCAACGGTTTGACCGACGCGCCCGAAGCCGACGATCGCAACGGTCGCCGCGGCGTCGCGCCGGCCCTCGACCGCGATCGGGTCGGGCGTGCCGGGTGCCGCGAAGCGGGTGAGCCAGGGTCCGACCACGACGCTTGCGAGGATCGTCACGAACGTGACGCCGAGCAGGAGCTGGCCCTCCTCGCTGGTGATTCGGTGGGCGGCCTGAGCCGAGTTCGCGAGGACGATGTTGAATTCACCCAGCGACGTCATCGCGGCGCCGGCGAGGACGGCGCCGCCGGCCGCGATTCCGGCGAAACGCGCGAGGGCGCCCCATGCGACAAAACGAACGGCGGTGAAAACGGCGCCGAAGCCGGCGATCGCCGGCCAGTGCATCGCGAAGACGCGCGTGTCGAGCAGCGTTCCGACCGAGACGAAGAAGAGCGCCACGAACAGCGCGCGCAGCGGCGCGATGACGGTCGCGACCATGACGCTCCCGGCGGCCTCGCTGATGACCGCGCCGGCGACGAACGCGCCGAACTCGAAACCCAAACCCGCCAGGTACCCGAGCCAGGCGGCGACCAGCGCCAGCGCGGCGAACATTCCGAAGAGCGCTTCGCTCGATGCGCGCGTCAGCGCCCGCCTGACGACACGGTGCAGGATGGTCGCGCCGAGGACCAGCGCGACGACCACAAAGCCGATCGTCTTCGCGATCGCGACGGCTACCGCCGCGACCCCGAGTCGATCGGCGGGAACGGACGTCACGACGAGCAGCGCGACCGCGACGAGGTCCTGCACGACGAGCTGCGAGACGGCGAACCGCCCGGCGAGCGCGGAGTCGATGTGCCATCCGCGCAGCAGCGCCGCCCCGACGGCGGTACTCGACACGGCCGTGATCAGGCCGATCGTCAGCGGGTGCGCGAGCCCGAGCAGGGATGCTCCGCCGGCCGCGACGCCGGCGACCGCCGCCATGACGAGCAGGTTTCCGGCGAGCGCGAGCGGTCCAGCCTCCGTGATATCGCCGAACGAGAAGCCCAGCCCGATGCTGAAGAGCAGAAAGATGAGGCCGAGCGTCGCGAGCGTCTCGAGCGTATCGAAACGGGCGACGTAGCCGGGTGTCGCGGGACCGATCGCCACACCGGCAGCGAGATAGCCGAGGATCGGGTTGAGGCGCAGCCGGCTCGCGAACGCGCCCAGCAGCATCGCCAGCGTAAGGGCAACCGTGAGATCCGCCAGGAACAACACGCTCGAGCTCACGTCCAGCCTCTATACTCGTCGCAGCGAACCCGACCATTTAGCAGCGTTTTTGACGACCAGGACTTCGACCTAACCGCGCGAACCGCGTCGCGTCAAGCACGCGCGCTGGAGGCGACACATGCAAACCTCTCGTCGACGTTTTCTGGCGTCCGGAGCCGCGGCCGGCGCCTTCGCGTCCGTCGGCATTCTACGGTGGCCCGGCGAGGCGGCAGAGTTCTCGCTCAAGCTGGCGAACGATCAAACGCCGACGCACCCGATGAACGTCGCGACCACCGACGCGATCAAGCGCATCCAAGACGCGTCCGGCGGCCAGCTCGAGATCAAGCTGTTTCCGAGCAGCGTCCTCGGCGGCGATCCGCAGATGCTCGCCCAATTGCGGTCCGGCGCGGTCGAGCTGCTGCAGATCGGCAACAACATCCTGGGCTCGGTCATCCCATCGGCCGCGCTGCTGAGCGTACCGTTCGCATTCAAGAATCCGCAGCAGTACCAGGCGGCCGCGAACGGCCCGCTCGGCGGCTATATCGGCGCCGCCGGCAACGCGATCGGTGTGCGCAAGTTCGAGACCGCCTTCTACGGCGGCTTCTTCGAGATGCAGAACCGCGTTCGTCCGATCAACGTGCCGGCGGATCTCAAGGGGCTCAAGGTGCGCGTTCCGCCCGGACCGATCGACGTCGGAACCTTTAAGGCGCTCGACGCGTCGCCGACCGTCATCACGCTGTCGCGAAGTCTACACGTCGCTGCAGACGCACCTCATCGACGGCATCGAAGTTCCGCTGCCCACCGTGCGCAACTTCAAGTTCTACGAACAAGTGAAGTACTGCTCGCTGACCCACCACAGCGGCCTGGCATATTTGCTGTTCGCCAACGGCAACGCCTGGCAGCGCTTGCCGAGGAACCTGCAAGAGATCGCCGATCGCGAGTTCAACGCCGCGGCTGCCGCCGGGTCAAAGGGAATGGCCGGCCAAGAAGCGAGCATCGAGACCGAGCTCAGGTCGGACGGGATGATCTTCAATCGGCCGGCGCTCGAGCCGTTCGGTGAAGTTATCCGCGCCTCCGGACTCTACAAGCAGCTACGCGAACAATACGATCCCAAGGGCTGGGACATGCTGGAGAAGACGACCGGCAAACTCGTCTAGCGCTTGCCGGCCGGCAACCGAGCGCTTGTGGTTCAACGGCAAACGCATGCGCCCGGTTACCGTCGGGTTACCGGCGGCTGATACGCTGCGGCGGTGAGTTGTTCACCACCGGGACGGCGAGATGTTTGACCCGCGAGGTTTGCGGGAGGCGATCTTCAATCGCTTCTACGTCGTCCTGATGTTCGTGGTCATCAGCGCCATCGGCAGTTGCGCGGTTTTCGCAATGGTCCTCAGCCAGCATAGCGGGGACCGCGCTTCGCGGGGATATGCGCGCGCGAACGATTCGCGCCTCATGGCCCTGGCGCTCGACCAAGAGCAGATACGACAGCTGTCCCGCGACCGTCGCGAGGGCCCGATCGAGCCGGCCGAAACGCGCGGCATGCCGCCGAACTTCGGCGCGATGCGGCGGTCGCTGGACGCCATCGCTTCCGCCTCGTACTCCGCGAGCCTGGCCGAAGAAAGCCGTGACAAGCGCGACACAGCGCGACTCGAGAGCCTCATCGCGAGCATCACCGTCTTCGCCATCCTGCTGATGAGCTGGTTCGCCGTGCTGTTAGCCCGCTACAAGCGGTCGGCGGTCAAAGCGGCGCAAGAGAAGGTCGCCGCGCTGCAGCAAGCCGCGCTGACCGATAGTCTGACGCACCTCGGCAATCATCGTGCTTTCTCGGACGACTTTGCGCGCGAGATCGCGCGGGCCAAGCGAAACCATCACGCCCTGGCGCTGGCGCTGATCGACGTCGACGATTTCAAGGCGGTCAACGATACGCGCGGGCACGGCCACGGCGACGACGTCCTCTCGGCGGTCGGCAACCTGCTGCGAGGCTTGCGCCAGGAAGATCGCGCGTATCGCGTCGGGGGCGACGAATTCGCGCTCTTGCTGGTCGAAACCGATCCCGCTGCGGCGAAGATCGTCTTGTCCCGACTGCGCCACGAATCCCAGACGAGGCTCTCGGGTGCGACGCTGAGCATCGGCTACGTCAATCTCACGCCGGCGCAACTCGACCTGGAGCCCTACGAGCTCGCCGATTCGGCGCTCTACGAGGCCAAGCGCGGCGGCCGCAACACCACCGTCTGCTTCGACGAGATCGGCGAAACCGTCAACGTGTTCTCGCCGCGCAAAGCCGAGCTCGTGCGCCGAATGATCGCCGAGCAGCTGCTCAGCGTCGCGTTCCAGCCCATCTGGGACATCGACAGCAAGAGGCCGCTCGCGTTCGAAGCGCTGGCGCGGCCGGCGCCCGAACTCGACTTATCCGGACCGCAGGAGGCGTTCGACATCGCGGAGCGGATCCGCCAGGTCTACGAGCTGGACTGCCTCTGCATTCGAAAGGCGCTGGAATCGGTCTCGAATCTGCCGAACGGCGCGACGATCTTCCTCAACGTCGCGCCGGTGTCGCTCGCTCACGTGAACTTCGACCCTGAGGCGTTCGTCGCGCAGCTGCGAGCGGCAGGCGTCGATCCGCGCAACGTCGTCATCGAGCTCACCGAGCGCCGCATCGACGACCAAGCGGCGATCATCCAGCGCTCCCACGCGCTGCAGACGCTGGGCGTGCGGATGGCGCTCGACGATACCGGCAGCGGCCACGCGGGGCTCGAGATTCTCAGCAAGCTGCGGTTGGACTTCGTGAAGATCGACCGTTCGCTGCTGGTCAAGGCGATCGACGACAAGGGCGCGCGCGGCGTCCTGGCGGGAATCATCGCGATCGCGCGTGAGACCGGCAGTTACCTCATCGCGGAGGGCGTGGAAAGTCGCGCGCTGCTGGACTTCGCGTGCAATGCGCACGATCCGGGCAACGCGGCCTCACCGGGAATTCGCGGCGTGCAAGGATACCTGCTCGGCCGGCCCGAGCTCGGCCAAGTCGACTTGCAAGCGCTCGATGGTCACCACACGTATCTGGCGCGGCGCAGCCTCGAACACGCAGCCAAAACCGCTGAACCCAGGGCTGCCTGATCTTCGACGAGGGTCGAGTCGCGCGGGTGCCCAATCGCGCGAGATGCGTTCGATGACGGTGCTCTCTCTCGCGGCGATGCTCTGCACGACGGAGGCCGCCGGCGCGCAGACCGGCGGCGCCCGGCCGAGCCCGCCGCCCGCCCCCGTCACGATCTCGGCGTGCAGCGGTGGGCTCACCAGCCTCGAGCTGGTCGAGATCGCATCGTACGACGTGACCTTTCGGAACACGGCGCCGAGGCCGGCGGACGAGATCCGGCTCAGCGCCCTGTACGGGCGCCACGCCAAGCGCGCGACCTTCGATCTCAAGGGTGAGTTCCCGCCGGGCTCCGACGTGAGCCGGCATCTCCGGCGTACGGTCAACGGCGGACTGTCGGCGTTTCGCTCGGATCGGAACGACTGCGTCGTCGACTACGTGCACTTCACCGACGGCACCAGTTGGAGCGCACCGCGCACGCAGCCCTGAACACCGGCGCGTTACCTCCGGACCGTACGGTAGCGTAAACGGAACCGCCCCCGGGCTGCGTCTCCCGCGCTGCGAGCAAAAACGGACACACGCATTGAATCGCAAGTACAACCCTGAGTGCTCATCGGAGCCCTGACAGGCCGGCAGATTTGGGACTCCCGGAGCGCAGACATGCGCGTCGCCGGACAACAAACCGCCAACGTTTCCCGGTCGCTGTCCCAAGAAGCCGCCGACAGTCTTCAGACAATCGACGCGGTGCTGGTCAATGTCACGGAGCGCGTCAAATCGAGCGGGACCGGCCCGGCGCAGATCCCCGAACTTCGGCGGGTCATCCAAGCACAGGTTCGCTCACTGGCGATCGTCCACAACGTGTCCATCATCTCGGCGGATGGCGACCGGATCGTCGACGCGCTTCCGTTCGAGCAGGCAAACTACCGCGGCCGCGAGTGGTTCATCTTTCACCGCACCCACGCGGGCCTCGGCACTCACATCGGTCGGGCGTTACGCAGTCGACGCGACGGTAATTGGGTCATCACGATTTCACGGCGCCTCAACCATTCCGACGGCAGCTTTGGCGGAGTCGTGCTGGCGAGTGTTTGCGTCAAGTACTTCGAAGATCTCTACTCCGCCGTCGACGTCGGAAAGGGCGGCAGATCACGCTCATGCTGGCGGACGGCACGATCTTGGTTCGCACGCCGTTCGAGAGTGCGATCATCGGCCAGAGCTTTGCGCAGGCAGCTTGGTTTCGCCGGCTTCCTCCCAACGTGGCGACCGGACGAGACGCCGACCGTTCGATCATCGATGGGGTCTCCCGGTTCTACAGTTTCAGCCGCGTGCAGCGGTACCCGCTGATCGTCCTCGTCGGCTTCTCGCAGGACGAAGTTCTCTCGGAATGGCGCTGGGAGACGTTGCTCGACTTCTTCGAAGTCGGGGCCGTGCTCATCGTTCTCGGCGTGCTCGGCAACTATCTCGTGCGGCAGATTCGCGATCGCGAAGCCGCCGAAGGCGAGCTCGCGCGGCTGGCCCTGCTCGACGGGCTCACCGGACTCGGAAACCGCCGGCATTTCGACGAGGTGCTCGAACGGGAATGGCATCGGGCCGCGCGCGCCCACACCGCGTTTGCGTTGCTCATGATCGACGTCGATCAGTTCAAAGCCTACAACGATCGCTACGGGCACCGGGCGGGCGACCGTGCGCTCAAGACGGTTGCCGCCTGCATCGCGGCCGGCGTCACGCGCGCCGAAGACGTGGCTGCCCGCTACGGCGGCGAGGAATTCGCCGTTCTACTCCCGGCGACCGACGAGGCCGGCGCCTATCGGGTCGCCGAGACGATTCGCGGCGCGATATGCGCCCTCGGCATCCCCCACGCCGGAAGCCCGAACGGATTCATGACGATCAGCCTCGGAGCGGCCGGAATGCGACCGGATCGCGGGAGCAATTCCGGCGCGATCGTCGAGGCCGCGGACGGTGCGCTCTACGAAGCCAAACGCAACGGACGCAACCGCAGCGAGGTCGCGGCGTCGCGCATCCCAGCGGCGAGCTAAGGAGCTCCTAGGAGCCGGCGGAGCAGGGCCGAACCCGTAGCGCCGATGAGAGGCGCCAGCAAGTTGGAGAAGGCCGGTGCGCGGTTCTTCTACTCGCCGATCGCCGAGCTGTTGTTCACCAACGCGTGGTATTCGCTCGTCACCAAGCTCGACAAGAACGCCGAAGAGACGTTCATGAACTACGGCTTTGCCGACCTGGGTGGGGCCAAGATCGAGCTGTCCGCCCGATTCGAGGTTCACCGCTACGCCGTGCAGCTCTACCAGCACGTCGTTTCCCGCGCCGGCGTGCAAGGAAAAGACGTGCTCGAGATCGGCTGCGGCCGCGGCGGCGGCGCGTCGTACATCGCGGCCAACCTGCACCCGCGGCGCTACGTCGGTCTCGACATCAACACCACGGCGATCGGCTTCGACCGCAAGTTCTATCGCGATCAGACGAATTTGGAGTTCGTCGCCGCCGACGCCCATTCGCTGCCGTTCGGCTCGGACGTCTTCGACGTGGCCCTCAACGTCGAGTCGTGCCATCACTACCGTGACGTGGGCGCGTTCTTCGACGAGGTTCATCGGGTGCTCAAGCCGGGCGGGACCTTCTTGCTCGCGTGCTTCCCGCGCAGAAACGAAGTCACGCTGCTGCTCGACCAGTTGATCCGGTCACGGTTCGAGTGCGTCCTTGAGGAGGACATCACACCGAACGTCGTCCGCGCGCTCGACCTCGATAGCGCGCGCCGGGAAGAGGCGTTGGCCCGCCTGTGCCCGGCGCCGCTGCGTACTTTCGGGCGGGAATTCGCCGGCGTCCGCGGCTCGGAGCTGTACGACTCGTTCGCTTCGGGGAAACGGCGCTATCTGAATTTCGTGCTGGGAAAAAAGGCGTGATGCGGGACGCTCACGTGCCGTAGAACGCGCGCTCCCAACTGCGTTGGTTTTCCTTCGGCGGCACGAATGAAGGGCGCCCGCGCGACCAGCTTCAACAGCGCCCAGTTCACGAGGTTCGCCGGAAAGCGCAGCGGTCGCACGAAGTCGGCAAACAGCACCACGCGCACGCGATCGCCGTTGTTCCAGGCTTCGTGCTCGTACGAGTCGTCGAAGATGAGGGCTTTGCCTTCGTCCCAGTGACGGACCTGCGATCCGACGCGAATGGCCACGGCATCGGTCGTGTCCGGAACGACGAGGCCGAGGTGCAGTCGCAGGAGTCCGTTGTACGGACCGCGGTGCGGCGCGAGGTGCTTGCCGGGCTCGAAGATCGAGAACATCGCGGTTGAAAGGCCGGGAACCGCTTGGAGGATGCGCCAGGTCTCGGGACATTGTCCGATGTTGCGGTTCGAGCTTGATGCCGACGCCCATCAGCATGAACGACTTCCAACCGCGGTCCTGGGTGACCGTTGCGACGTCGGCCAAGATGTCTTGGAAGCCCGGCAGCTCGTCTTTGCGAGCTGAGGACGCGATCGAGCTCGCCGCGGATCGTGCGCCAATCGCGCTCGAGGCCGCGGACCCACGGAAAGTCCGAGGTGTCGAGAACGGCCGCGTTCGAAACCTTCGAGCACCGGCGATTGAGCCGCTCGACGAAGGCAGGATTCGCACGAGAAGGCGCGCCGACAACGTCGACCTGGTCTTTCCTTGAGAGAGCCAAAGGTGCTCGTCGGCCGGAACGCGGCGTCGACCGGCGCAGCCGCGTTCATGCGCGGATGGCGGTGAAGGTCCCGGTCGCCCGGAAGCCCGAGAACGTCCAGGTTCCCCGAATCACGCCGTCGGCCCCCAGCGTTCCATGAAACGTCGCGACGCCGCTCATCCCGATGGCGTTCGTCCGGCTGACGCGCCACGCCAAACAAGACCCGCGCGCCGTTGAGCACACCGGAAGCCGGACCGGCGCCGTTGGGACCGCGGCACGTGCCGCTCAGCGCATCGCCGGACTGGCGCAGGCTGCACACGGGGCTCACTTTGGCGATCGCCGTCGGGCTGGTCATCGTGCCGCTGACGCTCCAGGTCCCCGAGAAGTTGGCGGCGCCGGCCGGTCGCGCCGAGCCGGCGAATAACGTGAAAGCCGCGAGCGCGGATGCGAAGTAAATCCTTGCGTCACCGCGCAGCCCCAGGCGGACGTTCCCCGCGATTACAATCACCCTTGAATTGGTTCGGCATGTGGGGTGACCGTCCTGGATAGGGTCGGTGCCGGCATCGACCGGTCCGGAACTGCGTTGAGCGATACGAGACGCGACCGGTCGTGAACATGGGGGGTCACCCCCATTTTTTTTTTCTGAACCGGCCCGGGGCCGGCGCTAACTGCACGCCCGCACGACGACGACCAGAAAGATGAGCGCTCCGGCAAGTTGAACCGTGCGGACGGCGACGCGCCGGACTTTGAACGCGCTGGTATCGTCGAGTCGCTGTTCGCTCCACGACGAGGACGCCTCACCGTAGAGCCCGGGTGCCTTGGTCCAAACCGTGCCCACGTCGATCACCGAGATTCCCGCCGCGGATGCGACGGCGTCGGCGATCTCGTCGAGTGGAAGCTGGCTGGACGGACCGCTCGTGTTGCTGAAGACCCCAATCCGTTCTACCGTCGCGCGTCACCACGGACAGGGAGTCGCGAAGGTTGATCAGACCGAACGAGCGGAACGCCTCCTGACGCCGCTCGACCGATCGGATCTGCGCCGAGCGGCAGCGCGATCGTACGAAAATGTGGGACGAGCAGCGGGCTGTGGTGTGACGGTACGGTTGCCTCGAAGATCGTTGCGGTGACGCTGATGCGGGTGCGGGCCACGGCGACCAATCCGAACGTCATGAAGATCCCGAAACCCAGCAGGATGACACCGGTCAGGGCCGACCATCCAGTTGACCGGCCGGATCGCTCACGCCGGTGATCAGCGGCAAGCAGAAGAGCAAGACCGCGGTACCGTACATGAACGCCGCGACGATACCGATGATCACTCGGGTGCTGGTGGGGAATTGCCAGGTTCGGTCCACCTCAGGCATCAATCATCGCCCATCGTTTGCGGCAGTATGCTCGGCCGGGCTCGCCGGCCCCTACGGGTCGCTGCCGCACGGTTTGACGTCCGACGAACCGACGGGAATCAGATGGCGGCTCCATGGTACGGTTAGCGGAACATGCCGGACAGCGCTTTGGGTATCGCGCGCATCGCTCGGGTCATCGGCGATTCGTCTCGCGCTGAGATGCTCTCGGTCCTCATGGACGGGCGGGCATGGACCAGTCGCGAGCTTGCGCGTGCGGCGAACGTGACGCCGGCGACGGCGAGCGCCCACCTCAAGCTGCTGGTTCGCAGCGCGTTGCTCAGGGTCGTGCCGCAGGGTCGTCACCGGTATTATCGGATCGCCTCAGCCGAGGTAGCGCAGGCGATCGAGTCGCTCATGGCTCTCGCCGGTACGCCGGCGCCGCGACACGCGACGGCGCGGGCGCTCGACACGGCATTGCGGCGCGCGCGCACCTGTTACGATCACCTTGCCGGAACGCTCGGCGTCACCCTGGCCGAGGCGTTGCGCAAACGCGGCGCCGTCGAGGTCGACGATCGCGGCGCGCGGCTGAGCGCAGACGGCGCGGCGCTCTTGGCGGAGTTGCGCGTCACCTACGACGCCGGCGGGCACCGCCCGCCGTGCCGTTTGTGCCTCGACTGGAGCGAACGCCGTTGGCACCTGGCGGGACGCGTCGGCGCCGCGCTGCTGACGCATGCGCTCGAAGCCGAATGGGTTCGCCGCAAACCCGGAACGCGCGCCTTCGACGTTACCGAACGCGGCGTCGTGGCCTTCCGTGAAGCGTTCGGCGTCGCGGCCGCTCCCAGCGCGGTTCTCCCCAATCACGAGGTGACGGAATGCTGACCCTGTGCATACGCTACGAGATCGATGCCGCCAAGCTCGACGACTTCGAGGCCTACGCCCGGGCGCTCCCTCGGCCGGTCGAGCGCTGCGGGGGCACGTTCGTCGCGTACTACCTGCCCACCAAGATCGCCGGACCGACCAATACCGCGCTGGGGTTGATCGATTTTCTGGATCTGGCGTCGTACCAGGCGTATCGCGAGCAGCTCTTGGTCGATGTCGAGGCCGTCGAAAGCCTGCGGCGCGTCGAGGCTACGGGCTGCATCTTGAAGGAAGACCGTTCGATCGTTCGGCGCGTCTCCGGCTAGGATTCCGCGGCGGACGACGCTACGTCAAGCGCCGGCCGGACGACTCAGCGGAAGAACGACCCGCAGCTCGGCGCCGCCATAGGGTGACTCCACGACGGTAACTTCGGTGGCGAGCGCGTGAATCAGGAAAAGGCCGCGGCTGCCTTCGTCCATCAGATCGGCCGGCAAGGTCGTGACCACGGTCTCCAGGCCGGGGCCGCTGTCACGCACGGTGAGAACGGGATGCTCGCCGGCCCATCGAGCGCGAGGTCGACCAGACCGGGTGCGTGCTCCACGGTGTTCGCCAGCAACTCGCCGACGATCAACTCGCTCGCATACGTCTGTTCGGTTTCGCCGCATATCCGCTGGATGTAGGCTGAAAATCTCGACGTGCGACGTGAGCGGCCTGCGCATCGCTGGCATGAAAGCGCCACTGCTTTTTCGTGCCGGTCGTCGGGTTGCAGCGACGACGGTTGAGTTTCCGAGAACTGGAGCAGCAGGAGTGCCGCGTCGTCCTGGGGTGCCGACGTCGTTCAGGACGAGCTCGTAGACGACGTTGGCCGGCCGCGCGATCGACGTGTTTCCGACCAGCGTCGGTATCACGGCTCGCAATTTCTCTTCGCCGGCGATGGCGTCGTGAGCGTATTCCGTCATCCCGTCGGTATACAGCACCAGCACCGTATCCTTGCGAATCGGAATCGCGTGCGTCGACAGGGTCAGGTGGTCGTCTACGCCGAGCGGCGGGCCTCCGCTTCGACAAACGGTCGCCGGTTCGTCGGCCCGGTAGGCGATGAGCGGGGGTGGATGTCCGGCCGTCGCGTAGCGCATCGTCGTTCCGCCGCGGTCGATGAACCCGACGAGTGCGGTTACGAACGTTCCCGGCGCTTGGAGACCGCAGGATACGGTCGACTTCGACCAGGATTTCGGCCGGGTCGTCGATGCGCAGCGCCAGGGTGAAGATCGCCTGACGCAGTTTACCTACGGCGATCGACGCCTCGAGTCCGTGACCGGTGACGTCGCCGATCGAGAAGCCGAGCTTTCCGTCCGGAAGTTCGAACGCGTCGTACCAGTCGCCGCCGACGAGCGCGTCCTTTTCCGCCGACACGTAGATCGCGTCCAAGCGCAGATCGGCTCGCTGCGGGAGCTGCCGCGGCAGAAACGCCTCTTGGAGCGTCTCCGCGACACGCTTTGTGCGCTCGAGCGCCTGTTTTTGCGCTTCGATGTCGATGACACTCCCGTACCAGCTCAGGATCACGCCCTTGTCGTCGCGCACCGGTTCGACGCAGGCGAGAAACCAATGGTAGACGCCGTCGTAGCGGCGCAGGCGAAACTCGATTTCGATCGGGAGCCCCGTCGCAGCGCGCGCGGCCACTCTTCCATGACACGCAGGAAGCCCTCCGGATGGTGCGCGGTCTGCCATCCCCAGCCGGCGGCTTCGGCCGGCGTTTGTCCGGTGAACTCGTACCAGCGACGGTTGTACCAATTGATCCAACCGCTGGGGTCGGTGCGCAAGAAGATCGCCGGAACGGCTTCCGCCAGCGTCTCCAACGACTGCACCAATTCGCGCTTACCGATCAGTGCGCTCAAGTGCGACGTGAACAACCGCACCAGCGCGCGGTCGCGCGAGCTGAAGAGCGATGACTCGCGCCGGCCGATGGTGAGCGCCCCGACGCACACGCCTGCCTTTACGATCGGAACCGCATAGAGCGAGCCGAGCCCGATGCCGCCGAGCGTTTGGGCGAGCGCGCCGCCCATCTCCGATGCGTCCTCATAGCAAATCGTCTCGCCCGCGCGGAGCACCTCCGCGTAGGGAACCTGTTCTTCAGGGATCGCGACGCCCGCGACGTCGCCGCTCAAGCCGATCTGCTCGCTGATCGTCCAGACGTCGTTTTCGGGCGAGCGTGTAGGCGATCTTCAAGTCGATGAGCTGAGCAGGCCCTTGAGCTGCGTGATGGTCTCGATCCGGTCGAGGGCGACCTCGCCCCATGTCGAGCCAGCATTTTGCCAAGGACGCGGTCGATCGTGAGCACGACCGGAAGCGACGCGGGTGTCGCCGGCGGTTCTCACGGCGCGGAGGTACCAAAGGTTCGACATGCTTGCGCGCGTCCGTTCGGGAAGTGAACCGCTTTCTCCGGGTCCGCAGGCGATGGAGGCTCCGGGCGGCGCACCCATTTCACGTCCACGACGCTCGGCGGCATCCGGCGGCCGGTTCCAGGTGCGGAAGACTTTGGGCGTATCCGCGGAGAGTGGAGGCCCCGTTTCGGGCGGCCACGTAGTCCCCGCATCGTGCGCAGCTCGATCGTATCAGTCACCGGCTCGACAGCGGTTCTCGCCCTGCTCGCGATGCTCGCGGCAGCATCGTATCCGGTTCGCGGCGGCGCGGCCCCCGCGGTCAACTACCGGCTTGCGCACACGTTCGCGCTGCCCGGGGACGGCGGCTGGGACTATCTTTCCTACGATCCGGCGGGCAAGCGGCTTTTCGTCTCGCGCGCGACGCGCGTCATGGTCATCGATCCGGTCGCCGGCACCGTACTCAGTGAGATCCCGGACACGCCGCGGCGTGCACGGCATCGCGCTGGCCCAGGACGTGGGCAAGGGCTTTACGAGCAACGGGCGTGACAACAGCGTGTCGGTGTTCGACCTCAAGACGCTCAAGACGACCGGCAAGGTCGACGCTCGACGCGAAAAATCCCGATGCCATCGTGTACGACCCGATCTCGAAGCGCGTGTTCACCGGCAACGGCGGGAGCGGGAACGTCACCGCGATCGACGCGCTAACCAACACCGTCGTCGGCGACGTGCCGCTGCCGGGCCGGCCGGAGTTCGGTGCCGCGGGCAACGGCATGGTCTACTTCAACATCGAGGACAAGAACGAGATCGTCGCGATCGACGCGCGCAAGAACACGCTGGTGAGCACCTGGCCGCTCGGCACGTGCGAGGGACCGTCGGGCCTGTCCATGGACGTCGCGCATCACCGGCTGTTCTCGGGCTGCCACAACAACGTGATGATGGTCGTGAACAGCGATACCGGCGGCATCGTGGCGACGCTGCCGATCGGGCAGGGCGTGGACGCCACCGCGTTCGATCCCGCATCGCAGCTCGCGTTCAGCTCGAACGGCGACGGCACGCTCACCGTCGCCCGTGAGGACTCGCCCGGCGCGTTTGCCGTGGTGCAGAATGCGGCGACGCAATCCGGGGCGCGCACGCTTGCGGTCGACACGAACACGCACGACGTGTATCTCGTCACCGCGCGGTTCACGCTGGGCACGCCGGCGCCCGGTCAGACGCGTCCGTCGCGCACGCTGGTTCCTGGGTCGTTCACCCTGCTCGTGATGAGCAACCATCCCTGAGAACGGAAGGTCCGGCGGGCGGCGACTCATTCGCCGTTCCGCCCCGCGTCAGCGCCCCTTGAGGGCCGTCGGCGCCGAATAACCGCCCGATAGCCGCCAATCGTTCGGCGCCGGGATTCGGTCGGCCCGCGATAGGGCTTAAATAGGTCACCAGCGACACTCCCCTAGGGAATGGCTTATTTTAGCCATTCACGTCAAGAGGGGAACGTTCGATGACCTCCATCCTAGCGACTGGGGCTATTTTGCTCGGGCTGCTCTTCGGTTTGTCCGCCACGCCGGCGGATCTGCCGAGCGGCGGAGACCCGGGCACGCCTCCACCCCTGTCGGGCAGCGGCCCGCCGGGATAAGCCTCCGGCAGGAAGAGGCGCTCCGGGCGGCGCCTCTTCCGGACGGCATGAGCAGGCCGAAACGAGCCCCTACATCGCTGGACGCGGCGCAAGCGTCGTTCCAGGAGGGGCACTACCAGGAGGCCTTGGACCGGGCGTCAAGCATCGTGCGCCGGGCGGGACCCGACTGGCGAGAAGCGGCCGTCCTCGCGGCGCGCGTGCATCTGCGAACCGCAACGCCGGCCGCGGCGGTCGCGCTGCTGGAGCGGGCGCACCAGCGCGCTCCCGAGGACTCCACGGTCGCCACGCTGCTGGGCGTGGCGCACGTTCGGCTCGGGGACAAGGCGATCGGACTGGCGTTGATCGAGGACGCGCACCGGCGCGCGCGCGACGACGAAGAGCGCGCCGAAGCGTCGTACTATCGGGCCTGGGCGGCGTACATCGAACGCGACCTGGATGCGGCCGATCGCTGGATCGCGACGTCCTTGGACGAGGCTTCCGGGGTGGTGTACGCGCGCGGGTTGGCTCTGAGCGGATGGATCTCGGAAGCGCGCGGCGACTATTCCGGCGCGATCCGCGCGCACCGGCTCGCGCTGGGCGCATTGCGCAACGGCGAAGAGCGCGACGACGAGTTGGCAGCGCGGATCGTGCACGGTCTGGCCCTCTTCGCCGCCGAGACGCCGGACGTTGCGCTCGCCGAGTTCGTACGCGTGCAGGCGGAGATCATCGCGTGGCCGGCGTCCGGATCGGCGCAGCGCTTTCAGACCGCGCTTCACCTGGCGATTGCGCGGGTGAACGAGGGAGTTTCGAGACTGCGCTCGACGAGCTCCAACCGCACGAAGCGAATCACACGCTTCCACTCACGCAGCCGGCGTTCGAGGCGCAGGCTCGGCTTGAATCGGCCGACGTGTACCGGTTGCTCGGCGAACCCGTCGCGGCTCGCCGTTCGCTGCGCGGGGCCGCGGGGGCGCTGCGACGCGTCAATTGGGTGGCGGCGGACATCGACGATACCATGGCGCTGCTCGAGTGCGCGTGCCTTGCCGCGCGGCTCGATCCGACGGCGGCGTCCGAGTGGATCGCCCGGTATGCGGCGGCGCCCAAGAACGACGCCGGCTGGTCGGCACTCAAGGACGATCCGCGCGTGCAGGCATTGGAGCTGCATGCTCGGGGACTCGTCGACGTTGCGATCGCGGACCGGAAGCTCGGGATGAAGCGGCTGCATGAGGCCGGCGAGATTTGGGAGCGGCTCGGCTACCGCCGGCGGGCCGCGTATGCAGCCGCAGACCTCGTTGTCGCGGGCGAGACCTCGCACGCGGCGCGCATTTCGGAATTGCTGGAGAAGGCACCCAATCATCCGCTCCGGCGCGTTTCCACCGCGCCCCGAGCCCGGCGGCGAACTCGCAAGCCACGCCGCCGGCCGTCCGCATCTCTTGCCGTCCGAAGCGCGAGTCCTCGACGCATTGTGCGCAGGCATGTCCGTCAAGGAGATGGCCGGCACGTGGGGACGAAGTGCGTTTACCATTCGCAACCATCTCAAGCGGCTCTTCGCGAAATTCGGCGTGACGAGCTCCGCCGCGCTCGTCGCCAAGGAAATGCGCACGCGTTCCGGCGCCGCGGGCGCGCCGCCGCATGTCCGCCGATGATGCGCCGCTATTCCGAGATGCAGTTGTACTGATCGGCCGGCAGCGCCGGCACCGATCCCTTCGCCGGCGTCTCGCTCGGTGCTCCGTTCGGGAACGAGATGTCGAGCACGGGGTGAATCTCGATGCAGTTCTTGGCCACGCCCGTTTGTCCGTGATGAAAATCGAAGAACGGCACGCCGGTGACCGTGACGTGAACGGGGTTCTTGAAAGCGACGAATGCCGGGCCGGGCAGATGGCTCGCGAACACCGTCGAGAATTCGTCTCGAGCGTGCTTGATCTTGTCGCTCGCGACCGAGTTGCAGACCCCTTGGCACTGGGGATCGGGGATCTCGACGATCATCGTCTCCTTCGAGCTCGGGTCTCTGATGACGATGTGGTAGTCGTGGTCGCCCTGGCCGGCCGAGAGCTCTTCCTTGTAGCCGACGAGCTCGGCATCGACCGTGACGGCTTGCGTCTCCACCTTGTCGCGGCTGTCCTCGCCTGCGTCGGCCGGCGCGGCCAACGCCACCAGGTTCGAAACGGTCGTCGTCCGAGGCGCGAGCGTGACTTGAGAGGCCGCCGCGTCGCTGAGCGTCTTGACCTGCCAGCGTTCGGTGCCGCAGTGCACGCCGCAGGTGGCGGCGGCGGGTGCGCCGGTCGGAGCGCCCGACGGTATCATCGACGCCGCCAGCGGCAGAACGCCCGCCAGCACCGCGGCGCCGACCGGCGTCGTTCGTTTGGGCCGCCGCGCAGGCGTCGCTTGGTGCGTGCTCATCGTGGCCTCACGCCAAGTGGACGACGGCAACGTCGAAGACGGTGGAGTTCGCGGCGCTCGAGGCCGTTATCTCGACCAGTTGCGGCGCTCCCGCGGCCGGAGCCGTGTAGGTAGCGGAAAGGCCGTCGGCCGCCGCCGCGAGGACGCCGATTCCGGCCGGGCTGGACTTCCAGTTGACGGTCGTAGCGTCGAGACGGATCAGTTCGACCGTGAACTTCTGCGAGGTGCCGTACGCTACGTCCACGCTGGGCGGCGAGACGACGACGGCAGGATCCTGTTCGATCAATCCGGCGTCCGAGCTGAACTGGATGCCCTTGCTCACGAGGTAGGAGCTCGAGCTGATGCCGAGCAGGACGAGGACCCCTTGCGGGATCGGGTCTGGAAATCGTCCGGAACCGACGACGATCAAAAAGAAGCTCACCGCGATCACGAAGGTGAAGATGAGCAGCTGGAACCGCGACATGCTGGCGTCGCCGTTCGGCTCGCTGATGAGGCGAGAGATGTTGATCTTCCGCGCGAAGATGGCGTAGATGACCGCCGCGCCGAGCAGCGCGATGAAGACGAGCAGCACGACCGCGGTCCAGAGCTGAATCGTCTCGAAAATCGGATTCGCTTGCGCGAGGAGCATGTGCGCGTCCTTTCAGTGCGGCGTCATGGGCGCAAATCGGGAGAACGCCTTGCCGCCCAGATACAAGAGATGGCTTCCGCCCAGCAGTTGGAGCGTGCTCGTATCGACGTCCGGGAGCTTCGCCGGATTGTTCATCACGGTCAACAAGTAATTGAGCGCGACCCACGTCGTGATCGCTAAGAGCTGCACGCGCTCAGGGCTGAAGTACGTCGTTCCGTCGGCGCGCCGGCCATGGAAAAGGTGGCGCGTGTTCATTGCGCCGGTGAGGAGTTGCATCGCGACGACGCCCCCCAGCGAAGCGAGGAAGAACCACACCACCAGATGCGCCGCGGACTCGATGCTCGACAACGTTTCCACCCCCTCGACCTGGGACGGGTCGTCACGCCGTCCGGCATCTCAGAAGCTTCGGTCGCTCCCCGGCCCTGCGGATCGCCGGGCGGCGGAAGCGGTGGCTTATTTGAGGCCCCTCGGTCGCTTCCCCTGCTATCACACCAAACCTAAGGCTATGTCGCTAACGGTCCGGCCAACGCCGGCCGGCGGCGACGCGCATAGGGTCGCCCCCCATACCGTGGTGCGCGAACGGCGAGCATCGTATCTGCGGTGGACCCGAAATGGCCGCCGGTTTCGTGCGAAACCTTCGTTCCGCCACCCTGGAGGCGCTTGATGCACACGGAAAACCGAAGCTGGGGATACGGGCTCGCAGCGCGGCTAACGGTGGGGTCGCTCGCCGCTCTCATGTTCGGCACCGCTGCCTTGATGTTCGGGCTCCCGGTCATGTTCGGGAACGGCGACCACAGCGGTGATTGGATGCTCGACGTCACCGGCATCGTCATTGCGGGCTTCGGGCTGTTTTTGACCTTCGGGCTGGTCGCGTACGTGCGCACGCGGATCAGCCTCGTCGCTGGTCCCGACGGTACTTCGCTGGACGCAACGGTGATCGACGGCCACAACCTGCTGTTCGCACCGCGCTTCCGGACGATTCGCCTGCCCGTGGGGCGGATTCGGTCGGTCGA
This sequence comes from Vulcanimicrobiota bacterium, assembly GCA_963723445.1. GTDB lineage: Bacteria > Vulcanimicrobiota > Vulcanimicrobiia > Vulcanimicrobiales > Vulcanimicrobiaceae > Vulcanimicrobium. The sequence continues at coordinate 218,183 of CAVRQP010000012.1, forward strand.
GCGCCGTCAGGAGATCTTTCGCACGCTCGGGTTGAGCAACATGCTCGACTCGTTGTCGATCGTGACGGACGGCGGCGAGCGCATCGGGCTCTTCAGCAACGCGAACGGCTCGATCGTCCGGCTTCCGCTCGAGACGATCGCCGGCGCCATTGCGTCGGCGGCCCGGATCGGAGTGACCGACGACGGCACCGTGCTGACCGCACCGCGCGGTCTTTACGGCGAGGCATCCTCGTCGTGGACCGAGCGTCCGCTCGACGGGGCCGCCGCGATCAAAGCCAGGCGCGCGGTAACCCGTACGCTGCAAATCCTCGTCGCGTTGATGATGCTCGGCGTCGCGTTGCGGGCATGTCACTGACCTGCGCCCATGGTGCACCATCAGCGCCGTTTGAGCTCGTCGAGTTCTTCGAGCGTGCGTGGCCAGTCGGCTTTGAGCAGTCGCGACAGACTTCGGTCGGCGAGCAGCCGGCCGCCGGTTTGGCAGCGCGCGCAATAGTTCGTCTCGTTGTCGGCGAAGCGAATGCGCTGCACCGGCTCGCCGCAACGCGGGCAGGGCTTGCCGAAGCGGCCGTGAACGGCCATGTCATCGCGAAACGCGGTCACGCGCTCGGGGAAGCTTCCCGTGCGTCTCGTCGCGCAGCCGATCGATCCACAGCTGCAGGGTCGCGCGCGTCGCCTCGAACAGCCGCTCCCATTCCGGCGGCGTCAGCTTGCCGGTGAGCGCGACCGGCGAGAGTTGCGCGGCATGGAGGATCTCGTCGGAATAGGCGTTGCCGATGCCGCTCACGATGCGCGGATCGGTGAGCGCGCGTTTGAGCGTGCGGTTCTCGACGGTGAGCGCGCGCCGAAAAGCGTCGAGATCGCAGCCGAAGACGTCGATGCCGCCGGGGTCGACGGCATTGAGCGCTTCCGTACCGCGAAGGACGTGCAACGACGCGCGGCGCTTCGTGCCGGCCTCGGTGAGGACCAGCGTACCGTTGGGGAAATCGAAAGCCGCGAGCTGGTTACGCCCGGCGAGCTTCGCTGCCGGCGGCCGCCAGTGAAGGCGGCCGGCGATCATCAGGTGCAGGACCAGCCACACGTCGCCGTCGACCCCGATCGCGATGCGCTTACCGACGCGCCGCAGCTCGCGCACGACGCGGCCCTCCACGCTTGCCGGCGGCGGATCGGCGGTGCGCAGCAAGAACACGTTCGCCACGCGGACGCGCTCGAGCGGCTGTCCCACGATGCGCGGCTCGAGCGCGCTGATGTAGGCGGCGACATCCGGAAGCTCCGGCATTGGCTAGCTCCTTGTCGTTCGAGGACGGGCCCGTTTTCCGGCGGGGGTTCGACCCCGTACAACGCGCGCGCATACGAATGTCCGGGTGAGCTGTGCGGGTGTCGGTGTCACGGCGGGTCTCGGTGCGCGACCATGGGGTCAACCCACCCAAACGACGCAGGAGCAGCCGCCATGACGATCTCACCGAACCGCTCGGCCATCTTCCACGGAACCGATCCCGTCGCGGGCGCACTGCGCGCGAGCATCTCGACCGGCGTCGCGAGCCGCGGCGAACGCACCGTCGAGACCGAGGCCGCAGTACTTCACGCCGCTCGACCTCGAAGCGCTGTACCCGGCACTCTTCCCGCCCGCCCAGGCCGCGCGCCGGCCGTGGTCATTGCGTCGCCTCGTTCCGCAGCACTAGCGAAACGGCCGATACCGCTCGATCGTACCGGTCGAGGGAGCAAGATAAGATCGAGGAGAACCACGCCGCTTGAAGCTCCGGTATCGCCGGGCCGGGCGGCGTGGTGGACGGTAAGCAGAAGTCCGACCGACACGAGTTGGGACGGAGCGAATCCGCCGCGAGCATTCCGTTCGGAACGCTGCTGCGAACGCACCGCATCGCGGCGCTCCTTTCGCAGGAGGCGCTCGCCGAACGCTCGCGGATGAGCGTCGACGCGATCAGCGCGCTCGAGCGCGGTACCCGTCGCGCGCCGCGGCGCGACACCGTCGCGCTGCTCGTCGAAGCGCTTCGCCTTGGTGAAGCCGAGCGAGTGGCGCTCGAAACGGCGGCGGCCGGCGCGCGGCCGTCGCGTCCCCGGAGCTTCGCGCCGGGCGGGCACGCGAACGCAGACGGCCCGGACTCGGCGTATCAGCACAACCTGCCGCTGCCGATGACGTCGTTCTACGGTCGCGATCGCGGAGCTGGAGAATCTGGTGCTGGAAGTCGTCGAGCGACGTCTTACGACGATCGCCGGCTTCGCGGGCGTCGGCAAGACACGACTGGCGATCGAAGCCGGCTGGAAGCTGCTCGACGCATTTCCCGGACGGCGTCCACCTGGTCGAGCTCGCGCCGGTGAGCGATTCCGAGCTGGTTGCGTCGCGCATCGCGGCGGCACTCGGACTTCCGGCGCAGGCCGGCCAGCTCGCCGGCGACCTGTGGGTCGACGCACTACGGGAGCGGCGTGCCTTGCTCGTGCTCGACAACTGCGAGCACGTCCTCGACGCCGTATGCGCGACGACGCAACGGCTGCTGCAGCGTTGCCCCGATTTCCGCGTGCTGGCGACCAGTCGCGAACCGTTGCACCTGCCCGGTGAGCGCGTGATGCGACTCGAACCCTTGGCGCTCCCCGCTGAGAACGATGCGGCCGGCGGTGCGCGCCGCGCCGCGTCGGTCCGGCTCTTCCTCGACCGCGTCTCCGACACGGCTCGCGAGTTCAAGCTGCGCGACGACGACGTGGCCGGCTGGCGCAGCGTGCGCAACGTGTGTACGAAACTCGACGGAATCCCGCTGGCGCTCGAACTGGCCGCGGCGCGGGTCTGCACGCTGGGCCTCTCGACGCTCGAGCAGGGCTTGGACGACCGGTTCCGGCTCCTGCGCGGCGGCGCGCGAACCTCGCTTCCCCGCCAGCAGACGCTCCAGGCGACGCTCGACTGGAGCTACGCCGTCCTCGACGAGGACGAGCAGCGCGTCTTCGACCGTCTGGGAGTCTTCGCCGGAAGCTTCTCGGCCGCGGCCGCGACCGCGGTCTGCGCCGGCGAAGGCATCGAGCCGAACGACGTCTTGGAGCTCCTGTCCTCGCTCGTCGAGAAATCGCTGGTCGTCGCGATCGACATCGCCCCGACGACGCGCTACCGCCTGCTCGAGACGACGCGGGTCTACGCGCTGCAGCGTCTGGAGAAGAAGGGTGGCTCGGCCGCGGCACGCCGCCGGCACGCCGAGCATTACCATGCGCTGAGCCTGAGATCGCGCACCTCGTTCGGCGCGGCGTCGTTCGCCGAATGGTCCGCAACGTATGCCGAAGAAGTCGACAACTTTCGCGCCGCCCTGGCATGGACGGTCGACGAACGCGGCGACGTCATGCTCGGCGCGGCGATTCTGTCGAACCTCAAGCGTCTGCTCGAATGGCGCGGCCTCAACGCCGAAGGGCTCAACTGGTGTAACCGCACGCTCGCCGCGTTCGGCGGGGCCGCGCCGCCGGCCGTCGAGGCCGGCATCCAGATGATCGCGACCCGCTTGCACATGGCGCTCGGAAGCTTCCATGCCGCGATCGGAACATCGGAGCGCGCGGCCGAGCTGTACCGTTCGCTGGGCGCCGAGCTGCAACTGGCGTACGCGCTTACGTTCCTCGCGCGGGCGCTCGCCTCACAGCCGGAGAGTCGCGAGCGGGCCGACGGCCTCATCGATGAAGCACTGGCCATCTATGCGCAGGCCGGAGCAGCGGCCCCTCGTCGACATCGATCCGGGCGAGGGTGAGTTACCGCGCCTCTTGATGTACGCGCTCGCGACCGCGTTCAAGGCGTTCACGATCGATCCGGACGACATCCCTCGCCGCCGTGCGCTCCTCAGCGCCGCCGTCGACCGGTATAGCGCGCTCTCGCCGGGCCATTTCATCATCGGCGTGATGCTGGTGAACGCGAGCGAGCTCGAGCTCGAAGCCGGCGACTACGAAGCCGCCGCGCAGCGCGCGGCCGAGAGCCTCGCCGTCTATCTCGGCCCGGGGTCGAGCTTCGGTTACATCTGGGCGCTCAACGCGGCGGCTACCGCGGCGCTTGCGCTCGGCGACGTCGAGTCGGTACGGACGTACGCGTGCGATCTGCTCTCGATGGCGCGGCGGCTCGGCAGCGCGCCCGGCCTCGGCATGGCGCTCTTGCTGCTCGCGGCCATTGAGGCGGAGAACGGCGATCCTACGCGGGCTGCCGGCCTGCTCGGCGCGTGGGAGACCTGCGCGGGCAGGATCGATACCCCCGCGGCGACGACGGAGTTTTCTTCGCGCATGGGCGCACGACGCGCTCGGCGCGAGCTGCGACGATGCGGCGCGCACCGCCGCAGCGGGCGCGGGAAGCCGCTGGACCCTCGACCAGGCGGTTGATGTCGCGCTGCACGTCGCCGAGGGCCGACCGCAAACGGCTCTCTAGTGGCGCATCATCGGCAGCGCGCCGCACGAGATAGCGTGCGTACCAGGCGTATTGAGGACGGCGACCACATATGGTCCCGGCTTCATCGCCTTGGGCGTCACCTGGGTCTTCGAGCGGCCGCCCATCAGCGGGGTCAGCCGGTATTCGGGTGCCGGTCCGAGGTTCGCGCACGTCGCGTGGTAGACGCCCGCAGGGTAGGAGTTCTCGGGAATGAACACGCCGTCGAGCACGATCGTCACGACGACGACCGGAGGGTGCATGGAGACGTGCGAGATCGTCGCGGTCCCGGCGATCTTCGAGCCGGACTGCGGCTCGAGCGACACGACAACGTGCGGCGGCGGCGTAGCCGCGAATGCGATCCCCGCGAGCGGGAGCACGGCGGCGAGGGCCAGCGCGGAGATTCGGACCACGAGCGGACCTCCTTGACGGGTGGGTTCGCTCGCATTCGTTCGTTCGCTTCCGATGCCTGGGGGTCAGGCCGCTTGCGTAAAGGTCTTGTAATCCGGTATTTTCGCGCGCTCTCCCGGCCGTTTCTTGTGAGAGGACCGCGCACCAGGAATGCGCATTCCAGGTGCCGCGACGGGTCCGGCGCTCTACGCTCCATTTGCCTTTGAGAGGTGCGCCGATGTCATCCCCGTCGCAGACGAAACTCTATCGCGAGCAACACGAGAGACTGCGCGCGCACGCCGCGAAGATGCTTTCCGCGACGACCGACACCGAGCACCGGACGCTGCTCGCGCAACTCGCCGGCCAGGTGATGATGCATTTGAAGGGTGAGGACGACTCGTTGTATCCGCGCCTGCTCGAACACGCCGACCCCCAGGTGCGGGCCAAGGCGAAGGAGTTGCAGGAATCGATGGGCGGCCTCGCCGCGGCGTTCTCGAGCTTCTACGCGAAATGGATCAAATCGGGCGCGATCGCGAGCGACGTCTACGGGTACACGACGGAGATGCGCGGCGTGATCCAGGCCTTCTCGCAGCGAATGGACCTTGAAGACCGCGCCCTCTACGACCTGGCTGACCGCGCGCTTGCCGCCTGACGCGGCCGCCCGCGCGAGGCACTTCATTCGCTTTCCGCGTTTCGGTCCGCCCGCGCACGGATCGGGTGACGATGCGCCGCCGGCCGCGCCGCTCGTCGACGACGTGCGCGAGGCGCTCGAGAGCGAGAGCACGGTTCGCGAGCAACTCGTCGCCGAGGTGAAGATATCCGCCGCGGAGATCCTCTGCGCCGCCGATCACGTCGCACGTGGCGCCGCGGAGGCCCACGTCGCGGTAAACCACGTGTCCACGGTGATCGAATCCGTTGCGGCCACCGCCGCGCAGCAGTCGCGTTCCATGGAAGCCACGGTCTCGACGCTCGAAGCGATGGCGCTTTCGGCCGCGATGATCAGCGCCGGAGCCGGCCAGCAATCCGAATCGGTGCAGAGCGCCGGCGCGGCGGTCTCGCAGCTCGATGCCGAGCTGCTGATGGTCGCCGAGTACGGGAGCGGGTTGTCGGAGCGGGCATCCGGAGCGAAAGAACAGGCCGAGGTGGGCGGCGCGGCCGTGCGCCGCTGCGCCGACGCGTTTCGCGCGATGCAGGGTGCGACGGCAAATGTGGAAGATGCGATGAGCGCGCTCGTGCGGTCCGCGAACGACGTCGGTTCGCTAGTCGACGCGATCGAGGACATCGCCGATCAGACCAACCTTTTGGCGCTCAACGCGGCCATCGAAGCCGCCCGCGCCGGCGAGCACGGCCGGGGGTTCGCGGTCGTGTCCGACGAGGTTCGCAAGCTCGCCGACAGCGCCCGCGGGACGACGCGCCAGATCGTCGACATCCTCACCGCGCTGCGGAAGCAGGCCGACGGTGCGACGAGCGCCCTTCGGACGTCCAACGACGTTGTCGCGGACGGACTCGCCCGCTCGACCGAAGCCAACGCCGCCCTCGACGTCGTCGCCGACGCGATCGCCCAAACGTCGAGCGTCGCCGCGGTCGTCACCGAGCGGACCGTCTCGATGAAGCAGGCCGCGGCGGTTCTGGCCCAGACCATGAGCAGCGTCGAGTCCGTGGCGATGACGAACACCGCGGCGGCGTCCGAGATGCAAGCGATCGCGAACGACGCGCTGGCGCTCGTGCGGCCGGTCGGCGAGAGTGCGGTGTTCATGGCTCGCGAGGCGACGTCCGCGGCCGCCAGCGCAATCGAGATCGCCAGCCAAATCGAAGCCAGCGGCGCCACCGCCGAAGAGTTGCATGCGTCGGTGGAACAGCTCCATCGCACGATCGAGGCGGCGGATACCGGGCAAACGCTCGTCGCCGCTTCGTAGAGCGGCCGAGATCACAGTCCGGACTCGGGCCGGCGGACGACAGGAACCTCGCAGGGATTTCTGAGGAACGTCCCATAGTTGCCGGTACGCCTCACCGACCGGCTTACAGCTTGGTGGTAGCGGCGTTGGCGCGGCCCTCTTTCGGGCGTGGAGGTTCTGAGGACCTTGACAGTTACTCGTCTCTTGCGAGGATCGTCTCGCGCGTCGGCCTTGCTGCTGGCGCTTTCGCTCGCCGCCTGCGGCGGCGGGCATACGTCGTCGGTTCCGGCGGCGCTCCCGGGCAACGCCGCGAACCCGGAATCCACGGCGCGCTCGACCACCGGCGCCGTTCCGATGGTTTCGGTTCCCAAGACGTTCGGCGAGCTCGCGTATACCGATTCCGGGCGGCGCGCCTCGAACGCACCGGTCAACGTCTCGATCACGCTGCGCTACAACAACCAGGCCGCGCTCGATCAGTTCGTTGCCGACGTCAGCAACCCGCATTCGAGCGCGTACGGTCACGTCCTCACCGCGGCGCAATTCAACAGCATGTACGCGCCGACTGCCGAGCAAGAGGCGAGCGTCATACGAGGCTTGCAGAGTGCGGGCTTCACGATCACGCAACGTTTTCCTAACCGCACGATCGTCGATGCGACGGCTCCGAGCGCGACGGTCGAGCGCTTTTTCTCGACCGAGATGCACACGGTGCAGCAGGGGAAGTACGGCCAACGCTTTGCCAACCTCAAACCGGCGACCGTTCCGAACACGATCGCACCGGTGATCCGCGACGTCTCGCTCACCAACTTGGTCGTGGTCCGTACGAAGGTCGACCAAGAAGGCGGCGTGACGTCCGGCAGCGCCCGCGTCCGCACGCCGGCGGTCTATAAGATCCCGGCCACGCAGAAGCGCCTGGTCCGCACCGGCGCGGCAAACGTCGTCTCGGATCCCGGCTTTGAGTCGGGCCGTTTCACGTACTGGGCGCAGTGCGGCAACGTGAACGCCCGAATCACCACGGCGAAGCCGCATACCGGTTCGTACTCGGAGTGGAGCGGAACCGCGACGACGGAGCCGCGCGGCGACGCCGGCGTTTGCCAGCAGGTGACCGTTCCGGCGAGCGGACAGCTTTCGTTCTGGGTGTGGCAGTCGACGAACGAAACGAGCACGACATACTCGTACCAGGAAGCCGACCTGCTCGACTCGAGCGGCTTCGTGCTGGACAACCTCTACACGACGGTCGGCAACGGCCAGGCATGGATCCAGAAGAGCTACAACCTGGCGGCGTATGCCGGCCAGACGGTCTATCTGTACTTCGGCGTCCATGGCGACGGAACGCCCGGGTACCACGACCTGCAATACGTCGATGACGTGTCGTTGACGAACGGCGGGCGCAACGCCGACGCCGACGCCGGTTCCGACCGCGACGCCCAAGCCGACGGCAACGCCGACGGCGACGCCCAAGCCGACCGCGACGCCGGTCCCGACAGCAACGCCGACCGGGGCGCCGACGGCGACCCCCGTGCCGACCGCCACGCCGACGGCCGTTCCGACCGCAACCCCGACGCCCGGCGGCGGGTGCAACGGCGCCGCTCCGGACAACGGCCCGCTCACGAACTCGAGCGGAACGCTTGCAACCGGTGTCGCCAAGCCGTTCGACTATCCCGTTCAACACGGCTGCAACGGCGCCGGTTATACCGCGGCCGTCATCATCGACGACCCGGTGAACACGAGCTATCTCCATAGCTACCTGACGGCGGCCGGCGTCACGCAAACGGGCACCGTGACCAACGAAGCCGTTGACGGCGGCGGCTCCGGCGACGATGCCGAGACCGATCTCGACGTCCAAACGATCTCGGGGCTCGCGCCGGGCGCGAACATCATCGTCTACGACATGGGCTCGCTGACCGACCAAGCCATCGAAGACGCCTATAACAAGGTGCTCAGCGACGGTAAGGCGAGCGTCGTGAACTCGTCGTTCGGCGGTTGTGAATCGAGCGACACCGCGTTCGAAGACTCGACCAACTCGATCGCCGAGCAAGGCGCCGCCGAAGGCGTCACCTTTGCCGCGTCGGCCGGAGACTCGGGCAGCAACGAGTGCGGCACGAACGACAACGCCAAGGGCGTGAGCGCGCCGGCGGGTGATCCGTACTTCACGTCGGTCGGCGGCGTCAACTTCACCTACAACAGCTCCGGCGTGCTCCAGACGGTGACCATGGGCAGCGCCAGCGGCTATTCGGGCGGCGGCGGCGTGTCGACGGTCGTCGCGCTGCCGGCATGGCAGAGCGGCGTCGCCGGCGTCATCACGTCGGGCCGAAATCAACCCGACATCTCGCTGCCGTTCGATCCGGTCGCGGTCTACACGGGCGGAGCCTTTGCCGATTACCTCGGTACGTCATGGTCTTCGCCGGCGGCGGTCGCGCTCTTCATCGAAACGGACCAGCTGCACGCCACGAAGATCGGCTGGATGAACCCGACGCTGTACAGCCTGTTCAAGTCGACCGGCTACGGCAGCTACTTCACGCCCTGCACCTCCGGCAGCAACGGAGCGTACTCGTGCAGCGCCACGCAGTACAATCAGGCCGCCGGCATCGGCGCGCCTAAGGGCTGGGCGTTGGCGAACGCCCTGTAGTCACAACGATGCGGTCGCGGTAGCGCCGCGCCGGTGACAAAAGGAACCGGGTCAGTGCAGCAGCACTGCCCGGTTCTTTTCTTGCACGCGGCGTCGTAAACGCGACGCGCGCCCTCGAGCTTCACGGACGCGCGTCGGTCGATTCGCCGGTCGAGGATCTAGGAGTGGCGACGTCCGCGGCTCGTCTTGGCTGCCTCGCGCGGCGGGAGCTGCCGCTCGAGGGGCCGGTGCGGAGTAGGTGCGCGTCTGCTGCGGCGGAGCGTAGCTGCGCGTCTGCTGCGGCGGAGCGTAGCTGCGCGTCTGCTGCGGCGGCGGAGCGTAACTGCGCGTCTGCTGCGGCGGAGCGTAGCTGCGCGTCTGCTGCGGCGGAGCGACGAACGTGCGCGTCTGCTGCGGCGGTGCGGCGTAGGTGCGCGTTTGCTGCGGCGGTGCGTACGAAGCTGCGCGTCTGCTGCGGCGGTGCTACGAAGCTGCGCGTCTGTTGCGGCGGCCCGTAGGTGCGAGGCTGCGGCGCGGCATAGGCGGTGTGCGGGGCTCCGCTGTTGACCGTCGGCCGGCGGTATTGCGAGACCGATGCCGGCGGCGCGTAGCTGCGCTGCGCGCCGCGAGCGTTGCCGGCGTTGCCGATGTAACCGTGCGGACGATTCTCCCAACCCGCCGGAGGCGCCATCGCGTGCCGAACTTCGCCGGCGAAGCTGAACGAACGCCGTTCGAAGTTCCGGCTGCTGAAGTCGAAGAAGAGGCTGAACGACGGGCCCCAGCCATAGGCATAGCCCGGGTACCAGGCGCCCGCCCCGTAATAGACCGGCGTCGGCGGCGGCCCTTCATATTGGTACGGCGTGTCGATCTCCATCGCGTCGAAGTTCGACCCGTCGGGATAACCGGCGATCGTGACGCTCATCCCCGGTTCGAGGGTGAGACCCGTCGGATTGATGATCGTCCCTTGATGCAGCTCGACGCTGTCCGTGTAACCGTTCGAATCCGTGACGCTGATGTTCCACGTGTCGTTGATCGAGGAAACGGTCCCCTGGATCTGCTGATTCGCATCGCCGTTGGCGTACGACGGAACCTCCTGCGCCGATGCGATCGCGGGGGAGATGAGTGCGGCGGCTGCAATGGCCGCGCCGAGCAGCCGCGGGGTGAAAATGGTTTTGATGTTTAGCATGAGAGGTCTCCGCCTTTCCGCAGAGCGTGCACTCATGCTCCCACTTGTCAATGTGAGGACGTTGGGACCAATCATCCTCTCATCTAGCACGCGGCCCGTTGGTCTGGCAATTGGCTGAGACCGCGTCCTACGGCCGTTTCAGGCACTACGGGCTGATGTCGCCGTTACGTCGCTAGTGCGTGCGTAAACGCATCCTGCGTGCGCGCAACGCTTCGATGCGACTACGTCGTAACGCAGCGGTTGTCGTTGTCTTGCTGCCCGTGATGGTGATCGTACCGGTCGCAGTCTTCCCGGCGCCATTGGTGAACGAGAAGCTGCCGCTGCCGCTGGTCGCCGTCAGGTTGTTGATCGTCAGGTTCGTGATCGAGCCTTCATCGAGGAAGGTCTCCGCCTCGGTGCCGGGCTCGTTAGGCTCACCGTCGCCGAAGGCATTCGCGGTCGGCGTCGGCCCGGCGGCGGGAGCAATCCGACCACGGGTCAGCCCTGCGATGCCCCCTGCCGGCTGCGTGAGGATCATGAAGAAACAGCCGTTCGTAGCAGCGGCCGTGTAGGTTCCTCCGCCCAGCGCGCTTCCGTTGTACGACGTGACCGTATATTCCCCGAAGTACTCCGTGACCATGACGGGGGTCGGCGACGGTCCCGGCGTCGGCGTGGCGGACGGCGTGGGAGTCGGTCCGGACGTCGGCGTGATGGTCGGCGTCGGCGACGGCGTCGGCGTCGGCGACGGGCTCGCGTAGCCGATCGCTTCCCAGTCGCCGCTCAGCTGGGAGTACGTATTGCCGGTGACGGTGCCGCTTGTGGCGATGCTCGTGAATATCCCCGCCGTCACCACGGGGGCCGTGCACGACGTGTTCCCCGAGCTCGTCGGTGTCGACGTGGGCGTCGGGGTCGGCGTTGGAGTGGCTGTCGCGGTGGGCTTCGGGGTTGGAGTTGCCGTGCGCGTCGGGGTGGGCGAGGCGGTCGGGCTCGGCGTCGGCGTGGCGGTCGGCCCGGGGCTCCCGGAGGGTTTCGGACTTGCCGTTGGCGTGGAGCTTGCCGTCGAACTCGGCGTGGGGCTCGCAGTCGGCGTGGCTCGAACGACCGTGGCGGAGCCGCCGTTGCCCGAACACGCGGCGAGCGAGGCCGTTGCGGCCACTGCCAGCCAAAGAACATAACGCAGGTTTGCGCGCATGCTGATCCCTCTGCGGAGCTCATCTGCAACAGAGGCGGTCCGGGACCACGCCCGGCACTCGATATACGTTTCGAGAGCGTCGCTGTGCGGCGCCGTACTTGTATCATAGCGCACACGAACGCTCGGTGCTATAGCCGGGACGAGCGAGTTCGGCGGTCAGTCGATGTCGAAGCCGAAGTCGAGGATGCGCGCGCTGTGCGTCAGCGCGCCCGACGATATCAGGTCGACGCCGGTCTCGGCGACGCCGCGCACCGTGTCCGCGTCGATTCGCCCCGACGCTTCGAGGAGCGCGCGCCCTCCCGTTCGGGTGACGGCTTCGCGCAGGTCGTCGAGGGTAAAGTTGTCGAGGAGAATGATGTCGGCACGTGCAGCCAGCGCTTCGTCCAACTGCGCGAGCGTGTCGACCTCGATCTCGATCTTCACGAGGTGACCGGCATCCCGGCGCGCCGCGTCGATCGCCGCGGTGATGCCGCCGGCGACGGCGACGTGATTGTCCTTGATGAGGATCGCGTCGTCGAGCCCGAAGCGATGGTTGGAGCCGCCGCCGTCGCGCACGGCCGCCTTCTCGAGCGCGCGCAATCCAGGCGTGGTCTTGCGCGTGTCCACGATCGTCGCGCGCGTTCCGGCGACGGCTTCGACCAGGCGCGAGGTCGCGCTGGCGACGCCGCTCAGGCGGGAAAGGAGGTTGAGGGCTGTTCGCTCACCCGTGAGCATCGGGCGCAGCGGGCCGGTGACCGTCGCGACGACCGTTCCTTTCGATACGCGCCCGCCGTCCGCGACGGCGACCGCCACGACGACACGCGGGTCCAATACCGCGAAGATGCGTTCGACGACGAAGATGCCCGAGACGACACCGGGCTCGCGCGCGACGAAGCGCGCCGTTCCCACGGCGCCGGCCGGGACGATCGCGTCGGTGGTGATATCTCCGGCTCTTCCGAGGTCCTCGCGCAGCGCGGCGCGCACAAGTCGTCGACGAGCAGCGCGATCACGACGTTCTGGCCAGCGCCGGTGGCCCGGCGACGATCGTGCGCCGCGCGAACGCGGCGTCGGCCGCGGGATAGTCGCTGCGCTGATGCGCGCCGCGGCTCTCCTTGCGTGCCAATGCGGACCGCGCGACCGCGGCGCCGAGGTACGCAGCATCGGCGACCAACTCGCTGGGCGCCTCGAATGCGAGTTCGTCGAAAACGTCCAGCGCGCGCTGCATGCCGCGACCGTCGCGGATCACGCCCAACCCGTCGCTGGTGGCCTCGCGCAGCCGCCGCATCGCCGCGTGGTCGTCTCCGCGTCCGGCCGGAGATCCGCGCTGGAACCACGCCGAGAACACGCGTGGCGCTGGCGACCGCCGTTGCGTTGAGTGCGCGACCCACGCGCGCGCCGAAGACGAGCCCTTCGACCAGCGAGTTGCTCGCCAGCCGGTTTGCGCCGTGCAGGCCGGTCGCCGCGGCCTCGCCGCAGGCCCACAGCCCCGGCAGCGACGTACGACCGTCGACGTCCGTCGCGATGCCGCCGATGGTGTAGTGCGCCGCCGGGGTGATGGGGATGGGCATGGTGCGCGCATCGATTCCGTTGCGCAGCGCGGTCGCGTGGATGCCGGGGAAACGCTGCGCGAACGCGGCGCCCAGCGAGCGGGCGTCCAGGAACGCGAAGCGCCCGTCGCGTTCGACGTCGGCGACGGCGCGGGCGACGACGTCGCGTGGCGCGAGATCGCCGCGCGGGTCGAGGCCGCGCATGATGGGTGTGCCGCGCCCGTCCACGAGCACCGCCCCCTCGCCGCGCACCGCTTCGCTCACCAGCGGCAGCGGATCGGCGGCGACCCGCATCGCGGTCGGATGGAACTGCACGAACTCGAGGTCGGCCAGCACCGCGCCGGCGCGCGCCGCCATGGCGATGCCGCTACCGCGCGACCCGAGCGGGGTCGTCGTGCGCGCGTACAAGCCGCCGAAGCCGCCGGTCGCGAGCACCACGGCGCCGGCGGCGACCACGACGGCGTCGCCGCCCGCTCCAACCAGCACGGCGCCGCGGACGCTGCCGTCGGGTCCGGTCAGCAGTCGCGATGCGCGCACGCCTTCGAGCAGCGTCACGCGCGGGCGCGCCTTGACCGCGTCGAGCAGCGCGCCGACGATCGCGGCGCCTGTCGCGTCGGCGACGTGCGCGATCCGCCGCCGCGCATGCGCGCCCTCGAGGCCCAGCGATAGGGCGCCGTTGTCGTCACGGGCGAATGGGACGCCGAGCGCGACGAGCGCCGCGATCGAGTCCGGGGCTTCCGCGGTCAGCACGTCGACCGCCGCATCATTCGCGATGCCGCCGCCGGCCGCGCGCGTGTCCGCCGCGTGCTGCGCCGGTGAGTCCTCGCGCGCCAAGGCCGCCGCGACGCCGCCCTGGGCCCACGCGGAAGCGAGGTCGCGTCCGAGCGGCGCTTCGCTTGCGACCACCACGGGACGGTCGTCGAGCGCCAGCGCGGCGGAAAGGCCGGCGACCCCCGCGCCGATGACGAGTACGTCGGTCCTCATGCGACGGCCAGCATCCGGTCGACCGCCACGAGCGCGCGGACGCGCACGACTTCGTCGATCAGAATCTCGTCCTGCAGCGTCTCGAGCGCGCGCAGAATCTTCGGCAGCGTGTTACGCTTCATGTGCGGGCACAGGTTGCACGGCCGCACGAACGCGACGTTCGGAAACTGCGCGGCCACGTTGTCGCTCATCGAACACTCGGTCAGCATCACGACCCGCTGCGGCGCCCGCTCGCGCACGAAGTCGATCATCGCCGAGGTGGAGCCGGCGAAGTCCGCCGCGGCGATCACGTCGGGCGGGCACTCCGGGTGCGCGATCACCAGCAGCCCTTCCTCGCCTTCGCGGAGCCGTTCGACGTCAACGGCGCGGAAGCGCTCGTGAACTTCGCAGTGTCCCTGCCACGAGATGATCTCGACCGCGGTCTGCGACGCGACGTAGCGCGCGAGGAACTCGTCGGGGATCATGATGACGCGCGGAACGCCCAGCGACTCGACGATCTTGACGGCGTTGGACGACGTGCAGCACACGTCGGACTCGGCCTTTACCGCCGCGCTCGTGTTCACGTAGGTCACGATGGGAACGCCGGGATGGCGTTCGCGCAATGTCCGCACGTCCGCTGCGGAGATCGACTCCGCGAGCGAGCACCCGGCGCGTGCGTCGGGAACGATCACCGTGCGGTTCGGGTTGAGAATCTTCGCGGTTTCGCCCATGAAATGAACGCCGCAGACCAGGATCACGTCAGCTTGTGCCTGCTGAGCCTCGCGGGCGAGCTGGAGCGAGTCGCCGACGATGTCGGCGACGCCGTGGAAAATCTCCGGCGTCTGGTAGTTGTGCGCGAGGATCACCGCGTTGCGCTCGCGCTTGAGCGCATTGATCGCGTCGATGTACGGCGCGAAGAGCGGCCACTCGGCCGCCGCAAGCACGTCCTTGGCGCGGTCGTAGATGGGCCGGGTCCGCTCGGCGATTTCCGGAGTGAAGGGAAGGGTCTCGATCATGGGGTCCTCGGTCACCCACACATTTGTGGTGGGATGCCCGCCTTATTCCAGTTTTGAGAAGAAGCCTCCTTTTTTCTTTTTAACGAATCGCGATCCCGCTGTCCGGCCGTTCGGTTGTCGCCTCGGGGCGGAAGCGGACCAGGGCTGCCGGGCGCCCGGTCGTCTGGCGCCACGCGCCGGTCGGCTCGATCAAGCCGGCGTCCTCGACGAGCCGCCGGAAGTTTGGCGTGTGCAGGCGCCGGCCCGCGAGCGCCTCGAC
Organism: Vulcanimicrobiota bacterium; assembly: GCA_963723445.1. Classification (GTDB taxonomy): domain Bacteria; phylum Vulcanimicrobiota; class Vulcanimicrobiia; order Vulcanimicrobiales; family Vulcanimicrobiaceae; genus Vulcanimicrobium. Next base: position 233,584 of record CAVRQP010000012.1, read on the forward strand.
GGTGCGCTGGAGCTGGGCCATGGTGAAGTCGGGCGGCAGCAGTTCGAACACGAGGGGCCGCCAACGGAGCGCGCCGCGAACGCGACCCAGCGCGGTTGCGACGATGCGCCGATGGTCGAACGCCATCCGTTCACCCAAGTGCACGCCGCCGGGAATCGGCGATTCCGCGACCAGGCCGATCTCCCACAGCAACTCGTAGCGCTCGAGGGCCGGCGTGTCGTTCCAGGCGCTGCCGCGCAGCCCGACCGTTCGTCGCGCCCGGCGTTCGCGCAGCAATCGTTCGTCCGCGTCGGGTGCTGCTGAGATCCACGCCTCGACGGCTGGATGGATCACGTCGTCCACGATCGCCGGCCGGCCGGCACGCCAGTCCTCCCACGGGAAATAGCAGTACCAGGCGCGCCAGCCGACGCTCGCGACCCGCGGTTCGCTTTCGCGAACGAACGCGAGGTAGGCGACGGAGAGCACCCGGCGGCGCGCGTCCCGCCCGCGATCCCCGAAGGTGTACAGCTGCTCGATGTGGCCGAGCCGGAGCCCGGCCTGTTCGGTGACCCATCGGCGCAGCCCGGCATCGAGCGTGGCATCGGTCTCCGCATCGAAGGGTCCGGCGGGCAGCGCGTCGCCCGTCGGAGCGTCTCCGCCGGAGCGGACCAGGATCCGCGGCTCGTCATCGGAGACGGCTGCTACAACGGCATCAAGGGCGACGGCAATATCGATCGGCACGCGAGTCCCGTCTTTCGCGGTCGATGGCAGAAGATGCTCGCGCATGCATGGTCGTCCGTTCGAACGCGGTGCGTGAGCGGAGTAGGGTTACCCCCCATACCGCGGGGCTCGATCGGCTCCTATGGTGAAGACAACGGTTCGCCGCCGGCTTTCGAACGCCGAGCCTTCATCACGATGCTACTTCTAGGAGAGCCATGAACTTGACCTCAACGCTGCGTTGCGCGAGCGCACTCGCAGGATTGGCACTGGCTGTTTCCGTGCCCGGTATCGCGTCGGCCGCCAATTTCGCGGGAACCTGGTCCTTCAGCGGCCGCATGGGGAACGCCGAGACCGTTGCGCCGGTATGCGTCTTTCGGCAGTCGGGAAACACGTTGACCGGGTCGTGCAAAGGCGCGGCCGGGATCGGGTCGGTGACGGGCGGCGGCGTGAACGGCGCGCGAATCACCTGGCGCTGGAACAGAATCGCGACATCGTCGGCTCAGGTCAACAGCGTCGTCACGTTCTTCGGCGTCTTGGGGCCGCAGGGCATCAGCGGAACCTGGAGAGACTCGTACCAGCCGGGCGGCGTCGGGACGTTCACCGGATACCGCGTGTAGTCGCTCCCATCACGACGGGGCTCGCAGCGATGCGGGCCCTGGTTTGTGACGGCAACGTTCGTCTCGACATCACGCTTAGGACAATGCTGGAGGTTGGTTTCCGTCTGCTCCTCGGCGGACGGCGGGGACGAAGTAGAGAAACGTCCAGAGCAAGATCACTCCCGATGCGCCGTATTGGATGAGCGGGGCGAGGAGCAGAACGCGTTCGGTCGGCTGCGAAAAGATGAGCACGCCCCGGACGGTGGTTTCGGCGACTAAGACGAGACCGGTGAAGGCCGTCATCATCGTCATCACGCGTCGAAACCATGGCTTGTCGGCAAAGGATTCCCACTGACCGAGCGCGCGAGCGACGACGCCGGCGGGCAAGACCGTCGCCATTGCGGATTGCCCGCTCATTGCCGCGCGCACCACCGGCATGATCATCACGAACAAGAGCGGGCGGCGAATCAATGCGGAGCCGAAGAGCACGAGACCGCCCAATCCGGTGACCAGCGATTCTCGGAACAGCAAGAGCTTGGGCGACCCGCCGAATGCGAGCGGTAAGAGTGTCAGGCCGATCCCGCTCAGCACGATGACCGACATCACGTCGGCCTTGCGCCTCCGTACGAACTGGAAGAGGCTCCAAACCGCCGGTGCCGCTGCGGAGAAGATGATCGCATACGCTTCGCCCAGGCGCGGTACGCTCAAGCGGTAGAGTCCCCAGGGCAGCAGAAAATTGAAAATCACGCCGAGCCCGAGCAGCACCCGCTGGCGGATCATCTGGCGCCTGTCCTTCGCGGTGTCAGACAACGAGGCCCGGCTCCTTTTCGTGGCCCTCTAACACTAGCACTCTTGAGTATCGGGGAAAGGACTCGCTGTGAGAGCCCCGCTTCTCATTGACACGGTCGCGGTCGTCCGGCGTCCTTCATACGTTGGTTCCTGACCACTGGGCGCCGATCGTCGTCGTCGGTCGCCAACAGGGCCTTGCAGACGGCTACCTGGTGATGAGGGCGTAGACTCCGACGAGCGCGACGAATGCTCCGCTGAGCGCCTGTCGGCCCGGAATCCTAGCGCCGCACAGCCGACGATCGGCGCACGCTCGAGGTCTGGATCGCACCCGCGCAGCTCGCAGCCGTGCCCGAGCACGTCGTGACGTTAGTGATCAAAAAACCATTGAGGTTATTGGCGGTGTGACCCGGATGGCCGACCCGCGGCGATGCGGAATTGCACGAACCGGTACTGTAGTCGCTGAAGTTCACGCACGCGTCGACGTTGCCGGCGCGAAGCACGACGTCGTCGACGGCACGCGAGTACGGGTTCGCGTGTCCAGGGTCGTCCGCCGTATCGAGGAGGTAGTAGTCTTCCCACGACCGGAACGTCGTGGCGGCCGGCTGTTGCACGCCGTCGACGTAGACCGTCACGGTGTCGTTGCTCGGCTGCACGAAGCTCATCGCGAGACCGATCTTGTGCGGCAAGCGCCGGATCGACGTACGCGACCTCGTGCGCGACGAAGTTCGTGCATTGGAAGCACGGCGCAGGTGCGCTGACACCTTCCGCGTCGGTGGTGAAGATCAGGAGCTTCTGATTGCCGCCGTGATCGGTGGTGTGCCACAACCCAACCCAGGCCATGCGCTCGCCGTCGTTCGCGAACACCGGCGAGAACTCCATCTCGAGGTCCGGTTGGAACGCTCCCGTCGCGGACGTGGCGACAAACTCGAATGAGAAGTAGGGGTTGCACGTCGGCCCGCACTGGACGGGTCCCGTCGTGCTGGTCAGCGAGTTCGGGTAACCGGAGGTCTTCGGGCCCTCCGGCGTAGCGAGCCCGTTGAGGCACGTCTGGGTGATCGAGTTGTCGAACTGTAGGGCTTTCGTCGGTTGCACGAAGCCCGCCCACTCTGACGACGGGTAGCTAGACGTGTTCGCGACGTTCGCGCTGTAATCGTTGTTGCTGCACGAGTTGGAGAGCCAGGGCTTGCCGGAGGCCGGATCGGTCTGTCCCTGGATCGGTCCGTTCGAATAACCATTGAAGACGATGGGACCGAGCGCGCCGGACGGGATCGTCACGCTGCCGCTAGCTGTCGAGACGCTGATAGTCCAGGTGACCGTGCTGGAACCGTCTGAGAACGCGATCGTGCACGAGCCGCCGTTCGAACCCGCCGTCACCGTCGTCGACGCCGCGTTCGGCGGCCCGCTCGGCGCGGACGCGCTCGCGACGCCGGCACAGGTCGCGTTCGGCGTCGCCGTATACGTCGTGGCGTTTGGCGCACCCGTCTCGCTGAGGTTGACCTGGGCGGTCTGCCCGGAGCCGGTGAATTCCAGGGTGTTGTGCGAGAAAAATGGGCTCGAGGACGTGGCGTACAGCGGTGAGATCACCAGCGTTTCGGGCGTGACGCCGCTCGCGCTGACGTTCACCGACACGTCGTAGCCGGGCGCGCCGCCTCCGTCGTACTGGACGGCGACCGTATCCGTCGAGTGGTTCAGCATCGTCGACGTGCCGCCGGTCGGCGTGCCGTTCTTGACGATCTGGGCGTGCCCGCTGCCGCCGCTCTCGGTGAGCTGCACCGAGATCGGGTTCTGATACGGGTCGTTCGACCCGGCCGTAATCGGATTGTTGTCGAAATCCGACGGGTTCAGGACGAACCCGAACGCGTGGGTCACGCCATCGGCCGCAAGGGAGGCGTTCGGTGCCAGAAAACCCAGCGAGTTGATGACGCCGCTGAGGAACAACGTGAAGCCGTTGCTGGCGCCGGCCACGATCGTCGCCGTCAGCGTCCCGAATCCGAGACGGTGGCCGCTTGCGAACGAGTTGTTGACAGGCTTCGCGTCATACGTCGTGCCGACGAAGTCGTCGTTGCCGGGCGGCGCCGCCACCGATATGGTGCACGTGCGCGGCAGACCGGTCTGTCCGCCGCACGCCGGCGAGCCCGACGAGATGTCCGTCTCCGACTCGCCGATGATGGTGTTTCCGCCGTGCGCGAACACTTTCAGGTCGAAGCCCATCGTCGAGGGGGAGACGAACCGAGGGCGCCGCACGGCGCTCGAAACCTGCCCGGACTTGCCGCCCAGGACGAGCGTCACGCGGACCGATTGGGAGCCGTTCACCGGCGCCCCGGTCGGACCGGTTCCGAGCGGCGCCTCGGGAGCGACCGCGGCAGTACGACCGCCGCAGCCGGCCAGCAGGACGGCAACGAAACACGCCGCGGCAAGAAACGAACGCACAAGCCGGCCCCTCTCGGAACGGTCCCCCACAGGAGGACGGGCCGTCTCGATCACATGGTGCTCGTTTCGGCCCCCTGAGGTTGCGGCGTACCTACGACAATCCTGCCGATCGAGCGGCGGATCAAGTTAAGGATTGGACCTCGAAACCCGTCGAACATCCTTCGAAAGGATTTCCCATATGCCTGAGTCCCCGCATACTGAAGCGGTGGTACGACGTCGAACGCCGCGACTTCGGGCGAGTAGAACGACACGATCTTATCGCGTAACCGGAGCTGCGCCTCGTCAGCCCTTTGGCTATTTTCGATCATCGCTTCTCCTCAATTCTCCCTGCGTGACGCCCCGTTTGCACGAGGCTTTCGAAACCTTCGGCGCCGCGAGATGGAGCGACGCGGCCTGAAGGGAAGTCGCCCGAATGAGCATCAGAACGATCGCCCTGTTCTGTGGTCTCGCGTTCTTGGCGCCGACGATTGCCGCGGGCGCCCCGGAGCCGCGGCCGGCCGCCGTGGTGCAATCCTTCTACGAGTGGTATTTTTCTCCGAGCGTGAAGGGGCGGGCGTTCACTCAACTCATCGGCGCGCGGCGGTTCTTGACGCCGTCGTTCTATGCGCTGCTCGCTCGCGTGCCCCCGTACGAGCAGGTTCACGGCGAGGTGCTCGAAGCCGATCCGTTCATCGACGCGCAGATCGAGGCGTCGAGCGTAAGCCTCGGCAGTTCGATTACGAACAACGGCATCGCCACGGTTACCGCAACGGTGCACTACCCGAAAGATCCCTCGGCCGGACACCTCAAGATCATGCTGGTCAAGGCGCTCTGCAGGTGGTTGGCGGATCGACGACATCGTCGGCGCAACGGGCGGGAGCGTGAAGAAAACGCTTGCGCACAACATGAGGTAACTTGGAATGGATGATCGATCGCGGGCCGTCTTCAGGCCTTCGAGCGTTACGACGCGCACCCAGAGCCCGTGAGACCGGCGTAAAGCTCGTCACCATCACGCTTATGCACAGCTATGCACGGCGTTCCTAATTGTAGGGAGACCGGCTCGCGTAGCACGGGCTGATTCGCTAGAGAGCCTGCCCGGCACGGCGTTGCGCGGGCGGGGAGGCTGACGCACGTCCCGACGTCGAGCAGGCGAAGGTCGAGGGCGGCAGCCTGCGGGCCGGGAACGACGCGAAGGTGGAACGGGTAACCGGCTGGGTACAACCCGCCCTGGGCGGGGCCGCATCACCGCGTCCTCGCTCATCAGCTGGAGGGCTTTTGGCTGCGTCAAGTTCCGGAGAGGATGCTACTCGGCGTCGTCTCGCCCTGCTTGTCAGGGCTGGTGAACTCTTTCACCGGTCGCTCGACTTGCGAGAGACCCTCTCGAACGTTGCTCGCACGGCAGTCGAGTCATTTGCGGACCTATGTTTGGTCGACTTGATCGACGCGCGGACGAGCCGGCTATACCTCTGTTTGGGTGCGCATCGCGATCCGGAGATCGAGGACGTCCTCGCAGACCTCGTGACGCCGCTTCTGCAGGCTGAGACGCGCCGGCCGCACCCTGCTCGGCAAGTGTCCCAAACCGGGGCAACGTTCTTCGTGCAGGTGTTTGACGAGCAGACGCTTCTCGAACACGCGTCGTCGGCCCAGCACGAAGCATTCATGAGGCGCATGAAGTACCGGTCGAAGATCGTCGTTCCGGTGCTCACGCGGGAGCGAATCTTCGGCGCGCTTACGTTCGTGCGCACCGCGGATGCCGAGCCGTTTGACGCCGCAGACGCAGAGGCCGCCGAAGAGTTGGGCCGGCGTGCGGGACTCGCCGTCGCCAATGCGGAGGAGTACGCTCGCGAGGGCGCGACGCAGCAGCGGCTGACATTACTCGTCCGCGCCGGCGAGTTGTTCCACCGCTCGTTAGAAATCGACGAAACGCTCTCGAACGTAGCGCATACGGCGATCGAGTCGTTCTGTGACTTGTGCTTGTTCGACCTCATCGACGACGTGACCGGTCAGCTGTACGTGAGCGTGGGCGCTCATCGCGATCCTGACGTCGCCGCTTCACTGAGGGAGCGGGTTACACCGGTTCTTCGAGCAGAAACACGAAGAATGCATCCGGCTCGTCAGGTTTCGCAAACCGGAAAGACGTATTACGTGCCGGAGTTCGACGAAGCGAGCTTACTCGAGCACGCGTCGTCGGATGAGCACGAAGCATTCATGCGGGACTTGAGGTACGCGTCCAAAATCGTCGTGGCGGTCGGCGCCGGCGGCGAGTTGTACGGAGCGCTCTCGTTCGTGCGCGTGGCCGGCGCGCGGCCCTTTGAGCCGGCCGACCGAGAGGCGGCCGAAGAGTTGGGGCGCCGCGCCGGTCTTGCTGTCGCAAACGCAAAGCAGTACGGCAGCGAGCAGGCTACCCAGCGCCGGCTGTCGCTCTTGGTGCGCGCGGGCGAGTTGTTTCACCGCTCGCTCGACCTCGAAGAGACGTTGACCAACGTTGCGCGGACGGCCGTCGAGTCATTCTCGGACCTCTGTCTCTTCGACCTCATCGACGAGAACACGGGCCGGTTGTACGTGAGCGTCGGTGCGCATCAAGATCCAGAAAAAGAGTCATCACTCAAAGCGCTCGTCACGCCGCTATTGCAAGGCGAGACGCGCGGTGTCCATCCTGCTAGGCAGGTTGCGCAAACCGGTAAATCGTTCTTTGTGCCGAACTTCGACGAAGCGACCCTCCTTCGCCACGCTTCGTCGGACGAGCACGAAGCGTTCATGCGGCTGATGCGGTATCACTCCAAGATCGTCGTGCCCGTCGAAGCACATGGCGCGGTGTTCGGGGCGCTCACGTTCGTCCGTACGAGCGGATCAGTGCGGTTCGACCACGGGGACGTGGACGCCGCGCAAGAACTCGGTCGTCGTGCCGGACTCGCCGTAGCCAATGCCAAGCAGTTCAGCCGCGAGCAGCACGTCGCCGAAACGCTGCAGCGCGCTTTCCTGAACGAGAGCATGCCCGACGGCGCGAACGTCCAGTTCAGCGCTATGTACCAAGCGGCGCAACACGAATCGGCCCTCGGCGGTGACTGGTACGACGCGTTCCGGTCGCACGACGACATCGTCATGACGATCGGCGACGTCACCGGCAAAGGAGTCGACGCGGCACGTCTCATGGTGCAATTGCGACAATGGGTCCGCATGGCCGCCGTCGTAACGCGCGATCCCGGCGAAATGCTTACGCTCCTCAACGCAGCGCTCGTGAACGACAGTCGCCGCGAAGAGCTGGCGACAGCGTTCGTCGCGGTGATGGACTGCTCGGGGAAGCGGCTGCAGTATGCGTCGGCCGGCCACCCGCCGCCGCTCGCACGGCACATGGACGGGACGGTGTCCGTCCTGCAGCTCGAAACCGCGCTCCCCTTGGGCGCGGATCCGAAGGCGAAGTTCGTCACCAAGACGCGTGCGCTGGACGACATGTCGCTACTCGTGCTCTACACGGACGGGTTGACCGAAGTTCACCGCGATCCGGTCGCGGGCGAGAAAGACCTCGCGGATCTGCTGGGCGGCGAAGAGGTGCTGACCTCCGCAAACCCGGCGCGGTTTATTATGCGCCTTGCCTCGGGGGAGGCCGCCAGGGACGACGCGGCGGTCCTCGTGGTTCGCCTCGACGGCAACCGCACGAACTGGGGTTTCGACGTCGTCGACTCGGCCTCCGCATATGCGATCAAGCAAGACTATCTCTCTGCGGTTTCGGCGTACGTCGGGCCGCACGGCGACGTCAGCGCGTGCGCGCTCATATTCAGCGAACTCGTCGGGAACGCGCTGCGTCATGCGCCGGGACGGTTGAGCCTCTCGCTCTCCACCGACGAAAAAGGGATATGGCTGCACGTGATGGACGAGGGGACGGGCTTCGACGCGGAACCGGCGCTGCCAAAGGACATTTGGTCGGAGTCGGGGCGTGGACTTTTCCTGGTACAGGCGCTGGCCGACGAGGTCGTGGTACACCGATTGCCCCGGTTCGGGAGCTACATCAAGGTGCTGCTACCGGTCCGAGCGTTCGCCGGCCGCGAAGCGTGAGGGACACGCAGACTGCTGAAAGCGAGAGAGCCGTGCGTCTGCGTGATGATCGGACGGTACGAGCGAAGAGCCGTTTAGCGCAGATACGGTCCGATGTCTTCATCCGCGTTCGGCGGCTCGACGCGACCGCCCAAGGCATCGGCGAGAAAGGTCTCCGCGGCCGCGAAGAAGCGGATGCTGTTGGCTGGGTTCGCAAAGCCGTGCCCTTCGTCTTCGAAAACGACGCACGTGACGGGAATACCGTTCTCGCGCATGACGCCGACGATTTGATCGCTTTCGGCTTGTCGATACCGCATCGGCGGAGCTGCGCCCCGACAGCCTGCCGTCGCTGAACCAGATCCTGCAAAACTCATCAAGAGTAGCCCGGGATCTCGCTGGACGATCGCCGGACACACGGACAATCAAGGCGGCACGGACTACAACTTGAAGCTGTCGCTCGCGCGCGCATTCCGTCGTGACGTGGCTGACGCAGCACGGCGTCGCCGGCGACGTTTTGTCCCGCTACGACGGCGTGAAGACATACGTGTGCTGTCCATCGCGCAGCGTGAGCGTCCGCGCGCCACTCCCGAGCACGAAGGCGAAGCCCTGATTGCCGGGATCAATCGTGATGAACGAGGTCGACCCGTCCTCGCTCTTGCGCGTCGCTACTCGGCTGGAGAACGCTATGAACCGAAATGTCACGCCGCCTGCGTCGCGGACGACCGTCAGCGGTCCGAGGTCGGGATTGCTGTATGACGCGGCGAGCTGCGCCGCCGCATCGGCGGCTGCGGGCACTGTGATCTTCGCGCGCTGCGCCGCGACCGTCTGAAACAGGAGCTTGGCGGACGTCGTGACATCCTCCGCGGCTTCCGCCTTGCCGTCGTAGAGCACCTCGAGGATCCGCCGCATGAACGGATTGCGCATCCCGACGCCTTGGTCGGCATTGGTGAGGATCACCGCCCCGACCTGAGCATCCGGGAAGGCGAACCAGTCGCTGTGATAGCCGGGCAGGTCCCCGCCGTGGTGCACGACGGTAACGCCGTACGTGGTATCGCTCATGAGACCCATGCCGTACCAGCCGGTCTCGCCGATCGCAACGGTCCGCTCGCGCCGCTGGAGGAGGTTCTTCTCCGAGACCAGCCGTCGCCCGTTCGGCAGCGCGCCCAGGGCGAGCTCGTTCTCGACGTAGCGCGTCATGTCGTGCACCGAGGACCAGGCGCCGCCTGCCGGACGGTATGGCGCGATCGCGTCGTCGATCGCGAAGTTGTCCGGTGCCGTCTTCCCATCGACGTCGATTCCGTAGGGGTCGGCGTGATCGCTCGCGCGCGCCTTCGCGGTGTCGAACGTCGTGCTCCGCATGCCGAGCGGATCGAAGACCATCGTCTGCATCGCGCGGTCGTATGCCGCGCCCATCTCCATGTTCGGGTACGCGACGTGTCCGGCGATGTAGCCCGCGGCCGTCGCCATCAGATTGTTGTACTGAAACACCTCGCCGAACTTGCTGGTCGGCGCGGTTGCCGCGAGGAAATCGAACGTCTTCGTCACCGGCGTCTGCGGGGTCGTCGTGAAGATCCATTCCAGGTCTTTGCGTGGGAGACCGGTGCACGCGCAGACGAGATCCTTCACGAGCACGCTTTTGGTTGTCGCTTCATCGCCCAACCGAAACGACGGAAAGACGTCGACCACCGGCTCGTCCCAGCGCAGCTTCCCCTGGTCGACGAGCTCCGCGAGGAGCAGCGTCGACATGCCTTTCGTATTCGAGGCGACCATGAACAGCGTGTTCGCATCGATGGGCTGCGCCGTCGAGACATTTCGCACGCCGAAACCTCCTTCGAAGACGACCTTGCCGTGATCGATGAGGGCGATCGCCGTGCCCGGCACGTGGAGTTGCTCCATCGCAGTCGTGATGAATGACGTCAGCGCTGCGATACGCTCCGGATCCAACCGGTGTGCCGTGCGCCCAGCGAATGTTTCGCGCGCGTATCCGCCCGGCCGCACGCTTTCGGCAATCAGGCCGACCTGCGCGCCGCGCTTCTCGAACGTTGCAGCGCTGCCCTCGAGGAGGAGCACGGTCCACGTCGTCCCCTTGCGGAGTGCGAAGCCTCGCACCACGACGTGCTCGCTTGGTGAGGTTTCGTAGCCGACGACGGTGATAGCATCCCAACCATCGCGGGCGGGCAGGTTGTTCGCTTGCGTGATCGATCGCTTGAACGACGGTTCATATGCGAGCCAGGCGCGGGCGATGGCGTCGCGCCCGTCTGCAGCCCCGGCGACATCGAGCACCGCGACATGAACGTCGCCTTCGGGCGCGGTCAGCACCGTCATCGTCCCGCCGCCGCCGACGCTCCACGACTTCGGCGCGGTGAACCCCGCACCGGACGCCGTCTTCATCGGCGTATCGTCGGCAAGGCTGACCGCGGACGGGTCCGCGGCGCGCACGGGCAGCGTGCCGGCGAGAAGGATCGCGACCGCCGCAAAGGCAGCGACATGCCGAACGAACGGCCGAACGATCATCACGAGATTCTCCTCAAGCGGCTCTGCCAAGACCGGCGCCGGGCTGCTTCAGCGTTCCGCTTGACGATCCATGTCGACTTTCAGGTCGTTCTCCCGGATCGATGTGAAACCGAGCCGTTCATAGAGGGGGCGAGAGCATCGTTGATCTTGGCCGTGCTGAGCCGTATCGGAACTCGTGCCGTCGCCGCTTCAGGATTGAGAGCCCGCATGATTCGTGTACCGATACGTTGCCGTTGCCGTGCGGCACGGAGATAGATCGAGTCCACGTGAATGGAGTTCTGGCAAATGCCGAACCGCTTCGAGGCGCGCGGCTGGCCGCGATGTGATCGCGAATGCCGCGCGCAGCTGCATCGCCGCACGCGACTCCATCACGTACGAGCTCGCCGGCGGGTCAATGCGCCGAGCGATGTCGCAACCACATCCTGCGTGTTGTTTCCCATGTCGCTCAGCTGTCGCACTCGCTTCCATACGCGTTGCCGCAGCCCGCACTGAGAGTTCCTTGAGCGCCGTAGAGCCCGAGCGATCGCCATCGGAATACGTCCAATGGGCGCTCGCGACTTCCGGTATCGTGTCGGCCGCCGGGGCCGTACTCGTACGGTAACCGGTCGTTTCGGAACCTCCGACCGTACCATTTCGAGTCTCGAAAATCGAAAAACCGCGTCGTGACACGGCTGTTCGAACACCGAAATATAGCCCCAACGGGATTCGAACCCGTGTTACCGCCGTGAGAGGGCGGCGTCCTAGGCCTCTAGACGATAGGGCCATGCTCCCCCTCATGGGCTCGAACCACGCCATCCGCATCCAGAGTGCGGCGCTCTACCAACTAAGCTAAGGGGGACAAGCGAGCGACTTTCCTATTTCTTGATCCGTACGTCTCCGTTTGGCTGTGACAGTTCGGGCAAAGCATCCGCAGATTCTCGAGCCGATTGTCGTCGTTGATGCCGTTGACGTGGTCGATTTGAACGGCGAGGCGTCTCCCCCTCCACTCGGTCAGCCCACACTCCTGGCACCGATTTTCAAGTATACCAGCTTTGATCAAGCGCATCTTGATGTTGTGGCGGCTCTTCCCTTGAGCGAGCAACTCCGGTAGCGGCGCACCGAACGGCCGGGTCGTTATCTCACCCCGCAGGCGCGCCTTCCACCAGCTCCCCGAGTTGAAGCCGAATTTCACCTTGCATTCACGGTACGAGTGCCCTTGATCGTAGTACTGCTGAACCTCCGACCAATCGTACTTGCGCCGGCGATCTCGGTATGGAGCCGATTTCGCGCGCAGTTCGCCTCGGCGGATCGCCTTGACCCAAGCCGTGTGGGAAAACCGAAAGTGGTTCTGACATTCGACGAAGCCGTGGCCTTCGTCGTAGTAGCGCTGCACATCCGTCCACACATAGATTCTT